>NZ_SSMQ01000031.1 GCF_005144585.1 Polyangium fumosum | reverse complement strand
TCTTGACCGGGCCTGTTCGATGAACTGCGCATCGCGCAGTTCATCGACCTCGGGTCCAGCCCCTGGCTGGTCCGGGTGCAGGGGCGGATAGCCCCTGCTGGGGCCTGGGGCAAAGCCCCAGCGAAGCGGCTTCACGATGAGACCCATGCTCAGGACGCTCGGCGAAAGCGGCGGGCCGCCCGGGAAAGGACGGCCCGCTTTACGCTTCACCGTCGCGTCAGCCGGTGCAGGGGAGCGATGATAGGGGCCAGCGAATCGCGCCACTTATCATCCACCGGTTCTTAAGTGCCTCTGCCACGCCCAGGCACGCTCGAACCTCCGCCGCCGAGCCCATGGCCGTATGCCAATCAGCAGCCGAGCCAACCGCAGAACCAGTCCGCGGCGTCAGCGACGGTGGAAGAGATCCAGCCCTCCACCGTGCCGTAGCCCGATTCCACGACCGATCCCGCCGACTTCGACCAGGTCACGAGCTCGGCGGCGGCGTTTCCGGTCGGGGAGATCATCTCGTCGCTGATCTGATGGACGGCGGTGTTGATCGCTCCGCCCACGACCGGCTGCGTTCCCTGCAGCCAGATCAACGTCTCACGACTGGCGTCCACCGCCCGTATGTAGGTGTTGCCTGCCATATGGTTGACGACGAGCGCGGAGTCGTCGAACGCATTCATGGCGACCAAACTCCCCTGGTGGGTCCAGTCGATCCCCCACTGGGTCACGTGCCTCGACGCCTCGAACGTGCCGCCGCCCGACCAGCCGCGCACGGCGTTCCACGCATCCACCGCGTCTTCGCCCTTCACGTACACGGACACGCCGACGGGAATGACGACGAGCGGCACGTTGAATCCGTATTGCCCATTCTGGCCATACTTCAGCTCGCCATAAAGGCCGACGCCGGCCCCGATGTTCACCGCCCCCGTCGTCCCATCCGGATCACCTACGCCCCTCGTCAAGACGACCAGGTTCGCTTCGGCGCCGAAGGCCACGCCGGTATCCGTGAAACTCACGGCCGCGGCGCCGGAGACGAGCTGCACCTCCGTGTTGTAAGGGATACCGCCGAGCGCGTTCCACGAGCAGCCGGCCGTGAGAACCGACCCCGATACCTTGATGTTCCCCCGCGACTTCTCGAAATCGCCGTCGAACCAGCTCACCTCGTACGTGCGCCCGGCCGTGGGCAGCATCGCGCGCCCAGAAAGGAGCTCGTTCACCTCGATCGCCGTGCCCAGCTCTTGGGAGGGCAAGATCTCGGAGACCGTCGTGTGCAGGCTCTTTTGCTGGATGGGGCTCAGCGAATCCCAGAAATCCCTGCCCGTGCCGAGGCTGTAACCCAGGTGGGGCAGCGCCTCGGCGATCACGAAAGGATCACTCACGGCGTACCCACCGCCCTCGGGGTTTTCCACGACGAGCAAGAGCTCCCGCGTGCCGTCGTCGTCCACGTCCTCGTTGGCGAGCCTCATCTTCGGCACAGGAGCCGGGTCGACGAACGGCTGCACGAGCCACTCGCCCGTACCCGCGTCCGCATTCCCCGTGGTGATGCCCGGCGACGTGGCGGCGCGTTTCAGGAAATCGCCTTTCCAGGACCGAAGACGGACGGTCTCCGTCCAGAGGCTTTCGACCTTCCACCCGCCCTGGTCCCAGGTGGTGACGCCCTCCGGGCCGTCGGGGCGGTGCAGGTAGTCGCCCTTCCACGACCGGAGCTGGATCGTCCCGTTGTCCGTGCACTCGATGACCCAGGCGCTGCCGACGCCAGCAGGGGCGGCGGCGACGCCGTACGGGGTGTCGGGGCGGGTCAGATAATCGCCCTGCGACGACCGGAGGCGAACCACGTCATTGCAGGCGGCAGCGCCCATCGCGATGACCTCCGCCGTCCACTCGTCGTGACCCGAGGAGGCGAGGAGCAGCCCGTCGTTCTGGTTGGTCCGGGACAGATAGTCGTTCTGCGACGACCGCAGCTTGAAACGCCCGTTGGCGGTCGGGACGACGGTCCACTCGCCTTGCTGGTTATTGGTGGTGATGGGCGGATAGGCGCCTGCGCCGGCGCGGTGCAGGTAGTCGCCCAGCCGCGACCGGAGCTGGATGTTCCCATTGTTCATGCACTCGACGGTCCAGACATTGCCGATGCCGCTCCCCCACGTGGTGGCGCGTTCCGGGCCCTCGGGGCGGTGCAGGTAGTCGCCCATCTTCGACCGGAGGCGCACCCGATCGCCGCAGCGCGCCGGGCCTAGCACCTGGGCGCTGTCCCCGCTGGCCGCCATGCTGACGACCCCGTAGGCCTCGCCGACATAGGACCAGTCGTTGCCCGTTTCGTGGCCGATTTTGCCACGCTTCCATATCCCGTTGTTGGCGGCCGCGTATAACGACCCGTTGTAGCTCGTCAGGCCGGTGGCCCCGAAAACGTCGCCGACATAGGTCCACTCGGTGCCCGGGGTGGCGCCGATGGCGTTACGCCTCCAGAGCTTGTTGTTGGAGGCCACGATCAGCGACCCGTCGTGGGCCGCCATGCCAGTGACCCCGTAGGCGGAGCCGACGTAGGTCCAGTCGTTGCCCGTCTCGGGGCCGGTGGCGCCGCGCCGAAAGAGCCCGGTGTCGGTGGTCATGTAAAGCGAGCCGTTGTAAGAAGCCATCGCGGTGGCGCCCCAGGCCGGGCCGACGTGGATCCAATTTCCGGAATGGAGAGCGTCGCGTTTGTAGAGCTCGTTGTCGGCGACGACGTAGAGCTCGCCATGGTGAATGGCCATTGCCCTGACCCCGTGGACGGCGAGCTGGGCGTACCAGTCGTTGCCCGTCGCGGGGCCGAGCGCGCCACGCTTGTGGATCGCGTCGTTGGCGGCGACGTAGAGCCCTCGAGGCACCTGGAGTTCTTGCCGAGCCTCGGAAAGCTCCTCTTCTTCCAGAGGCGCGCCGACGTCGGCTGCGCACCCGACGGGCGAAAGCGCGGCAATGAGGAGCGAGAGCGAAAGGGGGAGCACGCGGCGTGAAGGTTTCTGTTTCATACGAAGCTTGCGTTGTGGCTGGTGTCGAAGGCGCGGCCGGCCCGTCCGGCGTCGCGGTCGGCCTCTCAGCAAGCCTCGTACCCACCAGGTGGAGCCGCGTTTGTGCTCGATTTCCCGCGTGACGCGCCCCCCGCGCGCGGCCGCGAGGCGCCTCCGGCCCCTGGCCGGCCACTGGCCGGCCAGCCCTCATGAGCCGCTTCATGCTGAATGCAAACGAATCCCTCGCAGCCGGCGCGTATCTGATCTCCACCGGCCTGTTCTTCGCGATCACGCAGGCGACGCGCTGGTAAGGAAGGAAGTAGACTGGCGCGCCATGCACACCCTCCCTGCCGAAGCTTCCTCCGCCGGCGAGCCGCGAGAGCAGACGAAAAACGACGCGACCATCGGCTACACGTCGGAGCAGTCGCTTTGGCGCGCGGCGACGGTCGTGGCCGAACATGTCGAGCCGCTCGGCACGGTCTCGGAGCACGACGGCGACGTTTCGACCTTCCTGGGGCCCGGGAAGCGGTACCAGATCCGCGAAATGCTCGGGGTCGGCGGCATGGGAGAGGTGCACCTCTGCCGCGACGAGGCCATCGGGCGCGACGTCGCGCAGAAGACGCTCCTCACGGGAGTCGCCGGGAAAGGGCGCGAGGAACGGCGGTTCTTTCGGGAGGTGCGGGTGCAGGGCCAGCTCGAGCACCCGTCGGTCGTGCCGGTCTACGACATGGGTATCGGCGCCGACGGCAAGCCGTACTTCACGATGCGAAGGGTCCAGGGACATACACTCGCGGAGGTGCTGCGAGGGCTCGCCCGAGGCGATGCGTCGATCCAGGCGGGCCACACGAGGCGCCGGCTGCTCGAGGCCTTCGTCCGGGTCTGCCTCGCCGTGGACTATGCGCATACCCGCGGCGTGCTGCACCGTGACTTGAAGCCGTCCAACATCATGCTCGGCGCCTTCGGCGAGGTGTACGTGCTCGACTGGGGCGTCGCGAAGCTCGTCGCCGATCGAGCGACGGGCACGCCCATCACGATGGGGGAGCCCCCCAAACCCCCGGCCCAGCCGGTGACGGTCCCAGGGGCCGAGCTCGCGCGTCAGGAGGGCATGGTGGGCACGCTCGCGTACATGTCCCCCGAACAGATGCTCGGCGTGGAAAACAGCCAGGACGCGCGCACCGACGTGTACTCCCTCGGCGCGATCCTCTACGAGATCCTGACGCTCCGCCCGCTGCACCGGGGCACGCGCGAGGAGATCACCGAGTCCACGCTGCGCGGCGCCGACGCTCGCGCGTCCGCCGTGGCGCCCGACGTTCCGCCGGAGCTCGATGCGATCTGCGTCCGCGCGACCTCCATCGAGCGGGCTCGGCGATTCACGAGCGCACGCGAGCTCTGCGACACCGTGGAGCGTTACCTCGACGGCGATCGGGACCTCGAGCGCCGCCGCGAGCTCGCCGCGCACCACGTGCAGCGCGCCCGAGAGGCATTCGAGCGCGCGCGGCGGCCAGAGAACGCCGGCGCGGCCGCGGCCACGCGCGCCGAGGCGATGCGCGAGGTGATCCAGGCGCTCGCGCTCGATCCCGAGGAGGCCGACGCCCGCGCGCTGCTCGTGAAACTGCTGCTCGAGCCCCCCGAGCACCTGCCGCCGAGCGTCGAGGCCGAAATGGCCGAGTCGGCACGCACGAGCCGGCTCTACACCGCGCGTTTCGGCATCTACGCCCTGGTGGGCTGGACCGCGACGATCCCCGTCGTCGCGTGGATGGGTATCCTCGACGTGTGGTCGTGCGCCGCGGCGTCGGTGCTCTGCGTGCTCTCCGCGCTCTACGCCGTCTGGATCTGGCGGAGCCGCGGCGCCACGTCGAGGCAACTGATCGTGCTCGCCACGGGGGTCGCCGCGACGTGCGGGGCGCTGAGCTGCTGGCTCGGCCCGTTCGTCCTCACGCCCACCGCGGCGGCGACGACGACCATCTGGTTCACGCTCCACGCGGAGCGACGCGAGCGCTGGCTCGTAGGGCTCCTCGGAGGGCTCGCGATCGTCGTCCCCTTCCTCCTCGAGCTCGTGGGGTGGATCCCTCGCTCCTTCAGCCTCGAGGCGGGCCGCTTCGTCCTCCACGCGCGAGGCGTACACCTCGCGCATCCGCACACCACGCTCGCGCTCCTCTACTCGAGCGTGACGTTCACCGTGCTCCAGCCGGTGCTACTCGGGGGGCTCCGCGACGCGTTGAGCGCCGCGGAGCGCAAGCTCTTCCTCCAGGCCTGGCACCTTCGGCAGCTCGCCCCCACCGCGGGCGGCTCCTCCCACGCGCGTCGCTGACCATGCCGTCCGGCGGGTATCGGCGTACACTGCCCACGTTGAAGACCGAGACGCTCGACGACGCGCTGGAGTTCGCCCCGGACACGATGGGGACGACCCACCCAGGGCTTTGGGTGGTGCATTCCGGCGAGCAGCCCAAGCACCACGTGCTCGCGTGCGGTGAGGGCGAGCACACGCTCGAGGTGGGCCGCGACGAGCTCGCGGCGGCGGGGATCCTGGACGGTCGCGTGTCGCGGCGGCACGTCCGCATCGAGCTCGACGACGCTCGCTGGACGGTGCGCGATCTCGGCAGCCGAAACGGGACGTTCGTCGATGGGCGGCGGGTGCAGAGCGCGCGCAGCCTGAGCGCGCCCGTGGTGCGAATCGGACACACCGTGATGCTCCCCGTCGGCGACCGCCGGCCGTACGAGGCCCGCGGGCTCGTGGTCCGCGACGGCGTGGTGATGGGGAGCTCGCTGCTGATGTTACGCGACCGCATCGCGCTCATCGCGCTGAGCGGCGCGAGTGTCCTCATCCTCGGCGAGACGGGCACCGGCAAGGAGCTCTGCGCCGAGGCCTTCCACACCGCGTCGGGGCAAAGCTTGAGCCGCCCGTTCGTCGCGGTCAACTGCGCCACGATCCAGAAGGAGCTCGCCGAGGGCATCCTTTTCGGCGCCCGCCGCGGCGCGTACACCGGCGCCGTGACGGACACGCTGGGCCTCGTCCAGGCGGCCAACGGCGGGACGTTGTTCCTCGACGAGGTCGCCGAGCTCGATCTGGGCGTGCAGGCCAAGCTGCTGCGCGTCCTCGAGACGAAGCGGGTCATGCCGCTCGGCGGCGTCACCCCGATCGAGGTCAACGTGCGCGTGTGCGCGGCGACGCACAAGGACCTGCGGGTCGAGGTGACCGAGGGGCGATTCCGTGGGGATCTGTACTTCCGCATCGGCCGCCCCGAGGTGCGACTTCCGGCTCTCCGCGAGCGCCGCGAGGAGATCCCGTGGCTCATCGAGCGTGCGCTCGCGTCCTCGACGACGACCCGCGCGAAGGTCACGGCGGGCGCCGAATTCGTCGAGGCCTGCATGCTCCGGCCATGGCCCGGCAACGTGCGCGAACTCCTGGCCGAGTCGAAAATCGCGGCGCTCTCGGCGATGGCCGCTCACCACGGAAGCATCCTCGCGACGGATCTCGACGAGGAAGCCGGGCGCGCGCTCGCTTCCGCAGACGAGTCCGAAGTCGACGCGCGGCCCGAGGCGCCGGCGCCCGAGCCCGAGGCGATCGAGGCGGCGCTCCGCGCGGAGCACGGCAACGTCGCGCGCGCCGCGGCCCGCCTCGGCGTCACGCGCGGCCGGGTGCGGCGCTACGTCGAGCGGCAGGGGATCGACGTGCGGACGCTGCGCTGAAATCGGCCCCCGAACGCCCCGCAGGACGCAGGGCGAGCGGAGCCGAGCGTATACGAGCGCCGTCGGGCTTGGCCCTGATCGGCGGGAGAGTCACCCACAATTCCCCAGCGGGCGGTGCCTTACTTCGCGCATGCCCACCTGCCCAACCTGCTGTTGGTAACGGTGATTGTCCATAACCCGGTATTGACGCTGGGAGCCGTTATCACGATGCCTTCACTCGCGTTGTTCAAATTGAACGCGCCATTGATCTCGGTGAGGGCGCATCCCTTGACGACGGGGGAGCCCAAGGACCCCCCGATGGGTACACTCGTGGTCCCGTCCTCGGTGGCATACGCCATGCCCGACGCGAACTCCGTTCCTGTCGGGAAGTCCGCGCAATCGGCCGAGATGGTAGCGTGCGAGCCGCTGACATCGTCAATGAGGTTGCCTTCGATATACCATCCGGTCGACGAGTGGGTGGCATCCGTCGTCGTTATCTTGACGACGCGCGCGAATCTGGTGGAGCTGTTCCACGAGCCATCGACGCCGGTCACGCCGGTGAGGAAGCATTGCCGCAGGCTGGTGCCCAGGGCGGCGATCCAGACGGGAGGGGAAGTACCACCACTATTACTCGACCACATGGCGCTTGCAACGTAGCTGCTGGGGAGGCACGCCGTGCTGGCTTTGACGAGATTGTTGTACGGGACCCGTGCGTTGTGCTGATCCGTGAATGCGCCTCCGTGTGCAAAGAGCGTGCTCCCACTCACGCGGGCCGCCGCTTTCATGCTGATAGAACCGCCGACCCAGAGGCCTTGGTTGAGATTGCCTGCCACCCCGCTGAGGAAGCATCTCTCCGAGGGGTCGGGCGAAATCGTGGTGCCGGTAAAGTTGGTCGTGCTCTGCGCCGTGAAGGCGCTGAAACCGGTGAGCGCCTCCTCGGCCTCGTCGACGATCTCCTCCGCGTTGAGGCCATCGGGATCTGCGGCCGCACAGCCCAGCGTCATGCAGAGGCCTCCGCCAAACACCGCCACGATCGACGCGGAGATGAGCGAGGATAGATGCTTACGGGGCATGGTTTCAATCATCCTTTCGGCAACCCATCGAGTTGCCATTGCTGTGGGGGCTTCGAAAGCTGAATCGAGCGTCATGCGCCAAGCGCGGCGCGTGACGTTGGAGGTAGAGCCACGCACCCTCGCGTCGTGACCGTCGATATCCTGCTGGGGACAAAAAAGGGCGTCGAGGGCGGGAATTGCGCCGCGCAAGCTGCCCAAGACCCCGGCGCTGTCTCGAAGATGGGCCGAGCAAGACGCGAACGACCCAGGCGCCCTCTCGCTGATCACCCTTCCACGACGATGACGTGCACCTGCTGACCAAGCCCTTCGACGCGAAGGACTCCCGCGCCGGCGACCCCGGGCCGCACCGCAACGCGTAGGCGTCAGCATTCGCCTTCCTGCCACTCGAATCCTCTCGCCTGATACCGCCGCGGCGATTTCGGCAGGACGCCGGAAGGCGGCGACGTCGTCCGGCACGCCGCGCCGCACCCCAGCGGGATTCGGCGCCGATCCGCGTGCTCTTGGCACTGCGGGGGACCGGCTTGCGTCCAGAGCGTCCGGCTGCATGGACTCCGCAGGTGAGATTCAGACGCTGAACCACGCTCGATGGGGAGGGCTATCATGATCAGGAGCATCCTTCTTGCCGCAGCCGTCGCCGCCGGGTTCTTGGTGACCGCAAGGGACGTAGCCGCCAACGCGAAGCTATTGTCGATTTACGCCGCGCAAGGCAATGGGGGCAATCTCCAGGTGATCGGCATTGGCAGGGCCGACGCCTTGCCCAACCTCGCGGACTGGCAGTACAGCGGCGATGGCAGTTGGCACGCCGGCTTCGCCCTGCCGAGCCCCGGTGTGCGCCTCTTGCCGTCGCTCACCGTCGCCCCGGGCAATGGCGGCAACCTCCAGGTGGTCGGCCTCGGCTCCTTGGATAACTTGCCCTACCTCGCGTCGTGGCAGAACAATTCCGACGGCTCGTGGCACGCCGGCTTCGCCCTGCCGAGCGCCACGGCGCCAGGCGCCCCACCGGGAGCCCCTCCCGTCGCCCTCTCGTCGATCGCGATGGCCAACGGCAACAATGGCAACCTCCAGGTGGTCGGCATTCGCGCCGTCGACTCCTTGCCCTACCTCGCGTCGTGGCAGAACAATTCCGACGGCTCGTGGCACGCCGGCTTCGCCCTGCCGAGCCCCAACGTGGCCCTCTTGTCGTCGATCGCGATGGCCAACGGCAACAATGGCAACCTCCAGGTGGTCGGCCTCGGCGGTGCGGATCGCTTGCCCTACCTCGCGTCGTGGCAGAACAGCTCCGACGGCACGTGGCACCCCGGCTTCGTCCTGCCGGGCCCCGGCGTGCGCCTCTCGTCGATCGCCGTCGCCCCGGGCAACAGCGGCAACCTCCAGGTGATCGGTATCGACGCCATAAGCAACTTGGCCTATCTCGCGTCGTGGCAGAGCAGCTCCGACGGCACGTGGCACGCCGGCTTCCCGTTGCCGTGAGGCGGAAGCGGCAAGCGGGAGCGGAAGCGGAAGCGGGAGCGGAAGCGGAAGCGGAAGCGGGAGCGGAAGCGGGAACGGGTTTGGAAACGGGCCCCGCAAGGCTCCCCGACGCCCGCTCCCTCGCGCTCACCACCGTGCGCCCCTGAAGCGCCTGGACCTCTCGTCCCAGCGCTACGCGCCGTGTGCAGATCGGTCGGCGCTACCGCGGAAGATGGCCGCCAGCAGCGGCAGCATGACCACGAGCAGCGTTGCCGACGTCGTGATCCAATAGGGAGTCATCTCCCCGAACACGCCGTTGACGTGCAGCAGCACCTTGCCGGCCACGCGCACCTGGTAGGCCTCGAATGCAACCAGCACCGCCAGCGCTGCCGTCGTGATCCACGTCAGGATCGGGGCCCAGGACCGCAGCCTGTAGGTGCCCATGGCGCCCAACCCGAGCGCGGCGAGGCAAGCGAGATCGAACACCACGCGCCGCGTGTGCCCCCCACCGGCGTCGTACATCGCCACGAAGGAGAGCAAGAGCATCTGGACGAGCGCGGCGACGAGGGAGACAAGCAGCGTGCGGCGGAAGGCCACGGGGGCGAAGAGGCGCTCGGGCCGCGTGCGCAGCCCTGCTCCGCCGAGCGCGAGCAAGGCGCAGCCCGCCGCGACGACCCCGAAGCTCTTGTTCGCCAGGTGGCTATGCAGGTGGAAGCCCGCGTGCCATGGGAAATGGGCGACACCGACGAACACCGACGCCCCTAACACCGCGCGCACCGTGAGCTGCGCGGCCGGGTGCGCCAGATGAAGCAGCAGCGCGGCCATCCCCAGCAAGAAGACGGGGGCCGAGCGGAGATAGACACCGTTCCACGCGGCCAACGCGAAGGTGATGCTCACCAGCGCGAGCAGGCGACGCGACCAGGGCAGCTCGTCTCGGGACAGCCACATAGGCATGGTGAGCTATCACGCGAAGGTCGTGAGCGCATCAGGAGCGAGTCCACATGCGACGAGCCACGCTTCTCGGACCGGCGATGCGCTTCAAAATGGAGCGCAGGCTGCTCCAAAATGGAGCGGGGAGGCCCCAAAATGAGGTCCGGGCGCTCGGGAACGGTCATGGGGAGGCCCCAAAGCGAGGTCCCGGGCGTTGGGGAACGGTCATGGGGAGGCCCCATCGCCAGGTCCCGGCGTTGGGGAACGGTCATGGGGAAGCCCCGTCACGGGGGCCCGGCGTTCGGAAGGGTCTTTGGGGAGGCCCCATGGCGGACCTCCCGCTGTGCCAACGGAATCAGGGCGTTCCCCTCGTCGTCACACCGTGGGCGTGGCCCCTCCGTCGATACGAAACGTCGTGCCCGTCATGAAGTCCGTCAGCGGACTCGCGAGGAAACACACGGCCTCCGCGATATCGGCCGGCACGCCGAGGCGATCCACCGTCTGATGCACCGCGTTTTTCAGCACCCACGCACGTCCTTCGGCGGGCTCGGTCAAGCCTTGCTTGGCGGCGATCTCGCGGAACCACCCGTCGAGGGCGGGCGTGTAGATGAGACCGGGCATGATGCCATTCGACGTCACGCCGGTGCCGGCCAGGGCCTTCGACAAGCTCAACGTGAAATTGTTGAGCGCCGCCTTCGACGCGCCGTAGGCAGCCAGTTGCGCGTGCGGGGAGATCGCATTGCGCGACGAGATCTGAATGACGCGGCCCCACCGGCGCTCCCGCATGCCCGGCACGAAGGCCTGCACGAGCCGCACGGCAGGGAGCGTGTTGCTCCTGTACTCGTCGAGCCATTCTTCGAGCGGCGCGTCGAACCACGACGCGTGCGCCACGTTCGTCGCGCCGCCCGCATTGTTGACCAGGATGTCGATGCCGCCAAACGCGCGCGCGGCGGCGTCGATGACGTGGTCCAGGCCCTCGGCGGTCGACAGGTCCCCGAGGGCAATGGCCGCGCGCCCTCCCCTCGTGGTGATCTCGTCCGCGACGGCCTGCGCGCGCTCGGCATTGCGACCGTGCACGACGACCGCGACGCCCTCGCGGGCCAAGAACCGCGCCACCTCCGCGCCAATGCCCGAGCTCGATCCGGTCACGAGCGCGCGCTTGTCTTTCAGGTGCAGGTCCATGGTGTCCTCTCTTGGGGGCTCTTCAAGGGCGGGGCAGCTTCAGCATCGCCCGACCCACGTCGGTGTCGGCGAAATCGGGGAAGCCGTCGGCGTCGGTGCTCGCGCTGAGGGCCCGGTTGGCCTCGTCGTTTTCGCCCAGCTCTTGCAGATCCAGCTTGGCGAGCACGTACGCGTCGCTCCCCAGGAGCAGGCGTCGCGGCTGCTTCTCCATCGACGCGAGCGCGAGCAGCACCTTCGCCGCTTTCTCGGGCACGCCGCGCGCCGCAGCGGGGTTGCCCCGAATCTGCCTGTTGAGCGCGCCGACGGAGGCTTCGTAATCGGGCTGCGTCGTGTAGATCTTCATCGAGCTGCCCGCCCAGTCGGTGCCAAAGCCGCCGGGCTCGACGATGGTGAGCTGAATGCCGAGGTGCGCGACCTCTTTGAGGACGACCTCGCTGAAGCCCGCGACGGCAAACTTCGCCGCCTGGTACGCGCTCAGGCCCGGCGTGCCCCCGCGGCGTCCGCCAATGGAGCTGATCTGCAAGATGCGCCCGCTGCGTTGCTTGCGCATGACGGGCAGCACGGCGCGCGTGACGTGCACGACGCCATAGAAGTTGGTGTCGATCTGGGCGCGGAAGTCGTCGAGCGGGATGTCTTCGGCCGAATCGATGTTGGCGTAGCCCGCATTGTTGACGAGCACGTCGATGCGGCCAAAGGCGTCGACCGCTTGCTGGACCGCGCGCACGGCCTGCTCGGGCTGCGTGACGTCGAGCGCGACCGCCTTCACGCGGTCGCCGTATCGGTGGACGAGGCCCTCCAGATCGGCGGGCTTGCGCGCCGTGGCGACGACACGGTGCCCGGCGGCGAGCACGGCAAGGGCGAGGGCGCGGCCGAGGCCACGCGAGCTTCCGGTGATGAACCAGACCTGCGAGTTGTTTTCACGCATGCACGAAGTATCGTGCCCGGAGCGCCCGTCCTCAAATCCGATCGCGCCACAATGAAATCGAATCACGCCAACGGTGCGGCGTGGTCCCCTCCCAGGCGCGGAATGCCCGCGTGAAGGAGTTGACCTCGTCGAAGCCGAGCAGGAAGGCGATCTCGTTGACGTCGACGTCGTCCTTGCGCAGGAGGCGCAGCGCCGTGTGGTGCCGGACGTCGTCGAGCACGTGCTGATAGCTGACCCCGAGCTCGCCGAGCCGCCGCTGCAAGGTGCGCGTGCTGAGGGAGAGCTCGCGCGCCACCTTCGCGAGGCTCGGCCGCTCGCCCGACATGCGGCGCGCGACGACCGCGCGGACCTGCTCGACGAGCGAGCCCTGTTCGAGCGGCGCGAGCTTCTGGTCGAGGCTGGGGAGGAGCACCTGCAAGAGATCGGCGTTGTGCGTGACGAACGGCGTCGAAAGGAGGCGCTCGTCGAGGACGAGCGCGTCGCGCTCCGCGCGAAACCGCAGCGGGCAGCCGAAGAAGCGCATCAACATCGGCTCGTCGCTGCGCGCACGCGTGAGCTCGACGCGCTTCGGCGCGAGCGCGAGCCCGCTGCCTCGTTGCAAGAGCACGAGGAGCGAGGCGAGCGAGGCATCCACCAGGCGCGGGGGCATGGGGCCGGGCGCGTGGTGGTAGGTCGTGTGAATCGCGATCTCTTTCGCCTTCGTGTCGATGGCCATGTCCTTCAGCCCGCAAAGCCGTTTGTAGCGGGCGAGCTTGGCCAAAGCGGTGCCGAGGTCGGGGGAGTGCAGCGCCGCGAGCGACGCGATGTCGTACTCGTGCACCTGCGTCTCCGTCGCCAACCGGAGGCCGACGTCGGGGGGCGACGACGCGCCGAGCGCTTCCCAGAAGGTGAAGAACTGCTCGGTGCTCAGCTCGTCGCTCGGCGGCACGCGCGCGGCGGCGGCCGCATGGGCCGTGTTCGCTCCGAGTCGCGCGAGCCGAGCGCGCACCGCCGAGGGGAGGTGGACGAGGTCACGGTTCATCGCGGGGAACATACCGAATCGAGTCGCCAGGACCAATCCGATCGCGCCAATCGTGCTCTCGGCTGGACCGTACTTTTCGGACGGGTGCGTGATGGTTTACGTTCGAGGAACCAGCATGGACTCGAACCAAACGACGCTTTCTTTCACGGCCCTCGCTTTCGCGTTCGCCCTTCCCTTCGCCGCTTGTTCGTCCGAGAGCGGCAGCGGGACCACGACCGGCAGCGGCGGCGGATCCTCGTCGTCCTCGTCCGCCTCGTCGTCGTCCTCGTCGTCCGGGGCCGGAGGCGGCGGGGCGATGCATACCGACCTGTTTGCGTGTGGCGTGACGGCCGACTGCCCGCGGATGAGCATTCACATCTATCCCGAGCCGGAGGGTGCCCTGATCTGCGCCGCGAAGCTCATCACGTCGAACCAGCCGGGCGTGCTCAGCGCCATCGAGGTGCCAGGTGGCAAATTTTTCGAGACCGAGCGGCTCATCCTCGTGCAGGGCGACGGCAAGGCCCTGGTGCAATCGCGCCATCGGGAGTGCGAAATCGGGAGCTGCCCCAATCCGGTTCCGTGGGAGCCCCTCTCGGCGCATCAAATCTGCGACGTCGTCCTCAGCGACGACGCCGCGGCAGGCTGCGCGGCCATGGACGACACGACGTGTCGGTGGTCGCCGTGGGGCCCCGGGAAGCTCGAGAACTGCATGGAGGTCGACGACTGGAGCTGCGACGACGTCGCGGCGGTCCTCTGATTGCGCCTCCACCTCGCGCTGGGGCGATTGAATATGCGCTCACCCGCGTGAGCGCCGCCCCCGCTCCCGCCTACGCCCTCGCCCCGTTTTTTTCTGCGCACCTACGCGGGTTTCCCGTATAGTGACAACGTGTCCGGGGAAATGCGCGTTCCACCGAGCGAACGATGGGAGTCCTTTGGTACGCACCTGCACAGGTTCGAGGCGCCCGACCTGTACCTCGTCCGTATCCGAGGGAACGTGATGGACGAGGACATGCGCACGCAAATCGAGGCGCTCCGCGCGCTCGGCGAGCGCACCGGGGGCGGCCTCTTTTGGATCGCGGACGTCTCGGCGATGGGCTCCCTCACGCCGCAGGCGCGGCGCGCGGCGGCGGCCCATGAATTCGCAGACGTGCGTGATGTCCTCCGCGGCTCGGCGGTCGTCGGCGCCTCGTTCACGACGCGGGTCGTGGCGACCCTCTTGATACGCGCCGTCCGCTCCCTGGAGCCGCACAAGATTCGCCCCGTGGCGTTCGTCGAAACGGAAGCCGAGGCGCGCGTATTTCTAAAGGCGTACCGGAGGCACGGGGCCGGCGTCGCTGCCGCGCCGTAGGCGATTCACGCGCCATCGGAGCGCATCCCCCCCTCGAACGTGAGCGACGAAATCACGGATAGAGCGGGCCGAGCAACCAGTGGGCGGGAGAGTCGGGCGATTCGTCGAAATAATAACCGCGAATGGTCTCGACCAGCTCACTGGCGGTGATGAGGCCGTCGTTGTCCTTGTCGATGCGGTGGAACGCCTCGCGCACCACGGGCTCGGGCACGTGCATCAACGAGCCCATCCAGCGGACCTGCTCGGAGAGGGTGAGCTTGCCGTCGCCATCCTGATCGGCGACGGCCATGACCGCATTGATGTAGGGGACGTAGCCCGCATCGAACGATTCGGCGGTCTCGAGCAGGCCCGCCGCGAACGCAGCCTTGTACTCGGCCAGGCTGATGCGCCCGTCCGTGTCGAGGTCGGCGACCTTCCGCAGGTGCTCCCACAAGCCCAAGCTGATCTCGACGAGCTTTTGCCGAGCAGGAGATTCAGGCCCGTGGCCGAACTCTTCGGCCATGCGCACGGCCGAGATATCGAAATCACGGCGCTCCAGGTAACCATTTTGATTGGTGTCGTGGGCCCGAAAGCGTCGAGCCAGCCTGCGATCGAGGAAATCGGTCATCTGGGACATGCCGTAGCCCGTATCATGGTGGCGCGAAACGTGTCAACGGTGGGGAAAGGCGCCCGCTGGGGCTTTGCCCCAGGCCCCAGCAGGGGCTATCCGCCCCTGCACCCGGACCAGCCAGGGGCTGGACCCAAGCTCGATGACCTGCGCTCCGCGCAGCTCATCGAACAGGCCCGGTCAAGACCGGCAGCGGCGTTGCCCGCCAAGATAGCCGCGCTGCAGGTTCGGCTGGCAACCCGGTTTCTTCGTCGGCCTGTTTGAAAAACTGCGCACCGCGCAGTTTTTCAACCCTGGGTCCAGCGCCTCGCTGGTCGGGGGTCGAGGGGGCGGACAGCCCCCCGCGGGGTCCGGGGCAGCGCCCCGGCGCTTTGTCGCGGGTGAGGTCCCTATGGGACTTCGGGCAGCCGTCGACCTTCCGGAATTCGTGCGCACTTCCGTCCGGGACCGATGTAGGATGCACCTTGGAGAACTAGCTGATGATCGAGCGCGCGACCCTGGGCGGCTTGGAATTCGAATACGATACCGAGCAGAAGACGATACGCATGGGGGGCAACCCCGCCATTTTCATCTGGACCGAGAGCACCCTGGCAGGGCTGCTCTCGGGGCAGCACCGCATGGTGGGCACGGAGCGGCTTCGGCTCTCGCTCCATGGCGGCGGGCGCGACGGCGTCGAGGAGGATTGGGCGTACATTTGCCAGTTTCCCACCTTCGAACAGGGGTTCGCCGAGCTCATCAAGGTGGCCGCGGCCGCAGGCTGGGGCCGCTGGGAGCTCGTCTCGCTCGATCCCAAGGCGAAGGAGGCGCGCGTGCGTTCCTGGAACCACTGGGAGGCCACCTGCCAGAAGGCGCTCGGGGTGAACTGGGGTTCGAGTTACCTCGGCGGCAAGTTCGCGGGGATCTTCCAGCGGTTCTTCAAGGTCTCCCAATGTTGGGCGGAGCAGGTCACGTTCGCGACGAAGGGGGATGAATACGACGAATTCGTCATCCGGCCCTCGGACGCGAGCCTGGAGGACCGCGTCGAGCGCCTGCTCGGCACCGACGAGGCGACGAAGGCCGACCTGGCCGTGGCCCTCGAACGTGTGCGCAAGGAGGTCGAGGAGCGCGCCGCGACCGAAAAAGAGCTGCGGGACAAGCTCGACCTCATCGCGCGTCAGGAGGAGGCCATTCGCGCGCTGTCCACCCCGATCATCGAGGTTTGGGACGGCGTGATCACCCTGCCGCTGATGGGCGTCGTCGATAGCCAGCGCGCCGCCGAGACCATGACGCGCTTGCTCGACGCGATCGTGCAGAAGAACGCGCGGGACGCCATCATCGATTTGACGGGCGTGGACGTGATCGACACGTCCACCGCCGATCACATCCTTCGGCTCGTCCGCGCCGCCGAGCTGCTCGGCGCGCGCTGTATGATCACCGGCATCCGCCCCGCCGTCGCGCAGACGATGGTGTCGATTGGCATCGATCTGTCGAAGCTCGTGACGCTCGCCAGCCTGCGCGACGGCCTCGTGCGCTGCATGGGCCACGTGCGCAAGGGCGGTTGAGAGCGCCTCCCCGTCAGCGCGCCACGATCCGATCCGCCACCCGCGCCGCCGCATACCGCGCGAGCCCGCGCGCCCACGCGCCGAGATCCTCCCGCAGCGGGGTTTGCGCGAGCACCCACGGCACGCCGAGCTCGGCCTTCCCGCGCGCGATAGGAAACGCGCCCACGTCGTAGAACGGCACGAGCGCCGCGCGCCGCAGCCTGCCCGGCTCGAACGCCCGCAAGAGCTCCGCGTCGACGCTCGCGGCCCCGAGCGCGCGCAACGTCGACAGCATGACGAACATCACGGTCCCGAGCCGGAAGGCCCGCGCCCGCTCCACCAGCACCTGCCGGTCGATTCCACCACGCAAGAGCAGCTCCAGATCGAGCCACGCAGCCTCGTGCCGAAACTCGTGCCCCGCGGCGTGCAGCGCCACGAGCAGCGCATGATCCTCCACCGACGGCACGAAGAGCCCCGGGAGCCCCGGCGCCGCGCTCGCGCGCGTCTCCACGGCCGCCACGTCGATCGGCCGCGGCACGATCTTGTCGAGCGTCCCGTGCACCTCCACGAGCAAACGCATCTCCCCGGCGCGCGCGACGAGCTGCGTCTCGCCCAGCATCTCCCGACTCCTGGGACGCAAGCGAGGTTCGTGGAGCGCGAGCCCCGCCGCCGCGAGCACCTCGATCACCGCCCGCTCCCGCCGCGGCGGGACGAGCAGATCCACGTCGCACATCGGCCGCGCGGCAGGCGACGGATACACCGTGAGCGCGAGCGCCGCGCCTTTCACGAGCATGGCGTGTTCCCCTCGCGCGACGAGGGCGCGCGAGATCTGCCCGAGCACGTGCGCCCGCAGCATCGCCTCGGCGTGCGCCTCGGGCGTCGGCGCGGGCATTTCGGCGCGCGGATCACGCAGCAGGTCGAGGAGAAGCGTCGAGGGCGGCGTCATGCGGAGAGCCGGAGCACGTGCTTGGCGAAGCCGAGCACGGCGGGATCGTGGATCGCGGCGATGACACGGCGGCGCGCGGCGAGGCGGCGAAGCAAGTCGGCGAGCTCGGCGACGCTCGCCGCATCGAGGTGGGCCTCGGGCTCGTCGAGCACCACGAGATCCGCCTCGCGCACGAGCGCCCGCGCGAGCATCACGCGCCGCGCCTGCCCGCGCGAGAGCGAGCCGAGGCGAAGCGCGAGGGCCGCCGCATCGGAGCCGGCGCGCGCCCGGAGCGAGGCCCAGAGGCCCACCTCGTCGAGCGCGGCGGCGAGGCGTTCGTCGGGCGCATCCGCGTCGAACGCGCGCAGGGACGCGGCGATCGTCGCGTCGGGGGGTTCGAACGGTTCTTGCGAGACGAACGCGACCCGATCGCCGAACCGCGTGGTTCCCGGCCCCGGAGGCGCCTCGCCGTCGAGGAGGACCCGCCCCGCGTCCGGACGAACGAGCCCGAGCAGGAGGTAGAGCAGCGTCGTTTTCCCCGCGCCGTTCGGGCCGAGCACGGCGAGGCTCTCGCCGGCCGGGAGCACGAGCGAGACGTCCCGGAGCGCGTGGGTCTTCGAGGCTCCGTCTGCACCTCCCCGCGGCGGATACGCGTACCCGACGCCGTCGAGCCGGATCTCCGCGCGGGGATCGAGCGCACGAGCGGACGCATCCTCCGGCGCAACAAGGCCCTCCGCCGCGCCCCTCGCGAGCATGCCCCCGAGCGCCACGAGCTCCCCCCGTGCGTGGACGAAGTTCCCGAGGCCCGCGATCGTCATCTGCAACGTCGGGATCGCGGCGAGCACGAGGAGGAGCGATCGGTGCACGTCGCGCCCCTCGCCGGCCTCGAACGCCTTCACGCCGAAGAGCGTTGCCGCGCCGAGCGCCGCCGCGATCGTCGCGAGCAGCGCGCCCCAGCCCGTGATCGCGCTCGTGGCGCGGGCGCGGAGCTCCGCCGAGGACCACGCCGACACCTCGGCCCGGAGCTCCGCGGCGAAGGCCCGCGCGCGTCCGTGCGCCACGAGCTCGGCCGCGCCGGCAAACCCCGCGGACGCCCGCGCGAGCAGCACGCGCGACCGCTCGAACACCACGTCCCACGCGGCCTCGACGTGCGACGCGCCGAGCATCGTGACGAGCCCGCCCGTCAAGCCCGCGGCGACGAGCGGCGCGAGCGCCGACGCCCCGAGCGCCGAGACGAGCAGCGCAGTGACGGCGGGCACGGCGATCGCGCTGGCGAACAGGACGGCCACGCCCTCCACGGCCCAGCTCACGAGCACGGGCAGCGCCGTGGAGAGCCGCGCGGACGTGACCGCCGCCGGCGGCATCGCGACGACCGCGCCGTGTTCGAGGGGCGCGACGAAGAGGTCGACGACGCGGAGGCGCACCTGCCGCGCGAGGGCGTCGGCGGCCCGGGCGCGGACGAAGCTCAGGGCGGCCGCGACCGCGAGCAGGACGAGCGCGTCGCGGGGGCCGCGGTCGCCGAGCCAGAGGGCCGCGAGCGGCAGGGCGACGCGTTGCGCGCACGCGGCGGCCGCCACGACGACGAGGCTCGGCCCGGCCCCGCGCAGCAGCACGCGCGCGGGGGCGAGGGAGGTTCGTGGGGAGGTCAGGGCCTGCTCGGACACGGGGCGCGAGGACGATCGCGGGCGAGCTCGGCCATGAACTTCACCCGGGGGCGTCCCGGCTTGATAGCATCGGCACGGCCGCCGCGGGGATGCCGGGGCGAGCCTTCACGTGAGTACCCCGATGTCGACCTTCCCCTCCGCTCCCCGCGCGTCTCGGTTCCGTGGCCCCGCGCGGACGCTCTCGTTCCTCTCGGCCTTCGCGTTCGCGGGCCTCTCCTTCGCGGCGTGCAGCCGGACCGGCATCGGCACGCCCCCGGAGGAGTCGATCTCGGGGCCGGGCGGCGCGGGCGGTCAAGGCGGCGTGGGGGGCGCGACCTCGACGTCCAGCATCGGCGGCGGCGGGCAGGGCGGCGTGGGCGGCGCGCCCCCGTGTGTCGTGGCCCAGGACTGCACCGACGCGGACCCCTGCACGACGGACGCCTGCGTGGACGGCCTTTGTCAACACAGTCCGCGCGACGACGACGGGGATGGGTTTCCTCCGCTCGGGTGTAGCGGCACGGACTGCAATGATTTGAACCCGAAGGTGTTTCCGGGCAGCCCCGAGAACTGCACCGACGGGGCGGACAACGACTGCAACGGCGTGGCCGACTGCTCGGATCCCGCTTGCAAGCTCGCGCCCACCTGCGGCTGCGTGCCGAAGCCGGGCGGCGAGTCTTGCGCGAACGGCGAGGACGACGACTGCGACACCATCGTCGACTGCTTCGACAGCGATTGCGTGGGCACGCCGGCGTGCGGCTGCAAGCCGAGCGAGTCGCTCGATTGCGACAACGGGTTCGACGACGATTGCGACGGGAGCATCGACTGCAACGACCCCGACTGCTTCGGCTCCACGGCCTGCTCCTGCCAGGCGAAGTCCGAGGTTTGCAGCGACGGGACCGACGAGGACTGTGATCTCCTCGTCGACTGCGCCGACCCCGATTGTTTCGGCATCTTCCCGTGCGCCTGCCAGCCGCCGGGCACGCCCGAGGTCTGCGTGGGCGGGCTCGACGAGGATTGCGACAAGCTCATCGATTGCGCCGACCCGAACTGCATCGTCTCGCCGGCCTGCCAGAGCTGCACGGCCGAGGTCTGCGACGACGGCAAGGACAACAACTGCGACAACAAGATCGACTGCGCCGACCCGGCGTGTTTCTTCGCGCCGAACTGCGCGCCCAAGCCCGAGGTTTGCAACAACGGGCTCGACGACGACAACGACACGCTCGTCGACTGCCAGGATCCCGACTGCGCGAACAACCCGATCTGCATCCTCCAGCAGGCGAACTGCCTGTCGCCGAAGCTCATCCCCGGCACGGGACAGTACACGGGCGACACCACGGGCAACGTGAGCGAGACGAAGGGCTTCTGCGGCGGCGACGCCGGCGAGGCGGTCTTTTATTTCGTGCTGAACCAGCCCTCGCGGGTCCACCTCGACTCCATCGGGACGAGCTTCGACTCGACGCTCTACGTGCGCACGGGCAAGTGCAACTCCGGCAAGGAGATCGGCTGCGACGACGACAGCGCGGGCGTCTCCTGGTCGGCGCGGCTCGACTTCACGCTGCTCTATCCGGGCACGTATTACGTGTTCCTCGACGGGTACACCGTCGACCCGGAGCAAGGCGCGAACGAGGGGCCCTTCGTGCTCAACGTCGAGATCGAGCCGAACCCGAAGGAGAAGTGCGACGACGGCAAGGACAACGACGGCGACGTCTACGTCGACTGCGCCGACCCGGATTGCGCGAGCTTCGGCATCTGCGCGACGTGCCTCAATGGCGGCCCCGGCAAGCCCGAGTTCGGCACGTCGGCCTGCAAGAACGGCCTCGACGACGACTGCGACGGCGCCGCCGACTGCGCGGACGACGACTGCAGCGCGAGCGATTATTACGTCACCGAGTGCTGCGACGGCCTCGACGAGAACGGCAACCAGATCCCCGACGACTTCAACTGCCGCTGCGCCTCGAACGCCGACTGCTCGGGCGGACAGATCTGCTACACCCACACCGCGTTCGCCTGCGGCATCCCCTGCACGCAGTACTTCGGCGACGTCTGCCCGTTCGTCGCGGCAGGATCGTATTGTAATCCTGCGACGAACCAATGCGAGTTCTGAGCCGGGACCGGCCGGGCACCGGCTTGACCCTGACGACGTGATGTTCCTGCTCGCTCGGCTGCCCGGGGGCGCGGCGCGTGATACCTTTGCCCGCGGAGGCTGAGCATTGGTCTCATCGTGAGGCGTGGGAGCCGGGGCGCCGCCCCGGACCCCGCGGGGGCTGTCCGCCCAAAGGCCCGGACCAGGGCAAGCCCTGGACTCGGGTTTGAAAAACTGCGCGGGCGCAGTTTTTCAAACAGGCCGGCGAAGAGGCCGTGGCGCCAGTCGAATCGGCAGCGCGGCTGTCTTGATGGGCAACGCTGTTGCCAGTCTTGACCGGGCCTGTTCGATGAACTGCGCGGAGCCCAGATCATCGACCTCGGGTCCACGCCCTGGCCCCGCGAGGGCTCATCAGATACCTCGGGGAGCAAATTTCCCGGGTGTTTTGCCGTTGTTTTTGCGGAGCTACGCCGAGACGAAGCGTTGCTTTGGGCCGGCAGCCGCGGCGTGGATCATCGTTCGACGGTGTCAACGTCGACGGAGGTCGATGAAAGGCTCGGTCGAGCATCCGCGGCATCGTCCTCTTCTGCGGATCACGAAGGGAGAGGGCTTGGATGGAGGGGCGTGACGGTCCCTTGCGTCGTTGCAGCGAGCTGTCGGGGATGACGTTCACTGCTGCGGCAGAGGGACAAGGGTGACGAGCGTCGTTGCGGGGTTGGACAATGATGCGGGGTGGCGTAGGTGGCGCGCGCGTGCGCTGCGAGGTGGTCCGGGAGGCGTGGAACGACGACGCGGGGCGGGGCGCGCGGGCTGGCGCAAGGATGCGCCTGAGTTGTCTGTTGCCGTCAACGCGCTCGCGTGCGCACGCGGCAAACGCCGGGAAAACGGTTGACTGCCCCTTTCGCCCTCCCGTAGCCTCGCCCACCCGCGTCAGGGTTTACGCACCGCGGCGACGGAGGGAGCTGCATGGCCAGGATGGATCTTCGCATCGAGGGCATCGACGCTGCGCTCCACGTCCGCCGGGTTCAAGTCCGGGAAGTGATATCCATGCCCTTCGACGTGACGATCACGGCGCGCTCCACGTCCCCCGACATCGATCTCGACGCGGCGAGCTGGGCGCCGGCCTCATTCTCGCTCCTCTCCGGCTGGGCCCTCGTCCGCGGGGGCGGTGAGCGCGCATGGACGGGGCTCGTGCAGCGCATTGAGCAGACCGCCGTGGAGCTTTCCGGGCTCTCGACGTATGAGATCCGCATCGTCCCGCGGCTCTCCCTGCTCACGCAGAACAGAGATTATCGCATTTTTCAGCGGCAGACGGTTCCGGCGATCGTGAAGCGCCTCCTCGAGGACTGGCTCGTCGACCATGAATGGCGCCTCGATCCCGCGGCTTTCCCGGTGCTGGAGTACCGCGTCCAGTATGGGGAGAGCGATTTCTTCTTCCTCGCGACGGCTGCGGCTCGGTCCTCGTGCTCTCAGTTCGTCGAACCGGACCGGGGTGCATTCCCGGGCGCAGCATCGGAGCCGGCGTCGCTGGGACCGGGGTCGGGCGCCGGGGCCGGGTCGATCAGCTCACACGGCGCGAAGTCGTATTTTTCATTGTTGTCGCAGAGGATGACATTATCATTGCAGCAAACAGCGCAACTATAGCGCGCCTCTCGCCGGAAGCAGCTATAAAAGCACTCGTGTGATAGCTTGTTGCAATGTTCTTGGACCTTCAGCGGCTTCTTCTCTTCGTCCTCAGCTCGGTCGCGCTTCGGCCTGTACGTACCGCAGCCCGGGCGCGAGCTGCCGAGGGAGGTCAACACCACGAGCGCGAGCAACGCCTTTTTCATGACGGCCTCCAGACCTGGAACATAGGGGAGCTGCATTGGCCCGCTATTCCTTCCCGGGACACCAAAAGAAGCTGTAATGTTCGCCCTTCGTGCACGCCTTCTGGGCATCGTTGCAGCAAGTGCTACACGCGGAGCCGGCCCCGGACTTGAAGCAACTGTTCTGGCAAGCGATCGCCTTCTGATCGCACGGCGGGAGGTCGTCGTAGTCTGAACATCCGCCGGGGGCAAGGAACAGGGCGACGAGGGAGAGACGAAGGCCAAGCGCTCGCATGGTGTACTCCTGGCTTCCAGGGTACCGCGCAGACTGCGGAAAAGGAAGCGAAGTTCAAGGACGAGCACGGGTCGATCAAGGTGGGGTCCTCATGGGATCACGAGGGCGAGACGTCGTGCTGGATCCGCGTTTCGCAGGTCTGGACGGGCGCAGGATATGGAATCCATGCGACTCCGCGCGTGGGGCAGGAGGTCCTCGTCGGGTTTCTCGAAGGAAACCCCGATGAGTCGATCATCGTCGGACAAGTGCCGAACGCGCTCACGCCTGCGCCGTATGTTTTGCCGGGGAACCAGACGAAGACCGTGATTCGGACGCGGAGCACACCGGAGAGCGACGGGGTCAACGAGTTGAGCTTCGAGGATCGCAAGGGGGAGGAGCTGGTTTACCAGCGCGCCGAGCGCGATCGGGAAACGTGGGTGCGGCAAGACGAGCGGGAGCTCGTCGGCGGGAACCGGCAGCGCGCGGTGGGCGCGGATGAGCATATCGCGATCAAGGGGAGTCGCTTCGACGAGGTGCGGGGAGACGAGCACAGCAGGGTGGAAGGGGAGCTAAAGGCGGAGATCGGCGGGCCGGCCTCGGTGACGATCGGCGGTGATCTGAACGTGGATGTCCGCGGGACGCTGAGCATAAGCGTGGGCGCACAGGTTTACGTGGTCGCGCTCGACAAGCTCCTGCTCGCGGCGGCGGACGCGTCGATGCAGAGCGGGGGCGCGTTCGTGAGGGCGACGCCGGGGGCGGTGTTCGCGTCGCCGTTCGTGGAGAATGCGGGGGTTGGAGGCTCGGGGGCGCCGAACGCGCCGGCTGTGCCCGTGCCGCCGGTGTTGCCCGCGGCGTACGAGGAGCACCTGCCGAAGCGGACGCGGCTGCCGGTCATGGGGTGGATCGGGGGGATCCCGCCGGTGGGGTCGGTGCCGGATGAGGTGTTGATTTGTAGGTTTATTTGTGAGTGCAAGGATGCCCGGCGAGGGGACGGGACCAGGGAGCCACAACAGTGCTACATCCGGAAAATTCGACTGTATGAGCAGAGTGCACGCGGAACGACGCACATCTGGTCGGAGGTGCCGTACGACATGAGCACGAACCCGCCGACGCCGATCATGAGCCGGAAGGAGCCTTGGAGGCAGACGGGGAGGAAGCCGGAAGGGTCGAAGATCCCGGACAATGTTCTGGTCAAGGATCCGAGCAAGCCGCCGACGCAGGACAACATCGACAGGATCATCGAGGTGAAGTTTCCGCCGGATGATTGGTGGGAGGGACAGCAGACGGCCTACGAGAGGATCGCTGGAGACCCCACGAAAGTAGAGAAGTGGGGGCCTGACAATCCATGTCACTGCTCCGATCGCAAGGAGAAGGAGCCCGTGCGCGTCCCGGCGACCGACGTGGTCGGGACAGCGGTGATTGCGGCGCTCATCGTCGTTCTTTTGCTGGATGATGCCGTCGGCGGCTTCGCGGATGACGCCGCGATCCCGCCGCTCGTCATCGAGCTCGTGAAGCGGCTGGGGCCGCTCTTCAGCCGAGCGACCCCCATACCCTAGAGCGAGGAATATCGAAACATGTCGAATATGCTGCCCGACGAAGACCTGAAGTCGCTCTCCGATCTGCTCTGCATACGGGACACAGATGGCCGACCCGCGCTGATGATCGGGCTGATGGCCTACTTCTACTTCCGTGAACCGTGGACGCGTCCCGTTCGTGAGGCCGTCACAGAGATCGCCGACGAGTACCTGCATCAGTTCGAAGGCCAGCTCAAGTGGATACGAGATCACCGGTCCGACCGCGCGCCGATTTACGCTATCCAGAAGAGACGCGTTGCTTTACCTCGCGCGTGGCTGCCCGACAATCCGGACGGGCAGGAGTGGGGCATCGGCATTCATGGAGGCGAGAGCGAGCGGGCTGCGTCCGACATCCAGATCCAGGCGTTCGGTGGTGAATACTGGGGCCTCAATCATAAGGACGATTTGGGTCACCTATATTTCTACTACCCGCTGCGATGGCTCGCCGATCATCCCGGCGACTTTCAGCAGCGCGTCCTACATGCAGCCCAAAGGCTCAAGCCTTTCCACGGATATGCCGGCGTCGGTTTTCTTGAACCAGTCAGCCTTGCTGCGCGAGAGCAATCTTGCGTGCTCGTGACTCCGCTGGCTTCCCGCTTCCCCGGCATCGAGGTGAATGCACCAATCTCCCATGGGTTGAAGTGCCAGCATGGCATCAAGGGCGTGAACTGGTTGACCATCCTCTCCGATCACTTCGTCGAGGAGGCTGGAGGATACGACTACCTACGCATCCGCCTCGATGAGCCGAACTTTCCCTTCTACAAGTACGACGGCGGCTTGATGATCCAAGCCGGTCCGCACCCCGAGGTCGGCGACGCAACGCAGAACCGCTGGCCACGGCACTACGTCACCCTCGCGAAGGTGCTGAAGAAGATCCAGGTCAAGGAACACGGCGGGTTTCACCTTGGCGGCCCGGGTCTGCGCATGAACAAGGAGCGTGCCGAGGCCTGGCTCTTCCGCTTCGACGGCAAGTGATCCCCCGCCCCCCGCCCGTTCGACCCAGAACAGAAAGTTTGTCCCCGTGCTTGACACCTCCGTTTTGCGTCGGCCTCCCCTTTTCCGGTGTGGGTTGCGGTATCCTCTTCGCGCCATGCCGCGCGCCCAATCCCTCGCCCCGCTCCTTTGCCTTTCGCTCCTCGCCCCCGTCGCCTATGCCGACGAGCCCGACACAGCCCCGCCCGATGCAGCATCACCGGCGGAGCCACCTCCCCCGTCCCCGGAGGCCGTCACGAAGGCATGGAAGGTTCTGGTGGAGCTGGGCGACGCGGCGCGGGCGCGCGGGCAGGTCGACGAGGCGGTGAAGGCGTATCGGCGTGCCTACGATCTCCACCCGGACCCGGAGCTCGCCGCGCGCGTCGGGCTCTATCTTCTACAGATCGATAGGCCCGTCTCGGCGACGGCGCTCCTGATCGAGGCGCTGGAGGGCGGCGCCGGAAAGGACGCGAAAGACAAGGAAAGGATCATGCGCGGAATCCTCGCCGTGCGCGCGCGTGTCTGCCTGCTCCACGTCGCAGGAAACCTCCAGGACGCCGCGGTCACGGTCAACGGAGATCCTGTCTCACGGAAGCTCGGTGCGTTTTTCCGGATGTTCGAGGTCCCCGGCCGCCTGGTTATCGTCGGGCAATCGAAAGAGCACGGCGAAGCTCGGGACGTCGTGAATTGCCCGGCCGGCGGCGAGGTGTACGCGAACCTCCGCTGGAAGCTGCCCGAGCCGGCGCCGAACGTGGAGCCGGCGCCGAAGGTGGAGCCCGCGCCCGCGCCGGCGGTCGTCCCCGTGGCCCCGCCTGTGCCGCTCGCGGCGACGAAGGCGAAGGCCGAGAGCGCGCTCGGCGTCTACGTCGAGCGGTACACGAAGCAGGAGGATCCGTACGGGTACGAGGAGCAGCCGGCGAAGCCGAGCGACGCAGAGAAGAAGCCGATGCGTGGCTTCGTTGGCGTGGGGCCGGTCGTGGTGTTTGGCGCGGCGACGTGGGCGCCTGCGGTGGGCGCTTCGATTACGGGGGGTTTGCGGCTCCATGAGCATGTGTCGGTGGAGCTGGAGGGGCGGGCAGCATGGCTTGCGGGGGGTGTCAAGGGAGAAGCGATCACCACGATGACGGCGGGAGGCGTGCTGGGACTATGTGCGAACTGGCGCTACTTCCTCGGGTGCGGGCTCGGGCACCTCGGGGTCATCGCAGTCAACTGGGATGAAACCAAGTACGAACGCGGGTCGGATGTTTTCTTCAGCCCCGGCTTTGGCGGGCGGCTGGGCGCTCGGCTTGACCTGGGTTCCTCGTGGGGCCTCCAGGTGGCCGGGGATGTCTTGGGGCTCTCTCGGGGGACGCGGATCGTCGTCGGACAAACCGTGCTGGTGGAACAACCCGCGGTGATGATCAGCACGTCGCTCGCGCTATTAAGAAAGTTCTAGAGTTCGTCGGAGAACACTTGACAGTTCCCCGACGAACCCGCGACCATCACTCCATGTACAAGTCGAGGATTCGTACCGCGCTCGCGCTGGTAGGACTCATGGTCGGGGGCGCCGCGTCGATCGGGGCCGGATGCGGCGGGGTCCCGCAGGACGCGGAGAACAGGTGCAATCCAGATACTTTTTTCCCCACCCCCATCTGCGCCCAAGACGCTGGCACCGACGCCCCCGCTGCCGACGCGGGCGACGCCGGCACCGACGGCCCCACCGCGGACAACGGCCGCTGCCCGATGGACACGCATACGTGTGTCCCCCTCCCGGAAGGGGACGACGCGATCCACTGGCATCCCAATGAACCCCTCGTCGTGTGGTTCGGGGACAACGTCGAAGGCGAGGAGAACCAGCCGAAATGCCTCGCCGACACGGCGCCCGCCGTGCAGGCTCGTATGTATTCGGACCTCATCGCGCCCCCCGCCACGTGTGACGCCTGCGAATGCAAGCCCGCGACCGGCGATTGCGACCCCGTCCCCACGTCCATCACCATCCGCGCGGGGACGTGCGACGACCAAAGCGCCACGACGGTCCCCTTCGACGGCCCGTCCGAATGGGACGGGAGCTGCACCGCCGTGAATGCCTTGCCCCAGGGCGCCGAGTGCCCGCCCGGGAGCGGCGTGCCGTGCCTGCAATCGATCGAGATCGGGCCGTTGCCGCCGCCGCAAAATGAGAAGTGCGAGGTGGATGTGGTCGAGGTGCCCAAGGTCGTCGGACGCATCACGAAATGGCAGACGACGAGTCTTGCCTGTCGCGGGGAGAATGATACTTCGCTCTGCGACAATCCCGGCAAGATGTGCCTCCCGCAGGTGCTGCTTCCTTATCGGGTCTGTATCTGGCGGGAGGGGATCCACATGGAGTGCCCCATGCATTACCAGGGCGAGCCGGCGCGCTGGATGTACCCGGAAGAGGTGAAGGAGGGGCGTGGGTGCACGGAATGCGCGTGCGGGGCGCCGAATGGCGGGGCGTGCGTTTCGTCGTTGCGGTTGTTCGAGGATGGAGCGTGCGCGGCGCAGTTCCATGAGAAGTCGACCGCATCAGTGGGGGGGGATTGCGACCCGATCTTCCCTTCCGGCCGCGCCCTCGGCAGCAAGGAGGCGAGCCCCGCGATGTACATGGCCGGGACCTGCGAGGCGAGCGGCGGCGAGCCGTTCGGCGGGGCCATGGCGGATATGGACAACGCGATCACGTTCTGCTGCCGGCCGTCGTACGTGTTCGCGGGGTGAATCCGACCTCCGCGCCGCGGGTTCGCGGCGTTTCCGCCTGCGACATCTTTACAGGGGAGCGGTCCTTGCGTACCCTCTCGCGCGGAGGAGAAACGCCAATGTCGGAACCGAGCTACGCGCACGTCCCCGAGGAGGGGTTCCACGGCTTCGCCCAGGAGCTAGCGCAGGGGGAGTGGGCGCTCGTCGATTCCAAGGACTTCGAGGGCGGCGGCCAAGGGCCGGCCAAACCCTTATGCGAGGCCCCCTTGCAGGTCGCCTGGAAGCTGCGCATCGGCTGGACGCTCGCCGAACTCGGCGCCGCCCGCGGCGGAGCGGACGCAGCGAAAGACGTGGATGGCGCCTGGGATGGCACGCAGAAGAAGTTCGGGGGCCTCCTCCTCGCGAGCCACGACAAGGACCCCGAGAAGCGCGCGGCCTCGGCGCGCTTGCAAAAGGCATTCTTGCTCGGCGCAGGCAGCGGACAGACGAAGCTCCGGTATCAACAGGAGGTTGATTTCGGTCGCACGCAGGTGCAGCTCGCCAAGGAGGCACAGCACGCCGCGGATATCCATTTGCTCGGGCTCGATGGGGTGATCGCCGAAATCGAGGAGACGACGGACGCGTTGGCCGACGCGATCGGTCACGGTCAGGGCACGGGGCGACGGCCGAGCGAGCGACGGCGCGCCGCGCTCGGCGCCTGCTCGACGACGTTCGCGGCCGTGGCAGACTCGATTGCATGGGCGATTCGATGCGGGACGCCCGGCGATCAACCGCGGGCGCAGGCGCTTCTGGAGTCCTTGCACGCGCTCGCGAAGCGCTACCCGGCCCCCGCGTCCGGCACGAGCACGCCCGCCGACCAAACGACGTCGGCGGCGCCCTCGAACGAGGGCTGAGCGCGCGACGCGAGCCAGCCGAGACCGCAGCGCTGGCCGTACGGCTAGAGACTTCTTCCCTGGCGACAGCGCGCATAGCGCGCTGTCGATCCTGGTCCAGGGCTTGGCCCTGGTCCGGGTCGAGGGGCGGATAGCCCCCGCGGGGTCCGGGGCGGCGCCCCGGCTCCCACGCCTGCACGATGAGACCCATGCTCAGCCGCGGAGGATCGGGGGGGGACGAGGAGACCGGGGGCGGATGACCCTTCGTATCGTCTATGTGCCCATCGCTTGCAGCATGCCGCTCCTTTATGCGGCGGCGCGCGGCTTTTTCGAGCAGAAGGGGCTCTCCGTCGAGCTCCGCCGGGCCCCGAGCTGGGACGCCGTGCGGCGTCTGCTCACGCACGACAAGGTCGACGCGGCGCACCTCCTCGCGCCCCTCGCCCTCGCCACCGGCCTCGGGATCGACGGCCGCGCCGCCCCCATCCGCGTGCGCGCCCTGCAAAACCAGAACGGCAGCACGCTCGTCGTGGCGAAGGCCCTCGGCCGGATCACCACGCCGCGCGAGCTCGCCGGCAAGGTGCTCGGCGTGCCGCATCGCTTCTCGATGCAGTATTACCTGCTCTGCGACTGGCTCGCGCGTGGAGGCGTGAATCCGCTCAAGGACGTGGCGATCCGCGAGGTGCCGCCGCCGCGCATGCCGCGCTGGCTCGCGCTCGGGCGCATCGACGGCGCGATGTTCCCCGAGCCGTTCGCGCAGCTCGTCGTGGATCGAGGCGGCGGCGTGGACTGCATGCAGAGCCGCGAGGTTTGGCAGGGCCATCCCTGCTGCACGCTCTCGTTCGGGCCGAGGCTCTGGCGCGAGAGGCCCGAGCGCGCCGGCGCGCTGCTCGAAGCCGTCGTCGAGGCCCAGGCCGAGCTCGAGCGGATGGAGCCCGAAGGCCGTCGCGCCGCCGCGGGCCTCGTCGTCGCCCGAGGCTACTTGCCCGCGGAGGTGTGCGGCGCCCTGGAAAAAGGCCTCGCCGGCGATCCCATGAGCCCGAGCGATCCCCTCGGCCCCGAGCGCATCGGCTTCACGCCCACGCCGTTCGTCGAATACGGCGTGTGGATCCTCGCGCAAATGCAGCGCTGGGGGCAGCTCGCGGGGGACGTCGAGCACCACGCTTCCGCGCGCGCGATCTTCGAAGCCGAGCCGGCGCGCGGGCTCGCGGCGCGCCTCGGCATGAACGACGCCGCCCCGCGCCTCGACGACGTGCGCGGCTTCTCCTTCGACGATCCGCTCGGCGCCGTACGCGCCGCGCCGTTCTGCGCCCATCGCGCCGAGCGCCGTCCGCCGCCGCCGTGCAGCAGCCTTCCCGCGCCTGCCCGGGAACGCATCCAGCGGATCCTCGACCGGCTCGCCGACATGGCGTGGGGCGCGCCCGAGGTCGGGCTCTCGACCTTCGAGGACGACGAGCTCGGCGAGCTCGAGCGCGCGCTCGACGAGTCCATCCGGGCCCGCGCGTTCGCCGAGGAGGCGCTCGTCGAGCACATGGAGCTCGAGGAGGCGCACGCGCGGCAGGAGGCGCGGATCGAGGCGCAACACGCGCTCATCCGCGAGCTCGGCGCGCCCCTCGCGCCCGTGCTCCCGGGCGTCCTGCTCCTGCCGCTCGTGGGCCGCATCGATCGGGCGCGCGCGGCGGACATCGAGGAGCGCGCGCTCCGCGCGGCCTGGGAACGATCGGCGCGCCGCGTGATCGTGGACGTGACCGGCGCGCGCCTGATCGACGACGAGGCCCTCGCGCTCATCCTGCGCCTCTCGCGCGCGCTCCGCCTGGTCGGGGCCGAGTGCCTGCTCGTCGGGGTCTCACCCGAGGCCGCGCGCGCGCTCGCGGCGAGCCCCGATCCGGCCGCCTTGCCGCGCTGCGTGCGGGATCTCTCGGCCGCCCTCGAGGCGCTGAAGGACGCAATTCCCCGGTGATTTCGCGCAGGAACGAGCCCATCCCGCTGCGGAATTCCCCGACGGAGGATCAGGATCTTCACGGGTTTCGCGGTTCGGCCCAAGCGGGGAAGATTTCCTACAAATCATGGATCGTGCTGGACATTGGGAGGGGGATACGGGGAGCGATCTCTTCTTCACCTCGGACGCTCGATCCTCAGTGGTACGGGAGGTACGGGAGGAAAGCGGAGCTGCCGCGCGGGCGGGCGAGACGCACCCTTGTGGCGCGCTCCGGCGGCTCGTTTGCCTCGAAGAGATCACGATCGCGCTCCTCACGGCGACGAGCGAAGACGCCGTCGCGAAGGTGATCCTCGACCTCGGCGCGGCTGCGCTCGGCGCGAGCGCGGCGGTCGTCGCGATGGTCGAGGGCGACGAGTTCGTGATCCTCGACGCGAAGGGCATGCCCGACGAGGTGCTCGCGCAGTGGCGAAGGCACGCGCGGAGCGCATCGACCCCGATCGCGATGGCCGTGCAACGACGAGCGCCCGTGTTCATCGAGACCGAAGCGGAGTGGGCGGCCACCTGTCCAGACGCCGCGCGCGCCACGGTCGGGCCGCGTGGACCCCGCATCGCGCTCCCGCTCCTCGTGGGCGATCGTGTCCTCGGCGGGATGGGCTTCAGCTTCCCGCCGAGCGTGCGCTTCACCGACGAGGACCGCGCGCTCGCCGTCACGCTCGGGCGCCAGTGCGCGCTCGCCCTCGATCGCGCGCGTCTCTTCGACGCCGAGCGGAAGGCCCGCGCCGAGCTCGCGCGTGTCGCCCAGCGGATCGATCGCCTCCAGCACACGACCGCCGCGCTCGCCGCGGCCACGACGCCGCTGGAGGTCGCGCGCGCCGTCGTGGTCGACGCCCGCGCGGCCCTCACGGCCGATCGCGCGGTCCTCGCGATCCCCACGCCGGACGGGCAAAGGCTCGTGGTGCTGGAGCACGAGGGCGCCGCGTCGTGGACGAGCCGCACGCCGAGCCAGCCGTTCCCCGTCGACGCGAACAGCCCGCTCGCGCTCACCTTTCGCACGGGCGAGCGCCTGCGGCTCTCGTCGAGGGCCGCGATCGAGGCGCGCTTCCCGGCCGCGAGCGGGGAGGGCGTGGTCACGCCGGGCTCGCTGCTCTGCCACCCGCTCGTGGCTCGCGGCCGCACGATCGGCGTGCTCCTCTTCGGCTGGGGCGCCGAGGGCGCGCTCGACGCGGACGGCGCTTCGATCGCCGAGGAGCTCGTGCACAGGAGCGCGGTCGCGCTCGACCGGGCCATGCTGCACGCCGCCTTCGAGCACGAGAACCGCACGCTCACCGCGTTCATCGCGGCGTGCCCCGTGGCGGCCATGATCCTCGACACCGACGGCACCGTGCGCGTCTGGAACCCCGCGGCCGAGCGCATGTTCGGCTGGTCCGCGGCCGAGACCGTGGGGCGCTTCTTGCCCATCACGGAAAAACCTCACGAGACCGAGGCGTTCCTCGCGCGGGTCGCGCAGGGCGAGGTGCTCTCGGACATCGAGGTCGAGCGCAAGCACAAGCTCGGCCACAGCATCGACATGTCCCTCTACTCGGCGCCCGTCGTGCATGGAGACGGCAGCGTCCAGTGCCTGTCCATCTGCATGGACATCGGGGATCGCAAGCAGGCCGAGGCGGAGCTGCGCCGCGCGTACGAGATCGCGCGCGACGCCGATCGGCGCAAGGACGAGTTCCTCGCGCTCCTCGGGCACGAGCTTCGAAACCCCCTCTCCCCGATCCTCACGGCGCTCTACCTGATGCGCCTCAAGGGGCGCACGGACGGCCTCGAGCGCGAGCGTGACGTCATCGAGCGCCAGGTCCAGCACCTCGTCTCGCTCGTCGACGACCTGCTCGACGTCTCGCGCATCATGCGCGGCAAGATCCAGCTCAGCACGCGGCCCATCGAGATCGCCCGTGTCTTCTCGCAGGCCATCGAGATCGCGAGCCCGCTCTTCGAGCAGAAGCGGCACGAGCTCCGCGTGGACGTGCCGGCCGAGGGGCTCGTCGTCGAGGTGGACGAGACCCGCATGGCGCAAGTCCTCGCGAATTTGCTCACGAATGCGGCCCGGTACACGGACGCGGGCGGGCACATCGCGGTCGCCGCGCGGCGCGAGGGGGACGAGGTCGTGGTCACGGTGCGTGACGACGGCAGCGGCATCCCCTCCGAGATGCTGCCCGTGATCTTCGACCTCTTCGTGCAGGGCGCGCGTGGCGCCGATCGTGCGGGTGGTGGGCTCGGGCTCGGCCTCGGGCTCGTGCGGAGCCTCGTCAAGCTGCACGGGGGCGCGGTGAGCGCGCGCAGCGAGGGCCCGGGCAGGGGCAGCGAGTTCGAGGTGCGCCTCCCTGCGCTCTCGCCGCGCCGCGCGTCCTCGCCGGACCTCCCTGCGCCCGTCTCTCCGCGGCTCAGCAAGGTGCGGCGCGTGCTCGTCGTCGACGACAACCGCGACGCGGCGCAGATGCTCGCCGAGGTGCTCACGAGCCACGGCCACGAGGTCGTGGTCGCGCACGACGGCCCGCAGGCGCTCGCCCTCGCGGCGACGTTCCGGCCCGAGATCGGCATCCTCGACATCGGCTTGCCGGTCATGGACGGCTACGAGCTCGCGCTCGAGCTCCGCACGGCCTACGGCGAGCGCATCACGCTCGTCGCGGTGACCGGCTACGGCCAGGAGCATGACAAACGCCGCGCCTTCGAGGCGGGTTTTTCCCGGCATTACGTCAAGCCGGTCGCGGCCGACGCGCTCCTCAGCGAAGTGTTTCCTTGACGGCGGGTCGACGGCGCGCTCGGGCGAGCGCGGAGGCGCGGGCGAGGCGGATGTCCTGCCTCGCCGGGGGGACGAACGCTCAGAAGTGGATGTGGACCTTGGCGCCCTTCTTGTGGGGACCTTTCCAGTGCCACTTGCCCTTGCCCTTGCCCTTGCCGACGACCACGACGCCGGGGGTGGGGACGACGACGACCGGGGCCCAGTTCGCCACGACGAACAGGCCCACCACGGGCGCGCTCGGGCCCACGACGACGACCGCGCCGGGGTGCCAGCCGCAGAGCACGACGACCGGCGCCGGCGCGTCCTCCGGGTAGACCATGACCGTCAGCTTGTGGGGGTTCGTCTTCACGACGAGCTTGCCGGTGAAGTAGAGGCCCTTCGGCTCCGCGTCGAGCTCGACGAACTCGGGACCGCTCGCCACGACGCCGAGCTTCACCTTCCGCTTGCCGACGGGGATCGGCTTGAGATCGTCGTCGAGCACGAAGACGCGTGTCTCGCCCGTCTTCACGTCGGCCACGACCTCGATGAGATCGTCGCCCGCGACCTGGAGGATGCCGCCGTTCGGGCCTTTTTTGCCCTCGGGGATCTTCACGTCGGCGTTGACCTTCGCGGTCGCGACGAGCTCGTGCGTGCCGCCCTTGGGCACGTAGAGCGTGCTCTTCAGCGGTTTGCCCTTCACCTGGACGTCGTAGCTGACCTCGGTGAGGTCGTCTTCGAGCTTGGGGATGTCGGCCGTGTGGACGCCGGCTTTCGCGTCGAAGACGAGCTTCGCGCTCACGGGCTCCGCGCCCTTGCGCGTGGGCTTCACGGTGACGGTGCCGGTCACGCCGTCGTCGAGCGGCGCCCCGTCGGGCGCCTTGAAGCGGGCCTTCACCTTGCCTTCCGGCGCGACGGCCCACGTCACGGTGGCAGCTTCGTGTTGCTCCGTGATCGCGTCTTCGGCCGCGATGTTCTCGGCCGTCACCTCGGCCTCGGCCTTGGCTTCTGTCTTCGAGCACGCGGGCAGCGCCGCGACCGCGGCGAGCGAGAGCGCGACGAGCGTGGAGTGCAGGAGCTTTTCGAGTCGCATCCCGGCCATCTTACCCAGAATCGTTCCGCTCCGCGATATCCATCCCGACGAATCCTTGCCTTTTCAGGCCTCCGGAGCGCGCGCGGGGTGGGAATGCCCCCTGGTCACTGGAATGGGCAGGGGCCTTTCGACGTGCGGATGCGTCATATTTGTCGTTTGCGGACGGACCAAACGAAACCGTCGTAGAAAAAATGCATCAGGGCGACGGTCTGGACGAGGCTCCAGAGCGCGCGGCTCCCGTCGGAGGTGATCTCGGCGACGGCGCCGTACGCGAGGGTCACGCAGGCGAACACGGCGGCGGCGAGGGGCGCGCCGTGCCGGAATTGTTGGAGCCGCAACCTTTGGACGAGCACGCGCCGCTCGGACCACCAGACGAGGCCGAAGTACTGCACCGCGTGAAAGAGGTTCATGATGAGAAAGGCTTGCCCGAACGGGTTCCACCCCCACGCCCAGATCGAGCAGAGGCCCGTCGTGGCGAGCAAAAACACCTTGGGAAAGCTCACCACGTGGCCGCGCCGCGCGAGGCGCACGTAGGTGACCACGTAATACACGAGGAAGAGGCCTCCGCCGACGATCACGGCCCAGGCGATGGGGCGCTGGTGGGCCGACATCGCGGTCGGGATCTCGGTGAGGAAGAGGGCGCCGACGTCCTCGAAGAGCTCGAACTTCTGGAAATGCGCCAGCATCGTGGCGCCCGAGACGATGGGGCCGGCGTAGAGCAAGAGGTTCAGGCCGAGATCGAGCCTGCGGAGCGTCGTGGGATCGTTGCCCTGGTTCCGCTCGTAAATGCGTCCGAGGCCGAAGGTCTGGAGCGCCGAATGATAGACGTCCCAGAACGTGACGAGCACCGTGGCGATCACCACGGCCCACATCGAGGTCATCATCGCGGCGAATGCGGCGATCGGGACGACGACGAACCGGATCTTGTGGCGCGAAAAGACGTCCGGATTGAGGTGGCTGCGGACGAACACCGCGACGAGGTGGGCGTTGACGACGATCCCGAGCAGCAGCGTGCTCCAGGTGACCCGCTTGCCCGCGAGCCAGAATCGGTCCGTGGCGATCCACGTGCCCGAGACGAGCGCGCCGACGAGCACGGAGACGATCGGCGGCAGCAGGAAAAACACCCAATCGTAGACGGGGCCCGCGATGTAGACGGAGCGGGCCTGCTTGGCGCTCTCGGCGGGCCTCGTCGCATCGAGCGTGGTCATGGCGCGTCCGCGGCTTCGGCCTCGGGCGCGGGCTCGGCCGGCGCTTCGGGCGCCGGGTTCGCGAAGCGCAGGGTGACGCCCTTCTCCGCGAGGTGATCGACGAGCCAGAGCACGAACAGGTTGATGCCAAGCATTTCGAGCGACTCTTCGACCGCGTCGAGGAGCCCGTAGCCGAGGTTGTGCATGCCCTTCTGCTCGGTCCAGTATCCGAGCGGCAGCTCCATCCCGACGGCGCCGCCCACGTAAATCGCGCCCGCGACGAGGAACCGGATCCTCGTCCGCAGCGGCAGATGCCGCAGGAACGGGACGTACACGAGGCCCACGAGGAGCACCACGACCGCGGCCGGAATCACCCAACTGAAGTAGAGGACGCCCGAGAGCTCCACGAATGTGCCTGCCATTTCGTGAAACTCGAAGACCTCGTCCACCGCGATGTAGGCGAAGCCCGCCGAGAGCCCCCACCAGTGCGCGACGAACCGCTCACCCGCCCGCCGCGTCGCTGCGGCGGCAAGCGCGAGCAGGAGCGACGTGAGCCCGAGGAGCGCCGCCGTGTAGAACGTCGGCACGTTGCCCTCGTAACTCATCGACAGGAAAGGCACGATCCCGCTTCGGCTCGGCAGCTCGTAGAGCGGCTTCAGCACCTCGACGAGCACGCCCGCGAGGACCACGAGGCCCATGGGCACGAAAAGGAGGGGCCGGAGCCACGATTTCGACAGGACGACGTCCATCTCGGTGTCTCTACGCGCGCCCTTCGATCGAGCCCATCATGCACCCGCGCGGAGGCCACGCGCAAGGCTCACGTTCGTGGTATCAAGGGTCCGTGCACGACGGTCGTCCCAGCTTGACATCCATGGCCGTGGCCACGATCCGGGCGGTTTACACCGATCTTCCGGCTCCTTTCGCGGGTGCGCACGATCCCATCGCGGGCGCGCTCGTCCCGCGGCCGCTTTCGCTCGCGGCGCGCATCGCGGCCCGCGCGGCGGTCTCGGAGCGCGCGACCGGGCTCGTGCACCGCGGGCTCGGCCTCGCGTCGCTCGGCATGACGTACCACGTCGCGCTGCGGACGCGGGCGATCGACGACGCGCTCCGCGAGAGCCTCGCCGCGGGCGTGCGGCAGCTCGTCGTGCTCGGCGCGGGCCTCGACGGGCGCGCGTATCGGATGGACGAGCTCGGAGACGCGGCCGTCTTCGAGGTGGATCACCCGAGCACACAACGCGACAAACGGGCGCGCCTGCGGGCCGCGCGGATCGAGCCCAAGGCGCGCGAGGTGCGGCTCGTGCCCGTCGATTTCGAGCGTGACGACCTCGGCGCATCGCTCGCGCGGGAAGGTTTTTCCGCGGACGCGCCCTCGTTCTGGATATGGGAGGGCGTCACCGTGTATCTCACGCGCGCGGCCATTGCGGGCACGCTCCACGCCGTCGGCGCGGCGAGCGCGCCGGGCAGCCGGCTCGCGCTCACGTACGTGCCTCCACGCGAGCCCCGGATCGAGCGGATCTTGCTCGTGGGCGGGCGCGTGGCCGCGCGGGTGCTCGGCGAGCCCATTCGTGGGTTCGTCGCGCCCGCGGAGCTCGCCGCGCTCGGGCGGGACGCGGGGCTCGACGTCCTTCGGGACGAGGGCGCGGACGCCTGGGCCCCGCGGTACTGGTCGACCGAATACGAGGGCATTTTTGAATGGGAGCGCCTCGCGATCCTGGAGCGGCGCGCGGGGTAATCGTGCTCGACGCGGGATTCGCGTGACGGTGCGTGGGGCTTGTGGAATCGTCGTTCGCGCGGACTTCCTTTCCCCACTTCCGGGAGGCCTCATGCGAAGGACGTTGCTCATCATCCCGCTTTTGGTGCTCGCGATCGCCTGTGGAGACGAAGGCCCCACGAAGCCCCCCGCGTGTGGTGACGGCGAGTTGAGCGAGGGCGAGATCTGCGACGACGGCAACACCGAGGACGGCGACGGATGCAGCGCCGGCTGCGTGCCCGAGCAGGGAGGCGAGGCGTGCGGCAACGGCGTCGTGGATCCGCTCGAACATTGCGACGACGGCAATAAGCTGAACGGCGATGGGTGCAGCGCGACCTGCGATCTGGAGAGCTGCGGCAATGGCGTGGTCGATCCGGGCGAGGATTGCGACGACGGGAACGGCATCAACCTCGACGGGTGTCCCAACGACTGCACGCTCGCGAAATGTGGCAACGGCGTGATCGAGGCGCCGTACGAGACCTGCGATCCGCCGGACACGGCTGTCTGTGACAGCCAGTGCCAGGGGCTCCCGTTCTGCGGCGACGGCGAGCTCGAAGGCGACGAGGAGTGCGACGACGGCAATTTCTTCGGCGGCGACGGCTGCAATTCCGCCTGCAAGCTCGAGTTTTGCGGGGACGGTATCACCAACGACACCGGGCACGAGCAGTGCGACGACGGTAACAACGAGGATGGCGACGGCTGCAACTCTCTTTGCATGTACGAGACGTGCGGCGACGGCATCCTGCAAACGGGGCTCTTCGAGACGTGCGACGACGGCAATACCCTCGGCGGCGACGGCTGCCGGTCGAACTGCACCCTGGAGGTCTGCGGGGACGGCGTCCTGGATCCAAACGAGGCTTGCGACGACGGCAATGTGGTCGATAACGACGGCTGCGGGAACGATTGCACGTCGGATGGATGCCACGACGGCGTGACGAACCCCGACGAGCGCTGCTACACGAGTTTCTCTTCGTTCCCGGGGCCCTCGGACCTGATGATCGTGGGCAAGGCGGATCTCGACGGCGATGGGCGGGTTGATGTCGTCGCCTGGAGCAGCGAGCACCTCGTGTGGTTCCGGAACTTCGGCGACGGGAGCCTCGGCGCGAGGCCAATCTTCTCGGGGGCCCCGATCCGCGCGGTGGCGCTCGGAGATGTGGACGTGGATGGAGACACGGACGTCGTGATGACGTTCGGCCAGGACATGGCGAGCGCGCTCGTCATTTGGACAAATGATGGTGCGGGCCATTTTACCAAAATACAGACGCCCGACGCGCCGATCGGCGCCTTCACGCTTGCCGATTTCGACGGCGACGGGGACCCGGATCTCGCCATGATGCTCGACGTCCTCGGCGGCCTGATCGTGCGCGAGAACATGGGCGGCACCTTCGGGCCGCCGAAGACGATCTCCACGAACCCGGAAGGGTATGTCATCGTGGCCGGGGATCTCGACGGGGATCTCGATCCGGATCTCGCCTCGTTCGCGCCGACGACCAACGCGCTGCGATTCTACCAGAACCTGGGGAATTTTTCGTTCGCCGCGCCCATCGAAGTCCCGATTCCGACGGGCGCCGGATCGTTCAGCGCGAACGTGCTGCTCGACGACATCGACGGCGATGGCTTGCTCGACGCGCTCACGACGGATGGATTGCAGGACGAGATCGTGATCGCCCGGAACACGGGCGAGTTCACATTTGCCCTGCAGGAAGTGCCCGTCGGCAAGGACGCGTCCCCGGTCCTCGTGATCGACGCCGATGCCGACGGCGACAAGGATATTTTCCTTTCGGCAGATGTCCAGGCCGGCGATCCGCAGGGGCTCAGCGTGCTGACGAACGATGGCACGGGCACGTTCGCGCTCGGCGCGGATCAATGGGTCCCCGAAGGCGTTTGGACCGGGCCCATGGTGTCGCTCGATCTGGAGCAGGACGGCGACGAGGACGTCGTCCTCAACACGCTGTATGGCGCTGAACGCGCTCGTGTCCAACGGACCCCAAGGGTTTGTCCCGCGCCAGGTCGTGGTGGCGAACGGTTCTGCCAAAACGATCCAGCTCGGCGACGTGGACGGCGATGGCGACGACGACGCCGTGCTCGCAGGCGGCGGCGTTTGGATCGCGCAGAATGATGGAACGGGGCGCCTCCTCCCGCCGGTGCAGGTGCCGAATACGCAGTCGACGTCGCGGGTCGCGCTCGGGGACATGAACGGCGACGGCTCGCTCGACCTCGTCCTCGCCTTTTCGCTCGGCGCGCAGGTGGTGCACGTTCTCCACAATGACGGCGTCGGCCATTTTGGCGCGCCCGTGCCGGTGCCGGGCGTCCTTGACGCGACGCATGAGCTTTTCGTCGAGGATCTCGACGCCGACGGCGACAACGACGTCCTCCTCGTCGGCTCCTACGACGCGCAAGCCCTCCTCAATGACGGCGTGGGAGGACTCTCGCCGAAGACCAAGTTCACGATCGCCGTCGGGTTCGACGTCGATTCCGCGACGCTCGTGGATCGTACGGGGGATGGTTTGCCCGAGCTCGTCCTCGGGATCAGCACACGGATCGATACGTTCGAGAACGCGGGCAACGGGGCCTTCACGAAGCTCGCCACGAAGCCATGCGATTTCGAGGTGGGCGCGCTCGCGGCCGGCGACGTCGACGAGGACGGACAAACCGATCTCGTGGTCGCGCCGAGCATCTTCACGGACCTCGCGGATCTGCGCCTCTTCAAGGGAATGCCGGCCGGCGAGCTCGCGGAGCCGACGCTCGTGCCCGCAGGCAAGCAGCTCCGGAAGGTCTTCCTGGTCGATTTGAACCTCGACGGCAGGCTCGACATCGCGAGCGTCGCCTCGTTTGATCAAAAGATCCCGCTGCACTTCCAGGATGCGGCGGGGCACTTCAACGCCGAGGTGACGTTCCCGTACGTGTGGTCCGGGTATTCACTCGCCGTCGGGCGGCTGAATGGCGACACGTTGCCGGATCTCCTCGTGTCGAGTTACGCGTCCAGGTTCATCAGCGCCCTCCTGTCGAGCCCCTGACAGGCTTTTTGGCGCCTCGCGGACCGACCGGGCTCCTGGTACCATGCGCCCATGAAGTACCTTCTTGCCTTTCTTGGTTTCTCGGCTGGGCTCACGGGCTGCGGGCCCGTGGTGGATACGATCGACACCTCCACGGCCGGGAGCGGCGGCGCCGGGGCCTCGGGCGCCGGCGGCTCCGGGGGCGTCGGCGGCTCGTCCGGCGTGGGCGGTTGGGGCGCGGGTCCGTCTGCGCTGTGCAAGCCGCTCACGAATCCTTCGGGCCCCGCGCAGCCGCTTTGCGGCCTGGAAGCGCCTTGCCAGGTCCTCGAAGAGGAGCTGCTTGCCGTTCCGCCCGCATATCGGAACGACGCCCCCGCGCTCTCGCTCGATGCGTCCTGCCACCCCCGGGTCCTCTTTTCGTCGGCCACGGGCGAATACAAAGGGTTTTACGCTGTACGCAAGGCCGTGGGCGACTGGCAGGTGATCCCGACGCCGTTTGATTCGGCCACGGCCGGGCTCGTTTCGATTGCGCCGGATGTTCCGGTCGCGCTCGTGAACGACGGAGCGTTCGGGGCTTCGTTGTGGTCGTTCACGACGGAGGGGTGGAGCCTCGTCGGAGACGTCCCCGAGGAGGGAACGCACCTGGCCCGGGGATTCGCGCTCGGAAAAACCGGTGAGTTCTTCGCTGGGTTCCGTGGTCCCGGCGACGAGCTCCTCTTGGGGCGATATGGTAGTTCGTCCTGGTCCATCGAAACGCTGGGCGGGACCCCCTTTCCGTTCCCGGTCGTGGTCTCGCCCGAGGGCGCGCCGCACCTCATCGCGTGGGAGGCCGTGAATGGCGCGTGGAAGCTTCACTGGCAAACGCCGCCGCACGCGCACGAGGTCGTCATGCCGCTCGGCGCGGGGACCCTGCAAGCGGACGCGTATCGCCTCGTGCTGGGCACCACCGCGGCGGACGTCGTGAACCCCCAGGGCAAACCCCACGTCCTCGCATTACGCCAGCTCTCGGATTTCACGTTCGAGCTCGTGTACGCGACGCGCGAAGGGAAGGACACGTGGACCGTCATGCCCCTCGAACAGGTGCCACAGGACACCACGGTATATCCGCTGGGAATCGTGACCAACGAGGCGGGCGCCGTGCGTCTCTTTTATTCGAGGGTCAAGTTCGCCTCGCCGACCGCGGGACAACTCGTCGTCGCCGCGCCTGTTCCCAGCGGGCCCAAGCTGGCCGTCGTGACGGAGGGGTTTTCTCCGTTCGGCGCCACGTTCGACCGTGACGGGGTCGGCCGGATCCACGTCGCGCTTTACGAGTTCAACACGACGAGCGACATCGGCATCCGATATCTCGTCCTGGGACCTTGAACCGCTAAAAACCGCCCTCGACGCCGATGCTCGGGATCACGAGCGGCCCGATCTCCTCGGGCGCGCATCCGTCCTGGAACGAGCATTCATATTGCGTCACCTCCTTGCCGGCGGTCGCGTTCAGGACCTCCACGGTGAACGAGAGCCAGCGACCGTTCGGGAACGTCCATCGTTTTTCCAGACGCACGTCGAGGCGGAAAAACGCGGGCAGGCGGTCGGGCAAGTTGAGGCTCTGCACGTAGTTCGCGAGCAGCTTCCGGAGCTCCTCGCGTTGCGCGTGGTCCTCGGGGGTGTCCGGGAGATCCGGTCCCTCGTCGGGTTCGTCCGGCAGGCCGAGGTCACGGCGGCGGACCCGGTAATCGAGGATCATCGGGGAGCCCGTGTAAAAGACGATGCGGCCGCCGATCTTCCAGTTCCTGCCGAGGTCGTAGGAGGCCGCGAGGTTCATGACGTGCCGCCGGTCGTAGGCCGACTCGAACGTTTGGTTTCCGATATGGCGGAGCGAACGCGAGAGCGTATACGAGAGGAACCCCCCGAGGCGCTTCGAGAGGCTGCGTCGGAGATAAAGCTCCATGCCGTACGTGCTGCCGGTTCCGCGGAGCTCCGCCTGGCGGGCATACCCGAGCTCCGTCGCGGGGGGGCGATTGCCGATCGGATCACTCAGGTTGAAGAACGCGCCACGAAAGCCCGTCACGGTCGCAGTGATGTCGAGGGGCAGGGTCATCTCGACGCCCGCGCTCGATAAGAGCCCCGTTTGCACGCCGCCCTGCAATCCCCCGATCTGAAGGCCTGGGGCCGCGCCGAGGAAGCTCGGGGGCTGGTGCGACACGCCAAACGCGCCGACGATCGTGAAGCGTTTTCCGACCTCGAGGCGGCTCGCGAGCCGCGGATCGAAGGTCGCCTTGGCGACGCCGTCGGACGTGAAGATGTCGGAGCGCACGCCGGGGACGAGCTCGAGCGCGGGCAGGGGGCGGATCACGGCGTCGGCCCAGACGGCGGCGGTGAAATCGTCGCGGCTCGTGAGCTGCCGCAGGAGCGCGAGGTCGTTCGGGCTCGGCGCGTCGTCGTCGTCCTCCTCGATGTCGATCTTGAAGCGCTCGACGTACGCGTCGGCGCCCGCGCGCACGGTCACGAGGTCCGAGGGGCGCAAGGTGAGCTCGGTGCGCGAGCCGAGCAGCCACGTTTTGCCCGCGTTTTCGCCGCCGCGGGCCTCGCTCTCGTCGTAGCCGAGCGTGATCGCGTGGCGCAATTTCCCGCGGTTGCCGAGCTTCCGATCGTAACGAAAATCAATGCGGTGGAACTGGCCGGCGACGACGACCTCCTTTTCGCCGTCGTCCTCATCGATCTGCGCGAGGTAATCGTGCGAGCCGAAGGCGAACACGCTGATGCGGTCCGAGGGCGTGAGGTCGTAATGGATCCGCGCCTGATAGTCCCAATAGCCGAGCTCGACGCCCGGGGAAGCGAGCTTCAGGACCAGCTCGGGATATGCATATCGGCCAGCGACGAGCGCGGCGCCGCGGCCGTTCGCGAACGGGGCCTCGACCATCGCGCCGGCGTCGAACAAGCGGATGTTGCCCTCGCCGTGCAGGCGGTTTTCGGGCTCGCGGACGGTGCCCGCGACGATGCCGCCCGTGAACCGGCCATACCGCGAAGGGAAGCCGCCGGGATACAGGTCCACGCGATCGACGAGGCCGGGGTGAATGACGCTTGGCCCCGCGGCCACGTGGAAGAGGAGCGGGACGCGGATGCCGTCGAGGAAATACCCCACGTTGCCGGGCGGCGCGCCGCGCACGAAGAAATAGGGGACGCCCGAGGCGATGGGCGTGACGCCGGGCATGGCCTCGATGGCGCGGAAAGGATCACCGAATGCGCCGGGGAGCTGGCGGACCTCGACGCGCGACATCGTGCGCGTCGTCGGCGCCTGGTGTTCACCTTGGACGCGGACCTCGATGGCCTTGGGCGCCGGGGGTTTGGCAGGCGGCGCGGTCGGGGCAGGCGCGGCCGGGGTTGTCGCGGGCGCGGGGGAGGTCTCCGCGGGCGGCGCGGGGGTCTCGGGGACGGGGGCGGGCGCGCGGAACGAGACGAGGAAGCGGATGCGGGCGCTGATGGGTTTTCCATTGCGGCGCGCGGGCTCGAACTCCCACGACGAGGCGGCGGCGGCCGCGGCGCTGGCGAACGGCTCGGGCCCTTCGATCACGCGGGCCTCGGTGACCTTGCCGTCGGAGCGCACCAGAATGGCGAGCATGACATCGGCGTCGCCCGTCGCGCCCTCGGGATAGGGCGGGATCGTCGGCCCGCGCGGCGAGGGCATGGTCGCCTCGGGGGGCTCGCTCGCGGGCTCGGCGTGGGACGGGGCTGTGACGAGGCCGAGGGCGAGGGCCGCTGCGCCGGCGATCAGGGCGCGGGAGAGGATCGTTTCGTGCGCGCGGAGGGGACGCGATCCCGGGTACGGCATGGTTTGAGTACAAACCTACCACGAACGCCCGGACTTGCAGGCTAGCCGCAGAGCATTTGCTCGAGGACGGCCGGGTCGAGGGCGAGGAGGATCTCTTCGAGCTCCTTGGGCCGGACGGCGTCGCCGATCACCTCCACGCCGTCCGCCGTCGGCCGGATGCGCAGCTTGACCTTCCGGCCCTCGGGATCGGCCGCATACTCCTCGGGCGTGATGAGGTCGGGCAGGGATTCGACGAATTCGCGTTTCGTCATGTCGGCACCTCGTCCCATCGCCCGGGGACCTTCCGTGAGCAATGAGGGCATGTTCCGTGAAGGAGGTTGTTCTCCGCGAGCGCCCACACGTCTCTTCGAATCACGGCCTGGCCACAGCCCGCGCAAGATGTATTGCGCCCGTCCTCGCCGAGCGCGCGCTCGACGTACACGTGCACGAGCCCGGCGTCCTTCGCGAGGGCGACGGCGCGGCGGAGGAGGTCGGGGTGTGTCGGGGGGGCTTCCTGGAGGCGATAATCGGGGTGGAAACGGACGAGGTGCCACGGGGTCTCGGCGCCGAACGAAACGACGAGCGCGGCGAGGGCGCGGAGCGAGGCGTCGTCCGTGTTGAGGCCCGGGATGAGCGGGGTCGAGATTTCGAGCCAGACGCCGCATTCTTTCCAGATGGAAAGCGCTTCCAGGACGGGCGCGAGCGGCGCGGCCGTGAGCTTGCGGTGCGAAAGGTCGGCCGGCGTCTTCAGATCGACGTTGGCGGCGAGCAGGGCCGGGGCGACGAGCCGGGCGGCGTGTTTCGTGACGAACCCATTGGTCTTCCAAACGATGGCGGGGCCGGGGTCGCCCTGGAGCTCGGCGACGTCGAGCGCGAGCTCGGCGGCGAGGAGGGGCTCGGTGTACGAGAAGGCGAGGAGCGCGTTTTTCTCCGCGCACGCGCGGACGAGCTCTCGCGCCGTGATGGGACGCGCGGTCCACGGCGCCTCGATGCGGCCGTGCTGCGAGAGGGGGAAGTTCTGGCAATACGTGCAGGCGAACGTGCAGCCCGGCGCGGCCACGGTGAGGACGGTTTTTCCGGGATGAACGTGATACAGCGGCTTGCGCTCGATGGGCTGGGCGTGGAGGACGGACGTCGCGTAGGTCGCCGTTTCCATCGTGTCGCCGCGCCTCTGCCGGACGTGGCAGCGGCCCCGATCGCCGTCCGCGAGCGCGCACGCGAAGGGGCAGAGGGTGCAGGTGAGGCGCGCGCCGTCGGTCCGGTAAAACCGCGCGGGGCGCCATTCCGGAGACGAGGTCATGCGAGCACCTGCCCGAGGGCCGCCGCGAGCAGGCCTTCGTCGTCGGGGCCGAGGCAGACGGCGCGCTTGCATCGCCTTTGCCACGCGGGCTCCCGGGGGTGGCCCGGGTAATGCACGAAAAAGCCGGCGAGGTCCTTGGGCGCGGGGACGTCGAGGTCCTCCTCGCCGAACGACGGATGCGAGAGGAGCACGATCGTGGGTTCGAGCGGACCGTGCATGGGCAAGGACGTGCAGAGTTCGGCGGCGAGGGCCATGGTTTGTCCGGTATGCACGGGCTCGCGCGCGCGGGCCGTGAGCACTTCGAAGAGGTCTGCGCGGTGGGCGATCGCCCGCGCTTCGTTGTTGCCGCCGGCTGCAATGAAATAGGCGGGCAGGCCGACGTCGAGCAGGGACGCGGCGAGGGCGTGCGCGGCTTGCCGGAGCAGGGCCTCGACCGGGCCGAAGGCGGTGGGCGAGACGTCGAGGACGAGCACGAGCGGGCGCAGGCGCGGCGGCTCGCGGCCGAAGCGGGCGCGATAGAGCAGGCCGCCGGCGAGGGCGCGATACTGCCGGAGATCGTCGGGCAAGGCCCATTGTGAGGGGACGAGCTGGAGGAGGTGGCCCGACGAAGAAAACCCCGAGGGTTCGAGCCAGGGGCCCCGCGCCTCCGCGGCGCCGAGGCTCTGCGCGGGGATACGCAAGGCGAGGAGCCGGCGATCGAGGGCGATCCGCGGCGCGAGCTCAGCGAGGCGCCCGAGCATCACGAGCGGCAGGGTGGGATCGTCGGCGCACGCCTCGGGGCCGAGGGAGCCGAGCAAGGCGAGCAGGCGATCGTCGACGGCGTCGAGGGCGTGTTCGAGGTACGCGAGGGGCAAGGGCGGCGCGTCGGGCTCGGAGGCGCCGCCGGCGAGGGCGTCGATCAGGGCGAAACGAATCTCGGCGGCGGAGGTGTCGGTTGGCGGGGCAAACGAGGTGTCCTCGGAGTCGCGGAGCAGGAGCAAGACGAGCGCGATACGGGCTTGCGGTGGCCAGCGGAGCGCGGCGAGGGCGCTCGTCCCGGGGTGGCGCGCGAGGCGCTGGGCTGCGGGGGACGAGGTTTGTCCGGCGGTGAGGGCGAGCAATTCGCGGAGGAGCGAGAGCGGCGCTGAGCGATTCACGCGGAGCAGGGCGACGAGCGCGCCGGGTAGCGGGTCGAGATCGGCGGCGAGCGGGCCTGCGCTGAGGAGGCGCGGCGCAGGCGCCACGGCTTTGAGGGTGGCCTGCGTATTCCAGACGCGCGCCGTGCAAGGGTGCGTCGACGCGAGCAGGACGCCGTCGGGCGAAAAGGCGAGGCGATAGGCGAAGTCTTCGGGGAATTCGTACCGGGCGAGCGGGAGGCCGGTGTGCGCGTCCCAGATTCGAATGGTGCGATCGGCCGAGCCGGAGGCGATGCGGCGGCCCTCGGGGGACCAGGCGACGCAAAAGACGAGGCCCGTGTGGCCTGTGAGGCGGAGGATCGGATCTTTCGGGTCGAGGCCGCAGAGGATGACGTCTTTGTCCTCGGACGCGGTGGCGAGACGGTTGCCGTCGGGCGACCAGGCGACGCCGTGAATGTCGCCCCGATGATGCTGATGCTCGGCGCGGAGCCCGCTCGGCATGTTCCAGAGGCGGAGCTTTCCGCCCGTCGCGCCCTCGGCGAGGATCGGCGCCTCGGGGGCGAACGCGACGGAATAGGACATCGTCCAATGGCTCGCGGCGAGCGCGGTCTCGGCCATCGTGGCGAGGTGGAGGAGGCGCGTGCCGCCCTGGCCGCCCATGGCGAGGAGCTGGCCGTCCTTCGAGAAAGAAAGCTCGAAGAAGGCATTGCCGCCCTTGATTTCGCGGAGGGTCTTGCCGGTCTCGGCGTCGGCGATGCGCACGTCGCCGCTCTTGCGGGCATAGGCGATCCGTTTTCCGTCGGGCGACACCGCGACGCATAGAATGCCGCGTCCGTATTCGGATTCGCTTTGCTCCCATAGGAGCGTGCCCGCGGGCAGGGCGAGGCGCCGGAGCTTGCCGTCGTCGCGGCCGAAGTAGAGCGAGCGGCCGTCGCGGGCGAAGGTGACGGAGCCCGGGCCCTTGCCGAGGTAACTCTCGGAGAAATCGTCGATGATGCCGAGCGAGGCTGCGCCGGTGGCGCCTTTGAAGGGGCCGACGGGGCCGATCGTCGCGACGTCCTCGGCCACGGGGGCGCGGCCCACCGTGGCGGCCTGGCGCGTCACGTACGCGTCGAGCGTGGCCTTGCGTGCGTGTTGCGGCTCGCTCATGCCCCGGCGCTCCCGACCCCCGGATGTATCCGAATCCGAGGGGATTTGCTAAGGTTCTTTGCAGATGGCGAAGCGGGACACCGTGGAAGCGGCCCTCCGCGAGGCGTTCGACCGAGGCCTCGGGAAGGGGCGGGATCCGACGCGCAAAGAGCCCGCGGCAGGTGGGGGGACGCGGACCACGATCCGCTCGCCGTGGCTGGGAAAAACCTGCACGCACTGCGGGCACACGTTCCGGCGCGGCGATGCCGTGGATCCCGCGGGGGCGGCGAGGGACGAGGTGCGTCACGGGGAGGTTTGTCCGGACGAGGAGACGATCTCGGCGTCGGCGTCGTCGCGGGAGCGCGAGGCGTTTTACGCGGGGGTCGCGTCCGCGCATCCGCCGCCCGAGGGGCTCCCGCTCGTGCGGCTCTTGCCGGGGGATCCGCGGCTCGCGGCGCCGGGGGGCGCGGGGCGGCGGCCTTCGTGCGTGATCTGCGGGCACACGCTCCGGCCGTTCGATGAGGTCGTGGTTTGTCCGTGCAGCCCCGAGGCGCCGCTCTGCCGCGGGGCCGTGCACCGCGACGCGATCCGGACGATGTATTGCTTCGATGAGTGGCAGAAGAGCAAGATCGGGCAGCATTGCCCCGTGACCTCGCGGAAGCTCACGTGAGCGGTTTGTCCGAGCGGTTCGCGCGGCACGCGCTCGTGCCGGGGTTTCGGCAGGATCGGCTCGCCGCGGCGACGGTGGTGATCGCGGGCGTGGGCGCGCTCGGGAACGTGGTCGCGCAGGCGCTCGCGCTCGCGGGCGTGGGAAAGCTCGTGCTTTGTGATCCTGATGTTGTCGCAGCCTCGAACCTGAGCCGCGCGCCGTTGTTTCGGCCCGCGGACGTGGGGCGGCCGAAGGCGCTGGCGGCGAAGGATACGCTCGCCGCGCTCGCGCCGGAGACGGTCGTGGAGGCGCGGCCTGCAGCGCTCGTCTCGGGCGTGGGGCTCGCGGAGCTGCGGGATGCGTCGCTCGTCGTGGGGTGTCTCGACAGCCGCGCGGCGCGGATGTCGCTCGCGGGGCGCGCGGGGCTCGTGCGCGCGCGGTGGATCGACGCGGCGACGTCGGCGTGGGGCGGGGAGGTGCGGCCGTTTCTGGATCCGGACGGGCCGTGTTACGCGTGTGCGCTCTCGCCCGAGGAGCGCGCGAAGAGCGACGTGCCGTGGAGCTGCATGGATCCGCGCAGGCCTGCGGAGCTCGGGTCGAGCGCGCCTGTCGCGGGCCTCGTGGGCGCGTGGGCGAGCGCGCTCGCGGCGCGGGTGATCATGGGCGAGGCGGCGGCGACCGACGCGGTCGTGATCGACGTGCTGCGCGGCGCGGCCGAGCCGCTCCGGATGCAGCGCGCGCCGGATTGCCCGCTGCATGCGCCGATCGGGGAAGCGACGCGAATTCCGCTCGGGAGTGATGCGACCGTGGGGGCGCTTCGCGCGGCGCTCGGGCCGGGGGCGCGGCCGCTCGCGTGGAGCCCGCTCTTGCAGAGGCTCGAATGTCCGCGCGGGGATCACGCCGAGGAGGCGTGGGGCATGCCGTCCACCCGAGGCTGTCCGCGTTGTGGTACGTTGATGCGAGCGCGGACGACGCTCCTCTTCGAGAGCGCGCCCGAGGGGGCGGTGTTGTCGGATCTGGGGGTGGCGCCGCGCGAGATCCTCGCGGTGCTCGGTCGAGTCGGAATCACGTACGTGGAGCTTTCCTGATGTCGAACGCGGGACTTCTTCTGGACACGGCGGAGGCGGTGGGCGAGCTCGGGCGCGTGGCAGAAACACGCGAGGACGCGCTCACGCTGCTCGGCGGCGCGATCCTCGCAGGCGTGCCGGGCCTCGAAGGCGCGCGCCTGCCGCGGTTCGAGGGGCCGGCGCACGACTATTTCCAGAAGGTCGCCGAGATCGTGGAGCAAGGCGGCGGGCGCGCGGGGGTCTCGGCGCTGCTCGCCGAAGCGTCGCGGCTCTTTCCCGGCAAGCGTGGCAAGGGGCGTGAGGCGGGCTTTGCGCGCGAATCGGGCGCGCAGGCGCTGCCCATTTCGATCGTGCTGCAGGAGGATCTCGGCGACGAGCAGATCCTGGCGATCGTGAAGGCGTCGCGCGGCGTCGCGGCCTCGCTCGGGCGAAGGGCGGCGCTCGATCTCGTGAGCCGCGAGGAAGGAGGTCTCTGCGTGTCGTTCGAAGGCGCGAGCGAGGAAGAGGCGGAGACGATCGTGCGGTCGCTCCGCGCGTCGATCGAGCCCTCGATGCGCGTGGAGGTCGCGCGCGAGAGCCACGCGTTCCGCGATTATTTCCTCGATCCGCTGCAAGCCGAGGGGCCGGACGGGCAGCGGTTCGTGCTCGATCACGTGCGGGCCTCGACGCGGCTCGTGGACGTGGCGCAGGCGATCCTCGGGGCCTACGAGGAGGCGTTCTGGCCCATGGGCAAAGGCGAAAAGGCGCTGCCCGTCGTGGATCTGCGGCGGCCCGGGGAGCGCGGGGCGCGGCGGCTCTTCTCGCAGCAGACGCTGCACGACGCGGGCGTGCAGCCCTTCGATCTCCTGGAAATCCATCCGGAGCGCCGCGCGGGCAGCGTGAATCCGTTTCTGCTGACCGAGAGCCTGGCGATGGTGAAGAACCAGATCCTCGAGTTTGCCGGGACGCACCAGGGCTTCGAGGTGCAGGCGAACGCACTCGACGTGCCGACGGAGTACCTCGTGCGCTTTCGCGCGCCGGGGTTTGCCCCGGGATCACCGCCGCGGCGGGTCGAGGCGCACGAGGTGCTCCTGGTGATGCCGCCCGATTTCCCGGTGAAGGCGCCGGAGGCGTATTTCCAGCGCGAGGTATTTCACCCGAACGTGGACGCGAAGACGGGGCTCGTTTGTCTGGGCGTGCTCGCGGAGAGCTACCGGCCGGGGCTGCATTTCGGTACGGTTTGTCAGATGCTCGTCGACATGGCGTCGTACCGGAACTACGAGCTGCGCGAGGTCTACAACCCCGAGGCCCACGCCTGGGCCGCCTCGCCCGAGGGGCAAGCCGCGATCACGGCGAGCGGCGGGCGCTCGTGGAGCGAGCTCGAAGGCGGGGCGGCGCGGCGCGCGCGCAGCGTGAGGATCGAGCGGCTCTCGGCATGATCCGGGCGAAAAAGGCGTTCGGCGTGTCCCCGATCAAGGCGCCGCCGCCGCCCCTCCGAACGAAGAGCGCGCTCGGTCCGCGCGCCCGCGCGTGGCCCGGGGCGGCGCGCGAAGGCGGGCCCGTCGACGTGTTCGTCCGGGACCACGTGCGCGATTCGCTCGGCGTCTCGTGGGGATTTTCGCGCGAGGTGGAGGAAGGCGGGTTTCTGTTCGGTGAGGTGCACCGGGACGCGGATGCGCCTTCGCGGTGGCTCGTCGTGGTGACGGAGGTGATCCGGGCCGAGCACACGGAGGAGGCGCCGGACGCGCTCGTGTTTTCGCCGGAGTCGTTCGCCTCGATGCGGCGGCATGCCGAGGCGAAGCGCGATGGGGCCTCGATCCTCGGCTGGTTTCACACGCACCTCGTCGCAGGGCCGGAGGATCGGGGGCTCTCCGTGGTCGATCGGGATCTGCACTTCTCCACGTTCCGGCGGCCCTGGCAGGTCGCGGCGCTCGTCTGCGTGGATCCGGCGCGGGATCCCGAGGGGCGCGAGGTCTCGTTTTTCGCGCGGCAGGGCGACTTCTTGGTGCCGTGTGCCGTGGAGGTGCTCGCGTGACGGAGCTCGAACGGGGTGCGTCGAGACAACCCGCGGGCCGGACCTCGGCAGCCACGGCGATCGCGGCGGAGGTGATCGCGTGGGCGAGCGCGCCCGGCGGGGCGCGGCCGCGGAAAACGCCTCAAGGAGAGATGGGGTATCCCTCGCTGCTCGCGCCGCCGCAGCGCTTGCGAGATGCGGCGGCGGCGCTCGCCGCGATCCACGCGGCGAAGCTCGGCCTGCGCGCGCCGCCGCTCGGCGATGGAAGGCCGCTCGGGCCCGGAGGTGTGGTGCTCGCCGCGGCCGTGGGGGTTGTGGAGACGAAGGGCGTGGCGGAGGCGCTCGCGGAGGCCTGTCCGGAGCTCTCGGGGGCGTGGGATCTCGTGCTGCGGGATGCGATATGCTCGCGCGCGCTCGCGACGTCGATCGACGCGGATTTCGCGGACATGCTGCGCGCACGGTCGCCGCTCACGGCCGCGCTCGGCAGGCCCGCGCCCGGCGGGGAGGACGAGACGATCGCGACGATCGCCGCGATCGCCCGGCATGCGGACGGAAGAAGGTTGGTGGTCCAAACGTTCGCGCGGCCGGGCGCTCCGCGCGAGGTGCGGCGGTTCCGCGCGGCGGCGATGGAGCGGCTGCGCACGGGGGAAACGAGCTTGCTCGATCTGGTGATCGAGGTGTACGAGGCGGCGCTCGTGTTTCATCGCGAGCGCGTGATCGAGGAGATCACGGCGGCGCGGGCGGTGATCCTCGGGCGGGGGGACCCGGAGGCGAAGATCGAGGACGCGCTCGCAGTGGCTGCGTTTTATGGGCCGCTCTGGCGGATCCGTCGGGCGCACGCGGAGCTCTTGCGAACGCGGCACGGGCTCGATCTCGAAGGGATGCTCGAGGGGACGCGGCTGTTCCAGCTCGGCGCGCGCCTCGCCGGAGAAGATGCATGAGCCGGCCGCTCGTCTCGCTCGCGCCGCTCGGGGATGCCGAGGCGTTTCAGGATGCGCTGTTCAATGCGCAGGAACAAACGCTGCGCGGATTGCTCGAAATGTGCCCGGCGGTGTCGCTGGAGCCGCTCGCCGAGGTGCTCGATCGGCGCGTATCGGATCTGCGGATCAAGGTGGTGACGATCTCCGAGCGGACGCCGGTGTTCTGGCCGCCGGGGCTTCGGCTGCCAACGGCGACGGCGCACCCCGCGCCGCAGGCGCCGGTGCCGGTCGTCGCGCCGAAGGCGCCTGCAGCCGCGGCAAAACCGCCGCCCGCGCTGGAGGGACATCCGCAGGCGATCTCGGAGGCGCAAGCCGTGGAGATCGCGTATGGCGACGAGATCGAGCAGGTCGCGTCGTTCCTGCGGGCCGGTTTGTCGGCCATGGTCATTTGTGACAAACTCGTCGTGCGGCACCTCTGGCCGCGGATCGTGGCGGCGGCGCGGCTCGATCGGGTGGTGCTGGAGCTGCCGCCCGAGGACGCGGAGGCGGGGATCGTGCCGCGGGGCCTGCGGCAGATGCAGATTGCGCGGCTGCGGGAGCTGATCTTCGGGCTGAAGGAGGGGCAGGTGCTCGTGCTGCCGCACCTCGATCTGCTCGTGGCGGCGACCGAGCGCGGGATGTCGAGCGAAGCGCGGGAGATCACGGAGCTTCTGTACGAGGCGCCGGATAGGCCGTTGCTCGCGTTCGTGGATCGGTCGCTCGTGGTGCCAGAGGTGGTGGCGGCGCGTTTTTCCGTGCGTATTTCGCTCTCGGGGCTGCCGCGGGAGGTGCCTCTGGAGGGGCAGCGAGCCCCGGTGGGGGTGGCGCTCGTGACCCAAAAAGAAAGGGCGATGTTCGCCGATTACAAGCCGGCGGAGTTCTTCAAGCAGGTCGCGGGGCTCAATCCGATCCGGCTGCGCGACGCGATGGCCTACGCTGTCCAGATCGAGGCGCGGCGCGGGCATGGCCCGGACAACCCCTCGCGGGTCGCCCGGCTCTACGAGTCGATCCGGATGTTCAAGGCGCAGACGTCCGAGGATTTCGTCATTCCAGACGTCTCGATGGCCGACATCGGGGGGTATGAAGACGAAAAGGCGCTGCTCGCGCGGGCGATCAAGCTGCTCGCCGGGGTGTTCCAGCTCCCGGACGACAAGCTCCGGCGCGAACTCATCCCGCGGGGATTCTTGTTCCACGGGCCGCCGGGGACAGGCAAGACGCTGTTCGCGAAGGCGATCGCGAACCAGATGAACGCGACGATCCGCGTCGTGTCCGGGCCGGAGGTCACGGACATGTACGTGGGCGAGAGCGAGCGGAAGCTCCGCGCGATTTTCGCCGAGGCGCGCCGGAACGCGCCGAGCGTGGTGGTATTCGATGAGTTCGATTCGATCGCGGCCAAGCGCAGCGGGCGCGACGACGGCGGGAGCCGCGCGGGAAATGCGCTCGTCGCGCAGATCTTGACGGAGATGGATGGGTTTCGGCCCGACGTGCCGATGCTGGTGATTGGCACGACGAACCGGCTGAACCTCATCGACGAGGCGTTGCTCCGGCCGAGCCGGTTTCAGCCGATCGCCATTGGTTTGCCCGACGAGGCGGCGCGGCGGCGTATCGCCGAGGTGCACGCGAAGCATTTTCAGATTGAGGCGAGCCCCGCGCTGCTCGACGTGATCGCGGAGGCGACGCACGGGATGAACGGGGATCAGATCCGGTCGATCTTCCGCGACGCGTGCGTGGGGCTGTTTTGCGAGACACCACCGATCGAGCCGACAGCGGAGCGGCTCGGATTTCTGGTCGGGAGGATTCGCGCGGCGGCCGACGAGCAAAGGCTCGAAGGGGCCGCGCCGATCGTGGCGGTCGCCGCGCGGGCGCCGTCGGGGCCCGGGCCGCGGCGGCCGTCGGGGGCCTTGTTCACGCTTGCGTCGGGGAATGGCCCCGGCGGGCATGGGACGTCCGGAGGAGGATCGCCGTGAGTTATCCGGAGGCGACCCTTCGGACGGTGGACCGGCTGTCGCGGCTCGCGAAGGAGCTGAAGCGGCAGTTTTTCCTGCGGGACGAGGCGGTGGATATCCTCGTGCTCGGCGCGGTTTGTCAGGAGCACGTGCTCTTGCTCGGGCCGCCGGGCACGGCGAAGAGTGATCTCTTGACGCGATTCGCCGAGCAGATCGACGCGCCGCGGTTCCATTACCTGCTCACGCGGTTCACGGAGCCGGCCGAGATCTTCGGGCCGCTGGATCTGCCTGCATTCCAAGAGGGGCGGTACCACGTGCGCACGGAGGGGATGTTGCCTTCGGCGACGATCGCGTTCCTCGACGAGGTGTTCCAGGGCGGGAGCGCGATCTTGAATACGCTGCTCACGCTGGTAAACGAGCGGGTGTTCCACAATGGCCCGGTCCGGCAGCGGGTGCCGCTGATGTCGCTCGTCGGGGCCTCGAACGAGCTGCCGGACGATCCGACGCTGAAGGCGTTCGCCGATCGATTCGCGCTGCGGGTGCTGGCCCCACCGGCGCCGGACGAGGGGCTCGGCGAATTGCTCAATCGAGGCTGGGACCTGGAAGTGGAGCGGCTCGACGCGGCGAAGAGGAGCGAGCGCGGGGAGGGGACGGCCGTGGTGCCGATGTTGAAGGAATCGGCGGTGCGGGCGCTGCAATATCATCTCGCCGAGGTGAAGCTCTCGGAGGTGCGGCCGCTGTACGAGCAGATTTTGCGGGATACACGGGCCGAGGGGCTGGAGCTTTCGGATCGGCGGATCGTGAAGGGGCTGCGGCTCGTCGCGGGCGCGGCGCTCGTCGCGGGGCGGGAGCAGGCGGCGGTCGAGGATCTGTGGCCCATCAAGCACGTGTGGTCGCGGCCTTCGGACGCGCCGATCCTGCGGCGCGTGGTGGAGGCGCGGATCACCGAGGCCGGGGGCGCGAAGGCGCCGCGGGCGCGAGGGCAAAGGCATATCCTCGCGGATCTGGAGACGCTGGAGGAGCGCGAGGGGAGCCTGCGCGGGGAGACGGCGATTTCTGCGCATTTGATGGCGCTCAATCGCCTGCGACGCGAGGTGATTCTGGATCACCCGGACGGGCGGGAGCTCCGGGAGCGAATCGAGGTCGTCGTGCGCCGCGTGCTCGGGCGGCTCGAGGAGGCGTGATGTGCAATCCGCGTCGGGTGGAGGTGACGGCGACACGCGCGATCGTGGAGGCGTGGGAGCGTGAGGTGCGCCGCGTGGCGTCGCGGACGGGGACGGTGCACGGCGAGGTGCGGATCCGGCAATCCCTCGCGGCGTCGCTCGGCGCGCCGGCCCTGGCCGCCTTGGAGCGAGCGCTCGACGCGGGGGATCTCGCGTGGCGGGAGGTGCCGGAGGGATATCGATACGCCATCGACGGGGGATATGCGCTGTATTCGCCGGACGATCGGAGCTTGACGATCGTGGCGACGCAAAGCGAAGAGGTGGTCGGTCGGGGCGAGGCGGAGAGGCGTTTGTCGGGGCGCGTGGAGGCGGAACTCTCGGCGCGCGGGATGGGGGCCTATTACGACGACGGATACAACGGCAGGACGCGGGCGGCGGCGGACGTGGAGGCGCGGGCGGCGGCGCAGGTCGCGCTGGACGCGGCGGCGCGGGCGCGGGTCACGCAGGCGGCGAGCGACGCGGAGGCGGCCGTGCGCGCGGAGGTCGAAGCGCAGGCGGCGCGCGCGGCGGAGGCCGATTTCGAGGCGCGCGCGGCGGAGCGGCGAGCGGAGCTCCAGCGGCAAGTGGAGGGGCGCGCGGATCGGGTCTTTGCGGAGGCGCGGCGGGCCTTTCACGCGCTGCTCGCGCGGGCATACCGGGACGCCTTGCTCGCCATGGCGCGGCACCGGGGGGCGCAGGGCATTTCGGTGCACGAGGACGGCGACGTGCTCGAAATCGAGTTCGAACTGCCGAGGTAGGAGGCGCGCCATGCCGACGCTCGTGCGATTTCGCTTCAACAAGGTGACGGGGGAGGTCGAGGAATTTCTGGTGGACGATCAGGATCGCCACCTGCCCGAGGCCGAGCACGACCGCATCGCCGCCGAGGTGGGGCAGTTTGTCGCGGCCTTTCCGCGGCTGCGGGAGGTGGCGCCGGAGGGCGCCCCTTTGCGTGAGGCCGGGGGCGCGCGCGAGGCGCCCGCCGAGGAGGCGGAGGGCGGGCCGCTCGTGCCGGAGGTCGAATGACGTCGCCGCGGGAGTTCTGGGCGTCGGCCGGGCGGTGCTGGCTGTCGAGCGGGGACGAGGACGAGGCGCTCCGGTGCTTCGAGGCGGCGGAGGCGTGGGGGAGCCTCGGGGTGCTGCACGAGCGAAAGGGGCGGTTTGTCGAGGCGGCAGAGGCCTACCAGCGCGCCGAGCAATGGGTGGACGCGGCGCGCTGCTTTCACGTGGCGGGGAAATGGGAGCCGGCCGGGCGTTGCCTTTCGCGGGCGGAGCTTCCGATGCGGCGGGCCTGGACGCTCGTGCACGAGATGGGGCTCGTGGCCGAGGCGGAGAAGGTGATCGACGCGGCGCCCATGCGCGATGTGGCCGAGACGGTGTCGATGACGCTCGTGCGCGCGCGTTGTGACGTGGCGCGCGGGGATCACGCGGCGGCGGCGAAGAAGCTGCGCGAGGTGTTTCCGGATCTCGCGAAGGTCTCCCCGGCGTCGGGGTATCGGTGCGTGACGGAATGGGCGGTGCTGATCGGGGAATCGATGCGGCGGCCGGATCTGTCGGCGCTCGCGCTCGCCGCTGCGCCGCGCGGGGTCGAGGCGGACGCGTTATGGGAGCGCTGGTCGTCCCGGGTGTTCGGAGAGGTGGTGCCGCCGCCCTTCTCGCTGCACGCGCGGGATGAGGAGGCGGGCGCCGGATGAGCGACGGCAAACCCCCGACGTTCTGGCAGAAGCTCTTTGGGCGCGCAGGGGACGTGGCGCGATCGGACGAGGGGGCGGCGAAGGAAGAGCCACCGCCACCGCCGCCGCCACCGCCACCGCCACCGCCACCGCCACGGCCGGCTGCGGTTCCACCTCCGCAAACCAAGGCTGTCGCGGAGTTTGTCCAGGCGCCGGCAGGGCAGGCCATGGCGCTGCTCGAGGCAAACCTCTGCGGGGCCATGTTTTCCGGTGCCGGTGAAGCCCTCGCCTTTCTCGGGGCGCTCGGCGGGGCGCGGCTCGCGGCGCGGGCGGTTTGTCGGGTAGGTCCACAAGGAAGAGTCTGGGTCGAGGCCGCCGCGCCGCCCGAGAAAGCAGCGATGCTCGCGCGTCTCGCTGGCGGGCGCGCATTCACGGGGCTCGTCGCGGGCGCAGGGGAGGAGCCGACCCTGGGCGAGCCACGGGCGTGGGTCGCCATGTTGCCCGATGGAAAACCCATGCCGCCGCGGATCCTTTTGCCGCAAGGGCCATCGCGTACGGTGCTGGTCACGGGGCGCGACGTGGAGCGGCTGGAGCGGACGTCGTGGAGCGCGGCGCCATTGCCTTCGCTCCTCGAATCGACGTCGCTGCGCGCCGAGCGCGCGCGTGCGCGGAGCGAGGTCGTGGCCGTGGTGCCGCCGGAGCTCGCGCGCTGGGTCGTGGGGCGTTGTCTCGCGCTCGGGCTCGTGATCTCGCTCGTGCCGGCGGAGCAGCGGGGGCTCCTTGACGCGGAGGAGGGCACGGGGGTCGTGTGGATGCGCGTGCACGCGCCGAAAGGCGTGGTGCCGGCGTCGTGGATCGCGCGGCTCGCGGATCTGCCGGGCGTCGTGGTCGCGTATGCGGCCGGCGGAGACGCGCGGCTCTTCGTGGATGCGCGGTGTGACGCGCCTGCGTGGGCGCCGTTTTTCGCGGCGTTTTTGGGGCGGGACGAGGTATGGGTGCTCGGCGCCGTGGACGTGGGGCACGCGCGTCTGCGTCTGCTCGGTGAAATGGTCTCCGGCGGTTCGCTCGTGACCCTGCCGGATCACGCGGCGGCGCCGATCGAAAGGGAAGCGACGGCGGCGCGGTTGCCAGCCCCGATCCAGGTGGAGCTCGTGCACGACGGGCGCGCGGCGCGGATCGACGCCGTGCTCCTCGACGCCGACGAGCTCGCATGGGCGCGGCAATGGCTTTTGCGGCTGCCGGCGGGGGATTCGGTGGTCCTCGCGTTCGGAGGAGAGCGGCACCTGCTCCTCGCGGCGGAAGAGACGGCGTCGCGTGTGCCGTTTGGCGTGTCGCTTTCGCGGATCGGCCCGGGGGCGATTTACATCGAGCAGGGGCTCGGGTTTTTCCCGGCCATGCCACCGGAGGCGCGGCGCCGGGCCTTCGGGCCAAAGGAGGGCGAGCTCGTGGTCGTGACGCGCGGCGGGTCGTTCGTGTTCCGGATCGATTCACTCGCGCCGGCCTGGGCGGCGTGGATCGCGGAGCCGCCGCCCATGCACCCCGAGCCGTTTGGCGAAGCCACCCAAAAATTCGCGGAGATCGAACGGCGGGCGCGCGCGGACGAGGCGCGCGCGGCGGCCCGAAAGCTGCCGATTGAATTCGACGTGCAGGACGGCGAGGTCGACGTGGGGCGGCTGCGCGAGCAAGCCACGCGCGCGCTCGCCGCCGGGAGCCTCGCCCGCGCAGCGCAGCTCTACGAGCGCATCGGTGATCTGCGCGCGGCCGCTCAGCTCTATGAGCGTGCCGCGCGCGGCGAATAGATCGACGGAATCGGCGCGTCGCTGACGGGACGGCGTTTCGCCTCGGGCATGCGCGTGTTTCGAGCGCCTTCCCGCGTGCTCCCCCCTGCCGATCGTTGTATTCTGCGTTACTTCCGTGGGGCGCCGAACGCGTGACGCTTGCGTGTTCGGCGAAGGAAAAAGGGAGGATGCATGCAACGACGACGGATGGCGGGCGTGGCGCTCGGCGTGGGGCTTCTGCTCGGTCTCGGGGCTTGTAGCAAGAACGACGAATCCCGTGTCGAGTCCTCGACGGGGCCAGCGGCCTCGGGTCCCGCGATGTGGGCGAACGCGCTCGGCGCCGACGGCAGGCAGGCAGGATGGTTCGTCGGCGCGTCCAGGACGGGCGAAATCGTCTTGGTCGGGACGATGGAGGGGTCCGTGCAATTCGGCGACGCAGGGGCCCTTCAAGCCAAGACGAAGAGCGACATCTTCGTGGCATGGCTCGGGCAAGATGGGAAAATCAAGCGCGCGCGGCGCTTCGGCGATTCGGGCCGGCACGTGCCCGTGGGGGTGGCCGTCGATCCACAAGGCGGCGTCGTGATTTCGGGTCTCGCCGACGGGAACATCGATTTCGGCGGCGGGCCGCTCGCCGATCTCGGCGGCGGTGACGCCTTCGTGGCCTCGCTCGGTCCGAACGGCGAGCTCCGGTATGCGCTGCGCGTCGGCGACGCGATGATGCAAAACGGCGGCGAGGTCGTGCTCGCCTCCGACGGGAGCGTGTACTGGTCCGGCTCGTTCGATGGGACAATCGATATCGGCGGACAAACCCTGACGAGCGCCGGAAACTCGGACGTGTTCGTCGCGCGGCTCGATTCCGCGGGCAAGGTCACCTGGGCGAAATCGCTCGGCGGGGCCGGGACCGAGGCCGATGGCTCGCTCGCGATCGACGCGAAGGGCCAGATCCTCGTGTCCGGGTATTACGAGGGCGCGCCGAACCTGGGCACAGGCGCGCTCCCGGACACCGGCGTGGCGGACGGCGAAATGCTCGTCGCCCTCGATTCGTCGGGCAAGGTGCTGTGGTCGCAGGGCGCGCCGAACAAGACCGGCTTCTTCGGGTTCAGCATGCAGGCGGGCGAGAACGGTACGTTCCTCGTCGGCAGCGTGGCAGGGTCGATCGATTTCCTCGGCAAGACGCTCGCCCCGCAAGGAGGCTCGGCCGAGGGCCTCGGGGTCGTGCAGATCGACAGCGCAGGCAAGGTGCTACGCGCGGACGTGTTCCCGGTGGAGCGGCTCGGGCAGGTCTTCGCGACGCCGGTGAAGGGCGGTGGCCTCGTCCTGGGTGGCCATTTCCAGGGCACGGTCGATCTCGGCGGGCAGAAGCTCACGAGCGCCGGCGAGGAGGACATGTTCGTGGCCTGGATGAACCCACAAGGGCGCATCGAGCGCCAGGAGCGGCTCGGCGGCAAGGATCACGAGCGGCTCGGCGATCTCGCGATGACGCCCGACGGGCACGTCGTGTTGACCGGGATGTTCGAGGGGACGATGAACCTCGGCGCCGGTGACCTGACGAGCGGCAAGGGGCCGGACGCGTTCGTCGCGTTCCTGCGGTAAGGACCAACGGAGCGCGTCGGGCTCGCTTTGGGCAGGGTGGGCCCGACGCGCTCGCTTTTCTTCGCTTCGTTACCGCGTGGGCTTGAGGTGGAACGCGCCGCAGCCCGGGAACGTGATCTTGCCGGCGAAGAGGGAGTTGTCGGTGGCGATTTCGCCCTCCATGCTGACCATGATGTAGTGCTCGGGCTGCACGATCCAGCGGCTCGGATCGAAGCGCACGCGGCGGGTCTCGGGCTCGTACGTGCCGGAGATGAGGTACGAGCCGGCCGCGCCCGAGGGGGCGTGGTGGAAGTCGAAGACCGCACGCACGACGCGGCCGCGGACGTCGACGATGCGGAGCGCGAGGCCCGTGTTGCCCTGCGTGCAGTCGTAGTCGCCGACCCAGGTGCGCGCGCGCTGGAACGGGTTTTCCGCGGGGAACTCGCTCGGGACCCAGCCCTCGTCCTGGTGGACGATCTCGGGCGCCGGGGCGCCCTCGGGCTGGTTCACGATGATGTAGATGGCCGTGGGCTCGGACGTGGTCTCGACGACCTCCGCCGGGTCGGGAGGCAACGGCGCCGCGGCGCGGACGTAGTGCGGGCCGCCCCCGCACCCGAGCGCGGAAAGCGCTCCGACGAGGAGCGCTCCTCGTGCGGCACGAAACCCCATCGCCACCCTCTCCTCGAACGAGCTCAAGAACATCGTGTCCTCCCCGGCTCGAGTGCCTTCGTGACCCGCGGCGGCCGGCCGCAGGGGGAGAATAGCGCGTTTTCCCCGAAAGCACGTTCCTTTCGCGAAGTTCTCCCGAGGCGCGTTGCTCAGGACATCCTTCCGCGCGCTCCCCCGGAGCCCCTGACGGCCGTTCCCGAACCCCCCTCGGTCAACGAGACGGGTGCAGGGGCGCGCGGCGCGAGGTAGAGATCGCGCGCCATGGATCTCCTTCTATTCCGACACGGCGAGGCCGTGGAGAACGCTCCCGGGCTCGGTGACGCAGGCAGGTGGCTTACGGCGAAAGGCCGTCGGGTGTCGCGAAAGGTCGCGCGCTGGCTCGACGAACGGTCGTCGCGCAGGCCCACGGCGATCTGGACCTCGAGCCTGGTGCGCTCGGTGCAAACGGCGGAAATCCTCGCGGCAGAGCTCGGGCTGGAAGAGGAAGTCCTCGTGCGGCCGGAGCTCGCGCCGAGCGGGGATCTCGCGGACCTCGTGCGGCTCATCGAGGCCCATCGCGGGCGCGGGCCGCTCGCGCTCGTGGGCCACGAGCCGGGGTTGTCGATGCTCGCCCGGAACCTGCTCGGCGACGTGGCCTGGCCCGGGATCAAGAAGAGCGGAGTCGCGGCGATCCGTCTGACGCCCGCCGAGGGGGAGCAGGGGCGGCGGGAGGCGAGCTTCCGCTTTTTGCTCCAGCCGAAGGGGATGGAGCTCGTGCGCTCGCTCGACGTGTTCTCGCAGGAAGACGCGGCGCCGCCGCAGCAGGCGTCGGCCTAACGCACGCTCTTCGCCGCCGCTTCGAGGACGTCGACGTCGCGCACGCCGTCGGCCTCGGCGCGGTAGGAGAGGACGATGCGGTGGCGGAGCGCGGGCACGAGCATGGCGCGCACGTCGTCGACGTCGGCGGCGGCCTCGCCGCGGAGGGCAGCGCGGGCCTTCGCGGCGAGGACGAGGGCCTGGCTGCCGCGCGGGCCGGCGCCGTACCGTACGTACTCCTTGACCTCGCGGACGACCTTGCCCGCCGTGGGGCGCGTGGCCCGGCAGAGCGAGACGGCCAGGGAGACGGCCTCGTCCGTGACGGGGATGCGCGGCACGAGCTTGCCAATCGCGCGCACGTCGGCGGCATGGAGGACGGGCTCGATCTGCGGAGCCTTGCCGCTCGTGGTGCGGCGCGCGACCTCGCGCTCCTCTTCTTCGCTCGGGTAATCGACGTGGATTTCCAGGAGGAAGCGGTCGAGCTGGGCCTCGGGCAGGGGGTAGGTGCCCTCCTGCTCGATCGGATTGCGGGTCGCGAACACCTGGAAGGGATCCGGGAGCGGGTGCGTCGCGGCGCCGACCGTGACCTTGCGCTCCTGCATCGCTTCGAGGAGCGCCGCCTGGGTCTTCGGGGGCGTGCGGTTGATTTCGTCGGCCAGGATCAGATTGTGGAAGATCGGGCCGGGCATGAAGCGCAGCGTGCGGCTGCCGTGTTGCTCGTGGAGGACGTCGGTGCCGGTGATGTCGGCCGGCAAGAGGTCCGGCGTGAACTGGACGCGGCCGAACGAGAGGTCGAGGGCGCGGGCCAAGGAGGCCACGAGCAGGGTCTTGGCGAGGCCCGGGACGCCGACGAGCAGGGCATGGCCCCGCGCAGCCAGCGTGACGAGCATGGATTCGACGACCGCGTCCTGGCCGACGACGGCCTGGGCCACGGCGGTGCGGAGGCGCTTGGCGGCGGCCTCGGTCTTTTCGAGCAGCTCGGCGTCGGAGAGTTCGGCCTCGCCGGTGTCGGTCGTCGTATCGGTGGACATGGGGGTTCGGGGGCGCAGCTCCGCTCGCGGAGTGGAGCCCCCGAAGCGGTGTACGCGGCTGGCCTCGTACCGCGGGCGTCGTGCCCGAGCAAGGCTTCCGGAACTTCCCATGATCCGTCCGGGCCCAACTGTGTGACAATCACCTCGATGCCCCCGAAGCAGGAGCCTCGCGAAAAAGACACGCGGGAGGTCGCCGCGTTCGCCGTGCCGCCGCCGCCCCTCGTCCCCGCGGAGGCGGAGGAGGCGCGGGAGGCCCGGGACGCAGCCGAGGAGCCCTCGAAAGAGCGAGAGCGTCCGCCGGAGCGGCCCTCGAACCCGGGGAAACGGAACGGGAACGGGAACGGCGCGGCGAAAGCGCAGGTCGCGGACCACGCGGCGACGGCGCCGCTCGAGTCGCTGAGCCTGCGCGACGATCCGATCCCCTCGGTGCCGCCGCCGCCCGCGGCAGGGCCCTGGCGCTCGTACAAGGAGATCCTGGCGAAGCTCTCGCAGCGCGTGCTGGAGGCGCAGCGGCCGATCCGGATCTTGCAGGCGCTGCGCTGGGAGTCGGCGGTGGAGGAGCAGTTTCTCCGCGGCAAGCAGCGGGATCTGCCGAAGGTGACGTACGCGACGGACCTGGGCTTCGACGCGGACGTGAAGATCGCCGAGCTCGAGGAGATCCTGCGCGACGCGGAGCGCGAGCTTGGGAAGAACGATCGGCTCGGAAATATCCTGCGGCACACGGCGGCGGAGTACCGCGACGTCGTGCGGATGCTCAAGGCGCGCGGGAAGCGGGATTTTTACAAGATGTCGCGGGTGCTCTACGGGTCGCCGAAGGACAAGCTGCCCGACGGTCAGACGAGCGTGCGCGACATGGGGATCGTGCTCTACGACGTGCTCACGGCGATCGGCGGCGAGAAGCTCGGTCCGCCGGAGCGGCGCGAGATCACGGCCGAGATGGCGGCGATGGAGCTGAACGCGCGCTTCGATCGGTTCTTCGGGAGCGCGGCGATCCGCGTGCAGGTGGACGACTCGATCCTCGCGGACGCGGCGGCGGGCAGCGACTACGTGAAGATCCGGAGCGGGGCGACGTTCTCGACGCGGGACATCGACATCCTCGAGGCGCACGAGGGCTGGGTGCACGTGGCGACGAACCTGAACGGGCAGGCGCAGCCCGTGGCGCGCTGGCTCGGCAAGGGGCCGCCGCGCACGACGGCGGTGCAGGAGGGGCTCGCGGCGCTCGTCGAGATCTTCACGTTCCGGTCGTCGCCGCGACGCGCGAAGAAGCTGAACGATCGGATCCTCGCGGTGGACAAGGCCGAGGACGGCGCGAGTTTCCTCGACGTGTTCGAGTGGTACCGGACCGAGGGCTACGAGGAAGACGAGTGCTTCCAGAACGCGCGCCGGGTCTTCCGCGGCGGGCTGCTCGAAGGCGGCGGGCCGTTCACGAAGGACGCCTGTTACTGCAAGGGGATCGTCCTCAACTACGCGTTCATGCGGGCCGCGATCCAGCAGGACAAGGCCGCGCTGATCCCGTTCTTGTTCGTGGGGAAAGTGGCGCACGAGGACGTGCCGGTGCTCTACGCGCACGTCACCGACGGGATCGTGAAGCCTCCGCCGTACCTGCCGCCGCTCTTCGACGACATGAACGGGCTCGCGATCTGGATGTGTTACTCGTCCTTCTTCTCACGGCTCGGGGCCACGGCGATCGCCGAGCACTACAGCAAGGTGATGGCGCTCTAGCAAGAGCGCACCGCATAAAGCCGCGGCCCTGTCAATTGAAAAAGGACAGGACATGGGATCGCGGACGATGCGGTATGGGGTGAGCGTGGCGCTTCTCGGCGTCGCGCTCGGCGGGTGTGGAGAAGGCGGCGGGACGGGCGGCACGGCCGGGGCGAGCGCGTCGAGCACGAGCACAGGCACGGGCGGCGCCGGCGGCAGCGGGGGCGACGGCGGCGGCGGGATGGGCGGCGCCGGAGGTTCCGGCGGCGGGACCGTGGACAAGGCGAAAGATTGCGCCGACACGTTCGGCGACGCGCTCACGAGCGCGTTCGGGCGCGCCGATGGCACGGTGCTCGCCATCGTGAAGCCGACCGATACGCAATGCGCGATGCCGAACGACGATCACGTGGTCGTGCAGGTGGTCATGGACGGCAAGGCCTATCGGATGGTGGTGAACGTGGAATCGAGCTTCGGGGATCCCAACGTGCGGTACCTCGAGACGTCGCACGTGTTGCCCGGGCCGGTGTGGGAGGAAGGCTGGCATCCCGGGCTCTCCCTCGATTACGTGAACGACCTCGGGGTGCAGGCGGAGGCATTCACGCCGTATGACCTGCCCACGTTATCGGACATGATCGCCGACGTGATCCCGCTCGGCGAGAAGATCAGCGTCTATGCCCACAGCTCGGGCGGGGCGAGCGCGCACAAGGTGCACCGGAACAGCGCGGCCCAGGATGGGGTCATCGTGCTCGATCCGGAGGGCGCCGCGCCGAAGATGCTGCTCTTCCGCTTCTCGAACCAGGTATTCTGAGCTTCTCTCCGCGTTGCGCTGCGCGGCCCTGAAAACGGGACCCGCGTGGCGCGTAGGGGCCTCGGCAGGGCCCGTAGGGGGTTCGCCCCTAGGATTTCTCCTGCAAGTCGCCGCATGCTCGGGGCGTGTTCCATCGCCGGACCGCTCGACGTTCTGACGACCGGGCCGAATGAAATGGCTCGTGGTCGGACCTTCGCGGCAAGCGAGCACATCACTGCTTTTCAGCCCACGGAGGAAAGACCTCGTCGAATGGAAACAGGGGGGAGATTCGTATGAAGAACACGTCGAAGCTCGTTGCGTTGATTCTGTCGGCGTCGGCCTGCGTGTGGATGACGGGCTGCGCGGCCGAGTACGGGGATCTCAGCGAGGATACGGACGACGCGGCGGCCAACCTGGAGAAGGGCGCGATCACCAAGGGGCATCTCGGCGGTCAGGCGGAGTTCCCGGCGATCTCGAAGGGAAAGGGAATGCTCGGGCAGGACAGCCAATTCGAGGGCAGGATGCTCGGCAAGGCCGCGCGGGTCGTGGCAGGCGGGACGCAAATCGAGCAGCCGGCGTTCGGCGGAAGCCTGGAAGGCGGCCAGGCTGCGCGCGAGGAGAGGGTCGAAGAGGGGCAGCGCGCCGGTATCGAGGGGCAGCTCTCGGAGACGGCGCTCGTGCACGAGGAGTCGGCGGGTCAGGATGTCGCCGGCCAGGTCGAGGAGGGTGATACGTCGGAGTCGCAGGAAGCGCTCTCGAGCTGGTGCGGGGCTGGCATTGGATTCGCCGGGTTCGGGTACGGCTGGCGAGGATACGCTCCCGGCTTCTTCGGCGGCGGCTGCTATCGCCCCTGCGGCGGCTACGGGATCTGGGGCGGCTTCGCCGGCGGCTGCGGTTTGGGCGGCGCCTTCTGGTGATCGCTCCAGACATCAACGGAAGGAACGCGTGAATTGAACTTACGGGCCTGAGCGGCCTCCACGGAGGAGGTCGTTCGGGTCTGTTTCCATTTCCACGCTCCACGACTTCCGATCGAGCCATCCTGCTCCGGACATGAGCTCCTTTGGACCCGCGTGCCGATCGTCCCCGCGGGCGTTTCACCCGCGCCTACCCTCGACGTCGGGCTGTCCCGGCCAAATGAATTCGCTTGTGGCCGGACCCTCCGAGGAGAGCGAACCGCTCGCGCCCCTCACGCAGGGAATGGCCGCAGCGAAGTGGGAACAGGGGGAGGTTGGTATGAAGAACACGTCGAAAATCGTGGCATTGATCCTTTCCGCGTCCGCGGGCATTTGGCTCGCGGGTTGCGCTGCGGAGGTCGGGGATATCGACGAGGAGACGGAGAGCGCTCTCGATAACGTGCACAAGAGTGCCGGCTTCACCAAGGGGCGCATGGGCGCCTCGACGGATGCCTCGGGGAGCCAGGACGGCCAGCTCGGCGAGAACGTGTCCCTGGGCGGTCAGGTCGCGGGGGAGATCGCGGGCGGCATGCTCGGCAAGGGCCTCGGCAAGGGCATGGAGAAGGGGAAGGGATTCGAGCAGGGGCTCGGCAAGGCCATCATGGAAAAGGGCCTCAGCAAGGGCACGGAGAAGGGGCTCGGCAAGGGCTTCGTGCAGGGGCTCGGCAAGCACCATCTCAGCAAGAGCGCACCGATCGCGGCAGAGGAGAGGGCTGGCGGGCAGCCGGCGCTCGGCCAGCAAGAGGAAAGTGGTCAGCTCGCCGGGGAGAGCGGTCAGCTCGCCGGGGAGAGCGGTCAGCTCGCCGGGGAGAGCGGTCAGCTCGCTGGGGAGAGCGGTCAGCTCGCTGGGGAGAGCGGTCAGCTCGCCGAGGAAGGCGGCCAGGTCGCGGGCGCGGAGAGGATCGAGGGCCAGGTGGCCGGCCACGAGGGGCAGATCGAAGGCCAGGCGGCCACGAGTGGAGAAGAAGTCGGCCAGGCCGAGGAATCGACGGGTGAATCGCAGGAATCGCTCACGGCGCAGCCGTGGCGTCGCGGCTGGTACGGCGGGTACGGTCGGTATGGCTACCGCTACCCGTATTACGGTTACGGCTATCGCCCGTACTACAACTACCCTTACTACGGCGGCTACCCCTACTACAACTACCCTTACTACGGCGGCTACCCGTATTACGGCGGCTACCCGTACTACCGGCATCATCGCCGCTACTGGTGGTGATCGGCGGAACGGCTTCGTGACGTGAATCCATGGGCCCGGTCGGTCTCCTCGGAGGCCCACCGGGCCCGCTTCATTTCATCGTTGTTTCGATTCCCCGCCCGCCCTCGGCGCCGCGGGCGGCGGCTTCCGTCCCGACGGCGCGTCCGCCGTCCTCTCCGCCTCCGCCCGCCCTTCCTCCCTTTCCCCTTCCGCTCCCATCCGCCCCGGTGGCATCATCCTCGCCGTGAGGATCTGCCCCGCGTGCTCGCGCGAGTACCCCGATGCGCGCTCGCATTGTCAGGATGACGGGATCAAGCTCGTCAGCCTGGACAAGACGGCGGCGCTCCGGGCCGAGCAGCTCGTCGGGCAGCTCGTCGACGGGCGCTACCGCATCGAGCGCGTGCTCGGGCACGGCGGCATGGGCACGATCTACGCCTGCCGGCACGTCGTCGTCGGCAAGGCGTTCGCGATGAAGGTGCTGCGCCCGCCGCGCAGCGGGCAAAACGATGGCGTGCTCGCGCGCTTCATCCGCGAGGCGCAGACCGCGAACGCGCTGAAGAGCCGGCACATCATCGAGACGACGGACTTCGGCCAGCTCGAAGGCGGCCCGTTTTACGTGGTGATGGAGCTGCTCGAAGGCTTCGATCTCGCGCGGGCGATGCGCGAGTCGAGGCTCGGTCCCGCGCAGCTCCTGCACGTGTTCATCCAGATCGCCGACACGCTCGGGCTCGTGCACGCGCAAGGGATCGTCCACCGCGATCTGAAGCCGGACAACGTGTTCCTCGTGCAGGAAAACGGCGATCCGCTCTTCGTGAAGCTGCTCGATTTCGGGATCGCGAAGATCCTGCACAGCGGTTCGTCGGAGCTGACCGAGGAGGGGATGATCCTCGGCACACCACACTACATGGCGCCGGAGCAGGCGCGCAGCGAGAGCGTGGATCACCGCGCCGACGTGTACTCGCTCGGCGTGATGATGTACCGCGCCTTCACGGGGAGGCTGCCGTTCACCGCGGAGTCGACGATCGGCGTGATCACGCGGCACGCGATGGAAGCGCCGGAGCCGCCGAGCCGGTTCTGCGCGATGGATGGGCTGCTCGAAGGCGTGATCCTGCGCTGCATGGCGAAGCGGCCCGAGGAGCGGCCGCAAAGCATGGCCGAGGTGTCGCGGGATCTGCGCGCGCTCGCGATGAAGTCGTCGGGGCAGGGCTGGCCCGTGCCGAGGCATGACATCGGGGGCTTCGCTCCGACGAGCGGAGCTGCGCCCCCGAACCCCGCAGGCAACGCACCGGCGCCCTACGCGACGGGGAACTTCGCGCGGATCTCGACGAGCAGCGTGCCGATGCCGATGCCGGCGGCGACGCCGAGCCAGGCGCCTCCGCCGATGATGGAGAGCGGCGCGACGCAGCGCGGGTTCGTCACGTCCGCGACCGGGGCGCACAAGGCGCCGCCGAAGCGCAGCGCGGCCGTGGTCGTGTCGCTCGGCGTCGCGGCGCTCGCGATGGGCGGGATCGGCGCGGTGCTCGCGTTCGCCGTGATGCGCGGAGGCGGAAGCTCGCAGCAGAACGCGAGCGCATCGAGCGCAGAGGCGCCCGCCCCGAGCGCGAGCGCGAGCCCGACGTCTCCGCCGCAGGCGCTCGCCGCGACGGCGCCGCCCGAGCCCACGACGACGCCCGCGACGTCGGCCGCAACGCCGACGACGTCGACGCCGACGGCGACCCCCGCGGCCACGCAGACGTCCGCGCGCGGGACGTCGCCGGGGCCCGTTCGTACCGCAGCGCCGCCGCCCACGACCACCAGCAAAACGGGCCGCAGGTCGGAGATCCGGAGTCCCTTCGAATGATCCGTCGCTCCATGCCGCTCGTCGCGGCGTCGCTCCTCGGTTTGTCCTTCCTCGTCACGAGCCCCCTGGCCTCGGCCCAGGCGAAGAAGTCCACGTCCACGTCTGCGCCTGCGACGAAGAAGAAGCCGCCGAACAAGAACGATCCGAAGCTCGTCGAGGCCAAGCGCCTGTTCCAGCAGGGCGAGGAGCTCTACACGAAGGGCGACTACGAGAAGGCGATCGAGGTGTGGGAGATGTCCTACGAGCTCTCGCAACGAGAGCTGATCCTCGAGAGCATCGCGAACGCCTACGAGCGGCTCGGCAAGGCCGAGAAGGCGCGCGAGTACCTGGGTCGCTGGCGGGAAGCGGCGCCGCCGGAGGAGCACGCGGATCTCGACGCGCGGCTCGCGAAGCTCGACGAGCGCATCGCGAAGGAGAAGGCGGAGCAGGCCGCGAAGGAGAAAGCCGAGAAGGACGCGAAGGACAAGCGCGACGCCGACGAGCGAGCGAAGCGCGAGGGCAGCAAGCTCTTCATGCCCGGCGTGATCCTCGCGGCGGCGGGCGGGGCCGTGGCGCTCGGCGGCGGCGTGCTCGACATCCTGGCCGCGACGCGCAGGCCGGATGCGGCGTCGGTCTGCGGAACGACGGCGGATGGACGGCAGCTCTGCCGATCGTCGGCGAAGGACGACATCGAGACGTCGAACACGTTCGCGACCGTGGGCGACATCATGCTGATCGGCGGCGGCGTGGCCGCGGCGGTGGGCGTCGTGCTCGTGGTGACGCAGAGCGGCGGGAAGAAGGGCGCGGAGGAGACGAAGACCGCCGTCGTGCCGTGGTTCTTGCCGGGCGGCGGCGGGATCGTGGCGGGCGGGTCGTTCTAGCGGACGCGTGCCGGGCGCGTACGACGCAGGCGCCGAGCGATGCGTGCGATCGCTCGGCGCTTGTCAAGCGATTTACGGCGTGCTGTTGGGATCCGCCGGATCACTCCCGGCGTCGTGCTCGTCGCCGTCGCGGAACCCGTCCTCGTCGCGGTCGAGGCCCAGGCGCTCGCCTGAGCCGGGCGGCGTGCAGGTATAGGTCAGCGGCAAGTTGAGCAGGAGGGACACGAGGCGGAGCGTGGCGTCCGCGATCGGGGGAGAGCCCGCGCGATTGCTCGTGAACAGGCCGCCGCCCGCGTAGAGGTAGCCGAGCTCGCTGCCGAGCAGGTGCCCCTTCACGACGAGATCACATTCCCCGGCCTCGGCGCGGCTGCGCAGCAGATTGAGGCGGGCGTGGACGGCCGCGTTGCTCGTTTGGGTCAAGGTCGCCTGCTGCCCGACGATCGGCGCCATGTTGGAGTCGAACGCGAGGAGGAACGACTCGACCTGCCGCCGCAAGAGCTGGCCGCTCGGGCCGACCGGGAATCCCTCGGGGTTGAATTCGCTCTCTCCGAAGCCGAAATGCATGAATCGGAAGATCGTATCGATCATGCCATCGTGCAGAAAGCCGAAGCCGCGCACCTGATCGCCCATGAAGCCATTGTCGCCCGGCTCGATCCCCGGCGCCTCGGCCATGCCGAACATCCCGACCTTCTGGTAGAGGTTGCGGAAATGGGGGACCTTCATCGTTTGGGGCGTCCCCTCGAAGGTGCTCAGGCCCATCGTGCCGAAGAAACCCGGCGCCTCGCTCTCCGGGTTGCCGGTGGTATCGAGGGTATGGCATCCCTCGCAGCTATGCGTGACGTCGGACATGGGGCCGGTGAAGAATGCTTTCCCCGCTTGCTGGTCCGGCGTGAGGGAGTTGTCGAGGTTGCGGATCGGGTTCGGCGGATAGGTGATGCGCAGGACGAAATCGGTGAATGCGTCCATGTCCGGCTCGGAGAGCTCGGTGTGGCGCCCCAGGAGCTCCACGAAGGCGGGGTTGAATTTCTTGAAAGCCGCGACCTCGTCGAAGATCCCGCTGTCCGGCTGGACGGACGGCGCGTCGTTGCCGCCGGTGCGGTCGCCGCGCCAGTGCATCGGTCCATGGTTTGCCATGCCGCGCAGGCTCTGGGTGGTCATGGGGCCCTTCATCGGGCGATAGTCGGGGGTGCCGGGATCCTCGACCAGGAAGGGCCCCGGATTGGGGATCGTGACCGCGTCCGGATTGCCGAGGTCCCAGGCCAGGCTGTCGAAATCGCCGAACACGTGGCAACTCGCGCAGGACGAGTCGCCGTGGCTGGACGAGAATTTCGCGTCGTAGAGGAACTTCCGGCCGTGCGTGATGCTGGGCGGCTCGGGGTTGTGCATCGGCACGTGGGCCGTCTCGACGCGCGTCGCAGTATCGATGATGGAAATGGCGTTGTCGAAGCTCGTCAGCGCATAGAGGCGGCCGCGCGCTTGATCGAGCACGATCCCCGTGGGCCCCCCGCCCGAGACGGGGATATGGTTCGTCGCCGAGGGCACGAACGTGTCGTTCTCCAGGGCTGCCGTATTGAAAATGCCGATCTTGTTCGAGCCCAGGGCGGCCACGTAGAGCGTCGCGCCGTTGCTGGTGATGGCCATGCCCTGCGGCAGCGCGAGGCTCCGCTCGTTCTCCGTATTGGGCAAGGGCGCGCAGCAGCTCGCGTAATCGATGTGCTTGTTGATGTGCCGCGGGGCCACGCTGCCCGCGCCCAGCACCGTGATTCGGCTCTCGTGCAGGTGCCCCCGCAGCGTCTCGCCCGCGAAGATCCCCGGGCCCTCGAACCGCTTGTCGTTCTGCGCGTCGGTGTTGGTGACGTAGACCTTCCCGTTCACCGGGTTGACGATCATGTTGTACAGGATCGTGCCGACGCCGGTGTAAAACCCTGACGGGCCCGCCTTCTGGGCCGGGGGATGGGCCGTGGCGTCGATGACGAACACGTCCTCGTCGGGCAACGAGAAGCGCACCTCGTCGTCCCACGTACGGCCGATGGAATCGACCCAGTTGGCGCCGTTGTGCTTGACGATGATGCTGCTCTCGGGCTGCGGGAGGCCCTCGAAGTTCGTGTTGGGCGCGGCGACACCACCGGCCGCTTCCCCGCCGTCGGGGACCAGCAGATCGCTGACGACCGTGGTGCGGTTGCCGGAATGGAAGGCGGCCGCATACACCTTGGAGCCGTCGGGGGAGACGGCGAGCGCGCGTGGCGTGTCGCTGAAGAGGGTCACGATGGTGAGCGGCGTCCCACCGAGGGGCGCGCCCAGCGCATTCGCGTCGAAGACCCAGACGTCGGCGCGGCCGACGCCGGGCGTGGCGAACTGCGGGTCGCTCGGGCGATTCTGGCCGCGGTGGGCCGTCGTGATGAATGCACGCCGGCGGTTCGGCCCACCAAAAACGATATCACGAGGTTCGTCCCCCACGAGCAACGTGCGCACCACCCGCCCGTGCTCCGGGTCGCTCACGTCGACGACGCTGATGCTGTCCGAGAGATGATTGACGACCCATACCTCGTCGTCGTTTCTCGCCGCGACGGCGACGGGCTCGAGCCCCACGGGCACCGAGCCGACGTGTGACAGGCCGTTCTTTTTGACGCGGAAGATCTCCAGCCGACCATCCGGGGTATTGACGGCGAAGAGATGTTTGCCATCGGTCGACAGTGCGAGGGGGCGCACTTGACCACTTTCGAAGAGTGTGTACGACGAGGCCGCGTGTGCGAGGGTGGGGGCGGTGAGAGGGACGGCGAGCCCTGCAATCGCGAGGGCTTTGCGCAGCAATCCAGATCGGGTCATCACCTGTTCCTTGCCAGCGTCGCGGGGCGGATTCCGGCGTTACGCCGGAGAGCGTGCTCGACGCCACTCTGCAATGTGCTACGGGTGACGAGCCCGCGCAAATCGGTCCCGAGCTCGACGAGCGTGCGCGCGGTCTCCGCCCGGATACCGGTGAGTACGACCTCCGCCCCGAGGAGCGCCACGGCCTGCGCGGCCTGGATCAGCCCATTGGCGACATCCGCGTCCACCACCGGGACGCCGGTCACGTCGAGGATGGCGACCGCCGCCCGATGCGCCATCACCCCTTCGAGCAGCGTCTCGATGACCTGCTGCGCGCGCGCGCCATTCACGACGCCGATGAGCGGCATGACCACCACGCCCTTGGCGATGGGGATGAGCGGCGTCGACAGGGCGCGCAGGGCCTCGGCCTGCATGCGAATGATCTCCTCCTGGAGGCGTACGTTTTCGGCCTCGGCGCGCTGCGTCTGCTCGATGGCCCGCTGGGCCCGCTGCTGCGAGGTGACGTCGATGTTGAATTCGACCACGTACTCGGTGCCGTCGTCGCCCTGGATGGGGATGTAGGTGGTCTCGGTCCACACCACGCGTTCGTCGACGGTCGCCAGGGTGGACCCCGCGGTATCGTACGAGGTCGGCGGCATCGTGATGTTCGTATGCTCGGCGGCCGCCCGCTCGAAATTGGCGACGAACCCCATCGATATCGATGCCGGATCGCTCAGGATGTTGAATTTCCCGATGATGTCGTCTCGCACACCCCCGATGACGTCGAGGGAATTGCGGTTCATCGCGACCGACAGCCCATCCCGCCGGTAGACGCCCAGGCCCACGGGGATGGCATCGAAAATCTTACGATAGGGAACGCGCCGCTCGTGTTCGGTGAGGGTGTTTTCCAGCACCTCGCGCTCGGCGAGCGCACGCTCGAGCTCGGTCACCCGCGCGCGCAGGGCTGCGTTCTCGGCGCGTAAGACTTCGTAGGTAGGCTCGTCGTTCACGCCTCTCCTCCTTCCAGGGCCGCACCGCCAGCACGCATTGGTTGGGACAGCAAACAGCCGGAATGCACCCGCGTATCGTATCCGCGAGCAACACCCGCGAGGAAGGGAATCCGTGCGGCACGAGGCAGGATCCTTCGTCTTGTGGGGCGGTGTAAGGAAGGCGATGCGACAGCCGATTGACGCCCACGGCTTTCTTCTTCCGCGGAAGCGTATCTCGTGATTCTAGCGGCCCTCGCTTCGCGGCGGGTACGGCCGGTACGCGGGGGGCTTGCCTTCGAGCGCGCGCTCGACGTTGCGCCGGACCCGGTCCCGGCGGATGCGCGTGAGGAGCGCATTGCCGCCGGGGATCACGAGCCGTACGATTTCGGTCGCGAAGTTCCACGCCGCGCTGCCGAGGACCAGCCATTTCCACGCGTTGTTCGGCAAACCGAGCTCGTCGCCCGCTTCGTCGCCCAGCACGAGCCGCGAGAAGCCCGCGCGCCACTGCGCGTCGACATAGACGAGCGGCCGTGGGCGATCCGGCTCCACCGGCACGGCGAGCAGCGCGGCGGCGAGCTTGCGGCTGTCCTCGTCGCCTCCGGGCTGCGTGGCGGCCGAAAGGTAGACGAGCGCGCACGCCTCCTCGAAATCGCGCGGGAGCAGGTCGAGGCGGACGCCCATGAGATACCCGACGTACCGCCAGAAATGCACGAGCGCGTCGGCCTCGCGTCGCGTGATGATATGGCCGAGGGTGCGGAGGCCGATCACGAACACCGCCGAAAAGAGGAGGTTCGTCGCGAGCAGGTCGGCCTGGTTCACCGGCAGGCCCCACGCCTCGTTTTGCCATCGCGGATCGTCCGCGAGCCGGACGCGCACCATGGCGTGCATGAGCCGGACCATCACGGCGCCGCGAAACCCGGCCGAGTCGCGCGCCACCGTACGTGACGCGTACAGATCGAAGACGAACTTCGACGTCTCCGCGAGCCGCCGATACGCCATCGATTCGAGGGCGCCCGTGAACGCGATCGGCTTGTTCGCGGCCGACGAGCGGTAGCCGCCGGTCAGGCAAATGCAGCTCAGGACCCGCTCGCCGCTCATCCCCACGCGATCGGCCGTCCGCGCCGCGAGCTCGAGCTTCTCGTCGTCGACCCACGCCGGCCGGGCGTCGAGCTCGGCGAAGAGCGCGACGAGCGCCGCGGGCGCCTCCGGAAGGCTGTGGATGCCCTCATCGACGGCGCGCCCGAGGAGCCGATACCCCTCGCCGCGTGGCAGCTCGGCGAAGCTCCGGACGACCTCGTCCGCGAGCGGATCACCGTCGAAGAGGGTGTCGCGGAAGCGCGTGATGTGCTCCTCGCGTGGCGGCGGAAGCCGGTACGCCTTCCGGAAGAGCGCGTTGCGCGGGCTCTCCTTCACGAGAGGGTCCTGGTACCGGGTCGGAACGGCGCGGGCGCTTGTGTGGGCGGCCATGCGGGTCTCCTGCGTCTCCTGGTTGCCCCCGATCATGATCCGAGCAAGAACGTCGATCAGCTCGGATTCCTCCCCTCGCCTCGGCGGTGCACGCGCATGATCGGAAAAGTCTTTGATCCGAAGCCGCGGAAGTGGCCCCGGCAGGGGCGGTCCCGGGCCACCTTCGACGCGATCCTGGATGCGACGGCTCGGATTCTCGAAGAGCGCGGCTACGAGGGGCTGACGACGAACGGGGTCGCGGAGCGGGCCGGCGCGAGCATCGGGACGCTCTACGAGTATTTCCCCGACCGCGAGACGCTGGTCGCGCTCCTCGTCGAGCGTGAAGCGCGCCGGGTGCTCGCGGCGCTGGAGGCGAGCATGGCCTCCCTCCATGGCCTTCCGCTCGAAGCGGCGATGCGGATCTGGCTCGAAGCGATGTTCGCGGAGCTCGAATCGCGCCGGGCGCTCGTGGCCGCGCTCCTGACGGGCGTCCCGTTCGTGGGCCTCTTGCCGATCGCGACCGAGTTTCCGGCGCGCCTCGTCGGCATCGCGGCCGCCGGGGGCAGCCATCGGCGCGAAGAAATCACGCTCGACGGGCTCCCTTCGGTCTTTTTCCTGATGGCGAACATGCTCCGCGGCGCCTACCTCGCGATGCTCCTCGAACCCCCGGCGGGCCTGTCGCGCGCGTGTTTGCTCGACGATCTGACGGTGCTCGTGATGCGCATGCTCCGCCCTTTGCAGCCGGCGACGCCCCCCGCCGCCGACGAGGGCGCGTGACCCGTTTGTCAAGCTGATCTTCCCGGACGCCAAGCGGCCATGCGAGGGAGGCGGGGCGGACGAGACGGCCCTTGAGCCGTCGGGGGTTGCCAGTCATGCTCCGTCGATGCCGACGTCCGACGGAGCGAGGAGCACGAGCTACGAGCGCCTGCACCACATCATGGCGGCGGCCGAGGATCGCAGCGGCCCGTGCGCGGCGCAGGTCTTCGGCCTCTTGCGTGGCCAGGGCATGGAGATCCGCAGCGTGCTCGATGTCGGCTGCGGCCTCGGATCGTGGCTGGCCGCCGCGCGGGACGCGCTCGGCGCGGAGGTGCTCGGCGTGGACGGGCCCTGGACGAACCTCGATCTGCTTCGAATCGACCGCGCCCGCTTCCAGGTGGCGGACCTCGAAAAGCCGCTCGCCCTCGGCCGCTCGTTCGATTTGGCGATTTCCGTCGAGGTGGGGGAGCATCTCCCCGCGGAAGCGGCCCCGGTGCTCGTGGCCTCGCTCGCGCGCCACGCCCCCGTCGTCCTTTTCTCGGCGGCGATTCCGGGGCAGGGCGGCATCTCGCACGTGAACGAGCAATGGCCCGCGTATTGGGCGGAGCGATTCGCAGAGCACGGATTCGGTTGTTACGACGTGCTGCGCCCGATCCTGTGGGAGCGCAGCGACGTCGATTGGTGGTACAAGCAAAACCTGCTGCTCTTCGTCCACGAGGCGAGGGCCGCGGAGGCAGGGGTGCGGCTCCACCTGGGCAGCCCCGAGACGCCGCGCCGGCTGGTCCACCCCGATGTATTCGCGGTGCGCTGCCCGCCCCGCAACATCGATATCTTTTACGAGAATGGGACGGCCAAGGGCCGGTATTGGGAGTGCGATCGCGAGACCGGTGAGCTGCGGGAAAGCGGTCGCTGAGAAGGTCACCAGGTCGCGCGCCGACCTCCGCGCGCGTCCTCGTCGAGCGACCAGGTCCCGCTCCCTCCTCCCGCCGCACCCTGGCGAGCTCACAAGGTCGCGAGCGGACCTCCCCACGCGTGCTGTTCAACCCACCAGCGCAGGATCCCGACGCCTCGTGCGTCCTGGTCCATGCACCCGAACGGGATCCCGGCTCCCTGCGTGTGCTGGTGGGCTGACGCGTCGGCGATCCCGCGGAGGTTTGTGACCTGGCGAGGCGGCCAGGCCTCTCCGGCGGCTCGGTTCGCGTCCTTGTCGACGTGCGAGGGATGGATATCCCTGCGGTCGACGGGGTCCTTCAGTTCACCCCGTTCGTGCCGGCCTGGTAGTGCGTGTAGCCGGCCGTGGCCTCGTCCTCGTCGTGGCCTTTGCCGTTGCTCGACATGACGCGCTCGACCTCGGCGTCCATCGTGCCCTTGAGGATCTTGCTCCACATCACCCAGTCGGCCGCGAAGGACCAGAGCGGGTACTTGAAGCTCGCGGGCTTGTTCTTCTCGATGAAGAAGTGGGAGAACCACGCGGGCCCGTAGCCGGCCACGAGCGCGATCGGGACGAGCGCCGGGCGGCGCAGCGCGATCGCCGCGAGGGCCGTCAGCCCCGCCGCGGTCGTCCCGGCGAAGTGGAAGAGGCGCGTCGCCTTGAGGCTGTGCTCGCGCACGTAAAACGGCCAGAACTCCTCGAAGCTCTCGATGTCCTTCGTCGACATGCCTGACGTTCTACCACGCCCGGCCGCGGTTCACTTGCCCTGGAACGACGCCTTGCGTTTCTCGACGTAGGCCGCGATGCCCTCGCGGGCGTCCTCGGAGGCGAAGAGCTCGGCCTGGAGCTCCCGCTCGAAGGCGAGACCCTGCTCCAGGCCCATTTCCATACCGGTCTGCACGGCGCGCTTGATGCGTCCGACGGCCAGGGCTGCGCGGCCCGGGGTCGTGAAGCCCTGGGCATATGCGATCGCGCGGTCGAGGAACGCGGCGTGGGTCTCCGTCTGCCAGACCTCGTCGACGAGGCCGTAGGCGAGCGCCGTGTCGAAGTCGAACGTCGTGCCCTCGCACATGAGCTTGATGGCGCGCGGTTTTCCGACGAGCCGCGCGAGCCGCTGCGTGCCGCCCGTGCCCGGCAAGACGCCGAGCGCGACCTCGGGCAGGCCCACCTTCCCGGCGCCGCGCCGCGCCACGCGCAGATCACAGGCGAGCGCGATCTCCAGACCGCCGCCCACGGTGTGGCCGTTCAGCGCGGCGATCACGAGCTTCGGCGTGTGCTCGAGGCGCAGGAGCGTCTCGTTCGCGTGCAGGCAGAACTGGTATTTGAAGCTCGGCGCCGCGGTCTTCAGCATGTTGATGTTGGCGCCGGCGCAGAAGAACTTCTCGCCGTGACCCGTCACGACGAGCGCCTGCACCGCGTCATCGAAGCGGCAAGCGAGGATCGCCGCGTCGAGCTCCTTCATCATCTCGTGCGTGTAGCCGTTCACCGGCGGGTCGTTCAGCGTGAGGACGGCGACGCGAGATCTTGTTTCGCACTCGACAAGAGCCATGGCGCGCCCCATTTACCGTGGCGGCGCGACGGGATCCACCGCCTGCGCCACGGCGGGCACGCTCGCGATGCGCGCGTGTTCTCCTTACCTTCCGCGACGCCGGCCTCGGGGCGCGGCGGCGCGAACCACCTTCAAACGGGGCACGGTTTCGTGCTACCTGGGACGCGTTGAACCCCATGGATCCTGCGGACGTGCGGCAGAAGCTCAAGGAACTCATGGTCACCGAGCTGAACCTCGAAGGAAAAGCGCCGTCGGACATCGACGACGCGGCGCCGCTCTTCGGCGAGGGGCGCGGGCTCGGGCTCGACTCGCTCGACGCACTTCAGCTCGCCATGTCCGTGGAAGAAAAATTCGGCGTGCGTGTCCCGGAGGGGGACGAGGCCCGCAGCATCTTCGCCTCGGTCAACGCGCTCGCCGACCACATCGTGCGCGCGAAGGCCGCGGCCTGACGAGGACGTTTTCCTTTGTCGCCCGGCCGAACGCGCCGGGCGGCGCCGTGACGAGGCCGAGGGGCGCATGCGCATCTGGGTGACCGGCATTGGCGTCGTCTCGCCCCTCGGGCGCGGGGCCGGCGTCACCATGGACAGGCTGCTCGCGGGCGATCGTGCCTTCGGCGAGCTCTCGCTCTTTCATCTGCCCGACATGCGCACGCGGCTCGCCGCGGAGGCGCCCGGGATCTCGGCGGCCGAGGTCGCGCCGGAGGGCGACGCCGAGGCGTGGTCGCGCACGGACGCGATGAGCGTGCTCGCGGTGCGCGAGGCGCTCGTGCAGGCCGGCGTCGCGCCCGCGGCCGCGCCCATCGATCTGATCGTCGGCGGCACGACCGCCGGGATGTACGAGACCGAAGATTTGCTCGCGGAGCTGTCGCGGGACGCGGACGCGATCAAGCCGCTCCGGGCCATGCTCACGCACCCGCTCTCGTCGACGGCCGATCACGTGCGCGCCGCGGTGGGGCCGTTCCGCCGCGTGCGCAGCTTGTGCAGCGCGTGTTCGAGCGGGGCGAACGCGCTCCTGCTCGCGGCGGCCTGGATCCGCGCGGGCGTCTCGCATTGTGTGGTCGCGGGCGGCGCCGATGGGCTCTGCCGGCTCACGTACACGGGGTTCGGCGCGCTCTCGGCCGTGGACCCGAACCCGTGCCGCCCGTTCGACAAACGCCGCGCGGGCCTGAACCTCGGCGAGGGCGCGGCGTTCCTCGTGCTCGAACCCGAAGACACGAGCCGCGCGCGGGGCGTGACGCGGCCGATCGCGGAGCTCGTCGGCTGGGGCGTGGGCGCCGAGGCGCACCACATCACGAACCCCGAGCGCGAGGGGCGGACGGCGGCGCGCGTGATGCGGGCGGCGCTTGCGAAAGCGCGCCTCTCGCCCGCGGACATCGACCACGTGAACGCGCACGGGACGGCGACGCCGCTGAACGACTCGATGGAGGCGGCCGCGATCCGCGCTTGTTTCGGGCCGGAGGTCGAGCGCGTCCTGGTCTCGTCGGTGAAGGGCCAGATCGGGCACACGCTCGGGGCCGCGGGCGCGATCGAGGCGGCCGTGTCGGTCATGACGATCGCGCGGGGCGAGATCCCGCCGACGCAGGGGCTCGAAGAGGTCGATCCCGCATGCCCGCTCGCGCACGCGACACGCGCGACGAAGGCCGACGTGCGTGCCGTGATGTCGAACTCGTTCGGCTTCGGAGGAACGGACACGTCGCTCGTGTTCGCCGCGCCGGGCGTGTTTCCCGCTCCCGAGGCGCCGCCGCGGCGCGCGGTGGTGGTGGTCTCCGCGGCGACCATCGGCCCGCTCGGGGTGCTCGGCGCGCGGGAGAACGACGCGTACCTGAAGCCCGGTCCCGCGCCCGCGCCGGGGCCGATCGCCTTCCAGGCGGCCGATCACCTCGACGTGGGCCGCGCGCGCAGGCTCGATCGGGCGGGCCGGCTCTCGGCGGTGGCGATCCAGCGGGCGCTGCGGGACGCGGGCCTCGATCCGCTCGATCCCTCGATCGGCGCGGACGTGGGCGCGATCCTCGGCGCGGCGTTCGGCAGCGTGGATGGCTCGACCGCGTTCATGCGGCGCATCTACGAGAAGGGCGTGAAGTTCGCGAGCCCGGCGGATTTCCCGAACCTCGTGCCCTCGTCGCCCGTCGGGCACGCGTCGATCTACCTCGGGCTGCGCGGGCCCGTGTTCGCCGTGGCCGACCTCGGGGTGACGGCCGAGTGCGCGGTCGTGACGGCGGCGGATCTGATCGCGGTGGGCGAGGGGGAGGTGCTCGCGGCCGGCAGCGTGGAGGAGGCGAGCCCGATGATCGAGCGTTGCCTCGGGCCGATCTGCTCCGGGGAAGCGCGCGGCGTCCGCAGCGAGGGCGCGAGCGCGATCCTGCTCGAAGCCGAGGAGCACGCGAAGGCGCGGGGGATCCGGCCGCTCGCGCGTTTGCCCTGGTGGACGTCGTGGCGCGGCGCGGGCGCGGGCGTCTTCAAGGACGCACCGGCGCCGTCCCAGCGTTCCGCGGTCCTCACCGGGCAGGAGGATCTCCCGCCCGGCCTGCATTTGCCCGAGGCCTGGGCGCGTGTCCCGCATCGCGCCGTCGCGCCGCGGGCGGGCGTGCACGAGGGCGCGGGCGGGTTCGCCCTGGCCGCGGCCCTCGCCGCGATCGCGCGGGGCGAGCTCGACGCCGCGCTCGTCGTGGGGCACGCGCCCGAGCGGGGGTACGCCTTGCTGCTCACGGCCGAGCGATCGCCGGACGATTCCGGTTCGTCGTGATGGGCCGCGCCGGCTTGCTCGGGGCTTTTGCGGTGCTCCTCGGCGTGACGTCGTGCGCGGCGCCGGACGCGCTCGCCCCGCGCGCGGCCGAGGCCCCCACGCTCGCGCGCTGGCGGGAGGCGCGGCGCAAGCTCGCGGTGATCTCGAAGGCGGCCGAGGGCGAGGGCGCGCGGACGCTCCGGCTCGCGCTCGCGCTGCGGGAGCCTTTGACGGGCCGCACGCTGGAGGCGCGTGGCGCCGTGGCGATCGCGCCGCCGGACGCGCTGCGCATGATCCTGCTCGGGCCCGGCGGCACCACGGCGCTCGACCTCTGGGTGCGCGGGGAGCGCTTTCGTTTTGCGGTCCCCGCGATCGACCTCTTGAAGCGCGGCGACGCGTCGACGCCCCGCGCCGAGACACGCGGGCTGCCCGTGGATTTCCTCCGCTGGTGGCTGCTCCGGCCCGCGTCGGGGCGGCTGCTCTGGCACGAGGCCGCGCCTTCGGGGGATCGGTTCACGTTGCGCGACGGCGCGGCCGTGATCGAGCTTTACGCGGCGCATTCGGGGGCGCTCTCGGCACGGCGCACGACGTGGTCGAGCGAAGGGAGCCGCGCGGAAAAACTCGACGAGGAGAGCGTGGAGGCCGATCGGATCGGGTGCGGCACCGTGCGCTACCGCCAGGCCTCGACGGGGCTCACCGTCACCGTCACGTGCGAGGGCGAGGAGAAAGGGCGCGCGCCGAACCCGCGCGCCTTCGTGGATCCGGATGCGCCCGCGGAGGACGTTTCCGCGGGAGGAGGCGCCTCGTGAGTGATGCATGCGTGATCGCGGTCGGCGCCGTCTCGGCGCTCGGCGTGGGCCCGAGCGCGTACCACGCGGGGGACGTCGGCGCGCCGGCGCGCGTGGTCCTCGCCCGAGATGAAGAGCTCGCCCGCGCCGGCCTCGCCCGCCCCTTCGCCGCCCGCGCGCCCGGCGCGCTCCCGCTCCCCGCGGGCACGGCGTTCGAGGATCCCGCGGCGGCGCTGCTCGCGTGTGCGCTCGGGCAGATCGTGTGCTCCCTCGACGAGACGCGCCCCGATTGGCGGAACGAACGCCTCGGGATCGCCGTCGGCACGTCGAGCGGCGGGATGATCGGGGCGACGCGGTGGTTCGCGGCCCGCGAAGCCTGGGCCCGCGGCGAGGCGGCTCGCGAGGACGAACGCGCCGCGCTCGCCCGACGCGCCACCTACTTCGCGCCCTTCGACGAAGCGCTCGCCGCCGCGGATCTTTCGAGCCCCAACGTTCGCCGCGTGCACCTCGTCGCCGCGTGCGCCGCTTCGACCCTGGCGATCGGCCTCGGCCTGCGATGGCTCGACCGGGGCGCCTGTGACCTCGTGATCGCCGGCGGCTACGACGCGGTCTCGGGCTTCGTCGCGACCGGCTTCGAGGTTCTCCGCGCGACCACGGCTTCACGTCCCCGGCCTTTTCGCGTCGGCCGCGACGGCATGAGCCTCGGCGAAGGCGCCGGCCTCGTCGCGCTCGTCCGCGAACCGCACACCCGCGGCGCCTCGGTGTTCGTCCGTGTCGCCGGCTTCGGCGCCTCCACGGACGCCGTGCACATCACCGCGCCCGACCGCACCGGCGACGGCCTCGCGCGCGCAGGGGCCGCGGCGATCGCCGACAGCGGCCTCGCCCCCGCGTCGATCGGCCTCGTCAGCGCCCACGCGACCGCGACCCCCTTCAACGACGCGATGGAGTCCCGCGCGATCGCCCGGCTCTTCGAAGCCGTGCCCGCCCCCGTCGTCCACCCCTTCAAGGCCCAGATCGGCCACACGCTCGGCGCGGCCGGCGTGCTCGAATCCCTCGCCGCGGCCGACGCGCTCCGCCGCGGGATCGCGCCCGCCGCGGCCGGGGAAGGCGAGCTTGATCCGGACGCCGCCGTCGCTCTGCTCGATCACGCCGAGGCGCGCCCGCTCGACGCCGCGCTCAAGCTCTCGGCTGCGTTTGGCGGCGCGAACGCCGCGCTCGTCCTCACGCGCGCGCCGAGCGGACGCGCGCCGCGCCGAGCGCGCCCCGTGTACCTGCACGCGCACGCCGCGATCACGAGCGTCGACCTCGTCGAGCTCTCCGCGCTGACGGGGGTCGCGCGGGATCGCCTCGCGCGGCTCGATCCGCTCTGCCGGCTCGGGATGCGCGCCGTCGCCGAGCTCGCGCGTGTCGTGGGACGCGAGGCCCTCGCGGGCGCCGGCATCGTCGCGGGCCACGCGCTCGCCACGCTCGACACGAACGAGCGCTTCGACGCGCGCCGCCGGGCGCGTGGCCCCGGCGCCGTCGATCCACGCCTCTTCCCGGCCACCTCGCCGAACGCCGTCGCGGGCGAGTGCGCGATCGTCTACCAGCTCCGCGGCCCGAGCTTCGCCGTCAACGCGGGCCTCGACGGCGGCACCGAGGCGCTCTCCGTCGGCGCGGAGCTCGTCGCGATGGGCGACGCGGATCGTGTCGTCGTGCTCGCGGTCGACGAAGCCGGCCCTGCCGCGCGTGATCTTCTGTCATGCACGTCCGCCGCGGGCCGCGCCTACGCCGAGGGCGCGATGGCTGTGCTCCTCGGCGCTTCCGCGGAAAATGCGCTTGCTTCGATCGACCCTGACATCACGAGCGACCCTGACGCGGGCCCTCTCGGGCATCTTGCCTTGCAGGCAATCGTCCTCGATTTCGTGACAAAATGGCGGTCGGCTTGCCGGGGGTAGGGGTCCTCTGGCAAGTTGCGCGTGGACCTCGATGCCTTCGACCCGAACCCTTGCCGCCTTCGCGATCGCCCTCTCCACGCTCACGGGATGCGCCACGCGCTACATCCCCAACACCGACGTGGAGGACACCGACGAAAACCGCAAGATCATCGCATTTTGCGAGAAGTATCGGCACGCCGTCGAGGAGAAGGATCTCTCCGTCCTCTACAGCTTCGCGTCGCCCGACTATTACGAGGACGGCGGCAACGTCGATCCGGGCGACGACATCGATTACGCCGGCTTGAAGGCCTACCTGAGCGGCGCCTTTCAGGACGCGCGCGCGATCCGTTACGAGATCCGCTACCGCCGCATCTCGCACGAAGACGGCATGTTCTTCGTCGACTACACGTACAGCGCGAGCTACCGCATCCCCGGCACGCGCGGCGAAGAGTGGCGCCGCAAGGTCGAGGACAACCGCCTCGAGCTCGTGCCCTACAACAACGAGTTCCGCATCGTCGGCGGCATGTGACGAGGCCGCTGCGCTGGGGCTTTGCCCCAGGCCCCAGGAGGGGGCTGTCCGCCCCCTCCACCCCGGACCAGCGAGGCGCTGGACCCAAGCTCGATGACCTGCGCTCCGCGCAGCTCATCGAACAGGCCCGGTCAAGACCGACAACGACGTTCCCCACCAAAACAGCCGCGCTGCTGGTTCGGCTGGCACCCCGGCTTCTTCGTCGGCCTGTTTGAAAAACTGCGCGGAGCGCAGGTTTTCAACCCTGGGTCCAGCCCCTGGCTGGTCCGGGGTCGAGGGGGCGGACAGCCCCCCGCGGGGTCCGGGGCAGAGCCCCGGGCGCGGGCGGCTCCCGGGTCAATTCAGCGGGCTCGTCTGCTTGTTCGTCCGCTCGAACAAGCCCTTCTCCTTCGCATCGGCCAGCACCCGCAGCGCTTGCCGATATCCACGCAGCACGAGCGATCGCACCGCGAACCGGTTCAGGTAGCTGAAGGCCCCGATCTCCGGCGCGACGTCGAGGAACGTGACGTGCGGGTGGAGCTTTCCGTAAAGCTCCACGCCCTGCCGCTCCTTCTCCGTGAGCAGCACGCTGAGCGACTGCCGCAGCACGGGGAAGGGGCCGCGCCGCGCCAGGCTACGCCGCCCTTCGCGCACGTGCTCCGGCTTGTACACGTTCGAGACGATCACCACGTCGGCCCCCGCCGCGATCGCGATGTCCGCCGAGAGCGTGCGCGCCACCTCGCCGTTCACGTAGTACCGGCTGCCGATGCGGAACGGGCGAAAGATCCCGGGCACGCAGCAGCTCGCCGCGACGGCGCGGCTCACCGGCGTCGTCTCCTCGTAGCCCGGACCGAACACCACGCGCTCGCCCGTGTCGATGTCCACGGCCGTCACGAACACGGAGTTCGGGAGCTTGCGGAAATCGTTGATGGGCAAGAAGCTCGAGAGGTAGGTCTCCAGGCGGTCGGCCGAGAAGATCCCCGAGACGAGGTGCCCCGGATCGAGCAGCTCCGCGGGCCTCGGCAGGCCGAGGAACGTGGACGGGAAGAGCCGAGGGCCACGATGACGGCGCCGCCATGGAAGGCGATACGCGTCGAGCAGGACGTCGAGCGGGATGTCCTGGCCATAGGTCGCGGAGATGAGCGCGCCGGAGCTCGTCCCCACGAAGATCTCGGGCAAGACGCCGAGCTCCTCGCACGCCTTGAGGACCCCGAGGTGCGCGAGGCCTCGCACGGCCCCGCCCGACGCCACGAACGCGACCTTGAGGCGACTCATGGCAGGCATTGTGGTCACCCGCGCGAGGTCGGGCAATCGGGCAACCTGGCCCCGATTCTCAAGGCATCTGAAAATCTTCGACGAGTCGATAGATGCGGTATCGCTCGCCCTCGCGGCGCAGCCAGAGCACGATCTCCTCGCCGAGGAGTCGATCCGACCCCACGCGCGACGTCGTGATCGGCACGCGCACCACGACGTCCCCCATCGAGAGCGCCTCGACGCGGATCGCCGGGTGCGGCGAGGACGTGAGCGCATCCTCCGCGCGGTAGACCTCGAGCTCCACCTCGCGGAAGACGACCTCGCCGGCGAGCCGCGTGTAGTCGAGCCGGCGCATGCGTTGCGTCCAGAAGAGCGGCGCCGAAGGCGAGCTGCCGCTCGGGCCGTAGGTCGTGCTGATCGACAGCGCGTCCCGCGTGAAGAGCCCTTCGAGCGCCTCCATGTCCTCGTTCACGATCGCCCGGAAGAACCCGCTCACCGTGGTGAGCACGGCCTCCGTTCCGAGCGGCGTGCGCAGCGTGACGAGCCCCGCCTCTGCGTTCGCCACGTCCCGCGCGCGCGGCGGTGCGCTCGCCGGATCCACCGCGACGCCGTCCGGCCTCCGGGATCCTTCGGGCAGCTCCGACGTGGTGGCAAACAGAGGCGCCCCCGCGCCCCCGCAGCCAAGCAGGCCCATGGACAGGAGCACGCACGCCGCCAGGGAGACGCGCGCGCGGCGAGGCAGCTCAGATCGGCTCGACGAGAGGATCATCCGTGCGGGTGAGCGTGACGATCGCACGGTCCTGGACGGCCGTCCATCCGGGCGGCGTCTGGTCGTCGTCGAAGTCGGAGGCGAGGATCGAGAGGCGGCAGGAGGCGAAGTCGGGCAAGCGCATGCGCCCGAGGCCGCCGTCGCCGAGGATCCGTTCGAGATCCGAGGCGCCCTGGAAAACGCGGCGAACCATGCGGCCGCTCCCGTGCATGGCGATGACGTAATCAGGGGCCGCGACGAGGAGGTTCATGCGGCTCGGTCCCTTGCCCTCCTCGGCCGAGAGCCCGTCGACGAGCGCGATGCTCGAACGGAGCGCGCTGCGCGCCGTCTCCGGCGGTACGTCCTGACGTTCGAGGGCCCCTGCGTCATGGAGGAACGAAAGGAAGAGGTGGAAGAGCAGCTCGCTGTCCGTCTCGCCCCGAACATCCCGCTGCAAGAACTGCGGGAGCGAGTCCGAGAGGCGGCCGCGCAGCGTGGAGAAGGCCTCGATCGTGCCGGTATGCGCGAAGAGCCATTGCCGGTACCGGAAGGGATGCGTGTTCTCCGTGCGTGAGCCGCCGACGGTGCCGAGCCGCACGTGCGCGATCAACGTGTCGGCGCGCAGGCCGTGGGTCATCTCGGCGATGCTGACCTGCGGACGATCGTCGATGGGGCGGCGTTTCAAGAGGATCTCGCCACCCTGGTAGAAGCCGACACCCCAGCCCGGGATCCGATCGGGCTGCTTGTGGACTGCGAGGTGGCGCGCTTCGAGCTCGAGGACCCGTGCCCCGAGGTCCGGACGGTTGCCGACGAAGCCGACGAGACGAGCCATGGCTTTATTTCCCTCTCCGCGAGCGCGGTGAGACGTGGGGGGGGATGGACGGAGCCTGCTCCCTTTTGTGATGAAACGGAGGCGTCCGGGCAAGTCACTGCTTCGCTTGCCGGCCCGCATTCGGGCCGCAGACCCGAACGACATGGGGAGAGGGAGCGAGGCGTCATCGGGGGCCCCCGCAGCGCCCCACGATCTCTGATAGACAGGAGCTTCGTCCTTGGCCAGGGTGCCCCGGACGTGCCGTGACTCCGTCTCGAACTTCCCCTCCGCGATGAACACGAAAAGACTCGCCTCCGCGCTCGTGCTCGCGAGCACCCTCGCCGCCTCGGCGCTCTCGACCGGATGCGTCGCGCTGTATCCCGAGATCGGGACGAACATCCGCAAGATCACCGCCGAGCAGGCGCTCGATCCGCCGCCGCCCGAAGACCTGCGCTGGATCCGCCTCGTCTCCGCGACGATCAAGGACTCGATGCGGGACGGCAGGACCTGGAAACAAGCCCTCGGCAAGCTGCCGGATCCCTACGCCAAGCTGTACATCAACGACCAGGAGGTGCTGCGCACGAACCCCAAGAACGAGACGCTCGAGCCGAGCTGGGACGACGCGCCGCGCGGCAACTTCCAGGTCTCGTCCGCGGACAAGATGCGCGTGGAGATCTGGGACGCGAACACCGTCACGGACAAGCCCATCGGCGTGAAGGACTTCCGCGCGACCGAGGATCTCGTGCTCGGCGATCGCATCCGCATCGACGTGCCCGGCGCCGGCGAGGTCGTGATCGCCTACGAGCGCGCCCACGCCATGTTCGGCCTCGGGCTCTGGTTCGAGCTGCGCACGGACACCTGCTTTCTGACGCGCATGATCGGAGGCAGCCCCGCCGAGCGCGCAGGCGCGCAGCCAGGCGACGAGGTCGTCCAGATCGGCGGCAAGGACGTGAAGACGATGAGCAGCAACGCCGTGCGGAGCGCCTTCAACTCGATCCCCTCGGACGGCCTGCCCGTCGTGCTGCGGCACGCCGACGGGACGACCGCGAGCGTGACCTTGCGCGAGGGGCCCATCTACCCGGCGTTCGCCGAGTTCGGGCGAGTCGACTGATCCGTGAAGGTCCCCGCGTTCAACCTGTCGACCGACGAGATCCGCGAGGAGCTCGCCCCGATCCGGCACCCCTTCTCGATCGCCGTCTGCCGCGCGAAAAACCCCTTCAACATCGGCGCCATCATCCGCACCGCGCACTCGTTCCTGGTGCGCGAGATCTTCCTCGTCGGCACAGAGCCCTGGTACGAGCGCGCCGCGATGGGGATGGCCAAGTACGAGACGATCGTCGAGTGCCCCGATGAAGACGCCTTCCTCGAAGCCGTACGCGGCCGCCCGCTGATCGGCGTCGAGCGAGATCACGCGCGCACGACCTTGTGGGAAGCCGAGATGCCCGACGGCCTCGTGTTCCTCTTCGGCAGCGAGAACGACGGGCTCTCGGACCACCTCCTCGCAGCGTGTAGCCAGGTCCTGGCCATCCCCATGTACGGGATCAACCACTCGTACCCCGTCGCGATCGCCGCCGGCATGGTGATGTGCGAGTGGGCGCGGCGCCGCGATCCGCGGGGAAATCCCTCGCTGCGGTAAAGGGTCTCCTACTTGACCTCGGCCGTCTTGCTGCGGCGCTTCTCCAGCCGCTCGAGCACCGCGCGCACGATCAGCGGCCACGCGACCGTCGCGTCGGCGTACACCTCGGCGTAACGACCGCCCTCGTTCGGCGGGACGAATTTGCCCCAGCTCACGCCCTCCGAATAGGTGCAGCCCGAGAGCCCGCCCCAGTGCACCGGCTCGGGGCAGATGCGCACGCCGTACTGGAAGCGCGGGTGCGTCACCTCCACGCCGAGGCGGTGGCCCACGATGTCGTAGAACGGGCCGACCTGCTGCGCCCAGTTGCGCGGCACGCCGCCGCCGATCGTGAAGATGCCGAGCTTCTTCTTCGTTCCGATGAGCTTCGCGTAGCTGAGCAGATCGAGGAACGGGTTGTAGGCCGGCGGGGCCGCGTGCTTGAACGGATCGAAGTTCGGATCACGCCCGTGCTGGGCGTGGATCTGCCGGAGCTTCCACACCGCGACGTCGAGGCCCATCTCGCTGTCCGTGAAGGCCGGCACGTAGACGGGCACGTTGTGCAGGTAGGCGCTGCGCAGGATGCCGGGAGAGTCGCCCATCGCCGCGAGCGCCTTGCCGAGCTGACGGCAGATCATCTCGCTCGACCACGGCACGTTCGGGTCGAGCTGGTCGAGCTCTGCCCGGACGAACGCGTCGATCGTGTTGAGGTTCTTCTCCATCTCCAGCGTGTCGTAGACGCGGTTGTAGCCCTTCTGAAAGAGCACCTCGTCCGGCACGTTGGGGTTCGCCTTGTAGTGCGTGAGCCCCACGGCCTCGCTGAGCCCGTGCGCCATCAGCGCGCCCGTCGAGACGATCGCGTGGATCATCCCCGCTTCGATCATGCGGACGATGACGAGCCCCATCTTCGCGACCGTCATCGCGCCGGAGAACGTCGCGACGATCAGGCACTCCGGGTCGAGCGTCATCTCCGTCAGCACGTCGCACGCCTCGCCGAGCGAGCGGCCGCTGAAGGCCGTGCGGCCCATCGCCGTGACGAGATCGTCGAAGCTCTTGATCTGCAGGGGATCGAGCGCCGTGATCGGCACGAGCTGGTCCTCGACGCCGTCGCTCAGATCCCGGACGGCGCGCGGCGGCTCGTGGGCTGGGTGGGGAGGTCGGTCGGACATGACGAACACCTCTTGGGTTGTTCGGTCCTTCCGTACAAGTCAGGGGGAGACGGCTTCGATCACTTCCGCTCTTCGAGCGTGCAGGACAACTTGAAGACCTGGTCCTTGGCCGGCAGACCACGGTCGCCGCCCTCGGCCTTCTTGCCGAGGAAGTCCGCCCGCGCGAACGTGATCGGGCCCTTCTTCGCGGGCGGAGGAGCCCCCTTGCCGGGTCCCGGAGGCGGCGGCGGCGTGGGCCGCGCCGAGGCGCGGTCCGGCGCGTAGAGCGTGGACACCTGCGCGATGCAGGCGTCGTTCCCCGAGAGGCGCACATCGTAGAGCGCCGAGGCGAGCGAGCCGACCGCGCCGTCGATCGCGGCCCGGGCATACCCGCGCGTCACGAAGAACCGCACGCCCGCCTTGGGCTTCGTCCCGCATGGAGCGAGCTTGCCGACCAGGTTGCGGAGGTTCGGCACCGTCGCCCAGCCTTCGAGCGTCGGCGCGAGCGGCAGGGGCGCCGGCGCGCCCTTCTTCTCGGGCGGCGGGATCGGGAAGACCCGCATCGCGCTCCAATCGTTCGCGCTCAAAAGGACCGGGATCCCGTCCTTCGTCGGCTCGCCGAGCGTGCGCGTGCTCCGCGCCGCCACGTGCCCGATGATCCGCGGCGCCTCGCCCGTGACCCACACGACGAGCGCCGTGTCGCGCATCCACGCGATCGGCTCGCCCTTGTCCACGCCGAACACGACTTCGTTCGTGGGCAGGAGGTCGTAGCCGACCTCGGCCGTCTCCACGCCGCCGCCGGCCTTCGTGCGCACGAGCAGGTTCTTCGAGCTGCCGACGCGCAGCGTGAAGAGCGCGCGGGCGCCGCTGCCTGCCGCCGCGCGCAGCTCCGTGCCCCACGCCGTGCCCTTCGGCGGCGGGCCGCTCCACGTGCGCACCTTGCCGCCCACCTCGGCCGCGTCGTGCCAGGAGAGCGTCCACTTCGCCGGCTCCGAGCCGGGCTTGTCCGGTCCCTCTTCTTCGAGCAACGCGACCACGTCCATGAGCCCGTTGCGCGCCGTGGGCGCCGTCCGCGTCGCCCTCCGCGTGCCCTTCGGCGCCGCGCCCTTCTTGCCGAGGAGCTGCGCGATGAGGCTCGAGCTGGAGAGCGGCGCCGTGGCCTGGATCGAGCCCTCGCTCGTGCACGCGAGCACGCGATCCGCGCCCGGACCGTAGGTCGTCTCGGCGCGCGCGATCGTCACGTCGAACGGAGGCTCGGCGCGGTCCTCGCGTGGCTCCTCGGCGCCCCAGCCGATCCGCACGTGCCGATCGAGCATCAGGCCGACCTCGGATACGCTGAACACCGAGGCGTCGTCGAGCAGGCCGCTGACGTCGGAGAGCGACGCGCGCACGGGCTCCGGCAGCGGCACGCCCTGCCACGTCTTGCCGCCGTCGCTCGACGCGCTGATCCCCTCCTCGCCGATGGCGATGCCACGCCCGCCGCGGATGCGCGCGCTCGACGCGTCCTTGAGCCGGTGCGGCTTGCGCGCCTCCTTGCCCGAGCCCGCGGGCTGCGAGACCGCGTAGATCCCGTCGTCGTCGGCCATCACGAAGGAGAGCGTGTGATCGTCGTCCTCCTCGATCGCGCTGATCACGCGCAGCTCGCCGATCGGCTGGAAGTCGACCGTGGCGATGCGCTCCTCCTTGCCGTTCTCGCCGAGCGCGGCCACGTAGACGCGCTTGTGCTCGGGGACGGGTTTGTCTTCGCGATCGCCTTCGCCCTCCTCGCGCGGCTCCTCTTCCTCCTCGCGGTCGCGCCCGGATTCCTCCTCGTCGCGGCGCTCGGACTCGGGCACGTCGCCCTCCCAGAGGTTGCGCACGAACGCGATGCGGCCGTCGGAGAGCGGCCCGGCGCCGCGCGGGTAGAGGTCGATCTCGCCGTGCAGCGTGAGCCAGCGGCCGTCGGGCTGGCGCGCGCAGATGTCGCCGTCGTCGTCGGTGCTGCAGGGGCCGAGCAGGAGGACGCCGCCGCTCGGCGAGGTGCGGAGCTCGGCCTCGCCGCTGCGGAGGAGCGCCGGGCGCTCCGGCTTCAAGGTGCCGCCTTCGAGCGAGATGCGCATCACGCCGAAGGGATCGTACCGATCGCCGCCCATCTCCTCGCTGAGCGTGCAAGCGATCCACGCGTGCTTGCCGGCGCGGCTCATGCCACACGCGCCGAGCCCGTCGCCGCGCGCGAACTCCGTGGTGGCCGTGACCATGCCGGTCTTCGTGTCGACCCGCGCGAGCAGGCCGTGGCTCGCCACGAGCGCGCTGCCGTCGGGCAAGAACACGCCCGCCGCGGCCGCGGCCGCCAGCGGATCGCGGTGCGTCGCGCGGATCCATTTCACGAGCGCCGGCTCGTCCTCCTTCGGCGTGTGATCCGCGAGCCGCCCGAGGCGCGCCTGCGCCACGTCGATCGGCGCGTCGCGGCCCTCGTCGTACACGAACGCGCGGAGCATGCCGTCCCGCAGCGCGAGCTCGAACACGCGGAGCGCGTCGCCCTTCACGTCCTCGGTCACGCGCTTCCACGTCGCGCCGCCGTCGGCCGTGACCGCGAGGCCCACGCCGTCGAAGACGCCCGCGCCTTCCTTGCTGTCGCGGAACGCGACCGCGCGCAAAGGCAGGGGCGGCAGCGTGGTCACGGGCTTGATGCGCCCCGTCTCCACGTCGACGAAGCGAGGCATGTCGCCGCCGAAGGTCCACACCGCGACGAGGCCCGCGTACGCGCCCATCGCGCGGATGTCCTGCTCGGCCTGGGCGAGCGGCTTCGGGGCGCCGAGCGGATCGTCGAGCCGATAGACCCCGCGATGACCCCGCGCCACGAGGCGGCGTCCGCCACCCGGCATCGGGACCTCGACGACCTCTTCGAGCGGCTCGGGCGAAGGCACGGTCTCGGCCTTCACGGAGCCGTCCTTGCCCACGAGCGCGCGGCGCCCGCCGACGAGGACGAGCGTGCCCGCGTCGAGCTTCGGGCCCACCTCGGTCGCGCCGCCCGCGGACGACCAGCGCGATGGCGGCAGGGGCGCGGGCGCGGCCACCACCAGGGGCGGCGGCGCGGGCTTGGCGATGGGCTTGGGCGCGGGCGGCGGCGTGGACGAGCAGGCGGTGGCTGCCGCGGTCGCGAGCGCGGCGAGCGCCACGACGGAGGAGCCGGCGCTCGTCCGGCGAAGCAGGGACCTCTTCATGAGGCGCGCACTGTATCGACTCGTGATCTCGAAATGAAGCGCTCTTTCGTCGGCTCAGCCGCGCGCGATCCAGAGGACGAGCGCGCCGAGGGCGATGCGGTAGACGCCAAACGGCGCGAGCCCGAAGCGCGTGAGGTACCGCAGGAATGCGGCGATCACGAGCCACGCGACGACGAACGAGGCGGCGAGGCCGAGGGCGAGCGAGAGCGGACCCGAGGGGGACGCGAGGAGCGCCGCGCCGCCCTTGGCGAGGTCGTACACGGTCGCGGCGCCGAGCGTGGGGATGGCGAGCAGAAAGGAGAAATCCGCCGCGGCCTTCGTGCGCAGGCCGGCGAGCTGGCCGCCCACGATCGTGGTCATGGAGCGCGACGCGCCGGGCCAGAGCGCGAAGCACTGAAAGAGGCCGATCACGGCGGCGCGGCCGAGCGTGACGGAGGCGAGCTCCGGATCGTCGTCCGCGCCCGCCTCCGCGCCGGTCCTGCGCCGCCACGCGTCGACGCCGGTCATCACGACGCCGCCGACGATGAGCGCGAGGCCGACGGGCCCGGGGCCGAAGAGGCGCTCCTTGATGAAGCCGTGCAGCAAAAAGCCCACGAGCGCGGCCGGGAGGAAGGCGACGGCGAGCGCCGCGAGCAGGCGCAGGCTCGCGGGGTCCTTGCGCAGGCAGCCGCGGGCGAGCGCGGCGAGGCGGGCGCGGTAGTACACGACGACGGCGACCACGGCGCCGAGCTGGATCACGACGTCCAGGGTCTTCGCGACCTCGTCGTGTTTGCCGAGCCAGGCGCCGAGCAGGATGAGGTGACCGGTCGACGAGACGGGCAAGAACTCGGTGAGGCCCTCGAGCGCGCCGAGGAGCAGTGCGTCGAGCCAGGTCATCCGAGGGTCAAGCCGCAGCGCCGCGTCGGGCTTCGAGGCTGGCCTGGTCGGCGGCGGCCTGGGTGGTCGCGTAGCGGGCGAAGCGCTTCGTGCCGCCCATGAAGATGCGCCCCTGATCCTTGAGCACCTTCAGCGCGGAGCCGACGGCGGAGCGCGTGAAGCCCGACTGCCGCTCGATCTCGCCGACGCTGAGGCCACTTCCATTGCCGACGATGCGGGCGATGCGCTCGATGGCCGCGGCGCGCTCCTCGTGCGTCGGGCGAGCCGCGTTCCGGCGCTCGGAGACGGGGGCGCGGACCGTGGCCGGGGCGCGGTTCGGCGCGCGTTTCGTGCGCGAGGAGGTGGGCGCGGAGGGCGTGGAGGCCGGCGCGGACCGCACTTGCACCGTGCGCGGGTTGGGGGCGCGCGGGGCCGGCGCGCGCTCGATCCCCAGCCGGCGGAGGAGGAGCGCGCGGATCTGGTCCGCCAAATCGCGAGAAAACTTGCTGACGAGCTCTTCGAGCTCCGCGTCGAAGGGTTGCGCCATGGGACCCGACCCTAGCATGTTCGGGGTGATTTTCCGCGAGCGCGGGTTCTTGGTTCTCGAAGCCGCGGAGCTGGGGCTTTGCCCCAGACCCCAGCAGGGGCTGTCCGCCCCTGCACCCGGACCAGCCAGGGGCTGGACCCAAGCTCGATGAACTGCGCTCCGCGCAGTTCATCGAACAGGCCCGGTCAAGACCAGCAGCGGCGTTGCCCACCAAGACAGCCGCGCTGCGGGTTCTACTGGCAACCCCGCCTCTTCGTCGGCCTGTTTGAAAAACTGCGCGGAGCGCAGTTTTTCAACCCTGGGTCCAGCGCCTCGCTGGTCCGGGGTCGAGGGGGCGGACAGCCCCCCGCGGGGACCGGGGCGGAGCCCCGGGCGCGGCGCCGCCTCTCGCGCCGGGGGTGCCTGAGGGACGTTGCGTCACTTCGGCCCGTCGGACGCGCAGAAGCCGCCGATGCATTTCGCGTCCGGGTCGCAGCAATTCGCGGACGTCATGCAGGCCTCGCCGAGCTTCGAGCAGCCTTGCGCCTGGTCGGAGCAGACGAGCGCGCCGCTTTGCGCGTCGGGTTTGCAGAAGCCGTCGCAGCAGTCGAAGCCGGCGTTGCAACCCTCGCCGAGTTGCTTGCAGGGCGACTTCGCCCATTCGCCGCGCATGTTCTGGTTGTCGAGGCCCTGGCCGGGGAGCCAGAACGCCGGGTGGCTCGGATCCTGGCCGGGCACCGGATTCGCGTCGATCGCCGTCACCCAGAGCTGCTTGCGCCGCGTGTTCGGGTTCGTGTCGAGCAGCGTATTGCCGTACTTGCGCTCGGACACGATGACGAGCCAGAAATACCCGCCGAGCGAGAACGGATTGAACGTCGGCTCGTAGTTCGTCGTCGTCTGCTCGGCCTCGATGTGGTTCATGCCATTCGTGTTGTCGAGCGGGATGACCACCGAGCCGTCCGTGTTCGTCAGCCAGATCTCGGCGAGCGCGCCGCGCGAGCGCGCCATCGTCGAGCGCTCGAACGCGATCCATTTCGAGTCGGGGCTGAAGGTCGGGAACGTGACCGTGGGCCGGCCGGCGTCGTTCGTCACGATCTGCTTCGTGTTGGAGAAGGACGGGACGGCCAGGTTCACGTCCGTCACCCACAACGTCGATTGCGTGAAATCGAGCCCATTGCCGTCGGTGCGCATGCTGAACGCGATCTTCTGGCCGTCGCCCGACCAGGCCGGGTGCGAGGGGAAACCACCACCCGGGTTCAACTGGGCGAGCTCGACGTCGCTGTTGTACGTGCTGAGCGAGAGGAAACCCGTCCCATTGAAGGCGCCGTCGTTCCAGTGCCGCCAGAGCACGTGCGAGCCGTTCGGCGAGATCGCCTGGAAGCCGGACGAGGCATTCGTGTTGAAGAGCGACGTGCCCGTCGCCGTGTCGAACGTGCCCCAGGGGCTATACCCGCCGTGGAACGAGGCCACGAGCCGCGTCCCGTCCTTCGAGACGCTGTGGCAGGCCACGCAGCCGACGCCGGGGGGCGGCGTGAGGAACGCCTCGGGGCCGAGATCGCCCGGCTTGATGCGCACGACGCTGCCCGTGTTGACCTCCCAGTAATAAATGGTGCCCGCGAGGTTCGCCGGGGCGATCTTCCAGGTCTGCGTCTTCGCGACATAGGCCTTCGTCCCGTCGAAGCGGGCGATGTCCACCTGCACGTCGCCGTTCGTGGAGTCGGTGAGCTTGCGCCAGATGTCGTCGGGCAGCTTGGGGAAATCGAAGCGCGAGGGCGGCGGCACGGTGCGCCAGGTCTCGTATTCGAATGCGGGGCTCTTGATGTGAATGTGATAGACGTCGCCCGCGTTTCCGCCATTCCACTGGATCGTGGGCCCGAGCAGGCCACGCGGGAAGACGGTCTTGTCGTAGGGATAGAGGAGCGAGAGGGCCGGATCCGCCTCGGCAGCCGTGGGGAACTGCTGCTTGATGCTCGGATCGATCATCTGCGAATCGTCGAGGTAGCGGAGCTTGACGGTGGCCGTGGTCGAGCCTTTCACGCCGTCGGCCTCGAACGTGACGGTGCCCGTGCCGCCGAGCAGGCCGCTCGCGGTGAACGCGCCGTTCGCCGGGACGATGTTGCCGATGTCGCCGCGATCGTAGGTCCACGATCCGACGACGTCGACGACGCTGCCCGAGCTCGTGAGGCCGGTCGCCTTGTAGGTGATGGGCGGCGGGATCTGGCCATTGACGACCTCGATCACGAGGTCCTTCGGCGTGACGTCGATCGAGACGAGCTGGCCGACGCCGCTGTCGCCGAAGATGTCCCCGCCGAGGCCCTCGCCGCCGTTGCCCGCGCCGCCTGCGCCGCCCGAGCCGCTGCTGCTCGCGGCGCCGGCGCCCTGGGTGGTTTCACTGCCCGATCCGCCGCACGCGGCGAAGAAAGCGGCGATGAGGGGAATCGCGATGGCGGCGAGGGTGAGGGGACGACGCATGCGGCAAGCTCCAGTCTCAGGGTAGAGGGGGGAGATCCTACCTGAGGCGTGGGGCTCGCCGCATCTGGAAAGGTGGGGTTCGGGATCAGCGCTTGTCGTGCTACCTGCGGTTGCGGCGCCGGCCTGCGGCGAAGAGCGCGCCCATCAGGAGGAGCCCGAGGGAACCGGCGTTCTCCGTCGGAGCGCCGGACGCGTGGCAGCCGCCGCCACCGCCGGGGTCGCCGCCGCCGCCCGCGCCGCCGGCTCCACCATTGCCACCTGCGCCGCCGGCTCCGCCTGCACCACCGGCTCCGCCATTGCCGCCGGCTCCGCCATTGCCGCCTGCACCACCGGCACCACCACTGCCGCCATTGCCACCGGCGCCACCATTGCCACCTGCGCCGCCGGCCCCGCCGACGCCGGCGTTCGGCATCACGCAGACGCCCGCGTCGCAGGCCCCCGAATCACAATCCTCGCCCACGTCGCACGCGTCGCCCAGCGCCTGCGGGACCCGCAAGAGCCGCGCATGCACCCGGCTCGCCGCGTAGGGCATTTCCGGGACGAACCGCTCATAACTGACCAGCGTCTTGCCATTCCCCCGCGCGACGAGCGCGGGCGGGCCCTCGACCGGAGGCCCGGACGAGACCGGGAACGTTTCGAGGACGGTCCCGTCCGTCCCCACCCGCGCCCCGAAGAGATCCACGGTGGGAGTCACCTCGTCGGGCGGCGATCGCCAGACGACCACGAAGCTCTTGCCGTCGTACGCCACGGCAGGGCAGGGCCCGTAATACTGGGTGACGTAGAAGGACGAGCAAGGCGCGTCGTATTGCAGGCTCGGGATCTTGTCGACGAGCACGAAGCCACCCGGATCCAGCACCATTCCATTCGCGTCCACGCGCGCCGCGCGCAGGGTGGAGCCGGTATTGCTCGGGACGGCCGGCTCGGGCCAGACCACGAGGTGCATCGTGTCGTTCGACGCGATCGCCGGCCGCCCGACCTTGGCGGTCGGCGACGTCGAGACCTGCAGGAAGCTCGGATCGAGCAGGTTGCCCGTCGCGTCGAGCCTTGATGCCACGAGGCCCTGGCCGTTCAGCTTGTCCCGGAAGGCCAGGAGGTAGCCGGCGCCGCCATGCGAGACCGCGGGCCGGAGGCCGAACCAGTTCTCGATCACCTCGACGGCCATCGTCGGCGGCGCGGCGAGGGTCCCGGCCGAGGTCACACGCGCGATCTCGATGCCATCATAAGAGTCGTTCGCGAGGAGCGCCTCCGTACCGTTCGAGGCGATCGCAATGGGCTCATTCTCGTACCCCCACACATTGATCACGAGGGGGACGGCGTCGAGCACCGTGCCCGCGGGGCTCACCCGCACGGTCTCCGGGTTCCAGCTCGGATCGCCGCCGCCGGACGGCAGGCCGCCGATCCGCCAAGCGGCGACCACGTGGTTCGTACCGTCGAAGACGACGCGCGGGGCGAAATTCCAGCCCGCCGCGCTCCGGATCGGGATCCCGCTCGGGTCGAGGAGGACGCCGGCGGGGCTCACGCGCGCGCCCCAGAGATCCAGGAATTTGTTCCCCGTATCGTAATTGCGGTGATCGGCCCATACCACGAGGAAGTTCGTCCCGTCGAACGAGACGGCGGGGATGAACTGCGCATTGGCGCTCTTCGACAGCAGAATGCCCGGCACCTCCAGCGCGGCGCCGCCCGGCGCGAGGCGTGTCCCGGCCAGGAACGTGTCCTCGGCGGGTCCGTCCGACGTCCCGTCGTCCGAGTACACGGCGAGGGAAGGCGCGGGGGCCACGGTGATCGCGTGGCCCCGGCTGTCCGGGGCGAGCGCCACCGGCGTCGCGTCGAGCAACACGGCCTGCGCATCGAGGCGCGCGCGATACGAGCCCCACTCGTTTTCGTGAACGCCCTTCGTGAAAAGCACCACGGCGTCCTGCCCATCGGAGCCCACGGCGATGTTCGTGAAGTACGTATCCTCGTCGGCCGTCTGCGTGACGACGACCCCCGCCGGGTCGAGCACCACGCCATTCGGATCCACGCGTGCAGCGATCACCGTTTGGGGATAGAAGGTGTCGCCGCGCGCCCAAGCCACCATGTAGGCCCCGTGGACGAAAGCGAGCGCCGGGGCCTCGTCGCGATCATCGCCCACGACCGGCGGGCTCACGGGGAAGGGCGTGGCGTCGAGCACGTTGCCCAGTGGGTCGATACGCGCGCCGAGGATCCGGCCGTCGTCCCAGAGGAGGAGCGAGCCCTGGCCATTCGAAGCGATGGCGGGCTCGTGCCCGCTCCCGAGCGACGGATTGCCCAGGTCCGTCGCGGTGAGCACGCCGCTCGGGTCGAGCAGCACGCCCGCCGGGGTCACGCGCGCGCGGTAGATGTCGGAGCGGGAATCCGAATAATTGCGCCTGTCGTCCCAGACGAGCACGTAATTCGTGCCGTCGAAGGCGACGTCGGGGGTCCGCTCCTGTTTCGGCCCCGCGCTGATCGTGAGCTCGCCCCCGGCCACCTGGCCAGCGCTGGTCACGCGCGCGGCGTAGACGTTTTGCAGGGCCGTGTACGTGACCAGGAAGTCCTGGCCGTCGGAGGCCACGGCCGGGTCGGTGCCCCGCCCGAGATCGATGCCATATTCGTCGAGGACCGTGCCGTCCGGCTGCACGCGCGTGGCATAGATGTGATCCACGTACGCGCGTCGATCCTGCCAGACCACGAGGTATTGCCCGCCGCCGTACGCGATCGCCGGGTCGTCTTGCTGGTTGGCCGGCTGGACGAGCAGCGGCGCATCCATCCCCACCTCGGGCGAGACGATCGGGTCGAGCACCGCGGGGTACGCCGACGCGTCGATCGCGTCCGCCGGCACGGTGAGCTCGAGGGAGCCACCCGCGACGCGCACGGGCACGTCGGTCTTCACGCCCCGCGCGTCGACCCAGGTGGCCTTGCCAAACTTCACGCCGAGGTTCGTCCCTGGATCCACGAAATGGTGGCCCGAGGCAGTCTCGCCGGAGGGCGCCATGCCCGAGACCTCGATCCGGACGACGAGATCCCCCGCGCCGGCCGGCCGTTCGGCGAAAGAGTACGAAAGCTCGACGCCGCCCTCCGCATTGCGCAGGTGCTCTTCCACGGCGCCGCGGGGGATGGAGAGGTGGCCGTCCGGGGCCACGCGTGGGCTCGGCGCGCCGTCGAGGTGCGCCCCGCCGCGCGCGACGTCCACCGTGCGAAAGCGCGCGGCGGCCGAGGTGCTGTGATCGCCCGGCCGGGGCGCCACGTCGAACGCGCCCGCGTGATACGCGACCTCATAAGCAGGGCCGCCCCCGACGAAGTGGTCGCCGGAGGCCCGATAGGCGAGGCGCACGGAGCGCACGACGGCGTCGAGGTCCACGGGGGCGGAGGCGCGCGCGGGCGACGCGGCGGGCGGCGAGGCGGGCGCGGACGGGCCGGAGCTACAAGCCGGGATGACGCCGAGGAGGCCCCCGAGCGCGAGGGCGCCGAGGATGCGGGCGATGCTGGATTTCATAGGGCTGGCCGATCGTGTCTGGAAGGCGGCAAGATGCGTTGGCATACGTTCCTCCGAAGTGCCTCGCCGAAACGGCGGGGCGGAAAGAGCGGGCGCGGCAGCATCACCGCTGACCGTTGGGGTGCCAAGGGTTACGTCGAGCTGCGCACGAAAACGACCGACAGGCGTCGCGCACGCTCTGGCGTGACGCACATCACGTCGGGTCCTCCCCCTACGACCGGAACCGATGTGCGTATCGGTTTGGGTCCTCCCTCCCACGACCGGAACCGATACGCGTATCGGTTTGGGTCCTCCCTCCCACGACTTGAACCGATGCGCGTATCGGTTTGGGTCCTCCCTCCCACGACTTGAACCGATGCGCGTATCGGTTTGGGTCCTCCCTCCTACGACTTGAACCGATGCGCGTATCGGTTTGGGTCCTCCCTCCTACGACCTCTCCTGGTCTCGCATGACGGCCGGCTCCACCGCTCGCCTCCGTGGCCGAGCTTCTCAAGCGCGTGGTTGCCGAACCGAACGACCTCATCTATCTTCGCGGCGCTCGTCGTGGTGGGGGGCGTGCTCGTGATCCGTCGGCCGAAGGAGGCTTGAGGGCCGACGCCGCCTGAGTTGCCCCACGAGCGACCTGCCGGATCCGCGAGCGTGTCCTCCCGTCCTTGACGGGGCGAGGAACGTCGAGCGCGTTCATCCCGGTTCCTTCGCCCCATCCTCCTGTAGCCGACGCCACGGATCGGTCCCAAATCGACCTCCAGGCGAAAAACGGCAGTCACCTTTCCCATCGACCGGCCAATCGTAAACATGGCCAAAGATCCGAAGGGCAAGCCCGGGGCAGGCTTCCTCGCCCGGCTCGTCGAGGTGCGCGCAGACATCGAGCGCTTCCTCGCGAGCGAGGGCGTAAAACGAGCGAACGGCAACGACGGCGTCGAGGACAAGGCGCAAAACGTCCTCACCACGGCCGTCGAGAGCCGCAACAACTACGATCCCAAGGCCGGCGATCTCCGGGCCTGGACGCTCGGGATCGCCGCGAACGTCGCGCGCGAAGCAGACCGCGCCAAGCGGCGCTACGACGCGCGGTTCTCCCCGGAGGACGGCGAGGCGGATTCCACGCCCGCGCCGACGGCCTCGCCCGAGCGCCTCGCGCACTTGCGCGATGTGCAGCGGAAGGTCGTGAAGGCCATGGAGGAGATGCCTGCCGAGTTTTTCCAGGTACTCATGCTCGTTGGTTTCGAGGGCTGGTCGCATAAGGAGGTCGCCGAGGAGCTCGGCATTTCGGAAGACTTGGCGAAGAAGCGTCTCGAACGGGCTCGGGCGTTCCTCCTCAAGAAAAGCGGCCTTTCGCGCGATGATTTGCGCGCCTTCATGCCCCTTCTGTGGCTCGTCGGGGAGGGGCACGCGTCTCGCCTCGAACGGCTCCGCAAGCTCCTCGGTTCCGCTCCTCCAGCAGGAAACGCGCTCGGCGTGATCATCGGTCTGCTCCTGCTCGCGCCGGGGCCCGAGCGTGCCGTCGCGCATGCCGGGCTCCGGTACCGCACGCCCATCGTGGCCACCGTGCAGGAGGCGCCCCAGCAGCCGACCACGCCTCCGGTCGTCCCCGCGGAACCGGTGCCCGATTCCGCGGTCAAGCCTGCGAAAGCACAGGCTCCGCGTGCGCCGACCGTGACCCGCCCCGCGGTCGTGGTCGATCTTTCGGGCCTCTCGTTCCTCCCGAAGGGCAACCGGTAGCCCTCGCGTGTCGGTTTGTCTCGTCCCTCTTGACAGGTTTGTCGCGGGTCGTGTACTCTTGAGCGCATGGCGCGGTCGGCTCTCGTCATTGCTACGATTCTCCTTCTCGGGGCGCCTGCGCTCGCGGAAACCTCACCGCCGCCCGCGATGGACGAGGCCGTGGAGACCGCACGATTCACGGGGCTCGTCGCCAAGGCGGACCGCGAACGGACCGCAGGCAGGCTGCCCGAGGCCGCGATGGCCTATGCCGAGGCCTTCAAGATCAAGGAAGATCCGATTGTAGGCGGTCGGCTCGGCGCTCTGCTCGTCGAGCTGCGTAACCCCGTGCAGGCCGCGGATCTGTTGCTCGACGCGATCGAGCGCGGACGTGGGCCGGAGGTGTCGCCGGAGGAACGGCATGCCTGGCTCACGGCGTACGACGTAGCGATCTCGCAGGTTTGCCGCGTCGAGGTGACCGTCTCCGAGCCGCATTCGCGTGTCACCTTGGATGGTTTGCCCAAGAATCGGGACGGGCATACCGGGTTCATTCTGTTTGTGCCTCCCGGGGAGCACGAGCTACGGGCGACCCTCAAGGGATTCGAGGACGCGGTCATCGATTTCAAGGCGACCAAGGGCGGGACGTTGCGGTATACGTTGGCTCTGCGTCCGCTGCCCTCATTCGCGCCGATCGATCCGCCGGAGCGGCTTTTGCGGCGGCGTCAGATCGACCCGGCGACGAATGTCGAGGAGCCGCCCGAGGACGAGCCGCCGGAGCGGGAGCCGATCCGTGGTGGTGTGGTTGGCGACGAGAAAAAGAGCGGGAGCCGTGGCTCGATCAACGCGGGGCCGGTCGTCTTGTTCGGCGTGGCGACGTGGGCGCCCGCGGTGGGGGCGGTGGTCGGCGGCAGCTTGCAGGTACACGAATACGCGTCGCTCGGGCTGGAGGCGCGCGCGGCTTGGCTGACTTCGGGAATCGAGGGGCTCCAGATCGATGCGATGACCGCAGGCGGGATCGTGAGCGCGTGCGGCCACTATCGATGGTTCTTCGGGTGCGCGCTCGGGCACATGGGCATGATCAGGGTGGCCTTTTCTCGTGAGAGCTACGAGCCGGTGAGCGTCGTGGATGTGAAGCCCGGCGGCGGAGGCCGTATCGGCGCCAAGGTTCGACTCACGCCATCCCTCAGCCTACAGGCTGCGACAGAGGTCCTTGCCCTGTCGAGCGGCGTCAAGGTTTTTGTCGGCAACACCGTGGTTTCGTCTCAGCCGCCCGTCATGATCGGCGTGGGGGTGGGCGCAGGGTGGGAGTTTTAGTCATGCGAATGTCAATTCATTTGATGGTGGCGGTTCTATTTCCAACGCTCGCAGCCTGTTCGGCGCCGGACACGTTCGTGCAATCTCGCTGCGACCCGAATGCACCGATCCCCGACGAGTATTGTCGAGGGCTCCTGGCAGACGCGGGCGCCGATGGGGGTGGAAACGATGCGGCTGCCCCCGGCCCCACGCCGCAATCCATGGGCACCTGCACGGAAGCTTGCGTGCCCGTGCCGAGCGGCGGCGCTGGCTACTGGAGCGAGGTTCCGGTCTCGGTCCGGTTTGACAAACCGGAGGCGCTCCCGAAGTTCTGCCCGAGCAGCGTGCCGAACGAGAAGTTCCGCCTCTTCGACGAGCTCGTCGCGCCCCCGGCCGCGTGCGAGGCGTGCGCGTGCGAGCCCTCGGAAGGGACGTGCGAAGGCGGGCCGCCGCAGACGATCGAGATCCGCGCTGGGACTTGTTTTGAAAGCGCGGCCGTATCGCTGCCGTTCAGCGGGCCTGCTGGATGGGACGGCTCGTGCACGAGCTCGAACGCGCTTCCAGCCGGAGCGTCGTGCGGCGGCGAGTTCTGCGCGCAGTCTGTGCTGGCCTCGGCGCTTCCCGGTCCGACGAGTGAGTCCTGCGCACCGAAGAGCGCCGCACCCTCGTTCACCACGGAGAGAGAGTGGAAGCTCGGCGCGCTCGCGTGCATGGCGAACACGAACGACGACACGTGCGGCGAGAGTGCGACGAAGAGATACTGCGTGGCCGATCCCGGCCCCGATTATCTCTACTGTGTGCATGGCGAGGGCGTGCTGGAGCCGTGCCCGGACAACTACAACCACGAGCGTCACGAGATGTACCCCGAGGAGCCGCTCGATGATCGCGGCTGCGAGGCGTGCGAGTGCGGGGCGCCCGTGGGGAGCGTCTGCGTGGGATCGCTTCATCTATACGACGATGCAACGTGTTCGTCGCAGTTTGAGCAGGCCGGCCTCGCGTCTACCGATGAGAAGTGCATCGACATCCTGCCTGATGGGCGCGCCATCGGTGCGAAGGCGGTCACGGGCGTGACGTACGTTCACGGCACGTGCGGGAGCTCCGGCGGAGCGCCGAAGGGGTCGGCGTCGCCGAACAAGATCAGCGCGATCACGTTCTGCTGCCGCAGGTCGAACTGGATTGTCGAGTAGGCTGCGCGGCCGTTCGTCCACTCCGCTCGGTCATTCAAGGGGGCCGCGAGAGCCGCGGTTCCCCTTGCGGGGCGTTCATCGCCAACGGTACACTTTCGTTGCCCGACGCGCCTCGCCCGAGAGCAGGCGCTCGAGAGCGACATGCCGACGGATTCGGTTCGGTGTCGAGTCGATATCTTGGTGGTGGACGGAAAGCTGGAAGAGGCGCTTGAAGAGCTGCGAATGAGCCGTGGCGGCGCGCTCCGCGAGCTCCGCAAACGGCGGCGGCATGGGCCAAAGCCGAGCGAGAAGCGACGATACAAACGCTACTTCGCGCGCAGGTTCTTGCGCTGGCGCTGGAGGTGGCGTGACCAGGCCGAGGACGAGCTGGAGCGTGCTCGACGAGATCAGGCGATGTTCACGAGGAGAACGACCTCTCGGCGATGAGCGCTCCGTCCGACCGCCGCCGAACAAGGGCCTGAGCCGACGGCGCGGATGCGTTCGCGGTGCTCGCGGAAGGAGCTCAACGAGAGGTCTGCGGCCGTCGGTCGTACAGGAGCGTCGACAAGTAGGTCGCCGGGGTCTCGCCAGAAAAATCTCGTGCTTCGCTGTCACTGCGAGCGGCGTGCGGCCAATATCCATCTGAGGGGCGATGGAGCCTCAACGCTCGCAGCGAGCCTGCATGCGCTTTGGTGCATGCAGGCTCGCTGGGGGCGTCTGGGCATAAAACGACCCCCAGCCTCACCCTTCCCGGGCCGGTTTCGGCCTTGGGACGCCCTGCTCGCGCGCCTGGTCAGGAAAGGGCACCGCGATCGGCCCGGGAGGGGGAGGTTTTTCGTTGGCTCGTCGTTCGGGGACGGGGCGCGGGCGCGCGCCTGACTGCGTCATGGCAATGGCCAGGTCCGTGTAAAAACGGAGGGGTGCACGCACGCCTCGTCCTCGGGCGATGAGCCTTCGTTCGGAAGGAGAGCGCGTCATGCTCGCCCAGCAAGACCGACCTACGCCCGTTCCCACAGGTGACGACGAGGACGAGGACGCCGCAACGCTTGTTTGGCAGGAGTCGCCGATCGTGGACGGCGGCGCCGGTATGGCTGCGATGGCGAGCACGCCGACGGGCGCCGTCGTCCACGATCGGCAGACGCTCGCCGAGCCCCGCGTGGACGTTCGCGATACGGTCGTCGGGCCCACGGCGCTGCCGCTGTTGTTGCGGTGGAAGGCGGGATGGGCGTCGTTCTGGAGTGCCGTGGCGGATGCCTTCTTCGGCGGGTCGCGCGTGTCCGAACGGCTCCCGCCCGTTCCTCCGCTGCGTTCGCGGGAGGTGACGGGCGTTTCGTTCGGGAACGTCGCCGATCATGAGCATGGCGAGTTTCTACTTGTCGAAGTCGTGCTCGCGGCTCCGCTGTATCAGAGAGCGGCGATTGAGGTGGCTCGCGAGGCGTTGGCTGCCCGGCGTGAGGGGGAGGTCGCCTATACGAACTTCGTTATCCATCTGGCGATCTCACGGCTGCGTCCTGACAAGGATGGCCGGGTTTCAGTTGTCCGGTTGCGCGAGAAGGTCCCGCACCTTCCGTACGAGCGGGTGATCCTGCCGGCGCTCGTTCGTCTCGAAGAACAGGGCGTCGTGACGCTGGTGCAGGTCAGAACGGGGGACCCGATGGCGGAGATTCTCCGCGAGGGCGTTACCCACGTTGAGCTGCGGGTTCCTGTGTGAGCCGCCTTGTGAGGTTCCAAGGGATCGCCTTCGGCTATCGGGTTGAGCTGCGAGGACGAGTGATCGGAATGCTTCGGCGGGTCCGTAGGGAAGACGGGCGGTGCTGCTGGGGGGGCGAACTGCTGGAAGGTGCGTCGGTGCTGGAAGGACCCGAGCGGCTGCGGGATGCGACTCGGGTCTTGATCTCGATGGCCAGAGGCGCGGTCTGATGAGTAGGCCCGCGGGCCCGGAGCTGCGTGAGCTCGCCGCGGTGCAGGCCGCGCTCCGGTGCTTCGGCGTGGATGGTCCAGAGGTCGAGGATCTCTGCCAGGACGTGCTCGTGGTGGCCGTCCAGCGGGGCGTCAACTCTTGCGGGTGGCTGGTGCAGACGGCGTGGAAGTTGGCGGCGAACCATCGGCGCCTGCATAGCCCATGATGTGTGGTCCCGAAGGGTTCTAAATTTGTCTTGCGGATTGGGGACGTATCGTGAGATCCACACTTTGTGGGCCTGGGTGATGCTGGGAGCGTCTGGTCAACGAGCCACGGTCGCGCCGCAGGGTGGCGAGCCGTAGCGCCGATCCGCAGCGCAGCGCCCCTTCGCCTCTCATCGGGCGGGCCGGCATCATCGCGAACACGTCGGTCCAGATCCTTCCAAAAACCAGACTTTCAACCGTCGATTACAGTCGTTGACTATTGTGCGACTCGCCTCTCAGCACGGCGCTGTGATGCGTTTCCAAGGAGACCTCAATGATTCTGAGCTGTGGCGAAGCCCTGATCGACATGCTGCCGCGGAAAACCACGCTGGGTGAGTCAGCATTTGCCCCCTATGCGGGTGGGGCAGTGTTCAACACCGCCATCGCGCTGGGCCGACTTGGGGTGCCTGCGGGCTTTTTTTCGGGACTCTCGACCGACCTACTGGGCGATATCTTGGCCCAAACCCTAGAAAAATCAAATGTCGATACCTCCGTCGCCGCGCGCTCGGGCCGCCCCACGACGGTTGCGTTCGTCAAACTCGTAGACGGGCAGGCGACTTATACCTTTTACGACGAGAATACCGCTGGGCGGATGTTATCCGAGAATGACCTTCCCGATCCGGCCCGGCTCACCGCCGTGGATGCGCTGTTTTTCGGCGGTATCTCCCTCGTGAACGATCCCGCCGCTTCGGCGTACGAGGCGCTTCAGGCGCGTGAATCCCCGTTGCGTGTGACGATGCTCGACCCGAACATTCGCCCCGGCTTCATCGCTGGGAAGGAGAGCGTCTACCGCTCCCGCATCGAGCGGATGATTGCAAGAGCCGATATTGTTAAGCTGTCGGAGGAAGATCTGCATTGGTTGATGGGAGATGGAGACCTGAACCAACTTGCTCAGAAGATTATCGAGAAGGGGCCAAAACTCGTCTTCATCACTAAAGGCGCTCAGGGCGCGCGCGCCATTAGTGCGACGCAGGATCTTTTCATGGCTGCCGAGAAGGTCACCGTGGCCGATACAGTAGGCGCGGGCGACACCTTCAACGCGGGCGCTCTGGCTGCACTACACGCGGAGGGCGCGCTAACCAAGCAAGGGCTCGTCGGTCTGCCCGATCGGGTTCTCGATGCAGCGCTCATGCTCGGCACCCGGGCGGCTGCCGTCACTGTCAGCCGCCCAGGCGCGAACCCACCCTGGAGTCGTGAGCTATCAGCGGTGCTTAAGGTCAAGAAGTCTGGTCCGTGAACGCTTACGATGAATTTACCACATGCAATCTGGTTAGGCCGCCCAACAAGGGCTTGCTGACCGACACGTGGGTGCGCTGCGCGGCCAGCCACGCGCAGCAGAAGGCTGAGGTTGGGCCGGCGGCCGGTAGCGTACGGTGAGACAAGGTAGGATAGTGAACATGAACGCGATGGCTGAAGACGGTTCCGCGACGACGAACGCACCCGAGTATCCGCGTGCGGTATTCGAACGATTGCCCTGGCTTCGCGATGAGGAGCCGATAAGTCGCGACGTCTTCCTGAGAATTGTCGACACGGTGTTCTTCGCGAGCATGATGCCAGAAGAAGGCGAGCCGGTTCCGATTGCGGTTGTTGTCGACGCCGATAACTGCTTGGAGGAGGTCGTCGACGACAGTCCGTGGGGCGGTGACGAGCGTGCATGGTTCGTATGGCGATTCGCTGAGCTTGAGTTCAATCCGAAAAATCTCAAAAAGCTCGCGCACGGGATCGAGTACGGTCGCGACCTGGCAGTCGTGACCATTCGCGATGGTGTCCCCATCATGACCGGAATCGCTCGGCGGCAGCCGTTTACAAATGGTGGCAACGTCGTTCGCATCGCCGCTCCTCGCCCTGGAGTTCTGGTTCTCGAGGATCAAGACGGTCAACTCGGCGTTCGCTATGAGGCTGGTCACGAGATGCCGGCCGACGTAGAAGTCTTTCTGGAAGACGGGCCCGTGCGCGACGGGCTTCAACGCTGCGGTCTCTTAGATCGTGCGTGGATGCTGGCTGAGACGATTCGACACGCGCGAGTTTCTCAGGCTGGTGCGATGTTCCTTTGCTCGCCAGCTCTGGATTCGTGCTTTCTTCCCAAATATCGCTTCGTCGAGCCATCCCTGATGGCGCGCCTCACTGATCGAAAGCGAACTCTGAATTTAAAAAGAATTGCCTTGGCGCAGGTGGGCGGAAACGCGACCTCGGAGGATGCTGACGAGGACGCCGAGATCAGGAGCGAACTTGAGCAGGTTCGTGCAAGCACGACTGCGGCTATCGAGATGCTGGGACGCCTTGCAGCAAACGACGGTGCAGTAATCATCGAGCCAAATTTTATGGTTGCGGGAGCTGGCTGCATTGTCCGTGATATTCGTCCTCCCCAAGGTCCAAATGAAATGCCAACACCCAAGGACTGTCGCAATGCCATGGGAACGGATTATGTTGATCTGGTGCAAAGCGGCGGTGCCCGCCATGCGGCCGGCCTCCGCTTCGCCTGGGCAGTCCCCGGGGCTGTTGTTTTCATCGTATCCGCGGATGGTCCGGTTCGATGTGCCACTCGCCGCGCCGATGAACTACTGACGTGGCCCGTGAGGGTTCCTGAGACCTGATGACGGCGGCCCAACTCAGGCTTGGTGCTGGCGGTGCACCTGGGCCGCGCGCAGCGCGGTCCGGCGCCCCGCAGCACAAGCCCAGCCGTTAGTCGGCTCGCCAAAGCGCGCCAGGTTCCTGGGATCGTAGGTCAGTCGTATGCAGGGCTGTGTTCGACGACTATCAGAGCTAACCGCCTGTTCTCAGGCGCTCACGCTCCCCTTTTGGTTCTGTCCTCGTCGAGCATGGCCGTGTGGAGGCGCGTGAGGTCGACGACCTCGTGCAAGAGGTCTTCCTCATCGCCTGGTGTCGGCGTGACGGATTCGTGTGGGGCGAGCAAGCGCGGGCTTGGCTCTACACGATCGCGCTTTATCGCGCGGCGAACCATCTCAAGCTCGCGCGGAATCGCTTTGAATCGCTCCCGGGCGAGCTTCCCGAGCCTCGGGTCCACCCGCGAATGACGCAGGCCATGGACGCGGCCCGCCTTTTCTGGAAGATCATCCAGAAGCTCGGCGAAAAGCTCGCCTCTGTGCTGGTGGCTTACGAGATCGAGGGCCGCTCGATGCTGGAGATTGCCCGAGCGCTCGGCATCCGCCTGAACACCGCCTACGCCCGCCTGCAACTGGCCCGCAACCGCGCCGCGCTCTGCATCCCCCGCTGACGCTCCCGCTCGCGCCTCCGTCTCCGCTCCTCGCCCGCGTCACTCCTCAACGACGCGGATAGGCAGCCACTGGAACCCGGTCACGCCCGCGTCGCGGAAGATGCGCCAGACCTTGGGGGTGACGACGAAGTACGGTTGCCACAAGACGGCCGTCTTCAGGTCGCCGTTCCATCGAACGTATCCGAAGTGCTCCCACATGCGGTTCACGTCCTGGGCCCCTTCGAGGTCCTTTGCGCGGTAGGCGAAACGCACGGGGCTCGTCGAGTCGAGTTTGCCGCGCCTGCAGGTCTTGCATGCGCTGTCGAAGTCGATCCCGGTCGAGCGCGGGGACAATGGGGGCAGGGTGTGCGACGCCCATAGCTGCCGCCAGATCAGCTCCATCGGCACCTCGTCCGGCTGGATCGCGTACACGCTCCGAAGGGAGAGCCCCGCGAGGTTCGCGCGCGCGAGCGTCTCGGCGAGCGGCTGGTCGACGATGATCTCGCTGTAGCTGGACACGGCGCGAAATCGGCCGAGCCCCACGATGCTCGAGCCCTCGCCATCGAGCATGTACGTCCCGGTCTGTCGCATCCCCGCGCCACACGCCGGGCAGGCGTTCGAGAGATCGTACTCCGTGTAGAAGCGTGGGCCTCCGACGACGTGGTTCTCCGACAGCGCCTGTACGACGATCAAGGGCGCGGCCTCGTACTCCTCGTCCGTGTACTCGTCCCAGCGGTGCTCCAGCCAGTCGATTTTGTACGCGAGGAGAAGCTTTTGCAAGAGCGGCAGACGGGGGTCCTCGACATCGAGGATGACTTCGACCGTGACCTGCCGTAGAGCCGTGTAATCGTGCACCTTGGCGACATCGGACCCGCAGCCCGCCGGAGAAAGGATGGTTTGCTCTCCCCCTGGGATACGATGGCTATCAAATAAAATTCGTGCCCTGGTCCTCATTGTTGTTCCTGTTGACTTGCAATGGTCATGCGCACGCTCTCGGGCGGGGCATGAGGGTCAAAAATATAGGTGGCGCGCCCCTCGACCTTCCGCGCGAACTCCACCCGGCTGCGTGTGGTCCACACCGTCGCCGACCCCTGCTCATAGGCCCACTGGGTCAGGCCGGGCGGGACGTCCGGCGGCTTGACACAGACACGGAACTCCAGCGCATGCGCAGGCGAGTCCTCCATGACGATGGCCAAAGGCAGCAGGAGCGGGACGAAGAGATCACGGCGCATTCGAACTCCCGCCCTCAGGATAGCGGCCCTTCGAACCCAACCGCTAGCGTGCGGGCGCCGCCGCGAAACGGCGACGTCCTTCCTCGACGGACGTCCTCGCTCCGTTCTCCAGGCGAGAGGCTTATCGTCTTATCTCGTCATCCCGTCGGAGAACCCGCGCATCGCGCGGGTTCTCCGCCATCGGTCCAGGCCGTGCCTGGCCGGGGTGAAGGGGGCGGGGAGCCCCCTTCTCGGGGTGCGGGGCGACGCCCCGCGATCCCTGCTCAGACCTTCTTCACCTGCACGCCGAGCTCGTCGAGCTGCTCGGGGGCGACGCCGGTCGGCGCGTCCGTCATCAGGTCCGTTCCCTTTTGCGTCTTTGGGAACGTGATGACGTCGCGCAGGCTGCTTGCATTGCAGAGCAGCATCGTCAGGCGATCGAGACCAAAGGCAATGCCGCCGTGCGGGGGCGGGCCGTACTTGAATGCGTCGAGGAGGAAGCCGAACTTTGCGCGGAAATCGTCCTCGGAGAGGCCGAGCGAGGCGAAGACCTTGGCTTGCACCTCGCGCTGGTGGATACGGATCGAGCCGCCTGCGATTTCGTTGCCGTTGAGGACGAGGTCGTAGGCGCGCGCTTCCACGCGGCCGTTGTCCGTGCCGAGGTATTGCACGTGCTCCGGCTTCGGCGACGTGAAGGGGTGATGCGCGGCGACCCATTGCCCGCTCTCGGCTTGCTCGAACATCGGGAAATCGGTGACCCAGAGGAAATGCCACTGCCCCTCGGGGATGAGGCCGAGCTTGTGGCCGAGGTGCAGGCGCAGGCCGCCGAGCACCGCGTTCACCAGCTTGAACGAGCCGAACTGGAAGAACAGCAGGTCTCCGGTCCCGGCGCCGAGCGCTGCGTTCACCGCGGCCCGCGCCTCGGGCGTCACTGTCTTGCTGAGCGGCGATTGCGTCCACTCGCCGCCCTCGCCGACGCGGGCGCGCGCGAGGCCCCGCGCGCCGAATCCCTTCACGAACTCCTCCAGCTTGTCGGCCTCCGTGCGCGAAAGCGACGCGGCCTCCTTCGCGGGGATCCGCAGCGCCTTGATGATTCCCTTCTGCTCGAGCGCGGTCTTGAAGAGCGGCACGCCGCCGCCTTCGAGCGGGCCGAGGACCTCCGTCAGATCGGCGAGCTCGAGCCCGAAGCGAAGGTCGGGCTTGTCGGAGCCGTATTTGAGCATCGCCTCGCGGTAGCTCATCCGCCGGAACGGCCGCGGGAGCTCCACGCCGAGCACGTCCTTCCAGGCGCGCGAGATGAGGCCCTCCATCGTCGTGTAAATGTCCTCCTCCGTGATGAAGGACATCTCCACGTCGATCTGCGTGAACTCGGGCTGGCGATCGAGCCGGAGGTCCTCGTCGCGGAAGCAACGCACGATCTGGAAATATCGCTCGAAGCCCGCGACCATGAAGAGCTGCTTGAAGATCTGCGGCGACTCGGCGAGCGCATAGAAGTTGCCCGGATTCAGGCGCGAGGGGACGAGGAAGTTCCGCGCGCCGCCGGGGGTGTACTTCACCATGAAAGGCGTCTCGAGCTCGGTGAAGCCCTCGCCGTGGAAGTAATCACGCGCGGCGCGGTAGAGCTTCGAGCGCACCAGGAAGTTTCGTTGCAGCGCGGGCCTGCGCAGATCCAGGTAGCGGTGCTTCAGCCGGATTTCTTCGCGCGTGTCGATGTCGTCTTCGATCAGGAAGGGCGGCGTCTCCGACCGGGAGAAGATGTGGAGCGTCTCGGCATTCACCTCGACCTCGCCGGTCGGGAGCTTTGGATTGGGCTGCCCGCCCGACGAGACGCGCGTCACCACCTTGCCAGCGATGCCGATGCAGTACTCCGAGCGCAGCTCACTCGCGAGCTCGTGCGCTTGCTTCCCGATCTCCGGGCCGAAGACCACCTGCGTCAGACCCTCGCGATCCCGCAGATCGATGAACACCCGGCCGCCGTGGTCCCGGCGATGCGCCACCCAGCCCATCAGCACGACGTCCTTGCCAACGTCGCTCGTGCGCAGCGCGTTGCACGAGTGCGTGCGCTTCTTGTCCACCAAAAATTCCGACATGGCGGCGCAGCATAGTCGCTCACGCCGCCACATCAACGGGCCAGGCAGCTCGCATGGTCGCTTTTTCGTGACCCTCCCAACGCAGCCCCGGAACGCTCACGGGGGCAAAGCGGACCCGTCGCGCCGTAAGGCTTCGCTCTGGAAGGGCGGCTTTGGTAACATGGCCGCTCGTCCAGAGTGTAGCTTTTTCCCTTCACGAGACGGGGTGCAGAATGTTGGCAGCGAAGCGATGGTGGTTTGCTCTTCCGGTCTCGCTCGCGGCAGCGTGCGGGGCGGACGACAGGGGTCCGCAATCGGGGGATGCTTCCCTTTCAGCGCAGGCGAAGGCGCCCCCAGCAGCGGAAGCGGTGGATCACGCGGGGCTGCGCGCGGCCTACGTGGCGGCGGTGCAAAAGGACGCCTCCCCCGCGTATCGCCTGGAGCGCGGCGCGAAAGGCGCGATTTCCGCCCGAAACCCGGCGCAGGGCCTCTCCGCGGAGCTCTCCGCGGCGGGCGTGCGGGTCGCCGTCGACGCGCACGCGGATCGCCCGTTCGAGCTTTCCCTCGACGCCGTGGGCTGCGAGGGAGACCTCACGCCGGCCGCCGAGGCCTCGCCCGAGGCGAGCGGCAATCGCGCCGAATATCGCCGCGGTGACGTCGTGGAGTGGTATTTGAATGGCCCGCTCGGCCTGGAGCAGGGCTTTGATCTCGCGAAGCGGCCCGCGTGCCGCGAGGACGGCGGCGGAGCCGTGACGCTCCAGATGCGCGCCGAGGGGCTCCTGCCCGAGCTCACGGCCGAGGCGGACGCGGCGCTCCTGCGCGACGAGGCCGGCGAGGTGATCCTCCGCTACACCGACCTTCACGTCACGGACGCGAAGGGCCGCGTGCTCCCGTCGTACCTCTCGGCCGCGGAGGGGCGGCTCTCCATTCACGTCGACGACACGGGCGCGATCTATCCGATCGTGGTCGACCCCATCGTATGGTCCGAGGCGCAAAAGCTCCTGGCGAGCGACGGGGCCGCGGACGACGCCTTCGGGTATGCGGTGGCCATCGACGCGGACACGGCCGTCATCGGCGCGCCGGACGACGACATCGCCGCCAACGCCGACGCGGGCTCGGCGTACGTGTTCGTCCGGAACGCCGGGAACAACACGTGGACGCAGACGCAGCGGCTCCAATCGGGCGACGCCACGCTCACGGCCGGCGACCGGTTCGGCCGCACCGTGGCCATCTCCGGCAACATCATCGCGGTCGGCGCCCCGCTCGACAACGCCAGCCGCGGCGCGGTCTTCGTCTTCCAGCGCACGGCGTTCGGCTCGAATTTCACGCAGCTCCAGAAGATCATCGCGGCCGACGTGGCGTCGGGCGACAGGTTCGGCTCGGCGGTCGCCCTTTCGGGCACGACGCTCGTCGTTGGCTCGCCCTTCGACGACACCGCCCCCAACACCGATTCCGGATCGGCCTACGTCTACCTGAAGGGCGCGACCACGTTTGCAGCACAAGGCGGAAAGCTCACGGCGGGCGCGGCGGCCGCGAGCCAGGACGAGTTCGGCACGTCCGTCGCGATCTCGGGCGATACCATCGTCGTCGGCGCGTACGGCGACGACGACAATGGCTCGGTCTCGGGCTCCGCGTTCGTGTTTTTCCGGACCTCCGGCGCCTGGGCCCAGCAAGCGAAGCTCGCCCCGCCCGACGGCAAGGCGAACGATTGGTTCGGCTACTCGGTCGCCGTCGCGGGCGACACCGCGCTCATCGCAGCTCCGCTCGCGGCCGGTTCGCAAGGCAAGGTGTACGCGTACACGCGCGCGATGGGCGTATGGGCGCAGCAGGCGCAGATCCTGGCCGTGGACGGCGACGGCGGGGATCAGTTCGGGCATTCCGTGTCGATCGTCGGGGACACAGCGGTCATCGGCGCGCGGTACGACGAGCCGCAGTCGACCGGCTCGGCGTACGTGTTCCTGCGGAACGCGGGCGTGTGGGCCCAGGAGAAGAAGATCACGGGCGCGGACGCCGGGATCGGGGCGCAATTCGGTCACTCCGTCGGCGTGAGCGGCTCGTGGGCGCTCGTCGGCGCCGAGGCGCACAGCGGCGCGGCCGCGAACAGCGGCGGCGCATACCTGTTCACGCCGCAGAACAAGCTCGACAATGGGCAGGCCTGCCAGATCGGCAAGGACTGCGCGAGCGGCTTCTGCGCCGACGGCGTCTGCTGCAACACGGCGTGCGGCGGCGGCGCGGCGAGCGATTGCCAGGCCTGCAACCTCGCGGGCGCGGCGGGCACCTGCACGCCTTCCGCGGCCGGCACCGAGTGCCGCATGGCGGGCGGCGCCTGCGACGTGGCCGAGGCGTGCGACGGCACGAACACGGCCTGCCCCGCCGACACGAAGGTCGCGGCGAACACCGAATGCCGCGCTTCGCTCGGGGGCTGCGATCCGGCGGAGACGTGCGACGGCGCGTCGAACGATTGCCCGGCGGACGCGTACGCCGCGGGCAACACCGTCTGCCGCGCGGCCGTGGGCGCGTGCGATATCGACGAGATCTGCGACGGGTTCACGCCGCTCTGCCCGGGCGACAACCTCGTCCCGGCGGGGACCCCGTGCCGCCCGGCGGCGGGCGGCTGCGACGCGGCGGAGAGCTGCGACGGCGCGAACGGCGCTTGCCCGGCGGACGCGAAGGTCGCGGCGGGGACCGAGTGCCGCGGCATGGCGGGCGGATGCGACGCGGCGGAGGCGTGCGACGGCGCGTCGAACGATTGCCCGGCGGACGTGGTGTCGAACGCCGGCACCGTGTGCCGCGCGGCGATCGGCCTCTGCGACGTGGCCGAGAGCTGCGACGGCGCGACCGTGGATTGCCCGGTCGACGCGCTCGCCGTGGCGGGCGCGGAATGCCGGGCGGCGGCAGGGGAATGCGACGTGGCGGAGCTTTGCGACGGCACGATGAGCGATTGCCCGGCGGATGGCGTGATGGCCGACGGCACGGTTTGCACCGACGGCCGGTGCGAGGCGGGCATCTGCGAGACGGGCGAGGGCGGCGCGGGTGGTGACGGCGGCGCGGGCGGCGGCGGCGGCGCGGGTGGCGACGGCGGCGGCACGGGCACGGGTGGCTCGGCCGGCGCGGGCGGCGGCCTTCCTGTGGACGACGGCGGCTGCGATTGCCGTGCCGCGGGCACCACGCGTGGCAACGCGGGTTCTGCGGGCGCCCTCGGCCTCGTGCTTGGCCTCGCGGCCTTCGCGCGGCGCCTGCGCACGCGGCGCGCCGGGTTCTAGTCGAAAAAACTCATCTCACCCCTCTCCCGCGAGGGCTGAGCATTGGTCTCATCTCATGAAGTCGCTTCGCTGGGGCTTTGCCCCAGGCCCCAGCAGGGGCTGTCCGCCCCTGCACCTGGACCAGCCAGGGGCTGGACCCAAGCTCGATGAACTGCGCGGGGCGCAGCTCATCGAACAGGCCCGGTCAAGACCAGCAGCGACGTTGCCCACCGAGACAGCCGCGCTGCGGGTTCTGCTGGCAACCTGGGTTCTTCGTCGGCCCGTTTGAAAAACTGCGCGGGGCGCAGTTTTTCAACCCTCGGTCCAGGCTGTGCCTGGTCCGGGGTCGAGGGGGCGGACAGCCCCCCGCGGGGTCCGGGGCAGCGCCCCGGCGCGACGGCTTGCGATGAGACCAATGCTCAGCCCGCGAGGGAGAGGGGCTGGGGTGAGGGAATCGTCCGGCGAGTGAGGGAATCGTCCGGCGTGTGAGAGAATTGTCCGGCGTGTGAGAGAATTGTCCGGCCGGGAAAACCAATCGTCGAACAACCAACCGTCGGTCGATTCAGCCCATGGCCGGCGTCGGCCGCCGCGAATTCCTTCGCTGGGCGAGCCCGGCGACACGCCCGGCGAGCTCTGCGTCCGTCACGCCCTTCGAGGCGTACCCGTGGGCGCCTACGCTCACCGCGAGATCGGCGAGCTCCGGGTCCGACCTGTCTCCGACCAGCATGATCCGGGTTTGTCCGAGCCCGAATGCATCCCGGATCATCTTCACGAGCAGACCGCCGTCGAGGCGCGGCATGTCCACGTCGACGAGCACGATCTCGCAGCCCGTCTCGCGGACCGCGTGCAGGCTGCCGAAGGGACCTTCGTGAAAACGCGCCCGCATGCCGGCCTTTTCCAGGCAACGCACGGCACGCTGGCCGAAGGTCGGGTCGTCGTCGATGATCAAAACGCGGGGCATGAATACCCCTGTTGCAAGGAGCGGTCCATGATCTGGAGTCGCTGGAAATACCCGAAAGGAAAGGGGTTTCTTTGGCCCCTTTGTCCAGGACGTCTTGCAGGGCTAAACGGCGGGCGCGCGCCGGCTTTGCACTTCTGCGATCTCGCCGTAGGCGCCGCTCAGAACGTCCCGCGCACGCCGGCCGTGCCGAGCCCGACGACGGGCGCCCACGTGAACGCGGCCTTTTTCGCGTCCTTTTTGGGAGCCTGCGTCGGGCCCGCGATGAGCAGCGGCACGCCCACGCCGAGCCCCATCACGCCGACCACGAGGCCCGCCGTCGTCGCGTAGCGGAGCGCATCGAAGAAGTCCGCGTCGGCGTGGAACTCCGGCGAACACGTCCGGTTCGGGCACTTCGATTCGAGCTCCTGCTGCTTCGAAAGCGCGAGCCCGCCCGTCACCCCGAACGCCACCATGCCGCCCGCGCCGACGCCGATCCCCACCCAGGCGATCGTCCTCCAGAACGGATCCGGCTCCGGCGGCTTCGGCTTCGGCAGCGGCGGGAGCACGAGCACGACCTTCTCCGTCTGCTTCACGACGAGGTCGACCTTCTTCTTCACCTTCGTCTCGCCGCGACGAACCTCGACTTCGTGCGGCCCCGGATCGATCGGGCGCTTCTGCCCGACCAGCGCGAGCGGGATCTGCGTGCCGTCGACGAACACCGTGATGCCATCGCCCAGAGGCCCCGTGACCTCGATCGTCAGGCTCGGCAGAAGCGGCAAGAGCTCCTCGCGCTCCTTGAGCGCGTCGGCCTGTGCTTTGCGAAACGCCGGCGTGACCTGCGTGCGCGAGAGATCCATGCGCGTCACCGCGAGGTAACGCTCCGTGGCCTCGACGAGGCGGCCGAGCTTCACGAGGCTCCGCGCCGCGCGCAGGCCGAGCGTCGGCGCCGGGACGAGCTGATCGGCGAGGTTGAACTTCTCGAGCGCCTCGGCGTACTGGCCCTTGTCGAAGAGCACGATGCCCTCCTCGCCGAGCTTGCGCGCGGCGCTGCGGGTCGCGAAGTCCTGCCCCGAGCTCACGGCCGGCGCGAGCCACGTGAGCGCGGCGAAGGCGAGCGGCAGGCACGTCCGGAAGGGCGCTCGCGTGGGCTTCGAGGGAGGGCGGTTCATCGGTTCGTCAGGGCTCGGGGTCGTCCGTCTAGAAGCCGAGGACGTCTTCCTTCGTGTTCGTCTTGGTCCCGGTGCGGATCTTCGGGCCTGCGCCCGCGTCGGGCGCGGGCGGCGCGCCTGCGTCGTTCGTCGCGGCGGTCGCCGGGATGGGCATGTCTGGCGCGGCGCTCGTCGCGGCGCTCGGCGGGCTCGCGGGAGGGAGCACGCTCGCGGCGGGGCGGAGCGCGGAGGGCGCCGGGGCCGGCGGGTCTGGGTCACGGCCCTTCACGATCCACACGGCGCCGACGACGCCGATGAGCAGCACCGGCAGCACCGCGAGCGCGATCGTGAGCGCGCGCCGCGAGCTCGGGTTCGAGGCGCCGCGCGACCAGGCCGTGTTTCGCCCCGTCGGCTCAGGCCGGCCCGACTGCACCATCGAGCCGAGCGGCACCGTGGCCGCGCCTCCGCCTTGGCTGCGCAAGAGCACGAGCGAGAGCCCCTCGGCGAGCTCGCGCGCGGACTGGAACCGGTCCTTCGGCTCGCGTTGCGCCGCGCGCGCGAACCACGCGTCGAAGCCGGGCGGCACGTTCCGGGCGACCTGCGAGGGCACGGGCAAGGGCGCCGAGCAGATCCGCATGAAGAGCTCGCCGAGCGTGCTGCCCGAGAAGGCCCGCACGCCCGTCACGCACTCGAACGCGATCATCGCGAGCTGCCAGAGATCCGAGCGGGGATCGATGTCCTTGCCGAGCACCTGCTCCGGGCTCATGTACGCGGGCGTTCCGAGCACCGTGCCCGCGTGTGTCTTCAGGTGCGGATCGTGGCCGCCGTCGGCCGTCTTCGCGATGCCGAAGTCGAGGATCTTCACGACCTCGCGGCCCTCCTCGACGGAGAGGAAGACGTTCTCCGGCTTGAGATCGCGATGCACGATCCCCTGCTTGTGCGCCTTCTCCAGCGCGCGCGCCATCTCGCGGAAGATCCGCACCGCGTCCGACGCAGGCAGCACACGCGTGCGCGTGAGCCGCTTCGCCAGGCTCTCGCCTTCGAGCAGCTCCATCACGATGTACGCGACGTGCCCCTGCGCGCCGTGATCCATCGTCTGGACCACGTTCTCGTTCTTGAGCCTCGCCGCCGCGCGCGCCTCGTGGAGGAACCGCGCCATCGTCTCCTGCGGGTTCTGCGACGACGCGAGATCGACGAGCTTCACCGCCACGGTCGTGCCGAGCGACGTGTGCTCGGCGCGCCAGACTTGCCCCATGCCGCCGGCCCCGATCGGCATGGTGAGGCGATATTTCCCCCCGATGATCGAGCCCGGCGCCCAGGGGCTCGGCCTCACGCTCTGCAGCTCGGGTTCAGGGGGTCTCACGGCGGAGACCAAAGTCTAAACCACGACACGTGGAAACGGGAAACACCCCGTGCGTGGTTCCGACCGATCTAACGCGGCGCGCGGCTCATCCGCATCGGCACCTGGGCCGCGGGACCCTGCGGCGGCAGCGCCGCTCGCATCTCGATCGACCGCGTCTCGTCGTACTCCGGCTCTCCATCGAAGGACAACGAGGGCCAGTCGGGAAAATAGGTCCCCGGCGGGATCACCACGGCATACGTGGGCGGCTCGGGCGCGCGCGGCGCCTCGGCCGCGCGTTGCGCGGCGCCGCGCCCACAGCCCACGGCCGACGCGGCGAGGCCCCACGCGAGCGCGAGCAGGGAGAACCGACAGCGGGCCGAAGATCCCATGCCCGCGCCCCACGCAAGGCGCAGGCCGGGTCGGTGTGCAGGACGTGCGCGACTGAAGACCGGCCAGTCGGGACGGACGCTTCGATCAGGACCCGTTGGCCTTCACGGGGCCCGTGCCCGTTGTGAGGAGCGGGAGCAGCCCGTGCGCCGGGGTCGGGGTCGAGACAGGCGCCAGAGGCGGGGCGGCTGCGGCGCGCTCGCCGCGGTACCGCTTGATGCAGCCGGCGAGGATCTCGCCGATGAGCGTCCGGAAGTCCATGCTCGCGACCTTCCCGATGACGCAGAGATCGCTGAAATCCGGGGTGAGCCCGGGCAGCGGGTTGCACTCGATCACGTACACCGTGCCGTCCTTCGCCATGCGCAGGTCGATCCGCGCGACGTCGCGGCAGTGCAGCGCGAGGAACGTCTCGCGCGTGATCTTCTCGATCCGTTTGAGCTCCGCCGAGCTGAGGTTCGCCGGGCACTCGAAGCGCACGCGCGTCGTGCCCATCTGCTTCTCCTCGAAGCCGTAGACCGGGTGCTCGGGCGGATCGACGAAGACCACCTCCATCGGCGGCAAGACCCGCGGGCGCCGATCGCCGAGCAGGCCCACCGTGAACTCGCGGCCGTCGATGTACTCCTCGACGAGCGCCGGCTGCCCGTAGCGCTCGACCATGAGCTTCGCCGCGGCGCGCGCGCTCGCCTCGTCCGGCACCACGGAGGCGCCGGTGATCCCCTTCGACGTGCCCTCCGCGTTCGGCTTGACGATCACCGGGTAGCGGAAGGGCTTGAGCTTCTCGCGGCCCGTCGTGAGCACCTGCCACTCGGGCGTCTCGATCCGCGAGGCGCGCAGGATCTGCTTCGTCAGGCCCTTGTCGAGGCAAAGCGAGAGCGTCGTCGGATCGCTGCCGCTGTAGGGGATGCCGAGCAGCTCCAGCATCGCGGGCACCTGCGCCTCGCGGCCGCGGCCGCGCACGCCCTCGGCGATGTTGAAGACCACGTCGGGCTGCGAGGCGAGCAGCCGGTGCGGCAGATCCGGCTTGGCTTCGAGCGGGATCACCGTGTGGCCGAAGCTCTCGATGGCGTTCGTGATCGCCTCGATCGTCTGCGGCGAGTCGAACTCCGCCTCCGCGTCCCCGCCGTCGCGCTTCATGTTGAACGTGAAGCCCACGCGCAGCGTGGCCTTCTTCGCGCGGCGTTGCGGCGCGCCGTCGATGAACTGCGACATCCCCCGACGCTTGCACGAGCTGCGCACGATCGACCGGATCACGCCGTCGAAGTCGAAGCCGCCCTTCTTCGCCGCGACGAACATCGCCGCATTCGGATCGAGCGAGGGCAGCGCGTCGACCTCGAGGAAGTGAATGTCGTAGCCAGTCTGGGGCGACCCCGGGGCCACGCGGAACTCGCAGCGGCCGAGGTCCTTGAGATCGAGCGCCCGCACGATCCTGCGCGTCAGCGCCTGGATGCGATCGAGCACCGCCACCGGCAGCTCCGCCACGCGCGACGTCACGTGCTCGGGCCGCACGTTCTTCAGGTGGAAATCGTAGACGTTGTAAAGGTTGGAGTACCGAGGATCGATCACGTACTCCACGGGATCCAGGACCCCGTCGCTGCCGAGTCCCTCGACGAACGCGCACGACACGTCCACGCCGCGCAGGAAGCGCTCGACGAGCAGGCCTGCGGGGTAGCGCGCGAGCTGCCGGTCGACGACCTCGGCGAGCTCGTGCCCGTCCTCGCAGACGCTGAAATCGCCCGAGATGCCCTTCGAGGAGCCCTCGAAGTTCGGTTTCACGATCACCGGGAACGTGACGTCGTCGAGCGCGCCGCTCTCGATCGCCACGCGCGTCACGAGCCGCGCGCGCGGCGTCGGCACGCCGAAGCCCGCGAGCGTGCGCTTCGTGAGCGCCTTGTCGAGCGTGAGGCAGAGCGTGTACGCGTCCGAGCCCGTGTACGGAAAGCCGAGCTCGTCGAAGAGCGCGGGGTAAAACGCCTCGCGCGTCTTGCCCTTGTGCCCCTCGGCCATGTTGAACACGAGATCCGGGGAGATCGATTCGAGCCGCGCGATGACGCGGGAGGCGGGGCCGGAGACTTCGACGCGCTCGACCTCGTGGCCTGCGCGCACGAGGGCCCCTTCGATCGCGTCGATGGTTGCTGGGCTGTCGAACTCCGCCTCCTCGGGGGAGCCCGTGATTTTGAGATTGTAGGTGAGCGCGATGCGCATCGGTTTGAAAAGGAGGGTGCCGAAGGAGAGGGAGGATGTCGCGAGCTTTTCGAAGGGAAAATGTGGCTCGGGGAGTGTGTCGTGCGGGCGGACGGTCCCTGCGTCAAGCGTATGGGCCTCCCATCGCGCGGAGCCACGTGCTACGGCCCCCTCCGTGACGGATCTGGTGGCCTTTCCTCCGCCGGCGTTCCCCGAGCCGGCGGACGAGCTCAACGAGCCCCAGGCGCGGGCCGTGGCCCACGCCGAGGGCCCGCTCGTCGTGTTCGCGGGCGCGGGCAGCGGCAAGACACGCGTCATCACCTACCGCATCGCGAACCTGCTCGCCGTGCACCGCGTGCCCCCGTACCGCGTGCTCGCCGTGACGTTCACGAACAAGGCGGCCGGCGAGATGCGCCGCCGCATCGCGAGCCTCGCGGGCGACGAGATCGCCAAAGAGCTCTGGATCGGCACCTTCCATGCGACGTGCGCGCGCCTGCTCCGCCGCTTCCACGACGCGGCCGGCCTCGAGCGCAACTTCGTCATCTACGACGACTCCGACCAGCGCGCAGTCGTCGCGCGGGTCTTGAAGGAGCTCTCGCTCGACGACAAGCGCTACCCGCCGCGGCAGGTCCTCTCGCGCATCCACAAGGAGAAGCAAGAGGGCCGCGGCCCCGACGCCTTCGAGCCGCAGGGCTTCTTCGACGACGCGATCCTCAAGGTCTACGAGGGCTACGAGCGCTACCTCCGCAAGGCGAACGCCGTCGACTTCGACGACCTCATCCTCTCGGTCCTCCGCATCGCCGAGGACCCGAAGAGCCTCGCCGGCGACGATCTCCGCGCGCGCTTCCGGTACGTCCTCGTCGACGAGTTCCAGGACGTGAACCAGGTGCAGTACCGCCTCGTGCGCGCGCTCGCCGCGAGCCGCAACCTCTGCGTCGTCGGCGACGACGACCAGAGCATCTACCGCTGGCGCGGCGCCGACGTCCGCATCGTCCGGAACTTCCGGCGCGACTTCCCCGACGCCGCCATCGTCAAGCTGGAGCAGAACTACAGGTCCACGGGCAACGTCGTCCGGGCCGCGCTCGGCGTGATCAAGCCGGCCAAGGATCGCGAGCCGAAGGAGCTCTGGACCGCGCGCGACCCCGGCGAGCCCGTTGTCGTCGTGGCCGCGCAGAACGAGCACGACGAGGCCGCGTGGGTGGCCGAGCGTGTCCGCGAGGCCCAGGCCCGTGGCGTCCCGCTCGGCGAGGTCGCGATCTTCTACCGCGTGCACGCCCAGTCCCGCGTGCTCGAAGAGGTCCTGCGCGCCGAGCGCATCCCCTACCAGATCGTCGGCGGCATGCGCTTCTTCGAGCGCGCCGAGGTGAAGGACGGTCTCTCGTACCTGCGCATCCTCGACAACCCGAAGAGCGACGTCGACCTCGAGCGCATCATCAACGTCCCTGCGCGCAAGATCGGCGGCGCCACGCTCGACAGGCTCACGCAGGTCGCGAACGCGCTCAACGTGCCGCTCTACGAGGCGATCCTCCCCCTCACGGATCGCGGCGGCCTCGGCACGGCCGCGAAGAAGAGCTTGCTCGCCTTCCGTGATCTCATCGAAGGCCTGCGCGAAAAAGCCGCCTCGGCGCCGCCGAGCGACCTCGCGCGCGAGGTCCTCGAACGCACGGGCTACGCGCGGATGCTCGACGAGGACGACAGCGCCGAGAGCGACGCGCGCAAGCAGAACCTCCAGGAGCTCGTGGGCTCCATCCTCGATTACGAGGCCGAGGCCGCGGCAGCGGGCCAGGTCGGCACGCTCTCCGGCTACCTCGAGCGCGTCACGCTCTCGAGCGACATCGACGCGCTCGAAGACGCGCCGCGCGTCTCGATGATGACCGTGCACGCGGCCAAGGGCCTCGAGTTCGATACGGTCTTCATCACGGGCATGGAGGACGAGCTCTTTCCCTTCAAGGGCCCGGATCCCAAGCGCAACGAGGACATCGAAGAGGAGCGCCGCCTCGCGTACGTCGCCGTCACGCGCGCCCGCGAGCGGCTCTTCGTCACGCACACGGCGCGACGCATGATCTTCGGCAACACGCGCTTCGGCGTCCCGAGTCGCTTCATTACCGACTTCCCCGTCGCCTCCGTAAAGCCCCTCATGACGGCCGCGGCGTCGAGCGAGCGCTCCTTCCGCGACGGCTACCGCGACGGGCACCGCGACGAACCCGCGCGTCCGCGCGGGCCCTGGTCGCATCCCATGGACCGCGGCAGCGACGCGCCCGCACGCTCCTTCTCTACGCGCTCCCCGTCCACGCCCGCACGCGCCCCCGGGGAGCGCTACATCGAGCGCGAGCCAGGCGAGGCCTCCAGCGAGGGCGGCCTCGCACGCGGAGCACGCGTGATGCACGAGAAGTTCGGCGTCGGCGCCATCATCGACGTCGACCCCGGCGACGACCCGATCGCCACCGTCAAGTTCTCCGGCTGGGGCGTGAAGCGAATCAAAGCACGATTCCTCCGCACCGAGTAACCCCCGTCACGGTCAACACAGGGCCCTGACGCGTTACCTTTCGTAACGCATTGCAATGCGGTGTCCATATCCTTGCTTGCGCTCGCGAGAACGCGACGACGTGGTGTACGGTGGAACCGTAGCGCCACTGTTTTCCAGCGAGGGAGGCAACGATGAGCACCGAGACCAGCCTGCTCCAAGAGCTCGTCGACGGAATGCCGGATCCGATGTTTTTCAAGGATCGGCAGCACCGGTGGGTCGCATTCAATCGCGCATTTTGCGAGCTCCTCGGCCGGCCCTCCGAAGAGATCCGCGGCCGAAGCGACCCTGATTTTTTCCCGCCCGATCAGGTCGACGTGTTCTGGAAGCACGACGACATGGTCTTCGAGACAGGCCGGCCCGATCTCAACGAGGAGACGATCTCGCTCGGCGATGGCAAGCGCAAGGTCCTCTGGACACGCAAGGTGCCAGTTCGCGACGCGTCGCAGGCCGTGGTAGGGCTTTACGGGCTCATCATGGATATCACCGACCAGATGGAGCACGCCCGCCAGACCGATCTCTTCGAAGCCGAAGCCGCGCGGCAACAAGCCATCATCGCGGCGCAGGAGCGCGTCATCGACGGCCTCGTCGTGCCCGTGCTCGAAATATGGGAGGGCATTTTGCTATTACCGCTCGTCGGCGCCCTCTCGCAGGGGCGGGCAGGGCACGCCATCGAGAGCATTCTCGCCGCCGTCAGCCAGCGCGGTACGGAGACGGTGCTCATCGACATCACAGGCGCAGGCCTGCCCGACGCCGCCGGGGCCGAGCTGCTCGTCCGCGCGGTGCGCGCCCTCGCCCTGCTCGGCTGCCGCACGATCCTCGTCGGCATCAGCGCGGAATCCGCCCGCACCTTCGTCGAAGGAGGCCTCGATCTCGGTGCAATGGCGACCTGCGCCACCCTGAAACAGGGATTGTCACGGGCGCTCGCATTGCGACGAGGATCGCCGCGGCGTTGACAGCGATTTATCGCGCCTTGATCTGATTCGCGACGGCCTGGGCTTTTGCCTTCGCCGCCTCCTCGTCGCCGAGGTACCGGCGCGAGATCGGCTTCAGATCCTTGTCGAGCTCGTACAGCAGCGGCACGCCCGTCGGGATGTTCAGCTCGACGATCTCCGAATCCGAGATCCCGTCGAGGTGCTTCACCAGCGCGCGCAGGCTGTTGCCGTGTGCGGCGATGATCACGCGTTTGCCGCTCCGGATGGCCGGCGCGATATCGGACTCCCAGAACGGCAGGAACCGCGCCACCGTGTCCTTGAGCGATTCGCTCCCCGGGATCTCCTCCTTGCGGAGCGAGGCATATCGCGGATCCTTCCCGGGCCAGCGCGGGTCGTCTTCGGTCATCGCGGGCGGCGGCGTGTCGTAGCTCCGGCGCCAGACCTTCACCTGCGCCTCGCCGTGCTTCGCCACCGTCTCGGCCTTGTCGAGCCCTTGCAGCGATCCGTACATCCGCTCGTTCACCCGCCAGCTCTCGGTGACGGGGATCCACATCCGATCGAGCTCTTCCAGCACGATCCACAGCGTCTTGATGGCACGCTTGAGCACCGACGAGTACGCCACGTCGAACGTGAGCCCCTCGGCCGCGATCATCTGCGCGGCGCCGCGCGCCTCCTCGACGCCCTTTTCGCTGAGCGGCACGTCGACCCAACCCGTGAAGCGGTTTTCCTTGTTCCACTGGCTCTCGCCATGGCGGAGGAGGACGAGCTTGTGCATCGCGTTCTTCCCTTTCAGAGAGCTACCATCCGGCCTCACAACGGGGCCGCTCGGGGGGCATCGCGCGCCCTCCGTCCGGCGTCAAGCGTCTCGTCCCGAGGGAACGCCGGGCCGCGCCGCGCCGCGTCGATCCCGCTCGCCTTCGGGCCGTCGTTCGACTAACGGAGGCGACCCGATGAGCTCCACCGTCCACGCCACGTTCCTCGTCGCCGCGCCCGATCAGCCTGGCCTCGTCGCGCGCCTCGCCGGCTTCTTCTACACCGCCGGCCTCAACATCATCGACGCCGGCAACCACACCGACGTCCACGTCGAGGGCGGCCCGCGGTTCTTCATGCGGATGGTCGTCGACGTCTCGGGCCTCTCTGCCCCCGCCGCGAGCGCGGCCCTCGGTGGCTCCTCGACCCGCGCCGCCCTCGAGCGCGCCTTTGGCGACCTCGCGCAAACCCTCTCGGCCACCTGGTCCGTCCGGTACGGCGACCAGGTGCAGCGCGTCGCCATCCTCGTCACGAAGGACCCGGCCTGCCTCTACGACCTCGTCCTCCGGCAACGCTCCGGCGAATTGCCGTGCGAGATCCCGCTCGTCCTCTCGAACCACCCCACCCTCGAGCCCGTCGCCGAGAGCTTCCGCATTCCGTTCTTTTGCCTGCCCGTGACAGCCGACACGAAACGCGAGCAAGAAAAGCGAATCCTGGAGCTCTGCCGGCGTCACCACGTGGATCTCGTCGTGCTCGCCCGTTACATGCAGGTCCTCACCGAGGAATTCCTGAACGAGGCGCCGCCCGTCATCAACATCCACCACGGCTTCCTGCCCGCCTTCCAGGGCGCCAAGCCTTACCATCAGGCCCACGCGCGCGGCGTAAAGATGATCGGCGCCACCGCCCATTACGCGACGAAGGACCTCGATCAAGGCCCCATCATCGAGCAAGACGTCGCACGCGTCACACACGCCATGGGCCCCGACGAAATGGCCCGCACCGGCCGCGACGTCGAGCGCGTCGTGCTCTCCCGCGCCGTCCGCGCGCACCTCGAACGACGAGTCATCGTCGAGGGGCGGCGGACGATCGTGCTCTGAGGGCGTAGCGCCGGGGTTTCACCCCGGGCCCGACCAGGGGTTGTCCACCCCTGGACCCGGACCAGCGAGGCGCTGGACCCAGGACGATGAACTGCGCAGTGCGCAGTTCATCGAACAGCCGGTGGCAAGATCGGCGACGATCCTGCCAACCAAAACGGCAGCGCTGCGGGCTCAACGGGCCACGTGCCCGTCGCTGGCTCGAGACGTACCTCTACAGTCTTGCCACCGGCCCGTTGGAAGAACTGCGCGGAGCGCAGTTCTTCCATTTCGGTCCAGGCCGTGCCTGGTCCGGGTCGAGGGGCGGACAGCCCCCGCGGGGTCCGGGGCAGCGCCCCGGCGCAGTGGCTCAAGGCAAGCCGATCGCGAGCACCTTCAGCTCCGAGATGTTCACCTTGTTGAAGCGCCCGCTCTGGCCGCCCATGCCGTTGTACGAGGCGAAATGGGCGAAGTCGCTCATGTTGCCCGACCCGGTATCCTCCCGGATCACGATCGAATAGGTCTTTCCGGCCACGAGGTCGACCGGCACGAAATTCGAATCACGCCAGTCGTCCCACGTCGCGAGGTGCGGCATCGTGAGCTGCCCGCTGCCCACGAGTGTCGCGCCGTCCCACACCTCGATCGCCTTCACGCCGCAGGTGATCCCCGTCGTGTAATCGCCTGCGCCGTTGCCTGCCGTCACCTGGAGCAGATGCCGCCCCGATTGCTTCGCGGTCACGTTTGTCACCGTGATCGTATGCCCGGGATCGCCCCAGTTCTCGTAATGCCAGCGGCCGTGGTTCAAGACGAGCGTCCCGCCCGTCGCTGAAAAGTTCTGCTGCGCGCCGAACGACTGGATCCGCGCATTGCTCGGCCCCCAGTAACACCAGGGCCGCGCGCGTTGGGACGCGTTGCCCGACGTCTTGTAGACGGCCTCCACCGTGTAGCAATACGTCTTCGTCGTGTGCTCTGTGCTCCCCGTGTCCACGTACGACGTCGTGCCTCCGGGCAGGTCCTGCGCGATCCGTGTCCCGTCACGGTACACGTTGAGCGTCACGTCGTTCGCATTCTCCGTCACCGAGAAATTGAGCAACACCCGATCGTTCGTGATCCCGACGCTCGTGATCGAGGGCGTGTGCGGGCCGAACACGTTCTTGTAATCGGCGATCTCCGCGTCCCCGAGCGCGGTGATCCCCTTCGTCGACGCTGCGCCCGCGCCGAGCTCGATCTCGAACACGCTGTCTTGCCCGAGCGCTGCCGCGTCCACGAAGCCCGTCCCCACGTCCTGCCCGTCGAGCCGCGCCGCCGTCACGTCGAGCACGCCATTGTCGCCCGACGCCGCCGGCAGCTTGACCTTCACCGAGAGCCGCTTCCCCTTGTACCGAATGCCCGACAGCGTGATTTCATCCATGCCGGCGAAGAGCGTATTCCGGAGCCCCCGCGTGATCTTCGGCGCGAACCGGAGTCCCGTCTGCGTCGCTTCGAGCCCGAAGATCACGTCGTGCACGACCCCGACGAACCCGGCCACGCTCCAGAGCTGCCTCTGCGAATTGACCACCGGCCCGCTCGTCGGCCCCTCGTCCTTCCAGTTCGCCCCGGTCACGGCCTCGAAGTTCTCCATGTTGGAGAGGTTCAGCGCCGCCCCGCGCACGAGCGAGCGCACCGTGTTGTCGATCGCGTCCGCGTTGCCCGCCTTCGCGGCCGCCTTCGCCCAGAATGCCGTCACGAACGGCCAGATCGCGCGGTTGTGATAGATCCGCGTCCCCTGCTGCTGCGGCCAGATCACGGGCGGGCCCTTCGGCAGGTGCGGATACCGCGCCACGATCTCCTCCGCCTCGGCCTTCGTCGCCACGTCGAACAGCACCGCGAACGCCGAACCCAGGAGATCGTATTGCAGCGTCGGCGCCGGATCGAGGTACGTCGTCACGAACGTCGAATACATCTGCCGCTCCGGCAAGAAGAGCCGCGCCCGGATCGCGTCCCGCAGCGCCGTCGCCCAGCCCGCGTATTTCTGGCTCGCCGCCGCGTCCCCCTTCTCCTCCGCGAGCTTCACGGCCACGCCGAGCATCACGAGGTGCCCGATGTTCGTCCCGAGCGCCTTGCTCATCCCGATCTGCGCCGTATCCGTCGCGACCCACCCGGGATACGTCTGCTCGCGCCAGTCGAGGAACGATTGCTCGCCGCGATAAAGCCCGTCCGCCTTGTCCCACACCACGAGCCGATCCCGCTCGGCCGTATTCGTGATCGCCTCGTACGCGAGGTCCCGGAACGCCGTCCGCTCCGCGCCGTCGAGGTGCTTCAAGAGCTCGAACGCGCCCATCGCCCACACCACGCGGTCCGAGGAGATCGGATAACTCCCGCCCGTCCCCGTGTCCTGCACGATCTCGCGCTTCGTCCCGTCGCGCCGCTGGCTCGTCTTGAACTCCATCGAGTTTCTCGCCCGCGTCGGATCGAGCAGCGAGAGCCCGAGCGCCACCGAATACGACGTGTCCCGCGTCCAGACGTATTTCCAGAGCCGCCCCGTCTCGAAGCAGCCGCCTGGGGGGCAGGGGAGGGGATTGCCGCCATTGAACGCATAATCGCTGATCGCCGAGACCGAGCACTCGCGCGCCTCCTCCACGGCCAGCGCATACAGCGCGTCGAGCATGTCGTGCCCCGTCCGCAGCACGGGTTGTCCAGGCACCTCCGTGATCGTCCGCGGATTCGCCGGGTTGTCGTCGCGCAGCGGCCCCGTGGTCGAGAGCACGTACGTCCGCGCGCAGCTCGCCGCGTCCTGCACGACGACCGACGCCTGGTTCGGCGCGTCGTACCAGGTGCCCGTCCCGGACGCCGGCGTCCCCGCAGGCGGCAAACATACCGCGCTGCCGCCGCCGCTGCCGCCGCCGCCGCCGCTCCCGCCCGCGCCGCCGCCGCCGCTCCCGCCGCCGCCGCCGCTCC
>NZ_SSMQ01000030.1 GCF_005144585.1 Polyangium fumosum | reverse complement strand
GGTATCCAGTCGATCGAGCGCGGCCAGATGGAAGCGGCCCGGGGCCTCGGGCTCGGCTACATGCAATCGATGCGGTACGTCATCGTTCCCCAGGCCGTGCGGCGGGTCATCCCGCCCCTCATGAACGTGTTCGTCATCTTGATCAAAGACACCTCGGTCTCCGACCGGACGAGCAGCAATGCCCAGGCCGCCGCGGTGTGAGCCGCCAGTTTCCGGAGCGCCTCGCGGACCTGAATGGGTTTCAGGAAAAAACGAACAACGAGCGCCCCAGCGAGGCGTCAACGGGCGGGACGTATTGCGGACGCAGCGGGGTGAGCACGGCGAGACGAGTCAAGCCCGGGCGAGGGAGGAAAAGGCGCATGGCAATGCACGCGCGCGACATTCTAGAGCGCAATTGGGGCCTCAAGAGCGCCATGAATCGCAATTCGCATACGAGATCTGTCGATTGTTCGCGACGGCTCGATGGTACAGCCTCGGGGGAGGGCGCTCGAGCCTCAAGGCCGCCGCGCCGCCTCGAGCAGAAGGCGGCGCTCGGCCGCGGCAATCGCCCGCCGTGCAGCCGGCTCCGCGTCGGGGTTGACCGAGATCGACGTGATACCGAGCCGCACCAGGTGCTCGGCGAACTCGGGCCGATTCGACGGCGCCTGGCCGCAAAGCGAGGAGGTGATCCCGGCCTTCTGGCACGCGCGGACGATCCGCTTGATCGCGTCGAGCACGGCTGCGTCGGATTCGTCGAAGAGCTCGGCGCACAATCCTGAATCACGATCCACGCCCAGCATGAGCTGGGTCAGGTCGTTCGAACCGATCGAGACACCGTTGATGCCCATGCGCGCATACGTAGGAATCCAGAATGCCGCCGAGGGAACCTCGGCCATGACCCATCGCCAAAGACCTCGCTGGCGGCCGAGCGCGCTTCGATCGACCATCTCGAGGCACGCTTCGAGCTCCCAGCGCGTCCGCACGAACGGGATCATCAGGTGCAAGTTCGACGTCTCCGCACGGACCCGGGCGAGCACGTCGAGTTCGAGGGCGAACAGCTCGGGCTCGCGCACGTAGCGATAGCAGCCACGATATCCGATCATCGGATTCTCCTCGAGGGGCTCGAACCGCTCGCCCCCTTTCAGCCCGCGGAACTCGTTGGTCCGGAAATCGTAGGTCCGATAGATGACCGGTCGGGGTTGAAAGGCGCGAGTGATGCGGAGCAGGGACGCGGACATGCGCTGGATGAAGTCGTCACGACCGCCGGACGCGAGCAGCTCCTTCGGGTGCACCCCGGCGAGCGCGTCGAGCAGCATGAACTCAGCCCGGAGCAGCCCCACGCCGTCCACCGGCAGCGCGGCGACCTCTTCGGCGCGGTCTGCAATCGCCAGGTTGACATAAAGGCGCGTGCCGAGAACAGCAGGCGAAGGCGCGCCCGACGGCCCAGCGGAGGGGGCCGTCCCGGTCCCTGGGGAGGCCGTCCTGGGCTTTTCGGCCGCGGGGGCGGCGCCCGCGAGCACCTGACCGCGCGCCCCGTCGACGGTGACGAGTTCGCCGTCCCGGAGCAGGCGGGTCGCCGAGCGCGCGCCGACCACGCACGGGATACGCAGCTCGCGGCTGACGATCGCGGCATGGCAGGTCATTCCGCCGCTGTCGGTCACGAGCGCCGCCGCGCGTCGGATCGTAGGCACCCAGTCGGGTGACGTCATCGGCGCCACGAGCACCTCGCCCGCCACGAGCCTCTGCCCTTCGCCCGGCGAGCGCAGCACGCGCACCCGACCCGACGCAATGCCCGGCGAGGCGCCGAGGCCGGAAACGAGGGCCGCTCCTCGCTCCGGCGGCGCGCCGAGCGTCGTGATGGGCCGGCTCTGGACCAGATAGAAGGCGCCGCCTTCCTCGGCCCATTCGATGTCCTGCGGAGCGCCGTAATGCTCCTCGACCTGTATCGCCAGGCGCACCAGCGCGAAGATTTCCTCATCGCGGAGCACTCTGCGGCCGCCCTCCTCCTCCGATAGCTCCACGCGTCGCTCCGCACCGTCGGGGCCACGGATCACCTTGAACGCCTTGTGTCCCACGCGCGCCTCGAGCAGCCGGGGGCCGCGCTTCGACACGGTGTACGTATCCGGCTCGACCTGACCACCGACCACGACTTCTCCTAGTCCAAATGCCGCCTCGATGACGATGCGCGAGGTATCCGCCGTCGCCGGATCCGCGGTGAAGATCACGCCGGAGCGATCGGAGTTCACCATTCGCTGCACGACGACCGCCAAAGCAGGCTCGTCTCGGAGTTGCTCGGTCTTCCGATAAGCAACCACACGCTCGCCGTACGCCGACGCCCAGCAATCGCGCACGCGCTCGAGCAGCGCCTGCTGCCCAACGACGTGCGTGTATGTCTCGTGCATTCCGGCAAACGAGGTCGTGGCCGTGTCCTCTGCGGTGGCGGACGAGCGCACCGCAACAGCGAGGGAGGGGCCGAGCTTTTGGTAGGCATCGACGATCTCGGCCTCCATATCGGCCGGGATCGCTGCTGCGCGGACGAGGCGCCTCATCTCGGCGCTCGTCGCGCGCATGGCGGCAGCGTCGTCCGGATCGATCTCCGCCAAACGATCGGCGAGCTGCTGCCGTATCCCCGCGGCCTCCATCGAGCAGAGGAACGCTTCCGCAGGAATGACAAAGCCGGGGGGCACAGGCAGACCCACGCGCGTGAGCTCGCCCAGATTGGCTCCTTTTCCACCGGCCGACGCGATGTCCGCGCGCGACAGCTTCTCGAACCAGATCACGTGCGCGACCATGATCACCTCCCGGGGCTCGCGGCGCTTGCCAGCGTGCCGGCAAGATTCACGCCTCGAATCTCCACCAACGCGAGACTTCCCCCTTGCCGCTGTCGGTCTCGCGTCTTTTGAACCGGCTACCGTATGCCGACGCCCCATGCCGCCCCCGCACCACTTGCGCCTGAGCGCGCGATGCCTGCATCTGCTGCACGCCTGCCCGTCGTCCTCGCAGCGGCCGATCTGGACGCCCTCGTCCAGGCGCTCGCTGGGCGCGGCTATCGCGTCCTCGGGCCCGTAGCGCGTGACGGCGCGATCGTGATTGACGATGTGCGGCACGCCGCGGACCTGCCGATCGGCCTCGAAGACGTGCAGGGACCTGGCCGCTATCGCCTCGAGCGCCGCGAGCATGACGCCTTTTTTGCGTTCACCGTTGGTCCACATTCCTGGAAGCAAACCTTCCATGTACCGGTCGAACGCTTGTTCCAGATTCGGCGGCACAAGGAAGGGTTCTCCGTCCTCCCGGACGCGACGCCGCGCCTGCACGTCGCCCTGCTCGGCGCGCGCGCCTGCGAGATCCACGCGATCGAAATCCAGGACCGGATCCTCATCCACGGCGAGCACCCCGACCCACGCTACGCCGCGCGCAGAGGCGACGTCTTCGTGGTCGCGGTGAACTGCATGCGCGCAGGAAACACATGCTTCTGCGCATCCATGGGGACCGGCCCCCGCGCCGAGCGGGGGTTTGATCTCGCTCTCACCGAGCTCATCGAGTCGGGCGCCCACCGCTTTCTCATCGAGATTGGAAGCGACGAGGGCGCCGCCGTCGCCGCGGAGTTGCCCGTTCGTCCGGCCAATCCAGAGGAGATCGGCGCGGCGGCTTCCGTCTCCGAGCGCACCGCCGCGGCCATGGGTCGCCGTCTCGACACAAGCGGGCTCAAGGAGCGTCTCCAAAAGAACTTGGAGCACCCGCGCTGGGACGACGTTGCGACGCGCTGCCTGGCCTGCGGCAATTGCACGATGGTCTGCCCCACCTGCTTCTGTGTTGAATTCGAGGACACGACCGATCTCTCGGGCGAGACTGCGGAGCGCACGAAGCGCTGGGAGTCGTGCTTCACGCTCGGCTTTTCCCATGTGCACGGCGGCTCCGTGCGCAGCTCGATCAAGGCCCGCTATCGTCAATGGCTGACCCACAAGCTCGCCGGCTGGCACGATCAGTTCGGATCCTCCGGCTGCGTTGGCTGCGGGCGTTGTATCACCTGGTGTCCCGTGGGGATTGACATTACAGAAGAGGCTGCCGCCGTCGGGCTGCCGGAAAAAGACGGCTGAAAGAGGCGTATGGAGCAGGAATCCCTCGCCCGATCGATCGCGCAGCATCCCCTCGTCGCCGGCATGTCCGATGAGCACGTCGACTTCCTGAGCGGCTGCGTCAGGAACGCCCGTCTCGACGAGGGCCAGTTCCTCTTCCGCGAGGGCCAGCGCGCAGATGAGCTTTACCTCATTCGCTCCGGAAAACTCGCCCTCGAGATCCACGATGGCGCCCGTGGAACCATCGTGGCCGAGACCGTCGGCGGGGGCGACGCGCTCGGCTGGTCGACGCTCTTTCCACCCTATCGGTGGGAGCTCGATGCGCGCGGAGTCCATTTTGCGCACCTCTTCGCCATCGATGGCGCCTGCCTTCGCGCCAAGCTCGAGGCCGACCACGACTTCGGGTACGCCTTCACCCGACGGCTTTTGAACGAGGTCCACAGCCGCCTGCAGCGGGCGCGGCTGCAGGCGCTCGACGTCTATCGGGCCAGGCCATGACCGTCTCCTCCGCCCCCGACCCCATGCTCCCCGAGCCGCTCCGCATCGCGCGAGCGAAGCGGGAAACGCACGGTGTTTTCACGTTCGAACTCGACGTCTCTGCCCGCGGCGGGTTTCCGTTCCTGCCGGGGCAATTCAACATGCTGTACCCGTTCGGCGCCGGTGAATCAGCCATTTCGATCAGCAGTGATCCCCACCAGCCCGATCGGCTCGAACACACGATCCGCGCCGTGGGCGCGGTGACGCGTGCCATCGAGCGCCTCGGCCGTGGTGACGTCGTGGGCGTGCGCGGGCCGTTCGGCAGCGCCTGGCCGATCCGTGAGGCGGAGGGAAGAGATCTCGTGGTGATCGCCGGTGGCATCGGCCTCGCCCCGCTGCGCCCCGTCGTCTATCACGCGCTCCGCCGTCGCGAAGCGTTCGGCAAGGTCGCTTTGCTTTACGGCACTCGCACCCCCGACGACATCCTCTACCGCAAGGAGATCGAGCGCTGGCGCGGCAGGCTCGACGTCGAGGTCGAGGTCACGGTCGACACGGCCGGGAGCGATTGGCGAGGAAATACGGGCGTCGTCACCAAGCTCATCAGCCGGGCCGCATTCGATCCTGGAAGAGCGTTCGCCATGATTTGCGGCCCCGAGATCATGATGCGCTTCTGCGCACGCGAGCTCGAGCGGCTCGGGGTCTCGCTGGACAGGATATGGATCACCATGGAGCGCAACATGCGCTGCGGCACCGGCCTCTGCGGTCATTGCCAGTTCGGCCCCTCCTTCGTGTGCAAAGACGGCCCCGTGTACCGCTACGACCGGGTGCAGGACCTGCTCCTGGTGAGGGAGGTGTAGCGTGCGTACACGGAAGAAGAAACCCAAGCTGGCCGTCTTCAAGTTCGCCTCCTGCGACGGCTGCCAGCTCAGCCTCCTCGATTGCGAGGACGAGCTGCTCCTCTTGGCCGACGCTGTTCGGATCGCGAATTTCGCCGAGGCGTCGAGCAGGGTCCTTCGGGGCCCGTACGACATCAGCCTGGTCGAGGGCTCGATCACCACACCGCACGACGCCGAGCGGATCCGCGAGGTCCGCGCCCAGTCGCGCGTCCTCGTCACCATCGGCGCGTGCGCCACGGCTGGCGGCGTCCAGGCGCTCCGCAATTACCGTGACGTGAAGGAATTCGCGCGCGTCGTCTACGCACGGCCGGAGTACATCGACACGCTCGCGACCTCGACGCCCATCGCGGGCCACGTGAAGGTCGATTACGAGCTCCGCGGTTGCCCCATCGACAAGCGCCAGCTCCTCGCGGTGCTCTCGGCGCTGCTTTCCGACCGAAGGCCGTCGATCGCGAGCCACTCGGTGTGCGTGCAATGCAAGCTGCGCGGGAACGTCTGCGTCATGGTCGCGCACGGGACGCCCTGCCTCGGCCCGGTCACGCACGCGGGCTGTGGCGCCCTCTGCCCGACGTACCACCGCGGTTGTTATGGCTGCTTCGGCCCGGCCGAGACGACGAATACGGGCGGGCTCGAATGGGCGCTTGTCGCCGCAGGCGCGAGCCATGAGGACATCGCGCGCACCTACGCCACGTTCAACACGGCCGCGCCGCCGTTCCGGAGGGCGCAGGAAGAGCAGCTCGTGCAGATCCGGCTGAAGGAGGGGCGCCTTGGCTAGGACGATCAAGGTCGATTACCTCGCGCGCGTCGAGGGCGAGGGGGCGCTCACCATCCGGTTCAAGGGTGACAACCCCTCGTCCGTCGAGCTGCGTATCTTCGAGCCGCCTCGCTTCTTCGAGGCTTTCCTGCGCGGCAGAGCATACCTGGAAGTCCCCGATATCGTCGCGCGCATCTGCGGCATCTGCCCCGTCGCTTACCAGATGAGCGCCTGCCACGCCATCGAGGATGCGCTCGGCCTACGGACGGACGGCGCGGTCCGCGCGCTGCGGCGTCTGCTCTACTGCGGCGAGTGGATCGAGAGCCACGGGCTGCACGTGTTCTTGCTGCATGCACCCGATTTTCTGGGCTACGAAGACGCGATCGCGATGGCGAAGGACCACCGCGAATGGGTGGTTCGAGGCTTCGGCATCAAGAAGGCTGGAAATGCGATCGTGGCCGCCCTCGGCGGACGGGAGATCCATCCGATCAACGTCAAGGTCGGCGGGTTCTACCGCGTGCCGACCCGCGCTGAGCTATCGGCGCTCGTGCCCGCGCTGGAGACTGCGCTCGGCGATGCGGAGATGTGCCTCGACTGGGCGGCGCAGTTCGATTTCCCGGCGTTCGAGCGTGATTACGAGTTCGTCGCGCTGCGCCACGTGGACGAGTACCCGTTTTGCGAGGGTCGTATCGTATCGAACAAGGGCCTCGACATCGACCTGCACGCGTACGAGGAGCACTTCGCCGAGCTGCAAGTGCCTCACTCGACCGCGCTGCACTCGGTCGTTCGCGGCCGAGGCGACTATCAGTGCGGGCCCCTCGCTCGGTTCAACCTGAACTTCGATCGGCTCGGCGAACGGGCCCGTGACGCCGCACAGCGCGTGGCGTTCGTCCCGCCCTGCCACAACGTATACAAGAGCCTACTCGCGCGTATGGTTGAGATCATCCAGGCGCTCGACGAGGCGATCCGCATCATCCACGGGTACGCGCCGCCCGACGCGCCCGCGATCGCGGCGGCATCGCGCAGGGCCACGGGATATGGCTGCACGGAGGCGCCGCGCGGCATGCTCTGGCACAAATACACGCTGGACGAGGCCGGGCTCGTCGAGGACGCCCGCATCGTCCCGCCCACCTCCCAGAACCAGAAATGCATCGAGCAGGATCTCTGGCAGCTCGCCCCGACGCTCGCCGCGATGCCCCACGCAGCGGCCACGCGGCGCGCCGAGCAGGCCGTGCGCAACTTCGATCCCTGCATCTCCTGCTCGACCCACTTTTTGCGCCTCGCAATCGAGCGGGAGGATTGACGTGGTTGTTCGCGTGATTGCCATAGGCCAGCGTGCGGCGGGCGATGACGGTGTGGGGCCGGCCGTGCTCGACGCATTGCGGGCGCAGGGCACAGGCGAGGGGGTCGACCTCTGCGAGGTGAACGAGCCTTCCGCGCTCCTGCCCCTTCTGGAAGACGCGCGCCGCGTGATCCTCGTGGACGCGGCCCTGGGTGGCGGCGGCGGCGTTGGCACGGTGCACGTGCTCGCGGAGGAGACGCTCGACGTGCGCGATATCGCACCCATTTCGACACACGGGTTGACCGTGGGGCAGGTCCTCGGGCTCGCCCGCGCGCTCGCTCCAGACAAGGTTTGTCGCGACATCTCGATCGTCGCGGTTTCTGTCGAGCGCCCGGCTTGCCTTGCGTATGGCCTGTCACCCGAGGCGCTCGCCGCCGTCCCGCGTGCGGCCGAGGCCGTGCGAAACCTGGTCGCGGGAGCGAGCTGAAGAGGAGCCGACGTCGATGCACGAATCCTCGCTGGGCAAAGAGGTTCTTCGCTTGGCGCTCGCGCGAGTGGACGACGAGGGCGCGGCACGCGTACGCGCAGTGCGAGGCTGGGTTGCCGAAACAGAGCAGCTCGATCCGGAGGCGATTGCGTTTCATTTCGCCGCGTACGCCCGCGGAACCAAGGCCGAGGGGGCGCGGCTTCATCTCGTGCTCCTCCGCGTCGAGGCCGAATGCCACACCTGCCGGCGGACCTACCGGCCTGAGCAGCACCTGCTCCTTTGCCCTCGATGCGGCTCCACCGAGGCCACGCTCCTCGGACCGACGGGTCTCGGCATCGATTCCATGGAGGTTGATGAGGAGGACGGGATGGCGCGCGTGTCCTTGCACGTGGAGGGGATCGTTCAGGGCGTGGGCTTCCGACCGTTCGTCTATGGTAAGGCCATAGCGCTCGGTTTGTCGGGCTGGGTCAAGAACGGATGTAGCGCTGTGGAAATCGAGGCCGAGGGTTCTCCCGAGGCGATCGAGGCGTTCGTCCGCGCGCTCGAGTTCGACGTGCCCAAGCCGGGCGCCGTCGCGCGAATCGAGCGCCGCGAGCTCCCCGCGCGCACCGGCGCGGCGCCACCTTCTTCCGGGTTCTCGATCCTGCCGAGCGAGGAGGGCGCGCGGCCCGTGCCGCTCTTGCCAGCCGATCTGGCGACCTGCGCCGACTGCATGGCCGAGACCCTCGCCCCGGAGGGCCGGCGCCGCGGCTATCCCTTCACCACGTGCGCCCGCTGCGGGCCGCGCTGCACGATCATCGAATCGCTGCCGTACGATCGCGACCGCACTTCGATGCGGACCTTCGCGCTCTGCGACGACTGCCGGCATGAATACGAGGACCCGCGCAACCGTCGCTTCCACGCCGAGACGATCGCATGCCCGCGCTGCGGCCCCCGCCTTTCCCTGCTGTCGCCTGCGGGGGAGGAGATCGCCGAGGCAGCACACGCGCTCCGCGACGCCGCGGCGGCGCTCTGCGCGGGCCGCGTCGTCGCGCTGCGGGGCGTGGGGGGATTCCAGCTCCTCGTGGACGCGACCGACAGCGATGCGGTGAGGGTGCTCCGCCGCCGGAAGCGGCGCGATGAGAAGCCCTTCGCGGTGCTCTTCGCAGACGCGCACGCTGCAGCCGCAGCCGCCATGCTCTCTGCCGAGGAGATGCGGGCGCTCGTGGGCCCAGAGGCGCCCATCGTGCTCGCGCGCCGCCGAAGTCCCTCCGTCCTCGCCCCCGAGGTGGCGCCGCGAAGCCCGCTCGTGGGCGCGATGCTGCCGGCCTCACCGCTGCACCGATTGATTGCCGAAGCCGCCGGGCGCCCGCTCATTTGCACGAGCGGCAATCTCTCGGGGGAGCCGCTCGCCGTGGACGTGCCCGAGGCTCTCACGCGTCTCGCGGGCATCGCCGATCTGTTTCTCGTTCATGACCGCCCCATTGTGCGGGCCATCGACGACTCCGTGGTGCGCGCGGGCCCGGACGGCATTTCCGTGATCCGGCGCGCTCGAGGGTTCGCGCCCCTCTCCGTTGCAAGATGGGCCGCCGATGCCCCCGTCCTCGGCATGGGCGCACACCTGAAGAGCACGATGACGCTCGCCGTGGGTGGCGAGCTTTTGACGAGCCAGCATCTCGGCGATCTGGATGGCCCCGCCGCCGTGGATCTGCTCGAGCGCACGGCAAGGGACATGACGCGCTTTTTCGACCTGCGCCCATCCGTCATTGCATGCGACCTGCACCCGGATTACGCGTCGAGCCGCCTTGCCGAGCGACTTGCACGCGAATGGGGAGCTGAGGTCGTGCGCGTGCAGCACCACCACGCCCACGTGCTGTCCGTGGTAGCCGAGCACGGCTTGGACGAAGGCGAGGTGCTCGGCCTCGCGTGGGATGGTGTGGGGCTCGGGGCGGACGGCAGCGCGTGGGGCGGCGAGGCGCTTGTCGCGAGCGCCTCGGGCTTCCGCCGCGTCGCGCACCTTCGACCCTTCCCCCTGCCGGGCGGCGATCGCGCCGCCCGCGAGCCGCGCCGGAGCGCGCTCGGCCTGCTTTACGCGACGCTCGGCCCGGACACTCTCACGGCGGCGCGCGGGTTAGGGGACGAGTCCGCCGCGTCCTGTCTGCTCGCAGCGATGACCCGCGGGTTTGCGGCCCCCCTCTCGACCAGCGTGGGGCGGCTCTTCGACGCGGTTGCGGCGCTTCTCGGCCTGCGAGACACGTGCTCGTTCGAGGGGCAGGCGGCCATGGAGCTCGAATGGTGCGCCGCGACGCACCCCGATCCGCGCCCGGAGCCCTACCCATTGCCACTTTCAGATGGGGCTCCCGCGGTTGCCGACACGGGGCCACTCGTGCAGGCCCTATTGACGGATCGAGCCGCCGGTCGGCCGCTCGCCGAGATGGCGGCTCGATTCCACGCGGGCCTGGTCGATCTCGGCGCTCGTGTTGCGGAGCGAGTGAATCTGCCCCGCGTTGTGCTCGCGGGCGGCTGCTTCCAGAATGATCTGCTCACGCGTGCGCTCACCTCGCGGCTGCGCGCGGACGGGTTCGACGTGCGCCTTCCGGCACGCGTCCCGACGAACGACGGCGGAATCTCCGTGGGCCAGGCGGCGATTGCCGCGAGGAGCCACGAATCTAGACATGGAGGACGGTGATGTGTTTGGGGGTGCCGGGGAGAATCCTGGATGTGCGGGAGGGCGATCTCCGGGTTGGACACGTGGCATTCGGCGGCGTCGTGCGGGATGTATGCCTAGAATACGTACCCGAGGCGGGCGAGGGAGACTGGGTGATCGTGCACGTGGGATTTGCGATCTCCCGCATTGATGAGGCCGAGGCGGCTCGCGTCTTCTCCTATCTGGAGGAGATCGGGGACCTCGGCGAGCTCGGGCGCAGGCCGGAGGGGAGGACCGCATGAGGTACGTGGATGAGTACCGCGACGCCGATGTCTGCCGCCGCTACGCATCGGCCATCACCGCGAGGGCCACGCGCGCGTGGCGCATCATGGAGGTCTGCGGCGGCCAGACGCACTCCATCGTACGCTTCGGCATCGACGCGCTGCTCCCGCCGGGGCTCGAGCTCTTGCACGGTCCCGGCTGTCCCGTCTGCGTGACGCCGCTGGAGATGCTCGACCGCGCCCTCGCCATTGCGGCCAAGCCCGGAGTGATCTTCTGTTCGTTCGGCGACATGCTGCGCGTGCCGGGGACGCGCTCGGACCTCTTCTGTGCGAAGAGCGAGGGGGCCGACGTGCGCATCGTCTATTCGCCGCTCGACGCTCTCGAGATTGCCCGCCAGAACCCGGGCAGACAGGTCGTGTTTTTCGGGGTGGGCTTCGAGACCACGGCACCAGCGAATGCCATGGCCGTACGCGAGGCGCGGCGGCGCGGCCTATGCAACTTCTCGATGCTCGTCTCGCACGTGCTCGTGCCCCCGGCGCTCTCCGCGATCCTCTCCGCGCCGGATGGTCGGGTCGACGCCTTTCTCGCAGCCGGCCACGTGTGCACGGTGATGGGTTTGGACGAGTACCGGCCCATCGCCGCGCGCCATCACACACCCATTGTGGTCACGGGATTCGAGCCAGCGGACCTTTTGCAGGGCATCCATATGTGTGTCGTGCAACTCGAGGAAGGGCGCGCGGAGGTCGAGAACCAGTACGCGCGCTCGGCGCGCCCGGAGGGCAACCGAGAGGCGATGCACGTCGTCGCGGAGGTGTTCCGGGTCGTACCGCGGAAATGGCGGGGCATCGGCGAGATCCCGGCGAGCGGGCTCGGGCTCCGCCCCGAGTACGCGCAGCACGACGCAGAGGCGCTTTTCGACGTGGGAACGATCTCGACCGAGGAGCCGTCGGTGTGCATCAGCGGCCGGGTGCTGCAAGGGATCGAGAAACCCTCGGCCTGCCCGGCATTCGGCACGCGCTGTACGCCCGAGACGCCGCTCGGAGCGACGATGGTGTCCTCCGAGGGGGCCTGCGCGGCCTATTATCGTTACCGGAGGGCTGGGTCGTGACTGCGCGCGATTTCGAGCTCGCATGCCCGCCGCCGTTCCGGCACCGGACCGTGCAGCTCGCGCACGGCGGCGGCGGGCGTCTTTCACGCGAGCTCGTCGAGCAGATTTTCATACCCGCTTTCGGAGGCGCCGCGCTCTCCGCCCGGCACGACAGCGCAGTCGTGGAGGTTCCCAGGGGCCGCATCGCGTTGACCACGGATGGCTACGTGGTGCGGCCGCTGTTCTTCCCGGGCGGAGATATCGGCAAGCTCGCCGTTTGCGGCACGATCAACGACCTCGCCATGACTGGTGCTGCGCCCCGCTGGCTTGCTGTTGCCTTCGTGCTGGAGGAGGGCCTTCCCATGGAAGACCTTCACCGCGTGGTCGCCTCGATGCGCGATGCCGCTCGAGCTTCGGGAATGGAGATCGTCACGGGCGACACGAAGGTCGTGGATCGCGGCAAGGGCGACGGAATGTTCATCACGACGACGGGTGTGGGCGTCGTGCCGGAGGGGATCACGATCGAACCTCGCGCGGTACGTCCAGGCGACGTGGTTTTCGTGAGCGGTGACCTCGGGCGCCATGGGATCGCGGTGCTATCGACGCGCGAAGGGCTCACGATCACCGGGGCGCTCGAGAGTGATTGCGCGCCGCTCGACGGGCTCGTCGCCGCGCTGCTCTCGGCGGGTGTCGTGCCGCATTGCCTTCGTGATCCGACGCGCGGCGGGCTCGCCTCGGCGCTCAACGAGATCGCCCTGGATGCGGGTGTCGACATCGACATCGACGAGCGCGCGGTTCCCGTGAACGAGACGGTGGCCGGCGCGTGCGAGCTCTTCGGGCTTGATCCGCTCTACGTCGCGTGCGAGGGCCGGCTCGTCGCGTTCGTGCCGGAGGAGCACGCGGCGGCGGCCATCGAGGTGATGCGCGCCCATCCGGCGGCTCCGGAGCCAGCGCGGATCGGGACCGTCCGCGACAACGCGGCGCCTGGTCGGGCTGGCCGGGTCACGCTCCGGAGCCGTCTCGGCATGAACCGATGGCTCGACATCCCTGCGGGCGAGCAGCTCCCGAGGATTTGCTGAGCCTGACGGAGGTTTCTCGTGGAGCTCACACCCTGGCTACAGCGCTTCTCCCACAAGGTCACGACGCCAGAAGGCGCAGCGCGCGCCATCCCGCGCGGTCGCCGTATCCTCATCGGCTCGGGTGCGGCCGAACCTGCGCGGCTCGTCGAGGCCATGGTCGAGCATGGCCATCACCTCGAAGGCAATGATATCGTCCACCTGCTCACGCTGGGCCCCGCCCCCTACGTCAAAGCTGGGCTCGAATGCCGCTTCCGTCACACGGCGTTCTTCATCGGGCCGAACGTGCGCGACGCGGTGGCCGAGGGGCGTGCCGACTTCATGCCGGTCTTCCTCTCGGACATCCCCGAGCTCATCCGCTCGCGACGCGTGCGCATCGACGTCGCGCTCATCCAAGTATCGCCGCCCGACGCGCACGGCTACGTGAGCCTCGGCGTTTCCGTGGACATCGTGCGGGCCGCGATCGACGCCGCCGATCTCATTCTCGCCGAGGTCAATCCGCGCATGCCTCGCACGCATGGCGATTCATTCTTGAACATCGAGCGCATCCAGCACCTCGTGCCCGTCGACGCGCCCTTGCCGACACGCACTGCCGAGCCGCTCGACGAGGTCGACCGCGCTATCGGCCGTCATCTTGCCAGCCTCGTCCCGAACGGTGCCACCTTGCAGACCGGCATTGGCAGGATCCCCGATGCTGCCCTCGCCGCGCTCGAGGAGCATCACGACCTCGGCGTACATACCGAGATGTTCTCTGACGGCGTCATGTGCCTCGCGCTTCGCGGCGTGATCAACGGGCGCAAAAAAACGCTCCTGCCAGGCAAGCTCGTCACGTCGTTCGTGATGGGCAGCCAGGCACTCTACGACTGGGTGCACGACAATCCCGCCGTGGAGATGCGCCCCTCGGGCTTCACGAACGACCCGTTCGTCATCGCCCAGAATGACATGATGATTGCGATCAACGCGGCCCTCGCCGTCGATCTCACGGGCCAGGTGGCAGCCGACACGCTGATGGGACGCTTCTTCTCGGGCATCGGGGGCCAGGTCGATTTCATCCGAGGTTCGGCGCGCAGCCGTGGCGGCAAACCCATCATCGCGCTGCGTTCGACGGCCAAGGAGGGCCAAGTGAGCCGCATCGTGGCCGGGCTCGAGCAGGGCGCCGGCGTCGTCACGAGCCGGGGCGACGTGCATTATGTGGTCACGGAGCACGGCGTCGCCGATCTCTGGGGCAAGAACATCCGCCAGCGCGCGCTCGCGCTCATCGATATCGCTCACCCCGATCACCGCGCTGATCTGCTCGCGGCGGCCAAGCAGCGCCGCTACGTCTTCGGCGACCAGACCTGCGCGCGTTCGGCGTACCCGTGGGAGGAGGCGCGGCGCGAGATGCTACCAGGCGGGCAGGAGGTGCTCGTGCGCCCGCTACGTATTTCGGACGAGGACGCGCTGAAGGACCTCTTCTACCGCCTTTCCGACGAGAGCACCTACCAGCGCTTCATGAAGTTCAAACCTTCCCACCCGCATGAGGAGCTGCTGCAACTCGTGAGCCTCGATTACGAGCAGAACATGGGCCTCGTGGTCGCTCGCAGCGACAACGGCTGCGAGGAGGTCATCGGCCTCGCCCGCTACGACGTGGCCCCGGCGACGCGGAGGGCGGACATCGCTTTCGTGGTGCGCGACGAATGGCAAGGGCGCGGGGTTGGCACGCTGCTCATGCGGCGCATGGCCGAGGTGGCGCGGGCACGGGGGATCATGGGCTTCTTCGCGGACGTGCTGGTGAGCAACAAGCCCATGATGGCGCTCCTCTACAAAAGCGGGCTGCCCGTGAAAGCCAATCTTCGAGATGGCGCTTATCATCTCGAGATTGACTTCCCATGATTGCGCATCCGAGGGCCACCCCCTCGGCCGCGCTCGTGTGAAGCAGCGAAACACCAAAGAGATCATTCTGGTGCCCGTGGTCCTACCTCCGGCCCGAGCTGCGAGCCTCAGGGGTGGCGCTTGCGCCCATGGTCCGAGCGAAACGGGACGAGGAGCTGGCCGACGTAGCTCTCGGGAAATCCCGCCGCATCCTCGCCGAGTCCCACGTCCTCGGGTGGAGCGACGTCGGGGCGGAAGCGATAACTCCCGAAGACGTGATCCCAGAGCATCACCCTCGGACTGTAATTGGCATCGGCCTCGTGGCGGCGGGGCGAATGATGCCAGCGATGAACGCGCGCGGTGCTGAAAAACAGATCGAGAAAGCCGGTGCGAAGATCGATGTTCGAGTGCTGCAGCATGCCGTGCGCGCCGGAGAAGGCCGCCATCAGCGCGAGCGGCTCATCACCGACGCCGAGCAACGAAAGCGGCGTGAAGGCGGCGACCGCGCTGATCAGGTTGTCGAGCGGGTGGGTGCGGGCGAAGTTCCACCAATAGATCCGACGCGAGCTGTGGTGCACCGCGTGCACGCGCCACAAGGGGGCCCAGATATGCTCGAGTCGGTGGATCCAATACCAGGGCAGTTCGAACACCACCACGGCGAGCAGCGCTTGCAACGGGAGGGGCCAACCGTGCGGCCAGAGGCGTGTGCCGAGCCGAGAGGAAAGCGCCTCTCCGAGCGGGGCAAACACGCCGACGGCGACAAGCGTGCCGACGTCGAAGGCGCGATTGGAGAAGACGAGGTGACAGAAATCGGTGCGCCGATCACCGTGCGGCTTCGCCCAAACGCGTGAATACGGGATGATCCACTCGAGCAAGGTGACGAGCACCGCGGCCACCACGACGACCACAACGCCGACAGCCCAGGCTGGCCAATGTCGCGTGATGGCCCAGAGGCCAAACGCGATAGCTCCGCCGGTCATCGCCGGATAGGCGAGATACGAGAGCGAGCGTCGCAATAGGTTCCCGTGCGCCTTCACGTACATTCTCCTCTGAATCCTGTGCGCTCGTCATCGTCGCCATCTGACTCACATCCAAGCATGTAGCCTTCAAAAATTTCCCTCTTGCAGTGGCGGGCCTCGCGCTCTCCGTGCGCGAAGCCCTCGGCGAGACGTTCCCGACCGGCGCGCCCGCCCTCGACGACGCCCCCCAGCCCGCAGCTTCTGCGAGCGCCGCGCCTTCTGCGAGCGCCGCGCCTTCTGCGAGCGCCCCCCCGCGCCGAGCCACTGATCTCGACTGATCTGCCGCACCTAGCGGACGCGGACGGGGGTGCCTCCCAGGGCGTAGCCCTCGTCGCGTGTGAGGATGCGAGCGGGGGGCTGGCCATCCATCAGCAGACCCCGCAGCTTGCGGATGGTGACGTGCAGCCGGTTGTCGTCGCGCAGCGGGTGATAGTCGGGCTGCGCCCAGCCCTCACGAACGAGTTCCTCCTTGCTGGCCTCGCCCCCGTGATCCCAAAGGACCTCGAGGAGGCGCCAGAGCAGCGGTTTGGACTCGAACGAGATGCGCGATCCGTCGTCGAGGACGACCGATCGATCGACGTCGGCGATGCCCCAGCTCGGGAGGGATCCCGGCGCGAGGTGCGCGACTTTGCCGAGGTGGCCGACGAGCGCGTCGAACAGTGCGCGCTCGACGGCGTCGGGACCTGCGGGCGCCCCGAGCAGGTGTCGTGCGCAGCGCGCGACGATCGGGGCGGGGGCTTCGTCGCGCGCCCAAGACACGAGCTGCAGCATCGAGGCGGCGGGCTGCGAAAGGTATGCGAGCAGCTCGGCTTCGCGGACGAAACGCGCGCTCCCCATGCGCTCTGCCGACGCGCGGAGCCTTCCTACCTGTTGCGCGGCCTCCTCGCGGCGGCCCTGGGCGAGCAGGAGGAAGGTCAGCGTCGAGCGCGCGTGCGCTTCGCGTGAGGCGTAGCCCCAGCGCGAGGCGTGCTGGACCGCCGCGCGACAGGCCGTGGTCGCTTCGTGCCAGGCGCCCCTCAGCACGTGCGCCTCGGCATCGGCGAGGCGCGCCACGATTTCGTGCTCGATGCTCCGCACCACGGGAGGCGGGGAGGGGACGTGCTCGCCGAGGCGGAGGCGCGCGCGCCTCCGGGTCTCTTCGAGCAGCGGGCTCGCGGGCGCCCCGTTTCGCAACCACAGCACGAGGGGATCGCGCAGGGTGACGCCCAAGTCCGTGCCGCGCGCCAGCGCGACCTCGATCGCAGCCATCGCCGCCGATGATTGGGCCTCGAGCAGGTCTCCCTCGCGCGCAGCCTGGAGCGAATCGCTCACTTCCTCGCCGATCCCGTCGAAGTCGCCCGCCCACACGCGCGCGAACACCCGGCTGGATCCCGCGAAAGGGTGCTGGAGCGTCCCTTCCCGCGCGAACGGAGCGAGCCGCTCTTCCAGGGCCGCCACGTCGCGCAGGGCACCTCGGTCGATCGCGATTCGTAGTTGCAGCAGGAGGATCGGCCCGAGGTGGTGGAACGACAGCGAGCGAGCGCGATCGCCGGACATCAACTGGGACAGGACGTCGTGCGCCTCCTCGAGCAGGCCGAGTTGGTAGAGGGTGTCGGCGGCGCGGAAGAGGATCGGGTTCTGCGCGCGGAAGGGAAGGCGTACTGCGCCGGCGCGGACCCGCTCGAGGCGTGCATGCGCCTCGTCGCTACGATGCATCAGCGCCAGGACGGTCGAGGCGCTTCCGTCGCGCAAGCAGGCGAGCTCGTCGTCCTCCGTCGTGATCGACTCGACCAGGGCGAGAGCGCGCGCGAGCTCCCCCTTCATCACCAGGCACTGGACGGCGATCGTCTTCGCCTCGCCGGCGATCCGAGGGGCGCCCTCGGCTTCGGCGCGGGCGACGAGCGCCTCCGCGTCGCGGAGCGAGCGGTCGAGATCGCCCCCCGAGAAGAACGCTTCGAGGAGCACCAGAGCGTCCTTCAGCGAGGCGTGCTGCGCGGCGCCGTGCGGCAGCGCCGCCAGATCGCCCACTTCCGCGGCACAGCGCATCCACCACCGGCCTAGCTCCGGCTCGTGGCGCCGGAGCGACAGAACCGCGTACAGGTTGCGCGCATAGCCGTCGCGCAGCGCTTCCTCTGCGTGCTCGTCGAGCCACGCGAGCACCGTCCCGGCATTGCGATCGGAAAGGGCGCGCATCGCCGAGAGCATCGGGTCGACGATCGAGACATCCGGCTCGGCGCCCGACGCGACGGCGCGTAGGAGCGCGCCGGGGTTGCCGCGGGAGGCCTCCACGGCCCTGCCGAAATCGAGCGGCCTCGCAGCGGTCCCGTGCGCCAACGTCTCGAGCTCTGCGTCGGGCATCGGCCCGAGGCGCAGGCTCTGTCCGGGGACGAAGCGGCTCTCGCAGAAGCCTTCACCGGTCACGATCCACCGCGACTCGCGCGCGTAGCGGGAGACGACGCTCATGAGATCACGAAGCAGCGGATCGGCGGTGACCCCGTCGAGCACGAGCCAGAGCCGCGCGCGCTCGGCCATGTCGAGGAGCACCTCGGGGAGGCTCTCGCGCACACGAAGTACCGAGGCCCACGCGATCTGGGTGACGCTCGCAGCGGCGGCGACGATGCGCACGAGCTCGCGATCCGGCGCGACATCGTCCGGCAACCCGCCGAAGGACGCGAAGACGACCGGCACCTCGAAGAAGCTCTCGCGCAAGACCTGCAAGACCGTCGCGGTCTTGCCGACGCCGTGCTCGCCGCTCACGAGCGTGACGGGGCCCCTCGCGAACGCGACGCGGAGCTGTTCGCGCTCCTTCTCTCGACCCAGGAAGAGCGCGGGCGGGTTCGGCGCGCGCAAGGTCAGCGGAAGCGACGCGGGGAGCATCCGCGACATTTTCTAGCGCAACGCCGAGACTTGACGAGTCGGATTGCGCGACGCGGGAAGGTGGGGTCGCGCTCGCGACGACGCCCTCCCGCGTTTGGTGCCGGCGTACCGATCAGGGGTACGTGTAGGTGTAGACGATCCAGCCGTTGCTGACGGTACAGCCGGTCACTTGCGGGTTGTGCGTGTTTGCAGAGCCGGGGATCGGCAGGGTGTGGTTGTCGTCGGCGTGGTGCTCGGCGACGTTCCACTCCGACTGGGTGCAGGCGCGCCCACGGTCGAGCGGGTCCGGCGCCTCTCCGGCGCCCTCGAGCGCGAGCTGGTCGCCGCCGCCCTCGCGCCCGTCGCTGTCCTCGCGGTCGTCGAGCGCGAGCTCGGCCTCCTCGACGAGCTCGTCGCCCCCCACGGCACAACCCGCGAGGGACGCGGAAGCGATCATCAGCCCAACCAGAGCGTGCTTGAACATTGTGTAGCCTTCCTTCCGCAGGGGCCCGCTCCGCGCTTCGGCGAGCAAGCGGCAACCACCGGTGACCGGCATCTTGCAGAACCCGGGTGCCACGTCCCCTGATCTCGGCTGATCTCGCACCCTCGCGGGATCGGAGGGCTTCGCGTTCACCCATCCTGGCGGTTCAGCGCGTCGCCGGGGCCGCTGCGGACGCCGCGCTGAGGGAGGGGCGCCCATGCCTGCCCTGCGGCATTCCAGCCATCCAATCAGGCCTCAAGCGAGAGCCGCGCCCGGAGGAAATCCGCGGCGCGCTCCGTGGCCGTCACGGCCTCCCGCAGGTACGTCGGGAACCCCTGGAACCCGTGAATCATGTGCTCCCACGCGTCGAGCACGGCCTCGCCGCCCGCGGCGTTCACCTTGTCGACGAGCCTGCGCGCATCGTCGAGCAGCACCTCGGCCGTGCCCACCTGCACGAAGAGCGGGGGCAGCCCGCCGAGATCGGCGAAGAGCGGCGAGCTCGCGGCGGGATCCTTCCCCTGGAGAATGGCGCCGACCATCATGGCGGTTCCACGCGGATCGACGAGCGGATCTCCCTCGCCGTTCGCCTTCGCGGAATCACCCGAGCCCGTGAAATCGACCCAGGGGGAGAAAAACGCCGCGCAGCTCGGCAGGGGCAGGCCCGCGTCGCGCAGCGCGAGCAACGTCGAGAGCGTGAGGCCGCCGCCGGCCGAATCCCCGGCGATCGCGATGTGGGAAGGCGCGACGCCCTGCGCGAGCAGCCAGCGATATGCCGCGACTGCGTCCTCGCGGCAAGCGGGCCACGCGTTCTCGGGCGCGAGGCGATAATCGACGGAGAGCGCGCGCGTCCCGGCGTGTTTCGCCAGGCGGAAGACCGTCTCCAGGTGGGTCTCGGGCGAGCCGACGATGTAAGCGCCGCCGTGCAGGTACAGGATCACGCGGCTCGTATCGGCGCCGGGCGGCGTGATCCAATACGCGGGCACGTCGCACGAGGTGCGCTCGAGCCGCGCCTCGCTGGGCACGGGCGTGGCTTGCATGAGCGCCGCGAACCAGGCGCGCATGTCGGCCGGCTGGGGGCTCTTGGGGGGATTCGAACGGAAAAACGTGATGAGCTCGGCGAGACCCGGGGTTTCCATGCAGGCATGAGACGCCCGCGCGCCCGCGTCGTCAAGCCGGGGGAAGGATCAGGGCCACCAGCGCACGACTTCCTTCGCCGGCCGCGCCCGGAGCACGACGTGCCGCTCGCCCTTGTTCGTGGTGTGCTTCGCCGCGATCCACACGTCGCTCCCGGGGGCCCACACCTCGCGCATTTCCCACCGAGAATCGGGCTCCGGGACGGCGGCGTGCGCGGGCGGCGGGACCTCCTCCCATTCTCCGGGCGGATATCGCTTCCAGATCGCGTCCGCCGTGACGAGCCACAACGTCCCGTCGCCCGCCCCCGCGAGCGATTGCGCGGGCGCGCCGAGCTTCGGCAAGGTCTGCGCCTTGAACACGCCGCCTTCGAGCCGGAGCAGGTGGGCGCTGCCATTGTCTTCGGCGCCGAGCACCCACACGTCGCTCGGCCCTTGCGCCACGAGGGCGACGTGGCGCATCGACGCCGGCACGCCCGGCAGCACGTACACCTGGCCCGGCACCCCCACGGGCGCCTCCTCCACCTCGCCGGCGTCCACCCCTGCGTCCGCCCCGGCGTCCGCCGCGCCGCCCTCCGCCGCGCCGCCGTCGAGCTCCACGTCCTTTGCCTCGTTCACCACGGGCGCGGCCGCCGCGCTCGCGACGGCGGGCGCCACGCTCGCGCTCGCGACGGCGGGCGCCACGCTCGCGCTCGCCTTGGGCGGCGGCGCGCTCGGGGCCTCCTCGGCCCAGCGCACGACGACGTGGTGTTTGCCGGAATTCACCGTCCTGCAATGCCCCGCGGCGAACACCTCTCCGGTCGCGAGCGCCGCGATCTCCTCGATGCGCAGCGATTTCGCGCACGTTTCGTCGTCGAGCCGCGCGCTCGGCAGATCGGGCGAGGGCTTGTCCTGGTGCGGATCCACGACCTTGACCTTGAGCTTGCCCGAGGACGTCGACATGGCGAGGATCCGCTTCTTCGACCACGCGGCGAGGTGCGGCTTCCAGTCGTCGGCGTATGCCTTGAAGCTGCCCTTGGCCTGCTCCAGGCGGAGAAACGGATTCTTCGCGGGCTCCTTTTCCATTTTGGGCGTCTCGAAGAGCACCCAGACCGAGCCGGGCAGCCGGCCTGAAAACCGCAGGATGTGCCCCTCCGCGGGAAGGCCGGTCGGCATGGGCTTTTCGACGAGCTCGCCCTCGACGGCCGCCGTCGCCATCCGCGTGCGCTCCGCATCCGCGATCACCACGCCCTCGGCGACGCCCGAGAACGTGATCGGATCCTTCGCCTCCAGCACCACCGAGAGCGGGCCCTTGGGCACCTCCGGGGCCGGCGTCGTCGCCGTGGTCGTCGCCGAAGGTGTCGGCGCGGGGCCCTTGTCGGTGTTGTTGCCACAGCCGAGCAGAGCCGAGGGAACGAGCGCACACGCGAGCAGGGCAACGAGGCCACGCATGCGGGCAAACTAATCGGTTTCTCCCTGAAAAGGAAGACATCGCCGGGCAGCTTGACCGGGCCTTCGTAGAACCCTACGTGCCACCGCACCCCCATGGCGCAGACGCAGGTCTCATGAAGCGCTTCTTCGCCGAGCTCCGCGCCGCCGCGCGCGACGAGCGCGGGCGCACCTTCGTCTTCGTCCCCTACGACCAGCTCTCGGACGCGATCGGCCCCCTGCGTGATCTTCCCCCCGAGCGCGCGGGCGTCTTGCTCGTCGAGGACCCGGCGAAGGCCGCGCGCCGCCCCTACCACAAGCAAAAGCTCGCCCTCGTGCTCGCGAACATGCGCCATTTCGCGCTGGAGCAAGCGCGGCGTGGCGTCGCGGTCCGGTATGTGGTCGCGGACGCGGGGTATGCCGGGGCCGTCACGCGCGCGGCCGCCGAGGTCGGGCCGCTCCTCTGCATGGAGCCCGCCGAGCGCGAGCTCCGCGTGGATCTCGCGCCCGCCCTGACTTCGGGCGCGCTCTCCTTCGTCCCCCACGACGGGTGGCTCACGACACACGACGATTTCCTCCAGGCCACGGGCGGGCGTCCGCCCTATCGAATGGAATCGTTTTATCGGTACGTGCGCAGCCGGACCGGCATCCTCGTGCACGACGGCAAACCCGAGGGCGGGCGGTGGAGCTTCGACACGGACCACCGCCTCCCGTTCCGCGGCGAACCACCGGCGCCCACGCCGCCCTCGTTCACGCCGGATCCCATCACGGAGGAGGTCTGCGCGCTCATCCTCCGTCGATATGCCGATCACCCCGGCCACCTCGATCCCGGCGCGCTCCCTTCCACGCAGGCCGACGCCGAGGCGCTCTGGGCCTGGGGCAAACACGCCGCATTGCCGCATTTTGGCCCCTTCGAGGACGCGATGTCCTCTGCGTCGTCGAACCTCTTCCACACGCGCCTCGCCCCGCTCCTGCACCTCCACCGCCTCCTGCCCGCGCGGATCGTGCGCGAGGCCGCGGCGCTCTCCATTCCGATCGCCAGCAAGGAGGTGTTCGTCCGGCAGATCCTCGGCTGGCGTGAATTCGTGCGGCACGTGCACCGCGAGACGGACGGGTTCCGGATCCTGCCCGATCTGCCCGAAGGAATGGCGCGTGGCCTCAGCGACCCGAACGCGCCCGCGCTGCCGGACATGCTCGGCGCGACCGAGCCCTTGCCCGCGTGTTTCTGGGAGGGAGGCCCGCGCTCAGGGCTCGCCTGCCTCGATCGCGTGCTCGGCGACGTCTGGCGCGAGGGCTACAGCCACCACGTCACGCGGCTGATGATCCTGTCGAACATCGGCACGTTGCTCGGCCTCTCGCCGCGCGCGCTCACGGATTGGTTCTGGGCCGCGTACATCGACGCATACGACTGGGTCGTCGAGTCGAACGTGCTCGGGATGGGGACGTTCGCCGCCGGCGACATCATGACCACGAAGCCCTACGTCTCGGGCGCGGCCTACGTCGATCGCATGAGCGATTATTGCGACGGCTGCCCGTTCGATCCCAAAAAGACGTGCCCGATCACCGCGCTTTACTGGGATTTCCTCGCGCGGAACGAGCCGATCCTCCAGAAAAACCCGTGCATGCTGGTCCCGCTCCAGGCGCTCGCCCGCCGGCCGGGCCCGCGCCGGGAGGCGGATGCCCGCGTGCGCGAGGCCGTCCTCTCGACGCTCGCGCGCGGCGAGCCGCTCACGCCCGAAATCCTCCCGCCGCCCCCGTGAAACGAGAGGTCCACGCGCGTTGCCTCGTGCCGGATCGGACGATATAGAAGGCCCGCCATGGAAACCCCCTCGCCCGCGCCCCGCACCTCGCCGTCCACGCCCGCGTCGAGGCCGTCCGGCGGATCCGCGGGCAAGATCCTCGTCGTCTTCATCGTGGTCACCTCCGCCGCGATCGCCGGCACCATCGTGGCGATGCGCCTCTCGGTCCGCGCGAAGATGAACGCCGCCGCCGCCTCCGCGAGCGCCGCGGCCTCGGGCGCGCCTTCCGCAGGGCCGCCCGCGTCGCGTCCCTGAGGTCTCTTGGGGGCCGCCCTCGCCGGGGCGCTCGCCCCGTGCGTCGGACCTATCCAACCACGAGCACGAGCTTGCCGGTGCTGGCGCGGCCGGCGAGGTCCCGGTGCGCCTCCGCCGCGTCCGCGAGCGGATACGTCTTGCCCACGATCACGCGCAGCGCGCCCTCCGCGGCCGCGGCGGCGAGCTCGGCGAGGGGCGGGGCGCAGAGCTCGCGGCGCTTGATCAGCGGCGTCATGTAATAGCCGGTGATGGTCAGGTTCTTGTGCATGAGCCCGACCGGCTCCACCGTGCCGCGCACGTCCGCGGTCGCGGCGCCGAACACGACCATCCGGCCCATCGGCGCGAGGCAAGCGAGGCTGCGCTTGTACACGTCGGTGCCGCCCAGCATTTCGAGCACCACGTCCACCCCCTCCTTCACGGCCGAGCGGATCTGCGTGGCGAAATCGTCTTCCCGGTAGTTCACCACGAGATCCGCGCCGAGCGACCGCACGAGATCCGCCTTCGCCGGCGAGCCCACCGTGCCCGCGACGAACGACGCCCCGAGCCGCCGCGCGATCTGCACCGCGAGCGTGCCCACGCCGCCCGCCGCCGCGTGCACGAGCACCTTCTCCCCGGGCGCGAGCCTGCCCGAGAGCGTGAGCACGTGGTGCGCCGTGAGGCCCTGCACCGGCAGCGCCGCGGCCTGCTCGAAGGACAGCCCCTTCGGGATGGGATAAACGCTGTACGCCGGCGCGACCATTTGCTCGGCATACGCCCCGTCGCCGAGCGCCATCACCCGATCACCGACGCGGACGTCGGTCACGCCTTCGCCGACGGCGAGCACTTCGCCGGCGGCTTCCATGCCCGGGATCGCCGGGAACGTGGGGCGAATGAAGTATTGCCCCTTCGTGAACATCGTATCGGCGTAATTGAGGCCCACGGCGCGGACGGCGAGGAGGACCTGGCCCGGCTTCGGCGTCGGCTCGGGCGCGTCCTCGACGCGGAGGACGTCGGGGCCGCCGAGGGCATGAAATCGAATGGCTCGCATGGCGCGAGCCTAGCAGCAGTTCGTCACTTGTGGCGAGGCGCTCGTAGCCCGAGCGCGTGCGAGAGCGCCGCGGCGAGGGTCCCGAACGTGCGCAGGCTGCTCGTGTCGATCCCGAGGTCGACCATGGTCGTGGCGATGGCGGGCCGGATGCCGGACACGAGGCAATCACTCCCGAGCAGCCTCGACGCGTGGACGAGCGAGAAGATGTGCGAGGCCGTATCCGTATCCATCGCGGCCACGCCCGTCAGGTCCAGGATGGTCACGCGCGCCGCCGCGTCCACGATCGCCCCGAGGAGCTTCTCCATCATCATGCCCGCGCGATCGGCGTCGATGCGCCCGATGACCGCCAGGAGCAGCACCCCCTCGGCCACTTGCAGGATCGGCGCCGAGAGCGCCCGGACCGCCTCGTTTTGGGCATACAGCGCGGCCTCGGCCTGGCGGCGCTCCGTCATCTCCTGCTCGAGCTCCCGATATCGCTCCTCGACCTCGCGCCGCGACGCGCGCAGCTCCTCCTCGATCTGCTGCTGCGTGGTGATGTCCCGCGCCACGAAATAAATGAGCCCGTCCTTCGGCACGCTCGTCCACTCGATCCACCGGTACGCGCCGTCCTTGCATCGATATCGATTCTTGAAGGTCAGGACGACCTCCCCCTGGGCCATCCGGCTCACCTCGCCTATCGTCGGCGCTTGGTCGTCCGGGTGCACGAACGAGAGGAAGGGCTGCGCGCGGAGCTCTTCACGCGTGTAGCCGAGGCGGCCCTCCCACGAGGGAGAGAGCTCGACGAAATAGCCCTCCATCGTGGCAATGCCCAGGAGGTCAGCCGCCAGCTCGAAGAGGAGCCGGTACGTATCCTGCTTCGGTGCGTCTTTTTGAGGTTCGGCCGCCGCGACTTCGTCTCGTTGCTCGTCCACCATCTCCCCTGGTCTCCCCCGGCCCCCCGAAATCCCCCGAATCCCCCGAATCCCCTCAAATCCCGGATGTTAGGCCTCCGCGCGATTTCCTGTCAAGCAGCCTCGCGCGCGGATGGAAGCTCTGCGCGCGAGCGGAGTACGTCGCCATACCGGGACTCCACGGCAAGTTCGTGGCCGCGACACGTGCGCGTGATTCGTTTTCCTCGCCTCGACGGGCGGCCGGGTGTACCCTTCCGTGCAGCATCATGGCCTCGACGCGTCGCGCCCTCGTGATCGGAACCGGTACGGGCGGCCTCGCCTCCGCCGCCTTCCTCGCCAAGGACGGGTTTGACGTGCTCGCCCTCGACGCAGACGCCGAGATCGGCGGCTACCTCGCGCCCTTTTCGAAGGACGGATTCGTCTTCGACCAGGGTCTGCACTACGTCGGCGCCTGCCGCCCAGGCCAGCTCGTGCACGAGCTCTTGCAATCCCTCGGCGTCGATGCAAGCGAGCTCTTCCACGAGCTCGATCCCGACGGATTCGACCTTTACCGATTTCCCGATCTCGATGTCCAGGTGTGCCGGCCGCTCGCCGCCTACCGCGAGCGCCTCGGTGTCCTCTTCCCGGAGGAATCGAAGGGTCTCCGCCATTTCTTCGGTTTGCTCGACGGAGCCGCGCGGATGCACGACGCGCTCGCCCGGGGCATCCTCGGCCGGCCCGTCCTTACGGATCTCGTGGCGCTCACGGGCGTGCCAGCCCTCCTGCAATGGAGCCAGCGGCCCCTGCGCGAGCTCATCGAGCAAAGCACCTCCGACGAGCGCCTACGCGCCGTGCTCGCCGGCCAATCCGGCGCGTGGGCCCTGCCACCCTCGCGCGTGGTCGGCCTCGCCGCGCTGCTCTACATGGCCCATTTCAGCGACGGCGCGTTCTTCCCGCGCGGCGGCGGCGGGGGCCTGCGCGACGCGCTCGTGCGCGCCGCCGAAGCCAAAGGCGCGCACTTCCGCACGCGCGCCCTCGTCGAGCGCATCGAGACCGAGCGCGGCCGCGTGACCGGCGTCGTGCTCGCGGGAGGCGAGAGGATCGAGGCCGACATCGTCGTCTCCGCCGTGGACCCCGCGCTCACCCTGGGCCGGCTCGTGTCCGCTTCGGACCTGCCGACCTCACTCCGGCGCAAAGCCGCCGTGATCGAGCCCTCCATGGCGACCTTCCAGATATGGCTCGGCCTGCGCCGGGACCTGCGGACATACGGGCTCGGCGCGCAAAACGTGTGGCTGTATCCGTCCTACGACGTCGAGGAAGGTTTCTCCGCGCGATTCACAGGAAAACTGCCGCCGCGGCCGATGCTGTTCCTCTCGCCGACCTCGATCAAAGATCCAAGCGGCACCCTCGCACCGGAGGGCAGCTCGTCCTTGGTCGTACTCACCTACGTGCCGCACGCGCGCTTCCGCAAATGGCAATCGCTCCCCGAGGCGGAGCGAGGGCCCGCCTACGCAGCCTATCGCGACGAGATCGCAGCCTGGATGCTGAAAGAGCTCGACGCGCGGTACCCCGGGCTCGTGGGCGACGTGGTCGTGCAAGCCTACGGCACGCCGCTCACCGCAGCAGACCGAACACGCGCAGCCGCCGGCGCCCCCTTCGGCCCCGCAATGACACTCTCGCAATGGGGACCGAAAGGATTCCGCACGCGCACACCCGTGACCGGCCTGTACCTCGCAGGCTCCGGGGTCTTCGGCGGCGGCGTGGCGCCATGTCTCCTGTCTGGGCTTGCGGCGTCCTTCATGGCAAAGCTCGCCCCGAAGTGAGGCGCCGCGCTGGGGCTTTGCCCCAGGCCCCACCCGGGGCTGTCCGCCCCGGGACCCGGACCAGCCAGGGGCTGGACCCAAGCTCGATGAACTGCGCGATGCGCAGTTCATCGAACAGCCAGGGGTAGGACCGGCGACGAGCCTGCCGACCAAAGACCGCAGCGCGGAAAGCTCAGCGGGGCAGCGCCCCGTCGCATGACGTCGTGTCGTGACGTGGTGGCCTCACGTCTCAAACGGTAGGCCTTCGTTTCACCCCGCGATGGGGCCGTAGGTCTTCGGCGACGAGCCCGTCGTCTCCCGCGGCGTGCCCGTGTCTCGACGCCACGAGCACGCCGCGCCTTCCTTCGCCATCGTTCCTCCGAGGCACGAGCTCGTATCTCCGGAGACACGTCCTCGTCCCTCCAAGGCACGACGTCGTGTCTCCGGAGACTCGACCGCGCTCTCCCGAGACACGTCCTCGTCCCTCCAAGGCACGACGTCGTGTCTCCGGAGACTCGACGTCGTTGCTTCCGACCGTGCCCCCATCTCTCGCACACACGTCCCCGTCGCCTTTTTGCTCGGCCTCGAAGCTTGGAGACACGGCCTCATCCCATCCGCGCGTTGCCATCAAGCCTTGAAAGGCGCGGAGCTCGCACTTGCGCCAGCTTGAAACCCCCCTCCACGGTCTTGCCACCGGCCCGTGGGAAGAACTGCGCACCGCGCAGTTCTTCCCCCTCGGTCCAGGCCGTGCCTGGTCCGGGCCTTTGGGCGGACAGCCCCCGCGGGGTCCGGGGCAGCGCCCCGGCGCGACCGCCTGCCAGCCAGCTTTCTGAGAATTCTCTCACGATCCCCTCAGGATCTCTCCTGCGTCGCGGCGCTAGGGTCCGCGCATGAGCTTCTGGCTCGCGCTCCCGCTTGCTGCGAACGTCGCGCTCGCGGCCACGGCGCCCCCGAAAACCCTCTCGTTCGATGAGGCCATTGGCCTGTCCGTCGCGACGCCGGACGTACGCGGCGCGGAGCGCGCTGTGGCCACGAAACATGCGCTTGGCGCCCGGATCTCGGGGATGACGGAGAACCCGCAGATCTACGTGCAGCCGGGGTTCCGCGTGCTCCCCACGCCAAACCAGGGCGTCGAGATCCAGGCGAGCGTGACGCAATCGTGGAACCTTGCGGGGCTGTCTTCGGCCCGCAAGGCTGCGGCGCGGGTCGAGGAGGAGGAGCTCTCGGCCGGCGCGCGCGCGCTCGTGTTGACGCAAAGGCTCGATGCGGCGCGGGCGTGGATCGACCTCTGGGCCGCGGAGCGTGTGCTCGACGTGGCCATGCGGGAAGCGGCGCTCGCTGGGGAGTTCGCGCGGCTCGTGGAGAAGGCGGCGCAAGCGTCGGCGGCGACGAAGGCGGACGCGGCCGACGCGCGCGCCTACCACGCGGAGGCCCGGCTCGGGGTGATCGGGGCCGAGGGCGAGGTGTTCGAACGTGGGCTCGGGCTCGCGCGCGTGATCGCCGCGGGCGTGGATCCGCTCGGCGCGCACGGGGATCTGCCGGCGCCCGTGCTCCCCTCGGGCGCGGGCCTGCGCGACGCGCAGAAGCGCGCGGCGACGTTGCCGGCGGTGCAGCAGAAGGCGATCGCGGCGCGGGTGGAGCACGCGCGCGAGGCCGAGGAGCGGGCTGCGCGCGGGACGTCGCTCTCGGTCGGCTTGTACGTGCAGCGGGATTCGCCTGGCGGGTTCGTGGGGTACGGCGCCGTCGGGCTCACGCTCCCGGTCTTTGATCGTGGGGAGCGCGAGCGCAGCGGGATGGCCGCGCGTGCGGCGCAGCTCGAAGGCGAGACGAAGCGCGAGGCGGCGAACGCGTCGGCCGATGTGGCGATGGGGATCCACGAGGTCGAGCACACGCAGGACATCGTGGACACGCTCGCGGGCGCGATCTTGCCGGCGCTCACGGAGGGGCTCGCGGCGCGGGTGCGGCTCTTCGAGGCGGGCGAGGGGACGATGCTGGAGGTCCTCACCGCGCGCAGGAACGTCGCGGCCGCGCAGGCACGGCTGGAGCGCGCGCGGGCCGCGAACGCGTGGGCGCGCGTAAAACTCTGGCTCTGGCTCTCGGCGATGGATGACGGGAAGAAGCAGGAGAAGGCGCGATGAAGGCGCGAGGGATCGGGGGGATCGTGGCGGCGCTTTTCGTCACCGCGTGCGCGGGCCCCGAGGCGGCGCCCGAGCCGGCTGCGGAGATGGGCGTGGGCCCGAAGAGCGCGGAGACGCCGTGGGTCGCGGCGCGCGCGCCGGGCGGGCTCTCGCTGCTCGAAGCGCCGGCCGAGCTCGTGCCGCCTGCGGGGGCGAAGGGCGCGGTGGTGCCGCCGTTCGCGGCGCGGATCACGAAGGTGCACGTGGAGCACGGCGAGCGCGTGGACGAGGGCGCGCCGATCGCGGACGTGGTGATGCCGGAGGTCGCGCGCGCGGCGGGCGCGTTCGCGGCGGCGGGCACGCGGATCGGGGCGCACGGCAAGCGCAAGGCGCAACTCGAAGCGCTCCGGAAGGACGGGCTCGCGAAGCTCGTGGACATCGCCGAGGTCGAGGGCACGCTCGCGGACGCGTCGGCGGCGCAGCAGATGGCGCTCGCGACGTTGAAGATCGCGGGGCTCGGGCCGAAGGATGTGGCCGCGCTCGTGCGCTCGGGCGGCTTGGTGACGTTGAAGAGCCCGGTCGCGGGCGTGGTGACCGAGCTCGACGCGGCGATCGGCGCGTCGCGCGAGCCCACGGGCGCGCCGATCGCGCGGATCGAGGGCGGGGGCGCGGCGCGGGTCGAGGCGCGGTTCGCGCAGCGGCCGCCGCCGGGCGCGCGTTTCGTCTTCGTGGGGCCACTCGGGCCATCCACGGCGCTCACGCTTCTGAGCGAAGCGCCGAGCACGAGCGGGCGGGACGGGACGGTGGCCGCGTGGTTCAAGCCCGCGGAGAGGATCTCGTTGCCGCATGGAACGCTGGGGAAGGTGCGCGTCTCGCCCGATCCGGGCGGCATGGCGGTGGCGATCCCCGCGGCGGCCGTGACGTTGAAGGACGGCGTGGCTGTGGTGCTCTCCCGAAAGACGGGCGCGCCGCTGCCGGTGAAGGTGTTGTCGAGCTCCGGGGCGGATGCGCTCGTCGAGGGGGATCTGCGCCCCGGGGACGAGGTGGCCGCGGACGCGTCGCGCGCGCTGCCCACGCCCGGCGGAGACGTCGATTGATCCCCGCGCTGGTCAAGCTCTCGATCCGGCATCGGGGCCTCGTCGTGGCGGTGACGCTCGTCCTCGCCGTCGTGGGGGCTTTTCTCGGGCGGCGGCTCGAGCTCGACGCGCTGCCGGACATCACGAACAACCAGGTCCTCGTGCTGACGAGCGCGCCCGGCCTCACGCCCGAGGAGGTCGAGCGGCAGGTGACGCGGCCGATCGAGCTCGCGCTCGGCGGGCTTTCGGGCCTCGAAGAGCACCGCAGCTTGTCGCGGTACGGGATCTCGTCGGTGACGATCGTCTTCGACGACGGCGTGGATCCGTGGCGCGCGCGGCAGATGGTCTCGGAGCGCATCGGCGCGCTCGCGGGCGCGCTGCCGCCCGGCGTGAGCGCGCCCGAGCTCGGGCCCGTGACGGGCGGGCTCGGCGAGATCTTCCACTTCACGTTGAGCTCGCCGTCGCGCTCGCTCGCGGAGCTTTACGAGCTCTCGTCGACGCGCGTGGCGCCGCTGCTCCGCGCGGTGCCGGGCGTGGTGGAGGTGAACCCCTGGGGCGGCGAGCGACGCACGATCGAGGTCGTGGCCGATCCGGCGCGGCTCGCGCAGCGGCACATGACGCTCGGGGCGCTGCGCGAGGCGCTCGAACGATCGACCGGCAGCGCGCCCGGGGCGAGCTTGCCGCTCGGCCGTGGACAGGCGCTCCTGCGCGCCGTCGCGCGGCCGAAGGATCCTTCCGAACTCGGGCACGCGATCGTGTCGCCGCTCGATCAGGAAGGGCGCGTGGTGCGTGTCTCCGATGTGGCGGAGCTCCACGTGGGGGGGCTGCCGCGTATCGGCGCGGCGACGGCCGACGGCCGCGGGGAGGTCGTCTACGTGATGGTGCAGATGCTCCGGGGCGACAACGCGCTCGACGTGATGGACAGGCTCCACGCGCAGATGCCCGCCGTGCGCGCGGCGCTCCCCGAGGACGTCTCGATCCGGCTCGTGTACGACCGGAGCCACCTCGTCGGCAGCACGCTGCGCACGGTGGGCAAGAGCCTGCTCGAAGGTGGCCTGCTCGTCGGCGTGGTGCTCTTCGCGATGCTCGGGAGCCTGCGCGCGGGGCTGCTCGTGGCCTCGGCGATCCCGCTCTCGATGCTGGGGGCGCTCTCCGGCATGGTGGCGCTCGGGATCCCGGGCAACCTGATGAGCCTCGGCGCCATCGATTTTGGCCTCGTCGTGGACGGCGCGGTCGTGATGGTCGAGCACGTCTTCCACGCGTCGCAGAAGGGGAACGCGCCGGCCGGAGGGCCGGAACGCACGTCGTGGGTGAGCCGCGTCAGCGCCGAGGTCGCGAGCCCGGTGTTCTTCTCGGTGCTGATCATCCTGATCGTGTACCTGCCGGTGCTCACGATGACGGGCGTGGACGGCAAGATGTTCCGGCCGATGGCGCTCACCGTGGTGTTCGCGCTCTTCACGTCGCTCGTCCTGTCGCTCACGTACGTGCCCGCCGCGATGAGCCTCGTGCTCCGGCAGAAGGACGTGCCGGCGCGGGATCCGTGGCTCGTGCGGTGGGTCGATCGGATCTACGGGCCCACGCTTTCCTTCGTGGTCAAAAGGCCCGTCCTCGTGGCCGCGAGCGCGCTCGTGCTCTTCGCGGCCGGCGTCGTGCTCTACGCGCGCGCGGGCAGCGAGCTCGCGCCGCAGCTCGACGAGGGGGACCTCGTGGTGCAGACGACGCGCGCCCCCGACATCAGCCTGGAGACGGCGGTCGTCGAGGCGGGGAAGCTCGAGGCCGCGGCGCGGAGGGTGCCCGAGGTGGTGCAGGTCGTCTCGCGCGTGGGCAGCCCCGCGGTCGCGACGGACATCATGGGCCTCGAACAAGCCGACGTGTTCCTCACGCTCGCGCCGCGGGACAAGTGGCGGCCGGGGCTCGATCGCGAGGCGCTCATCGAGGAGATCCGGCGCGTGGTGGACGCAGGCTCGCCGGGCGCGGATCCCTCGTTCACGCAGCCGATCCAGATGCGGTTCAACGAGCTGCTCGGCGGGGCGGTGACGGACGTGGCCGTGAGCATCTACGGCGCGGATCTCGGGGTGTTGCGAGAGCTCGCGGAGAAGATCGCGGCCGAGATCGCGGCCGAGAAGGGCGCGGCGGACGTGAAGGTGCTGGCGCCGCCGGACGTGTCGCTCCTCGAAGTCGAGCCGAAGGCGCTCGAAGCGTCGCTCGTGGGCCTCGGCGTCGGCGACGTGCTCGACGTGGTGCAGGCCGTGCGCAGCGGCATCGAGGTCGGCGCGACGTACGACGGGCCGCTCCGGATCCCGGTGGTCTTGCGGATCGGGGGCGTCGCGGGCGCGTTTGATCTGCCGAACCTGAGCTTGCCCACGGCGTCGGGCGGGCTCGTGCCGCTCGCGCGCGTGGCGAAGGTCGAGGCGCTGCCGACGCCGGGCCTCGTGAGCCGCAAGGATGGCGAGCGGCGTATCGTGGTGGGCTTCAACGTGCGCGGCGCGGATCTCGGGGATCTCGTGGCGCGGGCGCGCGCGCGTGTGGACAAGGCCGTCACGGCGCCGCGCGGCTACAGGCTCGTCTGGGGCGGGCAATACGAGACGTTCCAGGAGGCCTCGCGGCGGCTGCTCGTCGTGGTGCCGGCCGCGGTGGCGCTCATCCTCGCGGCGCTCTACGCCGCGTTTCGGAAAGTGAAGCCGATGCTCGTGATCTTCACGAACGTGCCGTTCGCGTGCGTGGGCGGGATGGTGGCGCTCACGATCCGCGGCATGCCGGTGTCGATCTCGGCGGCCGTGGGGTTCATCGCGCTCTCGGGCGTGGCCGTGCTGAACGGCGTGGTGCTCCTCTCGCGCGTGCTCGCGAACGAGGCCGCGGGGCAGGATCCCGCGGCGGCGGCCGAGAACGCGGCGCGCGCGCGGGCGCGGCCGGTGCTGATGACGGCGCTCGTGGCGGCGCTCGGGTTCGTGCCGATGATGCTCGCGCGGGGCGCCGGATCCGAGGTGCAGCGGCCGCTCGCGACCGTGGTCGTGGGCGGGCTCGTGACCTCGACGCTGCTCACCTTGCTGATCGTGCCGAGCTTGTACGGCTGGATCGGCCGAGGCCGCCGGGGCACGCCGGCGGCGGCTCCTTCCCGGCCGGAGGGCTCGTCCGGCGCTACGATGGCGGCGTGAAGCTCTTCGTGGTGGAGGACGAGGCCAAGATGGCCCGCCTGCTCGAACGTGGCCTCCGCGAGGAGGGCCATCAGGTGGACCTCGCGGCGAGCGGCACGGAGGCGCTCGAGCAGGGCCTCGGGGTCGTCTACGACGTCATCCTCCTCGACTGGTCGCTGCCCGGGATGGACGGCGTGTCGCTGCTCCGGCGGTGGCGGGAGCGCGGGCTGAAGACGCCGGTCCTCTTGCTGACGGCGCGCGGGACGGTGGGCGAGCGCGTGACGGGCCTGCGAGCCGGCGCGGACGATTACCTGGTCAAGCCGTTCGACTTCGAGGAGCTCGTGGCGCGCCTGGAGGCGCTGCACCGGCGCGGGGCGGGGCACGAGGCGCTGACACGGCTCGGGCCGATCACGGTGGACGGGCGGCGCCGGGTGATCGGGCGGGACGGCGCCGAGGAGAGCTTGACGGCGCGGGAGTATGCGCTCCTGGCAGAGCTCGCGGGCCACGTGGGAGAGGCGCTGACGCGGACGGAGCTGCTCGGCACGGTGTGGGGGACGGGGTTCGACGGCGCGCCGAACGTGGTCGACGTGTACGTGGGCTATTTGCGGAGCAAGCTCCGGAGCGTCTGCGGCGAGGGGGTGACGATCCAGGCCGTGCGGGGCGTGGGGTATCGGCTGGTCGTGGCGAAGCCGCCGCGGGGCGAGGCGTGAGGGTCCGGGCGCGGCTCGTCCTGTTTGGCGCGGCGCTGCCGTCGCTCGCGCTGGTGCTCGCGGTGGGCGTGGCGGGCGTGGTGTTTCGCGGGAGCTTGCTCGGCGCGCTGGATCGGGCGCTGCTCGCGCAGGCGGCGGTGGAGAGCGTGAGCCTCTTCGACGGTCCGACGGGCGCGCCGCACGTGCACCTCGGCAAATCGCCGCTCGCGGACGACGTGCGCTCGTTCGTGCCGACGGCGGGGCTCTACGACGCGGCGGGCAAGCTCGTCGCGCATTTCCCCGAGCATGGCTGGGTCCCCGAGCGGCCTTCTGCGGACGTGGGCGTGGAGGGGCCGCGGCTCTTCACGCATCGGGCCTCCGACGGGCGATGGATGCGCTCGCTCGTGGTGGCCGTGCGCGCGCCTTGGGGCGAGCCGTACGTGCTGACGCTGGAGAGCTCGCTCGCGGAGATCGACGCGACGATGCGGCTCTACTGGCAAGCGACGCTGGGGCTCGTGGCCGTGGCGGCGGCGCTCCTGTTTTCCTTGCAGGGGGTGCAAGCGGGCCGGATGAGCCGGCGGATCGGCGACATGACGGCGCAGCTCCCGGAGCTGCGCGGCGGGGCGCTCGCGTGGCGGCTGCCCCCGGATCCGACGGGCGACGAGATCGCGGATCTGCGCGTCGCGCTGGCGGAGGCGATGGAGCGGCTGCGCGCGGCGCGCGACGCGCAGGAGCGGCTGATCGCGAACGCGGCGCACGAGCTGCGCACGCCGCTCGGCTTGATGCGCACGGAGATGGACCTCGCCTTGCGCAAGGAGCGGAGCGTGGAGGAGCTGCGGGAGGCGCTCTCGGGGGCGCGGGGCGAGGTGACGCGCTTGTCGAACCTGGCCGCGCGGCTGCTCGATCTCGCGGCGCTCGGGAAGGTGACGTGGGAGGCGAAGGCGGGGGATCTCGCGGCCGTGGTGCGGGAAGCGGCGGAGGCGTGTGAAGGGGAGGCGGAGGCGCGGGGGCTGACGATCGCGACCTCGCTGCCGGAGGAGGCGCCGGCCGCGTTCGAGGCGCAGACGGCGCGGCAGGCGATCGACAATTTGCTCTCGAATGCCATGGCGCACGCGCCGCGCGGAACGACGATCACGGTGGGGATCGAGGCGGCGGGGGAGGCGTGGTGGATTTCGGTGGAGGACGAGGGCGAGGGGATCCGCCCCGAGGAAGCGCCGCACATCTTCGAGCCGTTTTACCGGGGAGCCAAGGCGAAGCAGGGGCAGGGCGCGGGGCTCGGGCTCTCGATCGTGCGAGAGATCGCGCGGCGGCACGGGGGGAAGGTGGTTCTCGCGCCGAAGGAGGGGCGGGGAGCGCGGTTCGTCCTGGAAATGCCCCGGCAGGGGTGAAGGGGCGGTTCAAGCCGCCAAGGCCACGTCGGTCTCGGGCACGAGCCGCCCGTGCGTCGCCCGATAGAGGCGCACCGTCGTCTCCCCATCCACGACGGCTTCGGCGCCAAACACGCGCGGCGAGGCGCCTGCTCGGATCGATCGATTCTCCGATCGATGCGCGTGCCCGTGCGCCACGTGGAGCCGCTCGCAGCGCGCGAGCAGCGCGTCCATGGCCTCGGGCGCCTGCAATCCGTCGATCCAGTGCCACGCCGCGATCGCGTGTTTCCCCGGCGGGTGATGTTGCGCCGAGAGGACCACCTTCCAGGCGAAATGAGGATCCTCCGCGAGCCTGCCGAGCCGCTCGACGGCGCCCTGCTCGATGAGGCCACTCGATCGGGTTACGGGCAAGGGCACGGCCGTCGAGATGGGGACGATCAGCACGTCCCGGAGCTCGGTCATGGCGCCGGGGCGGCTCGTCCTTGCATAAGCGCGGAGGGGGCCTTCGAGGGCACGCGCGAAGGCCCGTCCGTCGTCGTAGAGGTCGTGATTGCCGGGGACGAGCGTCACGCGCTCCGGCGAGAGTTTGCTCTCGGAGAGCACCTCCGCGAGGGCCTCGAACTGCGCGGACACGCCGTCCTCCGTCAGGTCGCCCGTCACGATCACGTGATCCGCGTCCGTCATGCGCGCGCGTACGAGCGCGTCGAGCGCGCGTTCACGCCGTCGGCGCGCGCACGGCGATCGACCGAACGTCAAATAACGAAGCCTCCACAGCTCCATTCCGCTGCGGCTGTCGTGGCGATCTTCCAGCAAATGTAGATCCGTCACCTGCGCAATCCGCGTCATGGCGCGCCATCATGCACGGGCAGTTTGACGATCTTGCGACGGCCGCGAAAAACCTCCGCGAAAGCGGTGTCGCCAATCTTCACACGAGCAGACACCAGAATGTGACGAACGACGGATAACGTGGCCTCCCGAGGTGAAACGATGAAGAGCACGCTGGTGGCTCTCCTCGCGGGGGGAGCCCTCTCGTCGATCGTGATGACCGTGGCCTCGCAAGGGGCCGCGCTGCGCATTCTGCGTCGGGCGCCCGCGAAGGAGCGCCCCACGCCGCCCATCACGATCCTGAAGCCGCTCAAGGGCGTGGACGATGGGTTACGGGAAAACCTGCTTTCCTTTGCGTCCCAGGACTACCCGACCTACGAAGTCCTCCTCGGCGCGGAAGACGCGGACGATCCGGCGCTCGTCGTGGCGCGTGAGGTGATGGCGCGTTGTCCGCGCGCGCCGTTCTCGATCGTCCATTGCCCGCGCCGGACGGGCCTGAACCCCAAGGTCAGCATCCTCGAAGCGCTCGCGGCCCGCGCGCGCCACGAGCATGTCCTCATCTCGGACTCGAACGTGCGTGTGGGGCCGGGGTATCTGGGAGCGATGGCGGCCGAGCTCGCGGATCCACGCGTGGGGCTCGTGACGAGCGTCATCGTGGGCGCGGGGGAAAGGACCGTCGGGGCTGCGCTGGAGAACCTGCACCTCAATTCGTTCATCGTGCGCTCGACGCTCGCGGCGAAGGTGTTCCTGGGGCACGCGTGCGTGATCGGGAAATCGATGCTGCTGCGGCGCGGGGATCTCGCCGCGGTGGGCGGTTTTGCCTCGGTGCGGGACGTGCTGGCCGAGGATTACCTGCTCGGGAAAGCGTTTCAGGAGGCCGGCTTTCGCGTCGCCTTGTCGACGGAGCCGGTGCGGACCGTGAACGAGCGCTGGCGCCTCGATCGGTTCGTGAGTCGGCATGTCCGCTGGACGCAAATGCGGCGGCGCGTGCACGTCGGCTCGTACTTGGTCGAGCCGCTCTTCAATCCCGTCCCGCTGCTCCTCTTGCTTTCGCTCGTGGCCGGCGGCGCGCTCGGAGGGGCCGCGCTCTTCGGCGTGGCGCTGAAGATCGCCCTCGATGCGGCGCTCTGGTCACGCCTGCGCGGCGCGCGGATGTCGTGGCCGTGCGTGAGCCTCGTGCCCTTCAAGGATGTGCTGGCGACCTTTACGTGGGTCGTCGGGGGCGTGCGGCGCACGGTGGATTGGCGGGGCCATCGAATGCGCATCGGGGAGGGGACGCGGCTCGAGGCGATCGATGTCGCGGCGACCGTGGACGAGCCGGCGGAGGTCGCCCCGAGGGTCGATCAACGATGGGCCGCGTGAGCCGCGCCGGCTTTGTACGGAGCCTGCCGTGGGCACGAAACCCGACGCGCCTCGAATGAAACGGTCGTGCAACGACTTTGTGACATTCGTGTGAGGACAAGGATACGGGTCGGGCCGGTCTTGAAGTTTCCGCGATCGTTCATCTACCCTGAACGAACCACCCCGGAAGCTTCTGGAGATCGATGCGATCCTCGATTCTCATTGCCATCCCCTGCGCCTTGAGCCTCGCGCTCGTGGCCCCGGCCGCGCTCGCCGCCGGCCCGAAGAAGCAGCCCACCAAGGAGGAGATGCAGGAAGCGCAGCGCCGCTACCAGAGGGGCCGGGAGCTTTACGAGGACAATGATTTCACGGCGGCGCTCGTCGAGATCCGCCGCGCCTACGAGCTCGCGCCGAGCTACAAGCTCCTGTTCGACATCGGCCAGATCTGTTATCAGCTTCCCGATTATCCCTGCGCGCTCCGCAGCTTCAAGCAATACCTCGACGAGGGCGCCGGCGAGATCAACCCGCAGCGCCGCGCGGAGGTCGAGAACGACGTCCGGAAGCTCGAAGGGCGCGTCGCGACGCTCAAGATCACGACGACCCGGCCCGGCGTGGAGATCCTCGTGGATGACGTGGTCGTCGGCAAGACGCCGCTCGATACGCCCGTCCTCGTCGGCGCGGGCAAACGCAAGGTGACGGCGCGTGTGCAGGGCGCCGAACCGGTGACCCGCGTGATCGAAGTGGCAGGCACCGATGTCGTCGATGTGGCGCTCGAAGTCGGCGCCGGGAGCACGGCGGCTGCGCCTTCCGCCAGCGACGGGACGAACGGGCCGGGCGCGGGGCCGGCGGGGGAGGACAAGGGCGCGGGGCGCCACGTGCCGGTCGTGCCCTGGGTCATCACGGGCGCGCTCGCCGTCGGCACGGGCATCGTCGGAGGCCTCGCGCTCGCGAAAAGCTCCGAGTACCGGAGCCAGCTCGATACATTCGGCGCGACCCGCGCGACGCTCGACGCGTCGTACGGCACCATGAAAAACCTCGCCATTGCGACGGATGTCTTGCTCGGCGCCACGGCGGTCGCGGGCGTGACTTCGTTGATCCTCACGCTCACGGCCGGACCAAAGGGGCCCGCGAAAGCCGCGCTTGTCCCCGTGCATGCCGGCGTCGGCCCGGGCAGCGTCTGGATCAAGGGCACCTTCTGATCTGAGCTCGTACGGGAACGAACATGCAAGAGAACAAGGCCCTCCCGCCGCATCGTCGCGGGTCCCCTCCCGCTTTTGGATGGCTCCGCGCGGCCCTCGTGGGGTTCGTGATGGCGGGGCTCGTGGGCGCCTGCAACCTCCTCGTCGAGGGCGCGACGGATCAATGCACCACGGACGCGGATTGCAACAAATTCGGGAACGGCTCGGTGTGCCAGCAGGGCGTGTGTGTCGCGAAGGGAGGCTCGGGGTCGAGCAGCGGCTCGGGCGGCTCGGGCGGCGGGGAGGCGTGTTTTTCCGGCGAGCCCACGAAGGACGAGCAGTACCTCAACCAATGCACGGACGCGACGTGCGTCGATTTCGACAACTGCGCCCGTCTCGGGCTCTGCGATGGCGCCGCGTTGCCCCCTCTCGTCGAGCCCACCCCCGTTCCTTGAGTCTCCCCGAGGCATGGTCATGAACGAGATTCGATTCCCCAGCACGAAGGCGAAACGTCCTGTCGGGGCCGCGCTCGCCCTCGGCCTCGCGGTCACGCTCCTCGCGGAGGGCGCGTCCGCCGTTCCCACGAAAAACTGCTTCGACTCCGTCGAAAGGCCCAAGGTCGTCTACGTCGCCGGATCGAGCGCGGTCAGCGGCTTCCTCGGCGTCATCCAGGGGATCCTCGCGGCCGAGGCGTCGCCGTACACCATCGTGTATCAGTCGCAAGGCTCCTGCACGGGCGTCTCGGCCGTCTATTCCGAGGACCCCACCTCGCGGCTCATCAAGGACATCCCGGCCGCCGGCGGCAAACCCGCGAACTACGCCCGGTTCTACAACGCCGACGGCACGACCGAGGAGTGTTTCCTCGATCCGGCCGGCAATCCCGTCGACGTCGGCGTCTCCGACGTGTACGCCGGCACGTGCGATTTTGCCATGGCGCCGTCCGGCGTGCAGATCGCCGATTATCAGGGCCCGATCCAGCCGATGACGTTCGTGGTTCCGGCGCTCTCGACGCAAAAAGTCATCAGCGCCGAGGCGGCGTACATGATCTTCGGCACGGGCGGCCACATGGGCGCCGCCGCGCCGTGGACGGACCCCACCTATTTCTTCGTGCGCAATGCGAGCTCCGGCACGCAGCAAATGATCGCGCGCGCGATCAACGTGCCCGCCGACAAATGGTGGGGCAAGGATCGCGGCGGATCGAGCGCCGTCCGCGATGGGCTGAAGATCCTGCTCGACGCGTCCCTCGCCGAGCAGGCGATCGGCATCCTCTCGACGGACGTCGCGGACGACGCCCGCGCCGATCTTCGGGTCCTCGCGTTCAAGGCGTTCGGGCAGAGCTGCGGGTATTACCCCGACTCCACGCCCTTCCTCTTCGACAAGCGGAACGTGCGCGACGGCCATTACCCGATCTGGGGGCCTCTCCATTTCTACACCCGCGTCAGCGCGGGCATCCCGACGGAGCAGGCGGGCGCGCTCGTGACCCGCTTCGCCGCGCCCAAGCTCTCGAACGCGCTCGTCGAGGCGATCACGAAGAAGCACCTCGTCCCCAAATGCGCGATGCGCGTCGACCGCTCCACGGAGATGGGCCCGCTGAAGACGTACACGACCGACTCACGCTGCGATTGTTTCTTCGAGCAGATCGTCAACGGGAAGACGACCTGCCAGGCCTGCACGCAGTCCTCGGAGTGCCCTTCGAGCGCGCCCGCCTGCAGCTACGGGTATTGCGAAGCGCCGTGAACGCCCGCGCTCGGCGCGGTCACCAGGGATTCTGGCCGTCGCCGAGCGAGCGCTTTTTCCCCGTCGTCGTGGCCGTCGGCGCGGCCGCATTGAACGGATCCCCATCGCCGAGCTTCCGCTTGGCGCGGGTGCTCGTCGCGGCGGGGGCGGGCGACGGCGGCGGGGTGGGGGTCGCCGCCGGTTCTTCGGGCGGATCGTCGCTCGCCGTCGTATGGCTTGCTTGCGCCGCGTCGCTCTTCGGCTCCAGCACGAGCTCGAGCTTCGCGTCCTTGTCGAAGGTGACGATCTGCGCGGCCGATCGATGATCCCGCGCCTCCGCGTGGACACGGTGGCTGGCTCCATCCGCGGGGAATTTGCCGGTGAAGGGGTTCGTCGGCAGGTGCGCGCCGTCGAGAAAGAGCTCCGCTTGCGCCGGGATGGCGCGCACTTTGATCTCCACCATCGCCGTCCCCTCGGGCGTGTTCGTCGGGGAGGCGGCAGCCGTTGCGACAGGCGCGGCCGACGGGGCCGGCCGCGGGGCCGATTCTGTTTGCGTGGCCTCGGCCGACGACGGCGCGGCATTCGGGCCGGGCGTCCCCGATTTCAGGTAGACGAAGGCGCCCATCGCCGCGGCGAGGACGATCGCGGCGCCAAGGATCATGCTCCCTCGGTTCGACGCCGGGGCCGCTGCGACCTGCATCGTCGCTTCGTGCCCCTGCGATGGCAGGGCCCCGGGGGGCATGCTGTTCGTGCCTGGGATGTGCGCGTTCGATCCCGTCAGGCTCTTCGGATTCGAGCCCGAGCCGTTCAAGCTGTGGCGCCCGGAGCCTCCGAGGTTCGGGATGCTCAGCGAATCGGGCGCCGCGTCGGGCGGGCCCGCGACGTCCGGGATCGCCAGCCGCTCCCCCGATTGTTGCGCCTTCAGCTTGCTGATCTGCTGGTCGATCACCTTGCGGATGTCGGCCCGTTTGTCCCCGAACGCGGTCGTCACGTAGCGGCCCACGTCCTCGCTCGACGCGCGGAGCCGAGCCTGCTCCAGATACGCGAGGATGTCCGCGCGCATCTCGGCCGCCGTGGCGTACCGCTCGGCCGGATCCCGGGCCATCGCTTTGGCGCAGATCCGATCGATCTCCTCGGGCGCGTTTGGATTCACGTCGAGCACGCGGGGGTACTCTCCCGTCGCGAGCCTGTGGAGCACCTCGATGTCCGAGGCCTTGTCCCAGAGCTTGCGGCCCGCGGCGATTTCCCAAAGAACGATGCCGAGCACGAAGATGTCGGCGCGCCGATCGAGCGGCTTGCAACGCGCCTGCTCGGGCGCCATGTAGGCGACTTTGCCCTTGACGATGCCGGTGCGTGTCTCCCCCGAGCGCACGTCGGATTTCGCAATGCCGAAGTCGAGGATCTTCGTGTGCCCGTCGTACGTCACGAGGACGTTGTGCGGGCTCGCGTCGCGATGGACGATGTGGAGGGGCGTGCCGTCGTAGTCGGTGAGCTCGTGCGCGTAATGCAGCCCTGCGAGCGCGTCCGCCACGATACGGAACAAAAGCCCGGGCGGCGGCGGGTCTTTTTTCGCGCGGCTGATGATGCGGTTGAACGGCTGGCCTTCGAGGTACTCCATGGCCATGAAGTATTCCCCGTCGGACTCGCTCACCTCGTACGTCTGGACGACGTTCGGGTGGCTCAGCCGCGCCGCGAGGCGGGCCTCGTCGAGGAACATCTCGACGTGATCGGGATCCTCGACGTAATCGCGCCGGAGCCGCTTCACGACCTGCAGCTTGTTGAATCCGGCCGGGCCGGGGACGACCGCGAGGTACACGTCCGCCATTCCGCCGTGACCGAGGCTCGCGATGAACCTGTACTTGCCTAGGCTCGAATCGCCGTCGTGATGGGGCAGGGGCGGGGCAGCAGACACGGCTCACATGATCCGCTCCTTCCCCTGACGAAGCAAGGACGATTCCGTGGCGCGTGTTTTTCTCGGCGCCCGTTCACCAACAACCGTAATGAACCTCGCGTGTCACACAATCGTAACGAGACCGTCGGCAACCTGAAACGCGCGTATGCGTCACGCAATCGTGACAGGCTCCACGTCACGCCGAAACGGAGACACGTCACCCTCGCGCGCGCTCGTTCCGAGCGGGACGAACCAAGCGAGGTGCTGCGAATGAAACGAAAGATCGCTGGAGCCGGGCCGCGTCATCTCCTCACGCTCGCGAGCGCCGGTGCGCTGCTCGCCGCAGCGCTCGGGGCTTGTGGGAGCGACGGGAAGAACGGCGCGGAGGGTCGAGACGGCGTCGACGGGCAGGACGGGACGCAAGGGCCGCAAGGGGAGCCGGGGTCGCAAGGGCCGCAAGGAGAGCCCGGCGCGCCCGGGGAGCCGGGGTCGCAAGGGCCGCAAGGAGAGCCCGGCGCGCCCGGAGAGCCAGGGTCCCAAGGGCCTTCCGGGGAGGCGGGCATCAAGTGGCCCGATCCTTCGCGGCCGCTCTCGGGAATGATCGCGCTCTCGTTCCTGGATGATCTCGGGACGGGCGCGGCGGATCTCGGAGCGTACGTGCGGACGCGCGTGGATCAGGTCGCGAAGGGCGCGTTGCCGCCCGGCGTGCAGTTCCCGCTGGCCAATGTGGCGACCGACAGCGTGCGCGCGATCGCGGGCCTCTCGGGGAACGTGGTCGTGGCCTGGCTCGATCCGCTCACGTTCGATCAGATCCACGCGGCGCCGCGGTTTGGCGCGAACAATGATTACGTCGCGTTCTTCGGGGACGGCTGGAGCGACGTCGCCGGCGCGGCGCCGCAATGGAACGGCAGCGGGGCCTCCGGCTGGATGTGGGTCAACCACGAATACATCTCGAACAACGCCCCGACGGCGACGACGGCGCCGGTGGGGCAACACCTCACGCTCGCGACGTACCTCCGATCGATGGATGTGCTCGTGAACGACGTCACCTCGAACGAATGGTCGGAGGCGAGCCGCGCGACCTACGTGCAGGAGTCGAAGCGGCAAAACGGCGGTTCGTGGTTCCACGTGGTGCAGGATCCGGCGTCCGGCGAATGGGAGGTCGATCGCGGGGCGAAGGCCGTGCGGTACGATTCGACGAGCCGCACGCTCCTGCACCTCACGGGCATCAAGACGGCGGCGGAGGATCACGACGATCAGGGCAATGCATTGCCGCCCGGCGTCGTCAGCGGCATCATGGGGGATTGCTCCGGAGGACAAACGCCCTGGGGCACGGTGATCACGGCGGAGGAGAACGTCCAGGATTATTACGGCGACCTCGAGTCCTTCTGGACCAGCGAGCAGAAGCTCGTCCTCGGGGCCGGCGCCGATCCCGGCGGGCCGATCACGTTCGACACGAAGGTGAGCCCGACGAGCGAATATGGACTGTCCCCGGATCCGCTGACGCACCACGCGCGGGATCTGTATGGGTACCTCGTGGAGATCGATCCGGGGCAGCCGGAAGGCGAATACGAGGGGAAGACCACGAAAGGCGTGGGGCACAAGAAGATCGGCGCGATGGGCCGGGCTCGATGGGAGAACGCGACGTTCGCGGTCGACGCGCAGTGGAAGCTCGCGCCGAACCAGCGCATCGTCGTTTACGCCGGGGATGATCGGCGGAGCGGCCGCATTTTCAAGTGGGTCTCGAAGAACCCGTTCGCGGCCGGGATGACGAAGGCGGACGCGCGCGCGCTGCTCGACGAGGGGTCGCTTTACGTCGCGCATTTCGCGGGCCTCGACAACACGACCGGCGTGACGATGCTCGCCACGGGGCAGGCGCCGACGGAGGCGCAGCCGGGGACGGGGCAATGGATTCACCTCAGCACCACGAGCACGATGGTCGCGCCGAACGCGGCCGCGCTCGGCGAGCCCGGCAAGACGGTGGGCGCCGCGCTGATGGATATGGACTTCAATGGCCTCGGCGGCTTCCTGAGCGACGACGACGTGCGCCGCGCGCTCTTCACGGCCTGCGCGAAGGTCGGCATCATGGAGCTGAACCGCCCCGAGGACGTCGAGTACAACCCGAGAGATCCGAGCGGCACGCCCCGGCTTTACGTGGCGTTCACGAACCACGGCCGCAAGACGCAGCTCGATCAGCAAGGCAAGCTCATTGCTCCCGCCGAGCACGACGTGACGTCGCCGAAGCGCCCCGACGCGGTCGGAAACATCTTCGCGTTCCAGGAAGCCAATGCGGCCGATCCGGGCGCGTCGATGTCCTTCACGTTTTTCCGTACATGGGCAGGGACGAAGGCCGCGGGGCCGTACGACGCGGCCAACCCCGACAACCTCGTCATCGATCGGGACGGCGGCGTCTGGTTCGGCACGGATGGGAACTTCGGCACGAACAAGACGTCCGACGCCGTTTATTTCCTCGACCTCGATCCGGCGCACGCGGCGGGGCAACCCGGGATCGTCTCGGCGACGTTCGGCAAGGCGTTCCGCGTCCTCGCCGTGCCGAGTGACGCGGAGGCCACCGGCCCGGCGCTCGGGCCGGACATGCGTACGCTCTTCGTGAGCGTGCAACATCCCGGCGAGAGCGTGTGGAGCGTCTGGCCGAACGGAGGTTGAGCCCATGAAGAGGACGCACGAAGTTCGCCCGGGATCGTGGCTCGCCGCAGCGCTTGCGTTTTCCCTCGTGGCGGCTTCGTGCGGCCGCCGCGAGGAGCGCGGCGCCGAGGCCGGATACGACCCGCTCGCGCGCGCCCGCGAAGCCGCGGGGCGCGTGAACAACCCCGAGGCCTCGGTGCCGCCGCTTTGTTATACCAAGACGAACGGCTCCTCGAATCCATGCTGGGTCTGCCATACGAGCGCCCACGGCCCGAACACGCGATCGGATTGGGATCTCCAGGTGGAGTATTCGTTCTCCGAGACCGCCCTGAAGAACCATTACGAGAATCTGTTCGTCGACCGAAGGGCCGACATGGCGGCCCTCTCGGACGAGGAGATCCTCCGGTACGTCCGTGAGGACAACTATGGCCCGCTCCGGCGCGCGCTCGCCGGGGCGCCAGGGTTCGAGGGGTACGTGCCGGATCTCGACCTCGAACGTGGCTTCGACGAACAGGGATTCGCGAAGGACGGGAGCGGGTATCGCGCTGTGCGGTACAAGCCTTTTCCCGGCGCATTCTGGCCGACGAATGGGAGCTCCGACGACGTCTTCCTCCGCTTGCCCGAGGCCTTCCGCAAGGACACGCAGGGCGCCGCGTCCCGCGCGATCTACACGCTCAACCTGTCGCTACTCGAAGCCGCGATCACGTCCGATCCCGATGCCCCGCCGGATCGGATCGATCGCAGGATCGAGCCCGTCGACGAGCGCCTGCTCGGGTTCGATCTCGACGGCGACGGGACCTTCGCGCCGGGCGTCACGCGCGTGCGGCGTTTGCCGAAGACCTACGCCGGGGGCGCGTCGAGCGTCCCCCTCGAGCGTGGGCTTTACCCACGCGGCGTCGAGTTTCTGCATTCGGTCCGTTACCTGGATCCCGACGTGCCCGGGTTCGCCGCGCGGCGGATGAAGGAGCTACGATATGCGCGGAAGGTGCTCTCCCTCGATCGATGGGCGCTCCTGCGGGCGCAGGAGAAAGAGCTGGACGAAAAGGACGAGGGGCTCCTGCCGGTGTACACGGGATCGGCGATGAGCGGGCTGCGGAATGCCTTTGGCTGGCAGCTCCAGGGGTTCATCGAGGACGAAGCCGGGCGGCTGCGGCTCTCGACGGACGAGGAGCATCGCTTTTGCATGGGCTGCCATTCGAGCCTGGGCGTGACGGTCGATCAAACGTTCTCGTTCGCCCGCAAGGTGCCCGGTGAAGCGGGGTGGCGCATGCAAGACATTCGAGACATGCCCGACGTCCCGCAGCTTGGCCACACGGAGCCCGAGGTGCTCGTGTACCTCCGGCGCGTCGGCGGCGGCGACGAACTCCGGGCAAACGATGAAATGACGGCGCGATTTTTCGCGGGCGGCGCGCTCGCCGAGGCCGAGGTGCGGCGCGCGGCGCCCGGCGGCGATCGGGATCTCGCGTTCCTCCTCTTCCCGTCCCGCGCGCGGGCGCTCGCCCTCGACAAGGCGTATCGCGTGCTGGTGCGCGGGCAGCGCTTCGATCTCGGCCGAGATGCGCTGCCCACGCCCGCCGTGAACGTGCATGCCACCATCACGAACGGGTCGACGGGGCTCGAAGCGGCGAATCGGGTGTACAGGGACGGCCGATTGCGGCTCGATTGGGGGGCGACGGCCACGAGCGCGAGGTAGGACCGCGGCAAACCCCGTGCAAGAGGGCATCGCTTCCCCGGCGCTTGCCCTTTCGCCTTTCGGAGGAGCTGACGCGTGAGGGGGTGGAGTTGCACGATGCCGCCGGGGATCTAGAGTCCTCGGTGTCGAGAGGAGGATCCATGATTGGTGGCATCAAGCGTGTGCAGGTGAGGGCGGGTTCGGAGGCCGATTTCGAGGCGGCACACCGAGCCTTGGCGGCGCAGGTGAAAGCCCATGAGCCGGGCACGCTCAGCTACGAGCTGTTCAGGGATGGCGCCCCGGGGCGTTACGTGGTCCTCGATTGTTATCGAGACGGCGAGGCCCTGGCCGCCCACAACGTCTCTCCTCACGGAGCGATCTGGTTTCCTCGGATGCGGGCGATGCTCGAGCGGATCGACGTCAGTTATTTCCCGGGCCATGCGCCGGGCGATGCGCAGTACACCGCGCTTTCCTTGACGCGCGCGCCGTGGGAGAAGGCGTTCCGTCTGGCCGCGGACCTTCGCCTCCTGCCTCGCTGGGCCACGCGTTTCTGTCAGGAGCTCCGCGAGGAGGGAGAGACGTTTGTCGTGCGCTCTCCGCAGGGAGACGTGCGGCTCCGCTACGAGGCAGACGCCGCCGCGCGCGTGATCTGGCATTGCATAGACGCAGGCGGCGGAGAGCTGCGTATGCCCATGCGCGTGTTGCCGCACGGCCCCGGGAGTCTACTTTTGTTCACCATCCAGCAGCCGGCCGGGTGCTCCGACGCGGCCTTCCACGAGCAGATCGGATGGGTGGATCAGGAGATCGGTCAGCTCCGGGAGCTGGTCGAGGCTCCATAACGTCCTGGAACGGACGGACGATGCACGGGCCGCGCTTGCGCCGGTTTGTCTGGGACTGTGTTATCCCGCAGGAGGCGGTCCGAACCAGGTGGTGAGCGCGTCCGCGAGCCCCACCTGGGTTTGGTCTCCCACCCAGGCCACATATCCGTCGGGCCGAATCAAAACGGAGGTGGGAGCCGGGACCGCCCCGATGGCCGGAAGCTCCCACGTGCCCGCGTATTGGGCGTCGAAGACCTGAACGCGTTCCGCCCATGGAGGGAGCTCGAAGCCGCCGGGCTCCCCGAGGTTGAGGAGCACCGGCCGGGCCTCGTGCAGCAGGGTGAAGACCCGCCGCGGGCCGTCGGCGGTGACCAGGTCGAGATCGGGCATGCGGCGTCCGAGCAGCGGGTGCCCCTCGCCGAGGTCGTAATGAACGTCCAGGCCAGACATCTCCGCGGCGAGTCGTCTGCGAGGCTCGGCCATGCTGAGGAGCGTGGACACGTAGTCGCCCAAGGCCTTCGTGCGGTCGTCCGTTCGACGAAGCGCGACCTGCGCCATGGTGGCGCGTAATGCGCGGGCAGCGACCGGGTGGCGCTCGGCGTGATAGGTATCGAGCAGGCTTTCTGGGGAGGTCCGCTTGACCACCTGGGCGAGCTTCCATCCCAGGTTCACCGCGTCCTGCACGCCGATGTTGAGGCCCTGTCCGCCCACCGGGGGATGCACGTGCGCGGCGTCGCCGGCCAGCAGGACGCGTTTGTCGCGGTATGCGGCCGCCTGACGCGTCATATCGGTGAACCGCGAGATCCAGGTGGGACTGTGGATCCCATAGTCGGTCCCGTAGACGGCGATCAGCGCTTCACGGACATCACGCAGGGTCGGTTCGCTGGCGGGTCCTACCTGCGCTTCGGTCAGCACGGCCCGCATCCGCCGCCCATCCTCCAGCTTGCCGAGCCCATGGGTACCAAGGGCGTCGTGGCGGAAGCCCCATGCCGGCTCCTCGGACACCTCGACCTCGGCAATCAACCAGCTCGTCGTCGGATCCCAGCCGGGGAACGTGATGCCGGCTGCTTTGCGGATCAGACTGCGTCCTCCGTCGCACCCGACGAGATATTCTCCTCGCAGCGAGGTGCCGTCGGACAGCTCGACGTCGACGCCGGTGTCGTCCTGCGCGAACCCCGTCACTTCACGGCCGCGATGGATCGGCACGGAAAGCTCGTCGACCCAGCCGGCCAGGATGCGCTCGATGTGGTTCTGCCACAGCCCGAGCACGTAGTTGTGTCGGGAGGGAACGTCGCTGATGTCCAGAGGAACGTGGAAGTGCACGACCGGATGCACCTGTCCCTGCGAGAGGAACCGGTCGGCGATGCCGCGCTGATCGAGGATCTCGATCGTGCGTGCGTGCAGACCACCCGCGCGCGAGCCGACGAGGTCCTGGCTCGCGCGCCGCTCGACAATGGCAACGTCGACGCCCGCCAACGAAAGCTCGCCCGCCAACATCAGCCCTGTCGGACCTCCTCCGGCGATCACCACCGCATGCTCCGTCATTGCCACCCTCCAATCGACAGGGCGCCGGTCGCGACCGGCGCATCCCACTGCTCGACGTCCCCGCGTGACCGATAGGTCGACGACAACACCTGCATGTCGCTCCTCCCATTCCTGAAGGTTCTGGCCTCGGCCAGAGGTCTGGCCTCGGTCTGCGACTCTACGGTACGACCTGGGTCTTGCTGCAAGCCCACCGATGCGTTATACGCTGGGCGTGGCAATGAGGGGGGACTCTCCTTGCACGTGTCCGTTTGGACGGACAAACCCTTCGTGAAGCGGCGGCACGGCGCGCGGCAGGGCGGTCCGCGTCGGTCCGGAGGTGTTCTCGTCCACAGCCTGCCAGCTTCGGTGCGCTCGCGACGGTGATGCCACGGGCTGCTGGGGCGCCCGCGCGTGTCGTTCGTCGCACCGAACAAAAAACGCAAAAGCGCCCCTCCCTCTCCGTCTCTAGGGCGAGCGCCGGCGGCCCGACGGTCCCGGCGACACCGTGGAGGAGAACAGGGATGCGCAAGCTCGTGGTTGTCATGGCGCTGCTGGCGGTGGCCGGCTGCAATTCGAACAAGGGCGAGGATGCTGCCGGCAAGCCGGCCGGCTCGGGCGCGGCGGCGAAGGGCGCGGCCGAGGCGCCGAAGGGGGGCGAGGCCAAGGGCGAGCTCGCGGACGTGGAGCTCGCCTCGATGCCCCTCAAGATCAAGGTTCGGCCGGGCGGCATGGGCGCCATGGACATGAGCCTCGACGAGCAGCACAAGAGCGCCACCGTGGACATCGGCGACGGGGCCTCGCTCAACGTCAGCGAGGCCAAGGAAGACTTCGCGGCCCTGAAGAAGGGCTTCGAGGGCGACACCGCGCTTTTTCCCTTCAAGAAGTGGGCGAAGGAGGGCCCGAACATGGCCATCGTCCAGTTCGAGAACGCGGGCAAGACGGGGTACATCGGCTTCGTGCTGAAGGAGATCGGCGGCAAGAAGTACGTCTGCAAGACGACCGGCTTGGACGGGGTTCCTTCGGTCGAGGTCGCGGAGAAGAACCTCAAGCCCTGCGAGACCCTTGCGGCCAAGTGAGGCGGCCGCGGCCCGGAAGGGCGCGACGCTCACAGAAGGCGGGTAGCGAGGAGGGCGGCCGTGTCGTCCGAAAGGGTCGACGCGGCCGCGACCGAGCAGGCTGGGAATGCGCGGAGCCGCATCTTTCAAGGAGCATCGAATGTCATTCGAAGGGTTGTGTGCTGTTCTCGGAGGTCTCCTGCTCGCCACCGCCGCCGGGTGCGCGGCGGGCCATGCGGGCCAAGATCCGTCGGGTGGTGGCTCGGATAGCGCTGGCGGGGCCGGCGGGGCCGGCGGCGGCGGTCAAGGGGGCGGCGGCAGCGGCGGCGGCGGCGGATCTCCGGGCCATGCGCTGCCGCCGCTGCCGCTTCACACCGAGGGGCGCTGGATCCTCGACGCCTCCGGGGAGCGATTCAAGTTCGCCGCGGTGAACTGGTACGGCGCCGAGGAGATGGACTACGTGCCCGCCGGCCTCGAGATCGCGGAGATCGGCGCCATCGCCGCGCGCATTCGCGCGCTCGGCTTCAACGCCGTCCGGCTCCCGTGGTCGAACGAAATGGTCGATCTGAACCCGGTCGTCGGCGACGCGGTCGTCAGCGCCAACCCGAAGCTCAAGGGCAAGACCGCGCTCGAGGTGTTCGACGCCGTGATCGACGCGCTCGCGTACGAAGGGCTCGTCGTCCTCCTCGACAACCACGTGAGCGAGGCCGACTGGTGCTGCAGCGATACCGATCAAAATGGCCTCTGGTACACATCGAAATACCCGGAGGCCACGTGGCTGAAGCACTGGGAGGCCCTCGCGAAGCGCTACGCGACGCAGCCGGCGGTCGTCGCGGCGGATCTTCGGAATGAGCCGCGGCCGGTGCTCGAAGCCGGCTGCCAGGCCTGCACGCAGTGCCCCTGCGGGAGCTGCGGATGCGTGACGCCCGTGTGGGGCGGGGGCGATCCCGCCACCGACTGGCACGGGGCGGCCACCCGCGGGGGAAACGCCGTGCTGAAGGAGAACCCGAACCTGCTCATCGTCGTGGAGGGGCTCAACTATGCGTCCGACCTCGGGGGGCCGTATACGTTGCCCGTCACGCTCGACGTCCCGGGTCGGGTCGTCTACTCGGCGCACGACTATGCCTGGTTTCACACGGGGCTCAGCGATTATCAAGAGCTCAAGACGGAGCTCGGCAACAAGTGGGGTTATATCCTCACGCAGGGGCAGCCCTTCACCGCGCCCGTGCTCGTCGGCGAGTTCGGCACCTGCCACAACGCGGCCACGTGCGTGAGCGACGCGACGGGGCAAGGGTTCTGGTTCTCGGCGCTCCGAACGTATTTGAGTGAGGCGGACATCGACTGGGCGTATTGGTCGGTGAACGGGACGCAGGCGCGCGGGACCGGCCGGGTCTTCGGCGCGGAGGAGACCTACGGGATCCTGGACACGAAATGGGAGGCTCCGGCGTCGGAGCCGCTGCTCTCGTCGCTGCAAGCGCTCCAGGCGGTGACGCAGAAGCCGTAGCTGCGGCAGCGAGCGACCTCCTCGACACGTCGAGGGGAGGCGATGGGACCGGCTGATTCACTCGACGAGCTCGAGCACCACCTCGGCGCCGAGCCGAATCCGGTCGGCCGGCCAGAGCTGGCAGCGATGCGCCTCGGCGTGCTCATTGACGAAGGTCATCTCGTGCGTCGCGAGGGGCGTGATGTGGATGCCGAGGCCGTTCACGTCGATACGCGCGTGCGCATCCTCCACGCTGCGGTGCCGGTCGTCGAGGAAGATGCCGGCGCCGGCCCCGGAGCCGAGGACGTGGCTGCCTTCGGGGAGCAAGTATCTGCGGCCCATGAATGGGCCCGGCGAGAGGACCACGAGGGAGAGCGGCTCCTTCATGCGCCCATCGACGTCGCTCGTGAACTGGGCGAGCGTGTAGGGCCCCGCGGGATTCGAGGGGAGGTCGTCCTCGGCCGCGAGGTCGGGCAGGGGAGCGAGCAGATCGAGCACGCCGTCGCGCAGCTCGTCGACGAGATACCCGAGCGATAGAATGCGCAGGAGCAGGAGGTGGGGATCGCTGGGATCGGCCTCGCCCCGTGGCGTCGTTTGGCTCCACACGTCGTACTGGAGGAGCTGCCAGGCGACGAGCGAACGAACACCGGCCGGCAACGCGGCGTCCGTTGCGAGGAGCTGGACGGCGTCCGGGATCGATTCGAGATGCGGGATCCTTCTCCCGCGTGGGATACGCCACGGGATCACGGACCATCGAATTGCCTGGACGACGCCCGGCCCACCCGACGCGAGCTCGGCGGCGCGGACGGCGAGCGCCTCGGCGGTCTCCGCACCCGAGGGATCGCTGGTCAATGCGAGCGTGAGCGCAAGGTCGGGCCCCTCCGCCTCCTCGATTCCAGCGCCCGGCGCGATCCCCACGTCCATCGCGGCGCGGCGGGCGAACCTCCGGGGCTGCGCACGAGCCATGTTGAAGAGCGGGAATCGACAGCGCAGATCACGCGTCGTCAAATTCCGCCAGAGGGTTTGTTCGGCGTTCTCTGCGAGGACGTCGATTCGCCATCGTCGCATGGCGCGGAGGACTTCGTGGAGGCGGGGGCGCGGCGGGCAAAGGAGGTTCGCCACGACATCCGCCAAGGAAGGCTCGGGCGGGCGAAACGGGCGCGCCACGCGTTCGCGCGTGGTCTGCGGTGTGAGGATCTCCAGCGAGACGGGCGCCTCGACGGCCGGGTGCGGGCTGTACCGAAAGACACGACGGACGCTTCCGGCGAATTCGATGGGATCCCCGTGCTGGAGCAGCGCCGGCGCGGCCCCGCGGACGAGGCGCCGACCGCATGACGCGACGGCACTCGGCTCGTCGAGCGCTTCGACGGCATATCCGCGCGGCCCCGTCGTGAAGCGGGCGTTCTCGCCATGGATGCAGACGAGGAGCTCGCTCCCCGCGTAGGCCCCGAGGCGGCTCTTGAAGTCGGGGTCGTCGAGGAGCTCCGCGGGCGGCACGGGGGTGAATGCGCCTTGCCAAACCGCACGATCGTCGAGGTGGTAGGCGACCCGCAGGACGAATTCGCCGGCGTGCAGGGCGGCGCCGTGGGGGACGTGGCCCGCGCGGGCGCCGCGGGCATCGGAGACCTCGACGAAAAAACCGTCCGCGTCGGGCTCGATCACGAGCTCGAAGGGTTCGGTCGAAGAGACGTCGTCGCCGCGGAGAACCGTACGTCCGAGGATGGGCACGATGAACCCGTCCCGGGGGCCTCCCTGGACCATGACAAAGGCGGGCGGCCGTCCGAGTGGAAATGCCCGCGGGAGCCAGGGCGCGACACCCGGGCAGTCGATGAAGCCCTCCTCGTCTCTGTCGACCGTCGTCCATTGCACGACGATCCCGAGGCGCGGCTGGACGAGCCACGTGATCTCGGACGCGTCGTCGCCGACGCGCACCCATGCATTGCCAAACGGCGCGGCCGTCGCCGCGACGGGCGGGCGGTCGAGGAACGCCCCGACGAAGGGCTCGCGAGGCTCGCCGTTTCGCCCGTCCACGGTGAGGAGGGGTTTTTCGCCGAGGCGCAGCGAATACCCCAAGGGCCCGTCCGCGTCGAGCTCGCGCACGGCGACGAGCTCTGTTCCATCGGGCAGACCGGCGATGATCGAATCGGTGGGCACGTATCCCCTCGCCGCCATCCAACACATTCTACGCGCGGAGGTCAACAGCGAGGGCGCCCGGGAGCGTCTCGCGTATACTTCGCGCATGAACACCTCCCAGCGCCCTGACGAAGATCTCGAGATCCGCCACCGCACCGTCGACGTCGGCGAAGTACGCCTGCACATCGCCGAGGCCGGCAGCGGCCCGCTCGTCGTCCTCCTGCATGGGTTTCCCGAGTTCTGGTACGCGTGGCGGCGTATCCTCCCGGCGCTCGCGCGCGAGGGGTTTCACGTGGTCGTCCCGGACATGCGCGGGTATGGATCGTCGGACAAGCCGGAGGGGATCGAGCCGTACGGCACCCAGCACCTCGCCGCCGATATCGCGGGGCTCGTGCGGGCGCTCGGCGCGCCGCGGGCCTCGGTCGTGGGGCACGATTGGGGCGCCGCCGTCGCGTGGTGTTTCGCCATGGCCCATCCGGAGCTTCTGGAGCGGCTCGTCGTGATCAATGGCCCGCACCCCGTGCGGATGCTGCGCGACGGGTGGCGCTCGCCGCGGCAGCTCGCGCGGAGCTGGTACATGTTCCTGTTCCAGCTCCCCGATGTCCCCGAGTACGTCATGAGCCGGGACAACCACGCCCCGCTGATGAAGGCGCTCCGCGAGGAGGTGCGCGGGCCGAACGCGCTCGACGCCGCGGAGCTCGAGCTCTATCGCGAGGCGTTCGCCGCGCCCGGCGCGCTCACGGCCATGATCAACTATTATCGCGCCGCCCTTCGACGGAAGAGCCAGGTCCCCGCGCGCCGTGTCGACGCGCCGGTGCTCGTGCTCTGGGGCGACGAGGACCGCCACCTCGGCCGCGAGCTCGCCGATCCGGGGGCCGATCTCGCGCCGGACGTGCGTATCGTGCATTTTCCCGGCGCGACCCACTGGATTCACCACGAGCGCCCCGCGTTCGTGACGTCCGAGATCACCGCATTTCTTCGGCAAAAGGGCGCGTGATCTCCCGCCGGCTGCTCGAACCGCCTAGCGGCCGAGGGGTAACGTCACCGTAAACGCGGCGCCCTCCCCCGGCGCGCTGTGGACGCAGATCGTCCCACCAAACGCCTGCACGATCGCGCGGACGATGTGGAGCCCGAGCCCGAGGCCGCCATAACTGCGCTCCGAGACGGCCCGCTCGAAGCGCCCGAAGATACGCTCGTGATCCTCGGCGCGGATGCCGATGCCCTGGTCCCGCACCGTGAAGACGGCGGATTCGGCGGCGACGCAGACCTCCATACGAATCGGCTTTCCCGGACCGTATTTCAGCGCATTCGAGAGGAGGTTGTCCACGACCTGCTCGATGCGGAGCCTGTCCCAGAGGCCGACCACCGGGGCCGCGGCGTCGACGAGGAGCGGCGCGTGCACCCGCGCGGCGTCGGGCGCGAAGCGCTGGCACACGTCGCGTACGACCTCGACGAGATCCACCTCCTCCCGCTCCACGGAGAGCTTGCCCGCCTGGATGCGCGTCGCGTCGAGCAGGTCCGTCGTCAGATCCGTGAGGCGCCTCATTTGCCGCTTGGCCACGTCGAGCACGCTCTTGACCGTGCGCACGTAGGGCGTGTCGGGCTGCGCCGCGGTCGCGCGCTCGAGGGATTCGAGCCGCAGGAGCAGCGGGGTGAGGGGCGTCTTGAGCTCGTGGGAGGCGATCGAGAGGAAATCGTCGCGGGCGTGCACCGCGTCCCGCAAAAGGGCGACGAGGCGCGTATTCTCGTAGAGCGGCCAGGTGATGCCCGCGACCTCTCGGAAGAGCTTGACCTCGTCGTCCGTCCATCGACGTGGCATCGACGTATAGGCGGAGAGGTACGCGACCCACTCTCCATTCCGGAAGAGCGGCGCCATGAGGAGGGACGCGACGCCGTACTTGCTATGAATACGCTCGTGATCGGCGCTCATCCGCGGATCGGTGCGCGTGTCGTGGACGACGATGACCTGCCCCTCGCGCATCTCGACGAGGGTCCCGCCCCATACGTCGAGGGGGAACCGCTCCGCGTCATGGGGCCTTCTCCCATACTCGTATTCGCGGACGTGTACGGCCTCCCGTGCCGCGAGATCCACCAGCACGAGGCCCGCGCCGCGCGCGCCGAGCCGCTCGCCGAGGCGCGTCACCGCGAGCCCCGCGAGCCCCGCCGGATCCTCGTGATGCAAAAGCTCGGATTGAAGCGCGAGCAAAAACTCCCGGCGCTCCTCGAATCGCTTCTTTTCGGTGATGTCCGTGGAGATGCCCGCCACGAAGGAGGGCGCGCCATCGGGGCTCGGGAGAGGGAATTTGATGGAGAGGTACGTGTGGAGGCCGTCGGGCAGGACCAGGCTCTCCTCGACCTCCACGGGCAGCCCGTGCTCGCGCACGATCGCGTCGTGGGCGTGGAAGACGGCGGCCGTCTCTCGCGGGAGCACGTCGCGCTCGAAGGCGCCGAGCAGCTCCTCCCGGGGTTTTCCATAGGCGAGCTCGACGGTTCGATTGACGAGGACCAATCGGCCCTCCGCGTCCTTGATGTAGATGGCAGCGGGCGCATGATCCGCGATGGCCTGGAGCTGCGCCTGGTGCTGCCGGAGGGCCTCGGCGAAGGCCCGGGCCCGGTCGCGCTCGGCGGTCACCTGCGCCCGCGCCGCCACGAGCACGGCGCGCTCCACGCGATCTTCCTCGATACGCGCCACGACCCCGGCCGCGAGGTAGGCGAGGACGTGGAAGGCGACGAGCGTGAGGAGCACGAAGACGGAAAAGGAAAACGTGAGGCTGTAGAGCTCCGCGTAATTGCCGAGGCGCAGGAGGACGGCCAGCCCGAGCGGCAGGACCGTGGCCACGAGGAGGAGCCTGCGGAGCAGGACGCCGCTCGATCCGCCGCGCAAGAGGGCGGCCAGAATGCCCCGCTCGGGCGTGAGCGCGAAGCACGAGAGGCCGATGAGCAGCGTCGCGATGGCGCTGGGAACGGCCATGCCGATCATGCGGGTGACGCCGAGGAGGACCCGGGCGCCGTGCACCTGCCCCACGAGTGAAAGGAGCGCGAGCAATCCGCCGATCGCCGCGCACGGGGTCGTGAAGGCCCGCGCGCGCCGCGAGCCCCTGGACACCGAGAGGCACGCGAGCGCCGTGAAGCTCGCGACGACGGCCGTGTACAGCGACATCCGGCCGGGGAAGGGGGCGGGCATGGCGTGCGCTGCGCCTTCGAAGAGGAGGCGGTCGAAGAGGACCTTGCCGGTCGCATATTCGACGAGCGTCGAGAGCGTGATGAAAAAAGAGGCGGCCGCGAGCGCGCTGGCCGGCAAGGAGCTGGAAGCGTTTTTCCTTTGCCGGGCCGCGCTCACGGAGAGCACGGCGAGCGCCTGGAGGATGAGCGCCACGGCGGTGACGGGCATCATGGGTTGATGACGGGGCAGCCAGGTGCGGAGCCTGGGGTCGTCGAGCGCCCAGCCGGCGAGCGCGCCGATGGACACGATCACGACCGCGACGCTGAGAACCACGGCGAGGCGAGCGGCCGAACGAGATATCGAAGCACAATCCAACGTGGCCTCCGGAGGACCACGCGGGTCCACAGGAGGAGCTCGGTCGAGCTCGGATGACATAAAGCCTAATTTACAAACCATCAACGCAGAATGTCAGAGCAATCGCCACGCCCCAGGGCGTAACACGCAGGAGCGCTGAGGACGTGCGTACGGTTCCGTCCTGCTCGTCCGCGTGTTCTTCGGTTGATCCCGAGAGCGAGGGCTCGTTTGGCGGGGGATGCGCGCGGCAGGCGCGGGGCGACCGTCAGGGCGCGCCGAAGAGCGCCTTCATGACGTCGGGGAAACGGCGGTTCCAGGAGATCTCGTCGTGGGCGCCGATCGGGTCCTCGTACCAGAAGAGCTCCTTGCCCTCGACGTACCCATACGACTGTTTCAGGAGCGCCACCATTTCGACCCCGCGCTTGGTGGCTGCCGCCTCGATCGCCTCGTTGTGGAAGCCGCCCGTGCGGAGGAGGCCCCAGTCGATCCAGAGCCGCGGCCGGATCGCCGGGGCGCCGAGCGTGTTCGCGAGGGTCGTCACGAGCACCGAGCTTTCGAGCGGGCCGCCCGGGAAGTTTCCGCCGAAGACCGGGTCGAGCCCCGCCCAGAACGAGGGCGAGAGGCAGCCGGCCTTGCCGAACCGATCCGGGCGACGGTTCGCCATATAAAACGACGCGAGCCCGCCCCGCGAGGAGCCGAGGATGGCCGTGTTCGCCGGCTCGGGTTTCGTGCGGTAATACGTGTCGATGAAGCTCTTCACGTCGTCCGCGACATACGCCGTGTATTTGGGCAGATCGCAGCAGGGCTTGCCGTCGCCCATGTCGACGTGGCTGTACTCGCGCTCCCGCTCGATCGGGTGGAGGGCGACGACGATCACCGGGGGGATCGCCTTTTCGGCGTAGAGCTCGGAGAGGCGCTGATCGACGTCCCAGGTGATGTTCCCGGGCCCGCCGGGCCAGAACGTCGTGTGTCCGTCGTTCATGTACACGACGGGATACCGTGCGTCGGTCTCGGCGTACGCGCGGGGCAGGTAGACGTGCACCTTGCGCGGGGCAAACCCCGCGGGGCCGAGCGTGAGCGCGTCGTAGGTGTGAAAATAGCCCGAAGGCTGGGCCTCGTCGTGCTCCCAGCCATTCTGTCCGCCGAGCGTGAAGGGGGTCGTCGGCAGCGGGACGATCGGACCCCCGCCGCCACTGCCGCTGCCGCTGCCGCTGCCGCCCCCGCCTCCGCCGCCGCTTCCGCTTCCGCTGCCGTTTCCGCTTCCGCTTCCGCTTCCGCTTCCGCTTCCGCTACCGCTTCCGCTTCCGCTCGATGCGGCGTGGCTCGCCGTGGGGTCTTCGGTATCTGCGGCGGGCGTGCAGGCGAGCAGCCACGCGAGGGTGGCGAGGGGGAGGATGGCGCGGGGGTTCATGGGGCGGGGCTCATTTCTTCGCGGCTTTCATCACCTCGCCGATCTTCTTGCCGAGCTCGTCGAGTTGCTTCTTGTACTCGTCCATCTGCGCCTGGTGCTTGTCGGCGCTTGCCTTGGCGGCGTCTTCCTTGGCCTTGTCCTTGGCCGCGACCGCCTCCTCGCCTTCCTTCGTCGCGGCCTCTTTTTGCAGCCGCTCGTGCTCCATCAGCTTGCCGATCACGATCCGTTTGTTCACGTACGTGCCGGAGTCGGCGGGGTCGACCGCGATCGCCTTGTCGTACCACTCCGCCGCCTTCTTCAGGTGCTCCTCGACGGGCGGGGCCTTCATGTCGCGGGCGCCGCCCTTGCGCGCGGCGAGCTCGCCCATCCACTTGAGGGACCCGAGGTCGTTCGGGTTCAGCTTGATGGCCTCGACGAAGTTCTTCTCTGCCTTGTCCGTCTCGTTCTTGGACATGTAGATGCCGGCGAGGTTCGCGTAGACCTCGGCCTTCTTCGCCGCGTCGGGCTTGAAGTCGAGCGTCTTCAGGATCGCCTCCTCGGCCGCGGCCATGTCGCCGGCTTCCTTGTGGCTGAAGGCCTTTTTCTCCCAAACCTTCTCCTGCTTGGGATCGGCCGCGAGCGACTTGCCGTACTCCTCGGCCGCCTTCGTGAAATCGCTGGCGGCGAGCAGCTCGTCCCCCTTCTTCAGGTGCTCCTGGGCCGGCCCCTTCGGCCCCTCGTCACACGCCGGAGCCCCGGCAAGCAGGAGCGCCCCGACGAACCACAGGATCTTGGTACGAATCTTCATGCGTGACCCCTCAGGGCGAACGAATGCCCCACCTCGTTCGCTACACCTCACGCGCCCCGCCCACAAGAGGTTTTTCGCAAGGATCCTCAAAGCGGGCGGTCGACCATTTCGACCCAGCGCGTCGCGCGCGTCTCGCCGTGCTCCCGCGCCGCCACGAATTCCGTCCGCGCGCCGGTCGCGTCGCCCTGGAACAGGCGCACCATCCCCGATACCCAGCGCTGCTCGGCGGTCTTCTTGCCGCTGCCCAGGAGCCACGAAGGTCCCCACTCGGGCGCGTTCTCCCAGAAACCCGCGGCCGTGATCGCGGGGTCCCTCTCCCAGACCTCGACGCGCGGCAGGTCCTTCCAGATCGCATGGCAAAGGATCTGGAAGCCCATGAAAGGGAGAAAATCGTCCTTGCCGCGGAGCGCGTGGAGCTGCTTTCCGAATGCGGCGTCGAGTCCCTTTTTGCGGCCCGCGAGGATCGATACCTCCGAGACGCAGAGGTTCTCCGGCAAGAATTCGTTCACGTACGCGAGCATGCGCGGAGCGTCCTCGCGGCTCATGACGAAACGCGCGACGCCGACGAGCGGCATCAGGCGCGCCGGGTGCGGCAGGGCCCGATCCACGCGGCGCGCGACTTCGAGGATCTGCTCGGCCATCGCGTACTGCACGAACTCGAGCACGTAGCCGCCGTAGCCCTCGTCGAGGAAGATGCCCGCGTCCGGATACCGCGAGACGGCCGTGATTTCGCCCGCCGCCCCGGTCTCCGCGACGACGGCCTTGGCGAGCGCGATGCAGTCGAAGACGCGGTTCTCCTCGGTCTCGGGCATCCACGCCCAGAACTCGGGCTTTACGTAGGAGCTGCCGACCCCCGCGGCCGCCGCGAGATTCGTCAGGTTGTTGTCCTGCTCGCCCGTGGCGTACTTGTAGGAAAAGCCATCCGTTCCGCTGATGTAACGGCCCATCGCGTGCTCCTCGTTCGGGGTGCAACGAATATCGAGGGGGGCGCGCGGCGTCAAGGTGCCGCCCTTGGGCCGGAGGGATGCCTTGACAGGTTACAAGTGGCCTCTGTAGGGTGTCCCCCGACACGCTTCTATCATCTGGAGGGACGAGAGAATGTTACCGACGGTAGGATCTGACACGCTGAAGACGGCCTGGTACGCGGCGGAGGTCGGGGGACGGACGCTCGGCGTGGCGGCGATGGAAACCCTCGTTCCGGATGCGAAGCGTCGCGCGGCGCTCGAGGAATCGGGGAACAAGGTCGTGGCGGCGGTCAAGCAGCTCGTGGGGGCCTACGTCGCGCGGGTCGTGTTCGAATATGTCGACCAGCGCGTGGAGCTCGGCAGGGGACGTGGGGTCGACCGTGGCTTCGACGCGGTCATCGCGGTTTCGTCGGAGACGATTCGCACCTCGCTCCCGGATCGGAGCACCTCCAATCCCGAATACCGCGCCATCTTCCCGCACGGCACGGAGGAATACACCTCGCCGACGGTGAAGGAAGACGAGGATCTCGGGGCCGATCTCCGCAAAGTGGTCCACGACTCCACGCTTTCGGTGAAGGCGGACGTGCTCGTGTTGCTCGACAAGGTCCTGCCGATCGTCGGTCCGGTCGCGTCGGCGGTGCGGGAGGGGGACAAGCACGTGAATGCGCTTTTCCAGACGGAGCTCGGCGCGCGCAAGCTCGTCATTGATACGTTGTGGGAGGAGCGAAAGACCGTCGAGAATGCGCTCGGGCGCGGCGGGCGTGGTCTTGCTCGGTTCATCTATTTCGATTTCAGGAAGGGCCGCGACAATGATGCCGCGGAGGAGCCGGCGGGGGCGGCGGAGCCAGACGCGACCGCGAAGACCTGACCGACCTGCGGGGTTGCGCGTCGACGAGGACACGAACCGAGCGTCGATCGTGTCCTTATGGGTCGACAAGGGCGCGAGGGGCGTCGGAATCCTGCGCTGGTCCACTGACGAGCACGCGGAGGGGGGTCCGATCCCGTCCTTGTCAGCTCACAAGCCCGCGCAGGGAGCCCGGTTTGTGTCCTGGAGAGGATGCCAACACACATCAGGAGCGCGGATCGCGTCCTTGGGGACGGACAAGGGCGCGGGGGGAGCCGGGATCGGCGCCTGGTGAGGGAGCCAGGACACGCGGGGAGCGCGGCGCGTGTCCTGGCGGGTTGACGAGCGCGCGCTCTCAGGGCGCCGCGGCTCTCCGCGCCACGAGCATCACCTCGCCGACCTCGGCGCCTTTCTTGACCCAGCGGTAGAGGAGCACGCCGCCCGCGAGCGTGCTGCCGGGCATCGCGGCGAGGCTTCCGGTGGCCGTGAGGACGGGCGCGAGCTTGTCGCGATCGAGCACGGCGAATTGGTCGCCGCCGCTGACCGTCACGAAATCGGAGAACGCGTGCAGGTTCGGCAGGGGAGCGACGGCGCGCGCCCGCTCCTTGCCGGCGACGTCGTAGGCCACGAGGTCTTTGTTTTCGAGGTAAAAGCCGCCGCTCGGGTCGTCGTGGACCGTCGTGCCCGCGGGGATGTGGACGGTCGTGGTGACGGCGCCGTTCGCGGGGTCGAGGAGGAGGAGGTCGAGCGGCGGATCGCCGTTCGTCTCGACCGCATAAAAGGGGAGGTGGGTGCCGCGCGGGACGGCGAACGCTCCCGCGGGGACCTTGGCGCGCCAAACGGGTTTTCCGGTCCGGATGTCGTGGAGGAACGCCGCGTCCTCTGCGAACCGGAAGAGCCCGGGCGGGTTGTTGCTCCAGGCGAGGAAGCTCTTCTGGACACGATCGATGTTTGCCTCGGGCGGCGAGGCCCAGCGCCGGGCGCCGGTCTCTGTGTCGAAGACCGTGACTTCTTCGGCCGAGCTGACGAGCCAGAAGAGCTTGCCGTCCGGGGAAAAGGTCGGGTCGTCGCGGGGGGGCTCGCCGGGCGGGTTTGGCGTGCGATAACGGACGGCGCCTGTCTTCGCGTCGAGCCCGAGCAAGACGAGCGGGTGCGAGAGGCGGCCGACGATGGGCTTGGTTTTGTCCTCGACGAGGACCACGGTCGTTTGGCCATGGCCTCCGACGAGCGTGGTGCCTCGGCCATAACAACCGGAGCTCGGCGTGCCGTCGGGGTCCCACTCCTCGATGTGGGTCTTTTCGAACGAGGCTTTTTCGAGGGGCGCGAGGGTCTTGCAGTCGACGATCTGGAGCGTGCATTCGCAGGCGAACGCGCACGCGGCGCCGCGCGTGACGAGCGTGCAGGTGCCGTTCGGCGGGACGCGCGCGGGCGCGTCGTGGGCGCCGGTCGTCGGATCGAGCGTGACGAGCTGATCGGCGGCCCAGTAGACGACCTTGTCGCCCCGCAGGCCGAGCGTGTGCCGGCCGCGCGCGGCTTCGGGCAGGAGTTTTTTGCGAAAGCGGAGCGCCCCGGTTTTTGTGTCGTACCCGGCGAGCGTGACGAAATCGGGCTCGATGACGATCGTGGTGTCCCTGGCGATCAAGGCATCCCATGCAGGGATGTGTAGCCGGACCTCGACGTCGCCGGTGAGCGTGCCCGTGGGCGGCGACGTGTCGGGGGCTGGTGTGGGTGCTGGTTTTGCGGAGCCGGCTGCGACGGCCACGGGGGGCGCGGCGGAGGCGAGGGGCGTGGGGGGGCGGCTGCTGGGGTCCGGGGGATGGGATGCACAGGCGGCTGCGAGGAGGGCGGGGCAGGCGAGCCGTGGGGAGAATCGAGCGCGCACGGCAGGAGGGTACAGGAGGCCCGTCGGGCTGGGAACCGTCCGGCATCCGGCTTGCCCCGGGGAGGGGTCATGCGGAGCCATCTCCCGCTCGGTGTGCAAAGCCGGTCGCGGCGCGCGCATGCGCGCTGGCGCAGGCTCTCCCGGGCCGACCGTGGAGACGCGCGCCGGACGCTCGTGCCCTTCGGCCGGCTGATCCGGCCGGGCGTCGGGGTTCGGCGCTTCGTCAAGGACCTTTATAGGGAGTTTCGCGAGGACCAGATCTCGACGGGCGCGGCGGCGCTCGCGTATTTTCTGATGCTATCGATCTTCCCCGCCGCCATTTTCCTCCTGAGCTTGCTGCCGTACTTGCCGATTCCGGACCTGGAGCCGGCGATCATGGACCTTTTGGGGGAGCTGATGCCGACGCAGGCGGCGGAGCTCTTCACGACCACGATTGATCGGGTGCTTTCGGAGCGGCGGGGCGGGCTGCTCTCGGTGGGCCTGCTCGGTACGTTGTGGGCTGCGTCGAACGGGCTCAATGCGGTGATTCAGCAGCTCAACGTGACGTACGACGTGCGTGAGACGCGGCCTTTCTGGAAGACGCGGGGGATGTCTTTGTTGCTCGTCCTGCTCTTTGGGGCGCTTGTCGTGACGGCGTTCGGGCTGATCGTGTTTGGCGGGATCTTGCAGCGCGAGGTGGCGGAGATCATTGGCTGGAGCGGCGCGCTCTTGAGGCTCTTCTCTGCGTTTCGTTGGATGGTGATCCTGGGCTTTTTGCTGACGGCGTTCGCGGTCGTGTATTCCTTCGGGCCGAACGTGGAGCAGCGGTTCCGGTTCATCTCGCCGGGCGCCGTGTTCGGGGTCGGGGTGGTCATCCTGGCTGCCCTCGGGTTTCGCTTTTATGTGGCGAACTTCGGGAAATACGAGGCGACGTACGGGAGCCTCGGCGCGGTGATCGTGCTCCTCTTGTGGCTCTACGTCGTGGGCATCGTGATCCTGCTCGGCTCCGAGGTGAACTCGCTGCTCGAACACTACGCACAAAACGGCACACGCAAAGGCGAACGCCAACGACCAGGCTCAAACGCCTGACACCAAGCGAAGCGCCCACGCCGCCGCCCCCCCCCGGGGCTCCGCCCCGGTCCCCGCGGGGGGCTGTCCGCCCCCTCGACCCCGGACCAGCGAGGCGCTGGACCCAGGATTGAAAAACTGCGCGATGCGCAGTTTTTCAAACAGGCCGACGAAGCACCCTGGTCGCCAGCCGAACCCACAGCGCGGCTGTCTTGCTCGGCGACGCCGTTGCGGGTCTTGACCCGGGCCTGTTCGATGAACTGCGCATCGCGCAGTTCATCGAGCTTGGGTCCAGCCCCTGGCTGGTCCGGGTCCAGGGGCGGACAGCCCCTGGTCGGGGTCCGGGGTGAAACCCCGGGGTGGGGGTGCGGGTGCCCTGTCCTGTCCGGGGCGGGATACGTGCGAGGCAGAGGCCCGGCGCCTTGCTCTGCAGGGACCGGCAAACTAGGCTGCGCCGCGCCATGTCGCCCGAACCTGTCTTTCGTCGTCCGAACGCTGCGGGCTCCTTGCCACGCCGGGTGCGCTTCGCCTCTGCTGCGCTGGTCCTCGTTGCCTCGGGCCTCGTCGGCGCCTCTGGCTGCTTCGCGCTCGCGGATGGCCTGCCGCCGCCTCTCGATGCGTTCTACTACCCGACGGGCCTCGTGGTTTCGCCGGGGGGGACGGCGCTCTACGTGGCGAACTCCGATGTCGACCTGCAATACAACGGCGGCACGGTCTTCGCGCTCGACCTCGTCAAGCTTCGGGCTGACACGGGCAAGTTGCGGCAGGCGATCGTTGACGCGGCTGCGAGCTCTGCCGGGGGCGACGAGGCGATGCGCGCGGCTTGTGGCACGCTGGGCGTTGGGCGGAACGACAACACCACGCTCTACCCGGGGCCTTGTGCGCCCGTCGCGCTCGCTCCGTACCAGCAGGGCGGCAAGGCCGTGACGATCGGCGCCTTTGCTTCGGATGCGGTGATCGCGGTCAAGCCGAACCCTTGCGCGGACGGCCGCGGGGCGCGCCTCTTCGTGCCGGTGCGCGGCGATCCCTCCGTGACGTACTTCAACATCACCGACGATCGCGAGATCAACTGCGACGGCGCCCCGCTGCCTGCTTCGTCGCCTTGTGGGGCCACGATCTGCCTCGATTGCGGCGTGACGACGGCGGGCGGGCGTTGCGCGCGGGACTTCCTCGTCGGCCGGGATCCTTCGGACAGCCAGCGTGGGCTCACGCTGCCCGTCGAGCCTTTTGGGATCGCGGTGGACGATCGCAGCGAGTCGATCGTGGTCGTGCACCAGACCGAGCAGACGGCGAGCCTCGTCGTGAACCGGTGGGAGAGCGAGCCTGTGCTCGAGCACTACCTCACGAACTTGCCGCCGGGGCCGACGGACGTCGCGAGCTTCCCGATCCCGCGGTTCATCGAGGAGAACCGGGAGACGGTCGACTACACGCCTGCGTTTGGGGTGAGCTTTCGATCGACGGCGGTGTTCGACGTGCTGCGGTACAACGATGATGGCGGGTCGAGCCCGGCGCGGCCGTTCGTCACGCGGAACGCGTCGGTGCGGATCGGGACGACGGCGAGCTCGACGGACTCGCGTGGCATCGCGGTGGATGGGTCGAAGCGGCGGGCGTGCGAGGAGATGTGCCCGACGGGTGCTGTGCGAAACGGCTGCCTGCGGGCTTGCGCCGAGGACAATCCGCTTGGGATCTACATGGCGAACCGCGCTCCGGCGGCGCTCGTGATCGGGCAGGTCGAGACGCGGTTCACGGAGCGCGAAGGGCCGAACGGGCCGGAGGTGACGGGCGCGTTCGAGGAGGTCACGTTCCACGACTCGGTGCCGCTCGCGTTCGGCGCGTCGCGCGTGAAGATGGGGCAGATCATCGGCAAGGATGGCTTGCCGGCGTGGCGTGTCTTTGCGGTCACGTACGATTCGGGGATCGTCTTCTCGTATGACCCGGCCTCGCGGCGTGTGGACAACGTCATCAAGACGGGCCGTGGCCCGCACGCGCTCGCGTTCGACACGGAGCGGGTGCGGGACGAGGCGGGGAACCTGGTGCTCGACGCGGAGGGCAAGCCGATCTGGTACTCGACGATGTACGTCGCCCAGTTCACGGACTCGTACGTCGGCGTCGTGGACCTCGACATGCGGAACCAAGCCACGTTCGGGGCCTTGTACATGACGCTCGGCCAACCGGTGCCGCCCAAGGAGTCACAATGAAGCGGCGTTTTTCCCATTCCCCCCTCGGCGGCCTTGCGCTCGCCGCGCTCGGCTTGCCCCTGGCGCTCGTCTCCAGCGGCGGATGCCAGACGCAGACGGTGCCGACGGCGGTGCGCGCCCTCGAGCGCTCGGGGCGCGTGTCGTTCCTTTGCCTCGGCGCGCCGGGCGTCGGGACGACGCCGGCGCTGCCCTTCGAACGGTGCAGCGGCACGCGGTTCGAGACGCCGGAGTCGTACGCCGTGGCGAACGGGGTGACGACGCAGCCGCACCTCTACGCGCTCGTGACGCAGACGACGCGCGGCGAGGTGGCCGTGGTCGACATGAGCACGAAGGTCGACGCCGTGCTCGATTCGAATCCGCGCGTGCCGGGCGCGAACTTCCTGCCGATCGGCGCGCAGCCCGTCGACATCGCGAGCACGAACGGCAGCATGGCGGCGTTCGTCGGCGTGGCCGAGCCCGGCCGCGAGGGGATTTTTGCTCTCGCGGCGAAGGACATCCGCGTCTGCGATACCTGCGCGCCGAAGTCGCTGTCGAGCTGGCCTGCCTGCGCGTTGCCCGGCGCGCCCGGGGAGATGCTCGTCGTCTACGATCCGAAGAACGACGCGGACGAGGTGCGCGCGCGCTGCGATGACGCGACGTTCACGAAGCCGCGGGATCCCGAGCCCGATGGGGCCGGCGGTTACCTCGTCGACCTCACGCAGGAGGGCCTCGGGCGGCCGAAGCTCGTCGTGACGATCCCCGATCACGGCGCGCTCGCGGTGATCGACGCGCAGACGCTCTTCGATGTGGAGCGCGAGGCCGACGGTACGCCGAAGAAGGATCCCGCGACGGGCGAGCTCTCGTACGTGCACGCGCCGGGCTCGTGGAAGGCGTGCCCCATCGATCGCTGGGTGCCGCTCACGGTGGATTTGCCCGTGCAGAGCCCGCCCGCGCCCCCGCCGACGGGCGCCGCTTGCATCGCGCCCCCCGTGACCCCGCCCGCGCCGGCGCAGGCGTATGATGCGCGCCCCGCGGGGATCACGCTCTCGGAGAAGCGGCTCTTCGTCGGCGACATCGACGCGCCGGTCGTGCACGTGCTCGACATGAAGACGCCGTGCGAGCCGATCGAGCGCGATCCGCTTCTGCCGACGTCGCTGCGCGAGCCTTCGCGGGTCGTGACGACGAGCCAGCTCGCGGCGTCGCCGACGCTCGCAGGATCGCTCGATCGGTTCCTCTACGCGGTCGACGATCTCGACGGCAGCGTGATGGTCTTCGACATCGCCGAGGACGCGACGTCGCGCAGGCCGATCACGCGGCCGCACCCCGAGTGGACGCCCGGGCAGGCGCCCGATCGCGTGGAGTTCGGCGTGCCCGTGCAGGATCTCGTGATCATCGAGCGCGACAACCCGCTGCCCATCCCGAGCACGGGCGTGGCGCCGGAGGGCGTGCGTTGCAATCCGGATCCGGATCTCACGGTCTGCACGTCGACCGCGACGTCGTGTGATCCCGAGACGCTCTACCGGACGAGCGGGACCTACGAGACCGGCGCGGGGCCGACGCGCATGCGCGGGGCGTTCGCGTACGTGGTGCTCGGCACGGGGCAGATCGCGATCGTGGACATCGACGATTACGACGCGTTTTGCCGCGCGCCGACGCGGTACACGTATCTCTACGGCTGCCCGCCTCCCGGCGCGCCGGCGGGCCTCGCCGACGAGGAGGCGCTCGCGAGTTCGGGCGAGGTCTCGTGCAACGTCGTCGTGCCGCATACGCCGCGCAGCGCGAACTACATGCGGACGTCGGAGCGGACGGGCCAGAACCAGCCCGGCCTTTCGGGGTTCCCCTTGCTTTACAACAACCAGGGGACGCTCCAATCGACGTTTGATCTCGACGCGCCGCTGCTCCGCGCGACGGTGCCCGCGCCCAAGGACGCGAGCGAGGCGATCCCGGCCGTGCATTTCACGCTCGCCGTGGGCGGGACGCTGCGGGTGATCGATCAAAAGACGGGGCTCACGACGAACGCCGGGGATCTCGAGCACACGGTCGCGATGAATCTCGAGGATCCGCGCGCCCAGTCGACGAGCCAGACGTTCACGATCACCTACGAGGGGGCTTTGCCGGGGTTCGCCGGGAAAGCGGCCCGGCTCGATCTCACGGGCGGGCCCGTGGCGTCGCTCTCCGACGCGGCGAGCCGCTTCTGCGATTCGGGCGTGCTCGGGCAGCGCGCCTGGGAGGAGATCCTCGCGAGCGAGGGCGACGCGAACGCCGCGGCGAATGCGAAGTCCCTCGCCGATTACGTGCAGATCGGGTCGAACATCCCCGCGGAGGACGACGTTCACTGGAAGAGCCCGGAGACACAAGGGGTCTGCACGTTCCAGCAATGCAAAGCGACGTTCGGGCCGGCGGAGCTGCCGCGGCAGGCGCGCGACATCACGATCGTGGAGGCGTATCAGGATCGGCTGGAGCTCGGCGCGTCACGCGGCGGCGCCGCGCCGGAGGTCATCGAATGCTGCTTCCCGACGCTCGTCGGGTTCAATGTCCGCGTGGGCGGGCAATGGGCCGTGACGGGCAACGCCTCGGGCTTCTTGCACCACGTGATCTCCGCGCCGGAGAGCGCCGGCACGACGCCGCTCGGGGCTTGCCGCAATTCGTGTGACCCGACGCTCGCGCGGCAAAACGGCCGCGTGCGCGCCGCGCCCCACGGCGTGGTGGTGAAGGACGGGGATCCCCTCGCGTTCATCAATCCGTTCTTCCGCATGGCCATCAACGATCCGGCGCCCGACAACGAATTCGACGCGGTCCCGGACGACAAGAGCACGACGGCCGACGACGCGCGCGCCGCGGCGATCAACGCCCCGCCGCGCGACACGTTCTTCCAGTTCGCGACGCAGGGCTCGTTCCGCCCGCTCATTCTGAACCTCGCCTCGGCCACGACCGAGATCCAGCCCCAGGCCATCTCGTTCGTCCCCTCCACCGGCGAGCTCGCCATCACGGACGGCTCGCTCGAAGGCCTCATCCTCCTCTCGGCCAGCCGCCTCGACATCACGCGCCAGTATTATTGAAGCCAAGGTTCGTCCACGGACCCTGAACGTCTGTCGAGGTGCGTCGTTTTTCCTAGGCGCCCTGGACAAACGAAGCGGACCCGCCGGGCGAATCATGGTAAGGGGGGGCCGTGCAAGCTCGGAGCAACGGCAAAAAGCTCACCCCCGTGATGCGGCAGTACGAGGAGGCCAAGGCTGCCCATCCCGATGCAATCCTGTTTTTCAGGATGGGGGATTTTTACGAGATGTTCCGGGAGGACGCCGTCATTGCGGCGCGCCTCCTCGACATCACCCTCACGAGCCGGAACAAAGGGAATCCCGACGAAGAACCGATGGCCGGTGTGCCCCACCACGCGGCTGCCGGATACGTCACCCGCCTGCTCGCCTTCGGGCACAAGGTGGCCATCTGCGAGCAGATGGCCGATCCCTCGACGGTGAAGGGGATCGTGCCGCGGCAGGTGGTGCGGGTGATCACGCCGGGGCTCGTGACGGACACGGAGCAGCTCGACGCGCGGGCAAACCACTACCTCGTGGCCGTGGACAACGAGTCCGGCAATGCGGAACGAGGGATTGCGCTGCTCGATCTTTCGACCGGGGAGCTGTCGGCCGGGATGATTCCCGATCTCGCGTCCCTGCTCGCGGAGCTCGCGCGTTGTGATCCGCGGGAGGTGCTCGTGGGCGGGGGGCTCGACCCGGACGTGAAGAAGGGCGCCGAGCTCGCGGCGCCCCGGGCGGTGCTGCGGGACGACGAGCCGCTCGACGATGGAGACGTGGCGGCCACGATCGACGGAGCGGTGGCGGAGCCGATCGCGGCGGAGGCGGCGTCGACGTTGTCGCTCTCGGCGCGGCGGGCGGCGGCGCGGGCGCTGCGGTTCGCGCACAAGTGCACGCCGGGCAGCCCGCTGCCCGTGCGGAGGATCGCGCCGTACGACCCGACAGCGACGATGCGGATCGACGAGACGGCGCAGGTGCACCTCGAGCTCGTGCGAGGGGCGGACGGGTCGCGGAAGGGGACGTTGCTCGAGACGGTGGACGCGACGGTGACGCCGGCGGGGGCGCGGCTCCTGCGGCGGAGGCTGCTCTCGCCGCTGATCGACGTGGCGTCGATCCGGCGGCGGCTCGACGAGGTGCAGGCGTTCGTGGAGAACCCGCGGGCGCGGGGGGATCTGCGGGAGGCGCTCGCGAGGGTGGGTGATCTGGAGCGGCTCAGCGTGCGTACGGTGCTGCGCGAGGCGACGCCAAAGGATCTCGGCGCGCTCCGGGACGGGCTCCTCGCGGCGCCGGCTGCGGTGGCGGCGACGCGGGTGATCGTGGATGCGGCCGGGGGTTTGGGGGCAGAGCTCGGCTTGTCCGGGCGGAGCCCCCAACGTTCGACGGGCGAAGCACGAGAGCTTTTCGGCGCGGAGGTGGACACGCTGCCGGAGATCGCGGCGAAGCTCGCGGCGGCGCTCGTCGACAGGCCGCCTGCGCTCGCGCGGGAGGGCGGGTTCGTCCGGGAGGAGTACGACGCGGAGCTCGGCACGCAACGCAGGCTCGCGCGCGGCGGCGCGGAGGAGATGACGAAGCTCGAAGCGGAGCTGCGGGAGAAGACGGGCGCGGGGTCCTTGCGCATCCGCTTCACGCGGGTGTTCGGCTGGTACATCGAGGTGACGAAGACACACCTCGGCAAGGTGCCGCCGGACTTCCGGCGCAAGCAGACGGTGGCCGGCGGCGAGCGGTTCACGAGTGATCGTCTCGACGAGCTGGCGGATGGACTGGAGAACGCCGAGTCACGCGCGCTCGCGCGGGAGACCGACATTTTTGAAGGGCTCGTGCGGGTCGTGGCGGAGAACGCGGAGCGGATCCGCAAGCTCGCGCGGACGCTCGCGTCGTGGGACGTGGCGGCGGCGCTCGCGGACGTGGCGCATCGGCAGGACTACGTGCGGCCCGCGGTGGACATGGGGGATGCGCTCGTGATCGAGGGCGGGCGGCATCCGGTCGTGGAGCGCCTCGCCGCGGCGGGTCGCTTCGTGCCGAACGACACGACGCTCGATCTCGGCGGCGATAGGCTCTGGTTGCTCACGGGCCCGAACATGGCGGGCAAGTCGACGCTGATGCGCCAGGTCGCGCTGATCACGATCCTCGCGCAGGCCGGGAGTTTCGTCCCTGCGCAGGCGGCGCGGGTCGGCGTCGTGGATCGCGTGCTCTCGCGCGTCGGCGCGAGCGACAACGTGGCGCGCGGCGAGAGCACGTTCATGGTCGAGATGCGCGAGACGGCGACGATCCTGCGTGATGCGTCGCGGCGATCGCTGGTGATCCTCGACGAGATCGGGCGCGGCACGAGCACGTACGACGGGCTCGCGATCGCGTGGGCCGTGGCCGAGCACCTCTACGACGCGGTCGGCTGCCGCGCGATGTTCGCCACGCACTACCACGAGCTGACGGAGCTCGCGCAGCACGGGCCCGGCGTGGCGAACTGGTCGGTCTCGGCGCGCGAGCACGGCGGCGACGTGGTCTTCCTGCACAAGCTCGTGCGAGGGCCGGCGAGCCGCAGCTACGGCGTCGCGGTCGCCCGACTCGCGGGGGTGCCCGAGCCGGTGCTCGCGCGGGCCAAGGCGATCCTCGCGACGCTCGAAGCCGGCGCGCCGCTGCCCTCGGGCAAACACGCGACGATGCGAGGACGCACCCGCCAGGGCTCGGTGCAGCTCGACCTGTTCGCGAAGGCGAAACCCGACACGGATGCGGCGGCGCCTGTCCTCGAAACGCTGCGCGCCGTGGAGGTCGAGCGGTTGACGCCGCTCGACGCGCTCACGTTCGTCGCGCGTCTGAAGTCGCTCCTGCCCTCCTGAACACCCCAAAAACGGCCGCGGAAAAAAGCAAGCGATCCGGCTCTGCGGGCGCACGGGCCTCCCGCACCTGTAGCTGGGACGTGCGCTTACCGTCCATCTTGCGTCGGGGAACGTTGAGGACGGTCCTGATCCGAGCCGGGCAAGGTGCGGATGCACTTTTCGGGTGATTCCTGACGGGGAGCGTGCAGAAATGACCTGCTGCCCCGATCATGACGTCTCCGAACTCCACCCAAGGATTGTCCCGGGAGCCCTTCCCGACGAACGACGCCCCGTTCCCCGGCCCTAAGGGGGATCAGGGCGTTCCGTACGTGCCGGGCCTGGTGCTCGAGGGCGTCGTGGCCGAAGGCGGGATGGGGCTCGTGTACGCGGCCCGCGAGATCTCGACGGGCCGGCGCGTGGCGCTGAAGACGCTGCGGGCCTGCTTCGCCCACGACGAGGGGGCGCACGCCCGGTTCGAGCGGGAGATCTCTTTCACGCGTCGGGTCGTTCACCCGAACGTGGCGCCGGTGCTCGGTCACGGGCGCATGAGCGACGGGCGGCCGTACTACCTGATGGAGCTTTACCGGGGCCGGACGCTCGGGGCCGTCGTGCGTGAAGACGGGCCGCTGTCGATCGGGCGCGCGCTCGAGATCACGGACCGGATCCTGGCCGGGCTCGAAGCCGTGCACGCGGCGGGGATCGTGCACCGGGATCTCACGCCGGAGAACGTCCTGCTCACCGAGGAGCCCAGCGGCGAGACGCGGGTGCTCCTGCTCGACTTCGGGTTCGCCCACGAGCCGGGCGTGGACACGGGGGACGGGGTGACGGCGGACAGCCGCGGCGCGCTCGTGGGGACGATCCGGTTCATGTCGCCGGAGCAAGTGACACGAGGCCGCGCGATCACGGCGCAGAGTGATCTGTTCGCGACGGCGCTGCTGCTCTACTACGCGGTGTCGGGGAAGCTGCCTTTCCGGGGGGAAGGGGACCTCGACGTGGCGGTGGCGACGGTGCGCAAGGCGCCGGTGCCGCTGCGCGCGGAGCTTCGAAACGTGCCGCGCGCGCTCGACATGCTCCTGTCGCGCGCGCTGGCGAAGCACCCGGACGCGCGGTTCTCGGGCGCAGCGGAGATGCGGCGCGCGCTCTCCGGATTGAGGCGCCCGCGCGCGAAGGCCGCCGGGGCGGCCGCGGCGCTCGCAGGGTAGGAGATCCCCCGCCACGCGGCAGCGGACGGCGCATCGAGCACGCCGTGCGCGCCCGCCGTGGGCCCGCTCCTTGCCATGGACGCCCGCGCTGCGCGGCATTCGCTCACGGTTCCGCCCGCGGGGCGCATTGGCGGAGAGCGCCGCCGTAGCGACAGGCTTGGAGGAGAGGGCTCATGGATGCACTCGATCTGTTGGAGCAACAGCACCGCGACGTCTGTGCGCTTCTGTCGCGGCTCGTGGAGGCGTCGCCGGTGGGCGCGGGGAGCGACGAGGCGTTTTACGCCGCGCTCCGCGCGGTCGAGGCGCACGTCCGCGTCGAGGAGGCGTACGTCTACATCGCGTGCGCGAGCAGGCTCGGCGACGACGCGAGCGTGCGCGAGGCGCGCGAAGAGCACACACGGATCCTCGACGCCGCGCGTGTCGCGCTCGCGATGTCACGCACGGCGCCGCAGTTCGCCGCGGTGATCGCGGCGCTGCGCGAGCGCTTCGAGAAGCACGCGGACGTCGAGGAGGACGTGGTGTTTCCGAAGCTCAAGCGCAGCCTCACGGACGAGGAGCTCGACGTGCTCGGCGAGGAGATCGAGCGCTCGTACAACCGGCTGCTCGCAGGCGCGGACGAGACACGCACGTCGAAGACGCGTCCGTCGGAGGACGCGTCCAGGGCGGAGCCGCACATGCGTCGAGGCGTGCGCAGGCCGGCGCCGCGCGGGGCGATCTGAGACGCGGAGTTCCTTGGGGGACCAACGAACGCAGCCCGGCTACACGGCGACCGGGCCGCCGAAGGCGCCGAAGAAGCGCGCGAGCCAGACGGCGATCATGGCGACGGCGAGGACGATCGATCCGAGGGTGACAAAGCGCGTCTGCTGGAACGCGAACGTGTACCAGCGGCCGTGGCGCACGTAGTTGTAGCTTCCTTGCAGGAGGACGAGCGCGACCACGGGGACCGTGGGGATCACGAGCGGGTGGAAGTGGACCGCCTCGTGGAGGTCTCCCGTGGCGAGGGCGAGGGCCGCGCGCGTGAGGCCGCAGCCGGGGCAAGGATGGCGCGTGATCAGCGCGAACGGGCAGAGCGGGAAGCGCACGGCGACCGCGACGGCAAACACGGCGCCGACGGCGGCGAGGCGCGTAGCGCGGCCGAGCGCGGATCCTTGGGGTCGTGGTGGGGAGGGTCGGGGGACGGGGGAGGGGTAGGGGGCGTGAAGAGGGACCGGGGCGGCGAGGGGTTCGTCCGCGCGTCGCCCCGGTTCGTCCTGCACGATCAACCCGCGTTCGGATCCCAGACCTGGTTCAGGTCCTTCGCCAGCGCGTAGGGGAAGAGCAGGATGTACATCACGAGGCTCTCCGACTGCGGGTTGCGCGAGCCGGCCTGCTGCTTCGCCCGCGCCACGAGCTCCGGCAGCTTCAGGATCATGAGCAGGTTCAGGATCGGGACGAAGAGGTGCCACGTCTGAAGCGACTCGTCCTTCGTGTAGGCCTTGAGCTCGTTCAGCATGCCGTAGCCGCCGAAGAGGTGGTACATGCCGCAGCAGAAGAGCGTGCCGAGGAGCGCGGTCGTCGGGTTGCGCGTCGTCCCGCGCATGCCGCCCATGCCGCCGCCCGGCGCGCCCATCATGGGGCCGCCGCCCATGCCCATCGGGGCGCCCATCGCGCCGCCGGGGTACTGGCCAGGAGCTACCATCGCGCCCGCGGGAGGCGCGCCGTACGCGCCGCCGGGAGGCGCGCCGTAGCCGCCGGGAGCGCCCATCGCGCTCGGATCCCCGGGCGGCGGGCCGTAGGCGCCGCCGGGCGGAGGAGCGCCGTACCCGCCCGCGGGGGGCGGAGGCGCGCTGTACCCGGCGCCCGCGGGGGGCGGAGGAGCGCCGTACCCGCCCGCGGGGGGCGGGGGAGCACCGTAACCGCCTGCGGGGGGCGGAGGAGCGCCGTAGCCGCCTGCAGGGGGCGGAGGAGCGCCGTAGCCGCCCGGAGGCAAGCCGCCCATGGGTCCGCCGGGCGGAGGCGCGCCGAAGCCACCGCCGGGGGGCGGGCCTGCCGGGGGCGGGAACGCGCCGGGCGAGGGCGGCCCCGGCGGCACGCCGGGCGGGTTCGGCGAGGGAGGCGAGAAGTTCGGGATCTGATCGATCGCGATCGTGCTCCCGAGTCCGCCCTGCGGCTCGAATCCGCCGGCCGCGGGATATCCCGGCGGAGGCGGGGGCGCGGCCAGCGGCGGGGCTGCCGTCGGGCCGAGGCCCGCGGGCGGCACACCGATCACCGTGCCTGCGAGGCCCTGATCGCCCAGCGTCGGGCCGCCGGGCGGCAGTCCCGGCGGGGGCGGCGGCGCGGCGGCCGGCAGCGGCGCCATCGGCGGCGGCGCCGGCATGGCCCCCGCGGGCGGCGTCGGGGGCTGCTGGCTCATCAGCATCGTCCCCTTGAACTTCGGCGCGGCGGCTCCTTTCAGGTTAAAGCCGCACTTCGTGCACGTCGTCGCCGTCTCCGAGTTTTGTGTCCCACAATTCGGACAGAACACGAACCACCTCCCGAGGCGCCGTGCGTCATTCGATCCAATGCGAAGGGCGCGCGGCGGCCGGCAGCCTAGTGGAGGTCCGCTCCACTTCTCAAGCACAACGCAAGGGATCGTCAGAGATCGATCGTGTGACGCGCGTGGTTGCGAGCGAGCAAACGCACACACGTGGTGAGGGAGAGGCGCGTCGCTCGCATGAAACGGAAGCCCCGCTCGGGTGTGCTCGGGCGCGCCGATGCGCGTGGGAAAAGCAGAAAGATTCGGCATGGCGAACGGCGCGCCTTGACACAACCGGGGGTCGCTCACTAGCGTGCGCGCGCCTGCAGAAGGGGCCCGAGCGAAACGCGGGCAAAACCCTTCGGGCGGCTCGCTCTCCTTCCTGTCTGGCTCGTGGCCCGACGGAGGGGCTCGAAGTCGAGCACGATGATACGTGCTCGCTTGCCGCCGCCTCGATCCACCCCTAGCCCTGCTGGCGAACGAACATGACGAAGTTCGCATTGTCTCCCGACCGCGAGAAGCACGTCGAAGAAATCCTCTCGCGTTACCCGAACCGCCAGGCGGCCTGCATCCCCGTCCTCCATCTCTGCCAAGAGCAGAATGGATGGATCTCCGACGACGTCGTCGAGTGGGTGGCGGCTCGGCTCGACCTGTCGGCCGCGCACGTGAAGGGCGTGGTGACGTTCTACACGCTCTTCAACAAGGAGCCCGTGGGCAAGCACCAGGTCTGGGTCTGCCAGACCTTGAGCTGCGCGCTCCGCGGGGCGGACGAGATCCTCCACCACTGCGAGAAGCGCCTCGGTATCCACGTCGGGCAGACGACGAAGGACGGGAAGGTGACCTTGCGGACGGCGGAGTGCCTCGCCTCGTGTGGCACTGCGCCGATGATCCAGGTCGACAAGGACTACTACGAGAACCTCACCACGGCCGAGGTCGATCGGATCCTCGATCGCCTCATCAAGTGACCCATGCTGCGACAAACGACGTATCTGACGAAGCGGTATGGCGTCCCCGAGGGGTGGACGCTCCCCGTGTACGAGCGTGACGGGGGCTATGAGCAGGCCAAGCGCGCGCTCTCGATGCCGCGGGAGGCCCTCGTCGAGGAGATGAAGGCCGCGAACATCCGCGGCCGCGGCGGCGCCGGCTTCCCGATGGGCGTGAAGTGGAGCTTCATGCCGTGGCCTCCGAAGCCGGAGAAGCCGCACTACCTCGTCATCAACGCCGACGAGGGCGAGCCCGGGACGTTCAAGGACCGGACGATCATGGAGCTCGATCCCCACGCGGTGGTGGAGGGCTGCATCATCGGCTGCTTCGGCATCGGCGCGCACGCGGCGTACATCTACGTCCGCGACGAGCTGCACCTGTCGAAGGCGCGCCTCTGGGGCGCGATCAAGGAGGCGCGCGCCAAGGGCTACCTCGGCGCGAAGCCCTTCGGGATCGACTACCCCGTCGAGGTCTACGTGCACACGGGCGCCGGCGCGTACATCTGCGGCGAGGAGACGAGCCTCCTCAACTCGCTCGAAGGCAAGCGCGGCGAGCCGCGGCTCAAGCCGCCGTTCCCGGCCCAGTCCGGCGCGTTCGGCATGCCGACGACGGTGAACAACCTCGAGACGATCGCGGCGGTGCCGGTGGCGCTGGCGATGGGCGGCGACGCCTTCTCCAAGCTCTCGGATCTGCACGATCAGAAGGACGGCGGCTGCCGGCTCTACGGCGTCTCGGGCCACGTGAACACGCCCGGCGTCTTCGAGGCGTGCGTGGGGCTCACGCTGCGCGAGCTCATCTACGACCTCGGCGGCGGCGTGAAGGGCGGCGAGCTGCTCGGCGTGATCCCCGGCGGTTCGTCGTGCCCGATCCTGCGGCCCGACGAGGTGGTGAATGCGCCGGACGCGAAGTCGCCGCTGCACCGCTGGCACGGCAAGAACGTGCTCGACGTGCCGATGGGCGTGGAGACGTACCGCGCGCTCGGGACGATGCTCGGCACGTGCTGCGCGATCGTGCTGAACAAGAACACGGACATCGTGCTCGCGATGCACAACCTGATGCGGTTCTACCGCCACGAGTCCTGCGGCCAGTGCACGCCGTGCCGCGAGGGCAGCGCGTGGCTCTTCCGCATCCTCGATCGGATGGTGCACGGCGAGGCCACGATGGAGGAGCTCGATCGGCTCCACGAGATCGCGGACAACATCATGGGCAACACGATCTGCGCGTTCGGCGAGGGCACGGCGATGCCCGCGCTCGGCTTCTTGCGCAAGTACCGCAAGGAGTTCGAGGAGCACGTGCGCACGAAGGGCAAATCCGGGACGGGGAGGCTCGCGCTGTGAACAAACTCGAACTCGCGTTCTTCGGCCTCTGCTCGGTCATCGCGCTGCTCGGCGCGGTCGTGACCGTGGGCGCGAAGAACCCGATCCGCGGGGCGATGGGCCTCCTCTCGACGATCATCGGGATCGCGGGTCTCTACCTGATGCTGGCCGCCGAGTTTCTCGCGGCGATCCAGCTCCTCGTGTACGCCGGCGCGGTCGTGATCCTCTTCCTGTTCGTGATCATGCTCCTCGGCCCGTCGGCGCAGTCGAAGCGCGACGCCCGGGGCGCGGTGGCGCGTTACGTGGGCGCGGCCGCGCTGCTCGTGAGCGGGCTCGGCGCGATGGTGCTCGTGATGCGCACGCAGTCGGGCACGCCGACGGCGCTCCCGGCCGTGCCGCCGCAGTTCGGCACGATCGAGTCGATCGGGCACGAGCTCTTCTCGACGGCGCTCGTGCCGTTCGAGCTCTCGGGCGCGCTGCTCCTCGTGGCCGTCATCGGCGCGGTCGCGGTCGCGCGCGGCAAGCAGGTGGATCCCACGCTGCTGCCCGCGGCGGACGCGAAGCCGAGCCAGGCGCCCGCACCCAACGCAGCCCAGACCAAGGAGGCGAGGTCGTGACCGTCCCGCTCGAGTACTTCGTGATCGTGGGCGCCGCGCTCTTCATGACGGGCGCGGTGGGCTTCTTGATCCGACGCAACCTGCTCGTGCTCTTGATGAGCATCGAGCTGATGTTGAACGCCGTGAACCTCACGCTGGTCGCCTTCAACCGCCAGCACGTGGGGGGCCACACCGGGCAGATCTTCACCTTCTTCATCATCGCCATCGCCGCGGCGGAGGCCGCGGTCGGCTTGGCCATCGTCCTCGCGTTCTTCCGGCTCCGCAGCACGGTGCGCTCGGACGACGCCGATCTCCTGAGGAACTAGCGTGGAAGCCCTCAAAGCTCAGTTTCCCGCAACGAACTTCACGCTCCTCGCGGTCGTCCTCGCCTTGCCGCTCCTCGGCGCCTTCGTGAACGGCGTCTTTGGCAAGCGGCTCGGCAAGGCTGGCGTCCGCCTGATGGCCCTCTCGGCCCTCGGCGGTTCGTTCATCGCGGCGCTCGCCACCTTCCTCCTCCTGCCGAAGGGGGAGGGCGGCGGCACGCTCGCGTGGACCGCTTGGCGCTGGTTCTCGTTGAACGGGCGGATGGGACAAACGGTTCCCATCGACGTCGCCTTCAGCGTCGACGCGATGAGCGCGACGATGATGCTGGTGGTCACCGGCGTCGGGTTCCTGATCCACCTGTACTCGAGCGAGTACATGGTGAAGGACCCGGGCTACCACCGGTTCTTCGCGTACTTGAACCTCTTCTGTTTCGCCATGTTGACGCTCGTCATGGCGGACAACATGGCCGTGCTCTTCGTCGGCTGGGAGGGCGTCGGTCTCTGTAGCTACCTCCTCATCGGCTTCTGGTTCGGCGACGAGAAGAACGCGACCGCGGGCAAGAAGGCGTTCATCGTCAACCGCATCGGCGACTTCGGTCTGCTCGTGGCGATGGCGATCCTGCTCTACTACACGGGATCGCTGCGCTTCGCGGAGATCAACGCGAACGCGCGGAACCTGCTCGATCCGGTCACGATCTGGCCCTTCGGCAACCTCCCGATCGAGTCGCAGTGGGACGCGGCGAACCCCGGCGCGAACGCGGCGTACAAGGCGATCGTGCACCTGTTCCTGCCCGAGAAGGGCGTGCAGGTCTACGCCTCGACGCTCGTGGGCCTGGCGATGTTCCTCGGCGCCGCCGGCAAGAGCGCGCAGATCCCGCTCTACGTCTGGCTGCCGGACGCGATGGCGGGTCCCACGCCGGTCTCCGCGCTCATCCACGCGGCCACCATGGTCACGGCGGGCGTCTACCTCGTCGCGCGCACGTCGGCGGTGTTCCTGATGTCGCCGGCCGCGATGGCGACGGTGGCGGTGCTCGGGTGCGCCACGGCGATCTTCGCCGCGTCGATCGGCCTGTTCCAGCACGACCTGAAGAAGGTGCTCGCCTACTCCACGGTGAGCCAGCTCGGGTTCATGTTCATCGGCGTCGGCGTGGGCGCGTTCGCCGCGGGCTTCTTCCACGTCTTCACGCACGCGTTCTTCAAGGCCTGCCTCTTCCTCGGCGCAGGCTCGGTGATCCACGCGATGCACGCGCGGATCCACGACACGGACAAGTCGCAGGACATCCGCAACATGGGCGGCCTGAAGAAGTTCATGCCCATCACGCGGTGGACGTTCCTGCTCTCGTGCTTCGCGATCGCCGGCGCGCCTCCGCTCGCCGGCTTCTGGTCGAAGGACGAGATCCTGTGGCGCGCGTTCTCGACGAAGATCGTCGCGCCGGAGGTCGGCCGTTTGGAGCCGCTCTGGACGTGGCCCTCGTGGCTTGGCCAGGGGATCTACTGGGTCGGCGTGGTCGCCGCGACGATGACGGCGTTCTACATGTTCCGCGCCTACTTCCTCACGTTCCACGGTGAGTTCCGCGGGTGGAAGATCGTCGCGGGCTGGAAGGAGCCGAAGCACGGCCACGGTCATGACGATCATGGCCACGACGATCACCACGATCACCACGACGACGGCGCGCCGCTCGAGGGGCCGAAGCCCCACGAGTCGCCGCTCGCGATGACGCTCCCGCTCATGGTGCTCGCGGTCTTCGCGGTCTTCGCGGGCTTCCTGATGGCCGAGCCGATCCACATCGAGCCGCTCGGGCACATGCTCTCGCCGGTCTTCACGCGGGCGCACGACGCCGTCGTGCTGCGCGCCGAGGGCGTCGAGAAGCTCATGTGGCCGATGATGGGCCCCGGCGTGGCGGCGTTCCTCGGCGGCACGGGCGCGGCGATGGTCGTGTACCTGAACAAGGGCGGCGCGCCGGAGGAGTCGTTCAAGAAGGCGGCGCCGGGCCTCTACAGGCTCATCTACGACAAGTGGCGGATCGACGAGCTCTACGACGCGGTGGTCGTCGGGATGGTGGACGCGCTCGCGGACATCTTCACGGCCGCGGACAAGTGGCTCATCGACGGCGTCCTCGCGAAGCTCACGGCGGCGATCGTCGCGTTCTTCGGGACGGTCCTCCGCACGTTCCAGACCGGCCGCGTGCAGGTCTACGGCGCTGCGATGGCCCTCGGCCTCGCGGGCGTGGGCTTCTTCCTGGTCCGGCCGCACGCGGAAGCGACGGTCGACGATTCGAAGCTCCGCTCGGCCGGCGAGGTGGTCATCTCGGCGGCGCCCGGCCCCGGCTACACCTACCGCTGGGAGGGGACGGGGACGGAGCAGAAGGACTTCGGCGTGGTCCGCGAGGTCCGCATCAACGTCAATCCCGGGGAGACGAAGGACGTCAAGCTGCACGTGCGCAACGCGTTCGCGCAGGAGGCGACCCAGTCGTTCGCGGTCACGCGGCCTGGCCGCGGCTTCCCGTCCTCTGCGGCGCCTGTCCCGCTCGTGCCTGGGACGGTGGTGCCGGCGGGCGGCGGTAGCATTCCTGCGAAGGACATCCCCGGGCTCATCAACCCGCGAGGCGCACAATGAGCCCGCTCGATTTCGTGTTTCAGTACTGGCCTGCGATCGGCGCGGGCATCCTCGGCGCACTCGTCCCGCGGGGCGACGCGTCGACGAAGCAACGCGCCGGCCTGGGCTTCATCACGGCCCTCACCACGCTCTTCGTGATCTGGCTCTGGCCGACCGAAGGCGCGGCGCAGGCGGCGAAGGTCCCGGGCGAGTGGCCCCACCTGCTCAACCTGCTCATCGCGCTGCCCCTCGTGGGCGCGGCGGCGGTGTTGTTCATCCCGCGGCAGATGCTCTCGTTGCTCCGCGGCTTCACGTACGTGGTGCTCGGCATCGGGTTCGTCGCGTCGCTCTGGCTGCTCACCGTCCCGATGACCGCGGGCTGGCACTTCCAGTACATCAAGGACTGGATGCCCACGCTTGGCATCCGCTACCACGTCGCGATCGACGGCATCAGCCTGTGGCTCGTGCTCCTCACGACGTTCGTCACGCCGATCGCGGCGTACGCGTCGTTCGGCTCGATCAAGACGCGCATCAAGGAGTTCTGCTTCGCTCTCCTGCTCCTGCAGGGCGGGATGATCGGCGCGTTCCTCGCGCTCGATCTCTTCCTGTTCTACGTGTTCTGGGAGCTGATGCTCGTGCCGATGTTCCTCATGATCGGCATCTGGGGCGGCGCGGATCGCGTGAAGGCGGCGATCAAGTTCTTCCTCTACACGATGGCCGGCTCGGTGCTGATGCTGGCCGCGATCATCTACCTCGTGTGGACGCACCAGAAGCTCACGGGTGACTTCACGTTCGACTACCTCGCGCTCTCGCGCGTGGTGCTCCCGAAGAGCGCGCAGCTCCTCTGCTTCTGGGCCTTCTCGCTGGCGTTCTTCATCAAGGTGCCGATGTGGCCGGTGCACACGTGGCTGCCGGACGCGCACGTGCAGGCGCCGACGGGCGGCTCAGTGATCCTGGCCGCCGTGATGCTGAAGCTCGGCACCTACGCGTACATGCGCTTCTCGATGGGGCTCTTCCCGGGGCCGGCCTCGAACCTGTCGGCGAACCTGGCGGGCGTGGCGATCCTGGGCGGCATCCTCTACGGCGCGCTGGTCGCGTGGAAGCAGCGCGACGTGAAGCGCCTCGTCGCGTACTCGTCGGTCGCGCACCTTGGCTTCGTGATGCTGGGGCTCTTCAGCGCGACGCCGATGGGCATGCAGGGCGCGGTGCTCCAGATGGTCAACCACGGCGTGTCGACGGGCGCGCTCTTCCTCCTCGTCGGCGTCATCTACGACAGGCGCCACACGCGCGAGGTGGACGAGTTCGGTGGGCTCGCGAAGGTGATGCCGATCTACGCGGTCGTCTTCCTGATCGTGACGTTCGCGTCGGTCGGCGTGCCGGGGACGAACGGGTTCGTCGGCGAGTTCCTCGTCATCATGGGCACGTTCCTCTCCGAGCGGCTCGGCAAGTTCGCCGGGATCCACACGGTGGGCGCGGCGGCCGGCGTGATCCTCGCGGCGGTCTACATGCTCTACGTGGTCCAGAAGATGTTCTTCGGTCCGCTCACGAACCCGAAGAACAAGCACCTGCCCGATCTCACGGTGCGCGAGTCGCTCGCGCTCGCGCCGCTCGTGCTGATGATCTTCGTCATCGGGTTCTTCCCCGCGATCTTCCTCGATCGGATGAAGGAGTCGATCCTGCTCCACCACAACCAGTACAAGGTCGTATCGGGCCAGGCGATCCTGTTCGCGGACGAGCGTGACGCGAAGCTCCTGCCCGAGGACACGTTCTCGCCGGCGTTCCTGAAGGGCATGCCCAAGAAGGAGCAGCCCGAGGCGCCGGCGGCGGGCGGCGAGGGTTCGCAGGCGGCGCTCGGCGGTGAAGGGAAGGTGGCGCAGTGAGTACGGGGCTCTTCCTCGGTCTGTCGCCGCTGCTCATCGTCAGCCTCGGCGGCCTGCTCCTGATGGTGGCGGAGGCGTTCTCGAAGCGCCGCGTCGACGAGACGTCGGACGACAGGGACGCGGGTCCCTCGTCGGAGCTCTCGCTCGGCACGACCGTTACGCTGCTCGCAGGCGCGGTGTTCGCCGCGGCGATCTGGTTCGTGGGTCCCGAGAAGCTCGAGGGCGCGTCGTTGGTCGCGCCCTGGGTGATCGTCGACCGCTTCACCCTGTTCTTCGAGTTCGTGCTTTGCCTCGGCGGCGCGCTCGCCGCGCTGCTCGCGGGTGGCTACCTGCCGGAGCATCGGCTCGATCGCGGCGAGTTTTACCCGCTCATCATCTTCTCGACCGTGGGCGCGATGATCCTCGCTGCGGCGGGGGATCTGCTCTCGCTCTTCCTCGGGCTGGAGACGATGTCGCTCGGCGTGTACGCGATGGTCGGCTTCCGCCGCGCCTCGCTGCGCAGCACCGAGGCCGCAGTGAAGTACTTCCTGCTCGGGTCGTTCGCGGCCGCGCTCCTGCTCTACGGCGGGGCGCTGCTCTACGGCGCGACGGGGCACACGGATCTCGCGGGCATCCGCGAGGCGATCGCGAACGTGCAGCCGGGCAAGGGGCCGAACTTCGCGCTCGTGATCACGGCGGCGGTGCTCATCATCGTGGGTCTCGCGTTCAAGGTGAGCGCGGTGCCGTTCCACATGTGGACGCCGGACGCCTACGAGGGCGCGCCGACGCCGACCACGACGTACATGGCCGTGGCCGTGAAGTGCGCGGCGTTCGCCACGATGCTCCGCGTGCTCATCGGCGGGTTCGGCGAGGGCGGGCTCGAGTCGTGGGCGGCGGGCTGGCCTCCGGTCGTCGCGCTGCTCGCGGTGCTCACGATGACGGTGGCGAACCTCGTCGCGGGCCAGCAGGAGTCGGTGAAGCGCATGCTCGCGTACTCGAGCATCGCGCATGCGGGGTACGTGCTCGTGGGCGTCGTCGCGACGATGCGCGCGGGCGGCGATGCGCAGGGGAGCGTGATGTTCTACCTGCTCACGTACACCGTCTCGACCGTCGGCGCGTTCGGCGCGCTCATCCTGATGGGCAGCCGCGGCGCGGAGGCGGTGAGCTACGAGGATCTCGCGGGCGTGGGCAAGCGGCACCCGGCCGCGGGCTTCGCGTTCTCGCTCTTCCTGCTCTCGCTCGCGGGCGTGCCTCCGACGGCGGGCTTCTTCGGCAAGCTCTACATCGTCAAGACGTCGATCGGCGCCGGGCTCTACCCGCTCGCGGTCATCCTGCTGCTGAACAGTGTGATCTCCGCGTATTACTACCTGCGCGTGATGGTCTACATGTACATGCGCGAGCCTGCGCCCGGCGCGCCCATCGCGAAGCCGATGCGCTCGGGGTACGTCGCGACGGCGCTTGTCGTGGCCGGCGTGCTCGTGCTCGTGCTCGGCCTGTGGCCGACGACGTCGCTGCAGATCGCGGTCGAGGCGGCCCTCGCCACGCGTTGACACCGCGGGGCCTTCGGGTTCCCTTCGCGCTCCTCGCTTCCTCCCTCAGACAGGTTCCTTGCCCCGGCGACGGCTGTTTTGCAGCGTCGCCGGGGGTATGGCAACGAGGTTGACATGAACCGACAACTCGGTTGGCAGGGTTTGCGGCAGGCTCCCTCGAAACGGCTGCGATCCAGCGCGGCGCAGGGCTTGCCCACGGCCGGGGCGATGAACCGAACTTCGATGGCCTGGCTCCTCGTGGTCCCGTGCGTCGCTGCGCTGGGCTGCCAGAACGGCGCCGCGCCCACGAACAACGACGCGAAGCCGGCGACCAGCCAGCAAGCGACGCCGGGCTCCGCTGCGCCGCAGGCATCGGCGGCGCCTGCGCCGAAGGGGCCGATTCCGAACGGCATCGGTCGCTCCAACGCGGACATCGCGAAGGTCGTGAACCCGAAGAACGAGGCGCCGTACGAAGGCCCCAAGGCCACGGTGCGCGGCACGGTGCGCATCAAGGGCGACGCGCCGCCTGCGACGAGCTTCAAGTTCCCCGCGGGCAAGTGCGGCGAGGCCTCGGCGACCTACGGAAAACTCTTCCGCGTGGGGCTCGAGGGCGCGGCGGCCGACGTGCTCGTCGCGGTGACGGGCTACAAGGGGTTCGTCCCGGCACGCGAGGAGGCCGCGAAGATCACCATCCACGGCTGCGCCTTCGCGCGCCGCACGATGGCGCTCACGTTCGGCCAGCGCATCGAGGTCGCGAACATCGACAAGATCGAGAGCTACATGCCCTACGTCGACGGCGCGCCGAAGAAGGCGGTGCTCGTGGCCGTGCCGGGGGGCGCGCCGGTGAAGCTCTACGCGTTCGAGCCCGGGCACTACATGCTGCGCGATGAGCTGCCGAACCCGTTCCTCACGGCGGACGTCTACGTGCTCGCCTACGCGACCCACGCGGTCACGGGCCTCGACGGGCAATACGAGATCCCCGGCATCCCCGTTGGCAGTGAGGTGCGCGTGAGCGCGTTCCTCCCGTCGATCGACAAGGTCGTCGAGCAGCGGATCACCCTGAAGGAAGGCGAGAACACGCTCGACCTGACGCTCGAGTACGACGCGAAGAAGGACGATCCCGAGGTGAGGCGAAAGGCCGCCGAGGAGAAGCGGGCCGCGGACGAGAAGAAGGCCGCGGACGAGAAGGCTTCTCCGGAGAAGGTCGAGAAGAAGTAGCGCTACGCGCCCTTGCTCGAGGGCGCGAGCAGCGCACGCACGCGCTTGCGGGCGGCTTCGAGCAGAGGATCCGGCGAGGGGGCGTCGGGGGAAACGAGGTCCGCGCCGGCGAAGGCGCGCGCGGCGTCGCGGCCCGCGCGCCTTCCGAGCAGGTCGGTGAAGAGCAGGCGCGCGAGGGGGGAGGGCGCCACGGTGGGCGTGTCCTTCGGGGCGTCGAGCGCGGTCGCGAGCAGGGCCGTGTCGCCGGAGAGATCCGCGGCGACGGCGAGCGCGATCCGCGCGGAGTTCGACGAGGGATCGGCGCCGAGGACGAGCTCGGCCTGGTCACGCGCGAGGCGAGGGAGGCCAAGCGCCGCGGCACGCACGGCAAGCTCTGGCGCGGGTAGGTGGGCGCGACGAGCGGCTTTTCGCGCGGCGTCGAGGTCACCGGCGCGGAGGGCCGCGTCGACCTCGGCGAGCGGGGCGAGCGCTGGCACCTCGGCGGCGACGCGCATCGCGAGGCGAGGTGCTCGTTGACGCAACGCGCGAGCCGCTCGCTCGGCCGTCACCGCATCGTGAAGGCGCAACGCGAGCTCGTATCGAGCGAGCCATCCCTGCACGGAGGTGGGCCGCTCGATGACGAGCGCGTCGAGCGTGCGTTCGGCGTCCGCCACGCGCCCCGTGCGTTCGAGCAGCGAGGCGTAGAGCAGGACCGCGTCGTCCTGCCCAGGATCGAGCGCGACGGCGTGTGCGGCGTGCTTCAGCGCCTCGGCGAGGTGCCCCGTGTCGGCCGCGCAGCGCGCGCGTGCGCGGGCGAGGGGCTCGTACGTCGGGTCGAGCTCTTCGGCGCGGGTGAAGGCTTCTCCCGCGAAGGCCCGCGCGTCGGGGCTCGCACACGAAGCCGCGCCGAGACGCGTCCAGATTTCGACGCTCTTCGCGTCGTTCTCCGCGGCGCCGCGGTAGAGCGTGATCGCGAGCGGCAGATCGCCGTGCGCCTCGGCCTCCGTGCCGCGCGCGTAGTACGCGTACGCCTCGTACGAGATGAACCGCCCCTGCGTGGGCACGCCGTCGATCACGCGGATCACCGTCGGATCCCCGCAGCCTGCCACGAGGCCGAGCAGCGTGATGGCAGCGGCGAGGATCGCTGCCGAGCGACGGCGCCGGATCATGCCCACCTCGCGATCGCTTCGAGCAACCTGTTGTTCTCTTCGCGTGTCCCGATCGTGATGCGCAGCCGGTTCGCGAGGCGCCCGCCGCGAGCGTGAAAACTCCGCACGAGGATCTTGCTCGCCGCGAGCCCCTCGAAGACGTCCTTCGCCGGCCGTTTCGTTTCAACCCAAAGGAAATTCGCGTCGCTCGGCGAGACCCCGAAGCCGAGCCGCCCGAGTTCCCGCCCGAGCCGCTCGCGCTCCCCGACGACGTGCGCGACGACGTGATCGATCTCGGCGCGGAGCTCGCGCAGGACGAACGTGGCGGCGCGCTGCGAGGGCGTGGGGAGGTTGTAGGGCTGGCGTACCTTGTCGACCTCGCGGATGAGCTCGACCGGCCCCACGAGCCAGCCGATCCGCAGCGCCGCGAACCCGATCTTGGAGATCGTGCCGAGCATCGCGACGTTCGGGTACACGTGGCGGAGGTGCGCGAGGCTCGCGGGCGCGAACGCGACGTAGGCCTCGTCGAGCACGACGAGCGCGCCTTCGGCGGCCTCGATCACGGCGCGGATCCGATCCTCCGACATGCGGTTTCCGGTCGGGTTGTTCGGCGTCGCGAGGAAAACGATGTTCGGTTGTCCGGCTTCGATCGCCGCGCGCATCTGCGCGACGTCGAGATCCCAGCGCTCGTCGAGCGGCACCTCGAGGACGCGGATGCCGCGCGCCGCTGCGCTGAGCCGGTACATGACGAATGTGGGCGACGGCGTGAGGATCGTCGCCGCGTCGGCGCCCGCGCGGGGCTGCGAGAGCGTGGTGAGGAGGAGCGCGATCACCTCGTCGGAGCCTGTGCCGACGAGGATCTCGTCCGGCGTCGCGCCCACGTGCGCGGCGATCGCCTCGCGCAGCTCGGTCGCCCGTGGATCCGGATATCGCTCGAGCCCGCCCGCCGCGAGCGCATGCGCCACGCCGGCGCGCGCGTTCGAGGACAGCAGCGGCGGGGCCTCGTTGCCGTCGAGCCGGATCTCGTGGTCGCCCGTGTGCGGGACGTACGCGGCGAGGTCCGCGAGCTCGGGGCGGAGCAGGTGGGCGAAGCGGGGCGCGGTCATGCGAGGGCACCTCGGGATCCGCGCGTCGGCGCGAATCAGCGCGGCAGCTTAGCCTCTCCCGCGGCGGGGGGCTCGCAAGCCCCGGAGCCGTTCGTCGTTCGGGGACCACGCTCCGAGGGCCCGCCCGTCGCCCGGTGGTGCAGCGCCATGTGGCCGCGCTGGATCCCCTCGGTCGAGAGCGCGCGGAGGGCCGACAGGTTCGTCGCGAGGCCCGTGGCGGCCGCGACGGCGGCGAGCTCTGCCGCGGACGTCACGCGGAGGAGCGCGAGCGCGAGGCGGGCGCCCGGGTGCGCGCGCAAGGCGCCTCCGACGATGCCGAGCGCGAGGGGGAGCGCGAGCTGTCCTTCGAGGGCCTGCTCGTCGTCCGAGAGGCGCCAGGTGGCGAGCGGGCGGTAGCTACCCTCGCGCGCCGCGTACGCATGTGCGCCGGCCTCGACCGCGCGCCAGTCGTTGCCGGTCGCGAGCACGACGGCGTCGACGCCGTTCATGATGCCCTTGTTGTGCGTTACGGCGCGGTAGACATCGCGCTCGGCGAACGCCGAGGCTTGCGCGATGCCGCGGGCCGCGTCGAGCCCGGACACCCGTGCGCTCGCGAGCTCCTCGACGGGCAAACGAACGCGCACGCGGGCGACCCGCTCGTCGCAGTAGTTCGAGAGGATGCGCAGGCCGAGCGTCCCGCGCGCGAGCTCGGCCACGCGCGCGCCCACGGCCTCGGCGACGGTGTTCACGAGGTTCGCGCCCATCGCGTCGAGGCAGTCGACGTGCACGTGGACGACGATCATGCCGCCGCCGAGATCACGCACGGAAGAGCGTCGCGCGCCGCCGCCGCGCGCGACGAGGTTGCCGATCGCTTCGTTTGCCCGCGCGACGAGCTCCGCGGCCGCGCCCTCGATCCGCGCGAGCGCACCCGCAGGATCGGCGATGTCGTGCACCTCGATCTGCGCGACGACGATCGAGGGATCGATCTCCGCGACGAACCCGCCGGCCTTGCGCGCGCGCTTGGCGGCGTTCGACGCGGCGGCGATGACGCTCGGCTCTTCGATCGCCATGGGCACGAGGTAGTCCTTGCCGTTCACGCGCACGCCCGGCGCGACGCCGAACGGCAAGGCCAGCGTGCCGAGCGCGTTCTCGACCATCGCGTCCGCGGTCGATTCGTCGAGGCCGCCCGATCGAAGCGCATGTTCGAGCTCCGCAGGGGCGAGGCCGACGAGACGCGCGACCTCGGCGCGTCGCTCGGGGATGGAGAAGTGGCGCAACGAGGGGAGGGGAAGGGGAGGGTCACGGTGCATGGTCGCTCGGGAGGGATAACGCGCCTCCATGCGCATGTTCCGTGGAGACTCGGCGCAGCGAGGGTGATGAGGCGCGGGAGGATCGGTGGGGGAGGTCGCGCCGGCCTGCTCGGGTCGTTCAACCGACGGAGAGACCCGGGGGGCCGATGCGCGTGTCGAGGGGTTCGAGCTTTCGTGCGGCCGCGCGCGCGCGGAAGGCTGCGGACGAGGGCGTCCGGCCGATCCAGAGGGCGATGTCGCCGCCGCCGGCGCCGCTCGGGCCGAAGCTCGCGCCTTCGGCGCGCGCGAACGGCCGGAGATCGGCCACGTCGTCCACCACGATGGGAGCGCCGGCCGCACGACCGAGCTCCGCGAGCGCGTCGAGTTGCGCCGTGATCGCTTGCACGAACCCCGCGGCGTCCTGCGCTTCGAGGGCGGCTTGCGCGCCGTCCGTGATCTCGTCGAGCAGGTGCCGGTACGTCGCGGGATCCGTCGCGCGAAGGCCCTGGACCTTCTCGACGAGCGCGCCCGTCGAGGCCGCCGTGGGGCACGCGAAGACCTCGAGGACGACGCCTTCGGGCAGCGTGAACGGCACGACGTCGAGCGCGCCCTCGGGCGCGAGCCGGCACGCCACGATCCCACCGAATACGCTCGAAGCGACGTCGATGCCGCTGCCGCGCGGCTGCGCTTTCCGGTGCGCGGCGAGCGCGAGCGGGAAGACCGCGCGCTGCAGCGCAGCCTCGTCTTCGATCGTCGCTGCGAGGACCGCGCCGATCGAGGCGACCGTGATCGCCGCGCTCGATCCGAGCCCGAGCTTGCGTGTCGTACCGTCGGGCATCGGCGCGCGCAGGGCCGACGCGTCGAACGCGGGCGCGTGGTGGAGGATGCCTGCGTCGATCGCCGCGCGGACCTCCTCCGTCACGAACTCGCTCGTGCGGCTCGCGTCCGCCATCACATATCGATCGACGGCCGCGACGAGCGCAGGCGCTCCTTCGAGGACGGCATATGCCCCGGAGACGACGATCTTGCCCGGCGCCCGCGTGATCACGTTCGATCCAGGAGCCGCGCGCCCTCGCCGGGCGACGCCACGATCGTTCGTTTGACGCCCGGCACCTCGGCGAGCGCGGCCGTCACGCGCGGCTCGTCCTCCGGCGTCGTCATAACCTTCACGTGAGGACCCGCGTCGATCGTCGCGTACGCGAGCAGCCCACGCGCGCGGAGCCTGCGCACCTCTTCGAGCGCCTCCACCGTGCCGCCGGTCCAGTAGAGCAGCCCCGGCCGCGCCGCGATGCTGGTCGCGTGCATGGCGAGCGCGCTCTCCTCGGCGGCGACGCCGAGCGCTTCGAGATCCCGCCGCAAGATCGCCTCGCGCACGCGGGCGCAGAGCGCGGGCGCGGACGCGACCCACGCCGGAAAATACGGGCTCGTACGAACCGTGTGCTCCATGCCGTCCGTCGAGCCCACGGCCTTCGGGCCTTCCCGCGTCACGGCCACGACGACGCGCAGCGCCAGATGCTCCGGGGGCGCGATCGGGATTGCCGCGAGATCCCCCTCGCCGGGGCTCCCCACCGGCAGCTCCACGAACCCGCCGAACGCCGAGCGCGCTGCGGATACCGAGATCCGCCGCGCGAGATCACTCACCTGCGTCGGAGCCGTGTCGAGCCCCGCCGCGCTGAGCGCCGCGAGCGCGAGCGCCGAGAAGCCCGACGCGCTCGACGCGAGGCCCGAGGCCGTGGGGAAATCGTTGCCGCTCTCGACGCGCGCACGCGTCGAAATCCCCGCCGCACGACGCACCCGATCGAGGAGCTTGACCACGCGGCCGTGCGCGACCTCGTCGGCCGGCGCGCCGCCGAGCAGGAACGTGTCCTCCGTAAGCGCCGGATCGAAGGCCACGGTCGTCGTCGTGGCCATGCCCGCAAGCGTCACCGAGAGGCTCGGGACCGCGGGTTGGTTCACGCCGTCCGCGCGTTTGCCCCAGTATTTCGCCAGCGCGATGTTCGGATGCGCCGTTGCTTTCGCCGCGCGAATCGTCAAGACAAACCTCCTTCGGCGCCCCGCGTCTCCGAGCGCCCGCCCGCGCCGATGCGCGCACAAAAACCTTCGTAGTGGCCCTCGGCGCCTCGCCAGGCGTCGAGGATGCGCGCGGCGCTTTCGGCTTCGCGCGCTTCGTCTCGCGTGCCGTCGCTCCGGAACGAGGGCGGCACGAGCGCGAGCACGCACCCGCCGCCGCCACCGCCCGTGAGCTTCGCGCCGAGCGCGCCTGCGGACCGCGCGAGCGCGCAGAGCTCCTCGAGCTCGCTCGTCGAGACGAACAGACCTGAGAGCACGAGCTGGTTCATGTTCATGAGATCGCCGAGCGCGCGCATGTCGCCGGCCTCGATGGCGAGCACTGCGTTGCCCACGATCGACGTGATCGCGTCGATCGATCGCTTCACGAGCACGGGATCCTTCGCGTGTTGCGAGGCGATGAGCTCGACCGTCGTTCGCGTCGACGACGGGTGCCCCGTGGATCCAACGCACAGGACGAGATCGTGGCGCGGCGTGATCGGCCGCGCGCCCTCGGCACGCGTGAACCTAAAGATCCCTCCTTGGGCCGCGGCCGTCGCGTCGATCCCCGAGGGATTGCCGTGAAAGATCCGCTCCCACGCGGCCGCGCGCGCGAGCACACGAGCCTCGATCGCCGCGCCTTCCTCGGGGCGGATCTCGCCGCTGCGCGCGAGCGCCTCCGCCGCGCGCGCGATCGAAACGGCGAGCGCCGCCGAGCTGCCGAGCCCTCCGCCCGGCGGCAGATCGCAGCGCGCCTCCACGTGCACGGGCGGAATCGCCGGGGCGACCTCCAAGAGCGCCGAGAACGCCCGCCCGAGATCACTTGCCGACGACGCATCCGCGACGACCGTGCCGTCTCCGAGCCGCAGCGTGCTCGGCCCGCTCGGCTGCCGCGTCACGACGGCGCGCGCCCCGCGATCGAGGCCGGCTGCGATCGCGGGCGACCCGTACACGACCGCGTGCTCGCCGAACAGGATCACCTTCCCCGACGCGGTGCCTTCGGTGCTCGCCTGGCCCGTCACGAGCACGCCTCCGACCTTGCGGGACGAACCCGGAGCGCCTCCACCACGCCGGCGAGGATCGCGCGCGCCGCGGCCGACACCGGCATCGACGCGACCTCCTTCGCCGCGGCGTCGCAGAGCGCCCGCTGCCGCTCCTCTACGGCCCGGCGCGCGCCCGACGTCACGAGCGCCCGCGTCGCCGCTGCGATCGCCGCCGCGTCCGCGTCCGCTCGCCCGTGCGCCTGCGCGAGCGCGCGCCGCTCGTCCTCGTTCGCGAGCCGTTCGGCCTCGGCCACGAGCGACGTGCGTTTGCCCGCGATGATGTCGTTCCCCACGGGCTTGCCCGTCTCGGCGTGATCCCCGAAGGTCCCGATCAGATCGTCGCGGAGCTGGAACGCGATGCCGAGCGGCGCCGCGAAGCGCGCGAGCGCCGCGTGCAGCTCCGGCGATCCGCCCGCGAGCGCCGCCCCGATGCTGAGCGGCCCGCGCATCGTGTAGCTCCCGGTCTTCAGGTCGTGCATCGCCTCCACGTCCTCGGCCTTGCCGAGCACGTCGATCTGCTGGCCGAGCACAACGTCCTCATGGATCCGCATGAACACCTGCAGCACCTGGAGCCGCCGTTCGGCCGGCAGCCCCGCGATCGACACGAGCGTCTCCACCGAGAGCCCCCATGTCATGTCGCTCGCGAGGATCGCCGACGTCGCGCCGATGTGCTCGCCGCCGAGCTCCTTGGCGAGCGCCGCGTGCACGCTCGGACCACCGCGCCGCGTCGGATCCCCGTCCATCCAGTCGTCCTGGATGAGCAGGTAGCTCTGCAGGAGCTCGAACGCGACGCCAGCGTCGATCGCCGGTTCGAGCGCGCCTTCACCTCCAGCGACGATCCAGCCGGCAGCGATGAGCCCTGCGCGCACGCGTTTGCCGCCGCGCAGGGAGAGGTCCCGCGCCGCTTCGAGCATCACGGCGACCGCGGGCCCGTACGCGCGCGCCCGCGTGATCTTCTCGTCGAACCGCGCGGCGATGCGGCGCTCGATCTCGGGCTTGATCTGCGTGAGCAGCGCGAGGAACGCGTTCCCGTTCGTGGCGGGCTCGGCCGTCGTCGGGGAGATGCCTTGGTTCATAGGGCGCGCGAGCGTAGGAGCCGTACCCGGGTCGGTCAATGGCAGGGCCCGGCGCGTCATCGCCCCCGACGCGCCTGACGCGCGAGCGCTCTGCGGAGGGGCCCACGATCCCGCGCGCCCGCCGTCACGGGATCGACCTCTGCGAGCAGCACTACGAGCGCCCGCGAGCGCGCTCGCGCTTCCTTGTGCGCCGCTGTGTCGCCGCGCGCCTCCGCGAGCGCTTCCATCCGCCGGCTCGTCGCGAGCGCGGCCGGCAGCGCGGAGAGCGCCACGTACGTCGCATACAGACCTTCGAGCGCTGCCTTGTGATCCGGCACGAACGAGAGCGCCGCCTCGAAGTCCGCGGCCGCTTCGCGCAACCTCCCGAGACGCCTGCGTAAACTCCCCCGCGCCGCGTGTCCTTCTGCGAAGCCCGCCACGCGTTCGAGCCCCGCCGTGTACACCCGCTCCGCTTCCACCACGTCCCCCGTGGCCTCGTGTCGCGCCGCGAGCGCGAGGTAGGCCGGCCCGTACGTGGGATCGAACGAGATCGCTTCGAGCAGCCGTCGCGTCGCGGCGGCGCCGTCCCCTCGCGCCGCGTGCGCCTCGCCTTGCCGCACGAGCTCTGCGGCTTGTTTCGTCGCCCAGCTCGTCTCTTCGTCGGCCTGCCCGCGCGCCTCGGCTGCGAGCGCGACGACGAACGTCACGCATCCGAGCGTGCTTGCGCGGCGTGAGACCTGTCGGTGCACGAGGATCGCATCCTAGCCGGGGCTGTGCGCACGCACATCGCTCGTGTACCCTCGCCGCACGGATCCTTCATGGCGACGTGCCCCACCTGTCGTACCCAGTACCCGGACGACGTCTCGACGTGCGCGAACGACGGCGAAGGGCTCGTCCCCGATGACACCCTCGAGCCCTTGCTCGCCCCTGGCACGATCGTCGGCGAGTACCGCATCGAGGGCAAACTCGGCGAAGGTGGCTTCGGCGCCGTTTACCGCGCCGTGCATCCCGTGATCGGCAAGGCCGCGGCGATCAAGGTCCTCTCGCGGGAGTTCTCGGCGAACCCGCAGATCGTCTCGCGGTTCGTCGCCGAGGCGCGCGCGGTCAACCAGATCCGCCACCGCAACATCATCGACATCTTCTCGTTCGGCGTCCTCGACGACGGCCGCCAGTACTACGTGATGGAGCTGCTCGAGGGCCTGACCCTCGACGCGTATCTCCGCCAGCGCGGCCGCATCCCGCCCGCGGACGTGATCCCCATCCTCGTCAAGATCGCGCGCGCCCTCGACGCCGCGCACGCCGCGGGCATCGCGCACCGCGATCTCAAACCGGAGAACATCTTCCTCGTGTATGACGAGGACACGGGCCTCTTCCCGAAGCTGCTCGATTTCGGCATCGCCAAGCTCCTCGGCGACTCCACCGGCGCACATCACAAGACCCGCACCGGCATGGCCATGGGCACGCCGCTCTACATGTCGCCCGAGCAGTGCCGCGGGAAGAACGTCGATCACCGCACCGACATCTACTCCTTCGGCATCGTGGTCCACGAGCTGCTCACGGGCCGATTGCCCTTCGAGGCCGAGGACACCATCGACCTCCTCGTCAAGCAGACCTCCGCGCCCGCGCCGCCGATGTCCGCGGTTTGTCCGAACCTCCCCGCGGCGCTCGACGCGCCTGTCTTGCACATGCTGGAGAAGGATCCGGCACGCCGGCCGCGGACCGTCGGCGAGGCGGTCGAGGCGATCGCCGCCGCCGCGCGAGGCGCGGGCATCGAGGTGAAGACGATCGTCCCACGCCCGGAGGCAGCGAAGCTCGCCGAGGGCTCGGTCCGTATCGTCACGGATTCCTCGGCGGACCAGGGCAAGACCGAGGCGATCGCCGTGACCCACGTGATGCCGGTCGAATCGACGAAGCCGAGCCCGGGCCAGACCGAGCTCGCGCTTCAGACCTCCACGGCCGGGGAGGGCGCAGGCAAGGCGCGCGGAGGCTCGCAGCCGCTGCTCGTCGCCGGCCTCGCGGTCGCCGCGCTCGCGGCCGTGGCCCTCGGCGTCGTGGCGCTGCGCCGTCCGTCCGGTGACGCCCCGAACGCCGCACCTTCGGCCAACGTTGCAGCACCAACGATCGAACCGAAACCCCCCGCGTCCTCGGCGCCGGCGGTGGTCCCCGCGTCGAGCAGCCTGGCACCGGACGCTCCTCCTGCCGCGCTGAAGATCACCATCGACACGCGTGTGCCCGGGGTCGAGGTGTTCCTCGGAACGAAGCCGCTCGGCGCCGCGCCGGGGCCGATCGAGATCCCGCGCGGCACGACGGAGAGGCTCGTCTTCAAGGCGAAGGGATACATCGATCTGCCGCGCGAGATCCCGACGGAGGACGGCACGCTGGCGGTCGAGCTCAAGCCTTTGCCCCGGGGGCCGGTCTACTCGAAGGAAGTGGAGAATCCTTTCAAACCCTGAGCGAGGACGCATGCGCCGGAGAACATCTCGTCTCGTGGGAACGTCGCTCGGGCGGATGCTCCTCGCGTCGTTGCCCTTCGCGCTCGGCTGCGCGGATCTCTCGCCCATCTCGGAAGGCCAGTGCGGCAACGACGTCGTCGAGAGCGCCTACGGCGAGGACTGCGAGCCCGGCGTCAGCTTGCCGAACGACAGGGCTTGTTACCCGACGAGCAGTCCCCAGCGCTGCCGTTACAGTTGCGGCGCGAAGACCGATGGGACGCTCTGGAAGTGCCCCGACGGCTGGAAGTGCGGCGCGGACGAGGTTTGTCGTGAACCAACCCCGGTCTTCGAACGCGCCGGCGGCCCCGTCGCCTCGGAGACGCCCATCCAGATGTTCCTCGCCGACATCGACGGCGACAAGCGGCAGGACGTCGTCGCGGCGGGCGCCACCTCGATTCGCGTTCACTACGTCGATCCGGGCGGCCTCCTCGGCAGCACGACGGAGATCCCGACGGCGGGCGTGCTCGCCGCGAGCGCGGATCTCAACGGCGACACGGTCGCGGATCTCGCCGCGCCTTCGGGTCGCGGCATCGGCGTCCTGCGCGGCCAGCGCAACCGATCTCTTGATCCCGCGAGTTTTCCGACCATCTCCGGCGAAGGGGAGGCGGAGGTCCACCTCCGCGCGATCGACGCCGATCCCTCCGAGAGCATGCCGGGGCCCGAGCTCTGCGCCGTCACGTTGACGCCGCTCGGGGCCGTGTTCTTGCGCGTCGACGAGAGCAAGTCGCCCTCGGATTGGTTGAAGGCGCCCCTCGGCAAGGACGTCGTCGGGCTCGATCACGCGTGGGCCGGTCCCTTCAAGCGCCCCTGCCAGAAGGTCGCGGTGCGATCGAGCGCAGGCGCGGAGAACTTCGTGAAGGTGTACGCCCCGTGCGTCGAGACGAACGAGAGCGCTGCGTACCCGCCGGTCTTCGACGAGCTCGTCTCGGTCACGCTGCCGGGGCCCCCGCTCGAAAAGCAGGCGCCGCTGAAGGACGTGCCCTCCAAGGCGGCGCTCATCGAATTTCAGACGACGAACGGCGTGTTCTTCACGCACGTGAACGCGGACGCCTACCCCGATCTCGTCGCCCCGGTGCTGCTCGACAGCGCGCTCTGCAACGGCAAGGGGTGTGGAGGCCTCGCGGTCGCTTACGGCCTCGTCGACGGGACGTACGACAGCGCGCCGCCGCAGGATCCGCTGGCCCTCCAGGGCGACAACACCGCGGACCTGCTCTACGTGGACATCGGCGTCTTCGCGCCGCTCGCGCTCGGCCACCTCGACGAGGATGGCTTGATCGACATGGTCGATCCCGGCGGCCTCGCCTTTGGCAAGCTCCCAGGTCCTCAAGAAGTGTTCCTCACGGTCGAGCGCAGGGGCTACGAATCGGAAGGACCTTCCCTGCGGCGCGCCTTGATCGGTGACTTCAACGTCGACGGCTTGCCGGACGTCGTCGCTTCCACGGGCAACGGCATCGGCTTCTTGAACAACCTCGGCGGTGGGCTCTTCAACCCGAGCGAGATTGGCAAGGCAGGCCGGGTGAACGACATCGGCGCCGCCGACGTCGACGCCGACGGGCTCGACGACGTGGTCTTCGGCGAGACGGTCGCGGACCCCGACAACCCCGCCCTCGAGCGGACCGCGCTGTCGATCGCGTACGGCAAACCCACGGGCATGCCCGAGACGCCCGTCACGATCGCGCGCTTCCCCGCCATCACGCAGATCCTCCCGATCGATCTCATCGCGCTGACCGGCGATCTCGCGACCGATCTGGTCGTGCTCTACCCCGAGAAGCGCCTCTCCGCGGGCGACGGCTGGAGCACGAGCGCCGTGCTCGGCAGCAGCATCCGCCAGATCCAATCGGCTATCTTTCTCACGGAAGGCAAGCTGGAGAAGGCCCGATATCCCTTCCTGCCGCTGCTCGGGCGTTTCTCGAAGGACGACCCGTCGCCGGATCTCGCGGCCCTCACGTTCACCGAGCACTCCGGCATCACCGCGGATCTCTGGTGGGTCCCGCTCTCCGCGGGGCCCACGCTGGAGCCGTCGACCTCGCTCCTCCGCCAGCCGCTCCTCGCGTCGCTCGACGAGAAGTGGATCGCCGCGACGAGCGCGGTCGTCGTGGATCTCGACAAGGATTCCGTCGACGAGATCGTAGCCGTGGCACACGCATCGGGCGGCGCCAGCCTGCCCACGGCTCACCTGCGCATCGCAAGGCCCGACGCCGATCCCGTGGACGTCCCGTCGTTCCCCAAAGAAGGAAACGTCTACACGAGCCTGCGCGCCGCGGACTTCGACGGTGACTCGTACGTGGACATCCTCGCCATGAAGATCGAGATCCAGAACGGCGTGGGACAAGAAGCTCGTTTCGTCACCACGCCGGTCCTGTTCGCGAACAAGCAAGGGAGCCTGGTCGAGCCGGTCGACATCGTCTCGCTCGCCGACGTCGAGCCGTGCAACAGCGAGCCCGGCGTCGTCGGGGTCATCGCCACGGCTCTCGACGTCGTCGATGCCAACACCGACGTCCGCAAGGAGCTCGTTTTCCTCGGCCCGACGGGCGCGTACCTCTACCACCGCGTCGTGGAGATCGACGCGAACGGCAAGCGTGTCGAGAAGGACGTCGTCGCGTGTATCCCGTCGGCCCCCGCGGGCGCCACGATCGCTGCGGGCGATCTGACTGGCGACGGCGTCGACGATCTCGCCATCGGTGCCGACGGGAGCATCTACATCCTCGCCGGAAAGCCGAACCGCCCATGAGCCACGCTCGTCGCGCCGCGCGTATCCTCTCCGTCGCCCTCCTCTTCACCGCGCTCGTCCCGCACGCCGCGCGCGCCGCCGAGGACGTCGAGAAGGCGAAGGCGCTCTTCAACGCGGGCGCCAAGGCCTACACGAATGGCCGTTACCTCGTGGCGATCGACTCCTTCCGCGAGGCGTACGCGGCGGCCCCGCGCCCGGCCATGATCTTCTCGCTCGCGCAGGCCTACCGCCGCCAGTACGCCGTCGACGGCGATCTCGAGAAGCTCAAGCAAGCGATCGCGAACTATCGCCTCTACCTCGATCAGGTGAAGGAAGGCGAGCGGCGCGCGGATGCCGTGGCCGCGCTCGGCGAGCTCGAGGTCCTCGCGGCGGCGCGCCTGCCTCGCGACGGCACGATCACGTCCACCACGTCCAGCGCGGCGTCGGATGCGCCGAAGACGAAGGTCACCATCACCTCGCCCACGCCCGGCGCGCGGATCTCGCTCGACGGCAGTAAGCCCATCGAGCCGCCGCTCTCCGAGGCCGTCACGCCCGGCAAACATCGGTACAAGATCAGCGCCGAGGGCTACATCGACGAGGAGCGCGAGATCAACATCGCCCCGGGCGATCAGCGCGCCATCGAGAGCGAGCTGCGCGAGCGCCCCGCGCTGCTCGACATCCGCGGCCCTGCGGGCGCGACCGTGGCCATCGACGGCAAGCTCGTCGGCACGACCCCGCTGCCCGCGCAGGAGCTCGAACCCGGCGCGCGTTTCCTCGCCGTGTCGCGCAACGGCTTCCGGCCGTATTCGCGCGAGATCGTCGCCCAGCGCGGGGAACGCGACATCCTCGCGTTGAACCTCACGCGCACGCCGCAGCGCTACGTGTCCTACGTCTTCCTCGGCGCCGGCGCGCTCACCCTCCTCAGTGGGCTCGGCGCAGGGGGGAAGGCGCTTGGCGCCGAGGGCAGAGCCCTCGAGCTCAAGAAGGCGGGGCTCACCGAGTCCACGCTGCGCGAATACAACAGCGCCCTCGCCGAGCGGAGCGCCTCGACGATCGCCGCGGGCATTGCGCTCGGCGTCGGGGCCGCGATCGGGCTCACGGGCTTCGTGCTCTACGCCTTCGACGCGCCGTCGCTGCCGCTGCCACCTGCGCGCAAGGAGAAGAAGCCCGAGCCAAAGGAGAAGGGATCGACCATGGACATGGCCTACGCGCCCGTCGTGGGTCCAGGTTTCGCGGGCGCCGCCGTCATCGGTCGTTTCTAGTGCAATCGTTGGTCGTCCAATGGACGGACCTCAAAACAATTCGGCTGCAATGCCGTCGGCGAGCACCCACGCGTCCCGGGGCACGCGGATTGTCCCTCCCTCGATCGTGAGCTTGCCCCGCTTCATGAGCCGCTCGGCCGCCTGCCGCCGCTCCGGCGTCCAGGCCTCTGCCCCGACCTCCGCCGCCGATCGTTCGAGGTCGAACCCTTCCCGCAGCCGCAGGCCCAGCATGATCCGCTCGCGCAGCCGCGTCTCCGGATCGAGCGGCTCCTCGCTCTCGACTTCAGCCTCGCCCGCGAGCGCTGCCCGCATGTACCGCGCCGGATCGATCGGGTTTCGGTACCGCAACGCGAACCCCTCCTGCACCTCGGCGCCTCGTCCGCTCACCGTGCCGAACGCCGCGCAGCCGAGGCCCACGTAGTCGTGCCCGCGCCAGTAGCCGAGGTTGTGCCGCGCCTCGTGCCCCTCGCGCGCGTAGTTCGAGATCTCGTAATGCCGGAGTCCGGCCGCAGCGAGCGCCTCCTCGATCGCGAAAAACGTCTCGGCCACGCCGTCCTCGTTCGCGATGGGCAGGCGCCCTCGCCGCGACAGCTCACCGAACTGCGTCCCCGGCTCGATCGTCAGGCTGTACGCCGACACATGCGTCACCCCCGTCTCGGCCACGCGCCGCGCCTCCGCGGCCGCCTCGCGCGGCGACTGCTCCTGCGTGGGCCCGCCTGCGAGGTACTTCGGACCGCCCTCCGGCGCCGGTACGGCCACGCCGTAAATGAGATCTGCGCTCACCCGCGGAACGCCGGCCCGGAGCGCTGCCCGCACCGCGTCGAGGCCTCCTTCCGCGTCGTGCAGCCGCCCGAGGAAGCGCAGCCGCTCCGGCTCGAGCCCCTGCACGCCCACGCTGAGCCTGTTCACGCCCACGTCGACGAGCGCCCGCGCCCGGTCCTCGTCGAGCGAGCTCGGGTTGCACTCGACCGTCACCTCCACGTCAGAGAGCGCACGCCCTGCCGTGAATGCTCGGATCCCGGCGAGCACCCGCCCGAGCGCCTGGGGCGCCCAGAGCGAGGGCGTGCCACCCCCGAAAAACACCGTCGCGAGCGTCCGCCCCTCGAAGGCGCTGGCCCGACGTTCGAGCTCGGCGAGGATGGCGTCGGCGTACCGATCGTGTTCGATTCCGTCCCGTTCTTTTGCGAACGAAACGAAATCGCAATAGGGGCACTTTTTCAGGCACCACGGGAAGTGGACATAGACGCCGATCGGCTCCATGGATTTCTACGTGTGTGGAGGTCTCTAGGGCTCCCGGGTGTCACGGGAGAACTCGGGCGCGAGTACGCACGTCGAACGGGGGTGGAAGGACACGCCTCGACCCCGAAAGCCGCGAGGACCCCTTGGGCGCGAAAGCGCTCGTGCGCAAGTTGATGCAGGTCGTTCGTGGAGGAAAGGTCGAGGAGGTTTCCGCATCTGCCCGCTGGACAGCCGTGCCACGGGCGCTCGAAGACGGAAAGAAGCGGAGCGCGTGAGCCATGGTCAGCCAATTGCCGGGCGAAACACGGGGTGTTAGCTTGAACGTTCAGGACGGTGCCCTGGCACCTTCCGCACATCGTATGGTGACGTCTCAAGAGCTGATCGAGCGGGTCCAGGCGTATCAGCCTGGGGCCGACGTCGAGCTCATCGCCCGCGCTTACGACTACGCCGCCGAAGCGCACAAGGGCCAGATGCGCAAGAGCGGCGATCCTTACTTCTCGCACCCGGTCTCGGTCGCCGGCATCATCATCGAGCTGAAGCTCGACGTGGCCAGCATCGTCGCGGGGCTGCTTCACGACGTCGTCGAGGACACGCTCGCGACGCTGTCGGACATCGAGCGAGAGTTCGGTCAGGAGGTCGCGTTCCTCGTCGACGGCGTGACGAAGCTGTCGAAGATCAACTTCGCCTCGAAGGAAGATCGGCAAGCCGAGAACTTCCGGAAGATGCTCGTCGCCATGGCGCGCGACATCCGCGTGCTCCTGGTGAAGCTCTGCGACCGCCTCGACAACATGCGGACGCTCGAGCACATGAAGCCCGAGGCGCAGGACCGGATCGCGCGCGAGACGATGGAGATCTACGCGCCGCTCGCGAACCGGCTCGGCATCGCGCGGTTCAAGAGCGAGCTCGAGGACCTCGCCTTCAAGTACCTCGAGCCCGAGGCCCACGCCGACCTTTCGCAGAAGGTGCTCGGCACGAAGGCCGAGCGCGACAAGTACATCGCCGACGTCTCGAAGATCCTCGCGGGCAAGCTCGCCGAGCAGGGCTTCGCCTGTGACGTGACGGGCCGGGCGAAGCACAACTACTCGATCTGGCGGAAGATGCAGTCGCAGCAGTGCGACTTCGATCAGGTCTACGACGTGATCGCCTTCCGCGTGCAGGTCGAGACAGTGGCCGAGTGTTACGCGACGCTCGGCGTCATCCACTCGCAGTACACGCCGGTGCCCGGCCGCTTCAAGGACTACGTCGCGCTGCCGAAGCCGAACATGTACCAGTCGCTTCACACGACGGTCATCGGCCCGGGCCGCGAGCGCATCGAGGTGCAGATCCGCACGCACGAGATGCATCGCGTCGCGGAGCAAGGCATCGCCGCGCACTGGAAGTACAAGGAGCGCCACTCCGGCGGGCTCGACCCGAAGGACGCGGCGCGCTTCGGCTGGCTGCGCCAGCTCATGGAGTGGCAGAAAGAGCTCAAGGATCCGCACGAGTTCCTGGACAGCGTGAAGGTCGATCTCTTCCAGGACGAGGTCTACGTCTTCACGCCGAAGGGCGACGTGCGCGTCTTCCCGCGCAACGCGACGCCGATCGACTTCGCCTACGCGATCCACAGCGAGGTCGGCGATCACTGCTCGGGCGCCCGCGTGAACGGGGCGATCGTGCCGCTGCGTTCCAAGCTGCGGAACGGCGATGTCGTCGAGGTGATGACGAACCCGAGCCAGCAGCCGAGCAAGGACTGGCTCGACTTCGTCACGACGAGCCGCGCGCGCTCGCGCATCCGCAGCCACCTGCGCGCCGATCAACGCGAGCGCTCGCTGAAGCTCGGGCGCGAGCTCCTGGAGAAGGAGTTCCACCAGCGCGGGATCAGCATGGCGCGCCTCACGAAGAACGAGGCGGAGGTCCGCAAGCTCTGCGAGCACTTCAACGCGCAGACCTTCGACGAGCTCTTGATCGGCGTCGGCTACGGCAAGCACAGCCCGAAGGCGATCATCGAGTTCCTCGCGCCGCCGCAGGGCAACGACAAGGAGTCGCTGCCGCCGCCGTCCCTCAAGGAGAGCCGCATCGAGTCGCTCGTCCGCAAGGTGACGGGCCGCGACAACCACGGCATCCGGCTGAACGGCATCGACGACGTCCTCGTCCGCTACACGAAGTGTTGCAACCCCCTGCCGGGGGACGAGATCGTCGGTTTCATCACGCGTGGTCGCGGCATCACCGTGCACCGCCGCAACTGCCCGAAGGCGCTCGACACGGATCCGGAGCGCCGCGTGGAGATTTCGTGGGACGCGCGGGCGAAGATCAACCGCCCGGTGCAGCTCCGCGTGATGACGGCGAACCGGCCCGGCATCCTCGCCACGGTCGGCCAGACGTTCCACGAGCAGGGCATCAACATCAGCGAAGCGACCTGCCGCGCCGGCGACGACGGCCGCGCGACGAACACGTTTACCTTCCTGTGCTCGGACCTCGCCCAGCTCAAGGGCGTCATCCGGCAGCTCCAGCGTATCCCCGGCGTGATGGCCGTCGAGCGGACGTAACGCTCGTCAGCGTCTGCGTCGGGGCCCGGGTCCGGAGTTCGCGCCCGCGCCTGCGAGCGCGCGCGTGAGCGGACGCCCGAGGTCTCCCTCGGGCGCGTGCCGCGCAGCGAGATCCTTGATGCGGCGAACGAAGGCGTTGATGGCGCGTTGATCGACGCCCGCCGGCGAGGTCGCGCGCTCGCACCAGTAGGTACGGCATCCGAACGGACGCGACGTATAGATCGCGCAGCGGCCGTTCTCGTCGAGCAGCGGGCAGACGCGCTCGTCGACGGTGGTGAGGCGACGCTTGCCACGCGACGTGTCCTCGTGACCGGTGAGCGGCGGCGGCGTGCGGCCGAGCGTGCGCCCGCCGCCTCGCGCTGCGATGGCGCGTTGCACGAGGGCGAGCTCGATCGATGTGACGTACGGCTCGCGTCCTGTGACGCCGAATCGACAGCACTCGGTGGACGCTGGGCACGTCTGCCCCGCAAAGGACGCGTCCACCTCGCGGTAGAGCGCCGCGAGCTCGTCGAGCAGGCCCGCGAGCGCGCGCCGATCGTCGTCCTTCGTGGTGCTCGTGCGAAGCGATGGGTGCGAACGATCGGGCGACTTCGTGGGGGGCATGGATCGATCGCCCGCAGCATACGCGTCGACGCCGCCGTGTTCCAACGCGCGCGCCTCCCTTTGCGTGCGGCGTGCGGGCGCTATCCTGCGCGGGAACATGCCAAAACCGCACGCGTACCCGCGGCTGCGGCCGATCGAGGCCATCTTCGTCCCGCACCCGACGTTCGGCAAAGCGCTCATGCTCCGCGACGGCGAGGGCATCGCTCCGAGCCCGATCGTGATCCGCGGCGACCTCGCCCCGGTCGTCTCGTGCATGGACGGCACGGTCTCCCTCGACGGCATCGCCCGTCGCGCGAGCCGCATCATCGGCCGCATGATCGACGTCGCGATCGTGTCGCGCATCGTGGCCGACCTCGACGCGGCCTACATGCTCGAGACGCCACGCTTCCAGGCGCGACGACACGAGGTCGTGGCCGCGTTTGCTGCGGCGAGCGAGCGGCCCGCGCACCACGCGGGCGGCGCCTACCACCGTGATCCCCAGGAGCTCGCTCGTTACATCGAGGAGGCGTGTCTCGGGAAGGCGCCGCGCGGCAACGGCGCAACACAGGGTCGCCTCGTCGGGCTCTGCGCGCCGCACATGGACCTCTGGCGCGCGGCGGAAGGGTACGGCCACGCGTACGGCACGCTCGCCGAGTCGTTGCCTCCAGAGGTGGACACCTTCTTCCTGCTTGGCACGTCGCACGCGCCGATGCGCCAGCCCTTCGCCGTCTGCGCCAAGCGTTTCGCCACGCCGCTCGGCCCGCTCGAACCCGACCACGACGCGCTCGCGTTCCTCGCGGCGCGCAGCCGCTTCGACGTGCGCGAGGACGAGTACCTGCACAAGGGTGAGCATTCCTTGGAGTTGCAAGGAATCTTCTTGCGCCATCTCCTCGGTGATCGCCCTGCGCGGATCGTGCCCGTGCTCTGCGGCCTCGGCGACGCGCAGGCGAGGGGACGTGATCCGCAGGAGGACGCGCGCGCCGAGTCGTTCCTCGCGTCGCTCGCCGAGCTCGTCGAGCGACGCGGCGCGCGCGCCTTCCTCATTGCGGGCGCCGATCTCGCGCACGTGGGCCCGCGCTTCGGAGACGCGCGTCCCCTCGACGCAGCCGAGCGCGGCGTGCTCCAAGCTCGTGACGCGGAGTCCATCCGCCTCATGGTGGAGCACGACGCGAGCGGTTTTTTTTCGCAGGTCGTCGAGGATCTCGATACGAGGCGCGTGTGTGGCCTCGGCCCGATCTACACGGCGCTCCGGGCGCTCCCGGGGGCCGCGACGGGGCGGCTCTTGCATTACACGCAGTGTGTCGATCCCGTGGAGGGATCGATCGTCAGTCACGCGTCCTTGGCGTTCGTCTCCTGAAGGGCCGTGCCCGAGCACGGCCCTCGGATCGAACGAAAGGTCAGCTCCGCGAGAACTTGCGCCGCGCGATGTCGAGGCCGAGGCGCTCGGCTTCGCGGTAGATCGCCTGGCGCGACATGCCGAGCGAACGCGCGGCCGACGCGACCGAGCCGTTCGCGCGCGCGAGCGCATCTTCGAGGCGCGCACGAGCGAGCGAAGGATCCGTGGCGGGCGGCAGCGAAGGCTTCGTGCGGCTCGCCCGCGCGAGCGACGACGCGATCGACGCGGGAAGGAGCGCGCCGTCGGGGCCTGCGACCTCGGCCGCGGAGACGAGCGTCGCTTCGAGCTGCGGCACGCCGCCCGGCCAACCCGCGCGCACGAGCGATTCGAGCAGCTCCGGCGTGATGCGCGAGAGCTCGATGCCGCGGCGCTCCGCGATGTCCTGCACGATCGCCGCGATGTCCTCGCGGCGATGCTCGAGCGGGGTGATCGTGACGCGCTTGCCCGAGAAGAGCGAAGCGAACCACGGCGCGAGCTTGCCGTCGCCGACCGCGCGATCGAGCGGCTGCCCCACTGTCGCGATCACCGACACGCCGCTCGTGCGACCGACCGCGTGCGCGATCTCGAGCTGCTGCGGGCGCGGCAGCCGATCGGCATCGAGCACGACCCACGTCATCGGGCGAATGCCCGCCGGGATCGTCGGCTTGCCCTCGGCGCGGCCGTCGACCGTGACGATGTCGCCCACGCCCTCGCGCACCGCGGCGGCGAGCTTCGCCATCGTGCGCTTGCCTGTGCCGGGCCCGCCCTCGATGCACACGCACGAGCCGCCCTTCACGAGATCGAGGATCGGATCGATCCAATCCTTGCGCTGCCGCGGGCCGTGAACGAGCGGGCCCGTGCGCATGACCGCGCCGCCGTACGCGCTGAGATCACGCTCGACGAACACGCCGATTCGACTGCCGAGCCGCACCACGTCGCCGTGGCTCAGCCCGATGCGACGCGCGCGCACGCCGTCGACGAACGTGCCGTCGGGCGTGCCGAGATCCTCGACATAACAACCATCCGCGCGGACGCTGACACGCGCGTGCTCCGCCGCGATCCCCGCGCCTTCCACGTGCGCGTCACGCGACGCGCTGCCGATCACCGCGCCGTCGGTGAGCGTGATCGGCGCGAGCTCGCCGTTGAAACCGATGAGCACGAGCCCCCAGCCGCTTCCGTCACGCCGTCCCTTCGCGAAGACGCCCGACCGGTGCTCTTTTTGTGCTTGGCTGACCGCCTCCGCGTTCGAACCGGAGTTGATACGCAAAGCCGCTTGCTGTTCGTTCATGTTTCCCCCCATCCCTACGGAGCACGCGACGGTGCCCCATCCGCCTGTGCTGCAACCCCCAACGGCCGACTCTTCGGCCAGGCCGTCCGATGCAACGGTTGAAGAAGATACTCTTGGAATTCAAAGAGGCAACTGTCTGGGGCGCAGGGCTTGACAGTTTCCAAAGTGCCGAGTAGGAATGGCCTCGCTGCTGACGGGGCACGCCTCGGCGCGCAGTAGGGCCCTCCTCGGGGACCTCCCGAGTGATTCGGGAAAAACCCGAACGGCCCTTCGACATCGTGCTCGTCGAGGCGGTGGCGAAGTTTGCGGGAGTAACTCAGTGGTAGAGTGCAACCTTGCCAAGGTTGACGTCGCGGGTTCAAATCCCGTCTCCCGCTCTGAAAATTAGCAGTTCCTTCGCAGCACCCTGCGGGAGTAACTCAGTGGTAGAGTGCAACCTTGCCAAGGTTGACGTCGCGGGTTCAAATCCCGTCTCCCGCTCCGCAGTGTAGAGAACACGAAAGGCCGGCCGCACGAACATGCGGGCCGGCCTTCGTGTTTCGAAGGCCCCGGGCACAAACGCGGCCGGCCCGCGTCCCCGTTGTGATACGCCTCCTCGGCGATGCCGCCCGCGCCTCTTCACGAGCGACTCCGCCAGCTCGCGAGCACCCTCGAACGACAATTCCTCGGCAAAGACGAGATCATCCGGCTTCTCATGATCTCGGTCGTCGCCGGCGAGCACTGCGTGCTGCTCGGTCCGCCTGGCACGGCCAAGAGCGCCCTCATCCGCTCCCTCTCGGAGCTCATGCAGGCGAACTACTTCGAGTACCTGCTCACGCGCTTCACCGAGCCGAACGAGATCTTCGGCCCCGTCGACATCGTCGCCTTCCGTGAAGGCACCTACCGCCGCAACACGCAGGGCATGCTCCCCGAGGCGGAGGTCGTCTTCCTCGACGAGGTCTTCAAGGCGAACAGCGCGATCCTGAACGCCCTGCTCACGCTGCTCAACGAGCGCAAGTTCACGAGCGGCGGCAAGGTGATGCGCTGCCCGCTCATCAGCGTCTTCGCGGCCTCGAACGAGGTCCCCGGCGACGAGACGTTGAACGCAATCTTCGACCGCTTCCTCCTACGCGTCCACTCGGACAACCTCGACGCCTACCACTTCAGCGAGCTGCTCCAGCGCGGCATCCAGCACGAGATCCGCCAGATGTCCGGCGAGGGGCTGCGCCCCGTCGTCACCGCCCGCGAGCTCGCCGACCTCGGCAAGAGCTTCGGCGGCCGGATGAATTTTTCCGACGCGTTCCTCTCCGCCTACAAAGGCATCGTCTTCCAGATTCGCGCCGAGGGGATTTCTCTCTCCGATCGTCGCGTCGTGAAGATGCTCAAGCTCTTCGCCGCGAGCGCCTACCTCGACGGGCGCAACGCCACCGACGCGAGCGACTTCTTCGTCCTCAAGCACATCTGGAACAACCAGGACCAGGCCGCGATCCTCGAAGGCATCGTGCAGCCCGTGCTGGAGGCATTCTTCCGCGAGCACCCGGATCGCCGCCGCGTCGGCGCGCTCGGCGTCGGCGTCGACGCGCTCGCCGCCGAGATCGATCGGATTCGCCAGCTCCTCACCGGCGGCACCGCCCTCGGCGACGTGCAGCTCTTCAGCCAGCTCAAGGCCCTCGGCGAGATCAAGACCGCCCTCGCCGGGATCACCGATCCGCGCGCCCGCGAGCTCGAGAAGCGCGTCGCGCAGCTCCTCGAGGCCTCGTTCCGCAGCGGTCGCTTCGCGCAGATCTGACGCGCCGCCTCAGGTGGGCCGCTTGCGCTCGCGCGGCCCGCTCGTCCCACGCTCGCGCGGCGGCCCGCTCGTCCCGCGTTCACGCGGCGGCCCGCTCGTCCCACGCTCGCGCGGCGGCCCGCTCGTCCCGCGTTCACGCGGCGGCCCGCTCGTCCCCCGCTCGCGCCGATCCGCAGGCCGCGCGCGTCGCTCCTCGCGCCCGCCTTCCCGCGTCGTGTGCCCCGCCCGCGGCCGCTCGCCGCGCTCGCCTCGTTCACCTCGATCGCGAGGCGCCGCGCCGACGTGCGCGCGTGGCCTCTGCTGCTTCGCGCGCTGCGCAGGCATCTGATCCACGGCCGGGCGCACGCGCTTCGGCACGCCGAACTCCTTGCGGATCGCGAGCAGTTCATCGACCGTGAGCAGCCGCCATTTCCCCGGCAAGAGCCCCTCGGACGTCACGCCGGCAAAGCTCAACCGCGCGAGCCGCATCACGGGGAAACCCGTCGCCTCGCCCATGCGTCGGATCTGCTGGTTTCGCCCTTCGCGCAGGGTGATCTCGAGCCAGGTCTTGTCGCCCTCGTGCCGCAGGATGCGGACGTCGGCCGGCAGCGTCTTGCCGTCTTCGAGCTCGACGCCCGTGCGCCACACGTCCGCGTCGCCTTCATCCATCACGCCACGTACTTTGAGCACGTACGTCTTGGGCACGCCGCCGCGCGGATGAAGCATGCCGTTCGAGAACTCGCCGTCGTTCGTCAACAAAAGGACGCCGCTCGTCGCGAAGTCGAGGCGACCGACGGGATAAACACGCGCGCCCGCGCCGCGCACGAGGTCCGCGACCGTGGGCCGACCCTCGGGATCGTGGAGCGTCGACACGACGTTCCGCGGCTTGTGCAGCACGAGGTAGACCGGTGACTCCGCCGTGAGGCGCTTGCCATCCACCTCGATCTTGTCGCGACGTGGGTCGGCCTTGGCGCCGAGCTCCGTCACGACACGCCCGTTCACCCGGACCCGCCCCGCCGTGACCAACTCCTCCGCTGCGCGCCGGGAGCTCACCCCGGAACGGGCGATGATCTTCTGCAACCGCTCTTCCATCCGCCGACTCGCCTCCAGCCCGCTTCGCTTCGCTCTACAGCCCGGCTCGTGATAAGCACGCTCCATGCGCCGCGTCGACAAGCCGTGGGGACACGAGCTCATCTGGGCGGAGACGTCCCGCTACGTGGGCAAGTTGCTCCACATCCGGGCAGGCGAGCGTCTGTCCCGTCAATACCACCGGGTCAAGGAAGAGACACTCTTTCTCCAGTCGGGCGAGATGGACCTCGAAGTCGGTCCGAAGGAGTCGCTCGAACGTCGCCGCATGGTGAAGGGGGACGTCTTCCACGTCCTGCCCGGGACGATCCACCGCATGATCGCCGTCACCGACGTGGATGTGATCGAGGTGTCCACGCCCGAGCTCGACGACGTCGTTCGCATCGAAGACGTCTACGGCCGCGAAGGTACGAGCGCACCCTGACCGTGGTCCTCGTCGCGCTAGGGCTTCTTTTTCTCGCCCTTGTCGGCCTTGTCGTTGGCCTTGCCGTCTTTTTTCTCGGCCGGCGGGGGTGAGCCCTTCGGCTCGCCTTCGCCCTCGTCGCCGTCCTTGTCGGCGTCGCCCTTCTCGGCCGCGCGCTTCTCCGCCTCGCGCTTCTTCGCCTCTTCTTCCTTCTTCCGCTCGGCTTCCTCGGTACGGCGGCGCGCCTCCGTGTCGTGATCCCAGCGATCGACCCGCTCGTCGGCGTCGAGGTCCACGCCCATCCGCTCGAGCTTTCCCTCGCGGTAGATCTCCCAGACGTCGGGCTTGCCGTCGCGGTTCTGGTCGCGCTTGATGCGCGAGAGGCGCCCCTCCGAGTAGCTCTTCCACTCGTCGGGCTTGCCGTCGCGATCGTTGTCGAGCGCGACCTCGGCGAGCTTGCCGCGCGAGAAGGTGATCCACGTGTCGATGCGACCGTCGTAGTTGGTGTCGCTCTCCTCGTGCACGCTCTCGCCCTTGTCGTTGTAGCGACGCACGACGTCCTTCACGCCGTCGAAGTTCGTGTCGACCTCCCGGCAGACGAGGATCTTCTTCTGCGATTCGCCCACGCCGACGAGAAGGAAAACGCGGCGGACGTTCGGCTTGAGCGAGCCAGGCCCCGCGATCTCGCTCGCCTCCCGATCCTTCCGGCCCTTCCAGTCGCACATCGAGCGATCGTCGACGGTGCCGCTCGGGCCTCGGAGCGCGGCGCGCTTCGGCGTGGTCTCGCCGGTGAACGCGTTCGTCGTGGGCGCGGGCGTGCTCGCGCACGCAGAGAGCGAGAGGAGAGGGCCTGCGAGTGTCCACACGATCACGCGGCTCGTCATCGGGGGCTCGCTCCACCAGGCTGCGGTGCGATGGGCGCGCCCCCCGGCGGCATCGGGGCGGGCGCGTTCGGGAGCGGCACCGCGCCGGAGGGCCGCGGTGCGGGGGCCTGGGGCTTGGGCGGCGTCGCGGCCTGCTTCGCGCGGGCTTCCGCGCAGAGGTCGAGCACCGTTTCGGGATCGGGCTTGCCGTCGACGTTGCGGTCGGTCGCGACGAGTGCGCATCGATCGTCGGTCGGATCGTTGAAGGCCCACCACTGATCGACGAGCCCGTCGCCGTCCGAGTCGCGCTCGCGCCGGACGAGGCGGCCGCCCTCGTAGTAGTCCCAGGTGTCGAGCTTGTCGTCGAAGTTGGTCTCGCGTTCCTTCAGGAACACGGCGCCGTCGCGTGAGCTCACGATCTCGTCGGCCCGCCCGTCTCTGTCGTAGTCCGACTCGCGACGGCGCTCGCGGCCCGCGGGGTCGTAGTAGACGAAGACGTCGATGGCGCCGTCGAAGTTGAGGTCGAGGACGCGGCAGAGCTCACGCCCCGCGGCGTCGGGCACGCGGGTCATGTCGGGTTTGCCGTCCCCGTTCGCGTCGAAGCGCTGCGCGTTCGCCGCGGCCATGTCGCAGGCCTCGTGCTTCACCTCGGTGTCGCGTTCGGCGCCCGTGGGAAAGGTGGGCGGCGCGCTGGCCGGATCGGCCGAGGTGCATGCGGTGGCGCCGATCGCCGGCAGCGACGTGAGGAGGGCCGCGACGCCGAGCGAGCGCGCCCAGCGGAAAGGGCATGGAAAGCGGCTGGATTCCAAGCGTTCGAGGCGAGTCTAGACGCACCGCGAACCCTTTCGCAAGGCGAGCGGGAGGCCGATGCCATGCTCGTGCTCCTGCTTCTGACGCGCGTTTCCGGAGACTCCCGAGTCTTCCTGATTGACAACACACGTACCGGCATCTAGGGTAACGCCTTGTCAGTATCCCCTCGGAGTCCTGGGGGCGCGTCGTCCGCATCCGGCGGGCGACGTGAAGAGCGCAGGGCCGGCGTGACATGTCGCGAAAGAAAGTCTCGACGACCATCTACATCACGCCCGAGCAGGCCGAGCGCCTGAAGCTCCTGCACGACCGGACGAAGGTGCCGATCGCGGTCTACATCCGCGAGGGGATCGACATGGTCCTCAAGCACTACGAGCACGTGCTCCCGGGACAGATGAGCCTGGAGACGACGGTCCAGAAGAAGTAACCGCCGCAAGCCGTGGCTTTCGCCCGCGCGACGCGCTAGGAGCACGCGGCCGTCGTCTTGCCGGCCTCACGGAAGTATGCCCGCCGATCCCAAGCTCATCCGCAACTTCTCCATCATCGCGCACATCGATCACGGCAAAAGCACGCTGGCCGACCGCATCCTGGAGGCCACGGGCGCCCTGTCCGATCGCGAAAAACAAGACCAGTTTCTCGACAAGATGGAGATCGAGCGAGAGCGCGGGATCACCATCAAGGCGCAGAACGTACGGCTCGAGTACGCCGCGACAGACGGCCAGAAGTACCGGCTGCACCTCATCGACACGCCTGGACACGTGGACTTCAACTACGAGGTCTCGCGCAGCCTCTCGGCCTGCGAGGGCGCGCTGCTCGTCGTGGACGCCTCCCAGGGCGTCGAGGCGCAGACGCTCGCCAACGTCTTCCTCGCGCTCGACAACAACCTCGAGATCATCCCCGTCCTGAACAAGATCGATCTGCCCTCGGCGGACGTCGACCGGACGAAGCGCGAGATCGAGGACGTCATCGGCCTCGATTGCTCGAACGCGATCCTGGCGAGCGCCAAGACCGGCATCGGGATCAAGGACATCCTCGAGGCGGTCGTGGCCCGCGTGCCGGCGCCGAAGGGCGAATCCACGGTCACGCCCCGCGCGCTCATCTTCGATAGCTGGTACGACAGCTACCGCGGCGCCGTGGTCATGGTCCGCGTGGTCGAGGGCACGCTCCGCAAGGGCCAGAAGGTCCGGTTTTTCGCGACCGGGCGCGACTACGAGATCACCGAGATGGGCGTGTTCGCCCCGCACGCGACGCCCATCACCGAGCTCGGCCCGGGCGAGGTCGGGTTCATCGCGGGCAACATCAAGAGCGTCACCGACACGAAGATCGGCGACACGGTGACGGACGCCGTCCACCCGACGACGATGCCGCTGCCCGGCTTCAAGGAAGTGAAGCCGATGGTCTTCGCGGGCATCTTCCCCACGGACTCGGCCCAGTACGAGGACCTGCGCGACGCCCTGTCGAAGCTCCAGATGAACGACGCGGCGTTCGTCTACGAGCCCGACACGTCCGAGGCGCTCGGCTTCGGCTTCCGCTGCGGCTTTCTCGGCCTGCTCCACATGGAGATCATCCAGGAGCGGCTCGAGCGCGAGTACAACCTCGACCTCATCACCACGGCCCCGAGCGTCGTGTACCACGTGTACATGAACAGCGGGGAGATGAAGCCGATCGAGAACCCGGCGCGCCTGCCGCAGACGCAGTACGTCGACCACCTCGAGGAGCCGATCTACCGCGTGACCATCCACGTGCCCTCGTCCTATGTGGGCACGGTGCTCGCGCTCTGTCAGGACCGGCGCGGCGAGCAGAAGTCGCTGCAATACGCCTCGTCCGACCGCGTGATCATCACGTACGACATGCCCCTCAGCGAGGTGCTCTTCGACTTCCACGACAAGCTGAAGAGCGTCTCCCGCGGCTACGCCTCGATGGACTACGAGCTCGTCGGCTACAGGCCGGCCGACCTCGTGAAGCTCGACATGCTGGTGAACGGTGATCCGCTCGACGCCCTCAGCGTCATCGTCCACAAGGAGAAGGCGTTCCAGCGTGGGCGCGATCTCGCCGTGAAGCTGAAGGACATCGTGCCGCGGCAGCAGTACGAGGTGGCCATCCAGGCGGCCATCGGCTCGAAGGTGATCGCCCGGACGACCGTGAAGGCGATGCGCAAGGACGTCACGGCCAAGTGCTACGGCGGCGATATTTCCCGCAAGCGCAAGCTCCTCGAGAAGCAGAAAGAGGGCAAGAAGCGCATGAAGATGGTCGGCAGCGTCGAGATCCCCCAGGAAGCGTTCCTGGCGATCCTCAAGGTCGACTGAAGCGCGCGCCCTCTACCGTCCGGGACCGAGCCTTCGTATAAGGCGCGACATGTCGGTCGCTCGACGCGCTCTCCCGCTCTGCCTCCCGCTCCTCCTCGCGCTCGCCGCCTGCGACGAACCGGCCTCGACCAAGGGCGCGTCGTCCGCGGCGCCCTCGGCTGCGCCACCGCCCTCGGTCGAGCCGCCGCCCTCCGCAACGACGCCGCCTCCGCCGGCGAAGGCGAAGATCGAGATGCCGCCGCGGCCCGTGCCGCTCGGATCGGCGGGCCCGATCCAGCCGAGCGCTCCGCCGGATCAGCAGATGATGGCGATCCAGTACACGATCGCGATGGTCACGCCGCGCGGCACCGATCCCCTCGTCGACAAGGACTACGTGGAGCGCATCGTGAAGAAGCTCGAAGCCGCGGTGCGCACGGCCGACAAGGGCAAGACGCCGCCGAACCCGGTGAAGGCGAACAAGGGCAACCGCAAGCTCGAGGTCGACATGGGCAAGGGGTGCAACGAGCGGGTGCCCGAGAACCTGCTCCACCAGCGAGCGGGCTCGTCGTTGAAAGAAGCCTACGAGGCCGGCGTGCTCGTCATCTCCTGCCACGACGACAAGTGGGAGTGCCATCAGTCGACGCGGATCCCCGAGGACGTCCTGTGCCACGCGGCGCCGCGCCGCTGAGCCACGTCCGCCCCTGACGAGGGGGCCGCATCGTCCGCGCCCGCGTGGCGCCTGGCCGCGCTTGCAGGCGTGATGTGGTAAGGGAGAGCGGCAGATGCATACGGCCCTCCCGAATCTCCGCTCGCGCGTCCGGAAAGGTCCTTTCGCCGAGCTCCTCGCCGAGCTCAACCGCAACCGGACCCGCCTCGCCGAGGCCGAGCACGACGCCACCATCTCGTTCGGCCCGACCATGCGTGTCGAACGTTTCGTCCTAGGCAACGGCCTGCGGGTGCTGATCCTGCAGGACAACGCTGCGCCCGTCGTCTGCGTGCAGACGTGGTTCGGCGTGGGCTCGCGGCACGAGCGCGTCGGCAAGACGGGCATCGCCCATCTCTTCGAGCACCTCATGTTCGGCGAGACCGAGACCTCGGCCCACGGCGCGTTCGATCGCACCCTCGAAGAAGCGGGCGCCGAGACGAACGCCGCGACGTTCCTCGACTGGACGTACTACCACACGAACCTGCCCGCCGAGGCGCTGGAGCTCACGCTGCGGCTCGAAGCGGACCGGATGTCGCGCCTCGTGCTGCGTGATCCGCAGGTGGCGAGCGAGAAGGAGGTCGTCGCGAACGAGCGGAGGCAACGCGTCGACGACGACGTGGACGGTGCGATCAGCGAGGTCCTCTACAAGGAGGCGTTTCGCGAGCACGGCTACGGGCATCCGACGATCGGATGGATGGACGACATCCTGGGCTTCACGACCGACGACTGCGTCTCGTTCTACCGGACGTATTACGCACCGAACAACGCGGCGATGGCGATCGTCGGCGACGTCGACATCGGGCAAGTGCTCCGGCTCGTGCAGGACAACTACGGCGGCCTGCCGCCCTCGGTCCTGCCGGTCGAGGACGTGCACCCCGAGCCTCCGCAGACCGTGGAGCATCGGATCCAGATCACCAAGCCGACGCCGACGCACAAGGTGGCGATCGGGTACAAATCGCCGGCGCTCGGAGACTTCGATCATCCGGCGCTCGTGCTCCTGAACGAGATCCTCTTCGGAGGGCGCTCCTCGCGGGTGCATCGCGCGCTCATCCAGGAGCAGGAGATCGCCACCGACGTGCGAGGCTGGGTGGGTGCGTTCCGCGATCCATCGCTCTACGACGTCTTCTTGTCGGCGCGAGGCGAGCACACCGCGGAGGCGCTCTGCGCGGCGCTCGACGTTCTGCTCGATCGGGTCCGCGTCGAGCCGGTCACGGAGGAGGAGCTCGAAAAGGCAAAGGCGCGCGTCGAGCTCGCGGTGCTGCAAGGACTCGAGACGGTGAGCGGCAAGGCCGAGCAGATTGGGTTTTACGAGATCGTGCTGGGCGATCCGGCGGCGCTCTTCGAACGGCTCGCGGCGTACCGCAGAATCACCGTGGGAGATCTCCTGCGCGTGGCGCGGCGTTACCTCGCGCGCTCGTCGAGGACGGTCATCGAGGTGGCGCCCGACGGATCGATGGAGAGTGACGAGGTGGACGACGAAGAGGCGGAAGGCGAGGGGAGTGAAGAGGAGGTGGCGTCGTGACGCATGTCATCGTCGAGCCGAGCCCCGCGTTGCCTCTCGTGAGCGTCGTCGTCGCGTTCCGATCGGGATCGGCGCACGACCCCGTGGGCCGCGAGGGGCTCGGGCGCACCACGGCCCGCATGCTCCGTCGTGGTGCCGAAGGGTGGAGCTCGGAGAAGATTGAGCAGACAATCGACCTCCTCGGCGGCGAGCTCGGCGTGGACGTCTCGCCGAGCTCGAGCACGGTTCACTTCGAGGTGATCCGGCGTTCGCTCGATCCATTCGTGGACCTTGCGTCGACGCTGCTCGCCCGGCCCTCGTTCGACGAGGCCGAGCTCGCTCGGCTGAAGCGTGAAGCCGAGGCCGAGCTCATCGAGTCGCGCGACAGCGACGGCACCTTGTGCGCGCGCGCCTTCCGCCGGACGCTCTTTGCGGGTCATCCGTACGGCCGCCGCGTCGCAGGTTGCATTCCCGCATTGCGTGCGGTCGAGCGTGCTGACGTGGTGTCGTTCTACGGGGCGCACTACGCGCGGGAGAACGCGATCGTCACGATCTCGGGAGACGTCGACGTGGAGGAAGGGCACGCGATCGCCGAGCGCCTGCTTTCCGGACTCCCGGCCGGCGCAAGAGTCGCGGATCCCGTGCCGCCGCCGGCGCGACGGGCCGGCCGTCGGCTCGTCTTCGTCGACAAGCCGGAGCGAACCCAGACGCAGATGATCGTGGGAGGGCTCGGGACACACCCGAACGACCCGGATCACGTCGCGCTCCTCGTGGCGAACACGGCGTTCGGAGGGACTTTCACGTCGCGGCTCATGCAGGAGGTGCGGGCGAAGCGCGGCTGGTCGTACGGCGCGTCCTCGCGCGTCGGGTTCGATCGGCAGAGGGACGCGTTCACGATGTGGACCGCGCCCAAGGCGTCGGATGCCGCGGCCTGCCTCGCCCTGAAGCTCGAGCTTCTGCACGCGCTCCGCAAGGACGGGATCACGCGGGACGAGCTCTCGTTCGTCAAGAAGTACCTCGTCCGCTCCCACGCCTTCGAGGTGGATACGGCGAGGAAACGGGCCTACCAGAAGCTCGAGGCCGCGCTCTACGAGTTGCCCGAGGGATACCACGACAAGCAGCTCGAGCAGATCGAGGCCGTCACGCTGGACGAGGCGAACGCCGCGATCCGCGAGCGTCTGTCGGAGGACGACCTCGTCGTCTCGGTCGTTGGAACGTTCTCGCAGATCGGCGATGCCGTCACGAAGTCCGTCCCGCGGTTGCAGGAGACGCAGGTCGATCCGTTTGACCTCGAATGATCTGGCGCGCGGGTCGTGTGATCCGCGCGCCGTTTCCCTCACGATGGGAAGACGATCCTGGGGTAGGACAGCTCCCGCACGGGGATGGCGCAGGGATACGTGACGGGCTGATTGCGACGGCGTGAGGCGCGCGCTGCGCGGGGCGGTTGATGCGCATACGCGAGGAGCACCTCGCGCACGCGGAGCAGATCTTTCGGCCGCATCGGGCGTGGCGTCGACACGGCGAGGCTCGACGCGGCGAGCGCGCGCCCTCGTCGAAGCGCCTCTGCGCGTGCGAGCTTCAGCCGAGCGTAAGCCGTCTTGACCGGGATCCCGAGCTTCTCGGCGATCTCCGGCATCGTCTGCTCTTCGAGGTCGTGCAGGACGAGGATCTCGCGGAGCTTCGGGCGCATCCGGCCGATGAGCTCCCGGGCGAGCGCTTGCTCTTCGCCTTCCAGGAGCGCGGATTCGGCCGCGAGGGTGTCGCTCATCGGCTCCGGTGGCCAATCGGCCACGAGCGGCTCGATGCGGTGCCGCGCGAGCTTTCGGTAGTTCGTCGCGAGCTGCATGGCGATGACGAAGAGCCAAGGGCGCGCAGAGCTCGCCGCGTCGTGATCCTCGATCCGCCGCAAGGCGACCGAGAAGACCTCCTGCGCGATGTCGTCGGCGTCGCGGGAGGGCACTCCGTACCGCTCGACGGTGCGCAGGACGAACTCCCATTCGCGCGCATAGAGCTGCTGGAAGACCTCGTCACGCGGAGGCAGGGGCCCGGAGATGAGCTCCTCCGCGAAGGGATACGGAACGGGAGGATGCAGCGGATCCAGAGGGACAGCGTCGGGAGACAGCGGAGGGTCGCCATCCGGAAACCACAGGGAAGGGGATGTCGGTGGCGGCGGGGGCGAAGCGCAACGGCGCTCGCCCACGGCAGGGGTTTCACCGGACGAACTTGTGCGTGGAGCTCGTTTTCCGTTTGCGCTGCGGGGACGCTCGTCGGTCCTTTTCATGGTTCACCGCCCCGAGGCGTGGCTCGCGTGATCGACGTTGCCCGCGCCTCTCGAACGGTTTGTCCTGCGGAGGGCAGGGAGCGTCAATGGTCATCCGCGCTCACGCGCCCGCGGTGGGCTCTCCCTCGGCCTCCGTCGCGAGCATCCACAAGACCGCCATTCGCACGGCGACGCCCGCTTCCACCTGATCGAGGATGACGCTGCGTGAGCCATCCGCCACGAGAGGGTCGATCTCCACGCCTCGGTTCATGGGCCCGGGGTGCATCACGATCGCGTCGGGCGCGGCGAGCGCGAGTCGCGCCTCGTTAAGCCCGAACTTCCTGCTGTACTCGCGCGTGCTCGGCAAGAACGTGCCCGCGAGGCGCTCGCGCTGGACGCGGAGCATCATCACGACGTCGGCGCCTTCGAGCGCTGGTTCGAGTCGATCGTGCACCTCTGCGCCGAGCGACTCGGCTGCGGGTGGAAGGAGCGTGCGAGGGCCCGCGAAGCGCACCGTGGCCCCCATCTTCCGCAGCAGAAGCGCGTTCGATCGCGCGACGCGGCTGTGCAGGACGTCGCCGCAGATGGCCACGACGAGGCCTTCGAGCCGTCCCTTGCGACGTCGGATCGTGAACGCGTCGAGCAACGCTTGCGTGGGGTGCTCGTGCGTCCCGTCGCCCGCGTTGACCACGGCGGCCTTCGTGCGTGATGCGACGTAGTGCGGAGCGCCCGACGCTTGATGCCGGAGGACGAGGACGTCCGGGCACATCGCTTCGAGGTTCTTCACCGTGTCGAGGAGCGTCTCGCCTTTGACCGCGCTCGACGTCGACACGCTGATGTTGATGACGTCAGCCGAGAGCCTCTTGCCCGCGAGTTCGAACGAGGTGCGCGTGCGCGTAGAGGGCTCGTAGAAGAGGTTGATCACCGTCTTGCCCCGGAGCGTCGGCACCTTCCGGACGCTGCGCCGCGAGACGTCGAAGAAGCTCTCCGCAGCGTCCAGGATCGAGAGGATTTCGGTCCTCTCCAGGGCCTCGATCCCGAGCAGGTGGCGGTGCGGATATCGCGCGCGTGGTGTCGTCACGTTCCCCCCAGGGTGGATGACTCTTCGATGGTGGCCCACGTGCCGTCGTCCTTCTGCGCGACCTCGATCCTCTGTCCGGGGCCGAGCTCTACGCGGCGCACGGTGTAGTCCGGATGGATGGGCAGCTCGCGGCCGCCGCGGTCGACGAGCACGCAGAGCTCGATGCGGCGCGGGCGGCCGTAGTCGAGCACCGCGTCGAGCGCCGCGCGGATCGTGCGGCCGGTGTAGAGGACGTCGTCGACGAGCACGACGCGCTTGCCGCGCACCTCGAAGGGGATGCGGCTCGGGCCGATCTTGGGGTTCGGCAGGGCCGTCGCGGCGTCGTCGCGGTAGAGGGTGATGTCGATGGAGCCCGTCGGCGGCGCTTCACCTTCGAGCTCGCGGAGCAGCGCGGTGAGCCTCTCCGCGAGGGGCTCGCCGCCGCGTCGTATGCCGATCAGCGCGAGGTCACGGACGCCGCCGTGTTCGGCGATCTCGCCAGCGACGCGGCGGAGACCTCGGGCCACCGCGACCGGATCGAGGAGGACTTCGGACATGGCGGGGACGAGCTACCACAAGGCCGACGCGGTGTCCCCGGGCCGTGCGGGGTGCGTCACGTCAATCGGGGTGGTGGAGAATTTTCTGGGTCGGATCCACGAAGTAGAATCGACCATACGCGGCGCGCTGGAAGGTGACCGCGCCGAACGCGTTGACGAGGACGGAGATCAGGGCGAACGCCCAGAAGAAGCCGCCGAGCCGCCTCTTGCCGAGCGCGAGGAGCGCGAACAGGAACACGGCGAAGTCGTTGGAGAAGCGGTAGCCGAACTGGATCCAGCCGCTGTTCTGGTAGAGCAAGCTCGGCAGCGCGACGCATGCGGCCGTGAGCGCGACGGCCCAGAACGAGGGCGGCGTGCGTCTCGGCCAGAGCACCCACGCGTAGATGGGCGTCGTGACCCAGAGCGCGAGGCCGTGCGCGTTGATCTGAAACGGAGCGCTGCTCGTGCCCGTATAGGGCAAGGACGTCAGGATCACGCCGAGGTTCCGGCCGAGGTAGTGGTACGAGAAGAGCCCCCACCGCTCGATGCGCGCCCGCCATGTGATCGCCAGCAGCCGGTGGCCGAACTCGAACGGATCGCCGAACCGCGCGGCGTTGTACCAGAGCAGGACGCCGAGCACCGCCGCGGCAGGTACGGCGAAGAGCGCGAGGTTTGTCGCGAGCGCTCGCGCGTCCACGTCCGCGAGTCGCACGCGCCCGCTCGCGCCCGCGTTCGCGCTCGCTCGGACCGCCTCGTATACGAAGAGCGGGAACGCGAAGCCGAGCGGCGTGCGCGTGGCAAACCCGAGGCCGATCGCGAGGCCCGCGAGGATCGGGTGCGCGGCGCCGACGGACGCGAAGAGATAGAGCGCCGCGAGCGCCGCGCCGACGACGTGCGCGGCGAACCAGACCGTGCCTTGCACGGCGGAGAACCAGTACACGGTGCCGAACGCGAAGAGCAGCGAGAGGAGCACGTTCTCCCGCTCGGATCGTCCCGTCCTGCCGGCGCGGGCGAGCGCGTCGAGGCCGAGGTACAGGAGCGCCGGCGCGAGGCCCGTGAAGAGCGCGAAGATCTGCCCGTCCCGAACGCGATCGACGCTGCCCGCGAGCTTGACCGCCGGTAGCAAGAGGACCGCGGGGAACGGCGGAAAGCTCACGTAGTGCTTGCCCTCCCACACGACGAAATCGTTGTTCCCCGTGTACGCGGGAGGAGGTCCGCCGAGGTCCAGGCGGCCGTGCAGCCACGCGTCGGCGAGCAAGGCGAAGTGGTTGTATGGCGTGTGCGTCGTGAGCCGCTCGCGCCCCGTCGTGGCGAGACACACGACCGTGACCAACGTGTAGATCACCGCGGCAAAGAGCCACCTTCGCGATCGATCGTCGGGCCGTTCGAGCGGGCGGTCCATGCGTGCTGGGCGCACCCTACCATGGCCTTTGCCGATGGAAGCTGCGCCGGGCGGCTTGCGAGCACCCCGGCCGTGCGCTAGTTGCTCCCGCCTCGCGTGGCCGAGGCGAACGTCATGGCTGCCGCGACTTCGCATTCGCTCAAGGAATCGATCATGCCGCTCTTCGCCATTCCCGCCGGAGACATCGACGCCGCTGGTCGCTCGATCGCGGCGGATCTGCCCGTCGCGTGGCTCGACGAGCAGCTCAGCGACTGCGAGATGCGTGGCGCCGAGGTGGGGCACGTCTCGGGGCGGCTCTCTCGCTCCGGCGCCGACATCGTCGTGCGCGGGCGCGTCCACGCTGTCTTGCAGGCGCCGTGCGCGCGTTGCCTCGAGACGACGAAGATCGACGTCGACGCGGAGATGTCGCTCCTCCTCAAGCCGGCGGCGCCTGCCATGCTCGCGCAGAAGGCGGACGAGAAGCGCGCGGCGGCGCAGGCGAAGAAGGCCGCGGAGGGAAGCCCGAAGACCGAGACGGGCAAGGGCAAGCGCGCGCCGAAGGAAAAGGAGCTGCCGGAGTACGAGTTTTCCTCGGACGAGGCGGAGGTGGACGTCTACGACGGTGAGACGGTCGTGCTCGACGGGTTCATCCGCGAGGCGATTCTGCTCGAGATGCCGATCTTCCCCTTGTGCTCCGAGGCGTGTCCGGGTATCCGTCCCGCCTCCCCCGAGGCCGTCGAGGGTGGCGCCGAGCCGCCCATCGACCCCAGGCTCGCGCCCCTCGGCGCTTTGCGCGCCGTGCTCTCCAAGGCGAGCGGCTCGCGCGGGCCGAACGATGATCAAGGAGCCGCGTCCGGCAACGCCGACGCGTCCCAGCAGAAGAAGACGAAGAAGGAGTAGCCCGTGGCCGTCCCGAAGAGGAAAACCACCCCGAGCAAGCGCGACATGCGGCGCGCGAACCACGACAAGGTCACCCCGGTGCAGGTGGTTGCCTGCCCGAACTGCGGTGAGGCGGCGCTTCCGCACCGCGCCTGCGGCGCCTGTGGTTTCTACAAGGGTCGCAAGGCGAAGGCCGTCAAGGCCACGACCACCTGAGTCCACCGCATCTCCCCGGCCTGCCCGTCTCGGAGGGCGCCCGCTCCACGATGGGCGAGGCTTCGAGATGGGCGCGCGCCGGACATCACGTGCGTGTATGGATCTCGGCACTCCGTGAAGAATTTCGCGGAGGCACAGGCCTTGGTCCATCGCTCGAACACGCGCCACCTCGGCGCCCTGCTACGTTGTCACCATGAGCGCGCTCCCCACACCGAAGAGTCGCATCCTCGGGACCGGCCACTACGTCCCTGAGAAGGTCCTCGCCAACGTCGACCTCGAGAAGATCGTCGACACGTCCGATGCTTGGATCGCGGAGCGCACCGGCATCCGGCGCCGGCACATCGCGGCCGACAACGAGAACACGAGCGACATGGCGGCGGCCGCCGCGCGGCGCGCCCTCGAGTCGGCGGGTCTCAACGCCGCCGACATCGACATGATCATCGTCGGGACGATCAGCGGCGACAGCCCCATGCCCGCGTGCGCCGTGCACGTGCAGCAGAAGCTCGGCGCCGACAACATCCCGGCCTTCGACGTGTCGGCCGCGTGCGCCGGGTTCATCTACGGGCTCACCATCGCCGATCAGTTCATCGCCACCGGCGCGGCGCGTTGCGTCCTCGTGGTCGGCGTCGAGCTGCTCTCGAGGCTGCTCGACTGGCAGGATCGGACGACGTGCGTCCTCTTCGGGGACGGCGCGGGTGCGGTCGTGCTCGGGCCCTCGGAGGGAGACGGCCGGGGCCTGTTCGCCACGAGGATCTTCACCGACGGCTCGCTCGCGCATGCGCTCACGATTCCGGGCGGTGGCACCGCCGAGCCGCTCACGGAGGAGGGCCTCGCGAAGAAGCGCAACAAGGTCCACATGATGGGGCAGGAGATCTTCCGGACCGCCATCAAGAACCTGACGAGCGCGTCGACCGCGGTCCTCAAAGCTTCCGGGCTGACGAGCGCCGATCTCGACTGGGTCGTCGCCCATCAGGCGAACCTACGCATCATCACGCAGGTCGCTGATCGGCTGAACTTCCCGATGGAGAAGTTCGTCATCAACATCCAGGAGTACGGCAACACGTCGAGCGCTTCGATCCCCATCGCGCTCGACGAAGCCGTGCGCGACGGGCGCATCAAGCCCGGGCAAAACGTCCTCATGTGCGCCCTCGGCGCCGGGATCTCCTGGGGCGCCGCCCTCGTGCGGATGTGACGCGTTTTTTCGCGTCTCCGCCGATCCTTTGACCACAAAAATATCTTTCGCGACGTAGCACCACGGAGTCCGCGTCGATGCAACGAAGCACGAAGGTCGCCTGGTTGTTCCCTGGTCAAGGCTCGCAGCTCGTCGGCATGGGCAAGGAGCTCGCCGCGACGTCGGAGGCCGCGCGCCGCACGTTCGAGCGTGCGGACGCCGCGCTTGGCGAGCCGCTCTCCCAGCTCTGCTTCGAAGGCCCGATGGAGGAGCTCACGCTTACCGCGAACACGCAGCCCGCGATCGTGGCGGCGAGCGCGGCGATCGTAGCGGCGCTGCGCGAGCGTCACCCGGATTTAGCGCCGCCCGTGTTCGCCGCGGGGCACTCGCTCGGCGAGTACAGCGCCCTCTGCGCCGCGGGCGCGATCGAGCTCGAAGACGCCGTGCGCCTCTGCCGCCTGCGCGGCTCCGCGATGCAGGCCGCGGTGCCGTCGGGGGAGGGGGCGATGTCGGCGATCATGGGGCTCGACGCCGATGCGATCGCGGCGATCTGCGAGGAGGCAGCCGCAGGGGAGATCGTTTCGCCGGCGAACTACAACGCGCCGGGGCAAGTGGTGATCGCAGGGCACAAGGACGCGGTCGCTCGCGCGGGGGAACTCGTGGTCGCGCGCGGCGGCAAGGCCGTGCCGCTGAAGGTGAGCGCGCCCTTCCACTGCGCGCTCATGCGGAGCGCGCGCGACGCACTCGCGCCTGCACTCGAGCGCGTCGTGATCCATCCGCTCGTGTTCCCGGTGATCGCCAACGTCGACGCGTCGCCGAACGTCGATCCCGGGCGGGTCGCCGAGCTCTTGCTGCGGCAGATCGACGGCGCGGTCCTCTGGTCCGCTTCGGTCGAGCGTATGGCGGCCGAGGGCGTGACGCACGCGCTCGAGCTCGGACCTGGCAAGGTGCTCGCCGGGCTCGGGAAGCGAATCGCGAAATCCATCAAGGTGCTGAGCGTCTCGGATCCGGCGGGGATCGACGCGGTGCCTGCATTCCTGGAGGCTTGAGAGATGTTCGGTCTGAGCGGCAAGGTCGCGCTCGTGACGGGCGCTTCACGAGGAATTGGTCGCGCGACGGCGGAGGCGCTCGCAGCACAAGGCGCGCACGTCGTCATCAACTACGTGCGCGGCGAGGAAGAGGCGCGGCGCGTCGTGCAGGCGATCGAGGAGCGCGGCGGCAAGGCCGAGGCGCTCGGCTTCGACGTGGCCGACATGCAGGCCACCGACGAGGCGATCGCGGCGCTGGCGAAGCGGCTCGGCCGCGTCGACATCCTCGTGGCGAACGCGGGCATCGCCGTCGACAACCTCGTCCTGCGCGTGAAGGAAGAGGAGATCGATCGCGTCTTCGCGGTGAACGTGAAGGGCGCGATCGGCTGCGCGCGCGCGGTCATCAAGCCGATGATGCGCGCCCGCGCAGGCCGCATCGTCTTCCTGTCGAGCATCGTCGGCGAGATGGGCAATGCCGGGCAGGCGGTCTACGCCGCGTCGAAGGCCGCGCTCCTTGGCCTCTCGAAGACGCTCGCGCGCGAGTACGCCTCGCGCAGCATCACGGTGAACGTGGTCGCGCCCGGCTTCATCGACACCGACATGACCTCGTCGCTCGGGGCCGAGGTGAAGGAAGGCATGCTGAAGGCCATTCCGCTCGGTCGCACCGGAAAGCCGGAAGAGGTCGCTGCCGCGGTGGTGTTCCTCTGCTCGGATGCCGCTTCTTACATCACGGGCGAGACCATCCGCGTAAACGGCGGCATGTACATGTAAAAAGCGTTTCGCACGCCACGAAGGTGGTGCAAAAGCTCGAACGATGGGTTAGGAGGGGACCGCTTTTTCCCGGAGGACGCCATGGCGGAAGGTCGCGACATCTCGGCCGAGGTCAAACGGATCATCAAGGAACAGCTCGACGTCGACGAGAAGGACATCAAGCCCGAGTCGACGTTCATCGACGACCTGGGCGCAGATTCGCTCGGCCTCGTGGAGCTCGTGCTCGCCTTCGAAGAGGCTTTCGAGATCGACATCCCGGACGAGGACACGGAGAAGATCCGGTCCGTGCAGGATGCGATCGACTACATCAATTCGCACATCAAGAAGTAGCGCCCGAGAGCCCTAGCGAGGGCCTCGTCCCCGGTCCATCCTGGGCGAAGCGAGTATGGAACGCGTCGTCATCACCGGCATCGGTCTCGTCACCCCCAACGGCATCGGCACCGTGGAGACGTGGCGCTCCGTGCTCGCGGCCGAGTCCGGGATCGGGCCCATCACCCTCTTCGATGCGTCGCAGTACTCGACGCGCATCGCGGGCGAGGTGAAGGGGTTCGCCGCAGAAGACTTCATCCCCAAGAAGAAGGTCCGCGAGATGGGCCGCTTCGCCCATCTCTCGGTCGCGGCCTCGCAGTTCTGCCTCAAGGACGCGGGGATTGAGTTCACCGACGAGGAGCGCGAGACGTGCGGTACGTTCATCGGCGTCGGCCTCGGCGGGCTCGAGAACCTGTACCAGTACGCGCAGACGCTGCTTGAGAAGGGGCCCTCGAAGGTCAGCCCCTACTTCATCCCGCAGGTCATCGCGAACCTCGCCGCCGGCCAGGTCGCGATGGCCCTCGACCTCAAGGGGCCGAGCTACTGCAACACGAGCGCGTGCGCGTCGAGCGCCCACTCGATCGGCGAAGCCTTCGAGTGGATCCGCCGCGGCCGCACGCACCTCATGGTCGCAGGCGGCACGGAGGCGACGATCACGGGCCTCGCCGCCGCGGGCTTCGGCGCGATGTTCGCGCTCTCGCGTCGCAACGACGAGCCCACGCGGGCGAGCCGGCCCTGGGACAAAGGCCGCGACGGGTTTGTCATGGGCGAGGGCGCCGCGACGCTCATGCTCGAGTCGCTGTCGCACGCGAAGCGCCGCGGCGCGAAAATCTACGGCGAGGTAACCGGCTACGGCGCCACGTGCGACGCGTACCACCTGACGAAGCCCGCGCCAGAAGGCGAAGGCGCGCAGCGCGCGATGAAGCAAGCGCTCGTGGACGCGAAGCTCGCGCCAACGGACATCGAGTACATCAACGCGCACGGCACCTCGACACCGCACGGCGACCTCGAGGAGGCGCGCGCGATCGTAAAAGTGTTCGGCGAGCACGCGACCGGGCACGGGCTTTGGGTGAGCTCGACGAAGTCCGTGACCGGGCACCTGCTCGGCGGCGCGGGCGCGGTCGAGGCAGCTCTCTCCGTGCTCGCACTCCACGACGGCAAGGTCCCTCCCACGGCAAACCTGGAGGAGCAGGATCCCGAGTGCGTGCTCGACTGCGTCCCGCTCGTCGCGCGGGATCGCCGTCTCCGGAACGTCATGTCGAACTCGTTCGGGTTCGGGGGCACCAACGTTGCGCTCGTGTTCTCCCGCTTCGAGGGCTAGGCGATGAGGTGCCCGTTCTGCGGGCACCTCGAGGACAAGGTCGTCGAGTCCCGCGCGCCCGGTTCGGGTGACGTCGTGCGTCGACGTCGCGAGTGCGCCGCCTGCGGTCGTCGATTCACGACGTACGAGCGCGTCGAGGACGTCCTGCCGACGGTCGTGAAAAAAGACGGCCGGCGTGAACCATTCGATCGAGCCAAGCTGATGCGAGGTCTCCGGACCGCCTGCAACAAGCGGCCCGTCTCGGTGGACCGGCTGGAAGTCGTCGTGGACGCGATCGAGCGCGAGGTGCAGGAGTCCGAGCGGCGCGAGGTGACGAGCGCAGAGCTCGGCGAGCGGGTGATGAACCACCTCCGCGACCTCGACGAGGTCGCCTACGTCCGTTTCGCCAGCGTCTACCGCTCCTTCCGGGACGTGGACGAGTTCCTCCGCGAGCTTGGTAAGCTTGTGAAGGCGAAGGGCCCCTAGTAGATCCGGGCTGACCCATGACCACTGCCCCCGACCCCGATTTCGATCTCACCACGATGCGCCTCGCGCTCGAGGAGGCGAGGAAGTCCCAGCCATCGCCGAATCCGCCGGTCGGGGCCGCGGTCGTCAGCGAAGCCGGGGAGGTCGTCGCGACGTCGTACCACGTGCGCGCCGGGGAAGAACACGCCGAGACCGTAGCCCTGCGCCGCGCCGGCGAGGCCGCGCGTGGCGGGACGCTGTTCGTCACGCTCGAGCCCTGCAACCACCACGGCCGCACGCCGCCCTGCGTAGACAACATCCTGCGGGCGGGCATCCGCCGCGTGGTCATCGGTTGTCTTGATCCAAACCCAAACGTCGAGGGCGGGGGCGCAGCGCGGCTCACGGAAGCGGGCGTCACGGTCGACGTCGGCGTCGCAGGCGCCGAAGCGCGCGCGCTCATCGCGCCGTGGGGGAAGTTCATCACGACAGGCATGCCCTACGTGTCGCTCAAGCTCGCGCTCTCGCTCGACGGGCGCATCGCGACCCGCAGCGGCGCCTCCAAGTGGGTCACAGGCCCCGAGGCACGCGCGAAGGTGCAGGAGCTCCGCGCGCAACACGACGTCGTCGGCGTCGGCATCGGGACGGCACTCGCGGACGATCCGCGCCTCACGGTGCGCACGCCCGGGCTCGCCGAGCAAGGGCGTTGCCCAACACGCGCAGTGTTCGACACGCACCTGCGCTTGCCACTGCACAGCCGGCTCGTGCAAACCGCGCGCGAGGTGCCAACGTGGGTGCTCACAGGCGAGGACGCCTCCGGAGCGAACGAGCAGGCACTCGCCGACGCAGGCTGCGTGGTGCTGCGCGTGCCAAACTCCGCGGAAGGCCGCGTGGAGGTGTCGGCAGCGCTTCGCGTCCTCGCAGCCCAGGGCGTGGTGTCAATCCTCGTAGAAGGCGGCGCAGAACTCGCGGGCAGCCTGCTCGCAGCGCGCCTCGCAGACGAGCTCCACGCATTCATCGCACCCATTCTGCTCGGGCCGCGCGGCCGTCCCGGCGCCGTCGACTGGGCAGGCCCAGACACGCCAAGCGAGGCCCCGCGGATCGTCGATCCTCGCTGGGCACTCTGCGGCCGCGACGCATACGTCAGCGGGCCGCTCTCGTTTCCTCGTTGAGCCAGCAGGCGTCGCGCCGGGGCGCTGCCCCGGACCCCGCGGGGGCTGTCCGCCCCTCGACCCGGACCAGGCACGGCCTGGACCGAAGGTGGAAGAACTGCGCTCCGCGCAGTTCTTCCAACGGGCCGGTGGCAAGACCGCGGACGTGGGTTTCAAGCTGGCGACGGGCACGTAGCCAGTCGAAGCGTCCGCGTCGCGGTCTTCGCGGGCAGGGCCGTCGCCCGTCTTGACCCCGGCTGTTCGATGAACTGCGCATCGCGCAGTTCATCGTCCTGGGTCCAGCGCCTCGCTGGTCCGGGTCCAGGGGCGGACAGCCCCGGTGGGGTCTGGGGCAAAGCCCCAGCTCCGCGCCTCCAATGATTCGAGATAAAACGGAAGGCGACGCGCGGGTCAGCTCGTCGCGTCGGCGCGCTTCTGCATCTTGCGCTGGATGATGCGCTTCTTCAGCATGCCCACGCGATCGATCATCAGCACGCCGTCGAGGTGATCGTGCTCGTGCTGGATGGCCACTGCGAGCAGACCGTCGGCGGCCAGCTCGAACGTCTTGCCGTCGCGACCTTGGGCGCGCACGCGGACCTCGGTTGCGCGCTTGATCTCCTCGCTCACGCCGGGGAAGGACAGACAGCCCTCGGCGCCCACCTCTTCGCCGACCTTCGACAGGATCTCCGGGTTGACGAAGACCATCAGGTTGCTTGGCTCGTCTTCGGCGGCGATGTCGATGATGAAGATCCGGTGGGGCTCGCCGATCTGCGTCGCCGCGAGCCCTACGCCTGGCGCGGCGTACATGGTCTCGGCCATGTCGTCGATGAGCCGCTCGATCTCGGGCGTGATGCGCTCGACCGGCAGCGCCTTCTGGCGAAGGCGAGGGTCGGGATAATGCAGGATGGTGCGGATGGCCATGATCGCTTCTTGTTGCCCTTCGAGCCGCCCCTGCCGCTACGTAACTGGCGACAGGACAGCGCATGAAAGGTAGCTTAGTCGAACGTCGTCGTCCTGCCGAGACTCGTCAAGACGCGCTCGGCTTGCCGGTGTTTTTACTTCGCGCGTCGGAAGATCGCCGGATCGACCGGCGTCCCCCGCGCTGCCAGATCTTCCACGAGGGCTGGCACCACGCCTGTGGGGTGCAGGCTGCCTTCGATGGCTCCGCCTGCGGCGGTCCGTTCGATCAGGAACGTGAAGATGTCCCGCGCCACGAGCGCGCCGCCTTCCACCCGTAGATCGGCGACCCGCATCAAACGCGCGCGACCGTCGCGCAGCCGGGCCACTTCGAGCACGAGGTCGAATGCGCTCGCCAGCGCCTCCCGTGCTGCGTCCACGGTCGTGCCGGGGCGCGCTGTCACGAGGTCGGCTGTGAGCCGCGCGAGGGCGTGGCGCAACGTCGGCGCGCGTGTCGCTGCGAGCACGCTGCCTGCGCCTTCGCCGAGGGCGCCGACGAGCTCGGAGGCTGCGGGGCCGGCGAGCGCGCCGATCACGAGTCGGTCGGGCCGCATCCGTGCTGCCACGCGCGTCGCGTTTGCTGCTGCGTCTGCGCTCGGGCCGAGCGCGATGGACAGCGCGTTCGTGTGGGTCACGGGGATCTCGTCGTCGTCTTGCAGCGACACGACACGCTCCTCCGCGCTGAAGCTCTGCGCGAGTGCTGCGACGAGCGACCCGTGCCCCGAGCCCATCGGGCCTGCCACGAGCACGTTCGCGCGCCCGGCCATGCTTTGCGACAGCAGCGTTGCCACGGCCCGCGAGAGCAGCCCCGCGCGCACGAGATCTTCCAGCGTGCTCGCCTCGATCCGCTGCGGCTTGCGCAGCACGACGAGCAGACCTTTCGCGCCTGGCGCGGCTGCGACCCCGAGGATCCGCGTTCCCTCCGGCGTGACCACGTCGACCGCGCCGGAGGCTTCGAAGGACGCCCCCGCGCGCACGAGCAGCCGTCCGAGCGCCCGCGCTGCGGCCTCCTCGCTCGTGAAGGGCATCTCGCCTGTTGGCGTCCTTCGGCTCTTGCGGAATGCGACGAGCCGCGTGCTGCCTTGCACGTGGATCTCCATCACGTCGTCGTCGGCGAGCAGCGGGCCGAGGGTGCCGAGCTCCAGAAGCTCGCGCCGCGCTTCCACGACGAGCTGCTCGATGCCCACGCTGTCCGGCAGGAGGCCCGCGGTCTTCATCACCGCCACGCGCTCCTCGATCGCCGCCGTGATCTTCGTCGCGAACGTCGACGAGACGACCGCACCTGCGGCGAGCGAGGCGAGATCGATGCCCTCGGCCACGCGCTCCACGAGCGTCACGAGCGCGGCGCGGTGCGCGGCTGTCGGGCCTGGCACCGGCTCCGAGTTCACGCGATTCACCGGGGACGGAGGCACCGCCGTCGGGCCGGGCGGGACGGCGTGCCGCGGCGGGAAGGCTTGCCCGAAGGTCGGCGGGAAGGGGCTTTGGGGTGGCGCGGGGATGCTCGATGCCGTGGGCCGCGGGCCTGCGCTCAGCGTCGGCGGGCCGGCGGCGGTGTGCGGTGGCAGCGGCGACAGCGCGGTCGGCGAGAGCATCGAGCCGCTGGGCTTCGTGCTTTGCGTCGGTCGGGGCACGCGCGGCGGGGCGGGCACGGGGACGGGCGCTTCGTCGGGATCGTTCTCGAGCGGGAAGTGACTGACCACGTCGGCGACTTGTTCGCCGGTGAGCACGTTGTCGCGGGGTTTGGCAGGGACGACCGAGGGCGGACCGCCGGGCGACGAGAGCGGGCCGTCCATCGAGCCCACCTCGGGCATCGCGTTGAACTCGCCGCTTGGAATGCGCCCGCCGGCGAGCTGCGCGCCCGGGCCGGCTTCGATGCGCAGGACGAAGTCGCCGATGTAGATCTTGTCGCCTTCGCGGACGATCGTCGGCTGCCCGATCTTGCGGCCGTTGACGTACGTGCCGTTCGTGCTCTTCAGGTCGGTGACGATGAAGCGGCCGTCACGCAGGACCAGGCGCGCGTGCCGCTTCGACACGTTGCCTTTCGGCAGCATGAGGTCGTTGCCCTGCACGCGGCCGACGTTGATCTCCGCGCGATCGAAGGCTTCTCGGCGCTCGGCGCCGCCCTTCTCGCTGATGATGACCGAGAAAATCATTCCGCTCGGGCGGCCTTGCGGGATGGATCCCGGGCCACGCCCGGCAATACGAGCAAGCCCCGAGCAGCCTGTCAACGAAGAGGGGACGATCGCGCGTAGGCGGGGCGGATCAGCGCGGCTTGCGGGTGGGGGCGGACGAAGGCGGGATCGAGGCTGGGTCGCCGTTTTCGCGGCGGTCCTTCATGTCCCCGGCGACGAGGGAGAGCAGCTCGCCGGCGACCGACATCACGTCCTCTTCGGCGAGGCCGCCCTGACGCATTTCGCGGTAGATGGTCTTTGCCAGGATGCGGAGCGCCCGCGGATCGCGGGAGGCGTGTTCATAAGGGCGGGGACGCTGCGTCGCGTCACCGCTCCTCTCGGAAGGGGCGCCCGTGATCTCGGCTTTGGGGGTGGGGAACTCCATGGAAGGGCGCCCCTTGCGATGGTCGTGCCGAAGCAAGGGGCACCGATTTCCGGTCATTTCCCGGTCATATTTTTTCTGGAAGCGAACGCCTTTACGCACGTGCGTCACGCGCGACGCGATTTTGATTTCGCAGTGTGCGTCAGGCGTGGGAGGTGTGCCCGCGTGCATCCTACACGTGGCACTGCGCTTGACGGTCGGACGAGCGGACGTCTACCTTGGCGCCGCTCGACCGGGGGCGCGTGCGCTGGATACGCGCAAAATCGCGGGGATCGACGGCGATCGGCGAGCAGACCGTGAAGTTGGAGGAGTTATGGCAGTAGGCAAAGTCAAGTGGTTCAATGACGAGAAGGGCTGGGGATTCATCAAGCAGGACACGGGCCCCGACGTCTTCGTCCACTACTCGCAGATCCAGCAACCGGACGCGGGTCGCAAGCGCCTCTTCGAGGATGAGACGGTCGAGTTCGAGATCAAGGAAGGCCCCAAGGGCCTGCAGGCCATCAACGTGATGCGCCTCGCCGCAGCCGCGAGCTGAGCAGAACGGATCGTCCCCCCGGCGCCTCGGACGCTCGAACCGTCCGCAGGCGCCGGGTTCGTTTCGGGCGTCCCACGCCCTTCTTCCTGCCTATCCCTTCGGAATCGGCACTTCGGAGAACGTCTTCGTCACGGGATCGAGCTTGCACGAGGTGATGGCTCGGATCGCCCCGGAGCCGTCGTCGATCTCGTACAGGTTGAAGCCCGCCATGCGCTCGTCGCTCTCGTGCAGGAGCGACGCGCTCGTCGCGCCCACCGCGTCGATGTGGCCCCGCGCCGTCGGCAGCGTCCGGTGGATCCGCCGGTGCAGGTGGCCGTGCAAGAGCAGGCCCCGCTCGACCCCATGCAAAAGCGCGGCCTCTTCCTTGGCGTCGTAGAGCCCTTCGAGCAGCGTCTTCGCGAGCCGCGGCGGATTGTGCCACGGGTGGTGCTGGAGCAGGATCGGCGTGCGCGAGCGCACCTCGGGGTGGGAGAGCACCCGCGAGAGGGCGCCGAGCTGCTTCGGGCGCAGCGCGCCGGCGGCGACGAGCGGCAGCCTCGGCACGGCCGTCGACAGGCCGATGAGCGCGACCGGGCCGCGCAGGCGCACGAAGGGGAAGGGGCCCGGGATCTCGGGCAGATCGGTCGCGAGGTAGGGCTCGAAGTAGCGGAAGAAGCGCTTTCCGCGGAAGGAGCCGCGCGTGTAGGTGTCGTGGTTGCCCGGGACCATGCTGATCTGGTCGGGCGTGAGGCCGAGGTCCTCTTCGACGAGCTTCTTCACGAGCTCGAACTCCACCTCGAGGGCGAGGTTCGTGACATCGCCCGTGATGACCACGTGGTCGACGCCGAGCCTCCGGATCTCCGCGGCGGCCGCCTCGACGGCGAAGGGCTTGTGGACCGACTTGCGGTGGAAGCGCAGGTTCATGTAGCCCGTCATGCGCTTGTTGAAGAGGCGCATCGGCACCGCGCCTTCGAGCGAGAGCAGGTGTAGATCCGAGAGGTGGGCGATCTTCACGCGCCCACTATGATGTCGCCGGGCGCCCTTCGCTACGCGTCGCGGGCACAACGGAACCCGCGCCAGGGCCTGCGCATGGACGGCAGGTCGTGCTGGCGCGACGCCGCGCGCAAGAACGGCCGTCCATGCACGTAGCCGCCGCCCCGCAAGACCCGCTCCTCCCCCGACGAAGGGCCGCGCGGGTTCATCACACTGCCGACCTGGTAACGAGGTGCGTAGTAGTCTGCCACCCACTCCTCGACATTTCCCGCCATGTCCGCGAACCCATCCGGGGTCCGGCCGTCCGGGAACGAGCCCGCGGGGGCGAGTTCGAGGAAGCCGTCGGTGGGGTCGAGCTCGTCCCAGGAGAGCTTGCCGTGGTTCACGATCACGCCGTTCCAGAGATTGCCCCACGGGTAACGCCGGCCCCGCGCGCCCCGCGCCGCCCGCTCCCACTCCGCCTCGGTCGGCAGCCGCCCGCCCGCCCACGTGCAAAAGGCGGCGGCGTCACTCCAGCTCACCATCACCACCGGCAGCTCCGGCCGATCGAAGCGCGCCGCGCCCGAGGCGTACGGCGGCTCCAGGCAATGGCCCGCGGCCACGCAGCGGCGGTAACGCGCGACCGTGACCTCGGTGCGATCGATCCAAACGTCCGAGAGGTAGACCTCGTGGGGCGGGTACTCGTCACCAAAGATCTGCTCGGGGCACTCGCGCCCCATCGGCTCCAGGGCGCAGAGCGTCTGCGCGTGCGCGACCTCGGTGGGCGTCGAGCCCATGGTGAACGTCCCTTCACGCAGAAGGAAGGCCTCCGGCGCGGGGATTTGCAGGGTGACGATGCCGGCCTTCGTGTTCGCTTGCGGCGCAGGGGCCGAGGGCGCCTCAGGGGGAGGCGGGGGCCGGGCGGCCCCGCCGGACGGGGCAAGCACGAAGAGCGCGAGGGCGGCGACCGTCGCGAGGCGCATCGAAGAGAGGCGTAGCACCAGACGCGCCGATCGCCCGCGCCGTTCCACAACGCCCCATCGCCGGGGTTTCACCCCGGACCCCGACCAGGGGCTGTCCGCCCCTGGACCTGGACCAGCCAGGGGCTGGACCCAAGCTCGATGAACTGCGCGATGCGCAGTTCATCGAACAGACCCGGGCAAGACGGGCGACGGCGTTGCCGACCAAGACAGCCGCGCTGTGGGTTCGGCTGGTACCCCCGGCTTCTTCGTCGGCCTGTTTGAAAAACTGCGCGGAGCGCAGTTTTTCAACCCTGGGTCCAGCCCCTGGCTGGTCCGGGGTCGAGGGGGCGGACAGCCCCCCGCGGGGTCCGGGGCGGAGCCCCGGGGCGCGGCGTGGTGCTTCCTGTCAGGGTGCGAGCTTGGCGAGGGCGAGATCTGCGGCGCCGCCTGCGAGCGGGCCTTGGCCGAAGTCGACCACGCCGGAGGTCTGGGCGGTGACGAAGATGCGGCCGGCGGCGTCGGTGGTGATTGCGGTGATGAGCTGGTCGTCCTTGTCGCCGAAGGGCGTTGCTGAGAGGACGGTGCCCGAGGTGTCGTATCGCGCGACGAACGCGTCGGGTGAGGACGCGCCTCCCTGCGCGTTGAGCGCGATGCCGCCGAAATTCGCGTCTTTCATGAATCCGCCCCCGATGATGTAGCGGCCTCCGGCGCCGAGGGCCACGCCGCCGGCGCTGTCGGCCTTCGAACCGCCCATGAGGAAGCTCCGCACGTGCCCGCCGCTTGGCGAGAGCTCCAGCAGGAAGACGTCGAGGTTCTGCGCGGTGAGCGCATTGCCGCCGAAATCCACGGTCCCGCGCACGAGCCCGCTCACGACTGCGTTGCCCATGGCGTTCATGCGCACGGCGTAGCCGCGCTGCGGATCCATGTCGCCGAAACGCCGCGCGTAGCTCACGCCGCCTGTTGGATCGAGCTTGGCGACGAACAGATCGAAGCCGCCCGCGCTCGTGAGCTTGGTCTCGCCGAAGGTCATGCTCCCCCGGAAATCCCCGGTGATCACGGCATTTCCGCCCGCGTCGACGGCGATCGCGCGGCCGTTTTGATCCTCGCCGTCGCCGTAACGCTGGGCGCGTATGGGGTTGCCGTTGCTGTCGAGGGTCAACACGAAGACGTCGAAGCTCCCCTCGCTTTCGAGCAGCCCGGTGCCGAAATCGACGCCGCCGGAGAAGCTGCCCGTGATGAGGATCTCGCCGTTTTTCGTGATGGCGACGCCGCGCGCGTTCTGGTCCTCGCTGTTGCCGAAGCGCCGGCTCCAGAGGTGATCGCCGTCGGTGCCGTCGTATTTGGCGACGAAGATATCGTAGCCGCCCTCGCTCTGGAGCGTGTTGCCGCCGCCGACGCTCATCTGCCCGAGGAACTCGCCGATCACGACGATGTTGCCTTGGGGGTCCTCGGCGACGCTCCACGCGGCCTGATCCTCGGCGCCGCCGAGCCTGCGGCTCCAGAGGTGCTCCCCCGAGGCGCCGTCGAGCTTGGCGACGAACGCGTCGTCGCCGCCCGAGCTCGTGAGGGTGTTGCCGCCGAAGCTCAAGGTGCCGGGAAAACGGCCCACGAGGATCGGGTGCCCGCCGCTGCCGGTGATGAGCCCGAGGCCTTCGCCCGTGCCGAACCTGCGGCTCCAGAGGTTGTCACTCCCGCACGTTGGGGTCGCGCCGTCGCAGTCCTCGTCGTCGGACGTGGCGCAGTCCTCTTGCGAGGGCAAAACCTCGCCCGCACAGGCTCCGAAGCCTGTCCCCTGGGGGTTGCACGTGCGCGTGCCGCCTTTGCAAACCCCCACGCCCTCCGTGCCTGCGGGGCCGCCATAACAAGGCTCGGTCGTGTTCGGCGTGCAGGACGTCGCGCCGCCTTGGCCGTCGCTCCCGCCGCTGCTCCCGCCGCCGCCTTGGCCGCCTGCGTCGCCGCTGCCGCTCGCGCCTCCGACGCCGCCCCCGCCGCCGTTGCCCTGGGTGGCTTCGGTCGCCGATTCCTCCTTCCCGCAGCCGTACGCCGCAACAACGCCGAGGAAGAGCGAGAGCGCAGCAAGACGAGAGGGTATCATGGAAGCCCAGAATAGATCGAATACGCGGATCGATGGAATCGCAAACGATGTGGATCCGAAGGAGAGCATTGATCCGACTTGCGCTGTGGCTGGCTGCGTGCAGGCCGGTTGGAATGGTGGTCGGGGCGGGAGGCTCGGGGCGTGGGGGGCGGACGGGCGGAGGCGGGCCTATACGTCGACGACACGAATCGGCAGCCAGTCGAACCCGGTGACGCCGGCGTCGAGGAAAATGCGGCGGACCTTGGGGGTGACGAGGAAGTGGGTATACGGGAGCATGGCCGTCTTCAATTCCCCCTTCCATTCCACGTCGCCGAAGTACTCCCACATCCGATTCACGTCCTCGGCGCCGACGACATCCCGCGCCCGGTAGGCGAGGCGCGTGGGCACCATCTCGTCGAACATGGAGAACCCGCTACGCCCGCACGAAGGGCAGACCCGCCGCGGCCCGAACCCGATCGAGCGTGGCGACACGGAGGGCATCGTGTGCGCCGCGCATATCTGGCGCCAGGGAAGCTCCACGCGCCGCCCGTCCTCTTGCACCTGGCACACCCCGCGGAAGGAGAGCCCCGAGAGCCCGGCGCTCGTGAGGGTTTCGGCCAGCCGATCGTCGACGAGGATTTCCATCCTGCTGGTCACGGCGCGGTTCTCTTCGAACATCTCGACATTCTCGCGGTAGACGCCATCGACCATGAGCGCCGACGTTTGCCGCGCGCCCGCGGCGCAGACCGGGCAAGCGGCCGAGAGGTCGTACTGCGTGCCCCAGCGCGGACCGCCGTTGACGTTGTAGGTCCAGGCTGGGGGGGCGAGCAGCAGGAGCGGCGCGGCGTGAAACTCCGCCTCCGTATACTCGTCCCATCGCCGTTCCCATACTTTCACCCCGCGATCCTGGAGGAGTCGAAGCAGGACGGGGAGTCGTGGGTCGTCGTGGTCGAGGGTGACCTCCACGAACGTCTTGTTGAGGACCTCGATGTCCTCGACACGAGCGACGTCCACCCCACAGCGCGCGGCTTCCAAGACGACCTGCTCTCCGCCTGGGATGGACCTGCCGTTGAACTCCACTTCGACCCTGGTCTTCATGCGGTGTGCCCTTCCGCTTCCGGGATGCAGCCTACTCCACAAAATACTTCTGGATCGCCTTGAGCCATTCGGTCTCCCCCTCGTACACCTTCTGGTACATCTTCCACAGGTCCGGTTTCTCGAACTTCGCCGGAAGACGTTTCGTCGCCTCCCTCAGTTTTTTCCCCATCACAATGTGCGCCTCCTTCGTCAGGAGCACACAGGGACCGTTCTTCGGGTCGAACCCGAGCTCCAGCATCTTCGCCGTCTCGAAACCATGATCTCGACCCGATCGAGCTAGAACCCGCGGGAAACGAGGCTCCTTCTGTCGAGCCGATCGAGCCGTTCGGCGAGGCTAACCCCGCGATTCCTGGTAGCGTGACAGAATCCCGACAAGAACGGGAGGGGCCCGAGGCTCCCCCGACGAACCCCTTGGACGCCGCTACCGTGGCACTCCGGGCAGCCCTGGACGCGTCAATCAAGGCAGGTGACGTCGAAGGCGCGCGGCGCGCCATGCGAGCCCTAGAAGTCATCTCATAAATCTTCCAGGAGTCTCCTGAGGTACACGACGATGCATCCGAGGTGGACAAAGCCAAGGAAGTTTTCGACGTGGCGCTCGTACCGTACCACGATGCGACGGAAGCTCTGG
>NZ_SSMQ01000002.1 GCF_005144585.1 Polyangium fumosum | reverse complement strand
GCTTGGCCTCGCAATACGCTGACGTCGACCTCCACATCTCGCCCTGCTTCGGGGTTTGTCCAAGGGACATGGCCCCGCATTACACCATCCCGCGATGGTTTGGTAGAGAAAAACACCAGTCACCTAGACGGTGATCCCCGGCCGTACCCAGGGTACCACCCACGCTGCTGCCCCGGTGAACCGTGGAGCAAGCCGCGAGCGCCCTTCGACCCGCAGAGTATCGACCCGCGCGGAGGGGTCCATGTTCACGGGCTGGAGGGCGCTCGCTGCGTTTCTCAGCACCCTGCTGGGGAGGGGTTCGTCAGCTCTTCGGCGGCGTCATCTTCGCCGGGTCGACGGTGACGTCGCGCTTCAGCTTGCCGAAGCGAATGACGCTCTGGTCGCCGGTCTGCTCCTCGATCGTGACCTCGCTGATCGTCCACAGCTCGATGCCGAGGCGCATTTCGAGGCGCTTGACGTGCTTTTTCACGTCCTCGGCGCGCGGGACGGCGCGAAGGGTGATTCCGTCTTTTTTGCTGGGGATGCTGAGGTCGTAACGGCCGCGGAGTTTCTCCAGGTCGCCGCCCATCAAAATCAAGAGATCACCGAGCACCGCGCCGAACCGGCCCGCCGCGGCCTTGCCGACGCTCGCCGCGCCGCGCGGGGTCGCAAAGGAAAACCCCTCGGGGCCGACCCAGTACGTGACCGCGTCCGGGGGCAAGAGCTCCCAGCGCAATCGGTCGGGGCGAACCAGGGTCATCTCGCCGGCGCTCTTCACGGTCGTCGCGAGCAGGCCAATCGTGCGTTCTTGCTCGAAGGGACCGACGAGCGTCTTGAGATCCGCGCGCGCCTTCGTGATCCGGCCGAGGACCTCGGAGACCTCGTCGGCATGGGCCTCGGCGGAATACGACGCGGCGGCGAGGAGCGCGCCCGAGGCGGCGAGGGCATTTCGCAAGAAATCACGTCGATCCATCAGAGCTCTCCATGATGCGGCTTGCCCGCCTTTTCCCAGGCTTCGTAGGCCGGGGACCGGTACAGCGGGTCCTCGGGGGCGGTGACGAGCGGCTCGTCGTCCTTTGGTTCGTAGCCCGATTCGAGGAGCCGGGCGACGTCGAACCGCACGAAACGGCCGAGCAGGTGCGGGCCTTCGCTGACCCAGAGGACACGCGCCGTGGTGTCCATGACGACGGCGTGCGTGGCGATGAGGGCGTCGAGGGAGCGGCGATGGCCGATCGGGAGGTCCACCCCGCCGAGGCCTTTTTTGTCGCGCAGAACGCCCATCACGTGTTCGACGGACGCGGCCGGCGGGAGATTCTGAAGGAGCTCGTCGAGGCGCTCGCGGCGCGGGCGCGTGGACGTCGTGGACTCGACGCGCTTGTTCGCGGGATCGTTCACGAGCGGGCCTTCGAGGTGGTTCGTGAGCGGGACCTTTCCGCGTCCACGACGGACGTGGATCGGCTCACCCGGGGCGCGCTCGACGATCGCGACGTCGCCCTTGGCGTCGGTGAGCATGATGAGGTGCGAGACCATGGGCGACCGATCGCGGAGCAGGTCGATGGCCTCGGCGGTGGTGCGGGCGCGGCCGAGGAGGTCGCGCGTGGTGTGGACGACGGGCTCGCCGACGTTGCGCGGCTCGCGGGCGCGGGCGCCGTGGACGACGAGCGCGAGGCCCTCGGCGTTCATGCCGCTGACGGCGCCGATGAGGCCGGGCCAGGCGACGGAGGCGTACGGAATGCGGTCTTGCTCGCGGACGAGGAAGACGGCCTTGCCCGTGTCGAAGATGCTACCGGCCTCGAAATCGAAATTGCGGGCGAGGACGGTGTGGCCGTCCTCGAAGGCGCCGTCGCCGAGGGCGAAGCTCGTGCAGCCGATGAGCGGCGAATGCTCGAAGGAGAGGGCGATGTCGTAGAGGGAATGCAAAAAGACGAAGCGATGGTAGGTCGAGAGGAAGCCGTCGTACGGGTCGGGCGAGAAGCCGCGGGCCTGGGCGGCGATCTCGCGCCGTCGTTCGTCCTGCATTCCCTGGTCGACGTGGCGGAATTCGAGGCGGCTCAGGTCGACGAGCAGCCAGCGCAAGGGCGGGACGGGGACGTAATGGCTGAACTGGTCGTAGAGCGTGCCCTCGTTCTCGACCATTTCGCGGTAGAGGAGGCGCGAATGCTGGTGGCCGATCTCCTCGGGCGTGCCGGCGAGGCGGACTTCGAGGATCGCGCCGCGCTTTCGGGCATACGCAGGGCCAAGGACCCGCAGGCCGGGGCGCGCCTCCACGGCCTCGCCGGTCGTCTGGGCAAGGGCGGGGGGCTCGATCCGCGTGCCGGCGAGGATGGAGACGTGGGCGAGGCCCGGGACGACGACGAGGAGGACGAACGCCCAGAGGAGGCGCCGTTTCCAGCGCGCGCGGGGCCGCGGGGCGGGTGTCTTCGGGCCTTCGTCCGTCACGGCGCCTCGGATCAGAGCTCCCGGGCGCTCTCGCGCGGGGTGTCCCGCGAGGGCCGCGAGGGTTTGGCCGAGGGCACGGACGGGGTCACTGGGGGAATCGTGGCGGGGGCGAGCCTCGATTCGGCGAGGGTGCTGACGACGCGGAAGACGATACGCGCCGGGTCCCGCACGCTGTGGAAATGGGTGATGCGCTCGTGCTCCGGCGGATACACGACGTCCATGGGGACCTCGACGATCCGCACGCCCGCGGCAATGGCGCGGAGGATGATCTCGGCCTCGAACGCATACCCGTCGTCCCGCGCGCCGAGCGAGAGCGTGGTCTGGAGGGGATACCGGCGCAGGCCACATTGGGTGTCGGCGAGCGGGCGGCCGCTGAAGAGCGAGAGGAAAAAGTTCGAGATGCGGTTCGACATCTGGTTCGCGCGCGGCGCGCCGGCGCGGACGAGGTCACGCACGCCGAGCACGAGGGCGCGCGGGTCGGGGTCGACGAAGGCGATGCGGTGCGCCTCGGCCGGCGGATGCTGGGCGTCGGCGTCGAGCGTGACGGCGACGTCGAAGCCGCGCCGCAAGGCGTGCATCATGCCGGTGCGGAGGGCCGCGCCCTTGCCGCGATTGTTGGGGTGCGCGAGGACGGTGGCGCCGGCCGCGCGGGCGAGGTCGGCGGTGCCGTCGGTGGAGCCGTCGTCGACGACGAAGACCGCGGAGGGCTCGGGCCAGAGGGCGCGCGTGGCGCCGACGACCTCGGCGACGGTGCGGGCGGCCTGATAAGCGGGGATGATCGCGCAAGGACGCATCGGTTCGAGAACCGTTACCACGGCGAGCGCGTGTCGGGGAGCGCCACGCAGGACACCGGCGTGCGCGCGGCGGACGTTCGGGGTAGGGTGGCGGCGATGGAAGACTTCGATCCCGAGGCGCTGCGGGAGCTGCGTTACCGCGCGAAGGGCGTGCTGCGGCAGCGGATGCGTGCGCTCCGGAACTCGATCCCGCGCGAGTCGTTGGCCGAGCGGTCGAGCAAAATTCGGGCGGGTCTGCTCGGGCGGCCGGAGGTCACTGCGGCGCGGACCATCGCGCTTTTCTGGCCGATCGTGAAGCGCGGCGAGGTGGACCTCAGGCCGCTCGTCGCGGAGCTCGAGGGGCGGGGCGTGCGTGTGGCATTCCCCTCGATCCACCCGGAGACGCGGGTGATGACGTTCCGGGTCCCGGCCGACCCCGCGGCCATGGAGGAGCACGGGCTTGGCTTTCAGGAGCCGCTGCTCACGGATCCGGAGGCGCTGGAGGTCGACGTGGTGGTGGTGCCGGCGCTCGGGGTGGACGGGGAGGGAAATCGGATCGGGTATGGGGCGGGGTATTACGATCGAACCATTCCACGGTTCTGCCCGCCGGGGGTCGCGATTGGCGTGGTGTACGATTTTCAGGTGTTATCGGAGGTGCCGGCGACGGAGGGGGATGTGCCGCTGCCGGTCGTGGTGACGGACGAGCGTGTGATCGAGGTCTGAGGCGCGGATGTCTCCGGCGGAAGGGGGGGCGCGCGCCACGATCTTCGGTGAATCCGGCGAGTCGGGTGGTCACGCGCGCTGCGTGGTGTAAACCTAGCGCGTTTTGATTTCCAGGAATCACGCGCGGAGCGCCCGCGCGCGATGCGGGGGGAACACATGCGCATCAATTCTTCCGTGCTGTGCGGCGGGATCGTCCCGCTTTTGTGGCTCTGCGCCGGATGCGGGTCCGACGGGGCCGAGCGCACCGGAGTGTCGGTCGATTCGTTGGAATGGAAAGAGGGCGCCAAGCTCGTGGCGCCCGAAGGGACGAAAGAGGCGAACTTCGGCGTGTCGATCGCCATCGACGGAGATATCGCGATCGTCGGGGCGCACGCCGACGATGGGATCGCCGAGAACGCCGGCGCCGCGCAGGTCTTCGTGCAAAAAGACGGCGTTTGGGTCCCGGAGCAGAAGCTCGTCGCCTCCGATGCAGAGGCGACGGATGGATTCGGCTACGCCGTGGCGATTTCGGGCGATATCGCGATCGTCGGCGCGCCGAACGATACCGACCAGGCCGAAAACGCGGGCGCGGCGTACATCTTCGTGCGAGAAGGCGGCGTCTGGAAGGAGCAGCAGAAGCTCGTCTCACCCACCCCGGAGCTCATTGGCTCGTTCGGCACGTCGGTGGCGATTTCGGGCAACCTCGCGCTTGTCGGGGCGAGCCGCGAGGACGGGCTCGGCTTCGATTCCGGCGCGGCGTACATCTTCGTTCGGGACGCGTCCGGGAAGATGTGGGGCCTGCAAAAGAAGCTCTTGCCGGCGGACGGGACGCCGAGCCATTTCGGCGCGTCGGTCGCGCTCTCGGAGAACGCCGCGGTCGTCGGGGCGCCGCGGGACAACGCCGGGATGCCGGTCTCCGTCGGCGCGGCGTACGTGTTCGATCGATCGGAGGGCGCCTGGCCGCTCGAACAGAGGCTCGTGGCGGACGACGCGGCCGAGCAAGACTATTTCGGGCTCTCCGTGGCGATTTCGGGCGATACGGTGCTCGTGGGCGCGGCGGGGGATGACGACGTCGCCGAGGACGGCGGCGCGGCGTATGTCTTTTCGCGGGTGGACAAGGTGTGGGGCGCGCAGCAGAAGCTCGTCCCCTCCGAGGCGGAGAAATTCGGCAGGTTCGGAATGACGACGTCGGTCTCGGGCGACGTGGCGCTCGTGGGGACTTATCTCAGCGGGCCAAACGTCACGGGCGCTGGGTCGGCCTACGTCTTCGTGCGCGCGAGCGATGCTTGGGCCCAGGATCGCCGGCTCCTCGCGGCGGACGGGGCCGACGGCGATTTCTTCGGCCTCGCGGTCGCGGTCTCCGAAGGCACGGCGGTCATCGGCGCGCCGGGCGATGATAACGACAAAGGTGAGAATGCCGGCTCGGTGTATACGTTCGCGGCGCTGGTCGCCTCGGGGGCGAACGGCGCCGGTGGAATGGGCGGCGCCGGCGGCGCGGGCGCCGGTGCGAACGAGGCGACCATCGGCGACGACAGCACGATGATGACGGGCGGATGCGGCGCGTGCACCGCCGTGGGCGGGGGCGAGGAGACGCGCGGGCTGATGGCCGCGATGGTGGCGCTCGGAATGGCGTTTTCCGTCGGGCGGCGGCGCTCGCGCCTCAATGCAAGGGGTCGCCGAGGATCTTCTTCCGATCGAGCTGCTCGGCGAGGGTGAGCCGGTCGGCGTCGTTCATCGATACGAACCGAATCGCCTGCAGCCGGTCCTTCGCCCATATCGGGCGGCCGCGCAGGCGAATCGGTCGGCCCGCGCCGACGTCCAGCTCGAACGCGGTGATCATGCTGAGCTCCCGATCCACGAGGGTCCGCGGCGTTTCGAAGACGAGCCCGCTCACCGAGAGGTCGACGGCGCGGCACGTGTGGCGATGCCCATCCACGATGGCAACCAAGGGATAGTCGCAGAGCGCGCGAGGGCCGATCCGTCTTTCCATGAAGGTCCATCTGCCGCGGTACGTGGAAAAGACGGACCGGGCCAACTTTTTGCCGTCGGCCGAGCGCGGGCTAGGATCCGCGTCGAGGAGGATCCGGAATGCCCACGTGCCGGGAGTGCGAGAACGAGGTCGACGAGCTGAAGACGGTGAAGGTCGGGACCAAGAAGAAGAAGATGTGCGAGGACTGCGCCGACCGCGTCGCCCAGGAAGGCGCGATCGCCGAGGAGAGCGAGGCCGTCGTGCAAGGGATGATGGGCTTCAAGGGGCGGCGGTAAGCGCCGCGCCTCATCGCATGATTTGATCGATCTCGTTCGAGGTCGCGTCCGCGAGCCCCTTCGCGAGCTTCTTCGGATCGAGCTCGACCGCGATCGCGACGGCGTCGGGCGCGTGCGTCGGCAGCGGCGCCGTCACGGGCGCGTCGAGGCCGAGCAGGTGGCCAAACGAGCCCTGCGCGAGGTCCTTCCACGACGCCGCGAGCTCCTCGGAGGCCGCCTCGCCGGTGCGGGAGAAGTCGCCGGCGACGGCGATGGAGAGCAAGATGCCCTCGCGCGCGCTCGGCCTCGCCGCCGCGCCGATCGCGGTGGCGGCGGCGAGCAGGCCCCGCGCGCCCCGCGCGAGCTCGCCCTCGAACGGGCCGAGCGCGAACGCGCGGGCAGGCGCCGGGCCGAGGCGCTCGGCGAGCGCGCGCAAGGACGGGTCGGCGAAGGCGCGTGTGGCGCGGGAGAGGGCGCCGCGCGCGAAGAGGGCGGCGATGCGGCAAGGGCCGCGCGGGATCGAGCCCGCTTGCTGGAAGCAGACGACGTCGGAGCCGATCGCGGCGAAGGCGTGCGCGCCGCGGCCGATCTTGCCGGAGACGCGGACGAGGTCGGGGCGGTCGACGGCGCGCGTCGTGTCGGTGCTCAGGCGGTCGCGGAAGGCGCGCTCGACGGCGCGCGGGTCGCTCGTGTGGCGGAGGATCTCGACGGTCGCGTCGCCCTCGTTCGTCGTGTAGGACGCGACGACGGCCTCGGGCGTCCGGCGGAGATCCACGGCGGTGCCTTTCGCGAAGCGGTCGAAGCGCGCCTCGGAGATGACGGCGCCGACGAAGGGGACGAGCCACGGGATCGAGGTGATCTCGTGGGGATGCACGAGCACGACCCAGCGCAGGCCCGCGAGGGGCAAGAGCCCGTCGAGCGAGGGGACGGCGAGCGGCGGCTCGGGCGTGGCGGGCTTCGTGACGGGCGCGGGCGCGCCGCAGCCGGACAAGGCGGAGGCGAGCGCGGCGAGCGTGGCGGCGAGGAAGGCGCGCCGGCCCGGATCCGTGGCGTCAGCCGACGACGAGGTGCGCGAACTTGCGGTTCTTCGATCCGACGCGGACAAGATACCTCCGGCCCCGCTCGAGCTTCTGTTGCTCGTCGCGCACGACCTCGCCGTCGAGGTGGACGGCGCCGCTCTTCACGAGCCGGAGCCCCTCGTTCGTCGACTTCACGAGGCCCGCCAGCGACAAGGCCTTGGCGATCCAGAGCGACTCGGCCTCGGCGGCCACCTTGATCTCCTCGATGTCGTCGGGCACGCCGCCTGCGGCCACGCTGCGGCGCCGTTCGAGCGCGGCGTCGGCGGCCGCGGCGTCGTGGAAGCGCGTCACGATCTCCTTCGCGAAGATCGCCTTCACCTCGACGATGTTGCGCCCTGCGCGCGTCTCCTCGCGCAGCGCGGCGATCTCCTCGTTCGATTTCGAGGAGAGCAGCTCCATGTAACGCCAGATCACCTGGTCATCGACGAGCATGAGCTTTTGCAGCATCTCGAAGGGCGGCTCGCTCACGCCGACGTAGTTGTTCGCGCTCTTCGACATCTTCAGGCCGACGACCTTGCCGCTCTCGACGCGCGCGTTCGTGCCTTCGAGGATCGGCGTGGTCATCACGATCTGCGCGCGCTTGCCATAACGCGGCATGAGGTCGCGGCCGACGAGTAGGTTGAAGAGCTGGTCGGTGCCGCCGAGCTCGACGTCGTTCTCCAGCACGACCGAGTCGTAGGCCTGGAGCAGCGGGTAGAGGAACTCGTGGATGTGGATCGGCACGTTCCCGTCGAAGCGCTTCGAGAAATCGTCGCGCTCGAGCATACGCGCGACGGTGTACTTCGCGCCGAGCTCGACGATCTCGAAGGGCGAGAGCTTGCCGAGCCACTCGGAGTTGTAGCGGACCTCGGTCTTGTCCTTGTCGAGGATCTTGAAGGCTTGCGCCTGGTAGGTCTCGGCGGCGGCGCGCACCTCTTCGCGCGTCAGGCGCGGGCGGGACTCGCTCTTGCCCGTGGGATCACCGACCATCGCGGTGAAGTCGCCGACGAGGAAGATGACCTGGTGCCCGAGCTCCTGGAACTGCCGCATCTTCTGCATGAGCACGGTGTGCCCGAGGTGCAGGTCGGGACGCGTGGGATCGAAGCCGGCCTTGATGCGCAGGGGCCGGCCTTCCTTCAGGCGCTCTTCGAGTTCGGCGCGGACGTGGAAGTCCACGACGCCCCGGCACAACTCCTCCAGTTGACGCTCGGCGGAAAGCATGGGGCGAACTTTGCCGGACGGCGCGCCGGGCGCAAGCGTCACGCGGCCGAAGAGGCGCGTAGAGAGGCGCTTTGCCCGGGGGGGACGATCATTCGTCCTCGTCGATGTCGTCGTCGTCCTCGTCGTCCTCGTCGTCCTTGCCGCCGGTGATCGCGAAGGCGCGGCTCTGGTTGACGAGCTCCTTCAGCTCTTTGCCGACCTTGAAGAAGGGCAGGCGCTTGGCGGGCACCGGGACGGGCTGGCCCGTGCGCGGGTTTCGGCCGCTGTAGGGTTTGTACGGGCGGACGGTGAAGCTTCCGAAGCCGCGGATCTCGATGCCTTCGCCGCGCTGGAGCGCCTCGGTCATCGCATCGAAGATGCAGTTGACCACAAGCTCCGCGCGCGCCTTGGTGAGCTCGCCACGGCCCGCGATCGCGTCGATGAGCTCGCTCTTCGTCATGGAACACCCCTCGGCGGCCGTCACGCCGCCCCCCGTCCCTACGCCCCCCCAACCTCGTGTGACGCCTGGACGGATACGACTTACGATTCCAGGAACTTAGGACACCCCTCGCATTCTGGACGCCCAGCGTCAACGACTTTCGTCCTCCAAGAAATCCAACCTGTCCAGCGCAACCCGCGAACCCGCGGGCTGCGGGCCGAGGCGGACGGTGAGCGCGATGGAGCGAGCGGCGCGCGGGATCGGGAAGGCCGGGAGCGTGACGCAGGGCGAATGCGGGGCCGCGGCGGGGGCGAATTCGTGGGTGTGCAAAGGGTCTCCGTCGACGACGAGCGAGACGGTGACGGAGGCGGCGCCGAGGATGGCGAGGCGCGGCGCGACGCGGCGGCCGGCGAGGAAGGGGGCGGGGAGGGCGAGGGAGACAGCGCCGCTCTTCGCGGGATCGGCGGGCGTGACGGAGAGCCAGCGGCGCGCGGAGGCGCAGGCGTCGGTGGCCCAGGCGGGCAAGGCCCAGGCGTCCTGTTGCGCGAGCGCGGGCCAGAGGTTTTCGCCTTCGAGGGCGAGGGGTGCTTGGAGATCCAACGAGTACGGGACGAGGTGCGGCGGGGCGGGGGGCGCCTCGCCGTCGGGCGGGATCGGGAAGAGGTAGCGATACGCAGGAGGACGGCCGTGCGCCTCCCAGGCGAAGCGATCGAAGGCGTCGCCGCGGTACCGGGCGATCGGTCGTCCGTTCGAGGTCCAAGGATCGTAGGCGAGGTTGAAGCCGTGGTCGGTGTCGACGAAGACGAGCGCACGTGCGGGGAGGCCCGCGAGGCGGGCCGGCTCGAACATCGGGAGGCCGGCTTCACGATCACGCAGCAAGGCGTGATCGAAGCCGGCGCGGAAGGCGAAGCCGAGCGGGACGAGCGCGACGAGGGCCGCGATGCGACGTGACGCGCCGCGGAGGTCTTTTGCGCGCGCGGCGAGGTGCGCGGCGGCGAGCGCGGCGAGGATGTGTTCGAGCGGGAGGACGTCGGCGTAGAAGCGCGCGCCGCCGCCGGGGTAATTGCCGTCGAAGTAGAAGGGGACGTACGCGGCGATCTGGAGGGCGACGGCGATTGGGAGCAGGCGCGCGCGTGGGAGGCGCGCGGCGAGGATCACGCCGAGGAGGACGAGGAGCGTGAAGGGCTCGGCGTTGCCGGCGTCGACGAGGTGTTGTTTGAGGCGGCGGAGCGTGGTCGCGGCGGCGGCGTAGGCGCCGTAGCCGTGCGGGAGGTTGTGCTGGACGAAGTCGCCGTGCTCGCCGAGGCAACCGATCGAGGCGCCGAAGCCGTACCGAAAGCAGCCGGGCGGGCCGTCGGAGAGGGCGTAATAGAGGCGCTGCGACGAGGTGAAGAGCTCGCCGGTGGCCGCATGTTGGTGGGCGAGGAGCAAGCCGAGGCCAGGGAGCGCGCCGAGGGCGAGGAGCACGAGGGCGGTGAGGCGCGCGCTGCGGGGCGCGCGTGCCGTGGCAAAGCGTGTCGTGACGACGAGGAAGGCGAGCGCGAGGAGGAGGGCGAGCGCGGAGGGAGGGCGCGTCGCGGCGAGCCAGCCTGCGAACAAGCCTGCGCCGAGCGAGGGGAGAAGGGCGCGCTCTCCGGCTTCGAGCGCACGCACGGCCGAGAGCGCGAGGGCGAGCGCGCCCGTGAAGCAGAGCGCGGCGAGGCCGTGCGACATGGTGTCGGCGGTGTGGTAGCGGAGCGCGGCACAGAGGACGGAGAAGAGGGTCGCGAGGCGCGGGATCGAGACGCGATCGGCGGCGGGCGTGTTTGCGGGGAGGGCCCGCTCGGCGAGGGCGTAGGTGGCGATCGTGAGGGCCGCGGCGAGGAGCGGGCCGATCGCGAGAGGCGCGTGGGCGAGGAAGCCGAGCGCGAGGAGCGCGGGGTACCCGGGCGGAAAGAGGACGGCGGCGGTGGGCCCGTCGGGGCCGTCGGTGCGCACGAGGAAGCGGCCGAGCGTGGAGGCGACGGGCTCGTCGAGCGGGAAGGCGAGGTGGCCGGCCGCGAGGGCGCGCGCTTCGAGGAAGTAACTGGTGGCGTCGATGATGCGAGGTCCGCCGCGGAGGTAGAGCGCGACGTACGCGGCGGAGAGGGCGGCGGCGGAGAGGGCGGCGAGGGCGAGGAAGAGGCGGGATTTGGTTGCAGGTCGAACGATGCGCGGGGCGAACGCGAGGGCGATCAGCGCGGCGAGGAGGGCGGCGAGCTGAGCGGGGTCACGGGGGAGGCCGAAGCGCACGGGGGGATGTCAAGGGGGGAAGCGCGGGAGGTGTCCGGGAGCGGGTGGAGGGAGAGGGTACATCGGAAGCGGAAGGGGGGCCCTTGCGGAACGCCACGCCGCTCTTGCGGAACAGCGCCCCGCCCTTGCGGAACAGCACCCCGCCCTTGCGGAACGCCACGCCGCCCTTGCGGAACGCCACGCCGCCCTTGCGGAACGCCACGCCGCCCTTGCGGAACGCCACGCCGCCCTTGCGGAACGCCACGTCGCCCTTGCGGAACGCCACGCCGCCCTTGCGGAACAGCATCCCGCCCTTGCAGAACAGCGCCCCGCCCTTGCGGAACGCCACGCCGCCCTTGCGGAACAGCGCCCCGTCCTTGCGGAACGCCACGCCGCCCTTGCGGAACGCCACGCCGCCCTTGCGGAACAGCATCCCGCCCTTCCCGAAAACGATCCCGCCCTCGCGGCGGCCAAAGGCAGGCTCGGGCGTGTCGGGTAGCGCTTGGCGTTGCGCCAAAGGCAGGTCCAGGCGCGCCGACCGTTGGGTCGCTCGTCGCCGTGCCAATGGCCCCGGCTGGTTCTGCCGTTGTGGTCGAGCGTGCTCGCGGGTGCACGATCGTGCGGGTGCGGCTTCCTGATTTCTCTTTGTCTGGCCAGTCGGCCGGGTGCCATGGAGTACGTGCGGTAGAGACACGCATGCGTAATGTGTGCTACGGAATGAGGGTCATGACACGCGCCGCCCACGAGGATCAACTGCTGAAGTCCCTGATTCGCGAGCATCGGAAGCGGAAGGACGAGCCCCTGCATCTGGCCATCCACTTCGAGCACGCGAGACACAAGAGGGATCTCTGCTTGTTCGAAGTGCTCGGTAACTTCGGTAGTGGCTCGATTCACGAGGACAAGAAGTTATTCGAAGTGGCCTTTGCGGCCGCAAGCGTTGGTTCCCGCCTTTCTTCGAGGGATGCTTTGAGGCTCGTGCTCACGAGTCCGGAGGAACTTCGCGAGGCGCTGCGTGCGGGTTGGGCATCTCTGACCCCCATCAAGAAAGCCTTTGCTGACGACGCTGCCACGGTGCTCTTCAGCGATTCGATTGGTAAACACCTACTCGCTGATCTTCAGCACGGAGCCGCGAACGCGAAGAAGAGGCGTATTGCGTGAAGCTGGAGCAAGCTTGGATGACGCAGGCGAAGTCCGATTGGAAGACGGCCCTGCTGCTCACCACCGAAGTAGACGATTGTCAACGGGTAGCGAAGTACCAGCAGGCGGTCGAAAAGTCGGTCAAAGCGCTCGCCGTGGCCCTGACTCGAGCGAAGATTGCCAGTTATGATGTGGGCAGCGCTCATGATGTCGCGCGAATCGCATCGAGTATTCAGGCGGCAGCGCCAGCGTGGAGTCGGCAGTACAAGGATCTCAAGCAATTGCTCCTGAAAGCTTTTGCCCGACATCGTATCGAAATTATCAAACAGCTCGATTCGGTCGTGCCTCAATACCCGGCCAAGGGGCAGCTTGCCAGGCGGAACTCCGAATACCCCTTCCAGCAAGCCGCGGGTGATGTTTGGTGCGCACCTTGCACACCGGCCACGTTCAGCAAGGGTGAGCTGAAGCGCTACGAGGCAACGGTAAAGGTAATTGTCGATATCACGGACAAGCTCGTTTCGGCACTTGGACGGGCCATCCCGTAGCTTCGCAGGTCAGGTGCTCGGCTGCTCAGGGAGCCGCGTCGGAGCGAATCACCCCGCCCCCACCACACACCGAAACCCATACCAAGGGTGCCGCTCGCTCGCGACGGGATGGTTGTCCGCCGGGGACTGGTTCCCCATGAGCCCATGGTCGTGCCAGGTGCCTCCCGTCACGCGGAACATCTTCTCCCGCGGACACGGCTGCTCACCCGCCGTCGAAATGCACGTGATCGGCTTCGGGTCGAACACGAACTCGGCCACATTCCCCGCCGTGTCGTAAAGCCCGAAGGGACTCCGATCCCCCGTGTAACTCGCCACCGGACAGGTCCCGAGATCCACGGCGACCGGCGGCGTGCTGCTCGTGATCGGTCCCACCACGCCGCCCTGCGTCCCGCCCATCGCGCCGCGTTGCCAGCAATGCTCGATCTTCTCCGGCTCGTCGCGGCCCCACGGGTAGGTCCGGTGCCGCTCGCCGAGCCGCTCCGCTTCGCTCATGCGCCCATCCCCGAGCGCGGCCCAGTACGCCTCGTAAATCGTCGGCAGGCGCCGGCCGCCGTTCCACTGGCAGTACGCCTCCGCTTCGGCCGGGCTCACGCAGTTGATCGGATGATCGCCGCGACCAGGCTTGCCCCAGTTGCAATTCGGCTCGTGGAACTTCTGGACGCGGCCTTCGCCCACCGGCGCGACACACGCCTTCGCGCCGACACACGCGGCATAGCCGGAGACCGTCACCTCGGTCGCTTCGATCTGGAACGGCTGCACCGTGACGACCGTGCGGTTCACCGCCATCGATTCGCGGAACGAGAAGGTCGCCCCGGGGATCGAGACCAGGCGCGCGCCCCGCGGCGAGACCGCCAGGCGCCTCGCGTTCTCCGCGTCCGTTCGACCGCAGCCGGTCACGGCGACGGCGAGCACGAGGCCGAGCGGGATCCTCGTCGGGGAGCGCATCAGCGTCCCGCCGACGGCGCTCCGCCGTCCTCCAGGATCCACGCGTGGTACGTGATCCACTCGCCCTCGACGGGCGTGATCGCGAGTTCAAAGCGCGGCGGGAGGTCGGCCGGCAGATCGACGCTCGGCTCGGTCCACGTGGGCCCGGGGCGCGCTTCGAGCTTGCCGAGAAGGCGGCCGTCGGCGCGGACTTCGGCCGCGACCTGCCGGCCCGCGACGGTGCGCACGACGAGACGGCCGCCGCGCCTCGGCGCGTTCATCAGGGCGCGCTCGGGCTCGCCGTGCGGGACGATGCGGCCGGCGTCGAAGAGATCGCGGAGCCTTTGGCCGGGCTCGGGCAGGACGCGGTGCACGACGAAGCCCATGCCCGGACGCGGGAAGTTGTAGCCGTGGGCCTTTTCGTTGACGAGATCCCCGACGTCGAGCTCGTCGATCACGCGCTCGCCTTCCCGCTGCGTGCGGGGCCAGCCGTTCCTGTCGAGCGCGCTCCAGTCGGCCTTGTAGATGACCTTCTCCGCGCCGCCGCAGATCACGTTGCCGACGACGGGCACGCCCACGAGGCGACGGCCGAAGAGGCCCGGGAGGTCGCCCCACCACGACGGGTAGATGGCCATGTGGTCGGGCCGATCCTCGGGCGGGATACGTTCGAGCAGCTCGATCGTGGCGCCGAGGCCGTTCACGCCGGCACGCGCGAAAGGAAGGTCGTGGTAGCCGCCGAGGCCGATGATGTCGAGGCCGGGCAGGTCCGACGCATACATGAGCGCGCCCGCGTCGCCGACGAGCACGCGCTTCGCCTTGCGCTCGGCGAGCACCTTGCCCGCGACCACGTGCTGGTCGCGGATGTTGCGGCTCGCGCGGCCGAAGAACCAGATCTGATCACGCATGTTCGGCGCCTGGTGGACGCCGTAGAGGACGACCACGCCGCACGCGATCGCGATCCGAAGCGCGAGGAGGCCCCGCGCGCGGCGCGTCGCTTCGAGCGCGGGCATGAGGAGCACGCCGAGGCCCATCGCGGCGAGGATGAACAGCCACGCGACGGCGCTCATCGTGTAGCGCTCGTTTTGCCAGCGGACCTGGCCGTTCAGCGAGACGAGCAGGAGCCAGCCCACGACCTGCGCCCAGAGCATGGCCGCGATCCTGCGGGTCTTTTTCGAGAAGAACGGGATCAGCGCGACGAGCGGGACGACCCAGCCCCAAGGGAGGTTCTGGCCGGGGATCCAGTCGGCGAAGTGGTGCTGCGTGTTGCGCAGGACGACGTACTTCAGGTGCGAGAGGTACTCGTCGAGCTTCTGCTCCCCGTTCATGTAGGGGTGGTTCAGCGCGAGCTTGACGATCGCGCCGGCCGCCGCCCATTCGCCGGTGAAGAGGCGGTTCGCCACGGCCTGCGCCACGGCCACGATCGCGCCGGGGATCGAGGCGCGGAGCAAGGTCGCGAACGCGGCGCGGAGGCCGAGGGGCCTGCGCACGAGGAGCGCGGCGTAGAACGCGAAGATCGCGATGCACACGACGGACTCGGGCCGCGTCGCGTAGAGCAGCGCGCCCGCGAGGCCCGCGAGCAAGCCGTCGCGGCGCACGGCGCGGGGATCGTCGGGCGTCTTGCCGATCGAGAGGATCGGCAGGAGCATGAGCGCCCAGACGCCGAGGTGGAACGCGTTCTCCATGCCGCTGAAGAGCGACCAGTCGAGGGCGCCGAGCGAGAGGACGGCCGGCGGCAAGAGGTACTTCGCAGCGCGTCCGAGCGGCTCACATGCGCGTCCGGCGACGACGAGGAAGAACGTGGTCGAGATGCAGGCGATGAGCGCCGCCCACGCCATGAGGTCGAGGCTGCGGAAGCCGAGGAGGTAGCCGAGCGAGAGCGTGAACGGGTAGAGCAGGCTCGTGTTGCCGCTGGAGAAGCCGTTGCCCTCGGACCACTGGAAGGGAAAGCCGCGGGCCGCGGCGCGCGCGTAGTCGAAGTGGATGAAGACGTCGTCGAGCGGCGCCGACCAGCCGCCCCGCGTCTGCACGTGCATGTACCCGTAGAACACCGTGGCCGCGTAGAGGACGCAGGCCCAGGCGTAGACGGGGTAGAGCACGCGGTCGATCGCGGGCCAGCTCTCGACGACACGCGCGAAAAAGCCCGGGTCGTAGGTGTCGCCGCGTTGCTGGGCCCCGTGGGGGGAGGCCGCTTCCGCTTCGTCTTTGTCCAGTGTGGCGGGCACGGGGGACTCTTATTACACGATCCCCGGTTCGGCCCGCGCGCCGACCTCGTCGTGACGCACGGGGCCCGGCCGAACCCGGGGACCATGAATTCCAAGGGCGCGCGCGTTGACCGGCCCTTGCCGCACCTGTAGAAAAGAACCGCGTTCGAGCGTCGCGGAAGGCGCCGACGCCGAATGGACGACCGATGCGCTGGTTCGTGGAAATCTCGTCGGCCGGGCCCTCCGCCGAACCTCCGGCAAAGCTCACCGTGGAGGCCCCGCAGTGGCAGCCCGCGCTCCAGAAGGCCCGCGCGATGCGCGGGGACGACGGGTCGCTCGGCAACTTCTCGATCGAGCTTCTCGACGACGGCTACAAGGCCGTCGATCCGGTAAAGAAGCTCCGCTACGTGGTGCGCAAAGCGCCCGACACGGCCGAGCTCTCCCCCGGCGGGCAAGCCGCCGCCGAGCCGCCGAAGGGCCGGCCGGCCGTCACCGCCCCCCCGCGCGTCGCAACCCCGCCCCGCGCGACGCCCGCGCCCGCGGCCACGCCGCTGCCGAACCCCCGCGTGCTTTCGAGCCGCGAGGTGGCCGCCACGGAGAGCTCGCCGCTGACGTACCGCGAGCACGTGTACGTCGTGCCCGAGGGGACGGCGGTCGAGGTGGCGCGGCGGGTCGTGCTGGATCGGTTCGAGGCCGTGAAGAAGGCGCTCGACGGCGAGCGCGGCGTGCTCGTGAACCTCGCGGTGTTCGATCACGCCTACGAGGGGAAACCCGCGCGCGCGCCGCTCGTCACGCTGATGTGGAAGGACTGGCGCGGCGAGCCGGAGGTGCGTCCGCCGGCGCCGCAGCCGAGCAAGTCCGTGGCCGCCGCCGCGCCGCGTCCCGCTTCGACGCCGCCGCCTGCGCAACGCGCCGTCTCGACGCCGCCGCCCGCGCAGCGGTCCGTCTCGACGCCGCCTGCGCGTTCGCCTTCGTCGCCGCCGCCTGCGCAGCGGTCCGTCTCGACGCCGCCGGCACGTTCGCCCTCGGCGCCGCCTCCGCGCGCGGCGGCCGGGTCGAGCCCCGCGATCAAGGCCGCGGTCACGACGACCACGAAGTCCACGCCGCCGAAGGCGCGTGTTCGCTCCGCCGAAGAGCTGATGAAGGAGCTCGAAGGCGCCTCGACCGATCTGCACTTCCTGAGCGACGCGCTCGAAGGCGCCGACTTCGTGATCTCGATCCTCCGGGAGCAGCTCCCGAGCGAGCTCATCCTCGTCTGGTTCCACGACGCCGAGAAACGCGAGCTCGTCCTCGTGCGCCAGCAAGGCGGCAAGCACGACAGGCTCCTCGCCCGCATGCCCGATCGCACGGGTCTCGCGCAGGCGGCCATCGCCAACAAGAAGGCCCTCGTCATCACCGACGCGCAGCGCGATCCACGCGCCGTCGACGCGCGCTGGAAGGCCTTCGGCATCGATCCGAAGAGCATCGCCTGCGCGCCCGCGCTCGGCGGCGGCAAGACGCTCGGCCTCATCGAGATCGTGAACCCCACGGGCGGCGGTCGATACGCCACGGCCGAGGGCAACGCGCTCACCTACGTCGGCAAGGAGCTCGCGGAGTTCCTCACCATCCAGGGCGTCGTGCTCGATCCGGAGAAGATCCGGGCCACGGCGAACAAGGCGGCGGCGCGCTAGGCGCGCGGCGAGACCGTCCATGCAGCGTCGTCGGCTGCGCGAGCGGCTGCTCTACTTCGCGATCGTCCCCTCGATCGTCTTCGCCGTCCTCGTGCTCGGCGGCATCGCGCTGCGCACCACGCTCCAGATCGAGAAGGCGCGCCAGCAGACCGTCTTCGACGCCACGCTCACGCTCGCCGACGAGCGCGTCGACCGGCTCGACAAGCTCATCATCGCGCAGGACAACGTCGTCGCGGCGCACGTCGACATCGCGAACCTCAACACGATCGCGCGCCGCTGGTTGCCCACGGCCTCCCGCGAGACGCCGACGGTGCGCGCGATCCTGGTGCTCGACCTGAGCCACGAGTCGCGCGACGTGCTCGCCTTCGCCTCGCGCGCGCCGGGCCGCGAGGACGACGCGTTTCGCAGGCTCCTCCTTGGCCGGCTCTTCTCCAGCCTGAACTTCGACGGCGATACGGAGGAGCTGCGCCACCTGCACCAGATCATCGATCAGCAGAGCATCCTGATCAGCTACTGGCAGCGCACCTACGCGGGCCGGCGTTACCTCGTCGTCGCCTGGCACGACGTGCCGCGCCTCGTGCACGACGTCTTCCCGCGGCTCTACCGCGACATCGATCGCGGCAACAGCCGCATGAACGTCATCGACGAGGAGGGCCGCATCGTCTTCGGCCCGCCCATCAAAGGCGGCGAGTTCACCGTCGGCCGCCCCTTCCCGACCACGCTCTACAACTGGCGGCTCCAGATCGCGCTGACCAGCGCCGACGACCTCGGCGACAAGGTCGAGCGGCAGCGTATGGTCGAGCTCGGCATGGTCGGCTTCGCGGCGATCGTGGTGCTCGTCGGCGTCACGATCATCATCTTCGCGTCGATGAAGGAGCGCAGGCTCGCCGCGCTGAAGAGCGACTTCGTGGCGAACGTCTCGCACGAGCTGAAGACCCCGCTCGCGCTCGTCCGCATGTTCGGCGAGATCCTGCTCGCCGATCGCGTGGCCAGCGAGGACAAGCGCCGGCAGTACCTCCAGATCATCGTGAGCGAGAGCGAGCGGCTCACGGCGCTGATCGAGAACGTCCTCGATTTCGCCAAGGTCGAGCGTGGAAAGGCCGCGTACGAGTTCGCGCCCGGCAAGCTGGAGGACGTCGTCAGCCGCGCCGTCGACGTCTATCGCTACCGCGCCGAGCGGGACGGCATCGTCGTGCACCTCGTGAGCGCCGAGGGCATGCCCGAGGCGATGCTCGACGCCCGCGCCATGGAGCTTGCGATCATCAACCTGCTCGACAACGCCTTCAAGTACGCGAAGGACGGCGGCCGGGTCGACGTCGAGGTCGCCTCGGAGGACGACGCGGTCGTCGTGCGCGTGAGTGATCGGGGCCCCGGGATCGATCCCGACGAGCAGGAGCGCATCTTCGAGCGTTTCGTGCGCGGGCGGCGGGCGGGCGAGCAGCGCATCCGCGGCAGCGGCATCGGGCTCGCGCTCGTCAAGCACATCGCCGAGAGCCACGGCGGCAGCATCGAGGTGAAGAGCCCCATCCTGGAAGACGGCCGCGGCAGCGTGTTCGTGCTGCGAATTCCGGTGTCCCGTGGGCATGCGCCTCGGAAGTTGCCAATCGCGGGGGCTTCCTCCGTGGCGTAGACTCTTCGTGTGTCTTCGGCTTCTGATCCTTCCTTGATCCCTCTCCGGGAAGCCGACGGCTTCGAGCCGCCGGTGCCCACACCTCTCCTCACGCCGCGAACGGTCCTCGTCCGCAATCGCTCGCTCCCCGTGGCGCCGCTGGCCGATCCGCCGCGGCGTCATCTGCCGCTCGCGGGTCCTTCGCGTGGCGTCGACCAGGCGTGGCGGCCGATCTACGTGATCTGGGAGATCACGCTGCGCTGCGATCTCGCCTGTCATCATTGCGGATCACGCGCGGGACGAGCGCGACCCGAGGAGCTCTCCACCGAGGAGGCGCTCGACCTCGTGCGGCAGATGCGGGACCTCGAGGTCACCGAAATCACGCTGATCGGCGGCGAGGCGTACCTGCGTGACGACTGGGACGTCATCGCGAAGGCGATCGTCGACGCCGGGATGACCTGCACGATCACCACGGGAGGTCGAGGTTTCTCCGCCGAACGCGCGCGGCGCGCGAAGGCCGCGGGCGTGCGTAGCGTTTCGGTGTCGATCGACGGGCTCGCCGCGACCCACGACATGTTGCGCGGCGTGAAGGGCAGCCACGCGAGCGCGATGGAGGCGCTCCGGAACACGAAGGAGGCGGGGCTCGTCGTCAACGCCAACACGCAGATCGGCCGCCTCAACCTCGCCGAGGTTCCTGCGGTGTTCGAGGGGTTGATCGCGGCGGGTGTCGACACGTGGCAGGTGCAGATCACGGTCGCCATGGGCCGCGCCGCCGACCAGCCCGAGGTGCTGCTCGAACCGTGGCAGATGCTGGAGGTGATGCCGATGCTCGCGGCCTTGAAGGAGCGCGGCGATCGGCACGGGCTGCGCATCTGGCCCGCCAACAACATCGGCTACTTCGGCCCGTACGAGCACGTGCTGCGGGGCTCGTTCCCCATGGGATACAACGGCTCGTGTGGCGCGGGCCGCACGTTGCTCGGCGTCGAGGCCAACGGCGATCTCAAGGGTTGCCCGTCGCTACCGTCGCAAGCGTACGTGGGCGGCAACATCCGGGAGCGATCGTTGCGAGAGGTCTGGGAGCAGACCGATGCGCTGCGCTTCACGCGCGACCGCACCGTGGACGAGTTATGGGGCCACTGCGGCGACTGCTATTACGGCGACGCCTGCATGGCCGGCTGTAGCTGGACGGCGCATGTGCTCTTCGGGCGACGTGGCAACAACCCGTTTTGCCATCACCGCTCGCTCGAACTTTTGCGCAAGGGGCGGCGCGAGCGGCTCGTCCCTGCGGAGGCGGCCTCGGGCAAACCCTTCGATCACGGGCGTTTCGAGCTGATCGAGGAGGACTGGCCCGCGCACGATCTCGACGACGCGCGGCGACGCTACGGCCTCGCCCCGGTTGTGCCTTGACACGAAGCGCGAGTCCGGAGACCTGTAAGGAATGAAAGCTTCCCTCGCGCCTTGCCCTTCTTGCAACCGTCACATCCGCATATCCGAGGCCACGTGCCCGTTTTGCGGACAAGCCGTCCCCGAGGACATGGAATCGCGCGCGCGCACGCTCCCCACGGGGCGCCTGACCCGCGCGATGATCTTCGCGTTCGGCAGCACGCTCGCCGCGGCCGCGTGTGGCAGCGACGTCAAAGACGGCTCGGGAGGTGCGGGCAGCACGGGTGACGTGGGCGGCTTCGGTGGCTCTCCCAGCGTCGGTGGCGCATATGGCGGCGGCCCCGGTTGGGGGGGCGGCGGCATGGGCGGCTCTCCCGGTGTCGGCGGCGCGTACGGCGGCGGCCCGGGTTGGACGACCGGTCCCGGCGTGGGCGGCGGCGGGATGGGCGGCGTGGGCGGCGTGGGCGGCGCGGGTGGCGACGGCGGCGACGGCGGCTCCGGCAGCAAGTGATGCGATGACCGAACCCGGATCCCTCCGGGCGTCGTACCTCTCGATCGATCGGCGCCTGCTGGGTCTGTTTCGGATCTACCTCGGCGTGGTCCTGCTCGGGGATCTCGGCCGCAGGTTGCCCGAGCTCGCGCTTTTCTACAGCGACGAAGGCGTCTTGCCTTCCCACCTGTCGCTGTTCGCGCCGCTCGCATCCCCGAACTTCTCGCTGCTGCACGCCTTCACCTCGCCGGGCGAGGTGGCCTTCGCGTTCGTCCTGTTCGCGTGTGTCTACCTCGCGCTCGTCGCGGGCTTTCACACGAAGCTCGCGCAGATCCTCGCGCTGCTCGTCTGGACGAGCCTCGGCGCGCGCAACCTGTTCCTGGAGAACTCGGGCAACGCGGCGATGGCGGCGCTGCTCGTGTGGACGACGTTTCTCCCGCTCGGCGATCGGTACTCCGTCGACGCCTGGCGAAAGGCGCGGCGCGGCGAGCCCGAAGGCGAAGCGGCCTTCACCTCGCTCGCCGTGCTCGCCCTCGCGCTCCAGATCGCCGCGATTTACCTGCTCAACGCCGTCCAGAAGAGCGGAGCGACGTGGCGCGCGGGCGAGGCGGTGCACGATGTCCTCTGGCAACACCGCCTCACCACGTCGGCCGCGGGCCTGCTTCGGCTTCACGAGCCCGCGTGGCTGTCGCCGGCTCTGTCGTGGTTCACGCTCGTGATCGAGTGGAGCGCGCCGCTGCTCGTGTTGTCTCCGCTGCGGACAGGCGCCACGCGGACGCTCCACTTCGTGCTCACGACGGCGCTGCACCTCGGCATCGCGTTGCTCTTTTCGGTGGGCGTCTTTTCCTGGGCGATGATCGGCTTCAACCTGCTGCTTTTGCCGCCGACGGCCATCGACGCCCTGCTCCGTCGCGTCCCCTTTTTCGCGAGGCTCTCCCGATCGAGCGCGGCGTCGAGCCTCCCGCCGCCGAGTCCTTTGCCCTTTTTCGAGCACGTTCATCGCTGGGGACGCGCGCTGCGCGAGACGGCTGTGCTGCTCGTGCTGGTCACGATCGGCGCGCAGATCACCCAGGACAATGCCGTCGTGCCGACGTGGTTGCGCGTGCCTCCGCCGTTTCCCACGCCGGTCCGGTACCTGCGCCTGATCCAGGGCTGGAACCAATTCGCCCCCGAGGCGCCGCGCCACGACGGGACCTTCGTCGTGGATGCGCGCACCGAATCCGGTCGGCACATCGACCCGCTCACCGGCGCGCCCCCCGATTTCGACGTGCTCATGCGCGGCCCGGGCGCGATGAGCCAGCTCCGGTGCGAATACTTTTATCACGTGCGGCGCGAGCCCTTCGCGCGCTACCGCGACGCGCTCGCGCGCTGGCTCCTCGACTGGCACCGTCGCGAAGGGCTCGCCGCCTCCGAGCGGATCGTCGCGCTCGACGTCTGGTGGGTCTCCGCCGATGCCCCACCTCCCGGCGAAACGACGCCCCGCAATCTACGGAAGACGCAGATTCTCCATCACCCTTGAGGCCGCTTCAAACCTCGGGTTGTTCGGCCTGCGCGCCTTGCGACACGGCCACGTGGGCGCGGCGGCGGATGCGCTCGACCACCTGCGTGGCCCAGCGCGCGAGATCCTCGCGGCCGGGGCAGTCCGGGATCGACAGGATCGCGGCGTCGACGAGCTGTTCGAAGAGGTGCGTCGAGGCGCCGAGCCCGAGGTCGGACGCCGCGTTCGGCCGCCCGAGCGCTGCGTCGCGGCCCACGGGTTTGCCTGCGCTCGCCGCGTTGCTGAGCACGTCGAGCATGTCGTCGGCGATCTGGTAGGCCTCGCCGATCCGCTGCCCGAACCCGCGCCACGCCTCCGCCTCCTCCGCATCGGCGCCGGCCGCGACCGCGCCGCCCACCGCGGCAGCCTCGAAGAGCGCGCCCGTCTTGGCCCTTCGATAGAGCGTCGCCGGGATGCTCGGCTCGCTCTCCCAGCCCTGGCCCGCGATGATCCCGTACGGCATGCCCACGCCGCGGCCGACCGTGGTCACGAGTTTGCCGAGCCGCAGCGGCGCCGCGGCCGACGCGCGGGCCAGGACCTCGAAGGCGAGCGTGAGGAGCTGGTCGCCGGCGAGCACGGCGAGCGGCTCTCCGAAGGCACGGTGTGTCGAAGGTTGTCCGCGCCGGGTCAGGGCGGCGTCGAAGCAGGGCAGGTCGTCGTGGACCAGCGACGCGCAATGCATGAGCTCGACGGCCGCGGCGACTCCGTCGGCGAGCCCCGGCACGTCTTCCCCGCAGGCCATGGCGACGCGCAGGCAGAGCTGCGGCCGGATGCGAGCGCCGGCCGGGAACACGGAGTGATAGACGGCGGCCGCGAGGCGGGGCGGGGCACCCGGGGCGCACATCGGATCGAGGGCTGCGCGCAGAGCGCGCTCGACGCGACTGGAGACGTCCATGCAAGGGGTATCGTCCATGGATGTGGAACCCTTGTCAAGGGTTTGGTGGTCCATGATGAACAAACTCTAGACAGATGTCCAAGGTTGTTGTAGGAACGGGCTCATGGCGAACAGGACGAGCCGTGCGGTGGTGATCGGCGCCGGCGTGGGCGGCCTGGTGTCGGCGCTGGAGCTGGCTCGTCGGGGGATCGAAGTCGTGGTCCTCGAACGTGCGCCCAGGGTCGGCGGCAAGATGCGGCAGGTCGACGTGGGCGGACGGGCGATTGATGCCGGACCTACGGTCATGACCATGCGCTGGGTCCTCGAAGAGGTGTTTTCTTCGGCGGGAGCCTCGCTCGACGCTGAGATTACCCTTCGGCGGGCGGAGGTGCTTGCGCGACACGCCTGGGGAGAGGGGCCCACGCTCGATTTGTACGCCGATCTCGACCGCTCCGTCGCGGCCGTATCGACGTTCGCCGGCCGCGCCGAGGGCGAGGGATACCGGCGGTTCTGCGCGTATACCCAGCGCATTTACGAGACCGTGCAGAAGCCGTTTCTCTGTTCGGAGCGCCCGAGCCTCAGCTCGGCGATGGTCGCGGTCGGCTCGCTCGGCCTCCAGGGAATGCTCTCCATCGACGGACACCGGACCCTCTGGAAGGCCCTCGGCGAGTTTTTCCAAGACGCACGTTTGCGCCAGCTCTTCGGCCGCTACGCCACGTATTGCGGCTCCTCGCCGTTCCTCGCGCCGGCGACGCTCAACGTGATCGCCCACGTCGAGCGCGACGGCGTCTACCTCGTCGAGGGCGGCATGTACCGGGTCGCCGAGGCGCTCGCGCGGGTGGCCGAGCGCCTCGGGGTCACGATTCGCTGCGGCGAGCACGTCACGGAGCTCGTCGTGGAAGGCAACCGGGCCGCGGGCGTGCGCCTCGCCTCGGGCGAGCGGCTGCAGGCCGACCTCGTCGTCCACAATGGCGACCCCGCGGCGCTCTTCCAGGGAATGCTCGGCGCGTCCGGGAGGCGCGCAATCCCGGCCCCCGCGGAGCGCTCGCTCTCGGCCCTCACCTGGGCGTTCGTGGCCGAGGCGCGGGGCGGCTATCCGCTCACGCGCCACAACGTCTTTTTCTCGAAGGATTATCACGAGGAGTTCCGCGACCTCTTCGATCGTGGCGTCTTGCCCCGAGAGCCCACGGTGTACGTCTGCGCCCAGGATCGCGACGACGGGGATCAAGCGCCTCCGGGCCCCGAGCGGTTCCTCTGCCTCGTCAATGCGCCGGCCCGCGGGGATCAGCGCGCCCTTACCACTTCGGAGATCAAGCAATGCGAAACAGCAGCGTTCTCGCTCCTCGAACGGGCGGGTCTCGTCTTACCGCCGTTTGCCGCGCCGCCCGTCGTGACGACACCGAGCGAGTTCGATCGCATGTTCCCAGCGACGGGGGGGGCCCTGTACGGCCCGGCGTCGCACGGGTGGAAGTCCCCGTTCGTCCGGGCGGCGTCGCGCACGAAGATCCCGGGGCTCTACCTGACGGGTGGAGCCGCGCATCCGGGGGCGGGCGTGCCGATGGCGGCGCTGAGCGGGCGCCTGTGCGCGAAAGCCGTGATCGAGGACCTCGCTTCGACGAGCCGGTCCCGCGAAACGGTTATGCGTGGTGGTATCTAGACGCGCTCAGCGACGACGGCCGCAGCGGCATCACCATCATCGGCCTCGTCGGGAGCGTCTTTTCGCCGTTTTATGCGGCCGCACGCAAGCGCGGCCCCGCCGACCCGCTCGCCCATTGCTCGATGAACGTCGCGCTGTATGGGCCCGCGCGTGATGCGTGGTCGTTCACCGAGCGCGGCGGGACCGACGTGCGCCGGTATGGCACGGCGCTCGTCATCGGCACGAGCTCGATGGAGTGGCAGGACGATACGCTCGTCGTCCGTTTCGAGGAGGAGACCGCGCCGCTGCCGGGCCGCGTTTCGGGCACCGTGCGGATCCATCCGCTCGCGATCGTCCACGAATCGTTCGTCCTCGACACGCACGGCCGTCACCGCTGGGCGCCGATCGCGCCGATCGCCCGCGCCGAAGTCGACATCCGCCGCCCCGAGGGCACGCGCTGGACGGGCATGGCGTACGTCGACTCGAACTTCGGCAGCGAGCCGCTCGAAGACGGCTTCACCGGCTGGAACTGGAGCCGCGCCACCACGCGGCGCCGCACGGTCGTGACGTACGACTCGGTTCGTCGTGACGGAACCCGTGATCTCATCCAGCACAGCTTCGGCGCCGACGGACGGTCCGAGCCGCTCGAACCGCTCGCCCTCGCGCGCGCGCCGCGCACGCTGTGGGGCATGGAGCGCCCCGTGCGGGTCGATCCGGGCACGTCCCCGCGGGTCGTGCGCACGCTCGAAGACACACCGTTCTACGCGCGCTCGCAGCTCTCCGGCCGTTACCTCGGCGAACACGCGCACGGCGTGCACGAGGCGCTCTCGCTCGATCGGTTCCGCACCCGGGTGGTGCAGTTCATGCTGCCGTATCGGATGCGACGCGTCTCGCCATGACGACGGACGTCCCGAGCCTCCTCGGTTTCCTGCTCTTCGGGTGGTCCTTCGCGGTCGCCTCGACCTCGCTCGAAGCCGTCCGGCGCGCGACCTTCGCCCCGCGCGCCGCCCTCCGGAGAGGCGCGGAGGCGGACGTCCGGAAGGAAAACCCCACGGTCCTCGTCGTGCGCCCGTGCGCGGGCAGCGAACCCTCGCTCGAACGTACGCTCGCCTCGCTCGCCCGCGCGAAGCGCTCCTTCGACGTCCGGTGCCGCTTCGCCATCGAGGAGGCCTCCGACCTCGCCTTGCCCGCGGCGCGCATGGCGGCCGAGGCGCTCGCGCGCGCTGGGATCGAGGCCGAAATCGTCTTCACTGGTGGCGGCGGACCGAACCGCAAGGCCGCGCAGCTCGCGGCCGTGGCCGAGGGCGCCGACGTCCTGATCGTCACCGACAGCGACGTCGATCTCGATGGGGTCGACCTCGATGCCCTCGTCGCGCCGCTCGTCGGGCCATCGCCTGCGTGGGTCGCGTGGGCGCCGCCGGCCGAGCATGCGCCTCCGCGGACGCTCGGCGATCACGCCTCCGCGGCTGTCCTCGGCGCCTCGCTTCACGCCTTCCCGCTCCTCGCGCGCCTCGATCCACGTGGCCTCGTCGGCAAGCTCTTCGCCATCCGCGCGAGCGCGCTCGCCGCGATCGGCGGCTTTGGCTCGCTCGTCCACTACCTCGGCGAGGACATGGAGATCGCGCGGCGCGTCCGCGCGAAGGGGGGCTCGGTCGTGGCCGTGCCGATCGTGGCGCGCTCGCTCGCCGAGGGACGATCGTGGGAGGCCGTGATCGCTCGCTTCTCTCGGTGGCTCACGGTGATCCGCGTGCAGCGCCCGCTCCTCTTGTGGAGCTACCCCGCGCTCTTCTTCGCCACCTGGCCCATCGTCCTGCTCGCGGCCGTGTTTGCCTTCGTCGTCCCGCAGGTCGCGCTCGGCGCCGCGCTGCTCGCGCTGCTCGCGCGCCTCGTCATCGCGCTCGCCGCCGCGCGCGCTGCGGGGCGCCCGGTGGGCCTCGCCTCTGCGTTGCGGGATGCCGTCCTCGCCGACGTCGTGCTCGCCTTCGCGTTCACGCGTGCCCTACGATCGCGTACGGTCCTGTGGCGGGATCGTGTCCTCGTCGTCGACCGTGCCGGCCTTTTGCGTCAGCCCTCCGCCCTGAAACCGTGAGGTCGGCCCTCCTGGGGATCTTGGTAACGACGACGCGAGAGAAACGTCGCAAAATTGGCGCATTTCCCGCGTAGGTTGCGTCGTCGAGCGCTGCCCCGACGAGGAAGGTTCGTGGTATCGATCGAGCGTCGGTCGGGGGGTCGTTGGTCGTTGCGCCTTGATCTCGAAGGCGGTCGAGCGGTGCGTGGGGGAGGCCGAGCCGTTCGACCTCGAGCTCGAGCTGCTCACCTACCACAAGCGCAGGCTCTGGGTGCGCGCGGCCGGCCACGCGCAGGTGGAGGACGGCGAGGTCGTGCGAATCTTCGGCGCCTTCCAGGACATCCACGACAAGAAGCGGCGCGAGCTCGAGCTCCAGGAAAAGCTCGCGATCATCGAGCAGCAGCGCTCGACGATCCACTCCATGTCCGCGCCGATCATCCAGGTCTGGGACGGCGTGCTCGCGCTCCCCGTCGTGGGTCAGCTCGACGAGGCGCGCGCCGCGGACATCACCGAGCGCCTCCTCCAGACCGTGGTCTCGCTCGGCGCGGCGCAGGTGATCCTCGACCTCACCGGCGTCGAGGCCGTCGACGACGCGACCGCCGATCACCTCCTGCGCATCATCCGCGCGACGTCGCTCCTTGGGGCGCAAAGCATCATCACGGGCGTTCGCCCCGCCGTGGCGCAGACGCTCGTCGCGCTCGGGGCCGACCTCACGAAGACGACGGTGCGGAGCAACCTGCGCGAGGCGATCAAGGCCGCGATGAGGTCGCCTTCCGACGCGCGTCCCCGGCGCTGAGCGGCGGCGCGGCCTTCGGCGCCCGCATCACCCACGGCCGCGTCATCGCGGCGAGCATCACTTCGAGCACGCCGCCCACGCGCGAGGGCGCCGCGCGAAACACCACCTCGAAGCCCGCCGCGCCCTCGCCGCGCAGCGCGCGCTCGATCCGGACAAGCTCCGCCTCCACGGCCTCTTCCTGCGCCGCGCGGCCCTTCGCCGTGTCCCGCTCGGCCGGCAGGGGCTCGCCGAACGAGAGCCACAACGTAGGCCGCTCCGTTCCGCCGAACTCGTACCGGAGCCCCACCGGCAGCGTGCGCGCCTTGCGCGAGACCCGCGCGATCTCCGCCGATCCCGGCCGAAACCCGAGCGGCCTCTCCGTGACCGGCCGCTCCTGCCCTTGCGGATACACCCACACGAGCTTGCCCGGCGTATCGAGTAGACGTGCCGCGTGGCGCATCCCGAGCGCGCCGTCCGCGGGTTTGTCGAGGTCCACGCCGAACGCGCCGACGAGCGAGAAGAAAGGCAGGCGCCGGAGGTTTTTCGCGTCCATCATCGCGTAGCCGTCCGTGCCGAGCAGGTGCGTCGAGACGTGCATCGCGACGAGCGGATCCCACCACGACGTGTGGTTCGAGACGACGAGCAGCGGCGCCTCCTTCGCGAGCGCCCGCGCCCGATCGAGCCCCTGCGCGCGCACCTCGCCGAACGTCGCCTGGATCCGCGAGCGCGCGTGGCCCGAGAACCACGTGTTGAACCAGGACACCTTGCGTGCAGGGATCATCGACCCCTGCGGTTCGAGCGCGCGCACGCGTCGACGAGGAACTGCACCTCGGGCAGCGCCGGCGGCCCGACCTGCGCATCGCGGTCGACGTGCGGGAGCGGCACCCGCGGCGTGGGCGCGGCGAGCGCGCGCAGGAGCAGCCAGAGCTTGCGCCCGAGCGGCACGTACGCGCGGCTCGTCACGGAGTCGAAGCCCGCGCCAAAGACCACGCGCCCGATGTCGGCGTAGATCAAGCTCGCCGCGCGGATCGAGGCCTGGCAGTCGCGCGGCAGCATCGTGATCCCGAGGTCCGCGCGCGTGTAGAGCCCCGACGCGTGGCGCAAGAGCCGCTCCACCACGCCGCCGAGCGCCGCCGTGAACACGGGCCGCGCGACCCATGGTTCCACGTCGATCCCGGCCTCCTCCAGCCACGCGAGGGGCAGGTACACGCGCCCGTTTCGCGCGTCCTCGCCCACGTCGCGCGCGATGTTCGTGAGCTGCATGGCGACGCCGAGGTCACACGCGCGCGCGAGCGCCTTCGGGTCCCGCACGCCCATGAGCACGCTCATGATCACGCCGACCGTCGAGGCCACACGCGCGCAGTACGCGTGCAAATCGGAGAGCGTCTTGTACCGCCGCCCCGCGGCGTCCCAGGCAAACCCTTCGATGAGCGCTTCCATCACGGCGCGCGGCAGGTCGTGCGCGCGCGCCACGTCCGAAAACGCCCGATCGACCGGCGAATCGTGGGGTTTGCCCTCGTACGCCGCGGCGAGCCGCGCTTGCAGCGCCTCCACCGCGCCGGGCTCGCTCGCCTGATCGACCACGTCGTCGGCCACGCGGCAGAACGCGTAGACCGGCAGCATCGGCACGCGCACCCGCTTCGGCAGGAGGAGCGACGCGGCGAAGAAGCTCTTCGAACCTTTTCGCAAGAGCTCCCGACACGCGGCGAGATCGTCGGCCGTGGCCGTGCGCTCGGCAGGCGACGGGAGGAGCGGCGCGCCGAGGGTCATGGCGGGTTCAATGGAGCGAGGACGCATCGGGCACCAGCCTGTCGAGCACCCGCGCCGACGAGAGCACGCCTGGCAGACCCGCGCCTGGATGCGTCCCTGCGCCCACGATGTAGAGCCGCTCCACGTCCTCGCTCTCGTTGTGCGGTCGGAAGAACGCGCTTTGCGTGAGCACCGGCTCCATTCCGAAGGCCGCGCCGCGGAACGAGAGCAGCCGGTCCTGGAACTCCTGCGGATGGGTCACCCGCGAGGCCACGATCTCCTTTTCGAGTCCGGGCATCAGCGTTGTCGCGAGGTACCGCTCGACCTTCTTCCGATACGGCTCCGCTTCTCTCTCCCAGTTCGTCCCGCTCGCCAGGTTCGGCACGGGCGAGAGCACGTAAAACGCGTCGCAGCCCTCGGGCGCGAGAGACGGATCCGTCGCCGTCGGCCGGTGCAAATAGAGGCTGAAATCATCCGCCAGCACGTGCCGCTGGAAGATGTCGTCCAGGAGACCCTCGTAGCGCGGACCGAGGCAGATCGTGTGATGCGCGACGTCCTCGTAGGTTCGCTTCGTCCCGAAGTACCAGACGAAGAGGCCCATCGAATATCGTTGCTTCTCCAAACGTTCGTTCGTCCAGCGCTTGCGGACGTTGTCGTCGACGAGGTGGCGATAGGTCCAGGCCGAATCCGCGTTCGAAACCACCACCTCGGCCTCGATGCGCTCGCCGTTCTGGAGCTCCACGCCGCGCGCCCTTCGCCCGTCGAGCAGGATGCGTCGCACCTCCGCGTTGCAGCGGACCTCGCCGCCCTGGCCCTCGATGAGGCGCACGAGCCCTTTCACGAGCGCGCCCGTCCCGCCCATCGGGAAATGCACGCCCCACTTGCGCTCGAGGAATGCGATCAGGGTGTAGATCGAGGTCGTCGAGAACGGGTTTCCCCCGACGAGCAGCGGGTGGAAGCTCATCACCTGCCGCAGCCGGTCGTCCTTCACGTGCTTGGCGACGAGGTTGTAGACCGAGCGATAACTCTCGAGCTTCACCATGTCGGGGACGATCTTCGCCATGTCCCACCACGAGCCGAACGGCACGTGCGCGAGCTCCTCGAAGCCCACGCGGAAGATCTCCTCGCTCGTGCGGAGGAACCGCTCGTAGCCCTCCACGTCCCCCGGCGCGAGCGCGGCGACCTCCTTGCGCATCGCCGCAGCGTCCCCCGTGTAGTCGAACAAGGCGCCGTCGTGGAACCGGATGCGGTAGAAGGGGGTGACCGGCCGCATGTCGATGTCGTCGCTCATGCGCCGGCCCGCGAGCGTCCATAACTCTTCGAGCAAAAAGGGCGCCGTGATGACCGTCGGCCCCGCGTCGAAGGTAAAGCCGTTGATCCGGTGGACATAGGCTCGTCCGCCCGGAGCATCGAGCTTCTCCAGCACCGTCACCCGGTAGCCACGCGCGCCCAGGCGGACCGCTGCGGCCAGACCGCCAAAACCGCTGCCGATGACGACCGCGTGAGGCTTGGGGGTTGAACCTTGCATGCGGACAATATAAGGTCTGTATCAAGTTTGACAAAGGTTTCTCTTGGTCGGTCCTGACGATCGGTCGGGGCGACCGTGGAGAGCGATCCGTTGAGCCTCTACCGAATCCGCACCGTCTCGGAACTGACAGGCGTGAGCTCTGCGACGCTGCGTGCCTGGGAGCGTCGTTACGGCGTCCCTGCGCCGTCGCGAACGCCCTCCGCCTACCGGCTTTACAGCGAGGAGGACGTCGCGCTCATCGTCAAGATGCGCGACCTCGTGAAGGCGGGCATGGCGCCGGCCGAATCCGCGCGCCTCCTGCTCAGCGAGCCCGCGATCGTCGCCGCGCCCAGTGCGCCTCCGCCCGGCGCCGCGCCCCTCGATACCGACCCGTTCACCGCCGCGAAGGATCGGATCGTCGAGGCCACGCGCCGCTTCGATCCCGACGCGCTCGAAGAAGAAGTCTCGAAGACGCTCACCCTCGGCCCCGCCGTGGCGATCTTCGAACGGACGATCGGCCCTGCGCTCCGCGAGATCGGCGACCTCTGGCACGCGGGCATGATCACCGTCGCGCAGGAGCACCTCGCCTCCAACGTGCTCGGCGGCACCCTCATCCACCTCTTGCGCCTCGCGCAGCCGGCGGACGCCACGCGCCGCGTCGCGCTTGCTTGTTTCGCCGACGAAGACCACGTCCTTGGCCTCTACGGCGTCGGCTTGCGCTTCACTTCGTGGGGGTTCCGCACGCTCATGCTCGGGGCGCGCACGCCGCCGGCGGCGATCTCGCGTGTCGTCGACTCGCTCGCGCCCGACCTCGTGGGCCTCAGCGTCACCATCGCCCCGCCGTCGCCGCGCGCGCGTGAGCTCGTCGACGCCTATGCCGATGCTTGCCGCGGCGCTGCGTGGCTCATCGGCGGCGACGGCTCGGAGACCATGCGCGCATGGATCGAGGATCGCGGCGGCATTTACGTCGGCCGCGACCTCGCGGGCGCGCGGCAGACGATCGAGCGTGTCCTGGCGGCGCAGAAGCGGAGGCGCCCGTCGCGGGGCAGCAAGGACTGACGCGTCGAGCGCGTCAGCCTTCGACCTGCGCGCCGAGCAGCTCGATGAGCTTCTTCCGATCGGCTGTGCCGAGCGCGCCCGAGCCGGCGAACAGCACGCGCCCGTCTTTGCCGACGAGGATCACGTTGCTCACGCCCTTGCGAATGCCGTAGGCCTTTCCGAACGAGCCGTCCCAGTCGCAGTAAATCGTGGTCTTCTGCTTTTTCGACTCCTCGCGGATCGCGTCCTTCACGAAGCCTTTCGCGGGCCACCAGTCGTAGCCGCTCACGTCCGCGACCGCGGCGAGCGCGATCTGTTGCTTGTACTTGTCGCCCTGGGCGAGCTTCGACAGGTCGTCCTTAAGCGGCTGGTTTTGCGCTGCGGAGTCCTTGTCTTCATATACGATGAGGATCGGCTTGCCCTTGAGAGAGCTCATCTGCAGCGCGCGGCCGTCGGCGTCCTCCACCCGCGCATTCGGGGCTTCGGCGCCTTCCTTGGGCAGCGCGAGGGAGACCCCGGGCACGAGCGCGGCCACGAGCGCGGCCGCCGAGACGAACTTCGAAGCTTTTCCCTTGGAGCTCATCGCCGAATCCTCCGCGCAACACGCGTCCCGTTGAAGCTGTACACTCTTTGTACAAGGTTCGACGCCGATGTCAATCTTTGTTTCGTGTTCATACGGTCGCGCCGCGGGGGACGGGGTGGGGGCGGGCCCGTGGTGGGTGGGGTGGGGGTGTGTTGCGGGGGCGGCTCTTGACAGCGGCCGACCCATGTAGAGATTGCAGGTCGTCGGAGCCCGGGTGGCGGAAGAGAATCGAGAACGGTTCTCCGCGCTTGGGGATGAGTGCACGAGACGGGACCGAGCGCGCGTTCGCGGTCGGGGCATGGTTTGCCCTGCCGGCGGCGCCTCGGGGCCCGTGGGGGCAGAGCCACGCCCTGCGAGGGCATACGGAGGCGACCATGTTGATGCGATTCGGTGACGTGAACAGGACCTTTGCTGCGATGGATGAGCTGCGCCGGAGAATGGACCGGCTCTTCGACGAGTACGAGCCGCGCGGGGGTGCCTCGCCGCGATCGACCTTCTTCTTCGAGCCCTTCGAGGCCGGGCTTTCGTCGCGCACGGTCGCGACGTGGCCGCGCCTCTCGGTGTACGACAAGGGCGAAGCGCTGGTGATCGCGGCGGATGTTCCCGGAATGAAAGAATCGGACATCAAGCTGGAGATCGATCAGGACGTGCTCACGCTTTCGGGCGAGCGCAAGGCCGACATCCCGGAGGGTTATGCGCTCCACAAGAGGGAGCGCGCCCCGGTGAAGTTCTCGCGCAGCGTGTCCTTGCCTTGCAAGGTCGATACCGAGAAGGCGAGCGCGGTGCTGAAGGACGGCGTCCTCACGCTCACGCTGGCGAAGTCGCCCGAGGCGCAGCCCCGGAAGATCTCTGTGAAATCGGCGTCGTGAATCGATTCTGGAAGGAAAAGGAGAGAGCAGCCATGAACGCGCAGATTAGCCGTGACGAGCGGGACCATCAGACCGAGGCGCCGGAGACGCGGCGCGGCGTGGCGCCCGCGGTCGATATCTTCGAGAACAAGACCGAGCTCTTGATCGTCGCCGACCTGCCCGGCGTCGGCCCCGGCGACATCGCGGTCCGCCTCGACAAGAACGAGCTCACGATTGCGGGAAAGCGAGCGAGCGCGCCGGAGGGCAACGCCCTCGCCGTCGAGGGCCGCCCGGGGGATTTTTCGAGGACCTTCCTGGTCCCGCAAGGCATCGTGGCCGACGGGATCACCGCCGAGGTGGCCCAGGGCGTCCTCAAGGTCCGCCTGCCCAAGGTGTCCTCCCAGAAGCCTCGGCAAATCGCGGTCAAGGCGAGCTGATCACCTTTCGCGGCGCCCGGCGGTCGGCGTACTCTCGACCGTATGCGCCTGCGCCGCCGCCTCTCCCGCCTCGCCCTCCTCGTCCTCGCTCAGGCCCTCGCGAGCTGCGGCCCGGGACCCACGGTCGTCACGGGCCCGCAGTCCGCGGAGTTCGGCGGCGCGGGCGACAAGAATGGGGGCCCCGCGGGCGACCTCCCGATCGTCCCCGTGCGCTGGGAGGAGCAGCCGACGCAGACCCTGGAGGTCGCCGGGGGCGATCGCAGCGGGGCGCCCGTCTCGCTCACCTCACCCGACGGCGTCGGCCTCGTGATCACCTCGCTCGAGGTCGCGGCGGCCGTCGAGGATCCGCTCGCCTTCACCGAGCTCCATTTCACCTTCAAGAACCCCGAGGATCGCACCATCGAGGGCCGCTTCGAGCTCGTCCTGCCGCCCGGGGCCACGATCAGCCGGTTCGCCATGAAAAACGCGGACGGCTGGAAAGAGGGCGAGGTCGTCGAGCTCCAGGCGGCGCGCGTCGCGTACGAGGATTTCCTCCACCGCAGGGCCGACCCGGCGCTGCTCGAAAAGCAGGCCGGAAATCGCTTCCAGGCGCGGGTTTTCCCCATTCCTGCCTCGGGCGAAAAAGAGATCATCGTCTCCTATTCGCAGTCGCTCGCCTCGCGCGCCGATCCTTACCGCGCCTATCTTCGGGGCTTGCCGCGCATCAGCAAATTCGACATGCGCGTCATCGAGCGCCGCCGCGGGGACAAGGGCGAGCCCGTGCGCCGCATGCACGCCTTCAAGCAGGCCGATTTCGCGCCGGACCGTGATTTCGTGCTCCCGCTCGGCGCGGGCGGAGCGTCGGCCGTCGGCCTGCGCCATGAGGAGCTCGCGGTCGCGCGGGTCACGCCCCTCGCGGAGAATCGCCCCGAGCCGGTCCGGGATCTGCTCGTCCTGCTCGACACGAGCGCCTCGCGCGCGCTCGACCTCTCCACCCAGGCCGAGCGGCTCGCGGCCTTGCTCGCGGCGCTGCCGGACGAGGCGGGCAGCGACATGCCGATCGCCGTCGCGTGCTTCGATCAAGGGCTCGAACCCGTGTACATGGGGCCCAAAAAGGGGTTTGGCCGCAAGGAGATCGAGACGATCCTGCAGCGCAAGGCGCTCGGCGCCTCCGACCTCGGGCTCGCGCTGGAGAGCGCGGCGGGGTATGCCAAAAAGCAGGGCGGCCGCTTCACGCGCGCCTTGCTCCTCACGGACGGCATTCCCACGGCCGGGCCCACGACGCCCGGCGAGATCGCGACCGAGCTCGGAAAACTCCGGGACGCAGGCATTCGCAGGCTCGACGCCATCGTGGCCGGCGGCATTCGCGACGAGGCGCTCCTGCGCCGGCTCACGACGGGCACGTTCCCGCAGGACGGCGTGGTCCTCGACGCGGCGGAGAGCCCGCGCGCGCTCGCCGATCGCCTCGGCCGCGCCACCGTCTCGGGCCTCAAGGTGCGCGTCCCCGGCGCGAAATGGGTTTACCCGGAAAAACTCGACGCCGTGCAGCCCGGCGACGAGGCGCTCGTGTATGCGGAGATCCCGCCGAGCGCGCCCTTCGAGGTCGAGGTGCAGGGGCCTTCCGGCACAGCGCGGACGAAGGTCGCGACGGAGTTCGCCGAGCGCCCGCTGCTCGAACGCGCGGCGACGCAGGCAAAAATCGAGCGCCTCTCCCTCGAAAGGGAGACGGCCCCGGACGAGGGCCGGCGCGCGGCGATCGGGCGCGAGATCGTCTCGCTCTCGACGCGCTTCCGGGTGCTCTCCGACCTCACGGCGCTGCTCGTCCTGGAGACCGAGAACGATTACGCTCGGTTCGGCATCGACCGGACCGCGCTCGCGGACATCCTCGTGGTCGGCCGTTCGGGCGTCGAGCTGCAAAGCCGCAAAGGTGGCCCCGTGGCCGTCGCCGCGGGCTCGGACGAGCCCCCGAAGGTCGCCCAGGAAAAAAACGAGAGCGAAAACAAAGAAAGCAAAAAGAAGGATACCGGCGCCCCGGCCGCGCAAGCCGCGGCGGCCCCGGCGGCCGAGGCAGCGGCGCCGCCTCCTCCTCCGCAATCGGAGACCCTTTCCCGGGAAGAGCTCGCGCGCGAGGCCAAAACCGAGCCCGCCGATGCCGAGCCGTCCCCGTCCCCGCGCCCCGCGAGCACGCCTCGCGCAGCCGCAAAGGCAGCACCGGCCGCGACCGCGGCCTCGGGCGCATCACGCCCCCGCAGCAGCGAGGCCGAGTCGATCCTCAATCCTTTCGACGACGCGCCGAGCACTTCCTGGCGACCGCCGCCGAACCGTAGGCCGCCGCCGCCGCCGCCCCGCCCGCCGAGCGAATTCGAGGACGACGAGGACGAGGGTGACTCCGGCGTCCTGCCCTACGAGGGCAAATTCGCCGACGTCATGAGCCTGATCCAGGCGAAGAAACACGCCGAAGCGCTCTCCCTGGCCTCCGCGTGGCGCACGGCCGAGCCGGGCGACGCGCTCGCGCTCGTCGCGCTCGGCGAATCATTCGAAGGGCTCGGCGACCTCCCCCAGGCCGCGCGCGCCTACGGCTCGATCATCGACCTCTTCCCGTCCCGCGCCGACCTCCGCAGGTTTGCCGGCGCGCGGCTCGAGCGCATTGGCAATCGCGCCGACGGCGTCTCTTTCCTCGTCGTCGACACCTACGAAAAGGCCGTCGCGTCGCGCCCCGATCATCCCTCCGGGCACCGGCTCCTCGCGTATGCGCTCGCCCGCGCCGGAAGGTTCGCCGAGGCGTTCGAGGTCATCACCGCGGCGTTCGCGCGTCGTTATCCGAGCGGCCGTTTCGCCGGCGTGCGCCGCGTCCTCGCCGACGACGTCGGCATCCTCGCCGCTGCGCTCCTCCGCGCCAAACCCGAGCGCCGCGCCGAGGTGGAGAAGACGTTGCGCGAGATCGGCGTCCCCCTCGCCAAGCGCCCCTCGCTCCGGTTTGTCCTCACGTGGGAGACGGACGCGAACGACGTCGATTTCCATATTCGCGACAGTCGCCGCGGACACGCCTATTACAGCCACCGAAAGCTCCGCTCGGGTGGCGAGCTCTTCGCCGACGTCACCACGGGGTATGGCCCCGAGTGTTTCGCCATCGAAGGCCGCGCCGCGGCCTACCCGTATCGCCTCCAGGCCCATTATTACTCGAAAGGCCCGATGGGCTACGGCATGGGAAAACTCCAGATCGTCGAGCACGACGGAAATGGCGACATCCGGCTCGAAGAGCGTCCGTTCGTGGTCATGACCGACCGCGCGTTCGTGGATCTCGGGGTCGTCACCGGCAAGCTGCCGGCGCCGCGCTGAATTCGCTGACGCTCGCGTGACCGTTCAGACGAGCGTGCGAATCAGCTCGTCGAGCGACCCGGTGCCGGCCACGAATGCGCGCCGCAGCCGCTCCGCCGGACGCACGTCCGGGGTCCGCCCGCAGGCGGCTTGCGCCTCGTGGAGCAGCCGCGTCTCGGCGCTCGTGAAGCGTCCGTCGATGATCGCCGCCGAGAGCAGGACCTGCAGCGCCATTCGTTGCTCCGCGGACGGCAGGCGCGCAAGGATGTCGAGGAACACCCGCGAATCGTCGATCCCGTCCGGCAACGGATCGTCCACGCGCCGCAGGACCTCGACGAGCACCGCGTGCAGATTCGGGTGCAAGTCCTCCGTGCGCACGATCGAGCTCGCCACGGCGCGCACGAGCGCGAGGCGCCCCTCGGCCGAAGGCGTGATTCCCTGATCGAAGATCGCCCCCACGAGCTCGCGCGCGGCCGAGGGGCCCATCACCCGGATCTTCGCCTCGCGCAGCACGACCCAGCAAACGATCCCGTTCCACGCGGCCGTGCCGGGCACCGCGACGAAAGGCAGCCACGTGCGCACGAGCGCGCGGCCGGCCAGGCGACGGACGAGCACCTTCACCGCGAAATTGGTGACGCTCACCTTCACCTTGTAGAGCAGCGACGCGATCGCCAATTTGAATTTCGATGCCTCACGCCGCGGATCGACCCCGAACACGCGCTCCGTCGGGTTCGGCAATTCGAGCGCGGCGCGCGCGAGCGCCGCCGCCACGGCCGCCCCATCGCCGCTCGTCTCGGTCGCGAAAGGATCGAGCCCCGCGGCGCGGGAGAGCTGATGCACGGCGCGCAGCGAATCCCAATAAAGATACAAGATCTCCGCCACCGCCGCGACGATCGTCACGCCGCCGACGAGCGCCCAGTATCGCGCGGCCACATCGAAACTCGCGTGCTCGGCCCCGAAGAGCCGATCCGCGAGCACCTCCGCGCCGGCCGCGAGCGCCGCGCTCACCGCGCCCGCGACGCTCGCGCGGATCACGGCGCCGCGCACCACGACCGAGAGGTGACGTCGCTCCTCGGCGTTCAGTACGCTCACCGCGTCGGCCGAAGCGACGCGCGGCAAGGACGCCGAGAGCCGGCGAAAATAACGCACCCCGAGCCGTTCGAGCAGCGGAGCTTTCGTCTCTACTTGTGCCGCCGGATCCGTCCCGCTCGCGCTGACCATGCGAGCACCAACGATACACGAATAAAGCTTGACGTGCGGCGAATCTTTGCGTTTGCTCGGTTCGCGGGGCGGGCCCCGTGGCCAAGGGACCTCGAAAGGAGAGTGCGCGTGGGCGTCGTCACGTTCGACAAGACCGGGGAGAAAGTGAATCTCGGCGCGATTAGCGAGTCGCCGCCCGGCGGGTTGACGCGCGAGGCGGCGGCGCGGGAGCTCGAGGAGCTCGGCGAGGAGCTGTTCGAGCTCCAGGATCTCCTGTGGGGCGCGCGCACGCATTCGGTGCTCGTCGTTCTTCAGGGCCGCGACACCGCGGGCAAGGACGGCGCGATCAAGCACGTGGTGGGCCTGCTCAATCCGCGCGGCGTGCACGTCACCTCGTTCGGCGTGCCCACCGAGGAGGAGCGCGAGCACGATTTCCTCTGGCGCATTCACCGCCACACGCCGCGCAGGGGCGAGTTCTCGATCTTCAACCGCTCCCATTACGAAGACGTGCTCGTCGTGCGCGTCCACGACCTCGTCCCTCGCGACATCTGGGGCGAGCGATTCGGCCACATCCGCGATTTCGAGGAGCTGCTCTGCGAGCACGGCACGATCGTGCTGAAGTTTTTCCTTCACATCAGCAAGGACGAGCAAAAAAAGCGCCTCGTCGAGCGCGAGCAGGACCCGCGCACCGCCTGGAAGCTGAACCCCGGCGACTGGAAAGAGCGCGAGAAGTGGGGCGAGTACACCGACGCCTACGAGGACGCCATCTCGCGCACCGCGACGAAGCGCGCCCCGTGGACGATCGTGCCCGCGGACTCGAAATGGTACCGCAACCTGGTCATCGCCCGCGAGCTCGTGCAGACGCTCCGGCCCTACAAAAAGGTCTGGCAGGACAAGCTCGATGCGGTCGGTCGGGAGCGCAAGGCCGAGCTCGACGCCTATCGGACCCGTCGATAGATACGAACGGCGCAACCGCTGAGGCGCCCGCAGCGGCTCAAGCCCGCGGCTTCGCGAACAGATCCTTGATGAAATCGAGCACCGTGAGGTTCTTGTAATCGCGGAACTCACCCGCGTCGAAATACGCGCCGCCGCAGGTCGAGCACGTCTCGTACCAGAGGTGCGTCTGCGCCGGGTCCACCATTCGCACGAGCGGGTTTCCGTCGCGTGGACAGCGCACGTACGGGATTGTGTTGTTTTTCCGCCCGGTCTTCGGATCCCCCGAGTCGATGATCTCGGAGCCACGCATCGATTTGAGCCGCTCGTTCTCGCGGCTGTCGAACCAGAGACCTTTGCAGCCCGTGCAGCGATCGACCTCGACGTCCTCGAACACCACGATCTCCATCACCGCTTTGCATTTGGGACAGTTCACGGTCGCCTTCCTCTCGGCTCGCCCGAGCGAAATCCTTTGGGGTGCGCGCGACGCGCCCCGATGAGCCCGAAGGCGGCGAGGGCCGCCCAAAAAGCGCCCGCCTCGCCGCCCGGGACCCCCCGCGCGAGGCCACAGGCACAGGCGCCCGGCGGCTCCTTTCCCGGGATTTCCCCGGGCGGCACGCCAGCGTCCACCGGCCCTGCGCCGCCTGCGCCGCCTGCGCCGTCACAGGACACCGGATTCAGCATCGTCTGCAACATTGGCCAGCGTGGCTCGCAAAACGAGCGCGTCGTGCTGCCTGCGGGGCAGGGGAGCGGCCCGCAGAGATCGGCGAGGCGCGAGGCCACGCCGAACGTCGAGCCCGCGGTCACGGACAAACCCACGGAGAAGCCGTCGAGCGCCTCCTCGGTGCATGCGTACACACCCGGCTCCGCCCAGCGCAAACACCGCGCGTGCAATCGAGACACCTGCTCGAAAGCCCATTCCGGCGCCGGCGAGCGCCAGATGCCATCCTTTTCGCCGCCCACGACGAGCGCGCTGCCGTCGGGCGACAGGGAAAACCCCAAGAGCGCTCCTTCCCCGACGAAAAGCTCCTCCCACGTCTTCGCGCCGTCCGCCGAATGGAGCAACCTCCCCGGGGCGCCGTCGAGCCGCACGTACAACCGGTCCGCGTCCGCCGGATCCACCGCGCCGATGAAGGGGCCGCGCGTGTCGTCGCTCCCGGGCACCGGCGTGATTTCGTGGGTCTTTCCGCCGTCCGTGGACCGAAGCACGACGCCCATCGGCATCGATCCGCCGAGCACGCCGCTCACGTAGACGATCGAAGGCTGCGGCGTGAGATCGACCGTCCATCCGCGCAGATTGTCCGGGAAAACGGCCTCCGCGTCCGTGAACGACGCGCCGCCGTCCTCGGTCCAGAAGAGCCGCGTATCAAAGCTCGCGCCGAGCGGCGTGGACGTGAGCACCACGGCGCGGGCTGGGTTTTTCTTGTCCACCGCGAGATCGATGACGAGCTTTCCTTCGAGCGCGCCTACCCGCGAAAATCCACAGCCGTCGGGCGTCGAGACGGTGAGCCCATCGGGCAACCCCACGAGCAGCGCGCCGCCCGCGGTGATGCCGATCGGCGGGTCCCAGATCCCCGCGAACGACATCGCCTCCTCGCACACCCACGACCAGCGCGCGCCCCCGTCCGTGCTCACGACGAGCCCGTACGTCGCCCGCAAGACCACGTGCGCCGGATCCATCGGATCGACCTCGACGTGCCCGGCCGAAGGAAATCGACCATTCGCGAGCGCCGGGCCCGCAGGCAAGGCGAGGGCGGCGAGGGCGGCGAGGCCTCCGAGGCGCCTCATGGCAAGCAATGCCCCTGGAAGCAATTCAAATTCGGGACGCAGTCGATGCTCGTGTTGCAATGGCCGCCCTCGGGGCATCTCTTGGGGCACGGGCCGCCGCAATCCGGGTCCGTCTCGCCGGCGTTCTGGTAGCCGTCGGCGCAGGTCGGCGTGCACGTGAGCTTCACGGGATCACACACGCCGCCTTTGCAATCCGCGTGGACGAGGCACGGGTAGAACGGCGGGCATTTCACGTCGCACGAGCCGCCGCAGTCGTAGCTCGTCTCGTCGCCGTTGTGCTCGCCGTCGAAGCAGGAGGGCGTCGAGCAGACGGCGCTGCCCGCCGGGCCCTCGCAGATCTTGCTCGCGCAATCGAGCCCGTTCGTGCACGGCGTGCCCGGCGCGCATCCGGTCGGACAAACCACGCCGCAATCGATCCCCGTCTCGTCCCCATTCCGCACGCCGTCCGTACACGAGGGGCCCGCGCACACCCCGGCCACGCACGACGTGCTCTCGCAATCGATTCCACCCTCGCAAGCCCCGCCCACGCCGCATTTCACGCAGTCCGACCCGCCGCAATCGACGTCCGTCTCGGACCCGTTCTTCACGCCGTCCGAGCAGGTCGGGATCGCCGCGCAGACGCCGGCCTCGCAGAACCCCGAAACGCAATCCGCGTCGATCTCGCAGGCCACGCCGAGCGGACACGCGGGACACGTCGGCCCGCCGCAATCCACGCCCGTCTCCTCGCCGTTCGTCGCTCCGTCTTTGCACGTCGGCGCGCACGTGCCCGCCTCGCAGAGCCCACCCACGCAATCGTCGTCCGCGATGCAACCCGCGCCCGGCCCGCAATTCGCGACGCACGATCCGCCGCAATCGATGTCCGTCTCGTCGCCGTTCTCGATCGCGTCGCTGCACGTCGCCGGGATGCACGTTCGATCCGGCCCGCACTTGCCGCTCGCGCAGTGCACGCCGGCCGTGCACTCCACGCACTGACCCTTGCCGTCACACGCTGCCCCGCCCTCGTCGCAGGGCGCCCCGATCGGCTGGTTGTCGAAGCCGCAGCGACCATCCTCGAAGCATCGGGGCTCGCCACACGCGGAGGCGAGCCCCGGACAATCGGCGTCGCTCGTGCACGAAAACGCGCCGCCCGCGCCGCCTTGCCCGCCCGCGCCGCCCGCGCCGGTCGACGCGGACGAGCTTCCGGACGACGAAGCGGACGACGTGTGATCTTTGGGGATTCGACGTTCGTCGACGTCGGTGAGGAGGACACACCCGGCGACGGGCGCGAGCAGGACGAACGCGAGGAAGGGCGCCTCTCGAACGAACGAAACGAGGCGCGCCGGGGGGATCATCGAGTCCCCCCGGAAATTACCACGACTTCACGTGCCGCCGCTCTTTGATCTCCTGCGACAGCATCTCGACGAAGCCCGCGAGCGGCATCGCCTTCTGCTCCTTGATGCCGTACCTGCGCACGGTCACCGTCTGCTCCGTCTCTTCCTTGCCGCCGACGACGAGCAGGATCGGCACCTTCCGCGTCGCGCCCTCCTGGATCTTCTTGCCCATCGTGGCCGAGCTCGTGTCGAGCTCCACGCGCACGAGGTCCTCGCGGAGCAGCGCCTCGATCTTCTTGCCGTACGCGAGGAACTTGTCGCTCACGGGGATGATCACGACCTGCACCGGCGCGAGCCACGTCGGGAACGCGCCGCCGAAGTGCTCGATGAGGAACGCGATGAAGCGCTCGTGCGTGCCCATCGGCGCGCGGTGGATGCAGTACGGCGTCTTCTCCTTGCCGTCCTTGTCCGTGTACGCGAGCCCGAAGCGCGCCGGGACCGCGAAATCGAGCTGATTCGTGGAGAGCGTGAACTCGCGGCCCGTCACCGTGATGAACTGGAAATCCACCTTCGGCCCGTAGAACGCCGCCTCGCCGGGCGAGAGCTTGTAGTTCGCCCCCATCTCCTCCAGCGCCTCGGTCACGAGCCGCTCCGAGAGCGCCCAGTTCTCCGGATCGTCGACGTACTTCGCTCCGCGCTTCGGATCCGCCGGGTCCCAGAGCGACAAACGCATGAAGTAGTTCGTCAATCCGAACAGCGCGTAGTACCGCTCGTGGAGCTTCATGACGGCCTGGAACTCCTCCTTGAGCTGCTCGGGCGTCACGTAGATGTGCGCGTCGTTCATCGCCATGCCGCGCACGCGGGTGAGGCCCTGGAGCGCGCCCGCGCGCTCGAAGCGGTAGACCGAGCCGTACTCGGTGTAGCGCAGCGGCAGATCGCGGTACGAGTGTTTCTCCGAGGCGAACACCATGTGGTGGTGCGGGCAGTTCATCGGCTTGAGGTAGTACGACTCCTCGGGCCCGCCCGCGCCGCGCCCCTCCTCTTCGAGGACCATCGGCGGGTACATGCCGTCCTCGTAGAGCGGGATGTGCCCCGAGGTCTCGTAGAGGCCGCGCTTCGTGATGTGCGGCGTCGCGACCTTCTTGTAGCCCGCGCGGAACTCCATCTCGTGCGCGAGCTTCTCGAGCTCGTGCCGGATCGCCGCGCCGTTCGGCAGCCAGAGCGGCAGGCCCTTGCCGATCTCGTCGCGGATCGCGTAGATGCGAAGCTCTTGCCCGAGCTTGCGGTGATCCCGCTGCTTGGCCTGCTCCACGGCCGCGACGTACTCGTCGAGCTCCGCCTTCGTGTTGAACGCGTAGCCGTAGATCCGCGTCATCATCGCGTTGCGCTCGTCGCCGCGCCAGTACGCGCCCGCCAGCGCGTGCAGCTTGAAGGCGTCCGCCGGGATGTCGCTCGTGCTCGAAACGTGCGGCCCTTCGCACATGTCGACGAAGCCACCGTTTGCGTAGAAACTAATTTCGCGGTGGCCCTTCTTGTCCGCGAGCTCCCGCGCGTACTCGGCCTTGAAGGGCTCGCCCATCTGGCCCTCGATGCGCGCGAGTGCCGCGTCGAGGGGCAGGTCCTCGTGCGAGAAGGTCTGCGCCGCCGCGATGATGTCGCGCATCTTCGCCTCGATGGCGGGCAGCTCCGTGTCGCTCAACGTCTTCGGCAGGATGAAGTCGTAGTAGAAGCCGTCGTCGATGGCCGGGCCGAACCCGAGCTTCGTCCCCGGGTAGAGCGTCTGGACCGCCTGCGCCATGACGTGAGCGAGCGAGTGGCGGATGCGAAACAGCTTCTCGTCCTGGGGTTTCTCTTCGATGACGGGCATGACTCGGATCTCTCGGTTGGGCTCGGCCCTGTCCACCGGCCGAGCCCTCTCGGTCGAGGCCCCGGCCAGCACAAAGCTCTTGGTTTGGGGCGCAGAACGTGCGCCACCGCGGCCCCGAAAGCAAGCGAGGTCCGCCCGCGCTGGCCGCCTCCGGGTCGGAAAAACGCCCGGGGGAGCGCAGGCCGAGGTTGCCTCCGAGGGGCCACCTCGCTACCTTCCGCGCGCTTTGCGGCGCGGTGCGCCCGGGGCGCACACTTTCGAGGAGTAGTGAAGGCATGAGCGGCCACTCCAAATGGGCCACGATCAAGCGCAAGAAGGGCGCGCTCGACGCGAAGCGCGGCAAGCTCTTCACGAAGCTGATCAAGGAGATCACCGTCGCGTCGCGCATGGGCGGGGGCAACGTCGACGGCAACCCGCGCCTGCGGAAGGCGGTCACGGACGCGCGCAGCCAGGCGATGCCCGCCGACACGATCAAGCGGGCGATCCAGCGCGGCACCGGCGAGATCGAGGGCGTGAACTACGAGGAGATCGTCTACGAGGGCACGGGCCCCGGCGGCACGCTCTTCATCGTCGACGTGATGACGGACAACAAGAACCGCACCGTCGCCGAGGTCCGCAAGATCTTCGAGAAGCACAACGGCCAGATGAGTTCGGGCGGCTCGGCGGCGTGGGCCTTCGATCGCAAGGGCCTCATCACGCTCGCGAAGGAAGCGGCGACCGAGGACCAGCTCATGGAGATCGCCGTGGGCGCGGGCGCCGACGACTACACCGACCAGGGCGAGGAGTGGCAGGTGACGTGCAGCGTCGAGCTCACGGACCCCGTCGTGAAGGCGCTCGAGGACGCGAAGATCGCGGTGAAGTCGAGCGGCCCTGCGTACGTCCCGAAGAACAAGAAGCAGGTCGAGGGGCGTGACGCCGAGCTCTGCTTGAACCTCTTCGACACGCTCGACGATCACGACGACACGCAGAACGTCTACGCTGACTTCGACGTCTCCGAAGACGAGCTCGCCCGCATCGCGGGCTGAGACACACGAACGAAGGGGATCTTCCGCGTCGGAAGGCCCCTTCTGCGTGTGGAGCAACATTCGGACTCGGACGAGCTCTGCAACGAGCCTGGGGAAGGACCGTCTTACGAGGCCGCCCACGTGATCGCGTGGGCCTCGATCAAGACGGTCCCTGATACCCTCTGCCTTCGCATCGGAAGGAGACCCCATGGCTGACTTTGGCAAGCTCGTGCTTTCGGTCCTCGCGTTCCCGGCGTTGCTCCTCGCCTCGTCCCAGGCGCTCGCCATCACGACCCCTCCCGAGTGCGGGAAATTCGATTTCAACAAGAACGGCCTCGGCTGCGAGATCCGCGTCGAGGGCGGCTGCGAAGCCGACTGCACGTCGCTGCGGTTCACCGCCGGCTGCGAGGGCGGATGCACCGCGTCGGCGTCGACGTCGTGCACCAACAACTGCGGCGAGAGCTGCATCGCGGAGTGCGACCCCTCGAAGCTCGATTGCATCCAGGGCTGCCACGACGAATGCGAGCAGCCGTTCATCGCGGATTGCCAGGCGAACTACCCGCAGCGTGATTGCGTGACGGATGCGAAGGCGAGCTGCACCAGCCGCTGCCGCACCCAGTGCCAGGTGCAGCCGAGCAACTGCATCGAGCACTGCGACACGTGCTGCACGGGCGCGTGCACGGCGAACATCAACATGGACTGCGACCTCACCTGCTACGCGAAGCTCGAAGGCGGCTGCAGGGTGCAGTGCCAGGAGCCCACGGGCGCGCTCTTCTGCAACGATCAGTACGTGTTCGCCTCCGACGTGAAGGGCTGCATCAGCGCCCTGCTCGAGCAGGGCCTCCAGGTCGACGTCTCGGCCCAGGCGCAGGGCGAGTGCACGATCACGCTCGGCGGCGCGGATTGCGCGGGCTCGGGCGAGGCCAGCGGGCTCGGCTGCTCGGCGTCGCCGGGACAAGCCGAGTCGCCCTTCGCCATGACGGGCATCGCGCTCGGCCTCGCGGCGATGGGCATCTCGGCCTCGCGGCGTCGCAATCGCAAGAACGGCTGATCCGCTCGCGCGATCGAGGTGGAGTCGAGGCGCTCGCGGGCTGTCCGCGGGCGCTTCGCCATTTCGGGCTCAAGGGCTCCAGATCGGGAACTCGAACACGCCCCACGTGAAGAGCGCGTGCGCGAAGAGGGCCGGCGGCAAGCGATCCATCCGCATCGCGAGCCGCCCCCACACGAGCGAATAAGCGACGCCGGCCGCGACGAGCAGCGGGTTCGGCCCCACGCGCGTATCGCCGAGCAGGAACATCGTCGGCAGGTGCGCCACGCCAAACAGCGCCGCCTGCAGGAGCCACGCGCGCAGCCACCCGAACGGCGCGAGCAGCACGCGCTGCACGAGGCCCCGCCAGACGAGCTCCTCCAGCGCCGCCACCACGAAGACCACGCCCCCGAGCAGGTGCCGCCCCTCCGCCGACGGATCCCCGAGCGTGGCGTAGACGTGCATGATCCACGCAGCCCGCGGCGACGGCGGCGACGTCACGAGCAGGTGCACGCCCGTCGCCACGCCGTACAGCACCGCCGCCACGATCGCGCCCACGGTCAGATCCCCGCCGCGCGGCCGGAGCTGCTCGTCGAGCTCGCCCCGCGCGCGCAGGCGCCACACCGTGAACGCCGCGAGCGCCGCGTACACGATCACGAGCGACCCGAGCATCCACGGCGTGCCCGCGTACTCGTCCGAGAACGCAAACCCCACGGCGAGCCCGCTCGCCACGGTCACGCCGCCCGCGATGAGGAGAGCCTCGCGCTTCGACGTGGGCTCGGCTTCGACGTCTTCACCTGCGTCGACGTCCTCGTCCGGGGTCTCTTCGTCCGAGGCCTCGCTCACCGGCACCTCTGCGCCACGCGATCGAGGATGTGATCCGCGAGATCACGCTTCGACAGGACCCCGAACGCCTCTGCGCCGTGCGAGGTCACGATCGTCGCCCGGTTGTCCTCGCGCCCGAACGAGTCCTGCGCGTGGTTCGCCACCACCATGTCCACGCGCTTCGCCTGGAGTTTTCCGCGCGCGTACCCCACGATCCCCGCGTCGTCGGCCGTCTCCACGGCGAAGCCCACGAGCACCGGCCGCGCCCCCGTCCGCGCCGCGCCCACCTCGGCGAGCAGATCCGGGTTCGGGACGAGCTTGATCTCGAGCGGCTCCGCCGAGCGCTTCCGCTTCGTCGTGCTCTGCTCGGCGGGCCGGTAGTCGGCGACCGCGGCCGACATGATCAGCGCGTCCGCGCGCCCGAGATCGGCGCCCATCACCTCCCAGAGCGCCTCCTTCATCGCGAGCGCGCTCCGCACGTCGACCCGCGTCACGCCCCGCGGCGTCGCGAGCGCCACCGGCCCCGAAACGAGCGTCACCGACGCGCCTCGTGACGCCGCGCGCTCCGCGATCGCGAAGCCCATCTTCCCCGTCGATCGGTTGCCGAGGAAGCGCACCGGATCGAGGTCCTCGACCGTCGGCCCCGCCGTCACCACGATCCGGATCCCCACGAGATCCCGCGTCTCCACCGCCGCGAGCGCCGCGTGCGCGATCTCGTCGGGATCGGCCATTCGCCCCATGCCTCGTTCGCCCGAGGCCACCTCGCCCTCGATCGGACCGATCAGCGACACGCGCCCATCGGCCGCGAGCGTCGCCACGTTCCGCATCGTCGCCGGGTGCCCCCACATGCGCGGGTGCATCGCGGGCGCCGCGAGCACGGGCCCGCGCGCGCAGAGCACGAGCGCGGTCAGCAGATCATCCGCGCGGCCCGCGGCGAGCCGCGCCAGGAGATCCGCCGTCGCCGGCACGATCAACACGAGATCCGCGGCGCGCCCGAGCTCGACGTGTTTCTCTCCGGGGTAGCCCGGATCGAACATCTCCTCGTGCACCGGCTCGCCCGTGATGCCGGCGAGCGTTTGAGGTCCCACGAATTCGCGCGCCGAACGGGTCATCATCGGGACGACCCGCGCTCCGGCCTTCTTCAGCAGCCGCGCCACCTCCACGGCCTTGTAGGCGGCGATGCTGCCGCTCACGGCGAGCACGATCGTCGGGGGGACGGACGAGGGGAGAGCGGCGATCACGGGGCCGGAAAGGTTGCACGAAATGGGGCGAGCGTACATGCCCCCCGCCGCGGTAGGCTCCGGCCGTGTCCGACGCGCCTGAAACCTCTTCGACATCCGCCGATCCTCACGCCGCGCAGCGCGCGCGCCGGGACACGCTCGCGGCCGAGGCGGACGAGCTCGCGCGCCGCTCCGCGCGCCTCTCGGGCCTCCGCGGGCTCCTCTTCCTCGTGGCCCTCGGCTCGCTCGGATACGGATTTTTCCGTTCGCTCCCGACGCTCGGCTGGGTGCTCGTCGCGCTCGGCTGGGTCGTGTTCATCGCCGTCGTCGCCGTGCACGGCGCGCTCGTCACGCGCGAGTCCGAGGTGCAGACGCGGCTCGGGATCGTGGACCGCTCGCTCGCTCGCCTCGCCGGCAAATTGCCCGACGCGCTCCCGCACGGGCCCGCGGCCGAGCCGCGCCATCCGTATGCGGTCGACCTCGACGTCTTCGGATCCGCCTCGATCTTCCGCCTCCTCGACGAGACGCGCACCACGCCCGGCACCACGACCCTCGCGCGCTGGCTCGGCGAGCGCGCCTCGCCCGCCGAGATCGCGGCCCGACAGGAGGCCGTGCGCGAGCTCGCGGGCATGCCTGCGTTCCGGGAAGACCTCGCCACGATCGGCGCCTCCGCGGGCACGCGCGGCCGCCCCACCGAGCCTCTCGTCACATGGGCCGAGGCCGAGCCCGTGCTCCGCGGCGGTTTTGCGCGGACGCTCGTGCGCGCGGCGTTCGTCCTCGTGCCGCTCACCGTGGGCCTCTTTGCGCTCTCGCAGGGGCTCGGGAGCGCGCTCCCGCCGCTGCTCCGCCGGGCGTACCTCGTCCCGTTCGTCCTCCAGGTCGTCGTCCTTTTCCTCATCAGCGCGAAGATCCAGCCCGTGCTCGCGCAGGCCGCGTCGAAGGAGGCTCCGTTCGGCCGATACCGCGACCTCTTCGCGCGCATCGAGGCCGAGCCGCTGCGCGCGCCGCGCCTCGTCGAGCTCCGCGCGGCGCTGCTCGGCGGCGACGACGGCGCCTCGGCTTGCCGCGAGCTTGCCACGTTCGAGCGTGTCCTCGGCTTCGTCGAGCTTCGCCACTCGGGGCTCGTGCACATGCTCGCGAACGTCTTCTTGCTTTGGGACGTCTTCTGCATCGCCGCGCTCGAGCGATTCCGCCTGCGCGCGGGGCGCCACGTGCGCGGCTGGTTCAAGTCCCTCGGCGAGATCGAGGCGCTCGCGAGCCTCGGCGCGCTTGCGTACGAGCATCCGACGTTCACGTTTCCCGTCGTCGAGGAGGGCCCGCCGTGCTTCGTGGCCGAGCGGCTTGGCCATCCGCTGATCCCGACGCGCTCGCGCCGGGAGAATGACCTTTCGATCGACGGGCCGGGGCGCGGGATGCTCGTCACGGGCTCGAACATGAGCGGCAAGAGCACGTGGCTCCGCTCGATGGGCCTCGCGGCCGTGCTCGCGCAGGCGGGGGCGCCCGTGTGCGCGAAGAAGCTCCGCATGACGCCGCTCTCGGTGCGCACGAGCATGCGGATCAGCGACTCGCTCGAGCAGGGCGTCTCGCATTTTTATGCCGAGCTCGAGAAGCTCAAATCCGTGGTCGACGCGGCGGATCGTGACGAGCCCGTCTTTTTCCTCCTCGACGAGGTCCTCCACGGAACGAACTCGCGCGAACGCCACATCGGCGCGCGCGCCGTCGTCGTCCACCTCCTCGACAAGGGCGCGATCGGCGCTGTCACCTCGCACGACCTCGCGCTCGCGGACCTCGAAGAGCAGACGGGCGGCCGCGTCGTGAACGTGCATTTCGAGGAGCACGTCGAGGAGGGGAAGATGACGTTCGATTACGTGCTCCGGTCCGGCGTCGTCTCCACCACGAACGCGCTCCGGCTCATGCGGCTCGTGGGGATCAACGTCGCGCTCCCCGAGGCGTGACGAGATTCGCCGCGATGTTGATCTGCGGGCCCCACGTTCCGTAGAATCGGCGTTCGCTTTTCCTCGCTCGGTCTCTGGGGCCTCGCCCCGAGGAGCCTCGCCATGGTCCGACGAAGACGAACCTACCTGCGCCTCGCCGCCGTGGGGCTCGTCTCGCTCTTCGCTTCCGCGCTCCCTTCGGCCTGCGCGCTCGACGTGTACGGCTCGTTCGATCCTGACGCGCCCTGCACCGTCGGCGTCTCGGCGCCCTGCTACTCGGGCCCGCTCGGCACGGCCGGCGTCGGGGCCTGCAAGTCCGGCACGCACGTTTGTCGTATCGATCGCACGTTCGGCGCGTGCTTGGGCGAGGTCGTCCCCCAAAAGGAAGATTGTTTCGCGCCCGGGGACGAGGATTGCGACGGCAAAGCCCTCGGGGACGACGAGTGCCTCTGCGCGCCCGGCGACACGCTGCCGTGTGAGACCGGGCAGCCCGGCGTGTGTGCGGGCGGCGTCCGCACGTGCACGCCCGACGGCCTCTCCTTTGGGCCCTGCCTCCCCGCCATGACGCCTCTCCCCGAGGATTGCGCGACCGAGGCCGACGACGATTGCGACGGCGTCGCGCCCGGATGCACGGGGACCACCGATCTCGGCCTCTCCCGTGGCGGCCTGCTCTCGGACGTGGCGTTCGGCGTCGCGACGAATGGACTCGTCCACGCGACGGCCGGCGTGGTCGACGGCGACGTGACATTCCGGACCGTGAGTGCCGGCTCGTTTTATGTGGATCGGCGCCTTTCGAGCCTGACCTCGATGTGGAGCCTGGAGGTCCCTGCCATGGATGGCAAGGCGCTGGCGCGTGGCGTCGCGGTCGCGGCCGGGTCCGGGGACATCCTCGCCGCGGGGGAATTCCAGGGCTCGATGAATTTCGGCAATGGCAAGGTCCTGACGAGCGCGGCGAGCGACACCGATTCCTTCGTCGTCGCGGTGAACGCGGGCGGCGCTGTGCGGTGGGCGCGGGCGTTCGGGGGCGACCAGGTCCAGATCGCGAATGCCGTCGCGGCCGGGCCGGATGGGTGGATCGCGGTCGCCGGCGAGGCGTCGGGCGTCGTCAATTTCGGCGGCGGCGACCGCCCGGCGAGCGGCGCCGACGGATTCGTCGCCATCCTCGACGCCGACGGCAACCACATCTGGAGCCGCGTGTTCGGCGACGCCGCCCCGCAGGCGGCCTACGGCGTGGCGTTCACGGCGAGCGCCGACGTCGTCGTGGCGGGTGAATTCGACGGCTCGCTCGATCTCGGCAGCGGCGTCCTGCAATCGGCGGGCGGCGGCGACGCCTTCGTGGCGCGGCTCTCGGGCATCCATACGAACTCGAAATGGAGCGTCAAGATCGGCGACGACGCGTCCCAGCAGCGCGCCTACGCGGTCGCGGTCGGCCCCTCGGGCGAAATCGCGGTGACGGGGATGTTCGCCGGATCGATCACGGTCGCTGGCACGACGCTCACCAGCATGACGTCGGTGGACGCATTCCTCCTCGTCTTCGAGCCCGACGGCGCGCTCCGTTTCGGAAAAAAGCTCGGCGACACGACCGGCGGTGATCAGATCGGCACGGCCGTCGCATTCGACGCGGCGGGCAACGTCGTCGTGACGGGCAGCTTCGACGGCGCCATCGATTTCGGCGCCGGCGCGGTCCCCTCGGCGGGGGCCTCCGACGTGTTCGTCGCGAAATACGGGAGCGTCGACGGCGCGCTCCTCTGGGCGAGGACGGACGGCGATGACCAGGCGCAACATGCCTTTGGCGTCGCGGCCTTGCCGGAGTCGAGGACGCTCCTCGCGGGCGGGTTTGCCGGGACGATCGAATTCGACGCCCCGGTCGCGCCGCTCGTGAGCCAGGGCGAGCACGACGTGTTCGTGACACGCCTCGCGCCCTGAGCCCGGGATTTCGACGCGGAGAATTTGCGGGCAATCGTTCATCGATTTCGCGTATCCTCTCCTCGCCCATGACCTCGCTCGCCCTCGGCAGCCACATCCGCCGCGTCGTGGTCCACGCGCGCGGCGCCCTCGTCACCCGGGTCGTCACGCTCCCGACCGCGCTCCCGAGCGAGCCGTGCGAGCTCGTCGTCCCCGGCGTGACGCCGCTCTCCGAGCCGTCGAGCTTCCGCGCGCTCGCCAAGGGCGCACGCGAGGTCGTCTCCGTCGGCGCGCGCTTCGTCGTCCCCGAAGGGCCCGCCAAGACGGGCTCGGCGCGTGAACGCCTGCGTGTCCTCGAAGCCGAGCGCGACGCGCTGAACGACACGCGCACGCACGTCACGGGCCGCCGCAACTTGCTTGCCGGGTTGTCCTTCGACCTCGGCATGGATCGACGCCTCCGGCAGGCGAATCCCCGCGTGCGGATCGAGGATGCCCTCGCGACCTCGCGCCTTGCCCAGGAGGAGCTCGCCGTGCTCGACGCGCGCCTCGCGGAGACCGAGGCCTCGCTCGAACGCGTCCAGCGCGCAATCGACGCCGCGCGCCTCGCCGAATCGCAGGCGAGCGTCGAGGAGCGCGCGGGGTCGTCCCGACCGACCCTCGCTTGCCACGTGCGCCTCGGCGCGGGGCAAGGCGCGATCGAGGCGCTCGAAATCGAGTATGTCGTGCTCGCCGCGCGCTGGTGGCCGACGTACAAGGCGTGGCTCACGAAGAATGCGACGCGCGTGCGGCTCGAGCTCGACGCGCTCGTCGTGCAGGACTCGGGCGAGGACTGGAAGGACGTCGAGCTCTCCCTCTCGACGGCCGACCTCGTGCACGACGCGCGTTTGCCCGAGCTTCAATCGCTCCGGTTTGGCCGGGCGCAGCCCCCGGCGAAGCGTGGGTATCGCCCGCCGCCGCCGGGGCTCGACGCGATGTTCGAATCGTACGATGCGGCCATGGCGAAGCTGCCGCGCGCCGTGGAGAACATCCCTGCACCGCCTCCTCCGCCGCGTCCTCTGCGGCCCGGTGTGGCGGCGCCTCCCCGGGCCGGCGTGGTGCCGCAGCCGCAATCCGCCGCCGCGCCGTCTCCGCCGCCGGGGTTTGGCCCGCCGATGGATATGCCTGCGCCCGCGGCGGCCATGCCAAGGGCCGCCATGCCCATGCCCGCGCGGTCGGCGCCTGCGCCGGCCAAAAAGGCGGCGGCGGCGAGGGAGGAGGGAGAGGTCTTGTATTCTCTCGCGGCGACGCTCGGCGGGTATGGCGGCTCCGGGGATTCCCTCGAAGAAACGAGGGGCGGCGCCTACGACGAAAGCGCGCCGCTGCCGCCCTCCGAGCCCGACGATAGCTGGCTCGAATTCGACGCCCTCGTGCTCGCCCCCGTCGACGACAAACCGCGCCGCGGCCGCCTCGGCCGCGTCCCCGACGACGCCTCCCGCCGCGAGGCGAGCGCCGCGCGCGAGCGCATCGAGCACCTGCCGAGCCCTGCGCGCACGCAGGATCCCCTCGTCTCCCGCGGCCGCTTCGATCACCGCTACGACGCCGAAGGCCGCGGCGACGTCCCCTCGAACGGCCGCCCGCACCGCGTACACGTCAAGGTCGGCGAGGGCCCTGCGAGCCCGCGCTTCCGCGCCGTCCCGCGCGAATCGACCGAGGTCTACCGCGAGGCCCGCATCGAAAATCCCCTCGGCGCGCCGCTCTGCGCCGGCCCCGTCGATGTCTTCCTCGAAGGCGCGCTCGTCACGACCGCGGAGATCGCGGCCGTCGATCGCGGCGGCTACGTGCAGGTCGGCCTCGGCGTCGAGGAGCGCGTGCGCATCGCGCGAAACGCCCGCATCGACGAGAGCTCGGCCGGCTTGCTCGGCGGATCCACCGTCGTTGATCACCACGTCACGGTGGACCTCACCTCGTCGCTCGGCGTGCCCATTCACGTCGAGGTCCTCGAGCGGATCCCCGTCACCGACGACAAGGACGTCACCGTGAAGCTCACCTCCGCCGAGCCCGAGCCCGAGGTCTACGAGCAAGCGGACATCGGCGCGCCCGTGCGCGGCGGCCGTCGCTTCCGGGTCGAGGTGCCCGCGGGCGGCAAGTCGAAGATCACCTACGCCTATCGCATCAAGTTGCCTGCCAAGAGCGAGATCGTCGGAGGAAACCGCCGTGAGTGAGCCCGTGGTGGAGCAGGTTCGTTCGGACGAGCCTTCGCAGGATCGCGCTCATCCGAGCCGTCCTGCGCGCGTCACGCTCTTCGAGGACCGCGCCGAGGTCGTGCGCCGCGCCTCCTTCCACGCCTCGAAAGGCGCGCGCTGGGAGGCCCTCGCCGGCGTCTCGCTCCTCGTCGACGACGGCACGGTGCAAGCGAAGGTCACGAAAGGCGAGGCGCGTGTGCTCTCGGCCCGCGTGCTCCGGCGCGCGCACGAGGAGCGGGCGCTCGGGCGTGAGGAGATCGAGGCGCTCGAACGCGAGGCGCGCGCGGCGCGGGATCGCGTGGCCGCGGCCGACCGCGCGATCGAGCGCTCGCAGCGCGGTTTGCAGCACCATTACGAGCTCGCCACGCAATGGGTGAAGAGCGCCTCGCTCGGCCCGCGCAAGGCGTCGGATCCGGACGTCGCGGGCGCGTACCGCGACGGATGGCGCGCGATCGACGGCGCGGCGAAGGCCTCCCTCGACGAGGTCGCCCGCCTCCGCGAAGAGCGCGCCCAGGCCGAGCTCGATCGTCGGCGCGCCGAGACGCGCCTCGCCGAAGGACGCGCGGAAAAACCCCGGTACGACGCGGTGATCGAGGTCGAGATCGACGCGGCCGAGGCGGGCGAGGTCGAGGTCGAGATCACCTACCGCCTGCCCTGCGCGCTCTGGCGCCCCGAGCACCTCGCGCGCCTCGTCTCGGACGGGCCCGAGGCGACCGCGGGGTCGGTCGAGATCGTCACGTACGCGACCGCGTGGCAACGCACGGGCGAGCAATGGGACGACGTCGATCTGCGCTTCTCCACGGCCCGGCCCACGCGCGCGGCCTCGCCGCCTCTGCTCGCCGACGACGTGCTCGCGAGCCGCAAGAAGACCGACGAAGAGCGCCGCAACATCGTCGTCGCCGCGCGCGAGCAATCGATCCAGCTCGCGGGCCTCGATCGCGGCGATCGCGCCGCCGCCGAGATGCCCGGCGTCGACGACGGCGGCGAGCCGATCACCTACGCCGGCAAGGAGCGCGCCTCGCTCCCCTCGAATGGACGCCCGTGCCGCGTGGAGATCGGCCGCGTGACCGTGAAGGCCGAGCTTGCCCGTGTGGTCATCGCCGTTCGTTCGCCTGCCGCGCACCTTCGCGCCACGGCCACGCTCGAAGGTGCGGGGCCGCTGCTCGCGGGCCCGGTGCGCCTCGCGCGCGGGGCGAGCCTCGTCGGCCGCGCGCGCCTCGATTTCGTGGGCAAGGGCGAGCCTTTTGAGCTCGGCTTTGGCCCGGACGACGCGATCCGCGTGCGCCGCAGCGAGGACGAGAAGCGCGACACGCAAGCGATCACCGGCGCGCAACGCATCGAACGCAAGGTCACGTTGTACCTCTCGAACCTGTCGAACAAGGCGCGGAAGGTCGTCGTCACCGAGCGGATCCCGGTCAGCGAGATCGAGGACGTCGAGATCCACCTCGCCGAGGCGGGCGGCTTCTCCCTGGACAAGGACGGCTTCTTGCGCGCGACGATTGACGTCGGCGCGCACGCGACGCGCACGCTCGTGTACACGTTCGAGCTGCGCGCCGGCGCGCGCGTCATGTTGCCCGCGTTCTGACGTCGCGCTCAGCCGAGCACGAAATCGATCTCGAAAACGTCGTAATGCGCGGCGTGCATCCCCATCGCCGCGTACGTCGCTTGCGCGTGGTGGTTTTCCTTGTCCACGTAGAGCCGCACGCCACAGACGCCTTTGTCAGTCCGCGCCTTGCCGAGCACGTGATCGTGCAGCGCCCGGTAGACCCCCGTGCGCCGCGCGCCCTCGGCGACGTAGACCGACTGGATCCACCAGAACATCCCGTCTCGCCAGTCGCTCCACTCGAACGTCACGAGGAGCTGCCCGACCGTCACGCCCTCGCGCTCGGCCACGAGGTAAAATCCCTTCGCCGCATCCTCGATCACCGCCCGCGTGCCCCGGATCGTCGTCTCCGGATCGAGGGTCTTTCCTTCGGTCTCGAGCGCCATTGCGCGGTGGTTTTGCGCGAGCGCCTCCACGTCCCCCGCGTGCGCGAGGCGAATCGACACAGGCTCCATCGGCGCTTGCCTCACTTCCCCGGCGGCGCGATCGAAGGCTTTTGCCGTTCGTCGGGGTAAAACGTGCGGGGGATCGGCTCGTGCTCCACGAGGTAGCCGAACTCCTTCTGAAAATCCTCGATCGAGATATCGAGCACGTTCGCGAACCGGGCGAGCTGGCTCGAATCGTCGAAGTCGTCCTTGCGCAGCCGCAGCATGTATCTCCGCGCGATCATGTACCGGTCGCTCGCGATGTCCACCATCCGCACGCGCATGCGGCCCGTCCTCGGGTCCATGATCGTATCGAACGGCACGGCCTGGAACGAGCCCTGCACCATCGCCACGAGCGCGCCCGTGCCGCCCTCCGCGAGATACTTCGCCGCGCAATACCCGAGGTCCCGCGCATACTCCATGTCGTACGGGATCGGGTCGGCGCAGCGAAGCTCGTAGCCGATGTTCTTCGGGATGATCGTCGCTTTGACCCCGAACTGACGCAGCCGCTTCTGCACCTCGGCCTTCAGGATGTCGGCGAACGCGATCTCCGCGATCCGTACGTGCCCGTGCGCGTCGCGCTCCACGCCCGCGAGCCCTTCGAGGTCGTGCTCCTCCATGCGCTCGACGAGCCCCTCGGCGATCATGGCCACGCCGTCCGCGCGCCCTGTCGCGAGGCGCTTCACGATCGCGGCCGCGAGCAGGTCCACCACGGTCTTCAGCCGGACGTGCCCCTCTTGCGGGAACTCCTCGGGGATCAGCGTGAGCGTCGCGCCCGCGGCCTTGCCGATGCCGAGCGCGAGGTGCCCGGCCTTGCGGCCCATCGCGACCACGAAGTACCAGCGGTGCGTGGTCTTCGCGTCGACCATCAGGTTTTCGACGAGCTCGACGCCGATGTGGCGCGCCGTCTGGAAGCCGAACGTGTCGGCTTGCCCCGGCAGATCGAGGTCGTTGTCGATCGTCTTCGGCACGTGCACCACGCGCAGCCGCCCCTTCGACTGGAGCGCGATCTGCGACGCCGAGAACGCCGTGTCGTCGCCGCCGATCGTGATGAGCTTGTCCACTTCGAGCCGCAACAAGGACAGGACCGTCTCTTCGAGCAGCTCCTTCGACTTCGTGGGGTTCGCGCGCGCGATCCCGAGGTACGAGCCGCCGCGGAAATGGATGCGGCTCACGTCGTCGATGGACAGCGGGCGGGCGTGCTCCAGGTCGCCCTTCATGATCCACTGGAACCCGTCCTGGATCCCGATCACGTCGTAGCCGGAGAGGACCGCGCGGATCGTGGCCGCGCCGATGACTGCGTTGATGCCCGGCGCGGGCCCGCCGCCGACGAGGATACCGACCTTCTTCGGACCGAGGCTCATGACTTCGGCCCCTAGCATCCCTGGAGGGCTTTCGCTAATCTGGACGGGTGACGAGGCGCTTTGGTTCGGTCGTCCTCTTGTTCGCGCTCGTCGCGTCGCCGCTCGCGACAGCCGGCTGCGCGTCGCAAGATCAGACGCCCGAGGCGGCCACGCCGCCCGCGCCCAGGCCGAAAAACGCCGCGGAGATCGCGCGCGTGATCGTGGGCGCCCGCGTCGGCGTGATGGTCTGGCCCGAGCGGCTGAAAGGCCACCCGCTCGAGCTGCGCTTGCGCGTGATGAACCCGCTCCGGAGCATGCTCGAAGGCACGGGCATCGACGCGATCAACGACGTCGCCGCGGCCTACGTCGCCTCCACCGGCGTCACGCAGAGTGATCTCGTGGTGGCCATCGTGCAGCACAAGCTCGACGAGCAGCGCGCGCGCCAGGGCCTCAACATGATGATCGCTCGCAGCCAGCCGCGCGGCGAGTGGCTCACGACCACGAGCGTACCCACGGCGCGCGTCACGGTGCGCGGCCAAACGCGCGTCGTCGCCCTCGTCGAAGAGGGCTTCCTCGCGGTCTTGCCGGAGTCGCTCGCCCTGCAGGCGGCGCGCTTCGAGGGCACGGGTGGGTTTCCGGATCCCCTCGGGCCCGAGGCCGTCGTCGCCACCGCCACGGACCCTTCGCGGAGCCTCGCGGGTTCGCACGCGCCGCCCGTGCCGTCGACGATCCGTTCGGCCGAAGCGCGCTTGCGCCTCGCCGCGGACGGCGGCGTCGACGTATCGAGCACGGGCGAGAGCACGGACCCGGTGCAGGCGGGCGCGGACGCGGCGGCGCTCACGGCCTCGGTGGATCGGGCGACCTCGCTGAACCTCGGGATCGTAAAAGTTCGTCTCTTCGCGCCCGTCGTGTTCCGCGCCGAGGGGGCGCAGGTGAAGAGCGACCTGCACCTCACGCAGGCCGAGATCGATCGGCTCCTCACGCTCGCCGATACGTTGATGCCGCGGTGAGGCCAGGACGCGGCGCGGGGGCCGCGTCCCGCGGGGTCACGGCGCGCCGGGAGGGGGCGCCTCGATGCGCCGCTCCGGCGTGCAGGGCCGCCGGTAGAACGCGTCGATGGCGTCGCGCAGGACGGTGCCGTCGATCGTGCTCGTGCCCGCCGCGGGGCCGTGCGAGGTGACGTGCTGCGAGTCGTAGTCGGCGAAGCACGAATGAAGGGAGTCCGTGCTCGCGAGCAGCTCGCGCGTCCGCGCCGCGTAGCGCTCGGTGTAGCCGGTCTCGCCCGCATCCATGTTGCTGTCGACATCGACGCCGAGGTGCCCGAGGGGGTTGTGATCGTACTGGTTCTGGATGATGAGCAGCGGCGTGCGGATATGGCCGTGGGTCGTGAGCCAGCCGGGCTCGCGGCAGGACGTGTGCTCGTCCGAGGTCGTGGCCGCGGCATGGCAGCTCGCGTCGCCGCGGCCTCCCCAGTTGCCCGCGGCGACCTCGATGAAGATCCGTTGATCCGTGGGAACGGCGGTGCTCTCCAGGCCCGTGTTCGGATCGTAGGACGGGTGATCGAAGCGGAAGCCGGCGTCCGGCATACCCATGAAGCGCGCGCCGGCGGGCATCTGCGCTTGCACGTCGTCGACCGTGAAATGAACGCCTCCGGCGCCCGCCGAGCCGCCCGCGTAGACGATGTCCGTCGCGGCGGGGAGGTTCTCGTGCAGCATCAATTCGCGGAACACGGCCTGGATGATCGCGCGGCCGCGGAAGTGCCAGTGCTTCACGTCCGTCACGTCGGCCGCGGCCGGGTCTGCGGCGCGATCCCCCGACCAGACGTCGCTCGAACAGTAATTGAGACGAACGACGTTGGCGTCGTGGAACGTCGGGTTCTCGTTCGGATCGACGGAGAAGACGCCCCGCGAGGGGAATTCGAGCGTGCCCTGCGCGAATCGGGTGGTGAGCTGCTTGGAGCTCATCAACTTGTTCCCGCTGCTGTTCCAGCGCTGGGCGCAGGTCGCCGAATCGTAGCAATTGCCTCCGCCCTCGAGCCAGATGAGCCACTTCGTGGACGTGGTGTTTCGGTGGATCATGTACGTGCCCGGGGTGCCGTCATTGCAGAGCGCCTTGGGATAGGTCGCGGTCGAGAGCTCGACGAGCTCCCACGCCTCGCTCGTGCTGGGACCGTGCGTGACGGGCCGATCGGGCAGGGTGCAGCTCAGGGTCGCTTCCGCGCCTTGTGGCTCGGCCTCCAGCGCTTCGGAAGATGGTCCGGAGGAAAGGAGGTTGTCCGGAGGAACATCTCCGCAGCCGACGAGGAGGAAGGCGAAGGCAAGGAGGGGCTGTCTCATGCTTGTGTGCTCCACGTGGAAAGGTTCCGCGCAGAGACACGCGAGCGCAGGGGATGGGAAAAAGGAAAGTGCGCGTGGCGCTCGCCTCGTGTGCCGTGGTTCTTTGGTTATGGGCGTGGCTCCCCATTGCCTCCGGAGAGTTCGGCGAGGAGCGCTGATCCGGGGGAGGATCCCTTCGCGCCCGTCGTGTTCCGCGCCGAGGGCGCGCAGGGGAAGAGCGACCTTCACCTCACGCAGGCCGAGATCGATCGGCTGCTGACGCTCGCGGATACGTTGATGCCGCGCTCGGCGGATGACGGCATGCGCTCGGCGGATGACGGCATGCGCTCGGCGGATGTTGGCATGCGCTCGGCGGATGTTGGCATGCGCTCGGCGGATGTTGGCATGCTCCCCGGCGGATGACGGCATGCTCCCCGGCGGATGACGGCATGCGCTCGGCGGATGTCGGCATGCGCTCGGCGGATGTCGGCATGCTCCCAGGCGGATGACGGCATGCTCCCAGGCGGATGACGGCATGCGCTCGGCGGATGTTGGCATGCTCCCCGGCGGATGTCGGCATGCTCCCCGGCGGATGTCGGCATGCGCTCGGCGGACGACGGCATGCTCCCAGGCGGATGTCGGCATGCGCTCGGCGGATGTCGGCATGCGCTCGGCGGATGTCGGCATGCTCCCAGGCGGATGTCGGCATGCGCTCGGCGGATGTCGGCATGCTCCCAGGCGGATGTCGGCATGCTCTCAGGCGGATGTCGGCATGCGCTCGGCGGATGTCGGCATGCTCCCAGGCGGATGCCGGCATGGTTCTCGTCGTGGTCGCGGCCGTGTCGTTGAAGGATAAAACCGACGAGGAAGCTGAGAGGGAACGGTGCAAGAATGCGGCCTATACCCCACTTGAGGCATGTTACAATGCGTGCGAAGCAATTTGGAATATGGACAATGCGCGCTGCCGCAAGTTGCCAAGTGCGAGGGACAGGGCCATTTGCTGGGCGCAATCGAATGAGGACCGGGCGAACTGTCGGCGCGCCTGCGAACGAGAGGCAATGAAGGACAAATGCCCACGATGAAAAGGGTCGTCGCCGAAAGGATACTCGAATTCCGTCAGTCCCAGGAGTCAAAGCCTAAAAATGTCAGGGTGCGAATCGGCGCGCCTCAAAAAGAAGGAAACGATTGGTCCGTCGAGTACGAGATACGCGGGCCCGGTAGGCGGCGAGAAAAGCGGAAAGTTTGGGGGATCGATTCCGTGCAAGCGCTTCATATGGCAATGGGAAGCGTGCCCGTCGACGTGCGAGGAATTGAAATGTTGACGGGCGGCAAGGTGACATTCCTCGGAGGGGAGGATCTCATGTTTCCAAGCTTCAAATGACACTGCCCACGCACCGACCCGTCGTGCAGGGCCTCCAGAGCGCGTTCGTCCCGGAACCGAAAGGTTGTCCCCGTACGAGACACCCCGTTGCGGGACGACTTGCGGCGTGTGGACGCGGGAAATGCCATGAGAACGGTTGACGGAGGCGTTTCGGCACTCGTAGCCTTCCCCACCTGCGTCGAGGCCGAGGAGGCGGGGTCATGAGGGGGCAGCGGCTCGCAGGGGCGACCTTGGTCGCGACGTGCATGGCGGTGTGCATGGTGCCGATCGGATGCGGGGCGCGCGACGAGCACGACCGCCGCGCCCAGGCAGGGCAGCGGGCTCGCGCTTCCTCCGAGGACGGTCCGGGCGCTTCAAGCGTGCGTCGAAGAGGGGGGCCAGCGGCTTCGGCACAACGCGTACGAGATCGAGTTCGCGGTCGAGATGACGGGCGACCACGTCACGGAGGTGAGGCCCAAGGGACCGCGGCTCGACGATACCGGTGTCCAGCAGTGCATGAGGGAAGCGCTGCGGAGGATGGTGGACGCGGGGTTCTCGCCGGACCCTGACGAGCTGGTCTCGCGCGGCGGCCTCTTGCCGACGCGAGGCATGCTGGCGAACACGTGGGCGCCGCCCGATGCATGCGAGAGTGCATGGAGGCAGAAGGGTGTTCATTTTAGGAGTAAGGCTATGAAATTAGACACGGTGGAAGCTGCACGAGTCGTACGCGATGCCAGCATCGAGGCAATGGATGCTCTAAATTCGGTCGTGGTCGAGGTCGCCCCCCTATTGTCGGAGGCCAGCAGCAAGGCCCTACGATTGGCAGTCGCAAGGAGCATGACGGCGATACTCGACAATCTCGTGAACCCTGTGCTGGAAGAATATCCAGGACTCGAAGTAGATGAGGATACCTGGGGGGATATTGCAGCCAATAGGGCCAGAGCGCGGCTGGCCGCTGCCACCAATTCGTCGAACGAATGATCTGTCCAAACATCACGAACAAGACCAATGGCGACGAAGACGAACGACAAGTCGTTCGGCGCGCTGCCGGCTATGCCGTTGAAGGGTCCGACGTTCACGGAGCGAGCCGCAGAGCTGAAGCCGGCGTCTCCTCCGAGCGAAACCGGGAACCCCCCATGACGTTTCCCATGGGCGGGCCCGGGCCACGGGTGGACCACCCCCCGCGACGCTCGCCTGGCTCTTCCGCTTCGCCGGCAAGTGATCCCTCACCACCCGTTCGTCCCGGAACCGTCCGAAAAGTTTGTCGCGGCGCTTGACAACTCGGTTTGTCACGGGTAGGGTTGTCCGCGGAGGCTGACGCTGGGCGTGCGCTCCTGACCCGAGTAGCACCAAGACGCTCGCGTCAGCCTCGTCTTTTCCGGCGCAGGTTGCAGTATGCTATCCCCATCATGCCGCGCGCCGCAGCCCTCGTCCCGCTCCTTTGCCTTTCCCTCCTCCTCATCCTCGCGCCTGCGAGCGCGCGCGCAGGCGATGAGCCGAACCGCGTGGCGTTCCGGTTCGACTATACCCCGCCCCGCACGATCCGCGGCTGCATGGGCCGCGACGACTTCATCATGTGGCTCGCGTCGGGGTTCGGTTATCCGGTTGTCCGGGACGACGCGCGCGCCCTCGTGCGCGTCGAGCTGAAGCGCAGAGGCCGCGAGATCGAGGCGCACGTCTCTGCTTTGGACGAGCACGGCGCCGAGCGTTGGAACGCCGTCATCCCGACGCCGCTCGATTGCCGCGAGCTCGTGCAGGACGCGGCCTACGCGATCGCGCTGAACCTCGGGCGGTGGGAGCTGCAGAAGCAGCCGGCGCCGGAGTGGCTGCTTTTGCGCCCGCAGATCGAGGTCGGGCTCTCGGCCCCGTCCCCCTCGCTGCGACCCTTCGTCGCCTACGACGATGACGGCCCGCTTCGTCGACGCACGCCGGATCCGTTCTATGAGGTGACGACGGTCCCCGCCCCTCCGACAAACCTGACGGAGAGTCAAGGGCCAAAGTGGGAACTTGGCGCGGCGGGACTGTTCGCGCCGTACGGTTTGCCCAGGATCGGGTTTGGCGGGTCCGCCGCGGTGTCGGTGACCTGGTCCCGCTTCTCCCTTGGCGGTGAGGTTCGCGTCCTTGCGTCCCTCGTGCAGGAGAACATCGACCCCGAGCAAACCCTTCTGCTCTCCGGGTTGGTCGTTCCGTGCCTGGAGACGTCCTGGAGCTTCGCGGCATGCGCGCCCATCAGCGTCGGCCGCGCTCTCTATCTCATGGAAGGCGCGACATTCCTGGAGGGCGACGCCTTGACGGTCGCGCTCGGGCCACGGCTCGCATACAACTTCAAGGTCACCGAGCGGCTCCGGCTCCGGCCCTTTGTGGAGGCCCTGTTCGCCGTGGGCGGCAATCCGCTCACGGTGAAGCTGCAGAACGGCGATACGCGCGTACACCAGCCGCTCGCTCCGGTCTTCGTTCATGCAGGAATTGTTGTTCTCATTGATGTGCAATAGGAGAGTCGAACATGCGCGTGACCAACGTCGCGTATTTCATCACGCTCGCTGCCGCCGCCCTGCTTGGCGCGTGTTACACGGACGGCATCACGGTGGAGGTTCCCTGGTGTACCGATAACGAAGGTCGGCACATTCCTTGTGCCGACGCGGACGCCGGCCCAGGCGATGCGGGGACCTCCCAGGAAGGAGACGGCGCCACGCAGCCCGACGACGGAGAAGAAGAGGAGGCCGGCGCGGACGATGCAGGTCCACCATGCGAGGGCGAATGCGTCCCGCTCCGCCCGACGGATTACTCATTCACCGATCCGCACCATGTGTGGTTTGGCCCCGCGCAAAACCCTGCTGCTTGCCCGAGCGGCATGTTGCCGCAGTTCGTCCGATATGCGGGCCTCGTCGTTCCACCGCTCGCGTGCCCCGACTGCACGTGCGGCGCATCGACGGGCGCCTGCGCGCCACCAAGCACGTTCGTCGCGCAGGCGGCGATCTGCGATCTCGCGTCGGGTTCCGTCGAGACCTCCTTCGCCCCACCCGACGCGTGGGACGGCGCCTGCACGGCGGAGAACGCCGTCCCGGCGGACCTCGACTGCGAGGGCGTGTCGTGTATCCAGTCCATTGCGATCGGACCCGTCCAGAAGCTCGGCGAGAGCTGCGCACCGACGCCCCCGTCGACCTTGCCGATCCCCGCCACCTCTTGGGAGGAGATCGCCATCGCATGCGAAGGGCTCACCGCCATGGCCTGGGCCGGGTGCGAGACGGACGAGATGTGCGTCCCGAAGGCCGCGCCCGGCTTCCATTATTGCGTCGCCGCCGAGGGCGACGTCGTCTGCCCGACCACGGGTTATTCGGAGCGCCACCTCTTCTACCGAAACAAGGTGGACACGAGGACGTGCGCAGCTTGCTCCTGCGGGCCCGTCGAGGGCAGCTCGTGCACGGCAACGGCGACCGTATTCAAGGACGACGCGTGCGGCGTGTTCCTCCTCGGCACGTCGATCTCCTCGGAAGAAGGGGCATGTGTCGACATGAGCCGCGAGGACCGAGCCCTCGGGAGCAAGCGCGTGACCGACTTCATGTACGACCCTGGCGCGTGTGCTGCGAGCGGGGGCGGTCCGGAGGGGACGGCCACGCCGACGGGTCCCGTCACTTTTTGTTGCGAGCCCTGACGATTCTCGGGAGGGATCTGCTCGACGCGGATCCTACCAGTGGCATGAGCCACCCGAATGACGTGCGCGTCGCCATTCTCGCGCTCCGTCCTCGCCTGGTCCGCTGGTTTCTCCACTGGGAACATCAACCGGCCGACGCCGATGATCTTGCGCAGAGGGTGCTCGACATCGGCGTCGCACACGCCGACCGCTACGACCCCGAGCGGGGGAAGCTCTCGACGTGGCTCTATCGAATCGCGAAAAACGAGTCCTTTCGACACAAGAAAGGCGTCGCCGAGGAGGGCAACACCTCCTGGGGCGACCCCGACGACGCGCTGCGGGTGGCGTCGGCCGCGCCCTCGCCCGCAGCGCTCCTCGCCCGAAAGGAGATGGTTCAGCTCATCGACCGGCGCCTGCGCAGCATGGACCCGCGTTTGCGCGATGTGCTGTACGCGCATGTCTTCGACGAGCTCTCCGAAGGGGAGATCGCCGAAGCTCTCGGCATTCCCGAAGGCACCGCGCGCTCACGCCTCTCGCGGGCCTGTGCCCAGGCGCGCGAGCTTCTTCGTGGGTACGAGAGCGAGCTGCGCCCGTTCATGGCGGCGATCCTGGCGGGCTCCGCAGCGCGTCCCGCGGAATGGGGACGCCGCACAGCGGAGGTGCTCGTCTGCACCGCCGGCCTTGCCGGCGTCGCCTACGGCCTCATGAAGCCGCCCCAAGTCCTGGAGACCGCCCGGTCTTCCTCGCCCGCCGTGCAGGTGAACGTGAACGCCGGAGCCGTCGCAGAAGACCCGCCACCCGCGCCCGCGCCCGCGCCCGCGCCGCTCTGCTCGTGCGTGGATGCCTTGAACACGAGCCGGCCACGCGCGCTGGTTGCAGAGGTCGAGCACGCCGCTGCGCACGGAGACCAAGAGGCCGCTCGCGCCGCCCTCGTGCGTTACTTCCGGATGTACCCGCGCGACCCCCTGCATGCGCGCGCGCTTTTTGGGCACCTGCTCCAGCCTTAGAACACCCTCGCAGAAAAGCGATCGAACGCGGGAGGGTTCGTGGCCCGGCAGGAACTATCAGGGATGAGGCGGCGATGCGCGTCGCCCTCCCGCCCGAGCCGAACGCTCTGCTCCCGGCCTCATGAAACGAATGGGGCGCCATACGCGGGCTCGGGCGGGACTTTTTTCGATGAACGACCGGCAGAAGTGGGCGATGGAGGCGGCGCATGTCTGGGCAAGCACCTCGCGCCTCCATCGTCCTCTTCTGCCGGCCGATCCTCGCCGTCGTGGCAGCCACGAACGCCCCGCGCGCCGGGCTGACGCTCGCGCCATCCCACTGCTACGCTCGGCCCCCATGAGGCTCGTAAAGATCGGGGTTGCCAGCGTGAACGCGACGATCGGCGCCGTCCGCTCGAACGTGGATCGGTGCATCCGCCTCGCGACGGCGATGGCCGAGGACGACGTCACGCTCGCGGTGTTCCCGGAGCAGGTCGTCGGCGGGTACGCGGCGGAGGACCTCGTGCAGTGGCAGGCGTTCGTGGAGAGCCAGCGGCGCGAGCTCGAGCGCTTCGCCGTGGAGACCGCGCGGCTGCGCACGGTGTTCGTCCTCGGCCTGACCGTCGGCGTCGACGGCGACCTCTTCAACGTCGGCGCGCTCGTGCACGGCGGGAAGATCCGCGCGTTCGTGCCGAAGGAAAAACTCCCGACGTACAACGTCTTCTACGAGGCGCGTGTCTTCTCGCGCGGCGTGCCCGGCTTGGACCTCGATGCGCGTGGCGTGTTCTGCGGCGATCGGATCTTCCAGTTCGATTTCGGCCTCCTCGCGATCGAGGTCTGCGAGGACATCTGGTCGCCGGACGGCCCGATGCGGCGGCGTTGTTATTCGGGCGCGGAGATCGTCTGCAACCTCTCGGCCTCGCCGTTCCGCGCGGGCGTCGTGGGCACGCGGCGGGAGATGATCGCGACGCGGGCCGCGGACAACCAGTGCACGATCGCGTACGCGAACCTCGTCGGCGCCAACGACGGCCTCGTCTTCGACGGCGGCGGGTTCGTCAATCAGAACGGCCGGCCCATGCTGGAGGCGACGCGCTTCCGTGAGGGATACGCCGCGACGGTCGTCGACCTCGATCGCACGATCCGCAGCCGCCGCGAGGCGAGCACCTGGAGAAGCGACCTCGAAGCCTTCCGGCGCGAGCAGACGCCCGTGCCCGTGACCGCTCTTCACGAGAAGACGGCCGATCGCTCGAAGCTGCGTTACCCCGCGCCGCCGCCCGGGACCTCGTTCTTCTTGCCCTCGGCGAACCTGCCGGTGAAGACGCCGCGCGAGGAGCTGCTCGACGATTTCTACGACGCGCTCGCGCTCGGCGTCGCCGACTACTATCGCAAGATCGGCGCGTTCCGCCGCATCGGCCTCGCGCTCTCGGGCGGGCGTGACTCGCTGCTCACCTTGCTCGTCGCGCATCGCGCCGCCGAGCTGCTCCACCCCGACCTCGAAGGCGCGGCGCTTCGCGAGGCGGCGGGCTCCATGATCAGCGCGTTCTACATGCCGTCGCGGTATTCGAGCGACGCCACGCAGAACGCGGCTGCGCGCATCTGTGCTGACCTCAGCGTCTCGTTCATGATCGTGCCGATCGAGGACGCGTTCGTGCGCGAGCTCGACGCGACGCGCACCCTGCTCGGACCGGGCGGGCCCGAGCCGACCGAGCTCACGAAGCAGAACGTGCAGGCGCGGATTCGTGGCCAGCGCATGTGGAACTGGTCGAACACGAGCGGCGCGCTCTTCCTGCAGACGGGGAACATGAGCGAAAAGGCGCTCGGGTACACGACCGTCGGTGGGGATCTGGAGGGCGCCTTCAGCGTGATCGCGAACCTGCCGAAGACCGTGGTCATCGCGCTGCTCGAACGCCTGGAGAAGCGGTTTGGTTATCCGGGCATCCGCGCGACGCTGGACACGACGGCGGGCCCCGAGCTCGCGGCGAACCAGTCGGGCGAGGCCGAGCTCATGCCGTTCGAGGTGCTCGACGCGTGCCTCTACCTCTACGGCGCGGAAAAACTCGCGCCGAACGAGGTCGCGCTCGCGCTCACGAGCGTGTTCCCGGATCGGGATCCGGCGCAGCTCGCCCTGTGGGCGGAGAAGTTCGCGCGCCTGTTCACGCAGTCGATCTTCAAGTGGGTGCAATCGCCGCTCGCGATTCACCTCGGCTCGCTCGACCTCGACCGCGAGCGCGCGTTGCAATTGCCCGTCGTGCAACGGACGGAGTGGAAGGGCGGGTGAACCGAGCGGGTTTCACTGGTTGCGCTTGATCACGTGAAACCCGAACGGCGTCTCCACCACGCCGCTCGTCTCGTCCACCTTCAGCGCGAACGCCGCGTCGCTGAAGGGTTTGACCATTCCCTCCGGCTTGAACTTCCCGAGGCTGCCGAGCCTCTCCACCGTCGCCGCGTCGTCCGAATACTCCTTCACGAGCGCCGTGAAATCGTCGCCGGCCTTCGCCTTGGCGGCGACCTCCTCCGCCCGCTTTTTCGCGTCCGCCTTCGAGCGCGTCACCGTCTTCGGCGCGTTCTTCGCGCCCTTGTACGCGACGAGCACGTGCTGGGCCGCGATCGACTCCGGGGGTTTTTCCGGCGCGGCCGCGGCCTTCTCGGGCGTGGGCGCGGGCGCCGCCGTCGGCGTGGGGGTGGGCGTGGGCGCGGCCGCGGGGGCCGCGGACGTGGCGGGCGCGGGGGCCGGCGGCGGCGGATCCTGGCAGGCGAGGAGCAGCGCGGGAACGAGCAGGAGCAGAGAGCGCGGGGAGAGCATGGGGATCCTCATTTCGTCATCGTCTTCGAGAAGACCACGGCCCCGCTTCTGTCGATGAACTCGAACGAGAGCTTCGGCCCGTCGAACTCCATGTACGCGAACCCTTCGACGGCGTCCGAGAAGTAGAGCTGCTTCTCGTCCTTCGGGACGAACTCGAACGTGTCGCGCGTCTTCGCGCCTGCGCCGCTCACCACGAAATGCGTGCCGGGGCAGTCGCCGTCGCGGCCCTTGTCGATGAACTCCAGGTTGTGGTCATGCCCGGTCATGAACATGTCCGCGCCGCAATAGACGGCCTTCTGGAACGCGAACATCCCCGCGATGCCGAGCAGGTTGTTGTCCCAGAAATGCTCGCCCGAGGTGAACCGCGGGTGGTGGCCGAAGACGATCTTCCACGTCGCCTTCGAGGTCTTCACCTTCGCGCTCATCTGGTCTTTCTGCGTCCCGTTCAGGAAATCGACCGTGTCGAGCGCGAAGAGGTGCACGTGGCCGATCGTCACGTCGTACCACGCCGCGGGCATGTGCCATTTGTCGCTCGGCCGCATCCCGGGGCCGCTCCCGAGCGGCAACGACGCGTAGTCGATCTGCGCTTGCTTGTTCCCGCTCGACGTGGGGCCGTGGTCGTGGTTGCCGAGCACCACGTAGAACGGCACGCCGTGGAGGTTCGGCCGGTCGTAGGGCGCCTCGAACTTCTCGCCCCATTGCGGGTCGTCCACGCTCGCCACGCCGTTGTCGTAGAAGTTGTCGCCGTTCACGAGCACGGCGTCGCAGCCGCCCACCTTCTCGCATTTCTCGTTCATTCGATCGGCGACGGCGTGCTGGGCCTCGTTGCCCTCGCCCGTGTCGCCGATCGCGAGCAGACGGACCACCTTCGCCCCCGGGCCTCCGCCCGCGCCGCCATGGCCCGTGCTCGACGTCGACGAGCTGCCCGTCCCGCCTGCACCACCCGCCCCGCCTGCACCACCCGTGGCCCCGGCGCCGCCGCTCCCGGCGCCCCCATTCCCCGCGCCGCCTGCGCCCGCCGCGCCCGCGCCGGTGGTCGCCGTACCGCCCGTGCTCGTGGACGTGTTCACCGCGTCCCCCGAGCTACAGCTCACGATCGCGAGAGGCCCGAGGCAGCACAGGACGAGAGACGAGGCGACGAGGCGCCACGTCCGCGAAAGAGAGCGTCCGAAGTCAGCCATGGAGCGCAATGTACACAATTCGTTCGCGGATGTCGTTATGATAGGCTCCGCCGCGCGGCCGTCATGAGCGCAGAGCCCCTCGTCGTCGCGAGCTCCTCCATCGAACACCGCCGCCCCAGGCTCGGCGGGTGGCTCATGCGCGTGGGCTTCGGCGGCTTCGTCGGCTTCCCCGGGCTCATCGTGACGATCCTGGCGATCGTGGGGCCGTCGAAGGCCGATGCGTCGGTGCCTCTCTCGGTGCTGATCTTCTTCCTCGCCGCCCTCGGGCTCCTCGTCGCGCCGCTCGTGTCGATCGTCGGCGCCGTCCTCACGGCGTTATCGCTCCCGCTGCGGAGCGTCGGCGTGCTTCGGATCGATGGCCAGGGCCTCGTGGTCGTGCAGGGAGGAAAGGAGCGCCATTTCGCGCGCTCGGCCATCGAGGGCGGGCTCGTCCTGCCGGGCACGCTCCTCGATGGGAAGCGCCCGCGGGTCGAGCTTTACCTTCGCCGAGGCGGCGTGCTCACGGCCGAGGTCCCCGACGGCATTGCGGCGCATCGGATCCTCGACCGGCTCGGCATCGACGTGTCGCGGCGGCGCGTGGCCGTCCTGAGCGGCTCGGTGTATCGGCCGCTCGTCACGGGGTGCTTCAGCCTCCCGATCGTCTGCCTCCTCCTGGCGTTCCCGCTCGGCTATTTCATCACGGAATACCCCTCCGCCGATTGGCCCATGCTCGCCTTCGCGTGGGGCGTCATGCTCACGATGGTGTTCATCGTGCGGCTCGTGATGCCGCGCGAGATCATCGTCGGCAGCGACGGGCTGCGCATCCGGAGCGGCTTCGACGATCGATGGATCCCGCATTCGCTTGTTTGCACGGTCGAGGAGACGCCACGCGTGTTGTTCCTCGTCGTCGGCGAGGCCGGGAGGCCCGGCCAGCGGATCGAGGTCGCGACGGGCGACCCGAGCTTCATCCTGGCGGTGGCCGGCCGGCTGCGGCTCGCGATTGCGCTCGGGTCGAACGGCGCGGGCGGTCCGCCGGTCGGGGCGGAGCTCGATCCGGCGGGCAAGTCGTTCACGGAATGGAAGGACAAACTCCAGTCCCTCCTGCTCCACGCGGGATACCGAAAATCCGCCGTGACGTACGAGGAGCTCGTCGCCGTGGTCGACGATCCGGACCTGCCGCCGGGGCAGCGGCTCGGGGCGGCCCTGGCGCTCGGCATCGCCAAGCACCCCGACGGGCGCGAGCGCATTCGCGTGGCCGCGGAGGCGTGCGCGGACGACGCGATGAAACACGCGCTCGAAGAAGCGGCCGAGGGCGAGCTCGACGAGCGAGCGCTGCGGCGCGTCCTCGATTGAAAGGGTCAGTTGACGTCGCGGTCCTGGAGCAGGATCGTCTCCGGGTCGCGCCGGTAGACGAGCTCGCCGTCGTCCGTGACGTCGAGCTTCGCGAGGTCGTCCCGCACGAGGCGGTCGAGCGCGCGCTCGGCTTCCCGCGTGTTCGGCATGCCGAGCTTGGCCGCGACCTCGCGGGCCGTCGCGCCGCCGCCGCGCAGGGCGTCGAGCAGCGCCGCGCGGCTCACGGCGTCCACGCGCCGCGCGGACTCGACCTCCTCGATCATGCCGAGCCCACGCCACACGAAGGTGACGCCCAAAAGGACCGGGAGCATGCCATAAAGGACAAACCCGAGCGCGAGCGTCAGGATCGAGGGGGAACGCAGGGCGGAGAGCCAACCGACCGCCCCGAACGCGCTCGACAGCGCGCCCACCGTGACGAGGGTATTCCCGACCAGGCTCCTGCGTCCGCTCGTGGGCGTGCTCTGTGTACCCATGATCGCCTCGCCGGTCGCCGTGGGGCAACGGGCACGCCATTCGAGGCGAGCAGGCAGAGGATGGGTGGACATCGCCCGGGGAACCTGGAAAGTGCTGATATCGAGGCGTTGGTTCCGGGATTGCGCCGCGTCGCGGGTGAACCTGGAAAGACCGGGGCCAGCAGCCTTCTGGAACGGGCGGGCGCGGCTGGCAGGCGGGGGGCCCTTGGGCGTGCGCTCGCTCGCCGGGCCGGGGACGAGGTTCACCATGATCGAAGGGGAGGTACCGTCGCCGCGGACCGCGGGCCAAATCTTCGACGCGCCTCGCCGGCGGGGCTACGCGCCTCGCCGGCGGGGTTGCGCGCTGCGCTGACGGACCGACGCACCGCGGCGGCGGGCGGCGTGCTCACCCTCCGTGGCGGCGAGGGTGCTCGTCACGGACATTTGCGACGACATTGGCGGATGCGTGGCCGAAGCGCGTCGTTTTTGTGACCTCGCGTCGCTCACCAGGCTTGACGTGACGCCCGCTCGGCTGCTCCGATCCGCGGTTCGGAGGGCAAAAGCATGCGAAACGGGTTCTTTTCTTCGGGTGTTTCGAGGGTCGTTTGCGCGGCGGCGCTGTCCGGCGCGTGGATCGCAGCTTGTTCGGCGACAGGTAACGACACCGAATTCGCCAATTCGGGCAGCGACAATGGCTCCGGCGCGGGGAACGTCGGGGGCCAAGGCGGCGACGGCGGAGGCTTCATCCCGGCCGGCGCCGGCGGCAACACAGGCTCGGGCGGCGGCGATAGCTGCGCCGCCACGAAAAACCAGGCCCAGCAGGTGCCGCTCGACATGTACATCATGTTCGACCAGTCCTCCTCGATGAAGGACAACTCCAAGTGGAGCTCGACGACGGCGGCCCTCAAGGCGTTCCTCGAGCAGCCTGCCGCCGCGGGGATCGGCGTCGGTATCCAGTATTTCCCGCAGTCGAGCGGGGTCGTCTGTCCCGTGATCCCATTCTGCAATGTGGACGCCGATTGCGGTCCGGCCGCCTGCGGCCCCTGCGCCCCGCCCGCGCCCGGCTTCCCCATCAAGACCTGCTCGACCGCCGGCGGCGATTCGTGCAAGCCCTCCGACTACGCCGTGCCCGACGTGCCCATCGCCCCCCTGCCGGCGGTCGGGACGACGATCATCAACTCGATCAACGCCCATTCCCCGTCCGGGAGCAGCACGCCGACCGGGCCGGCGCTCCAGGGCGCCATCGATTACGCCAAGCAATGGGCGACCTTGAACCCCACGCACACGACGGTCGTCGTGCTCGCGTCGGACGGGGAGCCGACCGGCTGCTCGGGCGCCATCACCTCCGTCAACGCCGCGGCGGCTGCGTATAACGGCGTGCCCAGCATCAAGACGTTCGTCATCGGCGTCGGCAACATCACGAGCCTGAACAGCGTCGCCGCGGCCGGCGGGACGGGGTCGGCGTTCATCGTCGACGGGAGCCAGAATGCGACCGAGGAGTTCCTCAAGGCGATGAACGAGATCCGCGGCGCCGCGCTCTCGTGCTCGTACCTCATCCCGCAGCCGCCGCCCGGCGACGACATCGATTACAACGCGATCAACGTCGAGTACACGCCGGAGTCGGGGATCTCGGTCGTCATCCCGCAGGTGAAATCGGCGGCCGACTGCCCCGCGGCGGGCCTCGCCTGGTACTACGACGTCCCCGGGGCGCCGAAGCAGATCGTGTTCTGCGATGCGACGTGCTCGCAGGTCGCGAAGGACACGAAGGCCGAGATCGACGTCCTTGTCGGCTGCGCGACCATCGTGAAGTAAGATTCTCTGGAATCCGAGGTTGACAGTCGTCCCGCTTGCTTCGTAGCATCCGAAAATACCCGAGATGCATCGAAGCGCGCGTTCTTATTTTCCTTTCCTCTGGGCAACGATCGTCCTCGCCGGGTGCTCCGGCGGGGGCGGGGAAGGCACGCCTTCGGACGTCGGCGGCACCGGCGCGGGCGGCTCCGGCGGCGCGGGCGGTTCGTCGTCGTCCACGGGCGGCGAGGGCGGCGCCGGAGGGCAAGGCGGCGCGACGTGCGGGCCCTGCGGCGACCATGCGAGCTGCGACGCGAGCGGCATGTGCGTCTGCGACGCCGGATTCGTGAACGACGACGGCGATTGCATGGACGTCGACGAGTGCACCGAGCAGCTCGACGATTGCCATCCGACCGCTGCTTGCGCGAATACGGTCGGCTCGTTCACGTGCGCATGCCCGCCGGGCACCGTGGGGGATCCGAAGACCGGCTGCGAGGAGCGGTTCGTCGAGATCACCGCGGCGGCGTACCACACCTGTACGCGCCGCATGGACAACGCGATCTTCTGCTTCGGCGCCGGCGGCGGCGGCCGGCTCGGCAATGGCCTCGGCGCGAACCAGTCCGCGCCCGTGCGGGCCGGCGCGGCGGACAACTGGATTCGTGTCGTCGCGGGCTCGGCCCATACCTGCGGGATCAAAAAGACCGGCACGCTGTGGTGCTGGGGCACGAACAACTTCGGCCAGCTCGGGCTCGGGTATACCGACAACCAGACGCTCCCGGCGTTTCTCTCCCTCGAACGCACGTTCTCCAGCGTCGCCGCGGGCGACAACCATAGCTGCGCCGTGGAGAGCGACGGCGGGCTCTTCTGCTTCGGGCGCAACCAGGCGGGGCAGCTCGGGATTGGCAACCTCGACAACAAGCTCGAGCTCTCGCCCGTGAGCGTCGACCCACTCGCGGCGACGCCGGACAAGGACTGGAAGGAGGTCTTTGCCGGCCGCGACACGACGTGCGCGACGAAGCAGGACGGGCGGCTTTATTGCTGGGGGCAAAACAACGAGCTTCAGGTCTCGAAGGTCGGCGGCGGCTCCGTGAGCGCGCCGTTCCTCGTGGAGACCGCGCCGATGGCGGCGGACGCCGATTGGGCGACGGCCGCCATCGGCTTCACCACGTGCGCCGTGAAGAAGGACGGGCGGCTTTATTGCTGGGGCCGCGGGAACGAGGGCCAGCTCGGGACTGCGCTCGGGCCGGCGACGGCGGCGCCCGTGGCGATCGGCGCGGGCAAGGTCTGGAAGCGCGTGCGCGCCAATGCCTTCCACCTCTGCGCGCTCGACGATCAGAACGCCCTCCACTGCTGGGGCCGCAACCAGGCCGCGCAGATCTCGGGCGAGGCGCCGGGCTGGGTGACCGCGCCGATCGACGTCGCGCCGGGGACGAAATGGCTCGATTTCGCGGTCGGCGTCGTGCACAGCGGCGGCGTCACCACGGAGGGCCGCGTGGTCACCTGGGGATCGCGCATCTATGGCCAGCTCGGCGACGGCGCGATGAGCCTCTGGACGGCGACCGCCAACATCGGCGCGGACACGACGTGGTCGAACGTCGCCGCGTACGGCGAATCGGGCTGCGCCGTGAACGGCGCGGGCGAGCTTCAATGCTGGGGCAACAACGAGAGCGGCCAGCTCGGCTTCGGCGACAACAAGACCCGCTCCGCCCCGGCGAAGGTCGAGTTCGAGGCTGCCGCAATGGCTGCCCCTGGCCGCCAGCACACGTGCGTCCTCACGGCCACGGGCAACCTCGCCTGCTCGGGCCGCAATGCGCAGGGCCAGCTCGGCCGGGGGACGAACACCCCGGCGACGTCGTTCGCCGAGATCCTGAAGACGGGCAAGCCTTACGAAGCGCTCCAATGGAAGGAGCTCGTTGCGGGCGAGGAGCACAACTGCGCCATCGCGACGAACGGGACGCTCTGGTGCTGGGGGCGCAGCAACGAAGGGCAGGTCGGCATGAAAAACCCGGCCCTCGGCAACCTCATCCAGCTCGAGATCGTCACCGGCCAGGCGCCGCCCACCGATTGGGTGAGCGTGGCGGCCGGCCAATACCACACGTGCGCCGCGCGGGCCACGGGGTCGCTCTATTGCTGGGGCCGGAACGTGGAGGGGCAGATCGGCAATGGAATGCCGGCGGCCGGCAAGACCGCGCCGTATTTGCTGGGTGACGACTGGAAAGGGCCCGTGGCGGCCGGCGTCAACCACACCTGCGCGATCAAGAAGGACGGCACGCTCTGGTGCTGGGGCCGGAACGCGAACAACCAGATCGGGGACAATACGGCCGTCGATCGGCCGTCCCCCGTGCAGATCGGCGCGGCCACGGATTGGGCCTTCGTCGTCGCAGGCAACGCGTCGACGTGCGCCGGCAAGGTGGGCGGTGGGGTGCAATGCTGGGGCGCGAACAACGTCGGCCAGCTCGGGCTCGGGGACACGGGCCAGCGCAAGGTGCCGACGGCGCTCTCGGGGGCGTTCGTCGTGACGACCCTCGGCTTCGGCCATGCCTGCGGCGTCACGCAGGCGGGCAACCTCGCGTGCTGGGGATCCGGGGAGATCGGTCAAAATGCGCGCGGCGACGGGCTCGCGTTCGCGCCCGTCCCCATCGCGGCGTCCTATTGAATTCATCTGAAGGAGATCGGTGTTGATGTTGCGAGGCGCAAGGGCTCGGGCGTGGTTTGTCCTCGTGTCGCTCGCCGCCGCCGCGTGCGGAGGCGGGGGCGCAGGCGGGAGCGGCGGCAGTGGCGGCGCAGGCGGAAGTGGCGGCGGTGGCGGCGCCGGGAGCGGCGGCAGCGGCGGCGCGGGTGGTGATCCGTTCGCCGTCGACGAATGTGCGCTCGGCCTCGACGATTGCGCGCCCGACGCCGAATGCGTCGACACGCCGGGGTTTTACACCTGCACGTGCAAGCCCGGGTACGAGGGCGACGGCAAGACGTGCGCGGACGTCGACGAATGCACGACGCTTCTCCACGACTGCGACACGAACGCGACCTGCACGAACATGCTGGGCGGGTTCCAGTGCGCCTGCCCCGCGGGTTTCTCCGGCGACGGCAAGACCTGCGACGCGAAGTATTCGTCCGTCTCCGCGGGCCAATACCACGCTTGCGCCATCCGCACCGACAAGACCCTGCATTGCTGGGGCCTCAACACGAGCGGGCAGGTCGGCACCGGCACGTCGGACCAGGTCTTTTTGCGCCCCGTACCCGCCTCCGGCGCGACGAACTGGGTCTCCGTGAGCGCGGGCGGCACGTTCACCTGCGCGCTCGACGAGACCAAGCGCATCTCGTGTTTTGGCTCGGGGAGCGTCGGCCAGATCGGCGACGGCCTCGGCGTCGCGCAATCCACGCCGGCCATCGGCGCGGGCGGCTACGAGGACTGGGTGTCCCTCAGCGCCGGCTCGACCCACGCTTGTGGGATCCGGACGGGCGGCGCGCTGTATTGCTGGGGCCAGAACAACCGCGGCCAGATCGGCGACAACACCACGAACAACGCGCTCTCCCCCGTGCTCGTCGACGCGGGCCCGTGGTCGATGGTCTCGGCGGGGACGGAGTTCACCTGCGGCGTCAAAACGAACGGGACCCTTCATTGCTGGGGCTTCAACAATGCCCGCCAGCTCGGCGACGGCACGAACGCCGGGCAGCGCCTCGTGCCCACGCAGGAGTTCACCGCAGCCACCACCTGGGTGAGCGTATCGACGGGCAACGCATTCACCTGCGCCGCGAAGACCGACGGCACGCGCCATTGCTGGGGCGCGAACTCCGTGGGTCAGGTCGGCGACGGTTTGCTCGCGACGGTCCTCACGCCCAAAGCCGCCGACATGGCCACGGATTGGTCCGCGAACCTGGACGTCGGCGACCTCGCCGGCTGCGGCCAGAAGGCGAGCGGCGAGCTTCATTGCTGGGGGGATGGCAGCGTCGGACAAACCGGCCAGCCGAACAACGAGGGGCCGACCCTGACCCCCTTGCCCGTCGCCAACATCAGCGACTGGGTCTCCTTCTCCAGTGGTCTGCGCTTCGCCTGCGGCGTCCGGCAAACCGGCGACCTCCTTTGCTGGGGCTCGGCGAGCCGCGGGGCCCTCGGGCTGGGTTTCTCCGCGGACCGGACCGAGGTCACGCCCGTCTCCGCGGATACGGACTGGGAGCGGGTCGACACGCAGCTCGACAATGGTTGCGGCATTCGCACCGGCGGAAAGCTCTTCTGCTGGGGCCGCAACGTCTACGGCCACCTCGGCGACGGCACGACGCGCACGCGCGTCACGCCCGTGGAGATCGGCGCGGGCAAGGTCTGGAAGCGGATCACGCTCGGCCGCACGCACTCCTGCGGCATCGCGAGCGACGGCGGCAGCGGTCCGGATGTCCCGTATTGCTGGGGCCTCGACGGAAATGGCGAGCTCGGCAATGGTCCGGTCGTGACGAGCCAGCTCCTCCCCACGGCCGTGAATCCCACCGCCGGCAACGAATCGCCCTGGGTCGAAATCGCCGCGGGATACAACCACACCTGCGCCGTGCGTCAGGACAAGACCCTCTGGTGCTGGGGCCGCAACGCGAGCGGCCAGCTCGGCGACGCCTCCACGGCGACCCGGACCGATCCGAAGCAGATCGCCCCGGCCGAGCCCGCCGATTGGCTCGACGTCGCGGCGAGCGGCGATTTCACCTGCGGCCTCCGCGAGGGCGGAAACGTGTCTTGCTGGGGCCTGAACAACCTCGGCCACCTCGGGCAGGGCGACGTCGTCTCCCCCGTGAACGTGCCGAAGCCCGTCCCCGGGACATATGCGGCGATCGACGCGGGCGCGAATCACACCTGCGGCGTGCGCCTCGACGGCACCCTCTGGTGCTGGGGCCGCAACAACAACGGCGAGCTCGGCCTCGGCAATGCCGTCACGCCGATGATGACGCCCATGCAGGTCGGCAATGCGACCGACTGGGCGCGGCCGTTCCTCGGGCAAGGGTTGTCGACCTGCGCCACGAAAAAAAATGGCGACCTTCATTGCTGGGGCGTCGGCTCCTTCGGCCAGCTCGCCCTCGGCAACCTATCGAGCTTCAACGCGCCGCAGAAGATACCGAGCGTCGGCCCGTGGAAGGTCCTCTCCCTCGGCAACGAGCACACCTGCGGCATCGCGCAGGACGGCGTGCTCTCCTGCTGGGGCGCGGCGTATTACGGGCAGCTCGGCAGTGGCCTGCCGTTCCTCTCGACGCCGACGCCCGTGCTCGATCCCATCTGAAAGGAAAAAGGCCTCGCCCGGGTGAATCCCCCGCGCGAGGCCCTTCTCCGTCATCGAGCCCTTTCAGGCGTTCTTCAGCATCGCCTTGATGAGCTTGGGATCCTGGTTCGAGATGTGATCGTAGGGCAAACCCGCAGCCGTGAGGATGGTCGCGTGCACGTCCGACGGTTTCACGATCGTGCCCATTTCGTCGTCCGGCGCGCCGGTGTCGAGGTTGATCGGGCGCACGTCGTAGTTCGTGTCCCGCGTCGCGCCGATCGCCATGTTGCCTCGGATGCCCTTGCCCGCGACGAGGCACGACGACGCGAGGTGGTGATCACGGCCGCCTTGCTGGTTGATCCGGGGCGTGCGCGCGAACTCCGAGAAGCAGAGCAGCGTCGTCCGATCCCAGTAGGGCTTGCCATTCCCATCGAGCGTGTTCTTCAGGTACGTGATGAGATCACTCACCGCGTCGAAGCCCGCCCGCTGCCGCGCCGGGTGGTTCGACGGCCAATCGTCGTCGAAATGGGCGTCCGTGACGTTGACGAGCCGCAGGAGGACGACCTGCGAGATGCCATTCACGAGCGCCTGCGCCGCCAGCGCGGCCTGGCCCTTCGGCTGCCCCGCGAGCGTCGCCCCCGGGTTCGTCGGGTTCACGCCGAACGTCTCGTAGAGCTTCGCGAGCTGGCTCGTGGCGGGCGGGTTCGGCTTGAAATCGAAATGCTTCCAGAGCCCGCCGTTCGCCAGCGTCTGCGCCGAGCGCCACGCCGACAGGTGCGTCGAGATCTGCTTGCCCCGGGCGTCGAGCTGTTGGTGCAGGCAATAGTCGTCGTGGTGGAACTTCGCCGCGGCCTGCTCCACCTTGCCGTCGAGCGAGAGCGACGCATTGAGCGGCCGCAGCACCTGCAGCATCTCGTTGTAGCTCGGCACCGAGAGCCCACTCGCGAGCGGCGAGAGCCCCTCGTTGTACGTCTCCGCGCCGCCCGCGACGAGGTTCGGAATCTCGTGATGGTCGAGCAGCCCCGAGGCCGCCGCCCACCACGTCTCCAGGGAGCTGCCGCTCGCGGCGAGGCCCCGCGGGAACTTGCCCGTGAGGAAATACCGCCGCCCGACCTCGTGCGTCAGCGTGCCCATGCTCATGCCACGCACGACGCAAAGATCTTTATAGTGCGTGTTCGCGAGCTTCGACATCGTGGGCCCGTAGGCGACGCTCGAACCCACGGGCTTCACGAGGCCCGTGCCGCCCGTCTCGTCCTCGATGACCTTCTTCGTGGGCCCGTCGGTCACCATGTCGAAGCCCGTGTAAATGCCTCCCGCGGGCTCGCCGAAATCGTGGTGGTTGCGCGGGTCGAGGCTATACAGCGTGTCCCAGCCGCCCGAGAACTCGCACATCACGAGGAGCGGAGCGGTGTCCGGATCGACGTTGTCCGCGCGCGCGTGGCGCAGGCCGAGCAGACCGTCGAGGAGGAGCGCGCCGCTCGCGGCGCCGAGCGCGCCGAGGAGCGTGCGTCGTGAAAACTGGCCTTTTTGGCTCATGGCGTGTTCCTCCTCAATCGTTGTGGAAAAGGGGAGACTCGAAGAGCGTGACGCACACGCCCCGCCATCCCTCGGCTGCGGCCGTGATTTCGCTGCCGTTCGGCGACGCGACGCTCGAGACGCCCGCGTCGTAGACGGCGCGCAGGTTCGTGATCATCGCGTCATCCGCGGCCACGCGCAGGCCGAGGAAGCGGAGGACCACGTATTGCAGGTTCTCCGTCACCTCGGCGTCCGTCGCGGTCCCGTCCACGGGCGCCTTCGGGAAGAGCGCGCGGGAAGCGCCCGCGCGCTTCATGTCGTTCTTCGCCATCTGCATGCAGATGTCGCGCGCCGCGTCCCCGACGAACTTGAGGTAGAGCGCGTTCGAGACCGTGCTCTCCTCGGTCGAGGTCTGGTAATCGGGCCGGCCGAGCGCCTTGCCGAATGCGAGGTCGCTGAACCCGTCACGGTTGTTGACGCGCCAGAAGATCGGAGCGCCGTACACGTCGTTTCCGGCGACCTTCGTCATGGCGGCCTGGAGCGTGTCGATGCGCAGGCGCCGCACCCCGGCCGCGGGGCCCGGGAGCGTGCCGCCGCCGAGGTCTTCGGGCGCTTTTTCGGTTTCGCCGTTTGCGGTGACCGAGGGCGCTTCCCAGGGATCCGCGGGGCCTTTCGTGCCGGCGTCCGGCGCTTCTTTCGTGCACGCGGCCGCGGTGAGCGCGGCGAGCGCGACGAGGTACGTGAGGCGAGACGCGCTCATGGCATCCTCCGATAGGCGGGCAACTTGACGAGGTCCCGGACCGCCTGACGAATGTCGTCGTGGACCCGGAAGTCCGCGGCGATCTTGGCGAGCGCGTCGCCCTCGTAATCACCCGTCGTCGGATCGAGGTTCGGCTCGCGTTTCATGAGGTACGAGAAGAGGTGCTCGATGGCCACCTCGTGGAAGCGCCCGCTCTCGATGTCGGCCTTCACGAGATCGGCCGGACCCGCCTCGAAATGCGGCCCGATCTCCGGATGCTCGTCGTCGGCGTACTGGAGCGCCTTCAGCGTGTACGGCCTCAGATCGGGGTCCGTCTCGTCCGGGATCGCCACGTAATGGCGGTCGCACCACCCCGCGTTTTGCGGCGCGATGCCCTTGGCGCAGGCCTTGCGGGTCGGGTATTCGCGGGCGAAATCACGCAGGGACATGCTGCCGGCCTCCGTGAATTGCCCGAAGTACGCGGCGATCGGCTCCAGCGTCAAGTGGCAGTTCCGGCAGACGCAGCGGCGCGTGAGGTCGTCACTCTCCTTCGCGCAGTTCGTGTCCTTCGTGCTCGGCGGCTGGAAGTATTGCCCGAGGAACGCGATCCGGTAGCGATTCGCCCGGCCGCGGTTCGTCTGGAAGCGCAGGAGGAACGCGGGCAGGGTCAAGAGGCCCGCGTGCGGCGCCTCGCGTTCCACCGCGACCCACGTATCCACGTCCGTGAACGCGAGATCGGGCAGCGGGCCGTCCGACGCCTGGTGCTCGTTCTGGGTCCGCGAGAGCGTTTGCCGCTGCGCGTGGTACTTGAAGTAGAACGCGAGCGGACCATTGTAATGCACGCGCTTCGTCGTGAGCAGCCCCGAATACGGCTGCGTCCCGTCCGTGTGCTCGTCGACGAGCCGGAGCAACTGCTCGCGCAGCGCGGCGTGCACGAGCGGCTGCACGACGCCGGCCGGCATGCAATAGCTGAGCTCCGGGCCGCAGCCGCAGGACTTCGCCTTGTTCGTGGCGAGCAGGTGATCACACGAATGCGTCCCCGCGTCCGGATCCCCGGGCGGCAGGGTGTACGTCGCCGTCGTCTGGGCGTCGAACGCGCAGACCTTCACCTTTTTCGCCGGGTCGGCCTCCCAGAATGGATGCACCTCGACCCAGCCCTCGGCGGACCACGCGCCCGCGGCGTCGTTGCCCATGGGCTCGACGATCGGCATTCCGGTCACGGGATCGTACCCAAGCGCGTCCTGGGGCTTGTTCTGGCAGGTGTGCGTGCCGTCGCCGCCGCGGAAGAGCGCGGACTTGCCCTGGCCGGGGACGTAGTAGACCGGGCTCCCGTCGAGGTTGACGGTGCTCAGCGAGAAACCCACGTCGGCGAGGGCCGGGGCCGGGTTCGTCCAGAGCAGGCTCTCGTGATAACGACGGATCTGCACGCGGAAGGCGTCGCTCGCGAGGTACTCGTCGAGGAGCGCGTCGGGCAGCTCCGAGAGCTTCGCGACCGCGTCGTATTCGGCGACGTCGGGCACGGTCCCGCGTAGATCGATCGAGAGGCGTCGGAGCTGCCGTTCGACGGGTAGCTCCCGGTGCAAAAAACATTGCTCACCCTCGTCGGCGAGCGCCACGGAGGGCGCGGTCGCGAGGAGGGCGAAGCATAGCGCTTGCCAGCGTCGTTTGCTTTTCATGGGGGGTACGGCTCGGGGTCTAAGGGGGGCACCGCGGGCGCAGCGGACCAGACTCCAGTGGAACCGAGCCATAACGCTTCGTCAACCATCTCTTGGGCGTGGGGACGAAATTTGTTACCCTGCCAGGCCGTGCTCGACTCCCTCAATCTACAGTCCCATCGAAGAATGCCGCGTAGGCACCTCCTGCATCTCGTCGCGATGCTCTCCGTGATCACAACGGCGGCTTGCGGCGAGGCACCTCCCACGAATGCCGGCCCGAGCGGCGGCGGGAGCGGCGGCCCGCCCGAGCTCGCCGTCGTCTACGGCGCGCCCACGACATCGAACAACGAACCCGAGAGCGCCACGTTCACGATCGAGGGATACTCGACCGCGATGGGCAGCCAGGGCGCGCTCGTCACCGTGGGCACGACGACGGGCGTTTACGAGCTCGCGGCGTCGGGCCCGACGCTCCTGCCCATCGTCGGCGACGCGCCCGATTTGCCGAGCGAGACCGGCGCCGTGCGCGCGATGGTCGGGTATGAAAGCGGCGTGCTCGTCGCGGCCGAGGCCGGCGTGTTTTTCACGCCGGGCGGCGTGCTCCAGCGATCGCTCGGCGCCGCGGAGCTCGCGCCGCTCGGCATTCAGGCGATGCGCGCGCGCGTGGCGGACGACGACGGTGACGGCACGGCCGAGACGCACCTCGCGATTCGCACGGAACAAGGCGCTTACGAGCTCGGCGGCGGCGCGCTCGTGGCGTGGACCGTCGAGGGCGAGGCGGGCCGGCCCACGGCCGTCCTCGCGCAGAAGGAGCGCGTGTATCTGGCGTATGGCGAACGCGTGTACGAGATTGACAAGGCGAGCGGCAAGGCGTATCCGCTCGTCTTCGACGTCGGGTTCGTCCAGGCCATGGCGTGCGGCAGCCTCGCGTGCGAGGACGGCTCGCTTGTCTATTTCGCCTCGGACGCGGGGCTCGTCGAGCGCTCGCCGAGCGGCGAGTATTCGCTGTATCCGCTCGCCGCCGAGGGCGGGTCTGCGACGGGGATCGACGCGTTCGCGCTCGACGCGAGCAAGCAGCGCTTGTACGCGCTCGCGGGGGATTGGGTCCTCCGCGTGCGCGCGGGCGAGGTGCCGGAGATCGTGGCGACGCTCGGGCCGGCCGAGGCGCCGCGCTCGCTCGCCGTCGACAAGATCGGTGACGTGTGGACGGGCGAGGGGAAGACGACGCAGAAGCTCGCGCTCGGCACGCCGCTCTCCTTTCTCACGGACGTCAAGCCCATCATGCGCGAGTATTGCGCCGATTGTCACGCGTCGGGGACGCGCGGCGCGCCGAAGATCGATTTCGAGAACTACGACGTCGTGCTCGGCCTCGTCGACCGCGTGATCGCGCGCGTGGCCGACGAACGATCGATGCCGCCGCCGAACTACGAGAAGAAGCTCCCGGCGGACAAGATCGGGATCGTGAAGGAGTGGGCGGTCACGAAGGCGCCTTGAGGCGCCTCCCGGGCATCAGGAACGATAACGCGCGTCGTACAGGAACGCGCGCTTCGTGGTGGCCTCTTTGCCGTCGGGATTGCGCACGACGACGTCGACCATCTCGCCGTTCTTGCCCGGCGGCGTCTTGACTTCGAGCGTCGAGGCCGAGACGAACTTGACGCGCTGGGCAGGCTTGCCGCCGAAGAGCACGGCCGACTCGGCGACGAAGTTTTTCCCTTCGATGCTGACCTCCGTGCCGCCCTCGACCGAGCCTTTGTTCGGCGCGACGGAGTCGATCGCGGGGGCGGGCGAGGGGTCGTAGCGGAACGCATTCTTCACGACCGTGTTGCCCGCGTCGCCGCGGCCGACCTCGATGTCGACGAACCCCGACATGCGCGACGGCGGCGTCACGGCTTCGATCATCGTGGCCGAGCGGACGACGGCGCGCTTCGGCGCTTGCCCGCCGATCCGCACGAACACGTGCTCATCGAAAAAGTCGCCTTCGAGGACGATGCGCGTCCCGCCGACCATGGGGCCATTGCGCGGCGTGACGCCGTCGACGCGCGGCGCCGGGCGTGACTCGTACGTGAAGGCATCCTCGCGGCGCACGACGATGCCGAACCTGTCGACGAGCTCGATCGCGACGAGGCCCGGCTGCGTCCTTTGCGGCAGCTCCACCTCGATCTCGTGCCGCGAGCGCGTCCGCGAAATGGCCCGCACCTCGCCGATGCGCACCACCGTATCCGCCTCGAAATTGTCGCCGGCGAGCCGGATCGTCTGCCCGCCCGCGCAATAGCCGCGGTCGGGGCGCACCTCGACGAGCAGCGGCGGCGTGGGCTCCGCCTCGTACGTGAAGGCGCCTTCGAGCTTGGTGATTTGCCCGTCGGGGTTTTCGATTTCGAGGTCCACCAGGCCCGGCTCGTTCGCCCGCGGCGTCACGAGCTCCAGCGACTCGGCGCTGCGGAACGTGACGGTGGCCTGCTTGCCGCCGAGCCGCGCCACGCATTGCGGATGGAAATCGACGCCCGTCACGGCGACGCGCTTCGAGCCGCCGACGAGGCCCGACGCGGGCGAGACCTCGCGCGCGTACGGCGTCGCCAGCCGATAGGTGAAGAGTTCGGCCGCGAGCGCGGAGAGGCCGTCGGGGTTCGTCACGCGCAGCTCGCCGTGGAAGAGCTGCTCCTGCGGCGGCGTCACGAACCGGATGCGCGAGGGGCTTTCAAAGACGACCTCGGGCGCGCGGTTTCCGAAGAACGTGACGCGGCAGCCCTCCTCGAAGTTGCGGCCTTCGACCACGACCTCGGTGCCGCCGCGCGGCGAGCCTTCGAGCGGGGAGAAGCGCTCGATCGACGGCCCCTCATCATAGACGATCTGAATGACGGAGCGCTGCCCGTCGGGGTTCTCGATCACGATCTCGACCGACCCCGGCGCGTGCGGCGGCGCCTCGATCTCCAGCGTGAAATCGTCGAGCCGTTTCGGGTTCGTACAATCGTCGCCGTCGACGAGCACGCGGCAGCCGTCGGCGAAGTTCGCGCCGTAAAGCGAGATCTTCGTGCCGCCTTGGGTCGAGATCTTCGCCGGCCGCGCCGCCGTGACCACCGGCCCCGGCGCGCCCATCATCGGCGGCGGCGGAGGCGGCTCGGTCCCGCGCTTCTCCTCGGCCGCGGCGCCTTCGCCTTCGGCTTTCGTCGCGCTCTCGGTCGCTGCCGCGGCCTCCTTATCGAGGTCGAGCGCCGAATGCATCTCCAGGCGCACCGGCGGCTTGTCCACGAGGGCAGGCGGCTCGACGATCGCGGGTTTGTCGACAATCACGGGCGGCTCCACGGGCGCCGGTTTGTCGACCAACGCCGGCAGATCGGGCGGCAGCGGCACCGGCGCGGGCGGGAGCGGGGGCGCGTCGAGGGCGGGTTTGTCCACCAGCGGCGGCGGCGCGACGCTCACGGGTTTGGCGCGGGGCTCCCACAGCTCGACGTCCCGGCCGTCCGGATCCTTGAGCGACGCGAAGACGCCCGAGGGCCTTTCGAGGATCGGTCCCACGTCGATGCCGTCCTCGCGCAGGCTCGACGCGACGGCCTGGAGGTTCGGCACGCGCAGCGAGAGCGCGCATTCCCTGCGGCCTCGCGCGAGGGGTTCGAGCGCGAGATCAATGACGAGCGACGTCCCGCCCGTGCTCATCGACTCGTAGCGCCGTGTCCCCTCCACCCGATCAAACGAGAGCCCCGCGGCGCGCGCATAAAACGCGCTCACGGCTTCGGGGTCCGCTGCGTAGAGGACGATCTTGCCGAGCCCGAACGTTGCCATCATCACACCCGAATGCCCTTCCGCCGCGCATGGTAACAGAGCCGCGGGGGCATGGGAGGCTCTTCCCTTGACGGCGCGCGACAAGGCTGGCCTCCTCCGGGACATGTCATCGCTCGAATCGTATTTCCCGACACTCGACACGGCGCGTGCGCGGCTACCGTTGCCGGCAGGGGAGCCGGTCTTGGTGGAGCGGCTCGCGATGCTGGTCGTGCACGCGGCGTTGATCCGGCGCACGAGCTGGGCGGAGGACGTGGAGGGCGCGCTTACGACGCTCGAGCGCGGCGAGCCCTCGGTGCCGGACGATCTCGAGGTGCGCCACCATGTACGGCTCGACGCGGACCTCGGCGGCGGCCCGTGCACGGCATGCGCGGCGACGCCGGGCAAACGGACCTGCCGTGTCTGCGAGGGCAGGGGTACGATCTTCCTGTCGCCCTGCTCGTGCGCCAATGGATACATCCCGTGCCCGACGTGCGGCGGCACGGCGAAGTCGAACCGGGTGCGGCTCCGCTATTACACGGACGCGCCGGCCTTCTTGAGCGAGGCCTACATGCCCACGTACATCACGGCGGTGCCGGCGCTCTTCGGGCTGGAGAGCCGCATGGAGCAAGACATCCAGTTCCAGCAGGCGTTACCGGAGGAGCTGCGCTGCCACGACCTCACGGGCCGCGTCGTCGGCTCGGCCTATCGCGGCGGCGAGCGTCTCGTTCGGCCCGACTTCCACGGCCATGATTTCGCAGACACGATCGACAAAGGGCTCGCGGGCCTCGCGGCGATCGGTGCCGGCGCGAGCGTGGTGCGCCACGTGGTCCGGGCCTATGCGTGGCCGTTCTTGCGGGTCCAGTGGGGGACGGGGCAGGACGTGGCGATTTACGTGGACCGGATCGGGAGCCTCAAGGTGTTCGGGGAGGGCAGCGTCCTACCGTCGCATGATTGACGGGTTCCCGTTCCACCCCGGAAACGTTCCCCAAACTTTTCACGCTCCCTGGAGCCTCGCTCTCTTGCCGGCCGGGCCGGGCGTCCACTATGACGCACAGCACCATGACCCGCGTGCTGACGGAGCTGATCGAGCTGCTCTCGCTGGAGAGGATTGAAACCAACCTGTTCCGGGGCCAGAGCCAGGACCTCGGCTGGGGCCAGGTCTTTGGCGGTCAGGTGCTCGGCCAGGCGCTCTCGGCCGCCGCGCAGACCGTGCCCCCCGAGCGCCAGGTCCATTCGCTCCACGCGTATTTCCTCCGCCCCGGCGACGCGCGCAAGCCGATCGTCTACGACGTCGATCGCATCCGCGACGGACAGAGCTTCACGACCCGCCGCGTGGTGGCCATCCAGAATGGCCAGCCCATCTTCAACATGTCCGCCTCTTTCCAGGTCGAAGAGGAGGGATTGGACCACGCGGACAGCATGGAGAGCGTCCCTGGCCCGGACGGGCTTTCGAGCCAGCGCGAGATCTGGAGCCGCCTGGCGCACAAGATCCCCGAGCCTTTCCGCACCCGCGCCGTCGCCGAGCAGCCGATCGAGATTCGCCACGTGAGCCCGATCGATCCCTTTCATCCGGAGAAAAAAGAGGCCCACGAGGCCATCTGGATCCGCGCGGCCGGCGCCCTGCCCGACGATCCGGCGCTGCACCGGTACTTGCTCGCATACGCGTCGGACCACGCGTTCGTCACCACCGCGCTGCGCCCCCACGGCGTCACGTGGTTCGATTTCTCGATGCAGGTCGCCAGCATCGATCACGTGATGTGGTTCCACCGGCCTTTCCGGATGGATGACTGGCTCTTGCACGTGATCCACAGCCCGTCGGCGTCGGGGGCGCGTGGGCTCGTGCGGGGCAGCGTGTTCTCGCGGGATGGTCGGCTCGTGGCGTCCACCGCGCAGGAAGGGCTGTTGCGGCGGCGGAAGCGGGGGTAGGGAATCCGATCGCGTCTGGGCTGCCTGATTTTTCTCGGCCCAGGAGCAGGACAAAATTAGATATAATTGCTCCTGCTCAACGCCTTATCGGCATCCCAGCAGAACTCGGGCACGGTCACGGCGAAGGACCATCACGCGCTCACCGCGGGTGCTCAACGCCTTATCGGCATCCCAGCAGAACTCGGCGCGCAGGAGCTGCTCGCGCTGCGTCGGCTCGACGTGTGCTCAACGCCTTATCGGCATCCCAGCAGAACTCGGGCGAGCGCTTCGTCAACCTCATCGAGCTCCTCGAGTGCTCAACGCCTTATCGGCATCCCAGCAGAACTCGGCTGCTCGCGCACGTACCGCCAGAACGACGGCCGCCACGTGCTCAACGCCTTATCGGCATCCCAGCAGAACTCGGTTGCGTACCTCCTCGCCCTTGGGGGTCCACTCGACCTTGGTGCTCAACGCCTTATCGGCATCCCAGCAGAACTCGGAGACCTCGCCGCAGAGCCAGTCCGAGCACCGCGCCTTGAGGTGCTCAACGCCTTATCGGCATCCCAGCAGAACTCGGGCACGCGTCGATTCTCACGTGGGGCACCGTGGGGCTGTGCTCAACGCCTTATCGGCATCCCAGCAGAACTCGGTCGCACCGCTCTGCCGCCGCCCTGATGTCTGCAACCGTCACGTGCTCAACGCCTTATCGGCATCCCAGCAGAACTCGGTGGGTTTGCCGAAGCGCTCGCCCTCGGCAATCTTCGGTGCTCAACGCCTTATCGGCATCCCAGCAGAACTCGGAGACTATATCGGCTCTACCGGAGAATGCGCCGGTGTGCTCAACGCCTTATCGGCATCCCAGCAGAACTCGGCTGGCGTGCGTCCAGAAGGCTTGGCTCAGGGCATGTGCTCAACGCCTTATCGGCATCCCAGCAGAACTCGGAGGTTACGAACGAAAAGAAGGACGCGGTGTAACAGTGCTCAACGCCTTATCGGCATCCCAGCAGAACTCGGTGCTTGGGCGCTCACTGTCACCGCAAGCGGGAACGAGTGCTCAACGCCTTATCGGCATCCCAGCAGAACTCGGGCACCGGGCCGAACCCGCCACGGGACGAGCGCGGCGAGGTGCTCAACGCCTTATCGGCATCCCAGCAGAACTCGGGACTCCGTGAGCGAACTAGCTACCGCGATTCCGATGTGCTCAACGCCTTATCGGCATCCCAGCAGAACTCGGCCCGGTGCTCGCAAGGCTTGGCCCGATGCGCACGGGCGTGCTCAACGCCTTATCGGCATCCCAGCAGAACTCGGGTAGGTCAGCCGTCCACTCACCGCGTTGGGAAAGCGTGCTCAACGCCTTATCGGCATCCCAGCAGAACTCGGAGACGCTGTTCGACGCGCATCGCGCAGGCACCCTGCCGTGCTCAACGCCTTATCGGCATCCCAGCAGAACTCGGTCCGCACGTTTTCGAGTTGGCGCACAAGCCGCCGAAGTGCTCAACGCCTTATCGGCATCCCAGCAGAACTCGGCAGCGCCAGGAAAACGGCGGTGGCGGCGCGGACCCGTGCTCAACGCCTTATCGGCATCCCAGCAGAACTCGGGAACTGACGTATTCGTCGGCGCCTCCGGGTTCATATTGTGCTCAACGCCTTATCGGCATCCCAGCAGAACTCGGCATTCAAGATTGCCGTCGACAACAACCTGGGAGGGTGCTCAACGCCTTATCGGCATCCCAGCAGAACTCGGGTGTTGAACGATGACTGCCGTTCTTGCGCAGGATCCGCGTGTGCTCAACGCCTTATCGGCATCCCAGCAGAACTCGGCTTTGCTGAATGCCGGATGCTCGAGCACGCCGCCCGTGCTCAACGCCTTATCGGCATCCCAGCAGAACTCGGGGAATGCGGACCTCGGCTTCACGAACGGCCAGCAGGAGTGCTCAACGCCTTATCGGCATCCCAGCAGAACTCGGCCTTCGGATCGTCCTTGTAGACCCGCTCCATCATGTGTGCTCAACGCCTTATCGGCATCCCAGCAGAACTCGGAGCGATGACTGGATCGCGACGTACAACGACGCCCTGTGCTCAACGCCTTATCGGCATCCCAGCAGAACTCGGTCCGAGGAGGGCGAGCGCGCCACGCGCCACCGCGGGTGCTCAACGCCTTATCGGCATCCCAGCAGAACTCGGCGGCCGACGAGTCCCGCCTCGCGGCGGAGCTGCTGTGCTCAACGCCTTATCGGCATCCCAGCAGAACTCGGTCACGGCTCCGCTGACAAGGATCTGCGCCGCCGGCTGGACCGTGCTCAACGCCTTATCGGCATCCCAGCAGAACTCGGGCGCCGTCCCCGATGCCGCCCGTCCCTTCGCGGAGCCCTAGTGCTCAACGCCTTATCGGCATCCCAGCAGAACTCGGCCGGTGCTTTTCGAGGCTCTCGTACGCGGGGTCCGTGATGTGCTCAACGCCTTATCGGCATCCCAGCAGAACTCGGTGAACCCTGACCCGATCGACGGAGATTCGCCGTGAGGAGGTGCTCAACGCCTTATCGGCATCCCAGCAGAACTCGGCAGCGCCGTTCACGGGCTGGAGGTTCAGCCGGCCGGCAAGTGCTCAACGCCTTATCGGCATCCCAGCAGAACTCGGTTCCGCGCGATCGGATCGATCGATTCGTACATGCAGGAGTGCTCAACGCCTTATCGGCATCCCAGCAGAACTCGGCGCGCGCCCTCCGGCAACGTTGGAACTTCCTTCCTTCCAGCGTGCTCAACGCCTTATCGGCATCCCAGCAGAACTCGGGCCGCCGTGGCGCTCAGCTCCGCGTCGCACGAGTCGGTGCTCAACGCCTTATCGGCATCCCAGCAGAACTCGGGCGGACGGCTGTTTCGTCGCGAATCGCTCGATCGCGCGTGCTCAACGCCTTATCGGCATCCCAGCAGAACTCGGCCGCCATCCACCTCGTTGGGGCCCTTTTCGCCCAAGTGCTCAACGCCTTATCGGCATCCCAGCAGAACTCGGAAGGCCCACAGAAAGGCGGTTTGAACGTGGGCGAGGTGCTCAACGCCTTATCGGCATCCCAGCAGAACTCGGCGAGCATCGAGGCCCTCGGCGCCTTGCTCGACCCGGTGCTCAACGCCTTATCGGCATCCCAGCAGAACTCGGGCGCGTGCGTCTTGAGCGCAAGACGGCGCTTGATGCCGAGGTGCTCAACGCCTTATCGGCATCCCAGCAGAACTCGGCATCATCCGCGCCAAATACGCAGGACTCCGCGCCTGGGTGCTCAACGCCTTATCGGCATCCCAGCAGAACTCGGACGAGACACGTCATGCGGATCAGAATCGTATTCAGTGCTCAACGCCTTATCGGCATCCCAGCAGAACTCGGGACCGCACGATCCGCGTGGTGGACAAGCTTTCAAAGTGCTCAACGCCTTATCGGCATCCCAGCAGAACTCGGGCCACCTCATCCCCGTCGATCTCCTCGGCGGCGATGATGTGCTCAACGCCTTATCGGCATCCCAGCAGAACTCGGAGGCGTAGCTCGTGCCCACCGACCTCCCACGCCGGTGCTCAACGCCTTATCGGCATCCCAGCAGAACTCGGCAGTGGATCCGCCGCAACACGTTGTCGCGGGCGCGTGCTCAACGCCTTATCGGCATCCCAGCAGAACTCGGGCGCTCGGCCTCCGAGATCGAGGACGTGCGCGCCTACGTGTGCTCAACGCCTTATCGGCATCCCAGCAGAACTCGGCCTTCTCGCCCACCGCCGTCGAGATCACGACAGAGTGCTCAACGCCTTATCGGCATCCCAGCAGAACTCGGGGCCCCACCCCCGTAGCCCTCGAAACTCCACGGGAAACTGGACCCCTTTGCAAGCACCTGCGCTCCCACCGGCTCCTCGCCCTCTCTTCCGCGCCCTACCACCTTGCAACCCTTCGTCTTCACATCGCTTCTCCTCGATCAAGCACCTCCACGCCTTCATCCCGGTTGTCAAACACCAAGAAGATCGGGCACTTGACTCTCGGCGCGGACCTCTCCGGGGCCGGCTGAGGCCAGCACCCGGAGATCCTTGATCTGCCCGATCCCTCCGTCCACGCTCCTCCCTACCTACACGATCTTTGCCGGGGTGTCATCCACCACCCACACGTCCTTCCGGTTTCGCATCACCATCCTTGCCACGCACGCCGAGCAGAGCGGCACGAACAGCAGGCTGTCCTCCGCGTCCAGCACCCTCTCCAGCTCCCACCGCAGCTCCTCCAGCCGCCGCACCGACAGCCAGCAACGGAAAATCGAGTACTGGACCCGTGTGCCGTATCCGCGCAGCACCTTGTATCCCTTGCGCCATCGCTTCGGATCCCGGATGTCGTACGACACCAGATACCATGATTTCGCCTCGCTCATCCTTCCCTTCTTTCCCCCACGACCTCAACGCAATCTGAATTTCGCGAACAATCCCGGCGCCCCGCACCACTCCTTCTCCAGGAGCCGCGCCTCCAGCTCGATCATCCGCCCATACGACAGCGAATACCCCACCACGGAATGCTTCCACTCCTCCGCACGCCTCCGCTCGTACACCTCCACGAGCTTCCGTTTCCCGGACGTGCTCAGCCATATGCGCGGGCCTGTCACGGAGAAGTCCTCCTCCGGATCCCATTGCCCCCGCCGGATCGACGCCATCACGACCATGTCCACCAGCGGCACGCGGAAGAGCTCCATCAAGTCCAGCGACAGCGGCGGCGCGGAGCTTCGCGGCCGATGGTAGAACCCGAATGCGGGCTCCAGCCCCACGCTCGTCAGCGCCGTCGTCACGTCCGAGAGCAGCAGCGCATACCCGAATCCGAGCAGCGCGCTTACCCGGTCCCGCGGCGGCCGCCGCGTCCGCCCTTCGTACCGCAGCCGCTCGTCCACGTCCCCGAGCAATGCGTTCCACGTCGAGAAGTAGGCTCCCGCGCCGGCGCCCTCGTTCCCGAGCAGCTCCTCGACGGTCGCCGCCGCATGTGCTCCCCGAACGGCCCTTCGCAGACCCTCGAGCGCTGCCTCCACCGCGGCTGGTCTCTCCCGGTCCCCGCGCGTCGAACGCAACACGAACCGGAGCTGACCTTCGAGCTTCGCGCCCACCAGCCGCCGCGCCAAACCCAGCGCGAAGTCCTCCTCCCCGAGCGCCTTGTATTGACGAATGCGCCGCTGCACGGCCCCGGCCCCCGCGGCGAGCGAGCCGATGAACCGCCCGCCTGTCGTCACCCACGACACCCCCACCTCCCGCTCCGCGCACAAATGCAACGCCTGCGTCGAGATTTGCGACCCTCCGTGGAGCACCACGTGCCTTGTTTGCCGCGATGGTATCCGCGTCTCGTCGCCTTCGCGCGGCGTCACCACGAGCTCGTCGCCGCTTCGCCCCACGCGTGATCCGTGCGACGTCACGTGCAGCGCTTGCCGGTCGTCGTCCTTGGGTACGAGACGCGGAGGTTCGTGCGCCTCGTCTTTGGCCAGCCGCTCCTCCTCCGGCAAACACACCGGCGCGAGCGAGCAATGCGTGCAGAGCCGCTCGTTGTTCGTCACGGGCGGCCGCTCCACCGTGGCGCGCAGCGCCCTTCCTCGCTGGATCGCTGCGCGCACCTCCGCACGCAGCGCCTCGTCGATCGCGACGCGCACGGTCACGTTGTCCGCGTGGTATCGCAGCCGCCCCTCGGGGACGGCCTCGCCGGTCGCCTCCTCCACGAGCATCGCGTAGGCCCCGATCTGCAATCGATCCGAGGGCCATGCTTCAGGCGCCTCCTTGCCCTCGCCCCGCTTGCAGCGCCCTCGCTTGTGCTCGTAGGGGATCCACCGCCCATCGCGCCGCCGCAGCGCGTCCACCTCCCCGCGCAATCCGAGCGCTTCGCTCTCCAGCACGAACCTCTCCGAGGGCCCGTCCCCCTCCTCCCGCGCGAGCTCCGCGTGCAGCGTCCTTCCCGCGTACACGCGCGCGTCCGCGACGCGGATCTCCTCCACCTCTTCCAGGAAAAACAATCGCTCACAATACGCGAGCGCGTGCAACGCCATCACGCGCAGCGGCGCGCCGTCCCCCGAACCATCCATGGCATACCTCCCCGACAGGAACAGGTTTTACCGGAGCGTACGGGCGCTCGCGTCGGGGGCCAAGTTTGTCGGCGGAGTTTGTTAGGGAGCGGGCGCTCTTGGATCGAGGATCGGAACGAAGTGATCCAGCGGCGGGGTCCCGGTGAGCGGTGCCTTGGGGGCGAGGTGGTACCGCCGCCATCGCGTATCGAGCGCGCCCACGTGATCGACCCACACGGGCAGATCCATCGTCCCGTCGTCCCGCGGCACGAGCAGCCGCCATTCGCCGATGGGCTCCTCCACGAGCGCGATGTCGTCCACCGCATCGTCGCTCATGCCGAGGCACACCACCCCCGAACGCGTCACGCGCTCGGGGTGCCTGATGGCTTCGACGATGCGCTCCTCGAGCCTCGGCGTGCCCTCCTGCGCTCGCGTACCGTGTTCCCTGCGGCTCTCGATCCAGCAGAGGAACGACAAACCACACAGGACCTCGACATAATCGGGCGCATTGCCCATCTTCGATTGCTTGGCCGCCACGCCGTACTTGTAGCGGCTCAGCTTGCGGAGCACGGTCGCGACCTTGGGCTCGCGCTCGTAGGCGAATGCGAGGGCGACTCCCGCGTGCGCCGCGCGCCGCCACTCCCCGACGAGCGAGAGCAGCATCCCGTAGACCGTCGCGGGGGGCGCGATCGGATACGTCTCCGCGAACGAGCGCGCGTACGACTTGCGGAAGCTGGCGTAAGGCGCTTCCACGCGCACGGCGATCATCTATCAGCCTTCGCCTTCACGGCCGCGTACTCGACCCCAATACGAGCGATCCGGGCCTTGGCTTCGCGTACGGCCGCGTGCACCCCGTCGACCACGGTCACGCCTGCGGCGCGCAGCTCCGCGCCGAGCGGGGAGCGCGCGATCTCTCCGCCCAGGATTACCTCGCTCCCCGGGATGTCCCCGCTCCGCACACGCTCGAGCAGCCGACGCGTGGTGATGCCGCGGGTCTTCTCGTCGTGATCGAAACAGTTTTGGATCCTCGACGAATGCGCGTTCGTCAGACGGAGGACGATCGACGCGGGCGAGAAGTCATAAGCGAACCGCGCGTGGTTCCCCGCGACCTGGGGCGGGTCCGCGACGGCGTCGAGCAAGTGCCCGATGTGTTCCTTGTGGATCACGCTGCCGAGGTTCAGGCCGAACGAATACTGATACTCCGTCGTATGGATCTCGGCGTTGTAGAGCGAGAGGCTCCCCTTCTCCTTCGTCCCGCTCACGCAGTTGAACGAGAGTTCCCCGCGGTAGGGCCGCAGGGACACCGCGCGCCCGACGGCGAGCGGGCTCGGCCGCTTCGTCGTCTTTCCTTTCGACTTTTCCTTCTTGCCCTTCTCCTTCGCCTTGCCCTTCGCCTTCGCGTCGGCTTCTCCCTCGTCCCCTCCGTCTTCGCCCTCCTCGTCCTCGCGTTCCTTCTTCGCCGCCTCGGCGTCCATGAAGCCCATCAGATCATCGTCGATGAGCGCCTTGCCCTTCGGATCGAAGTACGTCCGCTTCTCGTCCTCGTAGCTGAGCTTCTCGTCCTCGTACGTGCGGTTCGTCGAGAGCCCTTCGAGCTGGAAGCGGTACCGCAGCGCGAAGCGGATCGCCTCGGCGGAGACCGATGTGTGCAGGTCATCGTGCAGGAAGACCTTTTGCAGCGTCGTGGTGTTGCCGATGTTGTCGGCGCGGTTGTTCGCGGCGACAGCCTCGCCCGTGACGATCGTTCCGTAGAGATAATGGGTCGCCATGGTTCATTCCTTCTCGTCGGTCTTCTTCGGTCCCTCACCCGCGTAGCTCACGAGCGCGAAGAGCAAGAGGTTCTTGAGCCGCTCTGTGTTGCGTGGGTCGAACAGGAACTTTCGTAGCGGTTCGGCGTTGGTCTTGATCGTGAGCAGCGCCGCGCCCTTCGTCGAATCCGCACAGAAGCGAAGGAACCACCCCGCGAGCGCGTCGGCGGTCTTCGCGCGCAGGATCGCGTTCCGCATCCGCTCACGCTCCACCTCCGTCATCCGCTCGAACGATGAGCCGTCCCTCCGCGCGCGTTCCCCGAGCGCTCCCATCGTGCGGTTCCACGCTTCGTGAAATGCCGCAATCACGGCGCGGTCGTCTTCGTCCTCGATCGCTTCCTTCATCTTGCTCAGACCTCCCTGCGCGAAGCGCATCCGCTCGTAATCTTGTTTCTTCTCGACCAGCGCACGAAAATGCGCGGCCCAATGCCTGCCGACCCCGAGGTTCGACGCGACGAGCTCCGGCACCGGGCTCTGCGGCACGGCGAAGCCCTCGCCCTTCTGGTTCCGGAGCATGCGTGGCTTGCCGAGATGCGTGACGGCGGCCAAGAACACGTTAAGTTCCGGGACTTGCAGCCCGATGCGCACGCTGCTCGACCGATTGACCTGGTTCTTGTCCCAGGCGACCTTGCCCATGGCCACGGCGAGGCACCCGGCAACCGAAGGGCGCTCCACCACACCCTCGGTCACCTTCCAGTCGAGCAGGAACCGCAGCGCCGCCTCCTCGGCGCCGCCCACGATTCGCCCGAGATATCCGCTCGTCAGGCGCGGCGCGTCCTTCCCGAGCGTCGCGAGCGCACGCATGACCCTCGCGAACGCCCGGAGATCACGGATGTCGGGCACCACCAGGCACGCCTGCATGCGTGAATCCGCAGAACGCGTTCGCAAGAGGAAAACGACGCTGCCGACCATCAGGTACAGGAGCAGGAAGACCTCCTCCGCGCGTGCTTCGAGCGCTGACGCGCCCGTCATGGCCCCGGGCACGACCGATTGCGGGATCGTCGCCGTCCTCGGCAGCGCCCCTGCTGGCTCCCCCTGCTTGGGCTTGTAGTCGAGGAGCCCTGTCCCTTGTGCTTTTTGGTGCGCGTAGCTCGCGACGCCCTTGTACGTGAAATGGATGGGCGTCTCCCCGTCCACGCTCTGGAGCGGTACCCGCCGTGCGTCCTTCTCCCCCGGCACGCCCGGCCGCATCTTGTTGTGCTGCAAGAAGGTGGCGCAGAGGCCGTTGTGAATGGCCAGCCGCAATCCGCTCTCGGACGAGGGGATCATGTGTCCGACGAGTTCGATCATGTGGTCGCCCGTCACCCGGAACGAAGCTTCGAGGATTCGCCGCAGCGCCTCCTGATCCGTGAGCTCGTCTCCCCAGCCCAGGCGCACCTCGTCCTTCGTCACGCTTGCGCGAATCCCCGCTGGCCCCTTCTTGCCCCAGGCTTCCACCGTAGCGGCGAGCCCACCGAGCGCCGCGCGATGGTAGATCGTGTACCCGGGGTCGGTCAGCCGGTAGATCATTTCTCTCGCCATTCCGCGCCCGTCCCTTCGTATGTCTCCTCGTTGTAATCGTAGGCAACCGCGTCGCTTGGTGCGCTGGGCACGCCGCGAATCCGATTCCATCCGAACATCTCGTTCTTGATTGGAATCGCGACCTCATGCTCGCGCAACCAATCCCGATCCGGCTCGTCCTTGCCGGTCTCGTCCCGATATCGGCGAACGTCCGCCTCGAGTACGACGTTCGCCGTATACCCTTCGCCGCGCGTCGTTCCCGGCCGCGTGCGCCACACGCCGCTATGGCCTGGCACGCCGACGAAAAATGCATCCTTCTCTGCGGCCTCGATGTCGATCCCTGGCCCCGCCGCGCCAGCCGTGAAGTGCGCCGCGAGGTCTCGCTGGCTGAGGGATCTGCCGAGGGCGCGCAGCGTGTCGACCCACGCCCAGCCGGCGCGAAGCTCCTCGTCGCCGTACGGCTTGGACCCGTTCTTCGGCGCGCACACGTATGCAGGCTTCGGATCCGGAGGCCGTGTGGGATCGGCTCTTCGGTTCAGGCGTCCAAGGCGCTGGATCAGTGAAGGTACCGGCGCGACGTCGGTGATGAGCAGATCCGCCGAAAGGTCGAGAGACATTTCGGCCACCTGCGTCGCGACGAGCAATGTCCCGCCGCGTCCCCCCTTGAAGTGATCGACGACGCGACGATGCCGGCGGCTCCGGTCCTTGTACCGAAAGCGCGAGTGATACACCTCGACCGCTGCGCCTGGCAGCCGGCGCCGCCCTTCCCTGTACGTCTCGTTTGCCGACGCCACCTGGTTGCGAACCCAGAGCACCTTGCCCCCGCCCTCCACGTGCGTCGTCACGGCGCTCCACACCGCTTCATCGTCCTCCGCGCGCTGCAACTCGTACCGCGGTAGCGCTTCGAGTTCCGCGGGACCGGGGACGATCACCAGGTCGGTACGAACTTCCGCGAGCGCGCGGCGTCGCACCTCGGGCAGCGACGCCGTCATGAGCAGCACGGGCAGGTTCGGAAACGTCTTTAGGAACATCAAGAGGTGCCCGAAGAGCTGCTCGTCGAACGCGTGAATCTCGTCGAAGACGATGCACGACTGCACGATCGCTGGCAGCGCGCAGATTGCGCGGAGCGCGTTCGGCATGAGCCCGAGCACCGTATCGGCCGTGCACACGGCGAGCGGCACATCCCACAAGGAGAGCGCTTCGACCTTCGCGCGCTCCGCGGCGAGCGCTGCCTGCGCATGGGAAGCCGTCTCCGTCGCGTCCTCCTGCTGCGCCGTTCGCGCGATCGTGCGCAGGTCGATCCTGGCGCGCCCGTGTGCAAGCGCCGCGTCCACGCCCGCCTCGAGCGCGTAATCCTTGAAGTGCTCCGTCGTCGTGCCTGTGGTCGGCAGACAGAAGAACATTCGCATCGGCTGCTCGCTTCGCTCGTGGAGACGTGCGCACCACTGCTCGGCCCATAGGTATGCGGCGAGGCTCTTCCCCGAGCCACACCCTGCCTCTGCGAGCGTCAGGCGTGATGTCGACGACGCGACCTTCTCCTGGAACGGACGCACGACGAACCCGGGTGGGAGCTGTGCCTCGTCCCGCTCCGCGTCGGGAGGGGCCGCGTGATTCCACGCCCAGTGGCGCACGAGCCGACGCAGGTCTTCGACGCCGAGCCCGATGGTGAGCTGCTCCTCGATGAACCGATCGAACTCCACAGGCTCGCTCGTCGCGACACGTCGCGGCAGCGCGCTCGCCGTCACGTCCGCTGCGATGCCGAACGCCTTGATCAACGCGAGGAGCCGCCGCGTGCCCTCCTCGGTGAACGCGACCTCGTGATCCATGAAGGCTTCCTGCATCGCCTGGAGATCACGGCTGACATCGAAGTCATACGCGCCGACACGCGCGCGGCCGAGGACGAGGTGTCGTTCGATGCGGGGTGGCGGTCCGAGGCCCAGGTCCTCGGCCATGCCGTCGAGGATGGCCTTGAAGTCCTCATGTGCTGTGTAGATCGTCGAGGGCGCGACGAGCGCGGGCTCGAGGAACTCGTCGAACTTGCGGTGGTGGCCCACGGCGCCCCAGAGCGCGAGCGTCAGGTCCTCCCCGAGCGTGTCGAGCCATGCGCGCAGGGGCGCGTACTGCCACACGAGCAGGCCCGAGATCGCCTCGTGGCGGAGGAGCTGCGTGATCTCGGGCTGGCCTCCGACCATCGCTTGGAAGTGCTCGTTCGCCTTTCCGATGTCCTGCATCCACCCATCGGCACAGAGCGCGCGCGTGAAGCGATCGAGCATCCCCTCGGGCAGCCCTGCGGCTTGCAGCGCCGCAGGCCCAGCGACGCGGCTGAGCGCCCGACAAGCCTGGACGACGTCGCGGCTGTGTTGCGTGAGCAGCGCGTGGTCGGGGGGCGCATCGCGCGGCCCGTGGAAGGATTTGGCGAGCAGGCGGCGCGGCACGAGAGGGCTCGTCTTGGGACTCCCGCTCACGCCCGCGCCTCCCTCCCGACCGGCCCGAACACCCCGCAGCCCATTCGTTGCCGCCCGCCGATCCCCGCCCTTTGCACGACGAGTGATCCTTCCTCGGAGAGCCCCCGCAACGTCGTCCCGAAGCCGACCACCTTGTCTCCGGCGATCGTCACGATTCTCCGCCGCCCCACCTCGATCGACGCCGCCACGCTGAGCGCATCGAGCTGCCTCTTCACGGCCTCGGCGAATGGCTCCGGCTCCTGAAAACCCTTGATCACCACCATTCTCGCCGTCAGCGCCTCGGCGGGCCGGAGCGGATACACGCGGGACACGCCGACGTGCACGCGATATCCATCGACGTCGAGCGCCTTCCCCGCGAGCGCGAGCACACGCGGAATCTCCGCGGGCACCACGCGCAAGCACAACGAGCCGCGCCGTGGATGCAACGCGAGCAATCCATCCGGCCGCGGGATCCCCCCGAGCGGATGCACCGCGAGCCACGATGCGCCGTGCAGATCCCCGAGCACCCGCGCGAGGGCGCCGAAGAGGGCGTATCCGTGATCGCGTGGCACCAGCGTGCCTGCGAGCGGGAAGACGATGTCGACGCGGTCGGCGGGCGGCGAGGATGGTGCGGACGGGGTCACGTGCAGGCTCCGTGGGCTGGAAGGGTACGCACGCCACCCTATCTGAAAGCCGGCCGCTTGTGGATACTGCAACGTTTCGGAGCAGCTATCTCCTGACCCGACGAACGTCCCGTTGACAGGTCCGCAGCTCTTGGGCGAAGCACAGCGCCCAACGCACGGGGGGATCGTGCGTGGAGGTTTTCGTCATGCGCTGGGCTGTCCTGGTCCTTTCCTTGCTGCTCGTCCTTTTTCCCTTCGCGCGCGCGAGCGACGAGCCCATGCCACCCGCGCCGCCGGCGGAGCCGTCGGAGCTCCCCGAGCCGGCCCTCGCTTGTCCGACCTACGCCGGGCACCACGCATATCCGGCCATGACCCCGCTCGAGAAGGCGCCTGCGCAAGGCGCCCTGTCCCTCGACGGATCGTTCGCCGTGTCGGCCACGGGTTCGGCGACCCATACCATTCCGCTCATCGTGCCCCCGGGGCGGATCGAGCCCGCCCTCTCGATCACGTACGATAGCAGCGTCGACATCGGCCTCCTTGGCAAGGGGTTTTCCCTCCGAGGGCTCTCGATGATCCACCGCTGCAGCACGAACCTCGCGCAGGACGGCGCGATCCGCGGCGTCCGGCTCGACACCGCGGACCACGTTTGCCTGGATGGATTGCGCCTGGTGCAGGTGGGCCAAGGGAAGGACACGGTCGGCAATTTCGCCGAGTACCGCACGTTCCCCGATACGCAGACGAAGATCCACGGGTATGGCGCGCCCTCGAAGGATGGCTTCGATGCGATCTATTTCGTCGTCTTTCGGCGCGACGGTCGCGTCGTCGAGTACGGTAAAAGCAATGCGGCGCGCGTCGTCTGGCGGCACGGCATCACGCGCGCCTGGAGCATCGAGCGGGAGCGGGATCGGTTCGGCAATACGATCCGGTATCATTACGCAACGGACGCGAACGCGCAGAGCGGCGCCACGCGCGAGCGAGTCCCCGACCGGATCACGTACGCGGGTCACATCGGCGCGAACGGCGTCGAGACGCAGGGCAGCCGCGAGGTTCGATTCCGCTATACCGTCAACGACGGCGGCGCCATGTTTCACGAGGGGGAGCGCATCTCGCGGGACAAGCAGCTCGCTGGCGTCGACATGTTCGCCGACGGGGTGAAGGTCCGCTCATATGAATTCGATTACGACCCGGACCCCATCACCGACCGCTCCTTGCTCGTGAAGGCCGAAGAATGCGCCGCGGGGGACCTCGCGCAATGCAAGCCTGCCACGCGGTTCGGCTGGAGCGACGGCGGGGCCCAAGGCGGCTTCGAGACGAGCGCGCTCTGGCCCCACGTCCCCACGAAGAACGAAGACCCTCAATATAGCTGGACCCTCGCCGACGTGACGGGAGACGGTCTCCCGGACATCGTCACGTCCACCACCCACCCCGAGACGGGAAGGAATCGCTGGTTCGTGTACGAGAACGTCGGCGGCGGGAACCTGGGCGTGCCCGTGGAGTGGGCGGACCTTTCCTATCCGACGGGCTTCCTCGGGCAGTGGCTCATCTCTCCTCTCGACTACAATGGCGATGGTCGCATCGACCTCCTCATCGATCAACCGTCGGGCGTAGGCTGGAACTTCCACCACGTCCTCGTATCGAAGCCGGAGCCGTCGCCCCACTTCGAACGCGTCGCCACGAAGATCAGGCGCCAGGCGCATTTCCGAGCATCGGAGTTCACGCCCGAGAGCGCTTCAGGCTGGACACTCGCGGATCTCGATGCCGACGGCATGCTCGATTTCGTGGGGTGTGACGACGAGCGGACGTGGTACGCCGGCGTGAATTACGTGGAGGACAATTGCCTCCCGGGCGAAGACTGCAAGCCATCGCTCGCGCACTGGCGCGCGCACCTGTGGAGACCGGGCGGATTCGAGGAAAAAGAGCGCCCCATTCCGGCGCTCGATGGCGTGTCTTGCTGGACGATGAAGCGGTTCTTCGGGGCGGTCGACTGGGACGCGGACGGGCAGACGGAGCTCGTCACGGTCGACACGGACGCGAAGTGGTGGGTGCATCGGCTCGATGTACCTTCCCTCGCGTGGGAGAGCCGGTCGACGGGTCTTCCCATGGCCAATGCCCTCGGCGTGGGAGTGTCGGAAGACCCGGTCGCGGAGATGGTCGCCTATCCGCTCACGAAGGTGCACGCCGCGAGCATGAACGCGGAGTGGGAAGCGCTCCGGGTCCTCTTCCCCGACATCAATGCCGACGGTTATCCGGACCTCCTCCATGTAGGCAACCTCGGCACGGACATCATCCCCTTCGTGTACGAAAACCACGGGCGCGACGAATTCGAGTTCTTCGGTGCGGTCTACGCTCCCTTCCCGGCCGCCGGCTCTGAAGCGTTCGTGTACTCGCCTTACGCGAGGGTCTTCGACTCCAATCGTGACGGCCGCGACGACCTGTTCCTGCCGGTGCCGGGATCCTGCGGAGATGACACGTGTTACGTGGTGTACGAGAGCGGCAAGCTCGGGGAAAACGCGACGGTCACGGCCACATCGATCCAGTTCGAGAATCCATACGGCGACACCGTGGCCCCACAATACCTGCTCCGCACAATCGATCTCGACGGGGACCAGGACACGGACATCGTGTATCCGTACCACGACGCGCAGATGGTCGCGTACCGGAACCGGGCGCCGCGGGATCTGCTCACGACCCTCACGACGGGACGGAACCCTAAAGACCCAAGCGATCCCGGGTTCTTGCCGGATCTCGAGATCACGTATGGTGATCTGGTCGATCGAGGTGAAGCTACCTATGCGCCGCGCTCGGATCCGGAGAACGATTGCATCTATCCGCGTGCCTGCGTCGTGGGTGGCGCCCCTGTCGTATCGTCGTACCGGCTGAACAATGGCCAGAACGAGGCACGAAGGTTCGAGGTCGAGTATCGCGATGGCCGCGCGCACCGGCACGGTCGCGGGTTCCTCGGGTTCGGTACGCGTATCGTGCGTGACCTCGACACGGGCACCGAGGTTCACGAGCGCTTCGACAACGTGACGTTCGATTCCGCGCGGCGAACGTTTCCGTTCGCCGGAATGGTGATCGAGTCCGAGACCCGGATCTCCGCCGCGAAGGAGGAAGTGCGTTCGTCCTACGTGGAGCCGGAGGTCATCCCGACGAGCGGCGGCGCGACCTATTTCGTCACGACACGGAGGACGGAGAAGCGCCGCGAGCAGGACGGGGACCTCCTCGAGCGCACGTGGACCGTCGTCGATGACGTCGACACGTTCGGGAACGTGCTCGAGATGCGATCGTTTACCGAGGGCGTCGACCTCCTGAACAAGACGACGCGCACGGTGACCCATGACCCCGCGCTGTGGCTGCTCGGCCTCGTCGAGAAGGAGAAGACGTGCAGCTCGGCGCTCGGCGAGACCCGGTGCCGGGAGATCGAGCAGGCGTTCGACCTCCGGGGCGCGCTTTGGCGGAGCACGCGCGCGCCGAACGACCCCGCCGCGCGGCGCGTGGTACACTTTCTGCGCGATGACTTCGGGAACGTCACGAGCGTGCTCGCGGACGATGCCTTCGGGCATCACCGGGAGGCATGCGTGACGTACGAGCCCTCGGGCACGTACCCGTGGGCGACGCGGAATGCTGCAGGGCACACGTCGTATCACGTGTTCGACGCGGGCCTCGGCGTGGAGCTCTCGATGCGCGATCCAAACGCGCTCGTCACGAAATGGCGCGTGGACGGGTTCGGTCGCGTCGTCGAGGAGCACAGGCCGGATGGGGTCGTCCGCACGCGGAGCCTCGCGCGGGTCAAGGATGGCGGGCCGTTCGCGAATGAATGGGCGCTTCACGTGCAGGAGGCGACGCCGGGGCACGGCGCGCGGGAGACGGTGCTCGATTCGCTCGGGCGCCCGGTGCGGCAGCGATCGAAGGGGCCGGATGTGCTCATGTCCGGGATCTCGGCGTTCGGGGTCGGGAAGTGGATCGTCGCGGAGAGGTCGTACGATTTCCACGGGCGAAGGGTGTGGGAGAGCAATCCGCACATCGAGGGCGACGCTCCGGCGGCCGGGCTCGGCACGACGTGGGAGTACGACAACGCCGGGCGCGTGATCTCCACGAAGGCACCCTGGGGCGCGATTTCGAATCTTACGTACGACCACGACCAGGTCTTCACGCAGGAGAGCAATCCCGATGGGGGCGTCCTGACGAAGAGGACCCTACTCGACGCGATCGGGAGGCCGATCTCCGTCGTCGACGCGAAGAGTGGCGAGACGACGTATATCTATGAGCCGTTCGGGCTCGTGCGCAGCGTCGAGCTGCCCGACGGGACGTCCCGGGAGACGGTACACGACGATTATGGCCGAGGTATCGAGGAGACGGATCCAGACCGGGGCAAGACGACGTCCGTTTTTGATGGCTTCGATCAGGTCACGGATCTCGTCGACGCGCTGGGGCGGCATTACAAGTTCGAGCACGATGTGCTCGGTCGGCTCACGCGCCGCGAGCAGGGCGGCGGGATCTCGACGTACGAGTTCGACATGGCGGACCATGGCGTCGGCTTCCCATCGCGTGTGATCGGCGCGGACGGGCACCGGGTCGAATACAAGTACGATTCGCTCTCGCGGCCGTGGTATACGACGCTCCGGCTGGCGGATACACGCGCGTTCACGGCGTGGCGTAGTTATGACACGTTCGGTCGACTCTCGGGGATCACGTATCCGGACGAGAGTGATTTCAGCGTCTACCACGAGTACGACACGACAGGCACGCTGACGGCGGTTCGCCAGGGGGTCACGCGGGATCTCATCTGGCAGCTCGACATGATCGACGGCGCGGGACGCACCGTCATGGAGACGTTCGGGAACGGGGCGCTCACAGAGCGTGATGTTTCACCGCAGAGCGGCGCCGTGGAGAGCATCTTCACGCACCACGGCACGAACATGCTTCAGGGACTCGTATATCGGCACAATGTGCGGCTGAACGTCGATTCGAGGGAGGACAAGCGACAGCAGAAGATCGAGCGGTTCCAGCACGACGAGCTCGATCGGCTCACGTGCAGCCGGGTGGAGGACTGCGAATCCCCGCTCTCGTGCCTCGAATGGAGTGGGCCGTGCGATACGGTGATCGAGTATGACGCGGCCGGCGATATCACGTTCAAATCGGACGTCGGGACATACACGTACGATCCCGCGCATCCGCACGCGGTGCAGCTCGCGGGGAGCGCGGCGTTCGCAAACGACGCCGTGGGCAATCAGATCACGCGGCCGGACGTGACCATCACGTATACGGACTTCGACCTGCCGCGATCGTACGTGCCAACGGCTGGTGGCCCCGCCACCACGTTCGAATACGACGGCCATGGGGCGCGGGTGCTCGGCCGGCGTGGGGAGCGGGAGACGATCTATTTCGGGGATCTCTTCGAGCAGGAGACGCGCCCCGAGGGGGTCGTCGACCGGTACTTCGTGAGCAATGGCGAGCGGATGGTCGCGGTCTTCGAGCGGCGCGGCGAGAACGAGACGCGGCGTTATGTGCACGTGGACCACCTCGGCTCGGTCGACGTGATCACGGACGAGGCCGGCGCGGAGGTGGATCGGCGGAGCTTCGACGCGTTCGGGGCGCCGCGGGATCCCGCGTGGGGTGGGAGTGCCGGGGCGACTGCGAGCACGGGGATGCGGCGTGGGTTCACCTGGCACGAGCAAGACGAGGAGGTCGGGCTCGTCAATGCGAAGGGGCGTATCTACGACCCGAGGATCGGGCGGTTTCTGCAGACAGATCCCATCGTGGCGGATGTCCTGTCCGGGCAGGCTTGGAATCCATATTCGTATACGTTCAACAATCCGCTCGCATACGTGGATCCGAGCGGGTATCAGGCGATCTTGCTCGGCCAAGCGGGGCAGCCCGTATTGACCGGGCCGGATGGCGTCATCAACGTCATTGTCATCGGTCCGCCGCGGATACCGAAGGACCCGGAGGCGCAAACCGGTATCGTGGCGGCGTTCCGCGCGCATCTGCCGAGCCCACCGGCGGCGTCGTTGCCGGATGCGGCCGAGCCGGAGATGAGCTTCAAGGAATTGCCCGCGGTGCAGTATGGCGGCGGCGTCGTGTCGGGGGCGATGATCGGCGTGGTGCCCGGCGGGAGTATCGGGGCGCAGATCGCGATCGATTCGGGGACATTGGCGAAGGGGACGCCGCAGGCGCGACTCGGGAAGGCGATCGGCGAGATTGGCATCGGGCTCGTGCAGATGGCGCTTGGCGTGGGCGGGTCGTTCCTGGGTGGTGGGATGAGCACCACGGGCGGGGGCGCGATCGTCGGGGTGCCGATCGCGGTGGCGTCGGCCGGGATGCTCGTGAATGGGTATGCGGCGGTGGGGGTGGGGTGGGGTGGGTTTTGGCAGGCTTGGTCGGAGGGGGCGGGCTCTCCAAGCTGGGCGCCGACGCTCCTTGCGAGGAGAGGCGGTCCGTCGTCGGACGCGCTCGGACGGGCGCTCGAAAAGGCCGGGCATGCTCGGCCTCCGGGCGCTGCGGTGCATCATATCGTGGCTCGTGAAGCAAAATTGGCCGAGCCGGCGCGGGACGTGCTCGAACGGTTCGGTATCGGCATCGATGACGCGGTGAACGGCGCCTTTCTGCCTGCAACGGGTGCTGCGCTGAACCCGACGGGAGCCGCGGTCCACTCGACGCTGCACACGAACGCTTACTACAAAAGGGTGAACGATTTTCTCGGGACGGCGAAAACCCGGGCGGAAGCGGAGGCCATCCTCCAAGACATTCGCAACATCCTTCTCTCCGGAGGTTTCTGAGCATGGTGATCTATGAGCCGATTCCCGCGGAACATTACGAGTGTGTGAATGCGATCCACAGCGAGGAATACGAGGTCTTCAGGGAGTTCGACGGGTCGCCTCGCGCCGCGACGTGGAAGCCAATCGCGGTCCGTCGTGTCCGCGCGGACAAGCGTCAAGGGTTCAAGCCCTCGGACTTCCCGTCGCTCGGTTTTGGTCCCCTCGTCATGCGACGCACCGCCGTCGATGCGCTGCGCGACATCCTCGAAGCGAACGGCGAGGTGCTCCCGCTGTCCACCGACGACGGCGTCGAACTGTACGTGCTCAATGCACGCGTGATCGACGCCCTGGACGAGGCCAACTCGACGCTGAGGAGGATCCCTGGCACGGACAGGATCATGTGGATCAAAAAGCCTGCGTTCTTCGCGTCCGCGATCGAAGGCGTCGACCTGTTTCGTCTGCCGCATCGTGGGAGCTCCACCTACGTGAGCGAACGATTCGTCGAGCGGGTCAAGGCGGCCGGCCTCCGCGGCCTGGACTTCAACGAGGTCTGGTCGGGGTGACGCGCGGCTCCATCCCACCCACCGCCGCTAAAGATGGGCAAGGCGATCGGCGAGATTGGCATCGGGCTCGTGCAGATGGCGCTCGGCGTGGGCGGGTCGTTCGTGGGCGGTGGGATGAGCACCACGGGCGGGGGCGCGATCGTGGGGGTGCCGATCGCGGTGGCGTCGGCCGGGATGCTCGTGAATGGGTATGCGGCGGTGGGGGTGGGGATTGATGGGTTTGGGCAGGCTTGGTCGGAGGGGTCGGGCTCTCCAAGCTGGGCGCCGACGCTCCTTGCGAGGAGAGGCGGTCCGTCGTCGGACGCGCTCGGACGGGCGCTCGAAAAGGCCGGGCATGCTCGGCCTCCGGGCGCTGCGGTGCATCATATCGTGGCGGGCAATGCTCCCGCGGCACAGAGAGCGCGAGATATCTTGGCAAAGTTCGGGATTGGCATGGACGACGCGGCGAACGGGGTCTTCCTACCTGCAACGCGCGCTGCGCCGAACCCGACGGGAGCCGCGGTCCACTCGACACTGCACACGAATACCTACTACCAGACGGTGAACCAGATGCTCGACACGGCGAAAACCCAGGCGGAAGCCGAGGCAATCCTCCAAGATATTCGCAACATTCTTCTCTCCGGAGGTTTCTGAACATGGTGATCTATGAGCCGTTGGTAGCGACGAATTATGAGTGGGTGAATACGATCCACAGCGAGGACACCGAGGTCTTTCTTCAGTTCGACGGGACGCCTCGCGCCGCGACGTGGAAGCCGATCAGGGTCCGTCGTGTCCGGGCGGATAAGCGCCAAGGGTTCAAGCCTTCAGACTTCCCATGGCTCGGTTCTGATGCCCTTGTCATGCGACGCACCGCCGTCGATGCGCTGCGCGACATCCTCGAAGCGAACGGCGAGGTCCTCCCGCTGTCCACCGACGACGGCGTCGAGCTGTACGTGCTCAATGCACGCGTGATCGACGCCCTGGACGAGGCCAACTCGACGCTGAGGAGGATTCCTGGCACGGACAGGATCATGTGGATCAAAAAGCCTGCGTTCTTCGCGTCCGCGATCGAAGGCATCGACCTGTTTCGTCTGCCGCATCGTGGGAGCTCCACCTACGTGAGCGAACGATTCGTCGAGCGGGTCAAGGCGGCCGGCCTCCGCGGCCTGGACTTCAACGTGGTCTGGTCGGGGTGACGCTGTGTATTCTGGACAATCGACGGACGAGCTCTTGGCCCTCGAGGGGGAGTACAGAACGGATTCCTTGGTCCTCGTGTTCGAGCAGGCGTTGGATCAGAAAGCGGCGCGTGTCGGCGATAAAAATCTGACTCGGGAAGAGCGGACCATCCTTGCGATTGAGGCGTTCGAGCGCGAAGTGAACAATGGTGGATTCAGTCAGTTTTTTGTCAACTCCTCCAAGGAGTATGCCCCGTTCCTCGTCGAGGCTCTCAACGATCTGGGATGTACCGAGATCGCCGCCTTGACCAGGCAGGCAATGAAGAGCCTAGGCATTGAGGGAACGATCACGGTTGAGGCCATCGATGGCGTGATGGCAGTGCAGGACGAAGAACGTGAGGCAAAATTAGGGGAGTACGACAGCCGGTACTTCGAAATCGCGGGTGATGTCGCGGGGCGCCTGCTTGATTTCATCAAGAGAAACAGGCACAAAATCGTGTTGCGTACGTGAAGTTGCGGGGGCGGGCTCTCCAAGCTGGGCGCCGACGCTCCTTGCGAGGAGAGGCGGTCCGTCGTCGGACGCGCGCGAGGGCGCCGAAGAGTGCGTATCCGTGATCGCGTGGCACCAGCGTGCCTGCGAGCGGGAAGACGATGTCGACGCGGTCGGCGGGCGGCGAGGATGGTGCGGACGGGGTCACGTGCAGGCTCCGTGGGCTGGAAATGTGTGCGTGCCATCGTACACGACCGTGAGGACGTGCTCCATCCCAAAGGAGATGCCGCCAGGCAGGCCACAGGCGCGCCCAGCCTGTGCGATCAGCTCCGCCAGGCGGATGAGCAACGTGACCCCGAGCCCAGCGAGGATTACGAAGGCGACGACTTGCAAAGCCACGTGCGCTGGTGCGCGCCCCAGGAGCGGCGCCAGCAAAATCCAGCAGAGCCGCTCCCACACGCCCACGCGGCGGTGGGGGGTTCCCGGCTCGACGAGCTGAGTGCTACGCTGCCCCGAGGAAGAAGATGGCGCGACGAGATAGACGGGAGGACTGCTAGACGAAGGTGCGCTTGCCATGGCGGGTTGATCTTTCGATGATGTTGAGGTTAGTTGCTGTCTTCCGTTGTAGACCGTGGCGATCTACGTACGGCGATCGTTGTTGTCAACACGAGATCGAACCCGCTTACGTGTTTCGCTGACATTGGAAGTTGGGTTCCCGAGCGCTTGGAACGGAGAATGTGTTGTTGGGGCCACAAGATTGGCGCCCCAAGACCTTGTCAGATGCCATTGGTGGCGTTGAGCACATGTTCAGTTTCGTTGCAGGCTGAACAGCTCTCTCGCTCTCAGCTGTGATGCCGAAAGGCGTTTCCTTGCGGTTCTTCTCACGAGTATCTCGTCGCTCCGGCCGACGTACACCGTCCCCCGCCTCCTTCCCCCTCGCCACGCGGTGACCCTCGTGCGTCTCGTCGACGCGTGCCCCTCGGCTCCGCGCCGACGGCTCCGCGCCACGAAGACGCGCGCGCCTCTCCTCGTGCCGACCTATTCGTGTCGCATCGACGTGCGCGTTCGATCTCGGCGCCGACCTGTTCGTGTCTCGTCGACGCGTGCCCCTCATCTCGCGCCGAGCCCTTCGTGCAACGACCCCGCGCGCCGTGCGCCCGGCGACCGAGCCACACGGACAACCGTGACGCGCGCCCCTCGCCCTGCGCCGACGCTCTCGCGTCGCTCCGACGTCGAACTGCTGCTCTGCATCGAATGGTTTTTTCCCGTCTCCGTTTAACGGGGACCCGCCGATGCGTGTGGCTCGGCAGGGGCTTCGGAACCAACCAGACCGGGCCTTGGGCCCAGGGATGACCTCATGCGCAAGTATCGCAGCAATGCCTCGTCGACCGTCCGTTTCGAGTATGGCGTCGAGCTCGCCGCCGGCCTCGCCTGCTTCCCCGAGATGGCCTCCGCCACCGCCGACATCCAGGCTGCCAATGACTCCCTTGCAGCCCAGCACGACAAGCGCCGGGACCTCCATGTCCCCGTCGTCCAGACTCGTGCCGCGCTCCGCTTTGGCGAGTACAGCGTCGAGCGCATCGTTCGGCTGGCCCTTCGCGCCGCGGAAATGGAGGACGGCGGCAGGCGCGGGCGGATCTGCGCGAGCGTCTATCCGAAAGGCTTGAAGCCCATCCTCACCCCCGTAGGCAAAAGCCAGATCAAGCCAGTGCGGGAGCTCGTCGAGCGGCTGGAGAATTCGAAGGTCGCCAACATCGAAGGGTATCGGGCCGCGTGGCTCCCGAAGCTGAAAGCCGCGCTCGCGAGCTTCGAGGCCACCGTCGCCGCACACCTGGTCGCCCTCGCGGCGCACGACGAAGCCTTTAAGCTCGAGGTCGCGCTTCGCGACGCGCACCACGATACCGTCGATCGGATCATGGGCCAGGTCCGTACGGCATTCCCGCGGGATCGCGTGACCCAGGACGTCATGTTCCCGGCCCCGGCGGCGGCTGACGCCGCCACCTCCGTGAGCGAGAGCGGCGGGGTGGAAGAACCGCTCCCCTCGCATCCGCTCCCGCCCGCCGACGCCTGATCTCCATCGGAGAGGCGCGCGACCCGTCTCGTACAGTCGCGCGCCCTCCTCCCCGTCTGCGTCCCCCTCGCCTCGACACACCCATCCAGGTTCGGTAAACTTTCCCCCATGAGCTTCGTCGCGCATGACGCCGACCGTGCGTCCCCCCGGCGCATGACGATCGAGGAGTGGGCTGCGCTCCCCGAGGACGAGCCGGGGGAGCTCGTCGATGGCGCGCTCGTCGAGGAAGAGATGGCCGGGTACGTCCACGAGGTCGTCGTCGTTTGGCTCGCACACCTGCTTCGGTCCTGGGCGCTCGCGCATGGAGCGCGCGTCGCTGGGTCCGCGGGGAAGTTTGCGGTGTCGGCCACGCGGGGGCGCATGCCGGACCTCACGGTGTACCTCGCCGGATCACGCCGTCCGCCTGCGGAGGGGCCGATCCGCGTGCCTCCGAGCATTGCCGTCGAGGTCGTCTCGGCGACGCCCCGGGATGCCCGGCGCGACCGCGTGGAGAAATTGAGGGAGTACGCTGCGTTCGGCGTGAAATGGTACTGGATCGTCGATCCGGCGCTGCAATCGTTCGAGATCCTCGAACTCGGACCGGAGAGCGAGTACATCCACAAGGTCACGTCGACCGACGGGCCGATTGACTCGGTTCCGGGATGCGCCGGGCTCGTGATCGACCTCGACGCCCTCTGGGCCGAGGTCGCCGAGGTGCGGGCCGAGGGCGAGGTCGAGGCGCCGGAGAAAACCTGATCCAGAGCCCCTTCAGCGCGGCCGATCACCGACGATCGTCGCCCGCTCCATCCTCCGCACCGCCGGCCAATAATCCTGCACCGCATAATGCTGCGTGCAGCGATTGTCCCAGATCGCCACGCTGTTCTTCTTCCACCGAAACCGCACCTGATACTCGGGGATCTGCGCCTGGCTGATGAGATAACTCAGCAGGTGGCTCGCGCCGGGCGCGAAGTCCTGGCCGAAGCGCACGTTGTCCGGCGTGTGGAAGTTGACGAAGTGCGTGGTGAACGCATTGACGAACAAGACCTTTTCGCCGGTCTCCGGGTGGGTACGCACCACCGGGTGCTCCGCGTCGGGATAACGAGCTGCGAGCGCTTGGCGTTTCTCCATGGGCATGGCGGCGCCGAAGGTCGCCTCGATGCTGTGCCTGGCGCGCAGATTGGCGATTTGCCGCTGGATGGGCTCGGGCAGGCGGCGATAGGCCTCGACCATGTTGACCCAGATCGTGTCACCGCCGACGGCCGGCGTCTCGACGCAACGCAGGACGCAGCCCATCGGCGGCGCTTCGCGAAACGTCGTGTCGCAGTGATAGGCGTTCTCGTAATGCTCCGGCGGACTGTTCAGGTCCTTGTAAATGCGGACCAGCCCCGGATGGTCGGGATCGCTGGTGGCGACGGGGTGGTCTTCGAGCGCGCCGAAGCGCCTCGCGAAGGCGACGTGGTCGGCGCGCGTGATGTCCTGATCGCGCAGGAAGAGCACGCGGTGTTTCAAGAGCAGCGTGCGGATCTCGGTAAAGAGCCCATCGTCGCGCGCGGCGTCGGCCAGGCTCACGTGTTCGAGTTCGGCGCCAATCGTGCAGGTCAACGGCGAGACCTTCATGGAGCCTTGCGTCGCATGGCGGGGGATCGTCGATCGGCTTCGTGCTGCGCTCGTCATGGCGGCGTCTCCTGGGGGGTGGGTCAGGTGAGGAAGATCGACGAGCCCGTCGTCTTGCGTGATTCGAGATCACGGTGCGCCTGCGCCGCGTCCTCCAGCCGGTAGCGCTGGTGGATTTCGATCCGGATTCGCCCCGAGGCGACGTGGTCGAACAGCTCTCCGGCGAGCTCGGCCTTCTCCGCGGGATCAGCGATGTAATCGGCGAGCGCCGGACGCGTGACGAAGACGGACCCTTTGACCGCGAGCTTCGCCACGTCGAGCGGCGGCACCGGGCCCGAACTCGTGCCCACGCAGACGAGCAACCCGCGCCGCTTCAGGGAATCGAGCGAGCCGGCGAACGTGTCTTTCCCGACGCTGTCGTACACGACCGAGACGCCTGCTCCGCCCGTCAAATCGCGCACCCGCCGGGCCACGTCCTCGCGGCCGTAATGGACGATGTGGTCGCAGCCGTGCGCGCGAGCGATCTCCGCCTTTGCCTCGGTCGACACCGTGCCGATCACCGTGAGGCCGAGGAGCTTCGCCCATTGCGACACGATCAGGCCCACGCCGCCCGCCGCCGCGTGGAGCAGGATGACGTCGCCGGCCTTCAAGGGCCAGATGCGGCGCATCAGGTAGGCCGCCGTGAGGCCCCGCATGGTCATGGCCGCGGCGGTCTCGTAGCGAATGCCCTCGGGCAATCGAATCAGCGGCGCCGCTGGCAGCGTCCGCTCGGTGCTGTAGGCGCCGAGCGTGTCCCGAAAGCCGGTGTACGTCACGCGGTCGCCCGGCGCGACGTTCGTGACGCCTTCCCCGACCGCCTCCACCACGCCGGCGGCCTCCACGCCAATGCCGCTCGGGAGCGGTACGGGATAAAGCCCCGTGCGAAAGTAAGTGTCGGCAAAGTTGAGCCCGACGGCGGCGTGCCGGACCCGGGCCTCGCCCGGACCCGGGCTGCCGACGGCGACCTCCTCCCAGCGCAGGACGTCCGGTCCGCCGGTCTCGTGAAATCGGACCGCGTGTGCCATGGAAATGCCCCCCTTCGCCTACGCTAGGCCGCCATGCGCCGCGGGACCCCGCGCTCGCCCGCCTTGCGATTGGGCGTATACCCGAGCTTCGACAGGGTCTCGTCGGCGTCCTTGTAAAATGTGCCGATCTTGTAGATGCGGCGGGCCTCCTTGCCGTCCGCCACGTCGCGGCCGAGCTCGCGCGCGATGCGGACGAGCTGCTCGATTTGCTGCACGGAGGTCATGCGCTGCCCCTTGCGCCCCCAGAGCGTGTCCTCGATGCCGCAGCGGGTGTGCAGCCCCATCGCGATGGCCATCGTATTGATGGGGAGCACGTTCCGCATGACGCTCTCCAGCGTCAGGCAGGCGCCGTTCGGCACGCGGCGGATGAACTCCATCATGTTGCACGGGTTCGGCCCGTCGAATCCGCCGCCGATGGCGACCCAGGTGAGGTTGAGCGGCCCCGCATAGGCGCCGTGGCGGATCAGGCGCTCCACCGTTTCGAGCTGGGGGACGCTGGCGAGCTGAAAATGGGTCTGGATGCCGGCGGCCGAGAGCCGCCGGAGGTGCTCCTCGACCCAGGCCGGGCCGGCCGGCACGGTCATTTCGCGGTAGGCGTTGTACACGTCGGGCCGCGCGAACGAGCTGCCGGCATAGTCGTCCTCGGTCATCAGCTCGACGATGTTCATCTGGCTCGTGTTGATCGCGATCGTCACCTGGTCGGGCTTCGGCGAGAGCTCGGCCAGCATGTGGCGCGTGTCGTCGCTCAGCCATTTCGCCTTCTCCCCTTCGCTCTCCGGGGAGAAGGAGATCGAGCCGCCGACCTGCAGGATCATGTCGGGCACGGCGTCGCGCAGCCCCGCGAGCAGCTCGTTGAACCGGGACAGGCGCTTGGAGCCCTTGCCGTCCGCCTCGCGCGCGTGCACGTGCAGCACCGTGGCGCCGGCGTTGGAACAATCCACCGCTTTCTGAATCTGCTCTTCCATCGTCACCGCGATGTCTTGCGGGAAATCGGCCGGCTCCCACTCCGGCCCGTACGGCGCGACCGTGATGACGAGCTTGTCCTGGGTCTCCGGGAACAGAGAGTCGTCGAGGAAGTCCATGGGACCTTCGTGGTTCCCGGCCGTTTCGAGCGCAAGCGCGGCGATCCCCTCACGTCGCCCGTCAGTCGTGCACCAGGGCCACCCACGTATCCATCGCGCTGATGCTACAGCCGAATTTCTTGTGTCCCTCGCCGAGGCTGAGCGCCTCGATGATCTGCGCGCAGCTACAGCCGCCCGTGTCCACGATCGAGTACGACCTCCCGGGGCCGACGCCGCTCGGTGACGTCGTGTCGAACACGCCGTCGCCGTCCGTATCGGCCCACCGGTTGACCCCGAGCTTCACCGTCGGGACCGATTCGGGCAAGACGGTGTCGGGGCATTGGTCCGCGGCGCCGCATACGCCGTCGGCGTCGGGGTCCGGACAGCACACGTCGCCCTCGTCGACCTCGCCGTCGCAATCGTCGTCGACCTCATTGCACGTCTCCGCGGCGCCCGGATGTACGGCAGGGTTCGCGTCGTCGCAATCGACGCACGAGTTCGCGCCGTCCCCGTCGTTGTCGATGAGGTCACAGGGCACCGTGCCGGTGCAGTTGTCCCCGACGCAGCCGTTCAGGCCAGCGAGGAAGACGCCGCTGTCGAGGATCTGATCACCCGCGTCGCAGATGACGATCTCGAGCACGTTGCCCGTGGAGCCGCCGGCGAGCGGGGCTTGGGTCGTCAGGAGCTCCGTCGAGCCGTCGTATTCGGTCCCGGTCGCGGGCTCGACGATGACGGCCCCCGACGAGAAGAACGGGCCGTTGATCGTGATGGGGTCACCGCTGGCGTCGAAGGCGATCTGCGTGCCGTTGAGGTACACGCCATACACATCGTTGAAGTTCGATCCGACGAACTCCGGGTACTCCTCGGAGCCGAAGATCGATTGGAACGAAATGCCGTCGAAGTTCGGCGCGAGGTCGAACGTGATCGTGAGCTTGGTCGCGTCGAAGCTCGTGAAGCCCGGGATCAGCGCGTTGCAGAGCGCATCGCCGCCAAGGTTGTTGTTCGTGCTCGTGCTCGGGCTGTCGCTCGGGGGAAGCGCGGACTCGGCGCTGCCCGTCGTGAAGAGGGCGCCGTCCGCAATGCCTTGCGGACCCTCCGTGTAGGTCCCCGCCGCAGCGGCCGCGCCGCTATAGACGACGGACGTGATGGTGATCGCGCTCGTGCTGCTCAGGAGCGCCGTGGCGAGGGCGTCGGGATCGTTGGTCGTCTGGATGGCAAGCTGGGCAGCGGCGCTCGAACCGTAGACCACGACGGACATCGCAGCAGATAGAACGAGGACAGGTCTCATGCATGTACTCCGGATCATCATCGATCGCCGCCATCCGATGCTGCGATAACCGCCGTGGTGCTGGAATCGGAGCACGAATTTTTCGCTCCCGTTGCGCGAGGCGTCCGGAGCCGATCCGATCCGTTCCTGGACATTTCCGAAGCTTCGATCGTACGATGCGCAAAGACCGCTTCCGAGCGCCCACGTACACGCCGCCAGGAGAAATGGCCACGCCGTGAACCAGCTCCCTCCATTTCCGCGAAACGGCCGCGTCTTCCATCGCCACACGGGCGCGCGCTTCGTGGCCCTCTCGTTCGCCGGGCTGCTCTTCGCCGCGCCCGCCCTCGCCCAGACGACGCCGGCCGCGGCGCCGAAGCGCACCTCCGGAATGTCCGTTCAGGATCAGCTCGACATGGATATCACGCCCCTGCCCACCGGGTACGGCGCCGTATTCGTGCCGAGCCCCGCGGGGAGGCTGCCCGGCGCGAGCGTGCTCGTGCAATACGACGGGGAGACCGTCGCGCGGGGATACATCGGCGAGCGGATCCCCGTGCCGCCGGGCCAGTACCGCGTGCTCGTGGGCTCGGGGCCCGAGGCGCTCCGGGCTTCGAGCGAGGTGACGGTGGTCAAAGGAATGACCGTCACCGCGGCGCAGAACTTCGGCGTGCTCCGCGTGAGCCTCGTCGACGATCGAAAGGCGCCGATCGAGGACAAGTTCGTCGTCGCGTCCGCGGACGGGGCCCGCGTGTATGGCCCCGTTTCGACCTCGGTCGACAAGGCGGCGAAGCCGGAGGCGCTCATCCTGCCGCCGGGCAGGTACATCCTCGCGCTCGGCACGAATCCGAACGCGACCGTGAATTCGATCGCGATGCAGGTCGGCGGCGGCGAGCTCATCGAATACCGCGTCGTCGTCGAGGACGGCAAGATCGTACGGACCGAGTTCGGTCGTCCCGAGGCCGAGTACGAGCCGAGCCCGTGGCGCGTGCAATGGGTCGTCGGCGGCGACGTGTCGTTCGCCCAGCGGATGAACCAGTTCTCGACGTACAACGGCGACGTCTTCATGGCGGGCGGGTTCACGAGCTTCGAGGGCGCTTACGACTCCGGCCGCCACCTCGCGCAGCTCAATGTCGGCATCGACGAGATGGTCCTCTCCTTGACCTCGCCCGTCGAGCAGGCGTTTCCGCTCCGCAAGGTCGTCGACGAGGTGAGCGCGGAGCTGCTCTACAACTATCGTGTCGTCGGCATCCTCGGCCCCTACGCCCACGCCATGGGGTATACGACGCTCTTCAACACCACCTATCGGGACGAGCAGCCCTACCGCGCGACGACACGCGACGCGCAGGGGAAGGTGGTGAAGCAGGGGGAGTATTTCGCCGGCGACGAGCTCGAGACGTTCGCCGGGGGGTTTCCCCTGTTCGTCCAGGAGGGCGCGGGGTTCGGGACACGTGTCGATTTCCTGGGCATCACGCTGGGCATCCGCGCCGGGGCCGCGATGCGGCAATCGTTTTATGGCGGCGGGCGTTACGTGCAGGGGCGCTCGGGCGCGAACCTCGATCTGATCACGCTGCCGGACGCCTTCGATTACGGCGCGGAGGCGTCGGGGCTCGTCGGGTTCACGCTCTTCAAGGTGCTCTCCGTCAAGAGCCGCCTCGATCTGTTCGTGGACTCGGATCAGTTCAGCGGGTTCCTCGGCGCGACGTACCGGCCCATCTATCGATGGGACAACATTGCGAGCCTGCGCCTCTCGCGGTTCGCGTCCGTGGTGTATACGGCCGTCCTCCGGCGCGACGCCGCCGCGGTCGTGCCGAACCAGTTCGCCCACACGTTCCGCCTGCGGCTCCAGGCGGCCATCTTTTGACCGGAGGCCTCGCGACGCCCATGCCATCGCTCGTTCGTCGCTCCCGAGGATTCATCCTGGCCGCGCTCCTCGGCGTTTCTCTGGCCGCGGTCGCGGGCTGCGGGCGCAATTACGGGCCTTATCCGGCCACGGCGCTCGAAGTGAACGAGCGGATCCTCCGCATCCGGGGGGCCTTCGAGAAGACGAAGGCCGATCCGCTCGCGAACGAGGTGCGGCTCGATTTGCAGCGGACCGAGACCTGGATCGTCACGGCCGAGGCCGAGGCCAAGGACGGGAAGGTCGACGAGCGGGCCGACCTCTACCTCACGACCGCCGAGGGGCAACTCTCGATGATCCAGACGCATTACGCGCGGCGCCGGGCGGAGGAAAAGCTGGCGAAGCGCAGGGAGCAGGCGCTCGCGCCGACGGCCGATGAAACCTCGGAGTGATGGCATGAGACGATCACGCTTTCGTTTGCGGCTCCCGGGTGCCCTCCTCCTCGCGGCGCGGTTCGCGCCCGCGCTTTTCGTCGCGGCGTGCGCGTCGGCGCCGCCGCCGGTCCCGCTCGCCGAGGCGGATCGGCTGCTCGCGCGCAAGGACGTCGGGGATATCAAGATTGCCCGGCCCGAGCTCGTGGCGGAGGCGCGTGATTTGCTGCGTCGGGCGAAGGCGGCCCACAACCTCGGCGATTCCGAGCATGCGACGCTTTACGCGTACCAGGCCATCCAGCTCTTCACGTCGGCGAAAAACCTGGCCGAGCGCGACGAGGCGGAGCGGCTCTTGCGGGTCGTCGACAAGGCCGCGGGCGCGAGCGAGGAGGAGCGGCGGAAGGTCGAGCTGGAGGCGCGGCTCAAAAACCTCGAAGAGCAAAGCAAGAGCTCACCCGAGGCGGCCCGGGCGATGCGGGCGATCGACCGGGCGCACGAGAAGCAACTGGCGGCGCTCGAAAAGGGCGCGACCGGGGGATCCGCGGGGGTTTATTTCCAGCAAGGGCAGGCCTTGCTGGAGGTCGCCCTCGACGCGTTCGAGGTGAAATCGTACGCGGAGGCGGCGAATGCGGGCCAGTCCGCGGCGGCTTCGTTCGTGTCGGCGATCGGCAGCGTGACGGAAAAGGACAAGGAGGCGGCGGCGCCCGGCGGCGAAAAGCCAGGGGAGCCGAGGCGAGCGGAGGAGACGAATCCGCCGCCCGTGGGCACGGCGAACGTCGAGGCGCCGCGCGCCGCCGCGCCGCGTCCGCGGGCGGGTGGGGCGCGCGCGGATGCGCCGTCGATCGAGGCGCTCGCGGACAGGACGCTCGTGTCGCTGGAGCTGCGGCGCGCGGAGGCGCTCGGCGAGCTGAAGGATCAGCGATGTCCGGGGCCGTTCCGCGAGATGGATGCAATGCTCTCGCTGGCGCAGAAGCGGTTCCAGGCCGCCGATTACGAGCACGCGTACGAATATGCGCTGCGCGCCGACGAGCGGCTCCGCGCTTGTGACAAACCCGGGCTGGTCGCGGCGCCGATGCCGGCCGCAGCGACGCAGGCCGGCCCGAAGCGCGCGGAGGACGCGGAGGAGACGGCCCGCAAGAAGGCCGTCGTGGCAATGCAGAAGGCGCAGGTCGAGAGCGCGCGGGCGCAGACCGTGAACCCGAACGATCCGGGGGTGTTGCAAGGGAATCTGCTGCTCTCGAATGCGGATGCCTGGCTCGGGCGGAGGTCGTACGAGGAGGCGGAGGACTTCGCCAATCGCGCGCTCGCCGTGCTCTCCAAGGTGAAGGCGCCGGAGCCCGCGAAGGTCGCGGCGAAGCCCGCGGCGCCGGCCGCGTCGAACCCCGCGCCCGCACCCGCTGCGCGCACCCCGAGCGCGACACAACCCACGCCAACGCAGCAACCGCAGCCCACGCAGCCGCAGGCCCCCGTGTATGTCGTCCAGGCGCCTCCGCCGGTGCCACCGGCGCCGCCGGGGACGACGGTGCGCATCGTCGACGAAAGATCGGCGGCGCGCGAAGAGCAGTTCCTCGCGGCACGCTTGCAGCAAATGGAGCAAGCGCTCGTGCAGATGCAGCAGCAGAAGCAAGGGCCGGTCGACGCCTCCTGGCGACCGGCCTACGAGCGGGTCTTTCGGGCGCTCTCCTTGCGGGACCGGGCGAGGCTGCGGTCGCCGGACGCGAAAAAGCGCCTGGAGGAGGCGGATGCATTGCTCGCGCAATCGCGCGCAGCCTGGCAGGCGAAACGTCACGCCGACGCGATGCGCCTCGCCGACGACGCGTCCGCGATTCTCGAACCACTCGCGGAGGTGACGGCGGATCGGGGCAGCCCCGAGGAGCTCGAAGAGCGCACGAGGAAGGCCGACACGCTCCTCCGGGAGGCGAGCGTGGGGCAGCAGGTCTGCGAGAAAGAGGCGTGCGGCGAGCGTGACCTCGCGGGGTACGCGAATGCGAAGGAGCTGCTCGCCTCGGCGCGCCAGGCTTACGTCGACAGGCGCTTCGGGTATGCGATCGAGCTTTCGGGCAAGGCCAAGGAGCAATTCTCGGCCGCGCTGCAGAAGCCGAGGAAGGACGCGTCCGATCCGAAGATCGCCGCCGAGAAGCTCGAAGCCTTGCGGGAGGCGGCGGACAGCTCGCTCCGCGAGGCGAACATCACGAAGAAGATATGCGAGACCCGCAATTGCCGCGCGATCGACGGCGAGGCGTGGATCCGCGCGACCGAATACATGATCTCCGCGCAAGCGGCGTACGTCGACAAACGTTACGAGGTCGTGAAGGACCTCGCCGACAAGGCGGACAAGATCTTCAAGGACACGATCGCCAAGCAGCCGGAGTTCCTCCTGCCCGCCGGCGTGACGCGGGTGGCGCGCTTCGGCGCGCAGCTCCGCTTGAATCCGCCCGTGAAGTTCTCGAAGGGGACGACGCTCACGCCCGCGAGCGAGGTCTCCCTCGATGAGCTCGCCAAGGTGCTGATCGAAAACAAGGCGGTGTACAAGCGGGTGTCGCTCCTCGGATTCACGGATGGCTGGGGCGCCGCCGCGACGAACAAGAAGCTCTCGGCCGACCGCGCCGCGGCCGTGCGGGACGCGCTCATCCAGCGCGGCGTGTCCGCGGATTCTTTGATCGCCGAGGGGCGCGGCGCCGAGAGCCCGATCGCGAACAACAACACGCCGCAGGGCCGCGAGGACAATCGACGGATCGAGATCCACATGGAGCTCGTCGAGGGCATCAAATGACGAAAAGGATGAAGCGGCTCACGGCAAGCGCGCTCGCCTGCGCGGCCTGCGCCGCCGTTTCGCTCACGGCCGCGGCGCAGCCGGATCCTTTCGCCGATTACGAGGCGATGAAGCGCGGGCAGACGCCGCCGCCCCCGCCCGCGGCGTCGCTCCCCGCCGCCCAGCCGATCCCTTCGCCCGAGCCCGAGATCCCCACGGCGCCGTGGAAATGGAGTTTTGGGGGCCGGAGCGCGTTCAGCTACACGGGCATCTCGAACGATACGCTCCTCGCCCAGGAGCAGAGCAATACGACGCTCTTCTTCCGGCTGACGCCCACGGTGGGATTGACGGTGTACGAGCGGGTGCTCGTCTCCGCCTCGTTCGGCCTGCTCGGCAACAACCTCACGCGTGAGGACGGCAGCAATGCGACCTCGGTCGCGGCGCTGCTCGAGTTCACGGGCCATTACATCCTGCCCGTCACGCGGCGGCTCGCGTTTTTGCCTGGGCTCGGCATCGGTCCCTATTTCGGGTCGAACGACCGCAAGCTTCGGCTGCCCGACGGGCGCAAGGTCGACGAGGCTTCGAGCACGGTCGGCGTCGCGATGTCGATGTATGGAATGTTCGGCTATCAGGTCTCGCCGAACCTCTCGGTGCGGACCGGCATCGCGCTCTACAGCCTGTTCCAGACCGAGCGCGTCGAGAGCGCGAGCAAGAGCCTCGGGGCCTCGGCGGTGCACGTGGGGCTGCCGATCGAGCTTCATTTTCACGTTCTCTAGCCTTTACCTCGGCCCCCCGGGGCCGCTACCCTCGGCCGCGATGGTCGATCCGATCCGCCTCGAAGCCGCTTCCAATCGCTTCCGCGCCTTCTTCGACGAGCTCCATCACCTTTTCCTCGAGCGCGACGACGTGCTCCTCCAGCTCACGCTCGCGCTGCTCTCGCGCGAGCACCTGCTCGTCACCGGCCCTCCGGGGACCGCGAAGAGCCAGCTCGCCTCCGCGGTCCTCGGGCGAATCCTCGACGAGGAGACGGGCGCGCCGAGCCTGTACGCGCGGCAGATCGGCGAGAGCACGGTCCAGACCGACCTGATCGGCCCCATCGATTTCAAGACGCTGATGGAGACGGGGCGCACCGAGCATTTCACCGACGAGGGGATGCTCGGCGCCGTCCACGCGTTTCTCGACGAGATCTTCGACGGCCGCGACATGTTGCTCCGCTCGGCGCTGAACGTGCTGCACGAGCGGGAGGTGAAGCAAGGCGGGCAGGTGAAGCGGGGGCGCATCGAGTGCGCATTGATGACGACGAACCGGTACATCGCCGACGTGCTGGAGAGCTCGCGGGAGACGTTGCTCGCGTTCGTCGATCGTATCGCGTTCGTGTCGTTCGTCCCGCGCGGGTTCGCCGATCCGAATCAGCTCGGTCTCGTGCTGCGCCGCCACGTCGGGGGGTCGTCCCGGCCGCTGCTCGAATCCACGCTGAGCGTCCAGGACCTCGACGCTTTGCAGCACCTCGTCGACGAGGTCTACGTCTCCGATCCGGTCTGCGACGGCCTCGCGATGCTGCTCGAACGTTTCGATCGCGAGCTCAACGCCGCCGTGCGCGCCGATCCGGCGTTCGTGCCGACGCGTTACATCTCCACGCGCACGGCCGTTCGTTCGGGCCGCGTGCTCCGGGCGGCCGTGGTCGCGGATCGCCTGCTGCACAATCCGAAGCGATCGCTCGAGGTGCTGCCTTCCGATTTCAAATGGCTGCGGCTGCACCTCTTGCTCTCGGGCCCCACGCCGGATCAGACCGAGGCGCTGATCGGTCGCGAGAGTGATCCGAACGAGCGGCGGCAGCTCGGGATCGTGCGCACGGAGCGCTCGATCTTTGAATCGTGCCTCGCGCAGATGCCGCCCATTCACGTAAAACCCCGGCCCGCCGCGGTCGATACGCCGCGGCCCGACGCCGTGACGGTGCCGGCGGACGCGGGCAAAAAGAAGAAGCGCAAATCCGAGCCGCCGCCGCCCGAGGACAAGCCACGCGTGATGGTCGAGCAAGCCATCGCCTCGAAAGACGCGACGCGCTTGCTCGTCGCCATGCGCGAGCTCGGGGCGCAGGCGCGCGCGGGCTCGATCGACGCGGCGCACGCGGGCGCGCTCGTGAAGGACGCGACCGGGGCGCTGACGGCGCTCGTGTTGCGCCGCGGGATCGACGCGGCCGCGGGCGGAGAGACGCGGCCGATCGGCGAGGTCGTGAGGGATCTGTCGCGGCTCGCCGCCGAGATCGAGGACGGCACGGCCGGGACACGCGCCGTCGCGCGGTGGCTGCGCGGTCGGGCGCTCGTGATGGTCGACGAGGCCGCGGGGCACGCGGCGGGCGCTTCCTCGACGGATCTCGTCGCGTCGATCATCGACGACGGCACCGAGGCGCAAAAGAGGGCGCGCGCGCGGATCGAGGCGCTCGAATCGCTCTACGAGCAGCGGCGCGAGCTGCTCGGCCAGGGCGCGGTGCACGAGACCGGCGAGGAAAAAGCCTGGCAACGCGCGGTGGCCGCGGCCGAGGACGACATCACGATCCTGCTCGACATCTCGCTGCGCAGCGTGGTCACGAGCGCCTTGAAGAGCGCGCCCTCGCGCAGGCTCGCCGAGGTGCTCGCGGCGATCGCGCCCGAGCTCGATCGGCTCGACGTGATGGCGACGCGCCTCGCGGGCGTGCGCGGCGCGCCCTCGTCGCTGAAAGAGAAGGTCACGGGGCCGCGGCTCGGCGCGCTGATCGAGGTGGTGTTCAAGGGCTTCGACGCGCGCGACCGGACCGCGCTCGTGCGCGAGGTCGAGGCGCTCGTCGCGGTGCTCGGGAGGGCGGGGCTCGCGCGGGCGATCGCCGCCGAGGCGTTCCTCGGCTGGGCGGCCGAGGCGCTCCTGCGCGGGGATGCGGCGCCGAATGTCGGCGAAGGACAAACCCACGATTACGACGGGTATCGCCGCCTCCGCGGGACCGAGCGGCGTGTCTCCTCGGCCTACACGCTCGCCGAGATCGCGCTCGTCGTCGCCGCCGAGGGGGTGCGGGAAGCGCCCTCGCCCGCGGAGGCGGCGGCGGCGATCGCGGCCGCGTGTGGCAAGCTGCCGGAGGCGGTGCGCGGGCGGGTCGTCGCCGGGGATCTCGCGCGGATCGGGCGGTCGCTCGATTACCTGGAACGTTTCTGGCGCGACCTCGAAAACCACGCGGACGGCGCCGAGGCGAGCCTGCGCGCGATCGTGCAGTCGCGGTTTTTTGATCTCCTGTGGGACGAGGGGGCGCTGACGCGGTTTGCCCTCGAAGCGCGGAACGTCGCCGAGGTGTTTCCGGCGCACGCAGCCGAGGTCGACGCCGTGCGCCACCGCATCGACGCGCTCGACGCGAGGACACGCACGGCCGTGACCGAGCTCTTCCGGCAGCGCTCGGACGCCGCGTGGGCGCAAGCGCTGCGGACCGGGAACGCATGACGGACGAAGTGCTCTCGTCGTTCGGCGAGCGTATCGAGCAGCTCACGGCGCGGCCGCACGACGTGCGCGCCCCGCTCGTGCGTCTCGCGCGGCCTTTGCTTCGGGCGCTCGGGTATCGCCCGCCTTTGCGCACGGCCCGCGTCGCGGCGCTGCTCGACGCGCTGCGCGCGCCCGGGGGCAAACCCGTGCCGGAGGAGCTGCTCAAGGGCGCCGTGCGCGAGCTCGAAGACAACGTGATCGCGCTCGAACGAACGCTCGTGGTGCACGGGCGGGTGCCGCTCGCGCACGCCGCGTGGGTGCGCCGGCTCTACGAGGTCACGGTGCGGGCGGCGCGCGCCGCGAGCGATCAGAAAAACGAGGCCGCGCGCCGCGTCGCCGCCGCGATCGATCCGGTGCGGATCGCGCCGCCGCTCGCGATCACGCCCCGCACGCTCGGGGGAACGGGCGAAAAGGGCAAACCCAGCGCGGCCGGGAAAGGCGAGGCGGCCGCCGCGGCGGCCGAGAGCTTTTTCGAGACACCCCTTTCGGCCGAGGAGGAGCGCCTCGTCGAGGTCGAGCTGCTCGCGATTGATCACCTGCTCGACGCGGCGCGGGGCGAGACGGAGTTTCTCTCGCGCAAACGACGCCTGCTCGAAGCGGCGCGCAAGCTCTTGCTCGACGCATCGGCGGCGCTTCCGCTCGGCAAGGAGGGCGTGGAGGTGCGCAGGCGGCACCTCGCCATGGAGATCGCGCGGATCGATCGGCTCGAAGCCGCGGGGCTCTCGGCGCACCGCGGGCTCTTGCACCAGGCGAAGGACGCGCTCGCGCGGGGCGAACGGCAGAGGCTGCACGCGGCGCTCGTCGCGCTCGACGGCGCCTCGCTCGCGGCCGGCGACGAGGCGCTCTCCGCCGCGTCGTCGCGCGCGCGAAAGAAGCTCGGCGACGGCGAGGGCGAGGATCTGGAAGGGGACAAACTGCGCGGCTTGCGTCGATCGAGCGAGGAGATGTTCGGCGGCGCAGCGATGACCGCGATCGCGGAAGGGTACGTGAAGGCGCGCCGCGTGCAGGAGAAGGCGCCGAAGCGCGAGAGCGACGAGGATAAAAAATACCGCCTGCTCGCCTTGCAATGGCTCGCGCCCGAGAACGAGGCCGAGACGCACGCGGCGCTTTGCGCGATCGACGGCACGGTCGACGTCGGCGTCCCGCTCGCGCCGGTGCGCGTGACCGAGGTCGAGACGCGCGCGCGCCTGGTCCGCCACCCGACGCAGGATCTTTTGCTCATGCCCGCGCGCGACGTGACGGATGTCCCGCACGCGGTCATCGAGGATCCACGCACGGTCTTGCTCGCGCTCGCCGAGGGGCGGCTGCTCGCGCGGCGGTACGTCGAGCAGGAGGTCAAGAAGCGGACGCGGACACGCCTCGTGGGCGAGGCGCGTATCTACGTGCTCGACGGGTCGAGCTCGATGCTGGAAGACGGCAAGAAGGGCGCGCGCGCGCGGGTGCGGGACGCGATCCTGCTCGCGGAGCTCGGCATGCTGGTGAGGCGTTTCGCCGAGGGGGATCGGTCGACGCGCCTCACGCTGCATTATCGATACTTCACGAAGAAGATCGGGCCGATCACGCGGATCGGCAATGGGAAGGAAGCGATCGCGGCGATGGCCGACGTGGTCGGCACCGTGCGCAAGGGCGGCACGGACATCGAGAATGCGCTTTTGTCGAGCTTCGAGCAGATCCGGGCGGCGAAGGAGGAAGATCCGGACCTCGCGCGGGCGCAGATCGTGCTCGTGACCGACGGCGACGCCGTGGTGCGCGAGGAGGTGATCCAGGCGGCGCGGGAGAAGGTCGGCGATGTGCCGATCGCCGTGAGCGTGGTCGCGCTCGGGGAGGAGAACGAGGCGCTGCGGGCGCTCGTCGCGCGGCAGCGGGCGCGCGGGGAGCGGGCTTTTTATCATTTCCTCGACGACGACGCGCTCGTCGAGATCTGCGAGGGCAAGCTCTTCACGGGGCCGAAGATCCACGTGGAAGGTCCGCCGGACGAGAAGGACCTTTCGGTCGAGGTGCGGGCGGCGCGGCTCCGGGCCGAGCTCGGCGGGCTCGTGGACGAGCTCGGAGCGCTCGCGGAGAAACGAAGCGCGGCGGCGATCGAAGCGCTCGCGGCGGAGGCGGACGCGAGCGCAGAGGCGGCGCGCGCGGAGGCGGCGCTCGGGGTCGCGGCGGACACGGCCGCGAAGGGGGAGGGGTCGCGGGCGCTGCGCGAGGCGGTCGAAAAGGATCGGCGCGCGCTCGAAGGGCGATTTCTGCGGTGGTTTCCAGCGCCGGCGGCCGAGATCGGCGAGAATGCCCCCACGGGCCGTTCGTCCGATTGCGAGGCCGTGATCGTCGTGCTCTCGACGATCGCCGAGGTGGTGGCCGATTTCGGCGGATCCGATCTCTCGCGGCGGGCCGAGGCGATCGATTTGCTGGAGCGGCTCCTGCCGGACTCGATGCTCACGCCGGCGCGGTGGTTCGCCGTGATGCGGGACGAGGCGGGCGCTGTCGCGCAGGCGATGCAGGCGGTGCACGCGGCCGTGATGGGCACACGACGCGTGTTCTAAAGCATCGATCGGGCGGCGGGTTTTCCCTTTTCATGCGGCTCGGGGGTGACCTATCCTCCCGCCCGAGCGTATGGCAGACCTTATCACCCTGGAATCGAGCGCACTTCCCGAGAACAGTCGCGTCGCCACGTTTCGAGGCGTGGAGGGCATCTCGCGGCCCTACGAGTTCGAGGTCATGGTCGTGGTCGAGGAGGCCGACGGCGAGGAAATCGATCTCGCGGACGGCATCGGCGGCAAGGCGCGGCTCGTGATCGACCGCGCGGACGACAAGCTGCCGCCCTACATCTTTGCGGGGATCCTCGGCAGCCTGGAGCATCTGCACAGCTACGGAGGCCGATCGCTCATCCGCGCCGTGATCGTGCCGCGCCTCTGGACGCTCGGGCTCTCGCGCCACTCGCGCATCTTCACGAAGAAGAGCGTGCCCGAGATCCTCCAGGCGATCCTCGAAGACAATGGCTTCACCTCGGACGACTTCGAGATCCGGCTCTCGGGGTACGCCAAGGAAGACCACGTCTGCCAGTACCACGAGAGCGATCTCGCGTTCATCTCGCGGTGGATGGAGCGCGAGGGCATTTATTATTATTTCGAACACTCGGAGAACGGCGAGAAGCTCATCCTCTGCGACGCGGAGTCCTACCCCGAGGAGCCGCTCGGCGCGCCGGTGCGGTATTTCCCGCAGACGGGCATGGATCGCAGCGCGGGCCCCTCGTTCCGCACGTTCCGGGCGCGCCACGCCTCGCTGCCGGCGGTGGTCAAGCTGAAGGACTACGATTACGCCAAGCCGAACCTCGACGTGTCGGGGCAGGCGAACGTCTCGCAACACGGGACGGCGGAGGTGACGGTCTACGGCGCCCGGTTCTTCTCGCCGAGCGACGGCAAGCGGCTCGCGCAGATCCGCGCCGAAGAGATGCTCGCGCGCGAGGTGGTCTTCCGGGCGATGGGGACGCGTTCGCACCTGCGGAGCGGCTACACCTTCGAGCTCGACGAGCACCCGAAGGCCTCGTTCAACAAGAAGTACCTGGCGATCGAGGTGCACCACCACGGCAACCAGGCCGCGGGGCATACGCAGTGGAAAGAGCTGATGGAGATCGAGCACGACGAGGTGTACTTCGTCGAGGTCGACGCCATCCCCGCCGATACGCAGTTTCGGCCCGAATCCCGCACGCCGTGGCCGCGCATCTTCGGCGTGGAGAACGGGGTCATCGACGGCGCGGCCGACAGCGAATATGCGCAGATCGACGATCAGGGGCGCTACCTCGTCAAGTTCAAGTACGACGAGAGCAACCTGAAGCAGGGCAACGCCTCGACGTACGTGCGCATGATGCAGCCGCACGGCGGCGGCATCGAAGGGTTTCATTTCCCGCTGCGCAAGGGGACCGAGGTGGTGTTCACGTTCCTCGGCGGCGACCCGGATCGTCCGGTGATCAGCGGCGTCGTGCCGAACGCGCTCACGCCGAGCCCGGTGACGAGCGGCAACCACACGAAAAACGTCATTCAGACGGGCGGCAGGAACCGGCTGGAGCTCGAGGATCTCGCCGGGCAGCAGCGCGTGACGTTGTCGACGCCGTATTCGAACTCGTACCTGCGGATGGGCTCGCCGAACGACGGTCACGAGGTCATCCTGCGGACCGACGACAACACGCTGCTCGATTTCGGGAGGAACTTCGATCTGGACGTGGGCCTCATGGGCGGCGGGACCTGGACGGTCGACGTGGCGACCGACTGGAAATCGTACATCCGGGGCGGGATGGGGCTCGGCGTGGGCGTCGGGTATGGCCCGACCGGGGCCGGATGCATCGGGATCACGGCGAACCAGAGCATCAGCATGACGGCGAATCACGGCAGCTACTCGCTCACCGTGAAGGAAGGGCCGTGGACGACGCGCGTGCCCGCGAACACGATGACCACGACGACGCAGGGCGATTACACGGTCAACGTCACGACGAACAACACGAAGTTCGATACGAAGGGCAAGACCGAAATCCAGAGCGAGGGATTGGTCAAGGTCGAGTCGACCGCCGCGACGATGGACCTCCTGAGCAAAGGGCTGATGCACATCAAGGGCGTCGAGGGCGTCAATATGGAGACGCCGCTGGGGATGGAGATCAAAGCCGGGAAGGACATGCTGATCGAGGCCAACAAGGTCGACGTGAAGAGCAAGTCCGAGTGGAAATGGGAGGTGCTCGGCTGCGAGGTGAGCGTGAAGGGCTCGCAGTCGGAGACCTATCTCGGGCTCAAGAACGAGAACATCGTCGGCCTGAAGGTGGAGTCGCTCGTGGGCGGCAAGATCGAGGGCGTCCTCGCCGCGGAGGTCCGGTTCGGCGCGACGTTGTCGCTCGTCGACAAGGTCGCCGAGTTCGAGCTCAAGAAGGGCAAGATCGTCAAGAAAGAGGCCGAGCTCGGCTCGGTGAGCATCACGCTCATCCAGCAGAGCGTGACGATCACCCAGGTCGGCATTTTCATGCTCGCATGAAGACGATCAAACCCCTGCGCCTCGGCGTCATGACGGGCGTGTTCGAGGCGCGCCGCGAACCCCATTTCGTCGTCTCGCTCCTCGCGGGCTTCACGCTCGACGAGGAGGCCTCGCTCGTCCCCGAGGCCGCGCTCTGGCTCTCCATCACGAAGGAGCTCGGCCCGAACGTGCCCCTCGACGTGTGCCGGCCCAAGCCGAACGGCGAGGTGCTGCTCAGCGGAAAAGCGTATCCGCCCGGCGGTCCGGCGCCGGTTTGTCCGGTGCGGCTCAAGGTGGGCTCCGTCGACAAGCGGCTCGCCGTGTTCGGGGATCGCTCCTGGAAGCTCGGCGTGCCCTCGCAACCCGCGCCATTCACCGAGATGCCGCTGACGTGGTCGAGGTCGTTCGGCGGCAAGGGGTTCACGAAAAACCCCGTGGGCCGAGGAGTTGCGCCGGAGAAGGCCGAGGGCGGCGGCGAGGTGCATTTTCTGCCGAACGTGGAGAACCCGAAGCGGCTCGTGAAGGCGCCCGGGGATCGGCCCGAGCCGGCGACGTTTGGTCCCGCTGACCTCACCTTGCCGGAGCGGTGGGCGAACTCGGGCACGTACGACAAGAAGTGGCTCGACAACGAGGCGCCCGGGATGCCGAGCGATTTCGACTGGAGCTTCTTCAACGTCGCCCCGCCCGATCAACGCATCGAAGGGTTTTTCTCGGGCGGTGAGGCGATCGAGCTGGAAAACGTGCACCCCGAGCGGGCGCGGATCGTCTCCCGCGTCCCCGAGGTCGTGGGCCGCGCGTTCCTCACCCAGCGGAAGGCCAGCGGCGAGGAATGGGTCGAGGTGCCGTTGCGCATGGAGACGGTGCACCTCTTGCCCGGCGCGCTGCTCGGGATCCTGATCTTTCGCGGGGTCGTGCGGATCGCGGAGGACGACGCGAAGGACGTGCTTCATTTCCTCGGCGCGCTCGACGCGAAGGATCAGAAGCGCTCCTCTGCGTATTACCAGGAGGTCTTCGCGCGCCGCATCGACAAGGAGAAGGGGCATTTGCATGCCCTGCGCGACCGCGAGCTTTTGCCCATCGGCGCGTCGTACGCGGCGTTTCGCGCGGACGAGGTGGGGTTGCCCGGGACGACGACCGAGCGGCTCGTCTCGAAAAACCTGCGCGCCGGTATGGAGGCGCGGCTTGCCGCGGTGGAGGAGGGCCTCGACGATTTCCCCGACAGCAAGAAAAACGCGAACGTGCCGAAGGCACTGCCGCCCGAGGCCCCGCTGCCCGACGTCGACGACATGGCCGAGCACGTCGAGCAGATGGAAAAGGAAATGGAGAAGGCCCGCGAGCAGGTGAAGAAGCAGCGGGAGGAGGCCCTCGCGAACGTGCGCGCGCGGTGTGAGGCGGCCGGGCTCGATTACGACGAGCAGATGCGCAAGGCCCAAGCGGAGGCGGCCGGGCCGCCGAAGTTCTCGGCGGATGCGCAGCTCGCCGAGCTTCGGGCCCTCGCGACCCGCTATCGCGCCGAGGGGACGCCGAACGAGTCGTTCGAGGCGTACCTCGTGGATCCCGAGTTCGAGAAGAAGCTCCGGTTCACCGAGCAGAAATTGCGGGAGATGTACCAGCGGTTCGCCCATCACTTCCCGCCGGCAGGCGCGCTCGTCGGCGAGCCAATGGCGCGTGCGCGTGCGGTCGTGCTCGAAGCGCGGGCGACGGGGCAATCGCTCGCGGGGCGGGATCTCACGGGCGCGTCGCTCGAAGGAATGGATCTCTCGGGCATGGACCTCGAAGGCGCCATGCTCGAAAACGCGAACCTGCGGGGGACCGTGCTGCGAAAAGCCAGGCTCGGCGGCGCGGTGCTCGCGCGGGCGGACCTCACCGGGGCCGATCTGGAAGAGGCGCAGCTCGTCGAGACGAACCTCGGAGCGGCCACGCTCACGGGCGCGAAGCTCGGCAAGGCCGCGCTCGCGCAAGCCACGCTGGACAAGGCCGACCTCGCGGGCGCGGATTTCTCGGGCGCGGATCTTTCGGACGCGTCGCTCCACGAGGCGAGCTTCGGCGACGTCGTGTTGCGGCGGGCCACGCTCGCGGGCGCGCGGCTGCTCGAAGCGAAGCTCGCCGCGGTGGACTTCTCCGAGGCAGATCTCTCGGGCGTGACGTTCCTCGAATGTGATCTCTCGGGAGCGCGGCTTTCGGGGGCGAAGCTCGTCTCGGCCGTGTTTTTGCGTTGCAAGGCGAAGGGCGCGAACCTGGAGAAGGCGGCGCTCGACAATGCTCGGTTCGTCGAGGAGAGCGACTTTTCGGGCGCGTCGTTCAAGGGAGCCACGTTCGTCGAGGCGAACTTGCGCGGGACGTCGCTCGTCGAGGCGGATCTCACGGAGGCCAAGATCGATCGGGGTGACCTGAGTGAGTGTGATCTGCGGGGCGCGAAGCTCGATCGGATTCGCGCCCGCGATTCGCGCTGGGTGCGGACGAACCTCGACAAGGCGACGTTGCGAGGGGCGGATCTGATGCACGCCGTCATGCAAAAGGCCAAGGTAGCCGGGGCCGATTTCCGCGGGGCGAGCCTGTTCCGGGCCGATCTCGCGCGGATGAAGGGCGACGACAAGACGAGCTTCGACGCGGCGAACGTCACCCAGGTGCGCTTTTCGCGGGAGGGCGGGGCGTGAACAAGGAAGAGCTCGAGCGCCTCGTCGGGCGCGGAGAGGTTCTCGATCGGCTGGATTTCTCGGGGCTCGACCTGCGGGGCGCGTCCATCGGGGGCCTCATCGCCGAGGAGAGCAAGTTTTCCGGGGCGAACCTCGCGGGGGCGAACCTGCGCGAGGTCATCGTGCATCGCAGTGATCTGCGGGGCGTGAACCTCGCGGGCGTGGACGCGCGCCACGCGTCGTTCGTGGAGTGCAACCTCGAAGGCGTGTCATTCGAGGACACGAATCTCTCGTTCGCGAATTTCAACAAATGCAACCTCGCGGGCGCGAAGTTCGAGCGCACGAAGGTGCACAACACGAACCTCCTCGAAGGGAAGCTCGAAGGCGCGAGCTTCGTGGACGTCGTGCTCGACCGGTCGGCCCTGGTCGCGTGTGACCTTTCGGGGCTGCGGTTCACGCGCAGCGCGCTCAAACAAACGGCCGTGCTCAAGACGGATCTGCGCAAGGTCGTCCTGGAAAAGGCGCGCTTCGAGACGGCCGTGCTGGTCGGCTCGAACCTCGCGGGGATGTCGCTCGCCGGCGTGGAGCTGGGCCTGACGCAGCTCATGGAGTGTGATCTCCGCGGGACCGATCTCTCGGGCGCGTACCTCGTGCAGGCCAATTTCAAGGGCGCCGATCTCTCGGGTGCGAACCTCGACGACGTGAACGCGAAGAACGCGCTCTTCGTGGAGGCGAAGCTCGTCTCCGCGCGGGCGCGTCGCGGTGATTTTCATCAGGCGGTCTTCGCCGACGCGGATCTCTCGGGGGCAAACTTCGCGAAGGCGAAGCTCGGGCAGTGCAACTTCCACCGCGCGCGCTGCGTGGGGGCACTCCTGCCTGCCGCGGACCTCACGTACGCCGATTTCTCGAACGCCGATGTGTCGAAGGCCGACTTCTCCGGCGCGACCCTGTTCCGGGCCAAGTTCCACCGCACGGTGGAGACCCAGGCCATTTTCACCGATCGTGCGCTCGCGCTGGGCGACGATCGTGAGCTCGCAAAGGCGGAGAGCTTCGTTCCAAGCTGAAGGAGTGTTTGTCATGCATATCGAGCCGCAACGAAAGCGAGCCAAATCCCCCCGAGGCCGCGCCGTCCAGGAGGTCGGGACGGTGCACGCCATCGAGGGAGAGCTCATCCGGGTCGAGGTCGCCGACGACATTCTCCTCGCGCGGCGCGCCGCGAGCTGTTTGCTCGCGCCGGCGGCGGGCGACGCCGTGCTCGTCGTGCTCCTGGAGAGCGGCGCGGCATACGTGCTCGCGGTGCTCGAGCGGGACGCCGAGGCGAGCTCGCGGATCGTCCTGGAAGGGGATGCCTCGATCGAGGCGCCTTCCGGCAAGGTCCGCGTGCTCTCGCGCGAGGGCGTGGAGATCGTGACCGAGCAGGAGATCAGCCTGATCGCTGGGCGCGCCACGATCCAAGCGGCCGACACCGCGGTGTCCGCCGAGCGCCTCGGCGTCTTCAGCTCCGCGGTGCATGCCGAGGTCGGCGTGGTGAAGGTCGTGGCCGAGGCGCTCGATTCGATCGCGGATCGGATCTTCCAGAAGGCGAAGCGCGTCTATCGGGTCGTGACCGAGCAGGACAATCTCCGCGCCGAGAGCATCGACCACGCGGCCAAGCGCACCCTGAGCATGCGCGCCGAGCACGCGATCGTGATGGCGAAGGAGCTCGTGAAGGTCGACGGCGAGCAGATCCACCTGGGGTGATGCCATGTTCGCGAATACGCAGATGATGGGAATGGATCTCGGGTTTCCGGACGTGTGCCTCACGCCCATGCCCGCGCCCGCGCCGGTCCCTTATCCGAACATCGCCGTCGGGGTGATGGCCGTGTCGGCCTGTTACAAGGTCCTCTTCACGTGCACGCCCTCGCACAACATGACCACGTGTATTCCCATGACGAACGGCGACAACGCCGGCGTGGCGATGGGCGTGGCGTCGGGGACGGTGATGGGGCCGGCGCGGCACTTGACGGCCGCATTTCGTGTGCTCGTCGGTGGTATGCCGGCGACGCGCATGACGAGCATGGCCCTGCAGAATTCGACGAATTGCCCCGGCATGCGGATCGTGCCGAGCCAGCCGAAGGTGCTGCTCCTCGCGCCGTGAGGCGCGGGATCAGCGCTTCTTGACGCGCGGGGTGCCGTCGCGCGCGAAATCACCCTCGATCAGGGTGCCCGCGCCTTCGGCCTTGTACGAGCCGCCTTCGAGGACCTGCCGCCCTTCCGTCGTCACCGAGAACGTGCCCGCCCAGCCCTGGCCGTCGTGGTTCTGCGCGCTGAGCCGGAACCAGGCCTCGCCCTTCGGGCCCGATGCTTTCGCGAGCACCGTCACGTTGTCCTGACCCTGCATCGCGCGGATGAAGTCGCGACGGAGGGTCTTCGTCACGGCCATCGAGACCGAGACCGGGCTCCCGAGCGCCGCCGCCACGGCCGGGTCCTTCTCCAGGAGCTCGACCGTCCGGGTGATCGGCGGCGCCGAGACCGTCCAGAGGTGCTTGCCCACGCACGAGGACAGGACGAGCGCGAAGAAAAGGACCACGCCCAGGGTGACCATGACTTTGCCGGCAGGCTTCTTCGCAGGCTGGCTGACAGGCTGCATGCCGTCCATGAAAGGCGCGCAGGCGAGTCGGTGTCAAGCGCCCTCGACGTGCGCCCCTGGACCGGACATTCTCCGTCCCATCCAGGAGGTCAATTTCGTTGCCATTCCAGGGTGGATCCCGTAATGATCGAATCCACCGAGCGTTGACGTCCGCAGCGCTCGGCCACAATCGAATGCAGCACCCGCGGGGCTGGGAGACCTTGCCCCGATAGCGCCTCTCCGGGGGCGCACGCCTCTTCGGAGGCCATTTCGCCAGGCAATGCCTGAACACGGACGAAACTTGAAAGGCGGCCCTCATGAGCGCCCTCGCTCTTGCATGGCCAGCCGCCCCGGGCGGCGGGCCGAGCGCTTTTCTTTGCGACGAATTCCTGGCCCCGCGCGAAAGGTCGCCGCGCGGGCCGATCGAGCCCGCGTGCGTGGAGATCACGGCGCGCCTCGATCGCGCCCTCGAAGCGAGAGAGAGCCGCCTCCCGGATCTCGCCCTCTGCTTCGAGGAGTCCGCCCGGGTGGCGTCGCTCCTGGGCCGCCTGATCGACGCGCGGCGCCTCTACCGCGCGTCGATCGCGCTGCTCGCTTCATCGTTTGATCAAAATGGCGATCTCACGGCGCTCGCCCTCGCGCTCCGCGCCGCGCTTGGACTCGGTCGAATCGAAGGTTCACTCGGCCACGACGACGAGGCGCTTTTCTTATTCGAAAAGCTCGCGGCCTTGCCGCTCGGCGGCTCGCTCGAAGCGGGCCCGCTCGTGGTGACGGCCGCAAGGTGGGCCGAGGTGCGGGCGTTTGCGCCGCTGCTCGGGCCGAAGCTCGCGGCCGAGGCGATCGCAGCGGCGCTGGAGACCTTGATCTCTGGCGCGCGGTACGACGTGGCCCTCGCCGTCGCCCGTGTCCGCGAGGCGAACGATTCCCCTGCGCTCGACGCCTTCCGCCGCGAGGCGACGGCGACCGCGCTCGGTCGGATGGGCCTCTTCGGCGAGGCGCTCGTGTTTCTCGCGTCGGCCATCGCGCGCGAGCCTCTGCCCACGCGTCCGATCTTCGAGCAGAAGCGGGCCGAGGTGCTCGCGGCTTCGGGGCAGCTCGACGCGGCGCGGGCGCGCTCCTCGTTCGTCGTGGAGGCCCTCGAAGACCGCTTCCGGGCTTCTCCTGCGTCGCTCGACGATCTCGCGCTCGCGGCGCGCGCCTTGCGCCTGCTCGCGATGCTCGGTCAGGTCCCCGCCGCGTTTGCCGTGCGCGCGTTCGAACTCGCGGGCCTCGTTGGCGACGTGCCGCTCGAAGCCGAGCTCGCGCTGCGGGTCGTCGCGAGCGACGCGCCCCGCGGCACGCGGGAGCGCGCGGCGAACGTGGCCGTGTCCCTCGTCGGGCACCACGCGCCTTCGTTTGCCGCGCTCCGCGATCGATTGTGTTCGATCGCGGCGTGAGCGGGCTCGCCGCGCAGGGCGCGACGCCCTTGACAGACGCCACGTTCGCGCGATGTTCTGCTCCGACGCTCGGGCGTTGACCCAGCGCGTCGAGACCAGCATGGCCCAGGGAAAGCTCACGCACCTCAAGATGCTCGAGGCCGAGAGCATCCACATTCTTCGCGAGGTCGTCGCGTGCTTCGAGCGACCCGTGATGCTCTACTCGATCGGGAAGGACAGCACGGTCCTCCTGCACCTCGCGCGGAAGGCGTTCCACCCCGCGAAGCTCCCGTTCCCGCTGCTCCACGTGGACACGACGTGGAAGTTCCGGGACATGTATGCCTATCGCGACGGCTACGTGAAGGGCGAGCTCGGCGTGGATCTGCTCGTCTACACGAACGAGGAGGGGCGGCGCGCGGGCGTGGGTCCGATCACGCACGGGAGCAAGGTGCACACCGACGTGATGAAGACGCAGGCGCTCAAGCTCGCGCTCGACCAATACGGCTTCGACGCGGCGTTCGGGGGTGCGCGGCGCGACGAGGAGAAGTCACGCGCGAAGGAGCGCGTGTTTTCGTTCCGCGACAAGAACCACCGCTGGGACCCGAAGAACCAGCGCCCGGAGCTCTGGAACCTCTACAATACGGAGGTCCACAAGGGCGAGAGCATCCGGGTGTTTCCGCTGTCGAACTGGACCGAGCTCGACGTCTGGCAATACATCCACCAGGAAAAACTGCCGATCGTGCCGCTGTATTTGGCGGCGCCGCGGCCGGTGGTGGAGCGCGACGGCGTGCTGCTCATGGTGGACGACGAGCGGCTGCCGTTGCGGCCGGGCGAGGTGCCGATGATCAAAAACGTCCGGTTCCGGACGCTCGGCTGTTATCCGCTCTCGGGCGCGATCGAGAGTGAGGCGACGACGCTGCCCGAGATCATCCAGGAGATGCTCCTCGCGAGGCAGAGCGAGCGCCAGGGCCGGCTGATCGATTTCGATCAGTCGGGGAGCATGGAAGAAAAGAAGCGCGAAGGGTACTTCTGAGATGAGCCACGAAGAAGACCTCGCCCAGACCGATATCGAGGCCTACCTCGCGCGGAACGAGCGGAAGGAGCTCTTGCGCTTCCTCACGTGCGGGAACGTCGACGACGGCAAGAGCACGCTGATCGGCAGGCTGCTGCACGACACGAAGGGCATTTACGAGGACCAGCTCGCGGCCGTCGCGAAGGACAGCAAGGTCTTCGGCACGCAGGGCGGCGCGCTCGACCTCGCGTTGCTCGTGGACGGGCTGAAGAGCGAGCGCGAGCAGGGGATCACGATCGACGTCGCATATCGGTATTTTTCGACGCCGCGGCGCAAGTACATCATCGCGGATACGCCGGGCCACGAGCAATACACGCGCAACATGGCGACGGGCGCGAGCACGGCCGAACTCGCGGTGATCCTGATCGACGCGCGCAAGGGCGTGACGACGCAGACGAAGCGGCACGCGTTCCTCACGAGCCTGCTCGGGATTCGCAAGGTCGTGGTGGCCGTGAACAAGATGGACCTCGTCGGGTATTCGCGGGAGGTCTTCGAGGAGATCCGGCGCGCCTACCTCGATTTCGCGGCGCTCTTGCCGGACCGGCACCATTGGTTCCTCCCGATGAGCGCGCTCGCGGGCGACAACGTGGTCGAGAAGAGCGCGGCCATGCCGTGGTTCGAGGGCGAGCCGCTGCTCGAATTGCTGGACACGGTGCCGCTCGACGAGGCGTCGAACACGGTGGATCTGCGGTTCCCCGTGCAATACGTGAACCGGCCGAGCCAGGCGTTCCGGGGGTTTGCCGGGACGATCGCGTCGGGATCGGTGCGGGTCGGCGACGAGGTGGTGTCGCTGCCGTCCGGGCGCACGAGCAAGGTCGCGCGGATCGTGACGTGGGAGGGGGATCTCGCGGAGGCCGCGGCGCCGATGTCGGTGACGTTGACGCTCGAAGGCGAGATCGACGCGAGCCGCGGGGATGTCTTGTGCCACGCGGACAACCGGCCCGAGATTTCGACGCGCGTGCTCGCGATGCTCGTATGGATGGACGAGCGGCCGATGGTGCCGGGGCGCGAATACTGGATCAAGCACGGGCCTTTGCGCACGCCGGGCAGCGTGACGCGGATCGTGCACCGCGTGGACGTGAACACGCTGGAGAAGAGCGACGCGCCGGCGCTCGCGCTGAACGAGATTGGGCGCGTGGAGCTACGCACGAGCCGGCCGCTTTTGTTCGACGCGTACACGAAGAACCGGGCGACGGGCGCGTTCATCGTGATCGACCGCGTGACGAATGGAACCGTCGGCGCGGGGATGATCGTCGAGAGCGGGGAAGGGCGCTGGGACGATCCGGCGCAAGGCAGGCTCACGCGGGCGGAGAGCGCGGTCACGGGCGAGGAGCGGGAAAAACGGTATGGGCAGCGGCCCACGACGATCCTGATCACGGGGCTCGCGGGGTCCGGAAAAACCAGCGTGGCGCGGGAGGTCGAGCGCAGGCTTTTTGATCTCGGCCGCGCGGTGGTGGCGATCGACGGGCAATCGATGCGGCACGGGATGAACCGGGACCTCGGCTTCTCCGCGTCGGACCGCTCGGAGAACCTGCGCCGCTCGATGGAGGTCGCGAAGCTCCTGAACGACGCGGGTCTGCTTTGCGTGGCGTCGTTGGTCGCGCCGGAGGACGCGGTTCGGCAGCGCGCGCGCGAGCTCGTGGGCCCGGAGCGGTTTTTCCTGGTGCACCTCGCTGCGCCGCTCGAATGGTGCCGCGAGGTCGATCGGAGCGGGATTTATCGGGATGCCGCGGCGGGCAACGTGTCGAACGTGCCGGGGCTCGATTTCCGGTACGAGCCGCCCGAGGACGCGGACCTCGTGCTGCCGAGCCATGAGTTGAGCGTGGCCGAATGCGCCGAGCGAATCGTGCGGGAGCTCGAACGGCGGGGGCGCATCGTGTAGGTGCGTGGCACCACGTCGTCGGCGTTGACAGGCCTCGGGAGTGTGTTCCGATGGCGTCATGCGTCGTGCCCCCGTCTACATCCTTTCCGCCTCTCTCTTTGCGCTGGCCGCCGGGCATGCCCCCGCTGCGACGGCGACGAGTGGGTATTTCGTGTCGGCGCTCGGGTCCTCGAAGGTCACTCGGCACCGCACGCTGCTCGTGTCTTCCGCGCAGAAGACGACGGTCGTCGATCAGGTCGAGTTCGCGCCCGTCCCGGAGTCGTTCGCGTGGGTCTTGCCGGTGCCGGCGTCGGCCACGATCGATCTCTCCTCCGACGCGCTTTTCAACAATCTCGACGTGGTCACGGAGACCGTGATTGCGCCGCCGCCGCTCGTTTGTCCACCCTCGGACTGCGGGACGGGGGGCATGGGCGGCGCAGGGGGCGGGGGCGGTGGAATGCCCGCGGAGGTCGTTCCCGCGCGGGAGACGGTCGGGCCCTACAACACCGCCTTCCTGCAACCCGGCGACCCGCAAGCCCTCAAAGATTGGCTTGCGACAAACGGGTTCGCCGTGGATGCCGGGACGTCGACGCTCATCGATTCCCTCGCGACCGTGCAGGGATATGGCTTCTTCGCGCTGAAGGTCGTCCCGCCCGTGGGCGTGACGGTGACGCGCCCGATTCGCGTCACGCTGCAAGGCTCGGTTCCCACGTTGCCGATGCGCTTCTCGCGGGCCGGTGCGCCGATGGCCCTGCCGACGCGGCTCTACGTCGTCGCCAGCGCACGCGCCGATACCCAGAACATGCCCTCGGTGACCGTTTCTCTGGACAATCTCCTTTGGAACTGGGACACGGGGACGAGCAACTACGCGTCGCTGCGACAGGATGCTTTCAACGTCGTCGGTGGGAAGGGGTGGGTCGCCGAGTATGCCGCGCCTTTCCCGGTGAACACGTTCAAGAGCGACATGCTCGCCTTGGCCACCTCGCAACCCGCGGCGAGCGGCTGGGGGCAGGACGTGGCCGAGGCTTCGAGCGGCTGCGCGGCTGACCTGGACGCGATTTTCGGGGGGTTCGACCCAAACGCGACCTGGGTGACGCGATTCGAAGGAAACCTTGCGCCCGACGGCCTGATGACGGACCTCACCGTGGGAGCATCGGCGAATCAAACTGCCGTGCCGAGCACGATCGTGGTGAAGGACGGCGCGACCGAGGGGACCCCGCCGGCATGCCCTGAGCCCTGTGGGACCGGCGGTATGGGCGGTATGGGCGGTATGGGCGGTATGGGCGGTATGGGCGGCCTGGGCGGTATGGGCGGCATGGGCGGCATGGGGAGCAGCAGCGGCGGCACGGGAGGAATGCCGAGCGGAAACGGGGGGAGCGGCGGCATGGGGGGCAGCGGGGCAAGCCCCGGGGTGTGTATTCCGGGCGAGCAGGTCGAATGCGCGTGTCCGGGTGGATCTCCAGGGGCGCAGGCCTGCAATCAGAACGGGACCGGATACGCGGCTTGCCAATGCAGTGCGCTCGAGGAAAACGGCGGATGCGGCTGCGAGGCGGCCGGGGCCGGCACGGGCTCGGCCGGCATGGCCCTCGGGTTTTTGGCGGTGGTCGGAGGCCTGTTCAGGCGCAGGCGGGCGGGCCGGTCGTAGACACGCGCTCCGGCCGCTCGCCAGCGGACCTCGTTCGCCTTATACACACGCCCCATGTCGACCGCCGTCCTCGTCTCCTGCCACGGCACCGTCTCCCGCACCGCCGACATCCCCGCGTTCCTGAACAACATCCGCCGAGGCCGCCCGACGCCGCCCGAGCTCCTCGCGGAGGTCACGCACCGGTTCGAGGTGATCGGCGGCTCGCCGCTCATGGTCATCACCGAGGCGCAGGCGCGCGCGCTCGAAGCGCGGATCGGCATTCCGGTGGTCGTCTCGGGCCGGCTCTGGCACCCGTATCCGAGCGAGGTCCTGCCCGGGCTCGTCGCGAAGGGCGTGCGGACGATCGTGTCGCTCCCGCTCGCGCCGCAATCGGTCGACGTGTATCACGGGCCCGTTCGCGAGGCCGCCGCGAGCCACCCGGAGCTCTCCATCCGCGCGGTGCCGGCCTGGGGCATGGAGCCCGCGCTGATCGACGCGTTCGTCGAGACGATCGACGAGGCGCTCGCTGCCGTGCCCGAGGCAGAGCGGACGGCGGTGCCGATCGTCCTTTCGGCGCACAGCCTGCCGCGCCGGGTGATCGCCATGGGGGACAAGTACGAAGCACAGTTCCGCGAAATGGCCGCCGCCGTGGCGGCGCGGCTCGAAGCGCGGGGTTTTTCCGCGCGTATCGCGTTCCAGAGCCAGGGCGCGAGCGCCGAGCCGTGGCTCGGGCCGGACCTCGCCGAGACGTTCGCCGATCTCGCGGCCCAAGGCGCGACCTCGGTGCTCGTCGCGCCGATCGGGTTTCTCGCCGAGCACGTGGAGACGCTCTACGACCTCGACATCGAGGCGCCGAAGATCGCCGCGAAGGCGGGGCTCGGGCGGTTCTACCGGGCCAAGGCGGTGTGCGACCGGCCGCGTTTCGTCGACGCGATCGAGGCCGTCGTGCGGCGGGAGCTCGACCGGTAGGGTTTGGCGGCGACAGCCCGCCGGAAAACGTACATGACGAACGGTCGGGAACTTTGCGTGCTTCCGTGCTGCAAGGGCTTGTCCTGGATGCGGCTCCGCTGGTAGTTCTCGATCTGTCACGATCGGAGGCCCGCACAGATGGAACGCGAACGAACGTCCCTCTTCGCGCGTCGCGCCCTCGCGCTTCTCGGAGGCGCCGCCCTTGTCGGCATGACCTTGCTCGGACCCGAAGCCGCCGCCGGAGGTTCGGCGCCGCCCGACATCCGTATGGTCGAGGTGAAAGGCAGCGACACGCCGAAGGTCGTGGCGAAGGCCGTGATCGATCAGCCGCCCGAGAAGGTGTGGCAGGTGGTCTCGGAGTGCGCGAGTTACAAGAAGCGCATGCCGCGCATCGAGGCGTCGAAGCTCGTCAAGCAGGACGGGAACAAGCACACCTGCGAGGTGACGATCGCGATGCCCTTCCCGCTCTCGAACCTGACGGCCGTGACCGAGGCCGTGCACGAGGTGAGCGACAAGGGGATGTCGCGGCGCTGGAAGCTCCTGCGCGGCGACTACAAGTTCAACGAGGGGAGCTGGGAGGTGAAGCCCCACGACGGGGGCAAGAAGAGCCTCCTCGTGTACACGGTGCACGCCGAGCCGAACACCGCCCTTCCCGGCTGGATCCGCGAAGCCGCACAGAAGAAGGCGATCCCGGAGCTGTTCGAACGCGTCGGGGACGAAGCGGCCAAGCTGAAGTGATCGGCGGGGTACGGTAGGCACCCGGGGGGTTTGGGGGGCAGAGCGCGGCGTTTGTTGCACGAGCCCCCCAACGCGGGGGGTTTGGGGGGCAGAGCGCGGCGTTTGTTGCACGAGCCCCCCAACGCGGGGGGTTTGGGGGGCAGAGCGCAGCGTTAGCTGCGCGAGCCCCCCAACGTGGATGACGCGAGGAGCGCGCATCGACCGAGGAGCCCGCGCTTCGGATCGCGCAGCGCATCACGCTCCGGTACGTCCTCCGCGGGGGCGAGCGCGAGGAAGCGGCGTTCTTCCAGGCGCAAGAGCGCCGTGTCGAGCGCACTGCGTGAGACCTCCGGCATGTGCGCTCGCAGCGCCGAAAGCGGAATGCCGCCCGCGGCGCGGTCCTCCGACTCCAGCGTGCCGAGGGCGTCGAGGATCCTCGCTTCGGCGTAGGCCTCGGGGCCGAGCTGGCGCAACGAGACCACGCGCTCGATGTGCGATGCGAGCACCTCGAGGTCCGTGTCCTCCATCGTCCATACGAGGTCCGCGAGCGCGCGCGCCGTGCTCCGCGCGTGCGAGGCCGCCGGGTTCGGCGGCGTACGCTTCATCGCGAGGCGCGCGACGAATTGCTGCACACGTCCCCAGATGGAAGGCGAGGAGGCAGGCGGCTCCTCGGAGGCCGGGATCGGGGTTTCGTCCCAGGAGGTCGCGGGTTCGTCCGCGCACATCGAGGTTTCCCAGCCGAGGTCGGCAAATGGGCCCGGAGCCCGGGGCTCGCCGAGGTGGGTAAAGCGTGCCGAGGGTAACGTCTTCCGATCAGACCGTATTGACAATCCGGCGAGGGCAGTGAGCGCCGCGTCGTCATCGTCGGAGTCGGCGAACGCCGCGGGGAGGACCGGCTCGGCGGGTTCGTCGTCGTCCCAGGCCTCCGCGTCGCCTCCGTATCGATCTCCTTCGTGTCCGAGCAGCGCCGTCTCCCGTTCGTCCGGGCTCATGGCGCGGGTCGCGGGGCCGTCGCTCGACGCGACTTCGTCGGCGAAGAGCCCTTCCATCGCGCGCTTCGTGGGTGCGTCGTGGCGGGTGTCGGGCGGCTCGTCGTGGGGGAAGGGGTCGAAGGTCATGGCGTCGTACAGCGCGTTGGACGGGGCAAACCTCAAGAAGGTTTCACTGTCCCAAAGGCCGAGGCAACGAGACTCTGTTCGGCGTATGCACTTTTTGGTTTGGCCAGGTGCACAGCGGCGAGTGGATCGTGACCAGGGCGGTAGGACGGATCCGCCCTCCTGGGGGCTTGCTCCTAAGGGAGGCCGGGCCGGCGTGCGCCGATCAGACCTCCCCTGCTTTCCTGGATGCATGTGTCGAGAAGGCCATTCGTCCGAACGAAAGCGACGAGGCCGTTCTTTTTTCGACGCGCGTGGGTTTCGTGCTCCAAACCACAGCGCGGGTCCGAGGGGCGGACGGGTGGGGAGAGTTACTCGGAGCAGATGTACTGGAGCGGGCAGGACTCGGCGATGGCACAGGTGTCGCCGCACTCCTCGAAGCAGCTCATGCACTGCTGGTAGGCCGCGTCGTTCATGCAGGCGGCCTTGGCGGTGCGTTCGAGGTCGCACTTGGTCTGCGCCTCCTCCTGCGAGTAGCCGCCGCAGGCAGCGAGGACGAGGCCAAGGAAGGACGTGAGAACGATGGTTTGGAGGGCGCGTCGCATGATGATCTCCTCGTTGGGTGCGTTCGCCCCCCTCATACCACGACCGCGCGAAGCCACGGGCAGGCGTTCCGGCGGGTGGGCACCCGAGTTTCCACTTTGCTAGCCCGCGTACGCTGCAAGTCGGTATCTTCCCTCGCGCGGACGAGGTCTCACGGTACGCGGAAGGTGCGTCGAGGCATGGTCAAGCCGGAGGTTCGGGAGGATTGGTGGCCGCTCCGGGCGGGGCGTCCGCACGGGTTTCGCTTCGAGGCGCCGGACCTCTTCGTCAGCCGTGTTCAGGGCGACGTCTCCGACGTTGATGTGGCGCGTATGTTCGAGCTCGTCGAGGAGCTCGCCACGCGCACGGGGAGGCAGCTTTACTGGATGGCGGACATTTCGAGGCTCGGGAAGCTGCGTGAGGAGGTCGGCAAGCTCGCCCTCGATCGGGACCTCAAGCCGTTCCTGCGTGGGGTCGTCATCTACGGGGGCAGCTTTCATCAGCGGCTCCTCGCGACCATGGTGACGAAGGCCCTGCGTGTCCTCAGGCCGGAGCGGAGGACGGACAGGGTCGTCTTCTGCGCCACGGAGGCGGAAGCGAGGGCGATCGTCGAGGCGCAGCGGCGTTCTCAGAACGGCGCGTCGTAGGGGCGTTCTTGCGGCGGCCGCATTCCTGCTTTGCTGGCCGGTCGTCGCGCAAGTCGGTATGTTTCCCGAGGGGGCGAGGGTTTCCAGGTATGGGGGAGGGTACGTCGAGGTATGGAGGCGCGGTGAAGGAAGAGTCGTCGGAGGATTGGACGCCGCTCGGGGCGCATCGGTATCGATTCGAGGCGCCGGACCTCTTCGTCATTCGTGTCGTGGGCGACGTCAGCCTCTCCGATACGCAGGCCATGTTCGAACGGATCGAAACATTCTCCGGCAAAGCAGGGCGGCCGATCTTCTGGCTCTCGGATATCTCGGGTCTCGGGCAGGTGACCCCGGACGCCCGCAAGTTCCCCCTGGCGCTCGACGCCACACGTTGGCTCCGGGCCACGGTCGTGTTCGGGGGCAGCTTTCACCAGCGGCTCGTGGCGAACCTCGTGATGAAGGCGATCCCGCTCCTGCGTCCGAGCCGGCAAATGAGGCCGCTTTCTTTTTTCCCCACCGAGGCCGAGGCGCGGGCATACGTCGAGGCGGAGCGGCGAGGCGGGGGAAGCTCGTCATGAGAGGCAAGGGGCCATGAGGTTTTTCGTTTTGCAGATCGGCGTCGGGTCGAGCCACGAGACGGCCTTCGTGCCGCTCGAACCCTCGTTCAAAGAGGGGCTCACGTGCCCGGCCTGCGGGCGTGCGCTCACGGAAAAGGAATGGATCCCGCCGCTCCGCGCCGAGCTTTGGGCGCGCGGCGAGGCGCTCGGGGACGTGGCGTTCGCGTCGGGCCTCGATTTGCTGATCTCCGAGCGTTTCCTCGAAGCATGGCGCGCGGAGAAGCTCTCGGGGTTGCACGGGCTGAAGGAGGTGGAGATCCGGAAGGTTCACCCGGAGTCGGCCGCGCCGCATGCGCGGTATCACCTCGCGATGGCTGGATACGGAATGACGCAGATCGACCCGAAGCGGAGCCGCGTCGTGCGCGAGGGCGAACCCGATTGCCTGCAATGCATGGGAGGCGCCGAGGTCATGCTGGTCGAGGGAATGACGATCGACGAGCCGACGTGGAGCGGCGAGGATGTCTTCGTGCCCTGGGGATTCGGCGCTTGCCTCGTGGCGACCGAGCGGGTGCTCGCCCTGCAGGACAAGTACGGCCTGACGAACGTGACGCTCGTGCCGACGGAGGCCTTCGCCTGGAAGCGGCCTTGAGGGGGATCAGGGCGTCTTTTCTTTGCGCAGGAGCGCGACGATGGCCTCGGCGACGCCGGCCGCGGACGCCGGGTTCTGTCCCGTGACCAAGCGGCCATCCACCACCACCTGCTTCTGCCATTTCGGCGCGCCGACGAAGCGCCCGCCCCGCGCGACGAGGCGATCTTCGAGCAGGAAGGGCACCACGTTTTCGAGCTTCACCGCGCGCTCCTCCTCGTTCGTGAAGCCATTCACTTGCTTGCCGGCGACGAGGTACGCGCCATCCGAGAGGCGCACGTTCACGAGCGCCGCGGGGCCGTGGCAAACCGCACCCACCACGCCGCCCGCCTCGTAGATTCGCGCCGTGGCCTTCACGAAGCTCGGATCGTCCGGGAGATCCCACATGGCGCCGTGCCCGCCGGCGAAAAAGATGGCGGCGTAACGCGAGGGATCCACCGCGCTCGACGGCAAACTCTCGTGCAAGCGTCGTGTCGCCTCGGGATCGTCGAGGAAGGCGGCGTTCACCGCGTCGGCGCGGTCGACGCCGTCGAGCGGGACACGCCCGCCGCGCACCGAGGCGAACTCGACGACGAGGCCCGCCCGGGTGAACACCACGTACGGATGCGCGATTTCGGGCAGGTAGGCGCCGGTGCTCTCGCCGGTGTCGCCCTTCTTGTCGTGGCTGGTCATCGCGAGCAAAACAGGCTTCGTCACGGTGTCCTCCTTGGGTTCCGGTTTGTCGGGAACGACGTCCTTCGCGGTCGCGGAGGACGTGGCCGGTCCGCCGCACGCCGCGAGCAGGGCCGCGGCGAGCAGCCACACGGGCCGGGCGCGACCGGCGACCGGCCGCTCCGTTTCGGGGTTCGACATGCCCCTCTTGATAATCGCCCCCGTGGGCGTTCGGTAGACGACCCCGCGTCGAAGCATTTGTACTATCGTGTTGAACGATGACGGCGCCGAGCCTCGCGGGCACGCTCCCCAACCTCGAAGCCTTTTGCCGCACGTACGAGACCGGCAGCTTCACCAAGGCCGCGCGTGCCCTCTCCGTCACCCCGCAGGCCACGAGCCGGAGCGTCGCCCGGCTGGAGCGCGCCCTCGGCGTCACGTTGTTCCGCAGGACCACCCGCAGCCTCGCGCCGACCGACGCGGCGCGCCGTTATTATGACCTCTGCGTGCAGGCCCTCTCGCTCCTCTCCACGGGCGAACGCGAGCTCGCCAGCGGAAAAAAGGCCGTGGAGGGACGCGTGCGCATCAGCGTGCCCACCACGTACGGCCATCACCGCCTGCTGCCCTCCCTCGGCACATTTCGCGAGCGGTATCCCGGCATCGGCGTCGAGGTGAACGTCTCCAACCAGAACGTCGACTTCGTGCGTGACGGCTTCGATCTCGCCATCCGGATGGGCACGATCGACGACAAGACCCTCGTCGCGCGCAAGCTCGGCGATTTTGCGCTGGGCGTGTATGCGAGCCCCTCGTATCTCGCCCGCCATGGCGCGCCGCGCACGCCCGGCGAGCTCGACGAGCATACCTGCGTGGCGTTCGTCATGCCGCGCTCGGGCCGCGTGCTCCCGTGGACCTTCGTGCCCGCGCCGGAGAGGTTCGAGCCGGAGGCGCCTTATCGATGTTCGGACGACGTGCTCGGCATCATCACGCTCGCGCGCGCCGGGGTGGGGCTGGTGCAAGTGTACGACTTTCTGGTGGAGGACGACGTGGCGCGCGGCGCGCTCGTCGAGGTGCTGGGTTCGTTTCGCGGCAAAAGCCGCCCGTTTTCGCTGCTCTACCCGAAGAGCGTGGAGCCCTCGCGCCCCGCGCGCGCGCTCATCGATTACATCGTGGCGACGGCGCGCGAGGGGCGCGGGAGCCCGGGGGCGCTCGTGTCGACGGAGCCGTCCGCGCGGAAGCGTCCGTGAGGGGGATCAGGCGACGTGGCGGCCAAGGGCGAGCTTTTCGAGCCGCTCGATGGCCGCGAGCACGGAGGGGGTTTCCGTGAGCAATGCCGCCATGGGGTCGAAGATGCGCGCGACGCGGCGGGGGACCGTGCGGATGTCGAAGGCGCGGGGATCGAGGGTGTCGTCGACCTCGTCCCAGGTGAGCGGCGTGGAGACGCGCGCGCCGGGGACCGCGCGGACGGCGTACGGGGCGACGATGGTGCGCGACGCGCCGGTTTGTCCGGTATCGACATACACGCGCGGGCCGCGGCGCTGCTTCGAGCGTTCCATGGTGGCGATGTCGGGGTGTCTGCGGACGAGCATGTGCCCGAGCAGATCGGCGAGCGCGCGCGCCGTCTCATAAGAGACCGCGGGGCCGAGCGGGACGAAGACGTGCAGGCCCGATTGGCCGGAGGTCTTGGGAAAACCCGTGAGGCCGATCTGTTTCAGCAGATCCATGAGTGAGCGCGCGAGGGTGATGACGTGGGCGAAGGTCCCGTCGCTGACGTCGAGGTCGATGTTGAAGAAATCGGCCTCTTCGAGGTGCGGGACGCGGGAGGCGATCACGTGCATGGGGATCGCGCCGAGGCTCGCGACGTAAAGGAGCGTGGCTTCGTCGCGGATGTGGAAGACTTCGAGGAGGTCCTCGCGCCCCGGCAGGCGGACGCGGAGCGTGGGCACCCAGGCGGGCAAGCCCGCAGGGACGTTCCATTGATAAAAAAACTTGCCGGTGATGCCGTCGGGATACCGCACGAGCATCACCGGCCGGTCGCGGAGGTGCGGCAGGAGGACGGGCGCGACGGCAGCGTAATAATCGGCGATGTCCTGCTTGGTGATGCCGTCCGCGGGGAAGAGGACCTTGTTGGGGTTGGTGACGGGGACCCGGGCCGGTTCGTCCGCGGCGCCGCCCGTCGGGGTGGATTCCGCCGCGAGGCGCTCGATCTCGGCCTCTTCCCGATCGGCGTGCGGCGAGGCCACGCACTCCTCGGGCGCGACGTCGTCCCGGATCCCGCGAAACACCGGGAAACGGAGATTGCCGTCGTCGGTATACCCGGAAAAACGCACGGACACGACGAGCTCGGGGCGGACGTGGACGCGGCCGCGCGGCGCGGCGTTGTAAGGGCCACGCGCGGTGGGTTTGTCCGTGCGCAAGGGGGTGAGGCGCGCGAGCAGGGCTTCGATGGAATTCGCGTCGAGGCCGCTGCCGACCTTGCCGCGGTAGCGCAGCTCGCCGGCCTCGTAGGCCGCGACGTCGAGCGCGCCGAGGCGGGCGCGGCCGCCTTCGCCGAGGGTGTAGCCGACGACCACGAAATCATCGTCCCGTTCACACTTGAGCTTGATCCAGTCGTACGAGCGCGAGGGGCCGGGGCGATACGGGGCGTCCCGGCGCTTGGCGACGAGGCCTTCCATTCGGCGCTCGCGGCAGAAATCGAAGAGCAGGGTGGGGTCGCCCTCGATCCTGTCGAGGGTGCGGATCTCGCCGGGCGCGCGGACGAGGCTTTGCAAGAGCTCCTTGCGCGCGTGGAGCGGGAGGCGGCGCAGGTCGCGGTCGCCGATCGCGAGCAGGTCGAAGACCACGTAATGGACGGGGATCCGGGTCTCGGCGCGGCGGATGTCGTCGCGATTCGCGAGGTGGATGCGCTGGGCGAGGCGCTGGAAGCTCGGCTGGCCGGCCTGGTCGAGGGCGATGAGCTCGCCGTCGAGGACGAGGCGGGCGGCGGGGAGTTTGTCGACGGCGCGCGCGACCTCGGGATAGACGCGCGAGACGTCGCGGAGGGTCCGCGATTGGAGGAGGACGTCCGCGCCGTTTTTCCGGGCAATGCAGCGGACGCCGTCCAGCTTGAGCTCGAAGATGTAGTTCGAGCCGAGCAAGCCCTTCGGCGCCGGGCAGGCGCGCATGGGGACCATGGTTGTCTCGATGGAACCGACGGGCGCGCCGAGGGCCGCGGCGCGCGCTTCGAGCTTCGAGGCGATGTCCGAGGCATGGCCGAGCTCGCCGATGTCGAGACCGGAGAGGACGGAGCGGGGTTTTTCCTGGACGATGTCGCGGTCGGGCGCCGCGAAGGCGTCGTGTTTCTTGAAGAGGAGCCAGTCTTTCTCGGAGTCCTTCAGCCGGATCAGGAGGAAGCGGCCGTGGAGCTTGTGGCCCGAGAGCTCGAACTCGAGTTTGCCCTTGTGTAACTGTTCCTCGGCGGGTTCGTCCAGGTACCGAACGCTGCCGGCGTCCCACACGATCATGGGTCCGGCACCGTAATTGCCCTCGGGGATGACGTCCTCGAAATGGAGATATTCGAGGGGGTGCGGCTCGGTGCGGACGGCGAGGCGGCGCTCGCCCGGGTTCAGCGTGGGCCCCTTGGGCACGGAGAAGCTCTCGAGCGCGCCGCCTACCTCGAGGCGCAGGTCGTAATGGCGGCGGCGAGCGTCGTGTAGATGCACGACGTACGCGCCTTCCCGCGTCGCGCCGGGCGAGCTGGCTGGCCCTCCGAAGGGCTCGGGGGTTTGCCCGGGATCACGCCTTTTCCGGTATGCGTCGAGCTTCGCCGATCCGTCCACAGGGTCCTTCGGCATCGTCCACGACCTTTGCAAGGATCGATGCGTATGGCTGCGCGATCCACGGGTACGGGGACCATCTCGTTTGGCCTGGTTTCCATTCCGGTCAAGATGTACACGGCCACGTCTTCCCACGGCGTCGGTTTTCACATGCTTCACAAGAAATGCGGGACCCGGGTCAAGCAACAATTGCTCTGCCCGTACGACCGCGAGGTGGTCGAGCGATCGGACACGATGCGAGGATTCGAGTACGCGCGGGAGCAATACGTCGAGGTGACGGACGAGGACCTCGACGCGGTGCGCGCCGAGCGGACGGACCGGATCGACATCGTGGAGTTCGTCCCGGCCGAGACCGTCGACCTGCTCTACGTCGACAAGACGAATTACCTGGGCCCGGACAAGGGCGGCGCGCGGGCGTACAAGCTGCTCGCGGGCGCGATGGAGCGGACGAAGAAGTTCGCGGTCGGCCGGTATGGCGTCCGCGGCAAGGATCAGCTCGTCCTTTTGCGGCCGTACAAAGGCGGGCTCCTCATGCACCAGGTGTATTACGCGGACGAGGTGCGGCCGTTCGAGGAGCTCGCGTCGCCGGCCAAGGTGGATTTCCGGCCGCAAGAAGAGGATCTCGCGGACCGGCTCATCGGCGAGCTGTCGACCGATGCGTTCCACCCGGAGAACTACCACGACGAATACCAAGAGCGGTTGATGGGGCTCATCGAGAAGAAGGCGGCAGGGCAGGAGATCTCGCTGCCGCCGGCCGAGCCGCAGGCGCAGATCATCGATCTGTTCGAGGCGTTGAAGCAGAGCCTGTCTGCAAAACAAAAGGCCCCCGCCGCGGCCGCGCCGAAGGAAGCGGAGCAGCCCGCGGCCGAGGAGGCGCCTGCCGAGGAGGAGCGCGCGCGTCCGTCGGTGAAGAAGGCCGCGCCGAGGCGCGCGCCGCGCGAGCGCGTGAGGAAAGCAGGATAACGGAGAGCGAGCAGCGTCGTCGGCGGGCGGGCTCCGTGGTACATAGGCCGGATCATGGGAGATCCGGACAAACCTGCTGCCAAGGATGCGTCGCTCGGCCGCTTGCTCGGGCTCGCTCGTCCGGAGACCGCTCGGCTCGCGGGCGGGACCGTGTTCCTCGTCATCGGCACGCTGATGGGGCTGCTCGTCCCGCAGGCATTCCGGGTGATCCTGGATCGCGCGGTGGGCCAGGCGGGCGGCTTCTGGACGATCGATCGCGCGGCGCTCGCGCTCATCCTGGTGGCGGCCGTGCAGGCGGGCGCGACGGCGCTGCGTTTCGTGCTCTTCACGAGCGCAGGCGAGCGGGTGGTGACGCGCCTGCGGCGGGATCTCTTCGAGCACCTGCTCGCGCAGGAGATCGCGTTCTTCGACGAGCGGAAGACGGGCGAGCTGACGAGTCGGCTCGCGGCGGACACGACGCTCGTGCAAAACGCGGTGAGCGTGAACATCTCGATGGGCTTGCGTTTCGCGGCGCAGGTGCTCGGCGGCGTTGGCTTCCTCGTCTACACGTCACCCATTCTCACGGCCGTGATGCTCGGGGTGGTACCGCCGGTGGCGCTCGGCGCCGTGGCGTATGGGCGCCGGGTGCGCAAGCTGTCGCGCGAGGCGCAGGACGCGCTCGCCCGGGCGAACGAGGTCGCGGAGGAGACGATCGCGGGCATCCGGACGGTGCGGGCGTTCGCCGCGGAGACGACGGAGGCGAAGCGATACGCGGCGGCAGTATGGGACGCATTCGCCGTGGTATGGCGGCGCATCGTGACGAGCTCGGTGTTCATGAGCGTCTCGTCGTTCGCGGCGTTCGCGGCGCTCGCGCTGGTGCTCTGGTACGGCGGGCGGCTCGTTTCGCAGGGCGCGATGACGCCCGGCGGATTGACGTCGTTCTTGATTTACACGCTGATGGTGGCGTTTTCGCTCGGCGGGATCAGCGAGCTGTGGGCTGACCTTATGCGGGCGTCGGGCGCGGCCGAGCGGGTCTTCGAATTGATCGATCGTCCCCCGACGATTCCGCTCACGGAAGGCGCGCGGCCGGGTTCGGTGGAGGGGCGTATCGAGCTCTCGCGCGTGAGCTTCGCGTATCCCTCGCGGAAAGACCTGCCCGTGCTGCGGGACCTCGACCTCGTGATCGCGCCGGGCGAGGTGGTGGCGCTCGTGGGGCCGTCGGGATCGGGGAAATCGACGATCGCGGCGTTGCTCCTGCGTCTGTACGATCCGACGGACGGGCGGATCGCCCTCGACGGAAAGGATTTGCGAGAGCTTTCGCCGGAATGGCTGCGGCGTAATGTGGGGGTGGTGTCGCAAGAGCCGATGCTGTTTTCGTGCAGCGTGGCGGACAACGTTCGGTATGGCCGGACAACCGCGACGGAGGCCGAGGTGGAGGCAGCGGCGCGGGCGGCGAATGCGCACGAGTTCGTGTCGAAGTTCCCCGAGGCATATGCGACGCTCGTGGGCGAGCGGGGCGTGAAGTTGTCCGGCGGGCAGAAGCAACGCGTGGCGATCGCGCGCGCGGTGCTGAAGGATCCGCGGATCCTGGTGCTCGACGAGGCGACGAGCGCGCTCGATGCCGAGAGCGAGCACCTCGTGAAAGAAGCGCTCGACCGATTGATGAAGGGGCGAACGACGCTGATCATCGCGCACCGATTGTCGACGGTGATGGGGGCGGATCGGGTGGTGGTGATCGAGGACGGAAAGATCGTCCAGAGTGGGGACCACGCGACACTGATGCAGCAAGGCGGGCTTTATCGGAAGCTCGTGGAGCGGCAGCTCGAAGGTGGGCGAGACGGGGCGCGGGGGGAGGTTGTGAAGGCGCCGTCGGTCAACGCATTGGCGATCGTCCCGACGGTGGAGGGAGCGCAGGTTCTTTGAGCTTTCGCCGCGAGACTCGTGGTAGTCTCATCTTGAACCATCATGCCCGGATGGGAACTCCACGACGGCGAAAAGAAGCTCGGCCCGATGAGCGAGGAGGCCGTGCGCTGGGCCATCATGCGAGGTTTGCCCTCGGCGACGCGGGTGCGGCCCGAGGGGCAGGAGGCGTGGATCGCGCTCGATGATCACCCGGCGTTCGCGGACGAGCTCGTCGCGCGGAGCACGCGCGAGGGGCGAGCGCCGCGGCGCGGTCGGTGGCTCGCGTATACGCGGATGGAGCTCGTACGCGTGGCCGTGGCGCTCGCGTCGGTCGTCGTGGCGGTGGTGGCGTATGGCCACGTCGCCGAAAACAAAGACGGGATCGTGCGCGAGATCGAGGATCGGTGGCGCGAGAGCACCACGCAGAGTGCATCTGCGGAGCCGGCGCGCCCCGCGGTGTCCGTGGAGGCGCCGGGCGCGGTCGAGCAGGCGATCGAGGCAGCGAACGCCGCGCAGCTCTCCACGAGCGAGCGGATGAAATTGGCGAGCGCGGCGCTCGCGGATGCGCGGATGGATGGGCGCGCGGCGGTTTGCAAGGCGCGGGCGCTGCTCGAGACGTTGCCTTTGGCGGAGAAACGAAAGCCCGAGGTGGCGCGGACCCTCGCGCAGCTCTCGTCGAAGGAGTTGCCGCTGTTGCGGGCCGAGCAGGCCGAATTCGAGAAGACACGCGGGATCCTCTGCGGCGACGGTACGAAGCCGAGGGATTGTCCCTGCCACGGGGCCCACGAGGCCTGTTGCGTGCTCCACAAAGGCGTGGCGCGGTGCGAGCCATTGCCCACGCGCATTCGTTGTCCCTGAGCGTACCTAAAATTTCGCGCAACTGCTGAGGGGGTCGCGTCGATGAAGGGGCATGACGCGAGTGGCCATCGTTGTGCTCGGGGTGCTTGGGGTATCGGCGTGTCGGGAGGGAAATCCGTTGGAGGTGAAACGTATTTCTTCCACGGAGGAAGCGTGGTATGGTGTGGGGTTTGGCCTGCAGGGGGAGGTCGTGGTCTTTGAGGGGAAGACCGGGGCCGTGACGAGCTCGGCCGAAGGGGGCGGAGGGACGCCGCGCGACGTGGCGGTCGATCCGGGCGCCTCGCGCGTGTGGGTGCTCGAAGAAAACGAGGATGCGTCGGGCGGCGAGATCCGGGTGTGTCCGCTCGACGCGGGTGCCGTGGGGGCGTGCGCGCACGCGGCGTGGGTGGATGGAGGAGCCGCGCTTTTCGCGACGGACGAGGGGCTGTGGGTGTTCGAGCAGGGGACGTACGGGCCCCGGTGGAAGGTGCTGCGGGAAGGCACGATCGCAAAAGGGGTCTACGCGCCGCGGCCCGCTTCCGTGTGGAGGGAGGGGGACCGGATGGAGGTGCTTTCGTACGGCGTGAACGAGGACCGATTGACGCGGATGTCGGGGATGCTGACGGAAAACGGGTTGGTCGTGACGACGGGCCTCGACCTCGGGGCACCGGCGCTCCAGCCGCCGACGGCGCGATTCGCTCCGCTGTCGGCCGAATCCGGGCTGCTCTGGGACGTGGTGGGAGGGGATGTCGCCGCGCGGGAGGTGGGCGCGGAGGGCGCGGGGGCAGCCGTGATGCTCGGGGTCGGGCCGGGAATCGAGAGGATCGAGGCGGCGGCGGTGCTCGGCGGGGCGGCGCTCGTGCTGTCGACGAATACGTTGTGGGTCGTTGAGATGGCGCAGGAAAACGGGGGCTTCGATGTGACCGCGGTCGCGCTTGGGGGGGAGGTTCGTCGGGCTGGTACGTTTTTCTCGCGCGACCTGGCCACGGCTGGGGACCGGGCGCTCGTCGCGACCGACCAGGGCGTGCGCGCCATCATGGTGGAAAAGGACGGCGGGCCTGTCTTCCTCGACGAACGGTTCGAGGGCAGTTCGTTGCGGGGTCCACTTTGGGTGGGGCGCGCTGCGAATTGACGCATCGCGTGCCACCAAGATGTCACGAAAAACGGAGTGCGGTTTGGAGGGAGAACCTGTACATTCGAGCCGTGGCCTCCTCCCGAACCTTCATCCTTTGGGCTCTTGGGTTGGTCTCGGTCGTGGGTTGCTCGGACGAGCCGGTGCTCACGCCGAGCAACCCCCTTCCGGTGGACGACGAGGGCAATGGCGGTAGCGGCGGCGACGCCGGGTCGGGCGGCGTGGGCGGCATGGGCGGCGTCGGCGGCGTCGGCGGGACAGGCGGCGCGGGGGGAATGGGCGGCGTCGGGGGAATGGGCGGCGCGGGCGGAGCAGGGGGCGCGGGCGGCAGCGGCGGCGGCGACGGGGTCCCGGTCGAGACCGATTGCACCGCCGACCTGGGTACGCCCGAGGTGTCCAAGGTGGGGGTGCCCGGGAAGCTGCGGCTCATCGGGTGTGTGGTCACCCCGGACAAGGCATTCGCGGGCGAGGTGCTCATCGAGAGCGATACGCTGACGTGCGTGGGCCCGTCGTGCGAGGGCGCGCCGGGCGCCGCGGAGGCGACGGTCGTCAAGACGCACGGGATCATCCTGCCGGGGATGATCGACACGCACAACCACATCCTGTTCGACATTTTCGACGAGTCGGACTGGAGCCCCTCGAAGGCGTACGGCAATCACAACCAGTGGCCGAACGAGCCGCGTTACCAGGCGATGGTCGACGCGAAGCAATACCTGAACGGCGAGGGGACGCCGAACCTCGACCCGGGCTTCGGCTGCGAGATGAACAAGTACGGCGAGATGAAGGGTCTCGTCGCCGGGACGACGAGCATCGCCGGCGCGGCGAACCCGATCGACAAGACGTGTTATGGGTCGCTCGCCCGGACGATCGATCAGAAGGCGAATGATCTCGGCGCGGACAAGGTGCAGGTCTCGACGTTGTTCCCGCCGTCGAGCGGCAGTGCCGTCTGTGGCAACTTCCTCGTCGACAAGACGGACGCGTACGTCATTCATTGCGGCGAGGGCGTGGACGAGACGGCGAAAAAGGAGTTCACGACGCTCGGGACGACGACGAACCCGAACGGCTGTCTCTACGCGGCGGAGACGACGATCGTTCACGGGACGGCGTTCGGGGCCGACGAATTCGGGGTGATGGCGGACAGGGGCATGAGCCTCGTGTGGTCGCCGCGGTCGAACGTGTTTCTGTACGGCGGCGGGACGGACTTCAATAAGACGACGAACGTGCCGCTGGCCTTGTCGCTGGGCATCAACGTGGCGCTGGCGCCGGATTGGTCGCTCGGGGGCAGCCAGAACCTGCTCGACGAGCTGCGCTTCGCCAACATGGTCGACAATGAGGCCTTCGGCGACGTGCTCTCGCCGGCCATGCTGGTCCGCATGGTGACGGTGAACGCGGCGAAGGCGCTGGGGCTCTCGGAGGTGCTCGGGTCGCTCGAGGTCGGGAAAAAGGCGGACGTGACAGTGATCACGGGGGACGGGAGCGTGCCGTTCGATACGGTGCTCGCGGCGCGGCCGAAGGACGTTTCGCTCGTCGTGGTGAACGGCGTGCCGCTTTACGGGGATTCCGTGCTCGCGGCGATCGGGCCGCAAATGCCGGGATGCGAGGCGCTCGATATCTGCGGGGCCGCGAAGTTCGCGTGCGTGGCCGAGACGGGCGGCAACACGACGAACAAGTTTGGGCAGACGTGGGACGAGATTACGCAGATCCTGTCGTCGGAGCTCAAGACGTACGACGATATGAACCTGACGCAGTGGGATTTCGCGCCGCTCGCGCCGCTCGTGAAATGTGAATGAGCGCTCAGGCCGTTTTGCGGAAGACGAGCGAATGATTGTTGGCAGGCATGGGGACGGTCTCCTCGTGCACGAAGCCCGTTTGCCGCGCGAGGCGCTGGAGGTCGTCGAGGTCCCGCACGCCCCAGGACGGGTCCCTTTCCCGTAACGAGGCGTCGAAGGCTTCGTTGCTCGGCGCCGTGAACGAGCCCGAGAATCGATAAGGGCCGTACGTGAAGAGCACGCCGCCCGCGGGCAGGATGCGCGCGGCGCACCGGAAGAGGCCCTCGCACGCGCGGAAGGGGGCGATGTGGATCATGTTGATGCAGACGACGGCGTCGGCGCGCGAGACGGGCCAGGTGTCCTCGGAGGCGTCGAGCTGGAGCGGGCGGAGGAAATTCGGGAGGTCGAGCTCGGCGCGATACGCCTCGATGCTGGCGAGCGCGTCGGAATCAGGGTCGGTCGGCTGGAACGTGACGCCGGGGAGGTGCGCCGCGAAGTGGGCCGTGTGCTGACCCGAGCCACTCGCGATTTCGAGGGCAAAGGCGCCGTCCGAGAGGACACGGCGGAGGATGTCCAGGATGGGATCGCGATTTCTCTCGGCTGCAGGGGCGCGTCGCTTCATGGGGGCCTCCGGGTCGTGTATCCTCGGACGCGTGGAGCTTAGCAAGATGCGCGCGTGGAAAGCAAAACGAGCTTGGTGGATCGGGCTCCTCGGGGCCTCGTCGTTTGGCTGCCAGATCGTGGGCGGGCTGCCCGGCGAGCTCTCGCTCGACGAGGACCCGGGCAGCCTGCCGCCGCGGGATCCGCTGGTGTGGGAGGCGATCGAGCCCGGGCCGGAGATGGTTTACACGATGCCCGATTGGCTCATTTACATCAATAAGACCGATACGCCGCGCACGTCGCAAGTGGGTCCGAATACGCTGCGGATCGGATACCAGAAGAACGAGGCGAGGCCCCGCAACGTGGGGACGGGCTGGGGGCTCGCGATGGAGACGGAGCGGACGAATTTGAATCCGCGGAGCAGGTGGGGCGGCGCCGGGTGGGTCACGCCGGCCCAGGCGATGATGGCCACGCAGGACGCGCCCGATCCCGCAGGCGGGATGGATGGCGTGGCCCTGCTCTCCGCAGGAAAGCAGTCGTCCCCCGGGATGATCGTGGATGGTGCGATCGCGTCGGCGTGGATCGCGGGCACGCAGGGGACGGGACCATTTGCGTATTTCGCGTATGGCAATGCTTTCGTGACCGTGGGCGACGCGGCATGGAAGCGCTACGAGGTGAGGACCGTCGAGGAGCAGCCCGTCCTTCGATTGACGACGGAGGCGGTCGGGGCAGAGCCCGCCATCGAGCAGCCGACGGCGATGACCGTGTATGCGGCGCAGGTGGAGGTGGGGACCTATCCTTCGAGCTTCCTTCCGACGACCGGGGCGCCGGCGCTCCGGGAGGCGGACCTTTTGCACGTCGAGATGGAGACGCTGGCCCCGTCGGGGTATTTCGACGTGACGATCCGGTACGCGCCGCATTACGCGCAGAGCGAGCAGGTCGTCGATCAAGATCTCGTCGCGCTGGAGGACGACAGCGTCTTTTTTCGGATGAAGGCCGGAGCGATGGGAGGCACGTTGACGCTGCTCAAGGTGGGCTCGTCGGACAACCTGCGGATCGAGGGGCTCGACTGGGCGCGGGATCAGGAGCTCGAGGTGCGGGCGCAATACCTGCCGAACCGGCGGCTGATTTCGCTCAAGGGCGCGACGAAGGGAGATACGACCGTGTCGAAGCTCGGGCGGGTCGAGCCCGTCGGGAAGGACGAGACCGCGTGGTTGCTCGGCGACAACGACGGTCCGCAGGAGAGCGTGGATTTGCGGTATATCGAGATTCGGTAGGATCTTGTCCCGCCAAACAGATCCCTCAGCGCAAGTAGAGCCAGAGCCAGCTCCCCGCGCCGAAGAGGACGCCCGTCCCGAGGAGCACGCCGAATCCGCCGAGGAAGGTCCATTGCCCGCGCTTCTTCTCCTGCGCGAGCCCCCACGCGAGCGCGAAGAGGTGCGCGAGGACGAAGACCACGCCGGAGGGCCACGCGACGAGGCGGACGACGAGTTGGCCCATCGCCTCGGTGTCGTGCTCGATCGCGGAGAGGCGCTCGAAATGCAGGTGGATCGCGAGCGGCATCGAGGCGACAGCCCACACGAAGGCGAGGGGGTAACCGAAGACATGCCCGACGGCGAGGCGTTCGAGGAAGAGGCGGACCCGAAACCGAGGCGGGGCGGGCGCGTTCACCGGGCGATGGGGAGTTTTCGGTAGCGCGTGAACAGAGCCGATTGGCGGTTCCCGAGGTCGACCTTTTTGCCGCGAATGACGACGGCGAGCGGGCGCGAGGCGATTTCGAGAGGATCGCCGGACCAGACGACGAGGTTCGCCACCTTGCCCGGCGCGAGCGTGCCGTATTTGGCGCCGACCCCGAGCGCCGCGGCCGGGGCGCTCGTGATGGCCGCGATGGCCGCTGCGTGCGGCAATCCCGCGCGGACGGCGTTGCCAGCGACCTGGCGGAGCTTGCGCGCATTGTGGGTGTCGTTCGTGGTGATGACGACGGGGACGCCGGCGGCGTGGAGGAGCGCGGCATTGTCGTTCCGCATGCCGAGGGTGTCGAAGGTCGTGGGGCCGGGTTCGAGGGGATTGACGATCACCGGGACCTTCGATTCGGCGAGGCGAGGCGCGATCTTCCAGGCCTCGGCGCCGCCCGCGATGACGGGGCGGAGGCCGAACTCCTTGGCGAGCGCGACGGCGGCGAGGATGTCGGAGGCGCGATCGACGTGGAAGACGACCGGGACCCGGCCGGCGAGCGCGTCGCCGACGGCTTCGAGGTCGAGCCGGCTCGCCGCGAAAGGGCGGCTTTGGTTGCGTTCCCAGGCAGCGCGGTTTTTCTGGAACGTACGGGCGTCGTCGAAGACCTCCCGCGCGAGGTGCAAGGCCGCCGCAGGGCCGCCGCGATCGCCGTCGAGGCTGCCGTCGAGGTGGACATGGAGCGCGAGCGGGCCCGCGGCGAGCGCCGATTCGCGGGTATCGCCGTCGAGGTCGGCCCAGGCGGATTGTCCGGAAAAAAGGCCGCCGAGCGGGACGACGGCGGCGGAGGTGACGCCCTCGGCGCGCGTGATGCCGACGACGGTGGAGGCGGGATTGTAGCCGTCGGCGGCGCGGAAGGCCGCGCGAATGGGGTCTTTGCCGCCGCGGTCGTCGTCGTGCGTGGAGTCTTCGAGCGAGATCTCGACGAGGCCGATGGACGTGAGCGCGTCGACGAAGCCAGGCGTGACGATGGCGCCCTTGGCGTCGATGGTCGTGACGCCGGCCGGGACGGCGAGGCCCTTGCCGATTTTCTGTACGAGGCCTTTTTCCACGAGGATCGTGGTGTCTTCGAGGACCTCGCCCGTGCCCGTATGAACACGGCCGCCGACGATCGCCAGGGGCGCGGCGGCGGCAGGAGTGGCGGCCTTCGCCGCCGCGGGGGCCGGGGCCGGCGCGGGGCGGGCGGGCTGCGCGAGGGCCTCCGTCGCCGCGAAATGGGCGATCAGGACGAACAGGGACGAGACAAACGTTTTTTGCAAGGATCGGGGGTTCGTCACGGCGCACCTCCGGGCAGAAGGGTCGTGGGCCGGCCGGTGTCCTGGCCGAGTTCGAAGTCGCTCCAGGGGGGGCGTTTGTTGCCTTTTTGATATACGGTGGCGCCGTCGATCCAGACCTCCTCGGCCGAGGCGTAGACCGAGAAGGGATGGCGGTCCCAGAGGACGACGTCCGCGTCCTTGCCGACTTCGAGCGTGCCGACGCGTTTTTCAATGCCGAGGGCCCAGGCCGGGTTGTGGGTGAGCCAGCGAATGGCCTCCTCGTCCGTGAGGGGCATGCCGGCGCGCCGGCCGCTGGCGAGCGCTTTGCTCGCCTCCTGGTTCATGCGCTGGACACCCTCGGCCGAGTCGGTGTGCACGATCGGGAGGGCCCCCGATTCTTGAAGGAGCGCGATGTTCTCGGGGATGCCGTCGTACGCCTCCATTTTGAAGCCCCACCAATCGGCCCAGGTGGAGACGGAGACGTTCTTTTTCGCGAGGATGTCGCGGATCTTGTAGGCCTCGAGGGCGTGGTGGAAGCTGCGCACCTGGAAGCCCACCTCGTCGGCGAGCGCGAGCATGGCGAGCATGTCGTCCGCGCGATAACAATGGATGTGGACGAGGACGCGGCCGCGCATGGCGCCGACGAGCGTCTCCTTGGCAAGGTCCCGCGCGGGCGCGGCGTCCGGGTCGCTCGGCCGCGGGGGATCGAGGGGTTTGTCCCAGCCTTTTTGCCATTCGGCGCAGGCAGAGAGCGAGGGGTCGTCGTTGCATTGCGCCTGCTGCTGCTTTCGGGACGCGACGTCGGCCTCGTAGGCGGCGCGCTTCTTCTGGTCGTCGCGGAGGCGGTTCGCCTCGATGGTGCGATGCTGTCGCCAGTCGTCTTCGTATTTTTTCGCGTCGAGGAAGGCCTTGCGTTGCATGGCGAGGTTGCCCATGCGCGTGCCGGGCGCCGCGTGGCGGCCCTTGCCGTAGGTGCGCTTGGGATTCTCGCCGCAGGCCATCTTGAGGCCGTCCGGCGCGCCCGGGAAATGCATTTGCCGGGGCGAGAGGGCGGGGCGGAGCTTCAAGGTGACGGCGCGGCCGCCAATGAGGTTCGCCGAGCCGGGGAGGATCTGGAGCGTGGTGACGCCGCCGGCGACGGCGCGCTCGATGGCCGGATCCTGAGGCCAGAAGCCGTCGACGGTCTGCACGTCGGGCGTGACGGGTGAGCTCGCCTCGTTGCCATCGAGGTGTGCGACGGCGTCCGGCATCGGATAGACGCCAATGTGCGAGTGCGTGTCGATGATGCCGGGCGTGACGAACTTGCCGGCGGCGTCGAGGATTCGCGCGCCCTCGGGCGGCGTGAGGTCACCCTCGGCGACCTGCGCGATCTTGCCATTCTGAAGGAGAATGCTGCCGCGCGGGATCGTCTTGCCCGTGGCGAGCCAGAGCGTCGCATTGCGGATGAGGACCGGCGGCGACGCGGCGGCAGGCGTCTCGATGCCCGCGGCCGTGGAGGGGCGCGCCTCCCAGGGGAAGGGGACGTCGGGAAAAGGCGCCTCGGCCTTCGCAGGCGAGCTCGGAGGCGCGGAGGTCGAGGAGGAGGCGCAGGCGGGAAGAGCGAGGAGGAGCGGCGAAAGGAGCCGGAACGCGCGGCGGGAGAACATCGGGCGGGACGGTATCACACCCGGACGAACGCATGCGGCATCCACGTATCGCGGCTTGCTGCGAGATCACGCTGCGGGGGCATTCTCCAGCGCGGGTCGTCGCGCAACGATGAGCACGTTGGAGAAGGGCGTGGAGCCCCACGCCGGCAGGACGTCGCAGTGGAAGCCGCGCGCTTCGAGGAGCGCGGTGATGCTCTGCGCGGGCCGGAAACGAACACGCTCGCCGCGGTTGAACCGCACGGCCGTGAAGATTTTTTCTTCGAGCAAGGTGGCGAAGCTGCGGACGCCTCGCTCGGTGTCGGCCTCGCGCACGAGCAGGCGGCCGCCGGGGTTCACGTGGTCGGCGGCGCAGCGGAGGATCGCGTCCTGCTCTTCGATCGTGAAGTAGTGGAGGAGGTCGATGAGGAGCACCGTGTCGGCCGGCGTGGCCTCGAAGCGGCGCGCGTCCTCGCGAGCAAACGTGGCCGCGGCGGGCCCGGCGCCCTCGGGCCGCGTGGCGGCGGCGCGACGCGCGGCCTCGATCTTGGCCTCGTCCCAGTCGAGGCCATGCGCGCGCGTGGCGCGGCCGAGGTCGAGGAGGAGGATCGGGAGCTGGCCGCGGCCGGTGCCGATGTCGAGCACGTCGCCGAGCGCGCCGTCGCGCGGGCCCTCGATGTCGGCGATGAGGCGCGCGACAGGGTCGAGCGAGAGCTTGATGCGAACGTAGTGGAAGAGGCTCTTGTCGGCAGCAGAAGGGCTCTCGGGCGAGGCGAAGCGCGAGGCGACGCGTTCGGCGGCGACGATCCAGGGAGGCGCGTTCGCGGGGAGGCGGTAGGGCGGGAGCGCGCCGGAGGCAGGGCGGATGGCGCGTTTCGCGAGGACAAACGCGACGGTGAGGGCGAAGCCCGCGGCGGCGAGGGCGAGGCCGACGAGGGGAGCGCCGACGAGCATGTAGCCGGCGAAGTCGACGAGGGTGCGGTAGCCGGCTTCGATCGGGGCATCGAGGCGGAGCCAGGCGCCGGTGCGGAGGCGCGCGCCGACCTGGATCTCCGCGGTGATGAGGAAGGGCGCGAAGAACGGGTTCGAGACGTTCGCCGCGGCGTACGCGAGCACGGCGTGCAGGCGGAGCCTCAGGCAGACGACGAGGACGAGGAGGAGGTGGAAGCCGAAGACGGGGAGCGAGCCGATGAACAGGCCGATGGCGACGGCGGCGCCGAGCCGCGCGGGAGAGAGGTCCTCGCCTTGGAGGTCACGGAAGGCGCGCCGGAGCTCCTCGCGCCAGAGGGAAAAGGTCGCCAAGTCTTCGGTGGGGGTTTGGGAGGTGTAGCTCGGCTTGTCCGAGCGAAACCCCCGAGCGTCAAGTTGGAGTTGATGCGCCCTCGCGAGAGCGTCGGGTCTGCTTGGCCGCGCGCGCGTTGCGCTGGGCCTCGACCAGGCGAAGGTACATCTTCGCGCTCTTGTTGTCCGGGTCGACCGAGAGCGCCGCGCGGAAACAAGTGATGGCCTGATCCGGGCTGCCGAGGGCGAGCATCGTGAGGCCGAGGAGGACGTGCGCCGGTGCGTACCGCGGGTTCGCCTCGATGGCCGCGGTGTAGTGCTCGCGGGCGAGGGCGTGGTTGCCCTGGTCGCGGTAGAGGTTGCCGAGGCGAGCCTGCAAATCGGGGAAACGCGGGCAGAGATCGACGGCGCGCCGCAGCTCCGCGATGGCGTCGCGCGGGCTGCCGGCGTCGAGGTAGGCCTGCGCCAGATCTGCGTGCATGTTGGCGATTTTGCCGCGGACGAAGGGGTCCGACGTGGTGCCCGTGTGCTCCGACTGGATGCGCCGATAGACCTCGCGCGCGGCCTCGTAGTCGCCGAGGTCGGCGTGGGTGACCGCGAGGTTCATGAGCGCCTCGGTGTAGGCAGGGTTGATGCGCGCGGCGTTCGCGAAGTGAAACCGCGCGCCCACGAGATCCGCGCGATCATGGAGGATCACGCCCAGCATGTCGTGCACGTCGGCGAGCTCGCCGTGGAGCGCGAGCGCTTCTCTCAGGGCGGGCTCGGCGCGGTCGTAATCCCGTCGTTGGTAGTGCTCGCGCGCGACGCGGAGCAGGTCCTTGAGGCGCTCATCCATGCCCCAAAGCTTACGTCGGCCAGGCCGACTCGGCGATGTACGACGGCAAAAAAGCCCACGTTTTCCAGTACTTCGACCGAGGCGGAAGCCTGGAGGTGCGCATGCACGCCGCTCTTGCCGCCTTCGTCTGCTCGGGGTACGTGCATGCCGTGGCGGACGTCCCGGAGCCGATCATCCCCGTCGAAGAGCGTAGAGGTCCGCAGGGGCCCGAGCTCGACGACATGAACGATCCGTCGCCCGAGCCGGGAGGGAGCGTCGCGGACGCTTCGAGGTCCAAACGTCCACGGCTCGTCGTGCCGCTGCGAAGGCGCGAAGCCGAGGGGCCGCCCGCCGCGCCACGAGGGCCGCTCTCGGGCCTCTCGGGCGGCGCAGGTCCGTCGCCGTCGTCCGGGCTCGAAGGCCCGTCGGCGAGGCCGCTGCCCCGCGCGCACGGAGGCGTGTACCTCACGCCGCGCATGACGGCGATCTTCGGCGGCCTGTTCGGGCTCGCGACGGTGACGTCGATCATCGCGCTCCTGATCCAGGTGGTGCCGCCGCGCAACGAGCGCGCGCTCATCGCAGGCGCCGGGCTCACGCAGGCCTCGACGCAGGAGAGCGCGAAAGGCGGGCCGAACGCGCAGCCGATGAAGCGCAAGCGCGAGCCGGTCCCGGGTCCGTGGCGGCTGTCGGAGCTCGCGAAGGATCCGTCGGTGCAGATCGTGTCGGGCACGATCGATCGCAAGAGCTTCGTGGAGGCGCTCGCGGAGAAGGACGTCCCGAAGGCCCAGACCTACCGGATCATGAAGGCCTTCGAGGGGACGCGGAAGTTCGACAAGTGCGGCCGCAAGGACAAGTTCTTCGCGGCGCTCGATCGCGCGACGAAGCGCGTGCGCGCCTTCGAGTACGAGGTCTCGTCGCTCGAGGTCTACCAGGCGCGCGAGGATCAAGGCGGCATTCTCGCCGGCACGCGGCTCGACATGAAGGTTGCCGAGGCCGAGGTCGTGGGCGCGTTCTACGTGAGCAAGGACGTCGTCGCGTCGTCTCTGGCCGGCGGTCTGGAGGACGGGATCCTCACGACGATCGACGACGCGCTCGGCGGTCGTATCTCGTCGGAGGCGTTCGAGGAAGGCTCCACGGTACGTGTGATCGCGGTGGAGGAGACGGCGCTCGGGATGTTCGCGCGATACAAGAAGATCGTCGCGCTCGAGTACAGGCCGGCCGATCCCGCGGAGAAGCCGATCCGCATCTACGCCTTCCACGGGCAGGAGGCGCGCGGCTACTGGGACGATCACGGCAAACAGCCCTACTCGGGCGGCTGGCGTTCGCCGCTCCCGGGCGCGCCGGTGACGTCGCACTTCAACCCGAAGCGGCTGCACCCGGTGCTGAAGAGGCCCATGCCGCACAACGGCACGGACCTCGGCGCGCCGACGGGGACGCCGGTGTACTCCGCCTACAAGGGCACGGTCGACTGGGTCGGGCCCGCGGGGCCGAGCGGGAACCTGGTGACGATCATGCACCCGAACGGCGTTCAGACGGGCTACGCGCACCTCTCGCGCTTCGCGGCCGGCATCAAGGTCGGCATGAAGCTCGGCGTGCACCAGCTCGTGGGGTACGTCGGTTCGACGGGCCGATCGACGGGCCCGCACCTGCACTTCAGCGCGAAGAAGGACGGCAAGTTCTTCGACGCCTTGACGCTGCAGATGGACGGCGAGCGCGTGCTGCCGCCGATCGATCGCGCCGCGTTCCTGGAGGCGAAGGCCGAGCTCGATCGGCGCCTCGACGCGATCCCGCTGCCGGAGCCGCCGCCCGAGAAGCCTGCGCCCGCGGCCGCCGCGCCAGGCGCGCCGCCGTCGCCCGCGGGGAGCGCCGCGCCTGCCGCGCCGGGCGTGCCGCCGTCGCAGCCTGCGGGGGAGCCGGCCGCGGCCCAGCCCGGCTTCGTCGAGGAGACGGGCGATGATGACGATGAAGGCGGCGGCCAGCCGATCCCCGCGCCGCTCTTGAACGGCCTGCCCATGGGACCGTCGTCGGCGACGCCGATCGGGTCTGCGGCGGGCAAGAAGCCTCCGGCACAGCCTGCGCCGGACGCGCCCCCGGACGATCCGGGCGAAGAGTCCGAGGCACATTGAGCGCGGCGGGGTTCGTTTGAGCCGCAACGAATCGTCGAAGCCGGTGCAGATCGCGCAGGCGGGCGACAGCGTGCTCGAAGTGGAGGAGCCCGATCTCGTGATCTACCGCCTCGGCGGGGTCGTCGAGGGGCACCAGCTCCGGACGTTGCGCGTGGCCGAAGGCCAGTGGAACGAGGGCAAGCGCTACTTGCTCGTACTGGTCGACATCTCGCGCCAGATGAGCTCGACCATGGACGCGCGCAAGGCGTCCACCGAGCCCGCGCTCGGGACGCACAACCGCGCGATCGCGATCTGCGGCGGCAACCACTACGTGCAGGTCCTCTCGGACCTCGCGGTGCGCGCGATGCGCTCGCTCACGCGCACCGAGGTGCAGGTGCGTTTCTTCCCGGACGAGGAGATCGGGCGAGCCTGGCTTCACGCGCAGCGCGCCGAGCTCGTGTCGAAGACGAGCTAAACGCGAAGGTCTTTCCTTGGGCGGGGAACGCTTCGAGACAAAACACCAAAACCCCCTGTCCTTCCCGTGAAGGGGGAGAGGGGGTTTTGGGGACCGAACGGGCAGCGATCAGCGCTTCGAGTACTGGAAGCGCTTGCGGGCGCCCGGCTGACCGTATTTCTTGCGCTCCTTCTTGCGCGCGTCGCGCGTCAAGAAGCCGGCGCGCTTCAGCGAGGCGCGGCGCTCGGGGTCGGCGAGGCAGAGGGCGCGCGCGATGCCGTGGCGCATCGCCTCGGCCTGCGCGCTGTGCCCGCCGCCGGACACCGTCGCTTGCACGTCGTACTGGTCGACGAGCTCGAGGAGCTCGAGCGACTGACGCATGATCATCTGGTTCGTCTCGCGCACGAAGTAGTCGTTCGCGCCACGAGCATTCACCGAGATCTTGCCGGAGCCCGGCGAGATCCACACGCGCGCGACGGCCGTCTTGCGCTTACCGGTAGCGTAGATGCGATTGTTCTCGGGCATGGATCGGTCTCAGTTCACGCAAGGGGCTGCGGCTTCTGCGCCGCATGGGGATGATCCGGTCCGGCGTACACCTTGAGCTTCGTGATGAGCTCGCGGCCGAGGACGTTCTTCGGGAGCATTCCCTTGACCGCCTTCACGATCGGCAGCTCGGGCTTGCGCTCGAGCAGGTGACCGTAGGCCTCGGTCCGGAAGCCACCCGGCTCACCGCTGTGCCGGACGTACTGCTTCTGCTCCAGCTTGCGTCCCGTGAGCGCCACCTTCTGGGCGTTCACGATGATCACGAAATCCCCCGTGTCGACGTGGGGCGTGAACGTGGGCTTGTTCTTGCCACGCAGAATGGTCGCGACTTGCGAGGCGAGGCGGCCGAGGGGCTTGCCCTCCGCGTCGATCACCCACCACTTACGATCTGCGAGCGCCTGCGCAGGCTTCGCGCTGTACGACTTGGGGACTGGATTCATCGCTCGGACTCCGAGGGACACCGGCTAGCTGAAAGGGTCGCAACTTCTACAGGCGGGGTGGCGGTCTGTCAAGGATCGACGAGGGCAAAACCGCATCGGATCGTTCGTGATCCACCCGTCCTCACACCCGGAAGGTGCGTAAAACCCGCCGCGTTGACGGCGACGCCACCCTTGGCCGACCTTGCCGGGACCCATGATTGCCTTCGAACCGACCGAAGACCAGCGGTTGATGCAGGACGCCGTGGCGGAATTCGCGAAAGCCACGCTTCTGCCCCGGACACGCGAGCTCGAACACGCGCGCGGCGTGTCCGAGGACATCCGCCGCACGGCACACGAGATGGGGCTCGGGCTCGTCTCGGTCCCCGAGGCCGCCGGCGGCCAGGGCCAAGGGCTCGTGACCACGGTGCTGATCGAGGAGGAGCTCGGCGCCGCCGACGCCGCCGCAGCGTTTGGCCTCGCAGGGCCAGGCGCGTTCGGTCGCGCGGTGATCGAGCTCGGCGGACCCGAGCGCGCCGCAGAGCTGCTCGCCGGCTTCGCAGAGGAAGGCGGCTGGGACCGGTTTGGCGCGGTCGCGTGGAGCGAGCCCGCGCCGTGTCGCACGCACGAAGGCTTCGCGACGAAGGCCGAGCGGACCGACGAGGGCTACCGGATCACGGGGAAGAAGGCGTTCGTGGGGAACGCCGCGCTCGCCGATCGGTTCGTCGTGTTCGCGCAGGTGGAGCCCGAGCGCGGCTGGGGCGGGATCGGCGCGTTCGTGGTGCGGCGGGACAACGCCGGGATCCGCGTCGGGGAGCGGCACAAGACGCTCGGGCTCGACGCGGCGAGCTTCGGTGAGGTCGTGCTGGAAGGCGCGGTCGTGCGCGACGCCGATCGGCTGCTCGGCGACGGAGGCGAGGAAGGTTTTACCCGCGCGGCGCTGCGTTTCTTCGTGAAGCACGCGCTCGTCGTGGCGGCGCGGGCAGTGGGGCTTTCGCGCTTCGCGTTCGAGCTCGCGCGCGAGCACTGCGATACGCGCGTCGCGTTTGGAAAGCCGATCGGCCACTTTCAGGCCGTCGCGTTCACGCTTGCGGATCGGGCGATGGACGTGGAGACGTCGCGCTGGCTCGTGTGGAAGGCGGCGGCGGCGTGGGACGCAGGTCAGTCCGAGCGGGACGCGTTGCTCGCGTCGGCGCGCGCGGCGGCGCACGCGTTCGAGGCGACGATGCGCACGGCCGACGACTGCGTGCAGCTCTTCGGCGGCTCGGGCTTCATCCGCGACCTCGTGGCCGAGAAGCTGATGCGCGACGCGAAGCAGCTCATGCTCGCCGCGCCGACGGCCGAGCAGCTCGATCAGCTCGCGAGCGCGATCGAGCTCGGGCAGAAGCTCGATCCCGCGCTCGTGCTGCCCACCCCCGACACCCAGGCGATCTTCACCTGACGGACCGAACGAGGAGCCGACGATGATCGAATTTGCTTTGAGCAAGAAGCAACACGAGCTGAAAGAGGCGCTCCAATCGCTCGGACGTCACGTGATCCGGCCGATGAGCCTCGACATGGATCGCACCAAGGAGGTGCCGGAGTCGTTCCTGCGCAACTTCATGATGATGTCGAGGGGCTTCCGCTCGGACGACATCGCGGAGTTCCAGGAGGGCGCGCCGCGCAAGGAGCGAGATCCGAGCAAGCCCTCCGAGGCGAACCGCACGGCGGTGATCGCGGCCGAGGAGCTCGCGTGGGCCGACGCGGCGATCCCGCTCAGCATGCCGGGGCCGGGGCTCGGCGCGCCGCCGGTGCGCGCGACGGGGACGCCGGAGCAGAAGAAGCGGTTCCTCGGGATGTTCCGCGACATGGATACGGGCCCGCTCAAGTGGGGCGCGTACGGGCTGACGGAGCCGGATGCGGGCAGCGACGTGGCGGGCATCCGCACGAGCTGTCGCAAGGACGGCGCGCACTGGGTGCTGAACGGGCGCAAGTGTTACATCACGAACGGCGGCCGCGCGGTGTGGACCGTCATCTTCGCGACCGTGGATCCTTCGCTCGGGCGCGCGGGGCATCGCGCGTTCGTGGTGGAGAAGGGGACGCCCGGGTTCGAGGTCGGCAAGATCGAGGACAAGATGGGGCTGCGCGCGAACGAGACGGCGGAGCTCGTGCTCGAGGATTGTCGCGTGCCCGAGGAGAACCTGCTCGGCGGCGAGGAGGCGTATCGATCGAAGGAGGGCTTCATGACGGCGATGAAGACCTTCGACAACACACGCCCGCTCGTCGCGGCGATGGCCGTGGGCATCGGGCGCGCGGCATACGAGTACGCGCGCGACTTCGTGAAGCAGAACTACGTGCTCGGGCGGCCAATCCCGAGGTACGCGGCGATCGCGGAGAAGCTCGCGAAGATCGGGCGACGTCTGGAGGCGGCGCGGCTGCTCGTGCATCGCGCGACGTACCTCGCGGACATGAACATCCCGAACGCGAAGGAGGCGAGCATGTCGAAGGCCGCGGCGGGGCAAGCCGCGACGCTCGCGTGTATCGATGCGATCGAGGTCTGCGGCGCGCACGGGACGCTCCAGGCGGAGCACGCGCTGCTCGAGAAGTGGTTCCGCGACATCAAGGTCTACGACATCTTCGAGGGCACCGGGAACATCCAGCGCGTGGTCATCTCGAAGCGGATCGTGTCGAACCTGAAGTCGTTTTGACGTCAAACGGAGCGGGGTCGACCGCGGGGGGCTCGATCCGGCTCAGCGCATCCGGGTGACGCGTCCGCCGCGGACCTCGTAGACGATGTCGGCGACCGAGACGAGGTGCGAACGATGCGCGACGACGATGCGCGTCGGCGCCAGGTTGGCGAGGACGGCCGCGATGCGCGTCTCGTTGTCGGCGTCGAGGTTCGCCGTGCCCTCGTCGAAGAGGATGATCTTCGGCTGGCGGTAGAGGGCGCGCGCGATGAGGATCCGCTGCCGCTGGCCCCCTGAGATCTGCGCGCCCATGTCCCCGACGAGCGTGCCGTACTCCATCGGCATCGCCTCGATCTCGTCGGCGATCGAGGCGTCGCGGGCCGCTGCGCGGACCCGGTCCATGTCGATCGTCGCGTCGAAGAAGGCGATGTTCTCGGCGATCGAGCCGGCGAGCAGCGTGTCGTCCTGCATGACGGTGCCGAAGCGCTCTCGCCAGCCGTGCCGGTGGACGTCGCGGATCGAGGCGTCGTCGAGGTGCACGTCGCCCTCGCTCGGCGTCTCGATGCCAAGGATGATCTTGATGAGCGTGGACTTCCCGCTCCCGGACGGACCCACGATCGCCACGCACGCGCCGGCCGGGACCTCCAGCGAGACGTCGTCGAGCACCAGCGGCTCCGTCGCCGCGTACCGGAAGCGGACGTTCTTCAGCGACAGCGCGCCCGCGCCGTCGACCGGCATGTCGCGTCCGCCCACGGGCTCCGCTTCGGCGAGCATGAGGTCGTCGAGCCGACGCAGGTGGACGCCGACGAGCTGCAGGGAGGACAGGTTCTCGGTGAGCGTCCCGAACCGCTCACGGAACACGCCGCGATACGCGAGGAAGCCGAAGAGGGTGCCGAGCGGCACGGGATCGGCGCCCACGCCGAGCACCCCGATGCCGAGGACGAGCACCCATTCGAGGGCCCCGATGGTGGACGCTGCCGATTCCACGCCGGTCTGCAGGCGGCTCAGGCGCATGTTGGCGTTGAGGACACGGACGAGGTCGTTCTCCCACAACGCGAACCGCTGGGCCTCGCGCCCCGCGAGCTTGATGGCTTGCACCGCGCGGATCGATTCGAGGAGGCGGGCGAGCTCTTTTCCTTCGGCGTGCAAGAGCTCGTCGGAGAGCTCGCGTTGCCGCGGCAGCGCTGCGAACCGCATCGTGGTCTCGATCGCGAGGCCGAGGATCACGATCGCAGCGAGCTTCGGGCTGAACCGGATCATCAGCGCGGCGGTCACCACGCTGACCGCGAGGTCGATGAGCAGGGGAATCGCCCGATCGGTGACGAAGCGCCGGATCGCGTCGACCGATCGGACGCGCGCGAGCACGTCGCCGAGGATCTGACGCTGGAAGAAGGACACCGGGAGCGAGAAGAGACGCCCGACGATGTGCGCGGAGACGCGGTGGACGAAGAGATTGCCGAACCGCGTGACCAGCACCCCGCGTGTCCACGACGCGCCTGCCTGCACCACGATCATCAAGGCAATGCCCGTGAGGATCGTCAGCATCGCTGGGTCCGATGTGCCGGCCGTGGGGTGACGGTCGATCAGGGACCGATATGCGAAAGGCAGGGAGACAATGGATGCCTGGAGCAGGACCGTGAGCCACAGGGCCCGAAGCGCGACCGAGCGCAGGTGCGGGTCGTCGATCCACGCCCGCCGGAAGCTCCGCGAGAGCGCGATGGGCTCGCGGGAGAACGCATCCGTGGGCGTGAGCTCGACCGCGATCCCGGTGAAGGAGGGCGATACCGCGTCGATTTTCATGCGCACGCGGCCCCGCGCAGGGTCCACGATCGACGCGACGTCGCCCGTGAGTTTCTCCAGGACCACGAAATGGTCCATGTTCCAGTGGAGAATGGCGGGCGTCTTCAGATCGCCGAGGCGGTGAAGGCCGATGCGCACGGGGCGCGCCGCGAGGCCGAGCGCCGCCGCGAGGCTCATCAGCATGCGCAGGCTGAGTCCACGCGGCGTGGTGGTGAGCTTCGCGCGAAGCGCCGCGAGGTCGGCCTCGAGCCCCCAGGAAGAGGCGACCATGGCGAGGCACGCGAGCCCGCATTCGCTGGGCTCTCCTTGCAGAATGATGGGGACGGCTCGCGCGGGGCGGGGGGGCGAGGCTTCGCTTTCGGCGACGCTGGCCATGGGCTCAGCGGGCTCCCCAATACAACGCGACGAGGCCGGCCGCCGCCAGCAACGTCAGGACGGCGAGAATCCCATGCTCGGCGGGCAGCCGGCCTTCCCACGGCTCGCCGGCGCCACGCGTGGCGTGCGCGGCCACCGCCTCCGGGCGGTAGAGTCGATGATTGTCCCGCCGGTTGCTCTTGCCGCCTTTTTCCTGGCTCTCGCTCGCCTTGCTTTCGCTCATTGTCGTGCTGCGGAATCGACCGCGTTGCACACGCCCCGCCAGAATCGCTGGCCGCTCTCCGTGAGGGTCTTGCTCTGGTCGAGGGCGGGCCGGTAATCCTCGTCGAACCAGCGCTGATGGACGTTGAATCGATCCTGCGAGGCAGCGTCGAGCCCGGTCGTCCGGCGGAGCGCGTGGTAGTAAACGATCATGTTCCCCACCGCGTGCGCCCCGGAGAGGACCCGCTCGATCGGCCGGTGCGCCCGCTTGATGGGAGAGTAGTACACTTCGTCGCTCCCTGTCTGCACGAACGGTGCGACCATCGAGTAGAGCAGCATGTGCTGGTGGGCGCACTCGTGGACGAGAAGCTCGCCGCAGAACGCCGCGTCGTCGGGCGTTTCGATCGCAATGAGCCCGGGATGATCGTAGGAGCTGCCGGATTGGGCCTCGTGACTTCCGCTCCGGTCGAGGAGCAAGCACCCCGCGGCCGTGCTCGCGACCCACGGCGCGAAGAGCGGCGCGCTCTCCAGCAAGAGCCGCCACGCGGCGCGAATGACGTCGATGCGCTCCTGCGGCGCGGCTACGGTCGCAGGCGGGGCGGGCGGGGGGGCCGCCATCCAGGGGAATCCCTCGACGGAATGGCGCAGCCCGCTGACCGTGACGTACCGCGGCGCGAGACCGCCGCTCGGAAAAACCCTCCACGGGCCGCCCGGCGCCTCGGCCGGGACGAGGTTTTTCTCCGCCGAGAGGACGTACGTCGCGTGGCCCAGGTCCGAATGAACGGTCGTCTTGTTTTCCCCCGCCGTGAGGCGACACGCCCCTTGAATGGGTTCGAGCCACCCGTCGAGGTAAAGCCATTGCGGCGTGTCGATATCGACCTCCACGACGCCCGACCCGCCCATGCCGCCGTGGAGCGCGGCGAGCTGGAGCGCGGCGAGCGCGGGCGCGTCGTTTCGCAGGGCGAGCAGGGCCAAACCCATCTCGGGGCGCCACGCGCTGCCTCGGCCCGGGGTGAACGCGACGAGGGCGCGGGCGGCCTCGTCCTTTCCGGCCCGCGTCAATACGTCCGCCACCCGGCGGCGCGTGGCATGGAGGCGACCTGCCGCGAGCGAACGCACGGCGCCGACGGCGTCGCCGTGGACGGGCGACGCGAAGATGTCCGCGTGGGAGGAGATGTCTGCCATGGGTTTGTCCGGCTCAGCGTGGAGGGGACGCCAGTTGCCCGTTTTCCGGGGCGACCCCCGGTTCGGGCGCGGGCGCAGGGTCGATCGCGGCGATCCTGCTCGTGATCTCGGAGAGGGGAATCCCGTTCCGGACGAGGAATGCGGCGATCTCGGCGTAGATGTCCTGCAGGCCCTTGCAATACAGCGACTTGTTGTCGAACCGGAGGGCCTTGGAGAAACGATTGATCGGTCGCCCGGCCTTGCAGATGTTCCACCATCCGCACGCCTTGCACCCTTCCGGTCGCCTCAGCGACGCCTCGGCCTGCTCGCGCCAGGCGTCCGACTCGACGAGGTCTTCGAGGCCATGGGTCTCGATATTGAGGCCCATGGAGGCGAAGCGCGGATCGACGACGCGCAGCGTATCCTCGGGGGCCAGGTCGCCGTTCGACGAGACGGAGATGATGTTTCGATAGTCGTCGCGATACGTTCGGAGCAGGTCCATGGCTTGCGAGCTCACCATCGCGGACAGGAGCTCCGAGAAGACGCGGATGTGGACCTTGGGGTTCTTGTCGCGCAGCCACGCGCGGCACGCCGAGAGCAAATATCGCTCGACGCCGCGGACGATCTCCTCGTTCACGCCCGAATCCCACGTGTAATCCGGGGTCAAAAAGCTCATGTCGTTCACGCCCAGCGTGTGGACGAAGTGACGGTACACGGCGCCGCCGTCGGCCCCGGGGTTGATCACCGCGAGGAGCCCAGGCGCGCTGATCCTTTTTTGTGCAGCGGCCTCCTGGAGCAGGCGTAGCCCCGCGACCGTGCGGTCATACGAGCCGCGGTCCTTGAGGTCGAGCCGGTGCTTGTCGTTCACGGCGGGTGGCCCGTCGAGCGATACACCCACGGAGATCTGATATTTCTCGAAGAGATCGATCCACTCGTCGCGGACGAGGACCCCGTTCGTTTGCAGGCCGAAGTCGAAGCGGAATCCGTCTTCGTGCTTGCGGAGCCTCTCGCACATGTCCGCGAATCGTGCGCGTGGCATCAGCAGCGGCTCGCCGCCGTGAAAGATGAGCGTCACCCGCTCGATGCCGTACTTCTTCGCCGCTCGCGCCGAGAACGCCCCGAGAGCGTCGACGACCTCGGGCGACACAAGCGGGGGATGCTTCTTCCAACTGTCGTCGCCGGCGAAAAAGAAATAACAATAGTCGCACTTGAGGTTGCAGCGCTCACTTACCTTGAATACGATGTTCAGATACTCGGCGGTTCGACGGATGTCCTGAAGCATCTCGCGCTGATTCCTTTCGTATCCAAGGCCCGCGTTCGAGCCACCGAGCGCGGCCTCCTTATAAAGAAGGAGGCCGCGCCCAGCGGACTCACTCCACGTGGTGGAGGTTTACTTCTGCTGCTGCTTGAACTGGACGTGCAGGCTGAAGCCGCCGCCCGTGACCTCGTCGATGTGGGCCTCGATGAGGTCCTCGGCACCTTCGAAGTCCATGCTGTCCTCGTCGGCGAGACGATCCTGGATCTGCTTCTCGATGTCGTTCATGGTTTTCTCCTGCTCGTGAATTACTCCGGTGAGGAGCAATACCCAGAATTATCAATCTCCGCGTCGTCCCACAAGAACATTCGTTGGCGCGTCGTCTTCGGAGAAGGCTTGGGGTGGGCGCGTGTTGTAGAATTCAATTTATGTTGCAACGGAATGCTCGGGGAAGCCTGCGACGATGCTGTTCCTGCGTTTTTTGTGCGGAGCGATGAAATTTCTGGGTGGCGTGAGACGAAGTCTCGTAGCATCGGCCCCTTCCGCGGGCGCGACCGCTACGGCCGGAAGAGGTTCCGTTCATGGATCCCCTGATCCAGATCGAGTCGATCACGAAGGTGTACTGGATGGGGCAGATCGAGGTGCACGCGCTCCGCAATGTCTCGCTCGAGATCGGGAAGGGCGAGATGGTCGCCATCATGGGCGCCTCCGGGTCGGGGAAGTCGACGATGCTCAACGTCATCGGGACCCTCGACCGGCCGACAGAGGGGCGATATCGTCTCGATGGAGAGGATGTGGGGGCGCTCGACGAGGTGGAGCTCGCGCACCTCCGAAACCGCAAGATCGGGTTCGTTTTTCAGTCGTTCAACCTCCTGCCCCGGGACAACGCCCTCCAGAACGTCGAGCTGCCGATGATCTATTCGGGTATCCGGCCATCGGAACGCCGAGAACGCGCGCGGCGCGCGCTCGTGCGCGTCGGCCTCGCCGAGCGTATCGATCATCTGCCGAACCAGCTCTCCGGCGGCCAGCAGCAACGCGTCGCCATTGCCCGCGCGATCGTCAATGAGCCCTTGCTCCTGCTCGCCGACGAGCCCACGGGGGCGCTCGACTCCGCCACGACGGTGCAGGTGATGGGCCTCTTTCGCGAGCTCCACGCCCAGGGAATGACCGTGGTCGTCGTGACGCACGACGAGGCCATCGCCGCTTATGCGGACCGGGTCATCACCTTCAAGGACGGGACCTTGCTCTCCGACGTGGCGAGGTCTGTCGAGGCCGACCCAGGGGCGGCCGCAGCCGCGCAGGGAGCCACGGCATGAGCGCGAAGCGGAAACGGCGGTGGCCGTGGCTCTTCGCGCTCGTCGTGATCGTCGCCCTCGGCGTCGTCATTTCGCAGCGGGGCGGCGCAGGAGCGGCCCCGCTCGACCCCGCGCTCGTCGTGACGGCGAAACGCTCGGAGTTGGTCCTGGAGGTGGTCGAGACCGGGAAGGTCGAGGCGCGCAACAAGGTCGAGCTCAAATCGAAGGTCCCTGGCCAGGTGGCCGAGGTCCTCGTGGACGAAGGCGCGCAGGTGAAAAAGGGAGACCTGCTCGTCGTCCTCGATCCGACGGACTATCAACGCGAGCTCGCCCGCGCCGAAGCCGAGCTCGCGAACGCGCAGGCGTCCGTTGCTTATGCCAAACTCGTCCTCGGCCGGAAAACCGCGGGTGTCGAGGGGTCCGTCGTCCCCGCGCACGAGCTCGATGCGGCCCGGCACGACCTGGCCACGAAGGACATCTCCGTGCGGCAGGCGCGCGTCGCGGTGGACATCGCCCGGGATCGCCTTCGATACACGAAGATCGTCGCGCCGATGGCCGGCACGGTGATCCAGCGCGGAATCGAGCCGGGGGAGGTCGTGACGCCCGGCGTGCAGGCCACCTTCAATGGCGAGGCGCTGCTCGTCGTGGCCGACCTCTCGACGCTGGTCGTCAAAATCGAGGTCAATCAGATCGACGTGGCGAAGATTCAACTCGGGCAGGCCGCGACCCTGACGCTCGACGCGCTCCCCGGGAAAACCTACGAGGCGCGCGTGACGAAGATCGCGCCGGCGTCGACGCGCCCGCAGGGCAGGGACGTGGACGTGTTCCCGATCGAGGCCGAGCTCACGGCGGCCGACGCGCAGATCAAGCCGGGGATGTCCGCCGACGTGCGGATTCGTCTCGACGTACGCCGCGACGTCCTCACGCTGCCGATCGAGGCGGTCCGGGAGAGCGGCGGCAAGGCGCGCGTCACGCGCGTCCACGATGGCCCCGAGGGCCGACAAACGACGGAGGAGGTCGAGGTCGTCCTCGGCGCGCGCACCGATCGCGAGGTCGAGGTGGTGCGCGGGATCGAGGAGGGGAACCGCGTCCTGCTCGAGCCGGGGTCTGCCGCCGCCAACGAGACGCAGATGTGATGTGGACGAGTCACCTCGTGATCGCCGCCAAGGCGCTCGTGGCGCACAAGCTCCGCTCGCTCCTGACGGTCACGAGCATCATGATCGGCGCGTTCGCCATCGTCCTCATGTCGTCGCTCGCCGAGAGCGGGCTCCAGACGCTCAGCCGCGGCATCGAGGAGATCGGCGGCGCTCGGCTGCTCCTCTTCGTGCCCAAGGTGCCGGAGCGCGCCGCGCGCAAGCAGGGCATGTACACGCTCGGCTTCGAACTGCGCGACAAGGCGCGGTACTTCGATCAGGTCCCGCATGTCGTCGAGACGGCGATGTACGCGTCGCTGGGCACGAAGGACATCCTCTCGTCGAAAGGGAAACAGGAGCGCACGTCCCTCGTCGCCAGCGACGAGAGCTTCTTCGCGGCATACGGGATGCGCATCGGTCGAGGCCGCGCGTTCACCGAGGAGGAGAACAAACGCCACGCGCGGGTCTGCGTCGTCGGCCACAAGCTCGCGGAAAAACTCTGGGATGGTGATCCGCTCGGGCAAAACGTCACCATCGGCGTGTTGCGGTGCCGGGTCGTCGGCGTCCTCGCGAACAACGAGCGCTTCGGCGTCGGGTTCGGGTTCGATTGGGTCGACCTGCTCATCGCGCCGCTCGAGACCGTGGCGGAGCTTTTGCCGCGCACGCGATTCGAAACGACGGTCGTCGCGAAGACCGACGACGCGACGCAGAACGACGCGGTCAAGCGCATCGTCAACGCGCGCCTCGTCGCGCGCCATCGCGGCGTCGACGATTTCACGATCTACGACTTCAGCTCGATCATGGGGAAGTTCGAGATGATCTTCCTGATCATGGAGGCCGTCGTCGGCCTGATCGCCGGCGTCGCGCTCCTGATCGGCGGGATCGGCGTGATGAACATGATGCTCGTCAGCGTCTCGGAGCGCGTGCGCGAGATCGGGATCCGCAAGGCCCTCGGCGCGACGCCGCGCGATATCGGCGCGCAGTTCCTCGTCGAGGCCATGCTCCTCTCCGGCTTCGGCGGTCTGCTCGGCACGGCCGCAGGCGCGCTCGTCGCGCTGGTCGCGGCCCCGCTGGTCGCGTCGGCCATCCCGACCTGGGTCGGCTCCGTCTCGACGGGAGCGGCCACGGCCGCGCTGCTCGTTTCGCTCGGCCTGGGCGTGGGTTTTGGCTGGTTGCCGGCGCGTCGCGCGGGTGGCCTCGATCCTGTCGTGGCGATGCGTCGATGAGGTTCCTCGATCTGCTCCGGTCCGTGCGGTTCGTCGTCGGCGGGCGGCTGCGCGCCCTGCTCACGCTGCTCGGCGTGATGATCGGATCGGGCTCCATCGTGGTCCTCGCCTCGCTCCTTCGAAGCGGCGAAGCCGCGCTGCTGCGCGCCAGCCAGGAGGCCACCGAGAGCGACCTCGTCCAGGTGCGCCGCGAAGAGGCCAACGCGCGAGACCGCAAGCGCACGCGGCGTGAACTGTCGCGTGACGATGCCCGCGCGCTCCGCGCGTCCGGCGGCATCCGCGGCTTTGATGCGCAGAGCGAGTCGACGAAGCGAACGGAGGCACACGCGAGCGACAAGAAGACGAGCATCACGCTCGTCAGCGCCACGCCGGCCGCGCGCTCGCTCTATCGCCTCGAACTTGCGCGAGGTCGTTTCTTCGTCGACGCGGACCTCGAACGTCGCGCGAGGGTTTGCATCCTGGGCCATGAGGTCTGGCAGAAGCTCTTCGGCGATCGGGGCTTCGCGGGGTTCGAAGCCGACGAACTCCCTCGGATCCTCGTCGAGGGGCACACGTGGACGGTGATCGGCGTGCTCGTGAATCGTCCGATCTTCGGCTCGACGGACAGCACCGACATCTGGAACCGGAAGGTGCTCGTCCCCGAGACGACCTACGACGCGATCCTCTCGCCGAACCACGCGGTGAACCGCATCTACGTGCGACGAACGGACACGGCCGAGGTGACGACGCCGCTCTCCACGCTGCGGAGCATCGTCTCGTCGACGCTCCTGCGCAGGCACCTCGGCGTGAAGAACTTCAAGATCGAGGACGACGAGAGCAGCAGTCAGGATCGGCTCATCCTGAGCGTCGTGGAGCTCTTGCTCCTGAGCACGAGCCTCATGGCTCTGCTCGTCGGCGGCATCAACATCATGAACATCATGCTCGTGACCGTGACGGAGCGGACGCGCGAGATCGGCATCCGCCGCGCCGTCGGCGCGCCACGCCGCGCCATCCTGGCCCAGTTCCTCCTCGAAGCCGCGGCCGTCTCCTCCATCGGCGGCGCGTTCGGCGTGCTCGGCGGCGTCGGCATCTCGTGGCTCTTGGCCCAGGTGATGACGCAGGTGGTGGGCCGCTGGGATCACCACGTCGAGCCGTGGTCCATCGGCCTCGGTCTTGGCCTCGCGCTCGTGACGGGCGTGATCTTCGGCTTCTACCCAGCCTGGCGTGCTGCGCGGCTCGATCCCATCGAGGCGCTCCGCATCGAGTAGGTGCGGCGTGCGTCCGGACGCATCATCGAGCGCGTTATCGTTCTTGGCGGAGAGGGCGGGATTCGAACCCGCGGTACGTTGCCGTACACACGATTTCCAGTCGTGCACCTTCGACCACTCGGTCACCTCTCCAAGCGCACTCGCGACAACGCGCCGGTAGCTAGGAGCCATCGGCGCGCGTCACGTTTACGCTGGTCTGTGCGGAGAGAGCGGGATTCGAACCCGCGGTACCCGTGAGGGTACACCTGATTTCGAATCAGGCACCTTCGGCCTCTCGGTCACCTCTCCGCGGGCGAAGATGGCAAAAGGCGGCCGCCTGGTCAAGCGTCGTCCGTCCTTGCCAACGAAGAAATATCCAGCGTATGGCTCGGGCCATGCCCCCGCTCGCCCCGAAGGCCCGGAAGGCCCGCGCGTTTGGCGCAGCCGCGCTCCTCGTATCCCTCCTCGGAGCCGAGGAGGCGCGTGCCCAGGCCGCCCCGACGGCCCAGCCGAGGAAGCCCCGACAGACCGCGCTCGACCTCTCGGCGTCGGTCGGCGGCGGCGTTCGCCTCGGCGACGCGCCCCTCTTCCCGGTCACGCAGCGCGGCGGGACCCTGTTCGGCCTCGGGCTCACCTACCTCCTGCACCCCCTCTCGATCGGGCTCACGTACGAGCACGTGGGCCTCGGCCGCGAGGACAGCGGCGTCGTGCCCTTCGGCGCCGTGCGCATCGCGCGCTCGACCGACACCGCGTGGGCCTCGGTCCGCGTGCGTTTTTCCGGCCTCGAGCCCATCGTGCCGTTCCTCGGCGTGGGCCTCGGCGCCGTTTGGCAAAGCGCGCACGCCGACGGCGTCTTCCTCGTCGATGGAGGGCTCCGCGGCGGACAGCCCTTCTCCTGCTCCGCGACGGACAGCCTGAACCTCGGCCTGCGCGCCGCCGTGGGCGTCGAGGTGCCGATCGGAAAAAAGGTCTCGTTCACCGGCGAAGGATCCCTCGACGCCTACCGCCTTTCGAGCGAGGTCATCGAGGGCTGCGCGCCCGGCGCCGGGACGACGAACGCGCTCCTCTTCCGCGTGGGCTTGCTCTACCGCTTCGATCTCAGCGAGGGCCGCGACAAGCCGCTGCCGCCGACGAGCGCTCGTTACGTGCGGTAGTTCGGCGCTTCTTCCGTGATGATCACGTCGTGCACGTGGCTCTCGCGGAGCCCTTGCGACGTGATGCGCACGAAGCGCGCCTTCTGCCGCAGCTCGGCCACCGTCGAGCAGCCCGTGTAGCCCATGCCCGAGCGCAGGCCGCCGACGAGCTGGAACAGGATCGAGCCGAGCGACCCGCGGTACGGCACGCGGCCCTCGATGCCCTCGGGCACGAGCTTCTCGTCCGCCGCGCCGCCCTGACCGTAGCGATCCTTCGAGCCCTTGCGCATCGCGCCGAGCGAGCCCATGCCGCGGTACACCTTGTAGCTGCGGCCCTGGTAGAGCACGAGGTCGCCGGGCGACTCGTCCGTGCCCGCGAAGAGCGAGCCGACCATCACGCTCCACGCGCCCGCGGCGAGCGCCTTCGTCACGTCGCCCGAGTACTTGATGCCGCCGTCGGCGATGATCGGGATGCCGTGCCGATCGGCCACACGCGCGCAGTCGGAGACGGCCGTGATCTGCGGGACGCCGACGCCCGCGACGATACGCGTCGTGCAGATGCTGCCCGGCCCGATGCCGACCTTCACCGCGTCTGCGCCCGCGTCGACGAGCGCCTCGACCGCCTCGGGCGTGGCCACGTTCCCGCCGACCACGTCGATGTGCGGGAAGCGGTTTTTCACGCGCTTCACGGTGTCCAGCACGCCACGCGAGTGCCCGTGCGCCGTGTCCACGACGAGCACGTCGACGTTCGCGGCCGCGAGCGCCTCGGCGCGCTCGTCCGCGTCCGGCCCCGGGCCGAGCGCGGCGCCGACGCGCAGACGGCCGGCCTCGTCCTTCAGCGCGTCCGGGTTTCGATCGGCCTGCAGGAGGTCCTTGATCGTGATGAGACCGATAAGCTTGCCGTTCTCCACGACGAGCAGCTTCTCGATGCGGTGCGCGTGGAGCAGCTCCTTCGCGCGGTCGTTCGAGACGCCCGGCGGCACCGTCACGAGCTCGCGGGTCATCAGCGCGCTGACGGGCTGATCGAGGTTCTTTTCGAAGCGGATGTCGCGCGCCGTCAGGATGCCGACGGGCTTTCCGCCTTCGACGACGGGCACGCCGCTGATGTCGTGCTCGTTCATCACGCCGAGCGCGTCGCGCAGCGACTCGTCGGGGCGCACGGTCACGGGCGAGGTGATCATGCCGCTCTCGGCGCGCTTCACGCGCTCGACCTCGCGCGCCTGCTGCGCGATCGTGAGGTTCTTGTGGACGATGCCGATGCCGCCGGCGCGCGCCATGGCGATGGCGGTGCGTCCCTCGGTGACCGAGTCCATCGCCGCGCTGACGAGCGGAATGTTCAGCGGGATGCGCCGGCTGAAACGCGCCCGCACGTCCACCTGGTTCGGCAGCACTTCGCTATAGGCCGGGACCAGGAGCACGTCGTCGAAGGTCAGGCATTCGCGGAGCTTGTCGTCGAGCATCAGCTACCTCGGGGGTTTGGGGGCGTAGCTCGCTTGCCGAGCGGAGCCCCCAAGCGTCGAGCGGAGGGGGGCGGGTCTAGCGCGTGCCCGCCGCGAACGCCACGGATCCGGGGCATCGGTGTGTCGGTGCCCACGGCATAGTCGTAAATATTTGTAACAATTACGTAAATTTGGCGGCTCAGCGCGCCTGTTTTCCGCGCGTCGGGCGGCCGTTCGCGCGAGAAGGCGAGCGGCGCGGCGCGGCTATTGAAAGCGGAAGACTGCACGCTTAGAAGGAAGATCCCTTGGCGGAACCGGATGCGGGGCTGCTCGCCCCCGGCAAGATCTTCCACGGCCATTACGAGGTCGTGCGTTGCGTCAGCACCGGCGCCATGGGCGCGGTCTACGAGGTCATCGACCAGAAGACGCTCCGCCGCCGCGCCCTCAAGGTGATGCTGCCCGGCCTCGTCGGCAGCCCCGAGATGCGCGAGCGCTTCAAGCTCGAAGCCACGGTCACCGCCGACATCGTCAGCGAGCACATCGTCGAGACGTTCGACGCCGACGTCGACGCCGCGACCGGCGCGCCCTTCCTCGTGATGGAGCTTTTGCGCGGCGACGACCTCGCGAACGTGCTCGGCGACCGGGGGAAACTCTCGCCGCCCGAGATCGTCCTCGTGCTCTCGCAGGCCGCGCGCGCGCTCGACAAGACGCACGCCGCGGGCATCGTGCATCGCGATCTCAAGCCCGAGAACATCTTCATCACGTACCGCGACGACGGCACGCCCCGCATCAAGCTGCTCGATTTCGGCATCGCGAAGGTGCTCGCCTCCGGCCAGCACGCCGGCATGAAGCAGCAGACGATCAACCTCGGCACACCGCCGTACATGTCGCCCGAGCAGATCCTCGGCGAAGGCACGATCGATCATCGCGCCGACCTCTACGCGCTCGCCCACATCGCCTATGCGCTGCTCGTCGGCGAACCGTACTGGCTCGAAGACAGCCGCAAGCTCGAGTCGCTCTACACGCTGCTCTTGCACATCGTGGAGGGCGCGAAGGAGCCGGCCTCGGTGCGCGCGCGCCGCTACGGCGTCGAGCTGCCGCAAGCCTTCGATGCCTGGTTCACCCGCGCGACCTGGCCCAAGCCGGACGGGCGGTTCGTGAAGGCCACGGACCTCGTCCTCTCCCTCGCGCAGGTGCTCGGCATCCCGCTCGACGCGCGGCCGATGACCTCGTCTGGAGACTGGGATCTCACGGCGACCTCGGTCCGCAAGCTCGCGGGTGGGCTCTACCGTCCGCCCACGCCCGGCGCGCCTTCGTCGAACCCCGGCATGCCCGCGCCCGTGCCGCCGCTCCCGCCCGCGCCCGCGCTCCGGTCGCCGGGCGCCGCGCCGTACGGACCGTACTCGAACGCGGCGATGGCGACCCCGGCCGCGCAGCCCGCGAAGAAGTCGAACCGCAAGACGATCGGGGCCGTGCTGCTCCTCGCGTTTGTCGTGGGCATCGGCGTCGCGGCGATCGTCCTTCGCTTCTCCGGCCCGGCCGACGCGACGGCCACCACGCCGGCCGCAGGGGGCGTCACGCCGACCGTCGTCGCGGCGGCCCCCGAGGTCCGCGCGCCTTCGAGCGCCGCGGCGCCCGAGGCGCTTCCCGCGGCGACGACCGCAACGCCGGCGCCCTCGTCCGCAAGCGCCACTACGCCGGCGGCCGCGACGACGGGCAAGGCAGCAAGCCCGACGACCACGACGACGAACCCCGCGACCAAGCGCACGACGAAGAAGCAAACGGGGTATGATCCGCTCCGTGAGCTTTGAGCCACGCGATCCCGCTGCGCTGTCGTGCACAGACGTCGCTCGCTCCCCGCGGAAAACCCGCTCGGCGGGCGCTCGACGTGCGCGCGTCGGATCCGTGCTCCTCGCGTGCCTCGGAGCGTCGTTCGTCGCGGCGCCGCCGCGCGCCGCGCAGGCGCAGAGCGCGTCGGTCCCCGATCCTGCGGCCGCCGCGCTCTTTCAGGCGGGCCGGGATCTGCTCGATCGCGGCAACTGGAAGGAGGGCTGCGCCAAGTTCGAGGCGAGCATGATCCTCTACCCCGCGGCGAGCACCCTGCTCAACATCGCGCGATGTTACGAGCATGAAGGAAAGCTCGCGCTCGCGTGGTCGGCCTACCAGCGCGCGATCGTCCTGAACCGCGAGACACAAGGGGAGGAGCGCAAGCGCGCGCTCGAGGACGTGGCGCAGAAGGGGCTCGCGAAGATCGAGCCGCGCCTGCCGCGCATCAAGATCGCCATCAACGGCAGCGCGCCCCCGGGGCTGCGCGTCACGCACAACGGCAAGGACGTGCCCATCGCGCTGCTCGGCACGGTCATCCCCGTGGATCCAGGCCAGCAGTCGATCAGCGCCGACGCACCAGGTTACGAGCCGTTCACGCAGACCGTGGAGGTCGCCGAGGGCAAGGTCCTCGACGTCGTGATCGCGCTGCGCACCGACGAAGAGGCCGCGGGAGGCCGGCGCATCCCGATCTGGGCATGGGCGGCCGGGGGCGCCGGCGTCGCGCTGCTCGCGGGCGCGGCCGCGTTCCGGATCGATCAGGCCTACATCGAGGGCAAGCAGTCGGGCATCTGCGACGGCGACGTCCAGAAGAACTGCCCGCCGCTCGCGTTTTACGACCCCGCGCCCGACAACACGCGCAAGAACCGCAGCAACGCCCTCTTCATCGGGCTCGGCATCGGGGGCGTCGCGGCGCTCTCGGCGGCGGTCGTCGGGTTCGTCACGGCGCCGAAGACGGGCGCGTCGCGCACGGCGAAGCTCACGACGTGGCCGTGGGTCGGCCCGGATGGCGCGGGCGCGGGGATCGGAGGTCGTTTCTGATGGACCGCACGGATCGCAGAGCTCTCCTCGCGCTGGCCCTCGGGCTTGCGGCGATCGGCGCGCCAGGGTGCGCGGCCGAGGACGCCCAGCCGGGGACCCGGGTCCCCAACACCACGACCGGCGGCGGCGGGCGCGAGGGCGGAGATCTCGTCTGGCAGAAGAGCTTCGGCCAAACGGGCATCGACTCGCACCAGGTCGTGCGCGACATGGCCGTCCTGCGCGACGAGGGGCACCTGTTCGCCGTGGTGGACTTCGACAACCAGATCGAGATCCCGAACGTCATGGGGGCGCCGTTCACGACCGCGGGCGTCGTGGACACGGCCCTCGTGAAGATGTCCGCTGTCGAGGGCGACGCGCTCTGGGGCAAGCAGCTCGGCAACACCTACAACCAGATCCGGTCGACGGTGGCGGTCGACAAGGTCGGCAGCGTCGTGCTCGCGGGCGGGTGGGAGGGCCCGCTCGTCGTCGACGAGAAGTCGGCCGCCGAGCTCGGCGGCGGCCTCGACGTGTTCGCCATGAAGCTCGATACGAGCGGCGTGGCCCAGTGGATCTACCGTGCCGGCGACGTCGACGTGCAGTTCGCGACCGACGTCGCCCTCGATCCGGAGGGAAACGTGATCGTGGTCGGCGTGGTGAAGGGGACCGTCGACTTCGGCGACGGCGTCCCGAGCGCGCCGGACCCCGGCACGGACATCTTCGTCGTCAAGCTCGACCCCGCGGGCAAGCACCTCTGGCACCAGCGCGTCGGCAGGGCGGCGAGCGACGACCCGAACAACCCGAGCGCGTCGGTCGAGGTCATGCCGAGCGGCGACATCGTCGTCGCGGGCAACCTGACCGAGACGCTCACGTTCTCGGGCTGCACGCTCCCGCAGTACGGCGGCTCCGACGCGTTCGTCGTGCGGCTCGCGCCGGACGGCTCCTGCGTGTTTGGAAAGACCTTCGGCCTGGCCGAGGATCAGCGCGCGTACGGCCTCGCGATCAGCCCGTCGAACGAGATCCTCGTGACGGGCGAGTTCGCGGGCACGTTCGACCTCGGCGGGAACGCCACGCTGAAGAGCCGGGGCGGCACCGACCTCTACGTGCTCGCGCTCGACGCCGCGGGCAAGCACCTCTGGAGCCGCCGCTTCGGCTCGTACGGCAACCAGACCGGCCGATCGATCGCGGTCGCGCCGAGCGGCGAGATCGTGGTCGGCGGCGAGTTCCGTGGCGTGCTCGAGTTCTACGGCGAGGACGCGGTCACCAACGTCCAGAGCGGCGGATCGCCGAGCGACGTGTTCGTCCTGAAGCTCGACGCGGCAGGGCAGGTCTTGTGGGGGAAGGGCTTTGGCGCTGAAGACTGGCAGGGCGCGACCACCGTCGGCTTCGACAACAAGGATCGGGTCCTCGTCGGCGGCTGGTTCGAGCGCTCGCTGTCGCTGTCCGCGGATGAGGTGCTGACGAACAGCGGCACGAGCGGCAACGACGGCTTCGTCTTCGCGCTCTCGCCCTGACGCGGGCTAACCGCGCTTCGCGGCGACGCGGATCTTCCCGGCCGGCCCGTCATCGAGCCTGCCCACGATCGCCCGCGCCGGCGTGCCGCGTGCTTCGAGCTCCCGGACGAGCGCGTCCACGCGGGCCGGCTCCACCGCGATGAGCAGCCCGCCCGAGGTCTGCGCGTCGGAGAGCACGAGCTCGGCGGGTTTGTCGATCCCGTCCTCGTAGCTCACGTGATCCTTCAGGAAGCGCCAGTTCGCGTGTGTCCCGCCGGGCGCGATGCCTTCCTTCACGTAGGCCCACGCCTCCTCCACGACGGGCACCGCGTCGAGCCACACCGTCGCGCCGCATCCGCTCGCGGCCACCACGTTCCGCAGGTGCCCGAGCAGCCCGAAGCCCGTCACGTCCGTCGCCGCGTGCACGCCTACGGCCGTCATCGCCTCGCAGGCCCCGCGGTTCAGCGTCGACATGAGCTGGATCGCCTTCCCGATCGCGCCGCGCGTGTCCTTGTTCTGCTTCGCGGCCGTCGTCAGGATCCCGATCCCGAGCGGCTTCGTCAGCACGAGCAGATCGCCCGGACGACCTCCCGCGTTCGACACCACGCGATCCGGATGCACCACGCCCGTCACGGCGAGCCCGTAGATCGGCTCGTCCGTCTTGATCGTGTGACCTCCGACGAGATCGATCCCCGCCTCGCGCGCCTTCTCGGCGCCGCCGCGCAGGATCTCCGCGAGGATCGAGGCGTCGAGGGTTTCGTCGGGGAAGCCCACGAGGTTCAGCGCCGTCAGCGGCTTGCCGCCCATCGCGTACACGTCGCTGAGCGCGTTCGTCGCGGCGACCGCGCCGAAGTCGTACGGATCATCGACGACGGGCGTGAAGAAGTCCGTCGTCAGCACGAGCGCCGTGTCGGCGGAGAGCCGGTAGACGGCCGCGTCGTCGGCGGTGCTCGTCCCGATCATCACGTTCGGATCGGTGATCGGCGGCAGACCTCGGAGGAGCGGGAAGAGATACCCGGGCGGATGTTTCGCCGCGCAGCCGGCGCGCTTGGCGACCTGGGTGAGCCGTACGGTCATGGTTGCCTCGACGTCCTAGGCAGGGATGGGGTGCACGCCGTCGCGGATCCAGCCCTCGCTGATGGTGCGGAACGACGCCTCCGTGCCGAGCCCGGCCATCACCGAGGCGAGGCCCCATTGCAGGCGGTTCACGAACGTGAAGTCCTGCGGCATCTTCGGCACGTGTGGGATGTTCGGGATCGCCTCGCCTTCCTTGAAGGCCAGGCTCTTGATGCCGCGCGCCAGGAACTGCACCGTCTCGCGTGATTTCTCGCGCGAGCAGACCCACGTGCCCTTCGTCGTGAGCGGCATCATGAGCTCCATCGTGTAGCTCCGGTAGAGATCCCAGGTCTCGTCGTTCGGGTCGTAGCCGAGCACCTCGATGCACGCGCGATCGAACTCCACCCAGTCCCCGTCGAGCGCGGCGCGCATGTAGCGCTTCATGTCGTTCACGAGGTCGGGCGGCAGCATCTTCACGCAGCCGAAATCCAGGAACCAGACGCGCCCGTCCGGCAGAAAGCGGTAGTTGCCCGGGTGCGGGTCGGCGTAGAGCACGCCGTAGCGGAGCATCGACCGGAACGTGAAGCGCCAGATCGCCTCGCCCGCGCGGTTGCGCGCCTCCTGGCTGCCTTCCTTGCAGAAGTCGGCGTAGGGCGCGCCGTCGGCGAAGCTCGTGGTGATCACGCGCCTCGTCGTGAGCGAGTGGTGGACCTCGGGGATCAGGATGTCGGGCTCGTCCGTGTTGAGGCGGCGGAAGAGGTCGGCCATCTCGGCCTCGCGGCCGTAGTCGAGCTCGGCCAGGAAGACCTGCCGGATCTCGTCGAGCGTCTGCGTCGCGTTGAGCTTGCGCGAGAGCGGCTTGATCATCGTCTCGAGCAGCGAGATGCTCTTCAGGTCGTTCTCGATCGCCTTGTCGATCCCGGGGTATTGCACCTTCACGGCCACGCGCTCGCCCGCCTTCGTGACGGCGCGGTGCACCTGACCGATGCTCGCCGCGGCGAAGGGCTCGCGCTCCCACTTCGCGAAGACCTCCTCGGGCGGCGCGCCGAGCTCGGTCTGGATCATCTGCGCGGCGGACTCGGCCGAGAGCGGCGGCGCCTTGTCCTGGAGCTTCTTCAGCGCGGCCTGGAATTTGTCCTCGTGGCCGGGCGGGGCGAGGCCGTCGATGTAGCTCGCCATCTGGCCGAGCTTCAGGGGCAGGCCCTTCATCTCGCCGAGCGTCTTCAGCATCGCCTCGGCGGTCTTCTTGACCTCGGCGGCCATGCGCTCTTTCGCGGCCGCCTCCTCGTCCTCGGTGCGAGGGCTCTTCGAGAGCGCGCGTTTGGCGCCTTCGAGGGCGAAGGGGATCGAGCGCGGGGCGAGGCTCGCGAGCCTTGCGATCCGGCCGAGTCGAGAGGTCGGCGGCTTGTCCTTGGGCTTGTCGTCGGCCATGCGGGGGCGCGGCGCCTTGGGTGCCGCAAGCGTTACTTGGGCTTGGTCGACCAGCATCGTCAAGGGAGATGGCTGCTCGCGCCGAGGAAATCGTGCCGTGGACGACCCTCGTCCCGCCGCGCTAAGGTCGCACCTGCCGTGCGCGGGCGCGCATGAACGCGCCTGCGACGAGGAGTTTCCCGATGAAGCCTGCCCTCCTGGTCATCGACGTACAGAAGCAGTTTTTCGACGAAAGCCCCGAGACAGCGCGCTCGCTGACGAACGCGATCGAGTACATCAATGCCGGCATCGCGCTCTTTCGCGCGAAAAACCTGCCTGTCGTCTGCGTGCAGGACATCGGCGAAGAGGACGAGCGGGTCCCGGGCACCACGCGCTTCGAGGTGCCCGAAAGCGTGAAGGTCCTCCCCTCGGACCTGCACATTCACAAGACGTACGGAAATTCGTTCAACAAGACGCCGCTCGCGGGCGCCTTGCGCGAGCTCGGCGTCGATACCGTCATCCTCACCGGGTATTGCGCCGAGCATTGCGTGCTCTCCACGTATCGCGGCGCGCTCGACCACGACTTCACGCCGATCCTCCTTCGGGGCTCGCTCGCGAGCGGCGTCGCGGAGAACATTCCGTTCGTGGAGCGCATCGGCGACGTCATTTCTTATGGCGCGCTGAAGCAGGTCCTCGGCTGATCGGCAGCGAAGGGGGCGCGTCAACGGCATCGAAATGGCTCGAAGGTACTCGCAACATGATCCGTCGCGCTGACCTCACCGACCTCCGGGCCGTCTTCGCCGTCGAGCGCGACGTCTTCGGCACGCACGTCTATCCGGACTTTTTCTTCCGGCAGGCGTTCGATCTCTGGGGCGACACCTTTTTCGTGGCCGACGGCGAAGACGGCTCGCTCGACGGATACGTCCTCGGCGTCTCCTCGCACGAGCCCAGCGTCATGTGGGTCCTCTCCCTCGCCGTTCGAGGCGCGTCACGGGGGCGCGGCATTGGCAAAGCGCTGATGCACGAGCTGCTCGCGGCCATGAAGGCCCGCGGCACGTCCTCGGCCAAGCTCACGGTGCACCCGGACAACCCGGCCGTGACGCTTTACCGGAACCTCGGATTCGAGGTCATCGGCGAGGATCCGTATTATTTCGGCGAGAAGGACCCCCGGTGGGTCATGGCGCTGCGATGGGGATGATGTAGCTCGCGGGGGGGGCGGGAGAGGGGCAGCCGGTCAGCCCGTCGCGGGGGCGTCGTCCGCGCTGTCATCCTCGACGGCGCGGCTTGGCGGCTTGATGTGGGTGAGCGCGAATGCCTTGAGGAGCGCGGGTTGCGATTGGGAAGCTGCCGCCAGCCGCGCGGTGTTTCTCGCCGAGCGGCACAGGGTCACGATGATCCCGTCGATGACATCCATCTGCTCGGTGGAGAGCTGCGTGCCGGTCCCCTCGCGCGCCTCCGCGGCATTGCGCAGCGAGGCGGCGGCCGCGGCGAGCGATAGCAACGCCGTCATCCCCCCGCGCTTCTTCGCGACCTCGACCACGGTCTCGCGGCTCAAGGTCGCCCGGAGCGAGTCGAGCTGCGTCGCGAGCTTCTCCGCGTCGTCGGGCAACACGCTCGCGCGATCGAGCGCCGTCTCCACCGTGCGCGCCGCGTCCTCGTACCCCGCGTCCTCCAGCACGCGGTGTGTGGCTGCGAGGACCGATCGTGCGCGTGCGCGCGCGGCCTTCGCTTCCGTGGTCGCGGCGAGATAAGCCTGGCTCGTCGACCTCTTTTTCCCGGCGGCCTCGTCGCGCCCCACGCCTGCGTCGATCAGCGCATTCCGCGCGGCTTCGAGCAGCACCACGTCTTCGGAGGCGAACCCGCAGTCGAGGAGAACCGACGCGTACGAATCGAGGGCGTGGAGGGTCTTGTTCGCCTGCTTGAGCGTGTCGCTGGACCCGTACGCGCGGCCGATGCGGAGGTAACGGTCGCGGCCTTTGGGGGAGATCGTCGTGAGATCGAGGGGCATGTTCGTGTCCTACCTGCGCATGTGCGCGGTTCTGAGGTTGTCAAGGCGCCGTCAGCGCGAGCGTTCGACGAAGCCGAGCGTGCATTCATGGGTTGAAATTGTGCCTTTGTGACGGAGACGTCTGCCGCGGCGGAGCGCGCGCGTGCATGCACCCGTCGGCGCGCTGCATTCCTGCGGTCGGCGCGTGCCTTCATGGGTTCGATGTGTGCCGCCACACGTCGAGGGCCTGCCTTCGGGTGGAGCGAGCGTGCCTTCGCGAGGAGAACGTGTGCCGTCACACGTGGATGGCGTGCCGTGACGGGGTTTGGGGATGCATCCGCGGGGGAGGGGGTTGCCGCGCGGGAGCGGTGGTGTGCAATCTCGTGCTTTCGGACATTGTGCGTCCGAGCCGCCGACGCTCGATCTTGCGCCAGCGTCGGCGGCTGTTGCAGAACGGATCGCCAGGAAGAACGCGGGCCCGCGCACGGCGCCACGGGGGTGGCCGGGTGAGGCCTTGCGCACACGGAAGGCACTTCCATGGCCTGGTTGTCGAACCGCTTTGTACGGCTTTGGCTCCTCGTGCTCGTCGCTTTTGGCGTCTCGGTATGGCTCCTCGGGTGCGCCGCGACAGGCACGAATACGCAGGCGTGGGCGCAGAAAACGCCGAACGGAATCAGGTTGTTCCGTATCTGTCGGCGCCATCCCCACGTCGACCCGAATGCGCGTTATTGGTACGACGTGGGGGACGGGACGCCTCGAACGACGTTCCTCTCGCTCGACGAGCTCTTGGAGAGCCGCGAGGCCAAGGCCGTTTATATCCACGATGCCAACGCGCCCTCCGAGAGCCGGAAGCTTCTAGGGATTGCGTTCCAGCATCTCCCCTGCGACAAGCCGCCGCCGCCCCCGCTGGAGAAGAAGCTCGCGGAGAAGGAGAAGGAGGGCGCAGAGAAGAAGGACGAGACCAAGGAGACCGAGCGGCCGAAGCCGCTGCCGAAACCGCTGCCGCGACCAATTGCGAGACCGCCGGAGCGGGAGCGGTGCACGGCGTATCGGGAGCCAGGCCAGACGCGGCAACGCCGCGGCACGGGTTCACGTACGTGCACGAGGATTCTGGTCAAGCGGCCCGGCGGAGAGCCGGCCGTCGCGGAGAATCGACCGCGCCCGGTCGAGGCGCCCGTGCCGAAGGACCCGAGCGAGGTGCAGCCGGGTGAAGTATGGAGGTATGAGGAGTGGAGCCAAACCCCGGAGGAGACCGCGCGGCTCGATCGCGCCTACGAGTGCCTCCAGGGCGTCTGCCATGCGAGGCACCAGAACTTCATTCCGAAGGACAAGAAGAAGCCCGCCGGGAAGCACCATGGGCAGTCTTTGTCAACGGGGAGTGGCTCGCCGCAGCCGGCGCCGAAGTCGACGGTCAAGACGAGGACCAAGCCGGTCGGGAAGCCGAACGGGGGTGCGGCAGGGCAGGGGGGCAAGGGGAGCGCGGCGGACACGCCACCGCCGGCCAAACCGAAGCGGGGAGGCGAGACGCCGGCGACCAAGCGTGGGAGGGAGGTGCATGAGGAGTTCAAGAAGAAGGTGAAGGAGAAGGAGGGAGAGGGGTGGAACCCAAACCCGCGGATCAAGAAGGATGGCAAGGAGCTGAGGCCCGATGCGCTCACACCAAATGAGAACCCGATCGAGCTGAAGCCGAACACGCCGACGGGCAGAGAAGCGGGCAAACGCCAGATGAAGAAGTACGAAGACGCGTATCAGAAGAAGGGACGGGTGATCTATTATGAACCCTAAGCGAGTCCTGCGGGACCGAATGAGTCACACCTTCAAGGTCTGGGTCACGCCTATGCTCCATGCGGCGGGCTTCAAGAAACGAGGAATCGTGTACGTGCGGGAGCTGGGGAGCGTCCAGCACCTCTTCCAACACGAGAGTGACGACCTCAATACGGCCGAGAAGTACAGCTTCACGACGAATTGTGGGATTTACGTTCCGGGGGTCAAAACTGCCTACTGGGGCCCGGGCAGCGTCGAACCCAAGGCGCCTGACGCAGCGGACGGAGTCCTGAACGTGCGGCCCCAACAGCTCATACCGGGAGGCAAAGGGTGGTTTGAACTCACGTCCAGCGATGGGCCCGAAAAGGACGATGAAATAGGGCAGGAGCTGCGGCGGCTCGTGGAGACGGCGGCCCTGCCCTTCTTCGATCGATTTCCGGACGAACGCGCGGTCGCGGAGTTCCTCTCGCAGCCCCGAAAGAAGGAGGACCGACATGTCGTGCCCTTTGCCGATACGCTCGAGCTCTTCTATGCCGCGATCCTCTGGAAGCGGCTCGGGTGCAAGGACAGGTGCCGCGAATGCTTCGAGCGGGAGAAGGCGAAGACCAAGAGGCGCTTTGGCTCCGGACCCGAGAAGTTCATGGCGCGCTTCTCATGTGACGACGACTGACGCGTTTGCTGCGGAGAGCCGGCCCGCAGACGCGCGCTCGGGGGCTGCTTCACGGGAGCACCTCGATCGAATCCGGCGTGAGAATGGGCAATTCGCCCTGAATGAGACATTGCTCTTGCGGCCCGCACTTGTGAATCCGGAGCTTGCCCCGCACCCGCACGCGTTTTCCCACGGTCGTCTTCTGCCAATCCTCGCCGAGGTGCTTTTTCAGGTCGTCGCGCGGGATCAACACATCGGCGACCGACCCGAATCCCTTGCTCGGATGAAGCTCGCCCTCGCGCGTCTCGACGCCCTCTTCGGCCTGCTTCGGCGCGGACGCAGCCTTTGGCTCTTCGGCCCCCGGGGGCGGACTCGCCGCCTCGCGGCAGCCTGGCGTAAACACCGCTCCGGCGAGCGTGACGACAAGGGCGAAACGGCGTGAAACGTCGAGCATGAAACGCATCATGTCGAGCACGCTCGGCCGCTGCAACCGGAGTATCTTGGGCCCGTCGTGAACGCCGCGCGCTCTGCCGACCTCGCCGAGATCCTCCACATCGCGCGCGCCGAGATGGCCGGGCACCTCGCGAAAGATCGCGGCCCGCTCGCCCATCGCGCAGCCGAGATCCTCCTCCACCCCGCGGCGCTCTCGCTCGCGAAACACCTCGTCGCCTTCGACCACGACCTCGCGCGCCTCGGCTCGCTCCGCCGCGCTTCGCTCGCCATGCTCGATCGGTACGGCGTGCACGCGCGCCTCGCCGACACCTCCGGCGGCCCGCACGACCTCACCGCGCGACGCGCAGCGCTGCCCGAGCGGGGCCCTCTCCTCGTCGTGTCGAACCACCCCGGCCTTTACGACGCCCTCGCGCTCTTTTCGGCGGTGGGCCGCGACGACCTCGCCGTCATCGCCGCCGCGCGGGATCTGCTCTTCGCCTTGCCCCACGTCCGCAAGCACCTCCTCTCCGCGCCGCCCGACGCGCGCGCCGGCCTCGCCCTCCGCGCGGCCGCCCGTCACCTCACGCGCGGCGGCGCGCTCCTGCACTTCCCCGCGGGCCGCATCGAGCCCGACCCACGCCTCGTCCCTCCCGGCGAAAGCGCGCTCCACGCCTTTCAACCCGGCCTCGACGCGCTCGTCACGCTCGCGGCGCGCGCGCGCCCCGACCTCGTCGTCGTGCCCGTGATCGTCTCGGGGGTCGTCTCGCTCCGCGCGCGCGCCTTCGCCTCCGCGCTCGCGGGCCGCGCGGGGTTGACCGACGCGTTCGTGCCGCTCCTCCAGCTCACGCTCCCCGGCTTCGGCGACGTCGACGTGCGTGTCACGATCGGCCCCGCGCTCGACGTCGCGGAGCTTGGCGCCGAGCCCTCCACGCACCTGCGCCTCGCCCTCGAACGCCTCGCGCGCGCCGTCCTGCGCCCCCCTGGCGCGGCGCCCGCGGAGCCTCTACGTTGAGGCCCACGATGAGCGAAACCGTCCGAGGCAAGATCGACCCGGGTCTGGATCTCGAGGCCGAGATCGTGCGGCTCAAGAAGGAGCGCAACGCCGTCCTGCTCGCCCACTACTACCAGGAGGGCGACATCCAGGATCTCGCGGACTTCCTCGGCGACTCGCTCCAGCTCGCCCAGCAGGCGAAGAAGACCACGGCCGACGTCATCCTCTTCGCGGGCGTGCACTTCATGGCCGAGACCGCGAAGATCCTGAACCCCGATCGGATCGTCGTCGTGCCCGACCTCGAAGCCGGCTGCTCGCTCGCCGACGGCTGCCCGGTCGACCGGTTCCGCGCCTGGCGCGCGAAATACCCCGACGCCGTCTCGATCACGTACATCAACTGCACGGCCGAGGTGAAAGCCGAGAGCGACTACATCTGCACCTCGTCGAACGCCGAGAAGATCGTCCGCGCGATCCCCGAGGACAAGGAGATCCTCTTCGCGCCCGACAAGAACCTCGGCCGCTGGCTCGAACAGAAGACCGGCCGAAAGATGCGGCTCTGGCAGGGGAGCTGCGTCGTGCACGAGACCTTCAGCCTGCGCAAGATCATCGCCCTGCGCGAGCAACACCCCACGGCCAAGCTCATCGCGCATCCCGAGTGCGAAGAGGCGCTCCTCCGCATGGCCGCGTTCATCGGCTCGACGACCGCGCTGCTCAAGTACACGCAGACCGACGACGCAGAGGCCTACATCGTCGCGACCGAGAGCGGCATCGTGCACCAGATGCGCAAGGCCTCGCCGCACAAGACGTTCCTGGAAGGGCCGCCCGAGAAGAACTGCGCCTGCAACGAGTGCCCCTTCATGCGCCTCAACACGATGGAGAAGGTCTACCTCGCGCTGCGCGACCTCGAGCCCCGCATCGAGATGCCCCTCGACCTGCGCGAGCGCGCGCGTGTGCCGATCGACCGGATGCTCGCGCTCTCGTGAGCCATCCCGGACGCCCCCTTCGTGCTCAAAGGTTCGTCGGCGTGTCGGGCTTGCCGGTCGCCAGCTTGCGCACGAGCGCGCGCAGCTCGGACGGGTCGTAGGGTTTTTCCAGGAGCAGGTTCTCTACGCGCGCGAAGAATGCGCGCACGTCGCTCGTGAACGCCGCGCCCGTGAAGAAGACGATCTGCCGCGCCACCTCCGGCGCCGTCACGAGCAGCCGCTCATAGAGTTCGAACCCGTTCATCCCCGGCATCCGCACGTCGCACAGCACCACGTCGAAGCGCGCGCCCGCCTCCACCACCGCGAGCGCCTCGTGCCCGCTCGACACCGCGGTCACCTCGTGCTCGTTCGCGAGGAGCCGTCGGATCGAAGCCACGATGAACGGCTCGTCGTCGACGAGCAACACGCGCGTCCGCCGCGCGGATCCCCCATGTCCCGCCGTCGTTCCCATCGTCGTGCCAATGAGCCCCACGAAAACTCCAGGAATCCCATTAGGTCGCCCATCGCCGAGCATTGCGCAAGCGCCAAGAGCAAGCATGCGGCAATTTGTTGTCTAGTGCCAATGGATTGACACCGACGCCGCGTGTCGCAATGAACGCAATGGTGCGGCTGCCAGGCGAAATGTTCAGCCGAGGTGCTTCTCGATCGCGCGGATGACCTCGAGCCTGTCGAAGAGCCGCTCCACGTAGTCGAGTCGATCGGTCTCGATGACCATCGTCGGCGAGAGATCGTAACGCGCGTGCCATTCCTCGTAAAGCTTGTCGAGCGCGGCGAGGTAGCTCTTCGGCACTTTGCGTTCAAAGTTTCGTCCGCGCTGCCGGATGCGCCGCACGAGGGTCGGCAGAGGGCAGCGGAGGTAGATCATCAGGTCCGGCGGCCGGATCTCCTCGCGCAGCGTCCGATAGAGATCGTCGTACATCTGCCAGTCGCGGGCGTCGATGTAGCCGGCCCGGTGCAGGTGCGCGGCGAAGATCTCCGCGTCCTCGTAGAGCGTCCGATCCTGCACGATCGGCCGAGGATCCACGGCCGCGCGGCGTACGACGTCGCGGTGGATGTGGAAGCGCTTGACGAGGAAGAAGAGCTGCGAGCTCATCGCCCAGCGCGACATGTCCCCGTAGAAGTCGGACAGGTACGGGTTCTCCTCGTTGGGCTCGAAGAACGGCACCATTCGGAACTGCTGCTCGAGCCATTTCACGAGGCTCGATTTCCCAGCTCCCATGTTCCCAGCCACCGCGATGATCCGGGGGCGCGCGCCATCCCGCCGGCTCTCGACCATCTCGTCCTCCGCTCCCCTCAAAGCACGAGCGAAAGCCCGAGCGTCGTCACGAAACCCCCAGCAAACCTGGGGAAAGGCCCCACCGTCACGCGGCGCCCCGAAGCGTCGATCGCTTGCTCTTCCTCGAAGGCACGACCTCGTTGCGCCGTCTCGGGGTAAAACGCGCCCGTCGTCTCGATCTCCACCGCGAGCCACCGCGGCACCACGTCGAACGACGCGCCGAGGCCGAGCGGAATCTCCACGAACGACGCAGCCCGCTCGCGCACGGGAAACACGCTCCCCCCCGACGTCTCGACCGAGAACCGCCCGAGCTCGAGCCGCCCCCAGCCCGCGCCCACCGAGACCCACGCCCGCGCCCGCGGCGTGAGGCGCCACGTCGGCGCGATCCGCAGGCCGAACGAGTACGTGTAGAACTCGGCATCCCCCGGATCCCCGACGAGCCCAAGCGCGCCCGAAGGCATGTTGAAGTCGCGCTCCGTGCGCACCGCGTACAGGCTCGCGCGCAGGTACCGCGTGATGTCGACCCGCGCCCAGAGCCCCATGCCGACGGACGCCGGATACCGCACGCCCGTGTCGCCGCTCGGGATGCGATGCACGAGCGCCACGCCTCCGCCGAAGTCGACGTGGCGCGTGAACGGCGGCTCCGGGATGTCGAGCGGAGGCAGCTCCTTCGGCCGTGGCGGCGGCTCGGGCGCAGCCGGCGCCGCGGCCGCGTCCGCCGCCTCTTCGCTCGCGCTCGCGCCGCGCGCCGTCCCCATCACCCCGCCGAGCGCGAGTGTGATGGCGGCCGCGGACGCGAGCGCACGTCGGCCTCTCCGCCGTCGGTCTTCGAGGCGCTTCACCCGTGCTCGCATCGCGTGCCCCTTGTAGCAAAGTTCGGGCTCCTCGGTCGACCGACCACGGCTTTGGTCCGTTTCGATCCCTTCTGGCACGGTCCCGAAATCTGCGGCACACTCCGCCCGCCATGCACATGTCTCGGCTTTTCGTTTCGCTCGCCGGTCTCACCCTTCTTGTCGCGGCTTGCAACAAGTCCGAAGCGCCCGCCGCGCAGGCCGATCCGCCGGCCGCCCTGCCGACGCAGGTGCCCGGGCAGCCGCAGGGCGCGGTCGCGGAGAGCATCAAGCCGCTCGCGCAGAAGAAGTTCGGCCAGCCGGTGACGGAGACGAAGACGACGGCGCTCACGGACCTGACGAAGGAGCCCGCGAAGTTCGCCGAGCAGACGGTGCGCACCGAGGGCGTGGTCTCGGCGGTCTGCAAGTCGATGGGCTGCTGGATGGAGATCGCCGACACCACGGGCAAGGCGCACATCAAGATGGCGGGCCACAGCTTCTTCGTCCCGCGCGACAGCTCGGGCCACCGCGCCGTCATCCAGGGCAAGGTCCTCACGCCCGAGGCCGACAAGGGCGTCTGCGGCGCCGACGACGGCTGCGGCCAGGGCGGCAGCGCCAAGATGGCCCAGGTGAACATCGAGGCGACAGGCATCGAGTTCATCGATTAGTCCTCACGATCTTCCAGAGCGTCGAACCGTTCGACGCACGAATCGCGCCTCCCCCGCTCCCGCCCGCCGCGCGTGAACGCAAAGCTCGGTAGGCATGGGCCTCCTGATCACGCGCGACGATTTCACCGAGGACGAGTTCGCCCGTTTCTCCGAGCGTCTTTCCGATCAGCTCGACGTCCTCGGCACGCTCGCAAGCCTCCCCGGCTTCGGCGAAGGGCCGGCCACGGTCGGCGCCGAGCTCGAGCTGTTCCTGGTCGACCCGGCGGGCCTGCCGCTGTCGGCGAACCGCGAGGTCCTCGCGCGCACGGTCGATCGGCGGTTCACTGTCGAGCTCGACCGGTTCAACCTCGAATTCAACGCGAGCCCGTGCCCGCTCGCCGGCCGCCCGTTCACGGCGCTCGCGGACGAGCTCGCCGGCGCGCTCGTGGAGATCACGCGCGCGGCGCGGGAGCAAGGCGGGCGTATCGTGCCCATCGGCATCTTGCCCACGCTGCGCCGCGAGGATCTCACCGCCGCGGAGCTGACCGACGTCCCCCGCTATCGCGCCCTCGGCAAGCGCATCCGACGCCTGCGCGGCGGACCTTTTCACGTCCGCATTCACGGCGAAGACCCGCTCGTCCTCGACACGGACGACGTCGCGATGGAGGGCGCCGGCACCTCGTTCCAGGTCCACCTCCGCGTCCCGCCGCAAAGTTTCTCCCGATATTACAATGCGGCGCAGATCGCCACGATCCCGGCCCTCGCCGCCTCGTGCAACGCGCCGATCCTCATCGGCCATCGCCTCTGGGACGAGACGCGCATCGCGCTCTTTCGCCAGGCCGTCGACGATCGTCTGGACGCCCCGGCAGCCTTTCACCCGCCGTCGCGCGTGTCCTTCGGGTATGGCTGGGCCCGCGACGGGGCCGCCGAGCTTTTTGCCGAGAGCGTCCGGCTCCACGCCCCGCTCCTGCCCGTGCTCGGGAGCGAGGACCCCCGACAAACCCTCGCCGCGGGCGGCGTCCCCGGCCTCGCCGAGCTGCGTTTGCACCACGGCACCGTCTGGCGCTGGAACCGCGCCGTTTACGACCCGGGCAGCGGCGGCCATTTTCGTATCGAATATCGCGCCTTGCCCGCCGGGCCCACCGTGGTCGACATGCTCGCGAGCGCCGCGTTCCTCCTCGGCGCCACGCTCGGCCTCGCCCCGGACGTCGATCGCCTCTTGCCCGCCTATCCGTTCGAACTCGCGCGCCACGCGTTCCATCGAGCGGCGCAGCATGGCCTCGACGCCGTCGTTCCGTTTCCGTGCGACGAGGCCCCGTCCCCCCGCGCGACGCCGATCGTCACGTTATGCGAGCGCCTCCTGCCCCTCGCCCGGAGCGGCCTCGTGGGCGCGGGCGTGCTCGAAAGCGAGGCCGACCGCTTTCTCGATGTCTTCGCCGCCCGGGTACGATCCGGGCAAACCGGCGCGCGCTGGCAACGCGCGGCGCTCGCGGCTTTGCGGGGCCGACATGCACACGAGGAAGCGTTGCGGCGGATGCTCGCCCAGTACGAGGAGCGCGCGGCCTCCGGCGAGCCCGTGCATACGTGGGCGCCGGTCGAGGGAGGTGCTCAGAACAACCCCATGACCGACAGCCCCATCCGATCCTGACCCATCATCGGCACGACCGTGACCGAGCTCGGCAGGATCGCGCGCGCGCCTTTCACCGATTCCTGGGGCGCCTCCACGGTCTCCGTCGAGAAAACGGCCATGTCGAGCGCGGGTGCGGCGACGTATCCGACGAGGGCCCCGATGGCGACATACCCGATGGCTTCGTACCCGGTCCCCGCGCCGGCCATGAGCCCGAGGAGCCCGCCTCCGAGGGGAAGGCCGACGTTGAGGCCGAGGCTCGCAAAACCCTTGCCGACGTGCCCGTGCGCCCAGTGAACGATGGGCCCCGTGAGCACGTGCCCCGCGATGCCGACGTACGTGATCGGGGTTCCCATGCCGACGACCGACACGAGATCACCCGCGACCACGCCAATCAAGGTTTGCCACCCATACCAGCGTTTCACCTTCTGCGTGGGGACCTCCGTGCTCCAGCCGGGCAGGGGCAACGCGTACCCTCGCCCCCAGGCCCCGTTGGGTGGAGGTTGCGGATACGGCCCCGGCGGATACGGCGCATAAGGTCCGGGCGGATAAGGCGCGTAAGGTCCGGCGCCCGGCGGCGGGGCCGGCGGCGGCGGAAGGGAAGCCCCATTCGCAGCCGATCCTGGCGGCGGCGGTGGAGCCGGCACCCCTGGCGTGGGTGTCAGGGGGCCTGCGGGCGGCGCAGGGAAGGGATTGGCTTGGGGCGGCGTGGGGACCGCGGGCGGCGGCGGCGCCGGGTTCGTCGCGGAAGGCGGGGGCGGAGGGGGCGGGGGCGCCACGTCCGGTTGCTGCGCGTTCACGCGCGTCGCGAGGGTGATCGTGGCGAGGGCGAGGGCGGGGCCGAGCAGCAAGCGTGTGCGCATCGGCGGCGAGGATATCAAGAAGCGTGCCGCCAGCGGAAGGCCGGCCACGTCGAAACCCCGACGTGGCCCGGCGCCGCGGGGTTACTTCGCTTCCTTGAGGGCGAGGTTCACGGCCTTCTTGAACTTCGACAGCGGCTGCGCGCCCGAGATGAGATACCCATTGATCACGAACGTCGGCGTGCCCGAGATCGAGGCGTCGTCGGCGGCCTTGATGTCCGCGTCGATGAGCGCCTTGTGCGTCTGCCCGTCGATCGCGGCGAGGACCTTCTGTACGTCGAGCCCGAGCGCGGCGGCCGTCCGCTCGATGCCGGCGCGGTCGAGCTGCGTCTGGTCCTGGAAGAACGCGTCGTGCATCTTCCAGAATGCGTCGTTGCCCTTTTGCTTGAACGCCTCCATGGCCGCCAGCGCGGCGGGCATCGCGTTCTTGTGGAACGGCAGCGGCTTGTTTCGCCAGACAAACCGGATCTTGCCCGGGAAGGCCGCGTCGAGCTCGGCGAGCGTGGGCTCGACGCGCTTGCAGAACGGGCACTCGAAATCGGAGAAGATCTGCACCGTGACCTTCGCGTTCGCCGGGCCCTTGGTGGGGTTCTCCTTCGTGAACGCGGGGATCGCCTTCACCTTCTCGAACGTCGCGGCCTTGCCGTCCTTGATGATCGTGTCGTAGAGCTTCGCCGCGGGCGTGCCCTTCTTGACGAGCGCCTCCGACTTCGTGATCTCCTCGTCGATGAGGGCCTTGAACTTGTCGATCGGCTGCGCGCCGACGAGGCGGCGGCCATTGATGAAGAAATGCGGCGTGCCGCTCGCCTGCACGTCGTCGGCGAGGTCCAGGTCCTGCTCGATGCGGGCCTTGTGCTTCTTCTTCGCGATCGCGTCGCTCGCCTTCTTCACGTCGAGCCCGAGGTTCTTCGCGATGGCCTCGAGGTCCTCGGGCGCGAGCTTGCCGTTCGCCGCGAAGAGCAGGTCGTGCGCCTGCCAGAACGCCGCTTCGCCTTTTTGCGCGCGCGCCTCGAGCGCGAGCTCGGCCGCGGGCTCGGCGTCCTTGTGGAAGGGCAGGGGGTTATTCTTGTACACGATCCGGAGTTTGTCGCCGTAATCGCGGGCGAGCTGCTCGATCGTCGGCGTCACCCTGACGCAGAACGGGCACTGGAAATCCGTGAACATCACGAGCGTCACGAGCGCCGTGTTCTTGCCCCGCACCGGCGAGCCGTCGACGGGCACGCGCCAGACCGTCTTCGTGTCCTCGGCCTGGCTCGGGCTCGCGCCGGGCCGGTCTTCGGGCTTCTGGTAATTCTGCGCCGAGAGCACCGCATAGACCTTCTCGGGCGCGGTGCCGCTCGCCGTCGCTTTGCGTGCGGCCGCGATCTGCTCGTCGATGACGGCGCGGAACTTGTCGACCGGCTGCGCGCCGGAGAGGTGCACGCCGTTGATGAAAAACGCAGGCGTGCCCGTCACGCCGAGTTTCTTGCCGAGCTCGATGTCCTCGTCGAGCTTCTTGCCGATCTCGCCGCTCGCGAGCGTGGCGTCGACGAACTTGCGCGTGATGCCCCGCGGCAGCGAGCCGTCGATGACCTGCGGGTCGAGCCGGCCGGCGAAGAGCGCGTCGTGATAGGCCCAGAACCAGGGCGATCCCTTCAGCTTGAACACGGCCATCGCCGTCTCGGCGGCCGGGCGCGCATTCTTGTGGAACACGAGCGGGAAGTTTTTCCAGACGATCCGGAGCTGGTCCTTGCCGTAGATTCTTCCGAGCTCCGCGAGCGTGCCTGCGGCGCGCGCGCAGAACGGACACTCGAGGTCGGAGAACGCGACGATCGTGACGGGCGCTTTCGGGCTGCCCCAGCTCGGATCCGCGGCCGTGACGGGCACCGGGCTCTTCGCGCCTTCGCCCGTGTCGGCCTCGGTTCCACCGGTCCACGTGCCGACTTCGGCGGGGGCCACGGTGCGCACGGGGAATCCGTTTCCGGTGTTGTCGTCTTCGGCGCCGCCGACGAGGGCCCTTTCTCCGTCACCTTCGGCTGCGCCGGCGGCACGTGGCGCGCCTGCGCCTTTGTCCCCGCCGCGGCCGGCGGTTTCGGCGCCCTTTCCAGCGATGGCGCCGTTCGCGCCCTGATCAGCGGGCCCCTGGGACCCGTCTCCGGGCGAGGCGGCCTGCGGCGTAGGCGCCGGGCCGCAGGCGACTGCGGCCGAGAGGGCCGTCACGAACCCGATTCGGAAGAGCTTCACGAGCATGGCCGGCACCCTACAAGAAACGCGGTCACGACGCACGCGGGTTGCAAGCGGATCCCCGTGGCTTCAACATCCCCGAAAGGTTACGTCAATGTCGCTGCCGCGCACCGAGGAGAGCCCAGATCCTGCTGGCATGGGGGATGCATCAATTTGTCGCATTGCCTGGACGCGGGAACGGGTACATGGCTCTCGCACGGAGGTACGACATGGCTTCTCAATTTGTGACTTCGCGTGGAACGTGGCTCGGCATGGCACTCGTCGCGGCGCTCGCCGTCGGGTGCGGTGACGGCGGCGCGGATGGCAGCGGCGGTGCTGGTGGCAGCGGCGGCAGCGGCGGAAGCGGCGGAAGCGGCGGCGCGGGCGGCGGGCCGGCGCTCATGGACGTGGCGATCGCGTTCGAGGGGCGCGTCGGGAACCAGGTCTTCGATTGCACAGACACCTACACCTTGGGCAGCACGAACACCGAGGTGCAGATCACCGATTTCCGGCTCTACGTGCACGACGTACGCCTCTTGCGCAAGGACGGCAGCGAGTTCCCGGTCGAGCTCACGCAGGACGGGCTGTGGCAACACGAGAACCTGGCGCTCCTCGATTTCGAGAACAAGGCCGGCGCCTGCGCGAACGGCACCAGCGAGACGAACACCACGATCAAGGGCCGGGTGCAGGCCGGGAGCTACCAAGGCATCACGTTCAAGGTCGGGGTGCCTTTCAACCTGAACCACGCCGACGCGGCGACGGCGCCTTCGCCGCTCAACCTGAGCGCGCTCTTCTGGAACTGGAACGGCGGGTACAAGTTCCTCCGCGTGGACGCGGCGCCCACGGCGGGCGGCGGGGCCTTCAACGTGCACATCGGCAGCACGGGGTGCACGGAGGACGCGTCGGGGGTCGTCACGGCCTGCGACCGGGCGAACCGTCCCGAGGTGCACCTGACCAACTACGATCCGCTCAGTGGCAAGTTCGTGGTCGATTACGCGGCGCTCGTCGCCGAGAGTGACCTCTCGCAGAACGCGGGCGGCGCACCGGGCTGCATGGCGGGCAAGGACGACCCCGAATGCCAGGCCATCCTGGGCCGCCTCGGCATCCACGTGGATGACGGCTCGGTGCATCCGGACGAACAGAAGCTCTTCGTGGCGGAGTGAACCCATGAAATACCTTCCCCTCCTCCCCTTGGCCGCGCGGGGGTCTTTCGCCGCGCTTTTGCTTCTTGGCGCCTTCGCAGGCTGCGGTGGGGAGGGGGAGGGGCCGCCCGCGCCCGTGCCCCCGGCCCCCGCGACGTGGGATTTTGGCCTGCCCGCGGGGTATCCGAAGCCCAAGGTCCCCGCGGACAACCCGATGTCGGTCGACAAGGTCGAGCTCGGCCGGCGCCTGTTCTATGACAAACGGTTGTCCGGGAACGAGACGCAGAGCTGCGCGTCGTGCCACGACCAGAAGCTCGCGTTCACGGATGGGCGCGCGGGCGGGCTCGGATCGACGGGCGAGGTGCACCCGCGGAGCTCGATGTCGATCGTGAACGTGGGCTATCTGTCGACGCTCACCTGGGCAAACCCGTTGATCACGGAGCTCGAAGAGCAGGCGCTCCTGCCGCTCTTTGGCGAGACGCCGGTCGAGCTCGGGCTCGCGGGCAAGGAAGACGTGCTCCTCGAACGATTGCGCAAGGAGCCGGTGTACGAGGCGCTCTTTCCGAAGGCGTTTCCAGACGAGGCGGACCCCGTGCGGCTGGAGAACGTCGTCCGGGCGATCGGCGCGTTCGAGCGCAGCGTGATCTCCTACCAATCGGCCTGGGATCGGTACAACTACGGCGGCGATTCGAAGGCGCTGTCGGAGGCCCAGAAGCGCGGCAAGGACCTGTTCTTCTCGGAGAAGCTCGAGTGCTTCCATTGCCACGGCGGCTTCAATTTCTCGGACTCCGTGGTGCACGACGGCAGCACGTTCACCGAGACGATGTTCCACAACACGGGCCTCTACAACCTCGGCGGCACGGGCGCGTATCCGGAGGGCAATCGAGGCGTCTACGAGGTGACGAGCGTCACCACGGACATGGGCCGGTTCCGCGCGCCGACGCTCCGCAACATCACGCTCACGGCGCCCTACATGCACGACGGGAGCATTGCAACGCTCAGCGAGGTGCTCGATCATTACGCGGCCGGCGGGCGCACGATCGCGGATGGCCCGTACGCCGGCGTGGGGAGCACGAACCCGTACAAGAGCGAACTCATCAATGGCTTTGTGTTGACCGAGGACGAGAAGGCCGACGTGCTTGCTTTCCTCGCGGCGCTGACGGACGATGCGCTGCTCACCGATCCGCGCTTCGCGGACCCTTGGAAGCAGGACAGCGCGGGAGGAATGCCGTGAAGAGAATCGGACGAATCGTGGGAATCGTATCACTCGCCGGCGCGGTGTTCGTCGGGACGAGCGTGGGCGCGTGCGGAGGCGAGACGGAGAACCCGCCCGCGACGAACGAGCCGGACCTGACCGGCGTGATCTACACGGGCGCGGCGACGGACGAGGCGCTCGAAGCGCTGCTCTTGGCCGCGCCAAAGACCGACGCGGCGCAAGGCGTGGTGGTGGACACGCCGGCCGCGGGCGCGACGCTGCCGAAGGACGTGCCGCCGACGATCGAATGGCACGTGGGCGGGTCCTCCGCGGCGCGCGAGCCTTCGGCGGGAGAAAGGTTTGTCGGGGCCGCGAAGGCGATCGCCTCGTTTTTCGGTCCGCGCGAGGCCTGGGCGCACGGGGCGCCGGTGAACGGCCGCGCGTATCTGCTCGTGTTCTCGACGCCGAAGAGCCCCGAGCTCGTGCGCGTCTTCACGACGGAGCTTTCGTACACGTTCGACGCGGCCTCGTGGACGAAACTCGCGCTCACGGGGGAGCCGGTGACGCTCGTCGTGACGAACGCGATCTTCGAGGACAACCGCGTGGCGCAGGACGGAGGGCCGTTCACGGGGGAGGCGGTGACGTTTTCGATCGGGCCGTGAGCCGCCGCCTCACCGCCGCTGCCCCGCCGGCCGCGGGGAAAACACCCCCCGCGGCCGCGTCTTCATGCCCGTCACCGGGAAGAAATCGTTCCCCCCGAAGAGCGGCGGGTCCTTTTCGTTGCGTTGGTAAAACAGGTTGATCTCTTTCTTGTAGAAATCGGTATCTGGGATGACCGCGCCGAAGCGCTGCGTCTTCAGCGCCTCGCGGAGCTCGTCCCGGAGCGCGATGCCCGGCGGGCCGCCGCCAATGCCCAGGATGTCCTGCATCGCCATCTCGTGCGCGAACGGGCGCTTGCCCGCGAGCGTCGGGAGGTGGCCGTGCGCCGGGAGCCATACCTCGCCGGGCAATGCGGCGAGCTTCTTCACGAAGGCGTGGCCCGCCTGCTCGTCGCTGCGCGAGGGCACGAGGCGGCGAGGATCGTAGATGACGCAGGCGAGCTGGAGGGCCGCGACGCCGAAGGTCGCGGCGCGCAGGCGGGCCCGTAGGGCTTCCGGCGCCTGGCCGATGCTTTCGAGGGCCGTGGCGATGCCGAGGCCGAAGAGAATGGCGAGCACGGAGAACGCGGGCATGAGCACGTTCGGCCAGCCGCCCGCATGCAGGCGCCCGCCCCACGAGGTCCCGAGCGCGCCGGCCGCGGCGAAGAACCAGAAGAGACGCGCCTTGCGCGCGCCTTCGCCCGAGGCCGCGAACCAGTAAAGCGCCGCGGCGAACGAGACGGCGAGCGGCGCGAAGAGGTCCTCGACCCAGTAATCGACCCACATCGCCGGCACGTTCGGGTGCTGCGAGGGCAAAAAGAAGACGTAATAACGGAACCAGCCGCCGTGCAGGCGATCGAGCGCGAGGACCGAGAGGCCGATCGTGCCGAAGAGCGCCACGCCAAACCCGAGCCCGCGCTTCCAGCCGTCCGCGAAGAGCGCATACGCCGCAAGAGGCGCCGCGGCCACGAGCATCGATTGTTTCGTCAGGAACGAGAGCAGGAACAAGGCGACGGCGAGGAGCCGGAAGCCGAGGCCCTCGCGGAAGCGGAGGACGTAGAGGCCGAGGAGCAAAAAGAGGAGCGCGAGCGAGTCGACCCGCGCGATATCCATGAACGCGACGCTCTCGCGGTACGTGCCCGCGAAGAGGCCCGCCGCGAGCACGGCCGCGAGGCGGTTTTTCGTCTCGCGATGCACGAAGAGCGCGATGAACGCGAGGCAGCCGAGCGACGAGAGGAGCGAGACGAGGCGCAGGGAGAAAAAACCGAGGCCGAAGAGCTTGCTCACGGCCGCGGAGACGTAGAAGTAGAGCGGCGTGTAGATGAAGGGGACGAAATCGATCGTGGGGCGATCGTAGAGGCGTTTGCCCGAGAGGATGTGGCGGACGTGGTCGACGGCGCCGCCTTCCATCCATTCGATCTCGAATGGATACCGGAGGTGCAGGACCGCGAGCACGAGATAGATGCCGACGTACGCGACGGCGCCGAGGCCGACGAGCCAGGGCAGGCCGCGGCCGAGGAAGGCGGGGAGGCGCCGCCAAAGGGGGAGGAGCCGAGCAAGCATCGAGGGGCGCTACCCTAGCGCAGCGCGCCCAAAGATTCGAGCACGGCCTCGAGCGAGGAGCGGCCAAGCTCGGCGGCGCGGTCAGGGCCGAAGCCGCTCGGGCCCTCCTTGAACGGCATCTCGATCGTCATCGACAAGCAATCAAAGCGCTCGCCGACCCAGTTGTTTCCGATGCGCAGATCACCCTTGCCCGGGTCGTCTGCTCCATAATCGAGCTCCGAGGAAAAACCTCCGTCGCGCCGCGCGAGGCTCCGCGTGAAGCGCCGTTCCAGCTCGTAGAGGCGCTCGGAGTAGCCGGGGTTTCCCGCGCAGCCGATGGCGAACGCGACGTCGGCGTGCTCGTCGCCGTGCACGTCGAGGAAGAGGTCCACGCCCGCCTGCTCCATGGCGCTGCGCACGGAGGCGACCTCGGGGCTCAGCTCGTCGCTCGGCGCCTGCCATTCACGATTGAGGTCCCGCCCGGCCGCGTTCGTGCGGAAATTGCCGCGCGTGCTGCCGTCCGGGTTCACGATCGGCACGACGTACACCACGGCCTCGTGGAGGAGCGTGTCCGTGACCAGGTCGTCCTCGGCGAGGAGCCGGACGAGCGCGCCCTCGACGAACCACGAGCCCATCGTCTCGCCAGGATGCTGCCGCCCCGTGATCCAGAGGCGGGGCTTGCCCGGGTGCTCCTCGCCGAGGACGATGATGTGGATCGGGCGTCCCTCGACGCTCGCGCCGATCGGGAGCACGCGCGCCCGCGGCGAGCGATCGACGACGGAGAGGAGCGCAGCGAGGCGATCGAGGGGATACGCGGCGAAATACGAATAATGGACCGTGTCGTGCTCGGGCCGGTGCTGGAGGACGAGGCGGCGTCCATCGAAATGGGTGGGGACGCGGAACCATCGTTCGAGGTCATACGATGCGAGCGCGCGGTAGCCATGGAAGGCGTCGGGGTGCATCGCCTCGCCCGCGTCGTGGATCGTGAGCTCGACGTGGCGGCCGCGCGCGCCTCGAACCCGGAAATGGAACCATTGCCGGATGCCGGCGGCGCTGTCGGCGCGCAAGGAGAGCTCGGCCTCGGCCCCGTGGTGGCCGGTGACGACAATGCTTCCGCCGCAGAGGTCCGCGTCGACGTGCATGAAATGCATCATGCCACGAAGAGCGGGCGAGCGGGGAGCGATCGTGGGCCCGCGCGCGGGTGTGTCCCGCACATGGCGAAGGCCCCGGCGTGCGGGGCCGTTTCGCCTATACTCCGCCGCGGAGAGGTCGAATGGGGAAGAGCAGGACGGGCATCGACAGCAGCGCAGGCTCCCTGCCGGAAACGACGACATGGGCGCGCGCCGTCGTCCTCGGGACGGGGATCCTCGGCGTGAGCCTGACGGAGCGCGCGCTCTCTGCGAAGGCCCTGGAAGAGTTCGCGCGCAAGGTGCTGGAGGTCGTCCGCGCCATCACGCCCGCGACGCGCAAGCTCGTCGAGGTGCTCGAAGCACGCATGAGCGAGCTCGGCATCGATCACGACTGCGACAGGCTGCGCACGGCCCGGAGCGCGCGCCTCCTCTGCGAGGCGCTCGCCGGTAGGTCGCTGCGCGAAGCGCGCGAGATCGTCGAGGCGCTCGCCTCCGCGCGCCTGGAGACGAGCTCGTCGGCCGTGCAGGCGAGCCTCGGCGCTGCGGACGATTCGCTGGAGACGCTCGACGACCCGCTGGTGCTCGGCGTGCTCAAGCAGCTCGCGGGGCGCGAGAAGAATGATCTTTCGGCGTCCAAGTATCTGCGCGAGGCGCGCGCAATCCTGCGGCAGGACGAGATGCGGCGGTCGCTGTCGGTGGAGCTGCGCATGGTGGCGGGCGCGGCGCAGGCGTATCTCCTGAGCGGCATGCCGAGCGCTGATGGAGCGCCGCTGCACGGCCTTCCCGAGGATGGCGTGTTGCCCAAGAGCGCGGTGCTCGCGAGCGTCGTGGCGCCTGCCGCGGTGCGGATCGAGGCATCGCGCGGGACACCGCCGCCGAGCGCGACGCGGTCCCGCGCGGAGAGCACAAAGCGCAAGTCGCTCACGCAGACGCTGGCGTCGGAGGGCGTCTTGCCGTTCACGCGGGTGAGCGTGGAGCGGCGTGGATCGATGCCCGACCGAAAGTCCGCGCGCGCGCTCCTGGCCGAGGCGGTGCGCGAGGTGGAGCAGAAGCTCGAAGCCTCGAAGGGGCCGGCGTTGCTCTCGCTCGTGATCACGCTCGATATCAGCGACAAGGGCGCGTGATGGATCAGGCGTCGAGCGCGACGTAAAGGACGGGCTCGTCGCGCAGCCACGTGCGCTGGCGGCGCGCGAAGACGCGTGTCGCGCGGACGATCGTGTCTTCGAGCTCCTCCCGCGGGAGCTCGCCTTCGAGGTGCGCGCGCACCTGCTTGTATCCGACCGATCCCATCGGTCGCGCCGCGGCGTGGCCCGCGCCGAGCAGCGCGCGCACTTCGTCGATCCAGCCCGCGTCGAGCCAACGCCGGACGCGCGCGCGCATGCGATCGTCGAGCGTCTCGCGGGGCCAGGCGACGCCGACGAGGCGCGTGTCGTGGCGCTTCTCGCGGAAGCCGTGCTCGGCGAACCACTGGCTCTGCGGTTTGCCCGAGAGCTCGTGAATTTCGAGCGCGCGGCTCACGCGGACGAGGTCGTTTGGCGCGAGGCGCGCGGCGCTCTCGGGGTCGACGGCGGCGAGCATGGCGTGCAGGGCCGCGCGCCCTTCGGCCTCGGCGACCGCTGCGTGCCGCGCGCGGATCGCGGGGTCGGCGGGCGGCGCGGGGGCGAGGCCGTAGACGAGCGATTTGATCCAGAGGTACGTGCCGCCGCAGACGATGGGCACGCGGCCGCGGCGTTTGACGTCCTCGATCGCGCGCTCGCCGAGCCCGGCGAAGGTCTGCGCGTCGAGGGGCACGAGCGGGTCGGCGATGTCGACGAGGTGGTGCGGGGCCCGCGCGCGCTCCTCGGCCGTGGGTTTGCCCGAGCCGACGTCGTAGCCGCGGTAGATCTGCACGCTGTCGGCGTTTATGATCTCGCCGCCGAACGTCTCGGCGAGGCGGAGCGCGAGCTCGGTTTTTCCGCTCGCGGTGGGGCCGACGACGACGAGGAGCTCGCCCTCGCGCGGCGGCTCGATCGTGCGCCACGAGGGGGCCGTTCGAGGGGGCTCGTTCGGCTCGTCGTTTTCGTCCGGGGGACGGGCATCCACGGTTTCGTGATCGTTCGGGCGCATCGTTCGGGCCCGCGAGGGGTCTTCCGCGCGGGGGACTTCCTGTAGCATCTCCGGATGTCCTCGATGCCGCGCTTCCTGCTTTCGTTTGCCTTCGTCACGTGCCTCGCCGCGCCGGGGGTGGCCTCGGCACAAGAGCCTCCGCCCGCCCGGCCGATGATGCGGGTGAACCTGCCGATCGATCTCACCGTGATCGGCGTGGGCGGCGCGGCGTGGATCACGACGGAGGTGCTGAAATCGAAGATCGCGCCGGCGACGTGCCGATGGTGCAGCCCGCCGGGGTTCGACGATTCGATCGCGCGCGCGCTGCGCTGGAGCAACACGAAGACGGCGGCGCGGATGAGCGATGTCGGGTTGTATGGGCTCGCGCCGCTCGCCGCGTTCGGGTTCGACGCGGCCGTCGTGTACGCGAGCGGCGGCACGCTCACGGAGTGGGGGACGGACGTGATCGTCCTGTTGCAGTCGATGGTCGTGGCCGCGGACCTCACGCAAATCGTGAAGTTTTCCGTAGCGCGGGAGCGGCCGCTGCTCGAATACAACTCCGTGTCGGCCGAGGATCGGGACAACCGCGACAACAACCTTTCGTTCTTTTCCGGGCACACGTCGTTCACGTTCTCCGCGGCGGTCTCGGCCGGGACGCTGGCCACGCTGAAGGGATACCGCGCGGCGCCCTGGATCTGGGCCACGGGGCTCACGATTGCCACGGCCACGGGGTATCTGCGCATGGCCGCGGACAAACATTATTTTTCGGACGTGATGGTCGGCGCGATCGTCGGATCGGCCGTCGGGTTCGTGGTGCCGTGGCTGCACCGGCCGAGCGCGAACCCGAGCAAAGACGCAGGAGCGCGGCTCTCGGGGATGATGGCGAGCCCGCTGCCCGGCGGCGGGCCGTTCGTGGGCTTCAGCGGGATCTTGGATTAGTTCGCGGCGCGCCTCGCGCGGACGCGGAGGAGGACGGGTCTTTCGGGGCGGAGGACCGCGGTGTAATCGGGGCCGATCGGCGCGTCGCTCACGGGCTCGAAATCGAAGCGCTGGGCGATCTGCGCGAGCAGGAGCTCGGCTTCGAGCGTGGCGAAGGTCGCGCCGATGCAGACGCGCGGGCCGGCGCCGAAGGGCATGTAGGCGCCGCGCGGTCGCTTCGCCTCGTTCTCCGCCGAGAAGCGCGTCGGATCGAAGCGCTCCGGGTCGGGGAAGATCGACGCGCGCCGGTGGAGCGCGTGAATCGGGACGATGATCGACGTCATCTTGGGCAGGTGGTATCCGCCGACCTCCACGTCCTCGATGGCGACACGGTCGATCGCGAAGGCCGGCGGATAAAACCGCAGCGCTTCGCGGAAGACGCCGCGCGTGTATTCGAGCCGGGAAGCCTCCTCGGCGGTCGGGATTTTTCCGGACAGGCCAGAGACCTCCTGCTTCCAGCGGCGGTACACCTCGGGGTGTCGCGCGAGAAAATAGAGGCACCAGGTCGTGGAGGTCGCCGTCGTCTCGTGGCCGGCGATGAACAACGTCATGGCCTCGTCCCGCACCTGGCGGTCGTTCATGAACGAGCCGTCGTCCTCGTCCCGCGCCGCGAGCAGCCGCGAGAGCAGGTCGGGCCGGTCGCCGCCTTTTTGCCGGCGATCGGTGATCATGCGCTGAATGCGGTCGTCGACCGTCCGGATCGCGGCGAAGAGCTTGCGCCGCTCAGCCGTGGGCAGGGGGACGGGCCGGTGCAGGGCCTCGATCATCGCTTCTCGTGCGCGTTCGAGCGGCGCGGGGAGGTGTTCTGGCAGGAGAAGGAGCTGGGCCAAGTTCGCGCGGACGAAGATCGAGACGCTGGCGGTCTGCTCGCCGAGGTAGTTGAACATCGCGCGGATCGCGGCGCTGATCTCGTCGGACTCGTCGAGCGTGTCGGCGTCGAAGAGGACCTTCGCGGCGATGCCCATGGTGATCCGCGTCATCTCGCGCCCGGCGTCGAGGATCTGGCCGTCCTTCCAGTCGTCGAGGCAGCGCGTGATGACGTCGTTCATCATCGGCGCATACCCTTCGATGGCGCGCGGGTGGAAGAGCGGCGCCATGAGCTTGCGTTGCTTGCGCCACGGCTCGCCTTCGCTCGTGAAGAGGCCACGGCCAGCGAAGGGGTAGAACATCATCTTCGTGGCGAGGCTCTTCTCGAAGCTCTTTTGCTTCTCCACGAGCGCCTCGTGCGCGAGCTCGGGCGCGCAGAGGACGACGAGCGGGAACTTGAAGAATCGAATCTGCCCGAGGTCGCCGAGCTCGCGCGCGAGGCGCAGGAAGATCGCCGCTTGCGTGGTCCGGAACTCCGTCGCGTGTCCGGAAAACGTTTGTCCCGACAGGATGGGGATGTCTGCGACGGTCTTCATGGTCCCTCCTGCGGCGGTAGGAGCGCTTGCGAGGCGCGTCAAGGGGAGCTGCGGGCGTGCCGGACGTCGACGACGATCCGCGGAGGCTCACGGAGTTCCTGCACGCGATACCGATTCTTCGAGCCGACACCGAGCACCCAGGTGAGCTGTCCCTCGAAATCACAGGTCGCTGCGAGCTCGAGCAGCACGGGCAGCTTCGGCTTTCGCTCGATGGGACCGAGCGTCGGGAGGCCCGCGTCGGTGTGGGCCCGTGCAGGCGTCATCCGGACCCGGAGCCATCCCTCACCTGCCACCGTCACTGTGTCGCCCGTGCCGCAAAGGCGCACGGGTTTGTCGATGTACTCGACCCGGTAGCCAGGCAATGCCTGGCCCGAAAATTCGAAGACGACACGATCGAACCCCGCGTGACGGCCTGCCCGGACCGACCGCAGCTCGACCGTATGCACCTCGGGGATCTTTTTCTCGATCGGCGCGGCCGTCCCCTCGAACGCCTCGGGCGCCGTGTCCCCGGGCTCCTTCGTCCCCTGCGTGGGCTCCGGGGGTTTCGCCGAGGAAGGCGGCTCGGCGGCCTTCGCGGGCGGCTCCGCGGGGGACGGTGCGGCCGTGGTCGGCGTCGTCGGCGCCACCGCGCTGGCGGCGGGGGTTTTCGTGCTGTCGGGCGCGGTGCTGTCGGGCGCGGCGTCACGACAGGCGAGGAGCCACGGGCTGGCGAGCAGGAACAGGAAGAGCGTACGCATGGGGCTTGTTGCGTCTCCGTTTGGCGCAAGGGGCCTGGCCGCAAGGGCCTCGGCGCGCGCGGCGCGGACGACGTCGGCGGCCCGATTACAATGGGTGCGTCCGTACGTCAACGCCCGCCGCGGGGCTTGACACGGTCGCGGCGGCGGGCTCATCCTGTGCGGGTGGGCATTGCGCCCACAATCAGCGTTTTTCCTTCGGGTTGCATGACGTTATCGGATACGGGCTGGGAGGGGTTCGGGGAGCACGTCTATCGCTTCGAGGCGCCGGATGTCGTGCACATCCGGAACGTCGGCGACGTCGCCCTGGAGGACATGCAGCGGATGTTCGAGCTGATCCGGGCGGCCCGAGCGCAGGTGGGGGGGCTGGTCTTCTGGCTTTCGGACATCACGCAGATGGGGCACGTGCGCGCCGAGGCGCGCAAGCTCGCGATCGAATCCGACACCAACAAGAACCTGCGGGGCACGGCGATCTACGGCGGCAACTTCAAGCAACGCGCGATCGCGAACCTCGCGATCAAGGCCGCGCGCGTGCTCAAGCCCTCGCGCGTCCTGACCCCGTTCAAATTCGTCGCGACCGAGGCGGAAGCGCGGGCCTACATCGAGGCGATCCGATGCGGTACGCAGGGCGTGGCGTCGCGCGGCTCCCGTCCGCCGCCCGTGCACTGACGGCGCGCAGGGAGGCGTTTCCGGGGACACGGCGCGGAGGCGGGCGCGGGGGCGCCGGCCGGCCGGCGAGCGCCCCCGATGGTTCGTGTTGTGGTTTCAAATCCCCCTGGGACGTGAATCAGTAACGGCGTCCGGGGCGGCCCCGATCTTCGAGCAGGCGCGCAGGATCGGGCGCGTCCGAGGGCGACACGCTCGACGTTTGCATGCTGCCCGAAGCGGAATGCCCCTTCGATTCCACGATCCACGAGGCGACGCCGAGCAGCACGGCGCTGAGGAGGATAAAAGCAGCAACGGCTGCCACGATCATGGGCATGCGGATACGAACGCCGTCGAAATGATGCATCGCGAGCGTCACGAGGACCTCCTGATGTGAGGGCGGATCGATACAAGTTGCCGGGGGCGCTCTCCGCGCCTTCACCGGCCCCCCTCGATGAACCGCCGTTGGGTCACGCCGCTCGTCGCCGAGCCGCGTGTTGTTCTTCGTTGGAACGGCGCACAGATTACCGCATGCGCGTGCGATTTCCAGGGAAATGACGGCCAGAATCGGACAGGGAATGTCCGAGTGCGGGGATGTGGGCTACTGGATCCGGGGAGGGCGCGCGTCGAGGAGGAGATCCGGCAGGAGGAACACGAACATCGCGGTCCGGCGCGTGGCCAGGGTCATTCCTTCGACGTGGAAGTCCCTCTCGGTTCCGACGATGTGCCCCACGGCGTCGAAATGCATCCTTTGCGGCGGGCGGTCCGGCGATCGCATCGTCGCGACGCCGGCCTCGTCGAGGACGAGCGTGCCCACAGAGATCGGGACCGTGCCGTCGGCGTTCATGGTGATGACGAGGGTGCCGCCGAGGTCGACGAACGTCCCATCGGAATGCAGCGTCCCGAGCACCTCGCCGCGCTGCACGAGCAAGCCGTTCCGGTAGAGCACGAGGTACGGCTCGTCCTGGCGAAGCACGCGGAGATCCGCGAGGACGAGCAGGTCGTCCGGAGGCGCGCTCGGAGCGGGCGGTGCGTCGTTGGCGGCGCGCGCAGGCGGCGGCGCAGGGGCGCAGCCGCTCGTGAAGACGAGCGCGGTGAGGAGGAGGCCCGGCGCGCGCTTCACGGACAAACCACGTTCGGGATGTAATGGACGTGGTAACAACACTCGTCGTCCAGCGGCGGCAAATCGCAGACGACCTGGCGGTACGCAGGCTTGTTGCAGCACGCCGTGGGGGTCGTCTCGGCGCAGAAGCCGGTCGCGTCCGCGAGGGTCGTGAGCAGGCCGGGGGTCGACGCAGGGGGGCAGACGTCGCCGCCGTTCATCGAGACGCACACGGCGTTGAGCTTGCCGATATTGGGCTCCTCGCCGCACTTCAGGCCGCCTGTGCCGCCCGTGCCGCCGCCGCTGCCGGGGCCCGTGCCGCCCGTGCCGCCGCCGCCGGTCTCGCCTTCGGCGTCGACGACGACCTTGGCGCCGCACGCCGCGCCGAACAGGGTGAGGGCCGCGAGTACGGCGGCGCGGGCGAGGGGATGAGCGGCGGGGAAGTGGAATCGTCGTTCGAGCATGGTGAGGTCTCCCGGCTGTGCGTCGCGGACAATGGAGGCGTTAGTGTACCCACCGTCCTGACAAGTCCAGCGCTTCGTGTAGGAGGCTCTCGTGGCCTTGCCTTGGCTGTGTGGCCTGCGGAGGAGCGGGGGATGTTTCTGGTAAACGAGGTGATCGACGAGCAGTACCGCATCCTGCGGCGGATTGGTGAAGGCGGGCATGGGACCGTCTACGAGGCCGAGGATCTCGACATCGGCGCGCCCGTGGCCGTCAAGTTCCTGCGCCCCGAGGTCGCGGACGCGCCCGAGTTCGCCACGCGTATGCGCAGGGAGGCGCGCGCGATGGGCGCCCTGTCGGGGACGAGCGCGGTGCAGATCTTCGCGCTGAACCGCACGAAGTCGGGGCAGATGTACATCGTGATGGAGCTGCTCCGCGGCAAGGATTTCGAGGGCTTCCTCGCCGACCACGAGCGCGAGGTGGGGAGGCTCTCGCGATCGAAGCTCTTCGAGCTGATCTCGCCGATCGTGGACACGCTCGACGTCGCGCACCAGCGGGGGATCGTGCATCGCGACATCAAGCCGGCGAACATCTTCGTGCTGGAATCGACGGCGCGAGGGCCGGTGCGGCTGCTCGATTTTGGTCTGGTCAAGGTGCTCTCGGTGTTGACGCCGCTCACGCAGGAAGGGCTCGTCGTGGGGTCGCCGTCGTACATCGCGCCCGAAGGCTGGCAGGGCAGGCCCGATCGGATCACGCCGGCGGCCGATGTATACGCGATTGGCGCCGTGATCTTCCGCGCGCTCGCGATCGAGCCGGAGCAGCGATTTCCGACGGTGAAGGCCTTGTGGCTGTCGCTCGTTGGAATGCTCGGGCCCGGAGGGGCGCGCTGACGAACGATGCGTTACGGCGAGCCGGGCAGCGTCACTTCGAGGAGCTCGTTCGGTCCGGAGACCTTTTCGCCATATTGATTGTCCACGATGAGCAGCGCGTGGGTCTCGTCCTTCCAGACGATCCCCTCGAAATTGCGTTTGCCCCCGTTCGAATGCGGCGCGAGGTCCACGAGGACGCGGGGCTCGATCGGGGCCGCGGTCCCCGGGCCTTTTGCAGGGAGCGTGAACGAGAGGATGCGCGAAACCGCGAAATGCCGCTCGATCGCCAGGACCTCGATTCGATCGTCCCCCCGGGCACGGCAATCGAGGCCGGAGATTTTTCCTTTTTCGTCCTTCGTGCTCGTGAGCGACAGGCGAAAGGCCGCCCGGTCCCCCGTCGCCGGGTCGATCCGCTCGATCGGCGCATGACGCGCCTTGCCCTCGCCGTTCATCACGTCCTCGATCGCCGCGACGATCTGCCCCGACGCGGCGCACAGGCCTTCGAGGCCATGCCCCTCGTCGCACGACGCGCCCCACGCCGAGAGCGGGACGTCGAGCGTACGCGTCACGCGCGCCGCGTCGCCCTCGCGCGTGGCGAGCAGGATGCGGTCGGCGCCCGTCTTCGAGCAGCCGCCCTCGGTGCCGATCGCGAACGATTCCCCCGAGAGCCACGCGAGCGATTCGAAATCGAGGCCCTCGGGCACGCCGCTCACCGCGGTCTTGCGGACCAAAGCCCCGTCCGGCGAGAGCTCGAGCAAGAGCGGTTGTCTCTCCGTCATCGTGAAGAGCGCGCCGGACGGGCCAACCGCGAGCGACGAGAGGCCCACCACGTCGGTCCCGGTCACCAGGATCTGCCGCGGCGTCCCGCCGTCTCCGGCCGGGACGGGCGAGGAGCGCGACGGCTGGCACGCGAGCGGGAGCAAGAGAGCCGCGAAAAGGGGGCACGAAAAACAAGGGCGCACGCGGCGATGATATCCGAACGAGCGCGCGGTCGATGCGCGTCCCCCATCCTCGGCTACGATGGCCCGGCCCGATGACCCTCGACCTCGGTGTGCTCATCTCCGGCCGCGGAAGCAACCTCCAGGCGATCCTCGACGCGATCGCCGCGGGGAAGCTCGACGCGCGCGTCCGCCTGGTGATCTCGAACCGCGCCGGCGCGCCGGGCCTCGATCGCGCACGGGAAGCCGGCGTGCCGACGGCCGTGATCAGCCACAAGGATCACCCGGACCGGGCGTCGTTCGACGCCGCGCTCGTGGGCGCGCTCGGGCAAGCTGGCGCGTCGTGGGTGGTGCTCGCGGGCTTCATGCGGATCGTGACGAGCGTGCTGCTCGACGCGTTCCCGGCTCGCGTGCTCAACATCCACCCCTCGCTTCTGCCCGCGTTCCCGGGCGTCTCCGCGCAGGCGCAGGCGCTCGCGCACGGCGTGCGGATCACGGGTTGCACGGTGCACCTCGTCGACGCCGGGACGGACACGGGGCCGATCCTCGCGCAAGCCGCGGTGCCCGTGCTGCCGGACGACACGGAGGAGCGTTTGTCCGAGCGGATCCTCGCCCGCGAGCACGCGCTGCTCGTGCACGTGCTCGCCGCGATCGCCGCGGGACACCTCACGGTGCATCCGCCGACCACGGTCGCGGCGAGGGCTCGCGTGGAGCTCGTGGGCGTCCCCGGCGCGCTCGGGGTCGAGACGACGAACGATTGAGGGAGAGCGCGTCGTGACCTCGAAGCATTTCGACGTCGTCGTCCTGGGTCGATCGCTCGGCGCTCTGGTGACGGCCGCGCTGCTCGCGCGGCGCGACTTCACGGTGCTCGTGCTCGGCCAGGGCGGGAGGCCCGCGAGTTACAAGCTCGGCGAGCGCACGCTGCGCAGGCGCGCGTTCACCATGCTCGCGGCGAGCTCGCCCGCGTGGACGCGTGTGCTCGTGGAGCTCGCGCAGTCGCAGACGTGGAAGCGGCGCGTGGTGTCGGCGAGCCCCATGATGCAGGTGCTCGCGCCGCGGCGTAGGCTCGACATCCCGCCCGATCTCGTGCTCTTCGGTCGCGAGATCGATCGCGAGATGCCCGAGGTGCGCCGCGTCGTGGACGATCTCTACGCCGAGCTCGCCCGCGTGAACGGCGCCGCCGACGAGGCCTTCGAGAGGGACGCGGTCTGGCCGCCCGGTACGTTCTGGGAGCGGCGCGAGACGGGGCGGTATGCCGCGATGTTGCCCTACGTGCGCGCCGAGCCGGACGCGGATCTCCTGGTCGAGCTGCCGCGCGGGCATTTTTTTCGGCAGGTCGTGACGTCGTCGGTCTCGTTCGCGACCGATCTCGCCTCGCTGCCGCCGCCGTTCGCGGTCGCGCGTCTGCACGGCGCGTGGACGCGTGGCCTCTACACGCTCCCCGGCGGCGAGGACGAGCTCGAACAGTTCCTCGTCGATCGCATCGTGGCGCACGGCGGCCGTTGCATGCTCTCGGCGCGCGCGCGGGCCTTGCACCTCCGGCGTGGCGCGGCCGCGGGCGTGGTCGTCGACGGCGACGAGGGGCCGACGGGCGCGAGCTTCGTGATCGCCGACCTCGACGGCGAGGGTCTCGCGGCGCTCTCCGGGGGCGAGGGCATCCACAAGCGCGCCCAGCGCGAGTGGCCGCGGATCACGTCGTCGGTCGGCAGGTTCGTCGTGTCGCTCGTGGTGCGCGACGAGGGGTTGCCCGCGCCGCTCGGCGTGGAGAGCTTCGTGCTGACCGGCGATCGTCCCGCGCTCCGGAGCACGGCGCGCACGGCTGCGGCGGCGGGCACGCGTTCGAGCGCGCCGCCGGCCGCGCAGCGCCCCGTGATTCACCTGGAGCGGCACGTGATGCCCGGCGTGCGCGGAGAATCGCTGCTCGTCGCGGAGGTGCTCCTGCCCGATCGGAGCCCGATCCCGGTCCTCGGCATGCGCGAAGTGGTGTTGTCGACGCTCGCGGCGGAGCTGCCGTTCCTCGAACGTCACCTGCGCGTGGTCGACTCGGTGCACGATGGCCTCCCGGTCTGGGTGTACGAGGACGGCCGATTTCGCCCGGTGGATCGCGGCTCGCTCACGGGCGCCGGGCTCGCGCCGGAGCCCATGGTTCGGCAGCTCGACGTGGATCCGCCGGGGTACCTCGGGCTCGGCGGTGAGCCGATTCGCGGGCCGATCGAGCGCACCTTGCTCGTGGGTCGCAGCGTGCTGCCCGGCCTCGGGCAAGAGGGACAGCTCCTCGCGGCGTGGGGGGCGGCACGGCTCGTCACGCGGACCGACCGCCGCAAGGAGAAGATGCGCCGCGACATGTGGAGCAAGGTCGAGATCGGCTGAGCCCAGCGTGATCCTCCTCGCCCCGTCACCGCATAATTGCGGAACCAGCCCAAGGGAGGATAACGTGGTCGCGCGGAGGAGAGAGAGCGGCAAGATGACCACGCGCGCACCCCGATACGGTCTGGCGACGACGCTCGCGCTTGCGATGTGGATGTCCGTCGGCGCGGCCCAGGCCTCCGAGCCAGGGCCCGACACGCTGCCGATCCACATCATTTCGGTCCAAACGATGGACGCCGACGACCAGGCGGAGGCGCTCACGAAGGCGCTGCGGAACGCGGTCCGCGCGACGCCGGGTTGGTCGCAGGGCGAAGGGGACTACTCGCTCGAGGTGCTCACGCTCTCGCTGAAGTGCCCGGATCCGCCGGACGCGGGGTGTCAGTCGCGCATCGCCGATCAGATCCGCGCCGACCGGTACGTGTGGGGCAAGCTCGACAAGGGCAAAGGCGGCAACGTCGTCGGCGAGCTGCATTTCTGGGTGCGCGGCAAGGGCACGACGGACCACAAGGTCGAATACACCGCGAACCTGACCGAGTCGCAGGACGAGGCGCTGCGGAAGATCGCCACCGAGGCGCTCAACAAGCTGACGGACGGCCCGCCCAAGGGCGAGGTGAAGGTCAAGGCCGGCAGCGTGGCCGGGCAGGTCTTCGTGGATGGTCAGCCGCTCGGCGCGCTCGCGAACGGCGAGGGCACGTTCTTCGTCCCCTCGGGCACGCACAACCTCGTGGTGAAGGCGCCCGGATACGCCGACATGTCGACCGAGATCACGGTCAAGCCGAACTCGCCGACGGACGTGGTCGTCGCGCCCGTCCCCGCCGGCGACACGTCGCCGACGAACTGGAAGCGCATCGGCGGCTTCGCCGCGATCGGCGCGGGCGTCGCGTTCGGCGCAGTCGGGATCTACGGCACCGTGACCGTGAACGGGGTCAACAAGGATCCGGTGTACGACCAGAACCAGGCGCTCTACGACCAGCAGACGAACATCTGCGAGCTCGCGCGGGGCAGCCAGCCGACCGCCCTCGGCTTCGACAAGCCCGCCGTGGACAGCCTCTGCTCGAAGGGCGAGACGGGCCAGCTCCTGCAGCTCGTCTTCTACCCGCTCGCGGCCGTCGCGGCGGGCGCAGGCGTGTTCCTCATCGCGACGAGTGGTACGGCCTCGAAGGAAAAACCCACGACGGGCTTCATGGTCCTGCCCCGCGTCGATCGGACCGGCGGCAAGCTCGACGTCGGCTTCCGCTTCTGACCCCGAAGCGCTCTCCACCTCTCCACCCATGCGCGTGATCGGCGGCTCGCTCGGCGGACGCAGGCTCGTCGCCCCGTCGGGGCACGCCACGCGGCCGACGAGCGACCGCGTGCGCGAGGCGCTCTTCAACGTGCTCGGCGATGTCTCGGGCGCGGCCGTGCTCGACCTTTACGCAGGCACGGGCGCGCTCGGGATCGAGGCGTTTTCGCGCGGCGCCTCGCGCGTGGTGTTCGTCGAGAACGGCCGCCCCGCGCTCGCCGCGCTCCGGCAAAACCTCGCGTCGCTCGGGATCGAGAGCGCGTCGCGGGTGATCACGCAGCCGGTGACGCGCGCCCTCGCGTCGCTCGCGCCGTTCGGCCCTTTCGAGCTCATCCTGCTCGATCCGCCGTACGCCGCGCTCGCCGAAGCGGCGCGCGTGCTCGATGCGCTCGCCGCCGAGACGTCGAGCCTCGCGGCGCCCGGGGCCCGCGTCGTGCTCGAACACGCGAGCCGCGATGCTCCGCCCGAGCCTGCGCGCCTCGTCCGCGACGAGACGCGGATCTACGGAGATACGGCGATCTCCTTGTACACGCGCGCGGAGGACGTTCCCTCCGGGGCCGCAGATGGGTAAGGTACAGGAACGCATCGCTTCGCGAGAGAGCGCACGCACCGCGCTCGCGCGCACCCCTTTCCAGCCATGAGCACGACCTCGATGAAACCCCTCACTTCCCCGAAAGGCGTCGGTAAGGCCTCTCCGCTGCTCGCGGCGATCGTCGTGGCGCTCCTGTGCGGCGCCGCGGCGTGCGCGTCCGAGGAGGGCACGACGCCCACGTGCAACCAGGACCTCAGCGAGAACGGGCACATCGACGTCGACAACGGCTGCAACCCGTTCGCCACCTGCGTCGTCAACGGCAAGGTCTCGCCCCCGGCCGAGTGCTGCAAGGACCTCCAGGGCTACGAGCTCCAAGCCTGCCTCTACGGCTACGGCGCCGCGCCCGAGCCGACCGGAGGCTCCGGCGGCGGTGGCGGTGGCAATTAGCCAGCGACCCCTTCCATGAACGAGCCCGCTGACGAGAGGGGCGAATCCCCCCTTCCCGACGGCATTCTTCTCACCGTCGCCTACGACGGCCGCATCTTCTCTGGCTTCGCCCACCAGCCGGATCGCCGCACGATCGCAGGCGAGCTGCTCGCCGCGGTCCGCGCCCTCGATCCGACGATCCGCGAGATCCGCGGGTCGAGCCGCACCGACGCGGGCGTGCACGCCTTCGGCCAGCGCGTCGCGTTCGATCCGTCGCGCGTGGTCCCGCCGCGAGGATGGGTGCTCGGCACGGCGAGGCATCTGCCGAAGGAGATCGCGGTGCGCCGCGCGTCGCTCGTGCCGCGCGGGTTCACGCCGCGGTTCGCGAGCCAGGGCAAGCGGTATCGATATCTGCTCCTGCGCGACCTCGTGCGGGATCCCTTCCTCGAAGGGCGCGTGTGGCGCGTGGATCAGCTCCGCGACGACGCCGCGATCACGCGCGCCGCGGCCGAAGCGAGCCTCGCCGTCGGCACGCACGACTTCGCTGCGTTCCGGTCCGCCGCGGATCCGCGGGAAAACACGGTGCGAACGTTGCGGCGTGTCTCGGTGGAGGTCGACCGGGACGATCCCCGCCTCGTCCGGATCGAGGTCGAGGGCGACGCGTTCATGCACAACATGGTGCGTATCCTCGTCGGGACGTTCGTGGACGTCGCGCGGGAGCGGCTCGCGCCAGGCGCCGTGTCGCGCGCGCTCGCCTCGAAGCGCAGGGACGACGCGGGCATCACCGCGCCTCCGGATGGGCTGTATCTGGTCTCGGTGACGCTCGCTGACGAGGGGCGGGAGGCGTGGCCGAGCGAGACGAGGACGTAGGCGCGCGTCTTCCGCGTGCTTTCGTGGCCCCGAGAGATCCATAATCGAACCCCTGTTTTCGTCGGAGGAACGATGCGCCCTCGCTGCATGCTCGCCTCGATGCTGGTCATGGCCGGGCTCGGCTCGGCCTCTGCGGTCGCTTCCGCGCAGGTCCCGCGCCCGAAGGCCCCGCCGCCGCCGCCCGCGCTCCCCACGCCCGCGCGAGGTTTGCCCACGGCGGCCGACGTGCGCGCGCTCGGCGATACGTTCGTCGCGGTCGCCGAGAAGACGAGCCCGGCCGTCGTGCAGATCGACGTGACGGTCGGAAGCGGCGAGAGCTCCGCGGGCCGCTGGTTCCGCGCCGACGCGACGACGCGCGGGATGGGCTCGGGCGTGATCTTCTCGGCCGACGGCGCGATCCTCACGAACAACCACGTCATCGAGGACGCGCGCGCCATCAACGTGCGCCTCAAGGACGGCCGCACCTTGCCCGCGCGCGTGGCCGGCCGTGACCCCGCGACCGACCTCGCCGTGCTCCGCGTCGACGCGACGAACCTGCCCGTCGCGGCGTTCGCCGACAGCGACGCCGCGCGCGTGGGCGAGTGGGTCGTGGCGATCGGATCGCCCTTCGGCCTCGGCCACACCGTGACCACCGGCGTGCTCAGCGCGAAGGGACGCGGCGGCGTGGGGATGAACGCGATCGAGGACTATCTGCAGACGGACGCGAGCATCAACCCGGGCAACTCCGGCGGGCCGCTCGTGAACCTCGACGGCCAGGTGCTCGGCATCAACACGATGATCGTGAGCAAGGGCCAGGGCATCGGCCTCGCCGTGCCTTCGAATATCGCGCGGCGCGTGGCCACGCAGATCCTGAAGACGGGGCGCGTGATGCGCGCCTGGATCGGCATCGGAATCCAGGACCTCACGCCGCAGCTCGCGGCCGAGATTCCGAGCGCGCCGACCTCGGGGGCGCTCGTCAACACCGTGGTGACAGGCGGGCCTGCGCAGAAGGCGCACCTCGAGCCGGGCGACATCGTCACGAAGATCGGCGCGCGCTCGATCGCCGACGCGCAGGACGTGATCCGCGAGCTCTTCCTGCACGACGACGGCGAAGTGCTGGCGATGGAGGTGATCCGCAGCGGCAAGCGCTACCAGACGAAGGTGACGCTCGAAGCGAAGAGCGAGACGTCGCCGCCGGCCTTGCCGGTCGAGCGCAAGGTGTCGAGCCCGCAGGGACTCGGGATCACGCTGCGGGACGTGGAGATCGACGGCGGCAGCTCGCTCGCGCAGATCGTGGCCGTGTCGGCGGATTCGCCGGCGGATCGAGCGGGGCTCAAGCCCGGCGACGTCGTGCTGGAGGCAGACTTCGCGCGGCTGCCCTTGTCGGCCGACGTGCAGAAAGCGGCGCAGGACGGGCGGCTCTTGCTGCGGATTCGTCGCGACAAGGCGACGTTTTACACGGCGGTTCGGTAGGTCTGCGCGGGCGGCGATCTCAGAGATCGCTGCCCATCTTGCGACCGCCCGTCGACGTCGCCGTCGTCGTCGGTGTGGGCGGCTTCTTGCCCGTCCCAGTCCCGGTGCCCAAGGGCGCCGTGTTGCTCGTGCGCGCGCCCGTCGGCAGCGGACCTCCCGCGCCGATCGGCGGCGTCGTTGTGCCGACCGCGGCCGTGTTCGTATCGGCCGGCGTCGGCGCCTCCTCCGTCGCCGCAGCCGTGGGCGTCGGCGCGAGCGTCGGCGTGGGCGTCGGCATCGGCGGCGGCTGTGTCGCCGCGGCTTGCGTGGTCATGGCCGGCGGCGTTCCTGTCGCCGGTTTGTCGAGCACGAACTTCCAGACGATGAGCCCGCTCGCGGCGACGAGCAACGTGCCGAGCAAGCCGATCGCGACCATGGCGCCGTTGCCGCTCTTCGGGGGCGCGCCTGCGACCGTGAGACCGGCGTGCGACATGCCGAGGTTCGGGTGCGACATGCCGAGGCTCGTCCCCGGGATGGGCTGCTGGCCCATGACCATCGGGTTTTGCTGGCTCATGCGCGGATCGAACCCTGCGGGCAAACCGAGCTGACCCGTGCCGACGAGCGGGTTTTGCTGGCTCATGCGCGGATCGAACCCCGCGGGCAAACCGAGCGGCCCCGTGCCGACGAGCGGGTTCTGCTGGCTCATGCGCGGGTCGAACATGCCCGGCTGGATCGTGGGGATGCGGCCGGCGCTGAGCTCGGGGCCCGCCGGATTCGCCATCATCCACTGCGCGATGGCCGCCTGGAACTCGCGCGCCGTCTGGAAGCGGACGTTCGCGTCGCGGATCATGGCCTTTGCGATGATCGCCGCGAAGTTCGGGTCGAGGTTCGGCACGACGAGCTCGGCGGGATCGGGCGACTCGAGCGCGATCTTGAAGACGAGCTCGTTGAACGTCTGCGCCTGGAAGGGCAGGCGCCCCGTGATCGCCTGGTACATGACCACGCCGACCGAGTAGAGGTCGCTGCGCGCGTCGATCTTTCCGCCCCGCGCTTGCTCCGGCGACATGTAGTAGGGCGTGCCCATGACCGCGCCGGTCTTGGTCATGCTCATGTCGGTGTCGAGCGCGGAGAACTTCGACACGCCGAAGTCGAGGATCTTGACGAAGTCGCGCTGGTTCTTGTTGTTGATCAGGTAGACGTTGTCGGGCTTGAGATCGCGGTGGACGATCCCCGCGTCGTGCGCGGCCGCGAGCCCTTCGAGCATGCCGTGGATGAGCGGCGCGAGCTCCTGCGGCGTGAGGCGCTTTCGCTTCTTGATGCGATCGCCGAGGCTCTGGCCGTCGAGGAACTCCATCACCATGAAGCGCTCGCCGCTCGGCAGGTTGCCGAGGTCGAGCACCTCGACGATGTGCTCGGAGCCGATGCGGCCCGCGGCTTGCGCCTCGCGCTCGAAGCGCTGGACGACGTCTTCCTTGCCCGAGACGGACGCGTGCAGGACCTTGATGGCCACGCGGCGATGGATGCGCTCGTTCTCGCCCTCGTACACCGCGCCCATGCCGCCCTGCCCGAGGAGGCGGACGATGCGGTATTTGCCTTCGATGGTGTTGCCGGGCTGAAGCGTCATCGGCTGCCCTATCGGGTCGGGAGGAAGATCCGGGAACGGTCCCGGAGCGCGCGTGGGCGTTGCATCATACCGCGCGGAAGGCGCATGGAGTCGAGTTCTCGACGGTCGGACCGACGGCCTCGTACGATCTCCGAGGCGCTCACAGGTCGTCCGAAATGCGGCGCTTGCCCGTACCTTTCGTGGGGGACGTGCGCGCGGGCCCTGTGCCTTTCGTGTTCGTGCCAGGCGTCTGCGGCGGCGTGATCACCCGCGTGGACCCCTCCACCGCTTCGGAGGTCTCGACCGGCGTCACCGTGACCGCGGGGAGCACGGCCGAAGGCACGGGCGCCGCGGAGGCCGAGGCGGCCGGAGGCGTGGCTGCCTCGGTCGGATCCTGCGTGAAGCGCACGATCAGCATGATGATCGCGCCCAGGACGAACACGATCACGAACGCCGCGCCGCCGACGATCGGGGCGAGCGCTTGCAGCGGACGCGCGGCTTGCGGCTGCGGTCGCGCGGGGAGGCCGGTGATCGACGAAGGCAGGACGGGCAGCCCCGCGGGCGCCGGACTCGACATCGGCGGCTGCCCCATGGACATGGGGGCCGGGTGGCGCTGGCTCGGCGGCGGCGGATTCGGCGGCGGCGGACGCGCGGGAAAGTGCGGCTTACGGTCCATGATGACCGTGCCGTGGTCCGCGATCATCAGGTCGTCGTCGTCGTCCCCGGGGGCGCTCATGGAGGGCGATGGCGGGCGCGGAGAGTGCGGTGCAAAAGGCACCTCAGGGACGGCGCCGAGGCCACGTCGAGCCCGGAACGTGGCGAGCGCTTGCGCGAGGTCTTGGTCGCGTTGATACCGGACCCTCGGGTCGCGCGCCATGGCCTTGTGCACGATCGTCGCGAGCTCGGGGTCGACGTCCGGCGCGAGCTTCTCCAAAGGTGCAGGGTCCTGCATCACAATGCTGAAAAGAAGTTCATCTTCGGCGCTCGTGGCGAAGGGGGCCTGCCCGGCGAGGCACTCGTAGAGGATCACGCCGAGCGCGTAGATGTCGGCGCGCGCGTCGATTTCGTTCGTCGTGCGGATCTGTTCAGGGGCCGTGTACGGCGTTGCATGGTCGGGCGGCTGCTTCTCCGCGATGTGAGCGGCGCCGAAATCGAGGAGCTTGACGTGCTCGATGCGGGGCTCGTGCCCGCGCGCGAGGAAGATGCTCTCCGGTTCGAGGGCGCGGTGCACGACGGACACGGCGTGCGCGGCGACGAGGCCGCGCGTGATTTCGACGCCGATGCGGCTTGTCTCGTCGGCGTCGAGCCGGCCGCGCTCGCGCATGCGCTTGCGCAATGTGATCCCTTCGCGTGGCTCCTTCACGAGCACACGCGCGCCGCCGACGATCTCGATGTCTTCGAGGATCTTGTCGACGTGGAGGGACGGCGCGCCGTTCGCCGCCTGTGCGTCGTGTGCGAACGCTGCGAGATCGGCGGGGCGCGCGTGCGGCGACGGCGCGAGCTCTTCGAGCGTGACGCGCCGATGGATCTCGACGTTTTCCCCTTCGTACACGGGGCCGTGTTTGCCTTCGCCGAGCACGCGAAGGACGCGGTACCTGCCGCCGTAGATCTGGCCGATCTGAAGAGCCATCGTGCGGCGCCGTAACCCCCCGAAAAGACGAAATGTAAGCTACCACGGCGACGGATTCCTGCGCGCGCAAAGCGCGAACCCCTATGATTTCCCTCAGAATTGTGGAGACCCTGGTAAGTCACGTGCTCACCCCTGGACGAGCGGCCAGGGCCGGAGTACGGCCGGAAAGTGCTCGTAGGACTTGATCGGCTCCCTCGCCTCCCTTCGGTCACCTCCCGCCTGAACCGCACGCGTTTCGGCGTGCTCGCGCATCCGGCCAGCGTGGATCGGGGCATCGAGCACATCGGTGACGTGCTCGCGCGTATCGGCGCCAAGCCCGCGCTCTTCTTCGGGCCAGAGCACGGCTACGGAGGCGAAGCGCAGGACATGGTCGACGTGCCGCACGCGCGTGACAAGCGCACGGGCGCGCCGATCATCAGCCTCTACGGCGACCGCTTCGAGGACCTCTCGCCGCGGCCCGAGCACCTCGCGTCGATCGACGTGTTGCTCATCGATCTCGCTGACGTCGGCTCGCGGTACTACACGTTCGTCTGGACCGCGTTGCTCGCGACGCGCGCGGCGGCGAAGGCTGGCGTGCCGGTGATCCTGCTCGATCGACCGAACCCGATCACGGGATCACGCCGCACGATCGAAGGCCGTTCGCAAGTGCCGGGTTTCCTGTCGTTCGTTGGCCTCGAGCCCATCCCGGTCCGGCACTCGCTCACGATCGGCGAGACCGTGGCGCTCTTTGCGCGGCGCGAGGGCATCCCGCTCGGCGACGCGCTCTCGATCGTGACGGTCGAAGGCTGGGACCGCGAGAAGTACGCGGACGCCTGGGACCGGCCGTTCGTGATGCCCTCACCGAACATGCCGACGTGCTGCACGGCGATCGTGTATCCGGGCGGCTGCTTGCTCGAAGGGACGAACCTCTCGGAGGGGCGCGGCACGACGCAGCCCTTCGAGATCGTCGGCGCGCCGTGGATCGACGGGCATCAGCTCGCGCAGGGGCTCCGGGCGACGGGCCTGCAAGGATTCGTCGCCCGGCCTCTCACGTTCCGGCCGACCTTCCAGAAGCACGCCGGGCAGATCTGCGGCGGCGTGCAGATCCACGTCGCCGATCGCATGACGTTCCGCCCCGTCGCCACGTACACCGCGCTCGTCGCCCTGGCGCGCCGGCAGAACCCGCAGAACTTCACGTTCCGCACGGAGCGGTACGAATACATCGACACGATCCCCGCGTTCGATCTGCTCACGGGATCGGATCAGGCGCGGCGCGCGATCGAGGCAGGCGAGGACGCTCGTTCGATCGCCGAGTACGTGTCGACGCCGGATCCGACCTGGCCGGACGTCACGGCCGAGGCGAGCGCGGCCCTGCAAGAAGCGGCGATCTGAACACGAAGCGCGGCTTTTGCGCGCCTACCTGCGGGCGACTTCCGGCGCTACGCTGGGGCGTCGACCGAGGAGGCCCACCTGCATGATCACCGAGCCGCTCACGAAGGCGCTCGCAGGGTTCGACGAAGGGATTCGGAGAGACGCAGCCGCGTTCGTCCACGCATTCTGTACGGATCTTTGCATCGACGTGTCGGTCTTCTCGGCGGAGGATCTGATCACGGCCGTCGAGGAGGCGGCGGCAGCGTCGTCGGGGCGCGCGTCGTCGCCGGTGTTCACGGAGCGGCTGCGCAGCATGCTGCTCGGGTACCTGCACGAGCGGATGGTCGAGCTCTCCCGCGACGGCGTGCTGCTCCCGACGGGCCTCGACGGCGCGCGTTTCGCGGCGCTCCTGCACGAGCTCGAGCGGACCTTCGGCGCGCTGCCCGCGCCCGAGGTGAGCGTGTACATCTACGGGGTCATCGACAACCGCACCGGCTGTATGTTCGAGGTGGAGCTGCCCGGTCGAAAGGTGCAGCCGGAGACGACGCTCGATCCGAGCGACGGTCCGCTCGGGCAGCACAAGGACGCGATCGCGACGCTGCGCGAGGCGATCACCGCGGGCCAGATCGGGGTGAACGAGGCGAGCTCGGGATCGCAGAAGCGCGTGTCGCTCGCGGCGTTTGCCCGCGTGCTGGAGATCGATGCGATCCTCGAAGTGATCGGTCCGATGGCGGTGCGCTGAGGGGCTAGAGCACGCGATCGAGGTCGCCGTCGCCCCAGGTGTGGTACCAGCGATTCGCGTCGAATACGGCCGGATCCATGCCTTCGCAGGCGTGGACCTGGAAGGGTTTTCCCTCGCGCGGGAAGAACCCAGCGCGCGCGAGGCTCCGCGCGTGCGGTCCGCGGTCGTTGAGCTGCGTCACGAGCGAGTCCGCGCCCGAGGCCGAGGCGATGATCGTGAGCGCGTCGCCGAAATCGTCCGGATGCGCGAAGACGTCCACGAGGGCGACGCGGCGGTCCGAGCGTTCGAGCACGCAGAGGCCGAGCGGTTTGTCCCGGCGCAGGACGACGTAGGCGCGCTGCGCGCGGGCGGGGCTGTCGACGAAGCGCCACGCGTAGTGGGCGGCGTCGCGCACGGGCGTGACGACGCTTCCGTCGACGGCGCGCTCGAAGATCTGATCGACCCGGCGGTCGCGCCCCTCGATCGGCACGAGGCGCGCGCCGCGGACGAGGAAGCGGCCGAGGGGGCCGAGGAAACTCTGCAAGACGCGCGGGCGGGAGAAGCGGCGGACGTGACAAACCACGCGCGCGCCGGCACGTTCGAGGGCGCGGAGGTTGTGCGGCTCGGGCGGGCCGAACATGATCTCGACGCCCTCGGCGCGCATGCTTTCGAGCGCGGCGCGGTGCATGGCGGTGGCGATGCCACGACGGCGGGCCGAGGGACGCACGTAGCCGTCGCCTCCGACCGAGCCGAGGCGTGTGCGGCCGGCGATGAGCATGCGGCGCGGGAAGGCCGAGGTGATCCCGAGCGGCTCCCCGGTCCGTTCGTCGCGGGCGATGACCGTCACGGCGCGGCCGTGCGGGTTCTGCTCGTAGAGCCAAGTGTACCTGCGCGCGACGTCCGACCCGGGCAGGTGCTCCGAGAGCAAATGCTGCACGAAGTCGCGATGTCGCGCGTCGGCGCGTTCGATGAGGAATCCAGGAGACGTCGTCACGCCCGGGCGTCGTGCAAGGCACGCGCCGGGATCGCTCGACCGCCCGCGCTAGAGCACGTCGAACGGATACGCGCCGTCGATGTAGGCGCGCCCGGCGATCGCCTTGCGCAGCTCGTCGTCGTTGCGCGCGAAGTCCGAGACGTTCTGCCGCAGGCGCTTGTGGGCCATGTTCAGGTAGAGCGAGCAGAGATCGATCTCGCGCCGCGCCCCGTCCTCGCCGCGCCGCTCGATCGCGCGTGTCGTGCGGGTGAGGCACGCGGCCACGGCGAAGAGATCCATCACCATGTCGGCGATGCGGAGCTGCGTGAACTGCATCTCGGCGATGTCGCGGCCGTGCTTGCGCAGCACGTTCTCCGCCTGCACGGCGAGCTCCGAGACGTACTCCTCGAAGATCACGGCTTCGCGTCCGAGCAGCGGGTGCACGCGGGTCATGCGCTCGCGGCCGAGCGCGGCGCGCGCCTTGCGGAGCGCGAAATCGCTGAGCAGGCCGAAGCCCTTGATGGGCTCGCGCATCGCCTTCACGACCTCGGCGAGCGCCTTGCCCGGCGCGGCCATGCCCGAGAGCGCGATGAAGCAACGGAGGATGTCGTTCGTGCCCTCGAAGATGAGGTTCACCCGCGAGTCACGCAGGATCCGCTCGTACGGATAGTCCTGCATGTAGCCGATGCCCGCCGCGATCTGGAGCGTATCGTTGACGACGCTCCAGAGCGTCTCGGAGCCCTTCACCTTGCAGATCGCGCTCTCCATCGAGTAGTCGGCGATCTTCGAGTCGACGAGGCCGGCCGTGAGGTACGTCATCGACTCGAGCGCGTACGTCTCGGCGAGCATGCGCGCGATCTTGTCCTTGATGAGGCCGAAGTCGCCGATGTTCCGGCCGAAGGCGCGGCGCTCCTCGACGCGCGCGATCGCCAGGCGGAGCAGCGTCTTGCATACGCCGACGCAGCCCGAGGCGAGGCCGAGGCGCCCCGAGTTCAGGACCTCCATCGCGACCTTGAAGCCCTTGCCCACGTCGCCGACCACGTTCTCGCGGGGCACGCGCACGTTCTCCAGGAAGAGCTCGGTCGTGGAGGAGCCGCGGATGCCGAGCTTGTGCTCGTTCGGCCCGTTCGTGACGCCCATGCCGCGCTCGACGAGGAAGGCGGTGATCTTCGGCTTCGAGCCCTCTTCGAGCGCGCTCGTGCGGGCGAAGAGGGTGAAGACGTCCGCGAAGCCGCCGTTCGTGATCCAGATCTTCGAGCCGTTCAGCACGTAGGCTGCGCCGCCGTCGACCGCCTCCGCGCGGGTCTTGATCGCCGCCGCGTCGGAGCCCGCGGACGGCTCGGTGAGCGCGAAGGCCGCGACCGACTCGCCGGTCGCGAGCTGCGGCAGATACCGTCGCTTCTGCTCGTGGGTGCCGAAGAGCAGGAGCGACTTGTAGCCGATCGACTGGTGCGCCCCGAGCGTGACCGCGATCGAGGCATCCATGCCGCCGATCTCTTGCATCACGCGCGCGTAGGCCGCGGTGGAGAGGCCGATGCCGCCGTACTCGGTGGGGATTTGCAGGCCGAAGAGGCCGAGCGAGCGAAGGCCGTCCAGGACCGCCTTCGGGATCTCGTGGTCGCGGTCGATCTTGGCGCTGTCCACGTTCGCCGCGAAGAACCGGCGGACGCTGTCGAGGATGATCGACGTGCTCTGCCGCTCCTCGGAGGTCATCTCCGGGTACGGGAAGATCATGTCCTCGGCGATCACGCCGTGGAAGAGCGCCTTCGTGAAGCTTTGCTCGATCAGCGGGGGCACTCGCTCGTTGTAGCAAGTTTTCCCACGAGGATCGCCCTCGTCAGCTCGCGGACTCCTCGGTCGTCGCGGACTTGCCTTCGCCCTTCGCCTCGCCGGATTTCGGGCCGTCCTTCGAGCTCTTTGGCTCGGGCAGCTCGGCGGGCGAGTGCACGACGGGGGTCGTGTTCGCGGGCGGCGCGCCGTGCACGATGGGCGTCTTTTCGGCCTCCTGCTTCGCGCTGTCGCGTTGCCACGGGTACTTGATGCGGCCGTGGTAGAGGTTCACGAGCGTCGTCGCCATGCGCGTCGTGATGATGCGCAGGTCTTCCAGGGAGAGGCCCGACTCGTCGAGCTGACCGCTCGACAGCTTCGTGAAGATGACGCGCTGGATCATCTCCTCGAACTTCTTCTGCTCGGGCGGCCAGATCGTGCGGCTCGCGGCCTCGATGGAGTCGACGAGCATGAGGATCGCCGTCTCCTTCGTCTGCGGCTTCATGCCCGGGTAGCGGAAGTACTCCTGCGTGAGGCCACGCGGGTTTCCTTGCTCCTTGCACTTGTGCCAGAAGAACTCGACGACCTGCGTGCCGTGGTGCGTGTAGGCGAACTCGACGACGGGCTCGGGGATGCGGCCGTCGCGCAGGATCTTCGTGCCCATCACGACGTGCGCCATGATCGCGTCGGCCGAGACCTCGGGGTCGAGCTCCTCGTGGGGCGATTTCTCGCCGTGCGCGAGGTTCTCGACGAAGTACTTGGGCTGCACGGTCTTGCCGAGGTCGTGGTAGTACGCGCCGACGCGCGTGAGCAGCGCGTCCGAGCCGATCGCGCTCGCTGCGGCCTCCGCGAGGTTCGCCATCGCGCGCGCGTGCTCCCAGCTCCCCGGCGCCTCCGCGGCCATCTTCCGCAGGAGCGGTTGTTCGAGGTCGGTGAGATCGATCAGCTTTTCGCGGGACACATGGCCCATCGCGCGCTCGGCCGGATCTCGCAGCGCGCGCGCCAGGATGCCGGCGAGCATGCCGCCGCCGATGCAGGCGAGCACGTTCGAGCTCGTGCCGCGGAAGATGTCGGCGAGCACGTTGAAGCGGCCCTCGTAGACGACGGTCAGCGCGATGAACACGACCGCGCCCGAGATGCCGGCGAGCGTGCCGGCGATGACCATTTGCCGCGCGTGCTTGCGATCGAAGAAGAAGAGCGTGGCCGCGACGCCGCGCACGAGCAGCACCGACAAGAGGAGGTTGTCGAAGCGCAGGAGCGAGGCGGCGACGAAGGCGACGGCGAGATCGACGAGGAAGGCCGTGCGTCGATCGAAGGCATGCGCGACCCAGAGCGGCAGCGCCGCCATCGGCACCCAGAACTCCGGCAGCGCCGTGAGCAGGAGCATGCCCTTGGCGAGCGCGACGCTGCCCGCCATGAGGCTGAGCAGCCCGATCTGCGCGCGCAAGAGCCGCACGCGGTTCTGCCCGAAGCGCCGCAGGTACGCGGTGAGCATGAGGCAGACGATGAAATGGATGACGAACACCGAGACGAGGCGCGCCGTCGCCGGGGGCCTGCGCGTCGATTCGTAGGCGAAGGCGGCGCGGTGCTCGTCGTTTTCCTCGTGGAGGAGGGTGCCGCGCGGCACGATCACGCGGGCGTGCTCGTAGGCGAGCCGGCCCGAGCGAGCGTCGCGGACGATCCGCGGGCCGTAGGGAATTCGCAGCGTGACCGGCGCCGTTTCTCCGAGGCGAGGTGCCAGGGAGGGTACGTACAGGTCGAAGGTGCCGATGGCCGTGAACAGTGCGGCGAAAATCAGGCTCAGCACGAGGCCGGCCGTCGCCCCTGCTCGAACACGCGTGGCTAGCATCATTCGCTCGGGCCGCGGCGTGGCCTCGGCCGAATGCGGCCCGAGACGCCTCGGACACGCGGATCGGCCGACCGTAGCAGGCATTTCGCCGCGCGTCAGGGAGATCGCACGTGCCGCGCCACCCGACGAACACACACCGACCGGCCGCGCCCGGACGCCTGCAAGGACGACCTCGGGAAAGTCCAAGGATTTCGCTGACGGATCGTGGGGTTTTTGCCGCACACGGTCGAAGATTGCCGGCCGGCTCGGAACTTGCTACGCACACACAATGTCGTCCCCGCTCCGCGCGCTTCTTTCGAGCCGACGGGGCGCGCTCGTCATGGGGGTTTGTAATCGCACCCCGGACTCTTTCTCGGATGGGGGACGATTCCTGGATGATGCGGCAGCCGTTGCGCATGTGCGGGGGCTCGTGATCGAAGGAGCGCACATCCTCGACATCGGCGCCGAATCGACGCGGCCGGGTTCTTCCCCGATCGACGCGGCTGAGCAGATCCGGCGCATCGGCGGGCTCATCCGTGCGAGCGTGGAGCTCGGCGTGGTGGTCTCGATCGACACGACCTTGCCCGACGTCGCCGCGTGGGCCCTCGGCGAGGGCGCGCGCATCGTGAACACGGTGTCGCTCGAGCCTGCGGCCGAGCTCGGCGCGCTTTGCGCACGCGCCGGCGCTTCGCTCGTCCTCATGCATTGCCGCGGATCGATGACCGACATGCGCGGCTTCTCGATGTACGACGACGCCGCGTACGGGGACGTCGTCGCGGACGTCGCGCGCGAGTGGACCGAAGCGGCCGAGCGGGCGCTCGCGGAGGGCCTGCCGCGCGACGACCTCGTGCTCGATCCGGGGCTCGGGTTCGCGAAGAACGCGCGTCACTCGATCGAGCTTTGCGCGCGGCTCGACGAGCTCGCGGCGCTCGGCTTCCCGGTGCTCGTGGGGCCGAGCCGGAAATCGTTCGTCGCGCGCGCGGCAAATCCGGACGCGAGCGCGCTCGCGCCGCCGGACGAGCGGCTTGGCGGGACGATCGCCGCGGTGCTCGCGTGCGTGTCGGGCGGCGCGGCGATCGTGCGGGTGCACGACGTGAAGGCGGTGGTGCAAGCGCTCGCCGTGGCGGCGGCGATCGACGCGCGCCGAGGGGGGGACGCCTGAGCCATGCTCGACGGCCTGCTCCGCCTCTTCGCCCCGCGCCCGTTCCTGCAGATCCTGCGGGACTTCATCGACATCTTCATCGTCGCGTACGTCATCTACCGCGCGCTCCTCGTGATGCGCGGGACGCGCGCGATGCAGATGGGCCTCGGGCTCGGCATCGTCTTTTTGCTCTACCTCGCGGCGAAGACGTTCGAGCTCGTCACGCTCCTGCACCTGCTCTCGTGGCTGCTCTCGTCGATCATCCTGATCGTCGTCGTCGTCTTCCAGAACGACATCCGTCGCGCGCTGATCCGCATGGGCTCGAAGGCGTGGCTCGCCGGAGGGCGCGAGCAGCAGTCGCGCGTCATCGACGAGGTCGTGGCGGCGGCGACGGAGCTCGCGCGCCATCGCATGGGCGCGATCATCGCCTTCGAGCAGGACGCGAACGTGCTCGAGTTCTGCAAGAGCGAGGGCATCGTCCTCGACTCGGTCGTGACGCGAGAGCTGCTCGTCAGCATGTTCGTCCCCGAGTCGGTGAACAAGCTTCACGACGGCGCGGTCTTGATCCGCGACCTCAAGATCGCGCGCGCCGGCGTGTTCTTCCCGATGCCCGAGACGAAGGTGCTCGACGCGAGCCTCGGCTCCCGCCACCGCGCCGCGCTCGGCATCACGGAGGAGACCGACGCGGTCGTCGTCGTGGTGAGCGAGGAGCGCGGGACGATCAGCTTCTGCTTCAGCGGCAACATCGTCTCGAACCTCGACGGCCAGTCGCTCCGGCACGCGCTGCTCGGCCTCTTCGGGCGCTCGTCGCGCAAGAAGCAAAAGGCCGCTGCCGCGCGCAAGCCCCCGGCCCCGCCCACGCAGGCCCCGCCGCAGCCCTCGCGCACGCCGGCGATCCCGCCGCCCGCGCCGCCCGTGCGTCCGTCGATCCCGACGCCCCCTTCGGTCGGCGCGACGCCGATGCCCGGCGTTCCGGGCGCGCCCGCGTCGCGCATGCCGCAGAGCAGCGCGGCCATGCCGATGCGCCCGGCCGCGACCGTGGAGATGCCGCCGGCCTCGGTCGCGGCGCCGACCCTGCGGCCGAACACGTTCGTGCCCACGTCGACCGTGCCGCCGCCGCCGCCGTCCTCGGACCCCGCGCCCACGGCCGCGATTGCGGCCACGATGCCGCCGCCCGGCGTGGTCCCCGTGGCGCCGCAGGCCGCGACGCCTCCGAGCACGCCTCCGAGCACGCCTCCGAGTACGCCCCCCGGTCCGCCTTCGAGCGCGCCGCCGGGCACGTCGCCGACGACCGCGCGCGCGGGCGAAGGCAACCCTGCACGCGCGGGTGAAGGCGCTGGCAGCCCCACCCATGGTGACGACTCATGACGGCCAAGGACGGGCTTCGCGAGAACATCCGCGCGGCGTTGCTCGACAACATCGGGCTGAAGATCCTGTCGCTCCTCTGCGCGCTCGGGATCTACGCGTTCATCCACGGCGCCGAGAACGCGCAGCGCACGTTCTCGGTCAGCGTCGTGACGATCATGCCGCCGGAGAGCGCGAACCGGCAGCTCATGACGCAGATCCCGAACGAGGTGAAGGTCACGCTGCGCGGCTCGCGCACGCAACTCGACGACCTGCGCAGCGACGATCTCGGCACGCTCCAGCTCAACCTGCGCAGCGGACGCGAGACGAACCTCGACCTCAAGCCGAGCATGTTCCGCGTGCCCACGGGCGTGCAGATCGAGGAGGTCCAGCCGCCGTCGATCGAGCTGCGCTGGGACGACGTCGTCGAGCGCGAGATCCCGGTGCAGATCGCGCGCACGGGCGAGCCGGCGCCGACGTTCGCGGTGAAGGGCGTGATCGGCTCCGAGCCGAAGGTCGTGCGGGCGCGGGGCGCTCGCTCGATCGTGGACGTCATGCAGTACGCGCGCGCGGCGCCGTTCGACGTGACGGGCTTGACCGAGGGCGTCTACCGCCGGCCGCTCCCGCTCGACAAGCCGCCGAAGCTCGTGAACTACGACGTCGTCGACAGCGTGATCGCGACGGTCGAGATCGCGCGTGAGCTCGCGAAGAAGGAGTTCGCGAACCTGCGCGTGGAGGTCGTGGGTCTGCCGCGCGCCGTGACGACGCCGCCCACGGTGAAGGTGCGCCTCGTCGGCTCGAACGAGGACGTGAACGCGGTCTCGCCCGAGTCGCTCGTGCCGCGCGTGGAGCCGAAGAGCTCCGGCGCGGACGTGAGCAAGCCGGGCAGCGTTTACCTCGACGTGCTGCTCGAAGTGCCGCACGTGAAGGTCGTGGTCGATCCGCCGAAGGTGCTCGTGAAGTGGTGAGGGGTCGTCCCGAGGGAGCGAAGGGCTCGCTGCTCTAGCGCTCGGGGATCTTGATCTCCCCGCGGATCACGCGCTGCGCGAGCGCCTCGACCTTCTGCTTCGTGTCCTCGGGGATGCCCGCGGCGTGGGGCCCTTCGTCGACGTACCCGACGGCGCCCTCGGCGAGGCCGAACGTGCGCAGCCCGGCCTGGAAGCGGCCCTCGGCCACGTCGTGGATCGTGTCGAAGACGGCGACGTCGCCGCGCTTGATCATGCTCGTCAGCACGGTGCCGGGCATCTCGTCGTGCTGATCGGCGTCGACGCCGATCGCCTTCACGCCCATGTCGCGCGACGCCTCGAAGACGCCGTGCCCCGTCGTCCCCGCCGCGTGGTAGACGATGTCCGCGCCCGCGGCGATCTCGCTGTTCGCGAGCGCCTTGCCCTTCACCGGATCGCGGAACGCCTCGGGGGTCGTGCCCGCGAAGGCCGCGTGCACCTCGCAGCGCGGACAAACCTCGTGCACGCCTGCGCGGTAGCCCGCCTCGAACTTGCGGATGAGCGGAATGTCCATGCCGCCGACGAACCCCACGTGGCCCGTCTTCGACATGAGCCCCGCGACCGCGCCGACGAGGAACGAACCTTCCTCTTCGCGGAAACGGAGCCCCGTCACGTTCGGCGGCATCACGCCTTCCATCGGCGGCGCGTAGTCGATGCAGGCGAAGCGCGTGCTCGGGAAATCACGCGCCACCACGTTCACGTCGGTCGAGAAGATGAACCCCACGCCGATCACGAGGTCGAAGCCGCGCGCCGCGAAGAGGCGCATCGCCGCCTCGCGATCCTCCGCGCCGCTCGGCTCGAGCACCTCCGTCGTCACGCCGAGCTCGCGCGACGCGCGTGACAGCCCCTCGTACGCCGCGTCGTTGAAGCTCTTGTCGCCGCGTCCGCCGACGTCGAACACGAGGCCCACGCGCACGTTCGCGTGCGGGCCCTCCGGACGCGGCTCCTCCGCGCGTGCCGGGAGGAGCGTCGACGCAGCCGCCGCGAGCGACACGACGAGCGTGACCACGGTCAGCCGAGATCCGGCAGGGGGGCTCCTTTCGGCCATGGAACGAGGCTAGCGCAGACGCTCGTTCGATGGAGCGGCGGAGCGGCGTGGCCGCGGTATAGTCCGTACCCTCGATGCGCCCGGCCGTCCTTCTCGTCCTCGCCGCGCTCGCGTTCGCTGCGCCCGCCGGCGCACAGGCTGAGGCGAAGCCTGCGCTCCTCGATCGCGTGGTCGTCCGCTGGCATGCGCCCGAGACGGGCGGCGTCGTGCGTCCGCAGTTCGTCTACGAGCGCGAGCTCGCGTTCGAAGCGCGCATCGAGGCGATGGCCGATCCGGATCCGGAGCCCGCGCCGTTCACGGATCGCCACGTCCGCGCGGCGCTCGATCGCCACATCGCCGAGACGCTCCTCGCGAGCTTGCCCGTCCTGCCTGCGCCCGACGCGACCGAGATCGCGAGCCGCGCCGAGTCCGCGCGCGCGGTGCTCGAGCAACGCGTGAAGGGGCGCGACAAGCTCATCGCCGCGGCCAAGGCCGAGGGGATCGGCTCGGACGAGATCGACGCGCTCCTGCGCCGCCACGCCCGCGCGAGCCTCTACCTCGACCGCATGGTCGCGCCGATGCTCGCGCCGAGTGACCCGGAGCTCCGCGCGCTCTTGCGCACGGGCACGACGCCGTTCACGGGCCGTCCGTACGAACAGGTCTCGGTCGCGCTCGGTCGGTGGGTCGTGGCGCAGCGGCTCGGCGAGGCGATCGCGAGTTACTTCCAGACCGCGCGCTCGCGCGTGACGGTCACGATCGTTCGCTCGCGCTGACGCGCGCGTCAGGACGAAGCGGAGCGCGCTTCGCCGCCGACGATCTCTTGCGAGGCGGGAGCGGGCTCCTCCTCGGTGTGCGTGTGGCTGCCCTCGTAGTGATGGGCGAACGAGCGCGCGGCGCGGCGTGCCTTCAGGAACTCTGCGAAGGCCGTGAGCGTGTCGAGGTCGCGCGGGCCGAGCGCGTCGGCGATGTCGCGTAGGTTCTTGCGCAGCGTCTCCACGCTCTTGCCACGGCGCAGCTCGCGCGGCGGTTCTTCGCGGAGCTCGCGCGTGCTCGGGGCGGGCGGGGCGACGGGGGCGTCCGCAGGTTGGCCTTCTGCGCCCGTGCGCGAAGGCGGCTGCTCGGGCACCCACACGGGACGCGCGATCGGGTTCAGCGCGTGCGCGTTCAGCCACGCTTCCATGAAGATGCGGAGCCGCTCGCTGCGGAACGAGAACCAGCGCTCGCGCTCCGGGCCGTAGCTCATCAGCACGTCCTTGAAGCGGCGGAAGGCGCCCTTCCCGTCGATCGCTTGCGTCAGCTTTCCCTGCAGCTCCGGGTCCTCCACCATCGGGATGAAGCGCTCCATCCAGCGGTACTGCTCGCGAGAGCTCACGGGATCGATGCGGAGGTAGTTCGGATCGGCCGCGATGCGCGCGTGCATCTGCGGGTCCGCGACTCCGTCGACGACGCGCAGGACATCACCCGTCACGAGGTGAAGGTAAGAGTGGACCTCGGGCGCGTTGTTCTCGAACGCGTCCTCCAGCGCCTCCCAATCGATCGGGATGTCCCGGTAGACCACCCCCGAGGTGGAAGGATTTTCAGGCTTCGGCATTTCCTCCTCATCGAGCGACACGACCCGACGTGTGGCGGGCCGGCCGGGCCTCTGCAGGGGAACCAAGTGAGAACGGGAGCTCTCCGTTGACATAGAATTTTACGCTCTGTGAGGTCGCTTTGGGGTGAACTCTCGCAACATAGTGCCTGTTCCCCAGGCCGGAAGCTCGGCCATCTCCGTGCGATGGGCGCCGCCGCGACAGATTCGTCCAAGGCGTCGGGTGTGCCGGCTTGCCAAGCGTCCCACGTCTGGCATCCGAAAACAGCGAAGTAGCAGGTTCGCGCCGGAAATGCTCGTCCAGCGAGCGGCCGAGCTTGTCTGGCCGGAGTTCATCTGTCCCGGGCGGCGGATCCCGCGCTTCAAGCGCGCGACGACCGGGCGCGAGCGACGGCGTCGGCCCAGCGGGCGAGGTGGGCTTTTTGTTCCTCCGGGGGCATTCCGACCTCGAACGTCCGCTCGACCCGGGACATGCGGGCGGCGTCCCGCATGCTGCGGAAGAGGCCGGCGCCGACGCCGGCGAGCATGGCGGCGCCCCGGGCGGTCGATTCGAGCTCGATCGGGCGCTCGATCGTGAGGGCCGCGGTGTCGGCCTGGTATTGCATGAGCAGATCGTTGTTCGCGGCGCCGCCGTCGACGCGCATGCGACCGAGGGGCTTGCCGAGGTCGTCGCACATGGCGCGGAGCAGGTCCGTCACTTCGAGCGCGATGCCTTCGAGCGTGGCGCGCGCGAGGTGCGCCTTCGTCGTGCCGCGCGTGATGCCGTGGATGAGGCCGCGCGCGTCCGGGTCCCAGTACGGCGCGCCGAGGCCCGAGAGCGCGGGCACGAACGTCACGCCCTCGCTCGACGGCACGCTCGCGGCGAGCGGCTCGATCTCGGCCGCGCTGCGGATGATGCCGAGGCCGTCGCGGAGCCACTGCACGGCCGCGCCTGCGATGAACGCGCTGCCTTCGAGGGCGAAGACGACCTCGCTGCCGACCTTCCAGCCCACCGTCGTCAGCAGCCCGAAGCGGCTCGCGATCGGCTGCGCGCCGATGTTGACGAGGACGAAGGCGCCCGTGCCGTACGTGCATTTCGCGTCGCCCGTATCGAAGCAGGCCTGGCCGAAGAGCGCGGCTTGTTGATCGCCCGCGATGCCCGTGATCGGCACGCCGTCGGGCAGGTGCGGAAAGCCGAGCGTCTTCGCGATGAGCCCGGCCGAGTCGACGATCTTCGGGAGCACCGAGCGTGGGGCGCGGAAGAGCTCGAGCATCGCGTCGTCCCAATCGAGCGTCGCGAGGCTCATGAGCAGCGTGCGCGAGGCGTTCGTCACGTCGGTCGCGTGCACGGGCGAGCCGCCCATCGCGCCGCCGGACAGGCGCCAGACGAGGTAGCTGTCGACGGTGCCGAACGCGAGCTCGCCCCGCTCGGCGCGCGCGCGGGCGCCGTCGACGTTGTCGAGCAGCCACGTGAGCTTCGTGCCGCTGAAGTACGGATCGAGCACGAGGCCGGTCGTGCGTTTCACGGCGGGCTCGTGGCCGTCTTCGCGCAAACGCGCGCAGGCGTCTGCGGTGCGTCGGTCTTGCCAGACGATCGCGCGGTGGATCGGCTTGCCGGTGGCGCGCTGCCAGACGAGCGTGGTCTCGCGTTGGTTCGTGATACCCACGGCCGCGATGCGATCGCCTTTGACGCCGGCCGAGCCGAGCGCGGCCTCGACCGATTCGAGCACGCTTTGCCAGATGTCTTCGGGTTCGTGCTCGACGAGGCCGGGGCGCGGGAAGTGCTGGGGGAACTCGCGCGTCGCGCGCCCGCGGGTCGTCCCTGCTGTGTCGAGCACGAGGGCGGTCGTCCCGGTCGTCCCTTGATCGATCGCGAGCAGAAGGTCGGCGGCCATGGTTTCGGGCCTAGCCTGGGGGCCGCGCCGAGGGAAGGAGGATCGGCGCGTCGAACCTCTCGCTTAATTCCACGAGAAGGAATACACTTCTGCGCGTACCGGTTCGGCGGCCGTCTGCATTCGTGCGGGCAGGGCCTCCCGTGGTTCTCGGAATGCAAGCGCAACGGCTCACCTGATGGCTCGACTGATCCTGCAGACCGCCGAAGGGCAGCAGGCCATCGAGCTGCGGCCCGTGAACTCGTTGGGGCGCCACCCCAACAACTCGATCCAGTTGCTCGACAAGATCGTCTCCAAGGAGCACTGCATCATCGAGCTCCGCGGAGCGCAGTTTTACCTGCGTGATCTCGGCAGCCTGAACGGGACGTTCGTCAACAACGAGCGTGTCCGCGGCGAGGCTCCGCTGAAGCACGGCGACGAGATCGCCCTCGGATCGACGCGTGGCCGCTTCGATGACACGCCGTCGCCGATCGCAGGCACGGCCGGGGGGCCGCCGCCCGTGGCGCCGCCGCAGCAGCAACCGCAAGCGTGGGCCGCGACGCCGCAGCCTGCGCCCGTCGCGCCGTCCCCGCTCGCGCAGTCCGCGCACGTCCTTCCCGCGTTGCCCACGGCCGCGCAGGCGAACCGACCGCCGCAGGGCGCCTTCGCGCCGCCGCCGATGCCGCCGCGCCCGCCGCCGCAAGCCGGTCCGGCCGCGCCGAACTTGCCGCCGCGTCCGCAGGCGCCTGGGCTCCCCGCGCCGAACCCGGCGCTCGGCATTCCGGGCGCGAACCCCAACATGACGATGATGGGGAAGGGCTCGGGCGCGCACACGTTCATCACGGGCCCGCACTCGTACGTCGCGCAGGGCACGCGCATCGATCTGAACGATCAAGCGCGCCAGATCGGCACGCAGATCGCCGCGGTCGAAAAGGGGTTCTTGCCCTTCGACCGCCTCGCGAACGATCTCAACCAGCTCCGCGCCGACTACGAGCGGCTGCGCCTCTCGCACGAGCTCGCGCGCGACATCGCCTCCGAGCGCGACACGTCGAAGCTGCTCGACAAGATCCTCGCGAGCATCATCAAGTTCATCAAGGCCGACCGCGGGGTGATGTTCCTCCGCGACGACAACAACGGCGAGCTCATGCCGCGCGCCTCGCAGCGGCGCGACGGGACCACGGCGCCGATCAGCGTCTCGTCGACGATCTTGAACCACGTGGTCAAGGAGCGCGCGGCTGTCCTCACGCACGACGCGGCCATGGACTTCGCGGCCTCCAAGGGCAAGAGCATGATCCTGAACCGGATCAGCTCGGCCATCGTCGTGCCGCTCGTCGCGCCGAACAACACGCAGGACGTCCTCGGCGTGCTCTGGCTCGACTCGGAGACGCTCGCGCAGTTCCAGCCGAAGGACCTCGAGCTCGTGGTGGCCGTGGCCCACCAGGCCTCGATGTTCATCGAGATCAACATCCTCGGAAAGAAGATCGAGAACGAGATCATCGCCCGCGAGCGCTTCTCGCGGCTGCTCTCGCCGAACATCGCCGAGCGCGTGATGAGCGGCCAGCTCGAGGTGCGCCTCGGCGGTCAGCGCGTCGACGAATGCACGGTCTTCAACAGCGACATCCGCGGCTTCACCGCGATGAGCGAGAACACCCCGCCCGAAGAGCTCGTCGACATGCTGAACGAGTACTTCGAGCTCATGGTGGACACGATCTTCAAGTACGAAGGCACGCTCGACAAGTTCATGGGCGACGGGATCATGGCCATCTGGGGCGCGCCCGTGATCCACCCCGACGACGCGATCCGCAGCGTGCATTGCGCGCTCGAGATGGGCGAGGTGCTCGGCGACTTCAATCGGAGGCGCCTCGAGCGTGACCTCGCGCCGCTCGCGATCGGCATCGGCATTCACACGGGCCCGCTCGTCGCAGGCTACATCGGCAGCTCGAAGGCGCTCTCGTACACGGTCATCGGCGACACGGCGAACACCTCGGCGCGGCTCTGCTCGGTCGCGCTGGCGGGGCAGATCGTGGTCAGCGAGATGACGCACGACAGGCTCGTCGGGCGCTTCGAGACCGAGGAGCTGCCGTCGGCGAAGGTGAAGGGCAAGGAGAAGCCGCTGCGCGTGTTCAACGTGATCCGGGCGGCGACGTCGGTGCAGGTCCCTGCGAACATCCTCGCAGAACCGACGATCTCGGAGTGACCTCGGCCTGCCATGTTCGTCCTGCCATTCGAGAAGCCGGTCGCGGATTTGGTCGAGAAGGTGAGGGCCCTGCGCGCGCTCGCCGCCTCCGATCGTAGGTTCGAACCCGAGCTTCAGCGCCTCGAAGAGAAGACGTCGCGGCTCGCGCGCGAGATCTTCGCGGACCTCACGCCGATTCAGAAGGTCCAGCTCTCTCGGCACGCGAACCGGCCCTACACGCTCGACTACGTGAAGCGGCTCTTCACCGGATGGGTTGAGCTCAAAGGAGATCGGCGCTTCGCCGAGGATCAGGCGATCGTCGCGGGGCTCGCGTCGTACCACGGCCGCAGCGTCGTCGTGGTCGGCCACCAGAAGGGCCGCGGCACGAAGGAGAACGTGAAGCGCAACTTCGGCATGCCCCACCCCGAGGGCTACCGGAAGGCGATTCGCATGTACGAGCTCGCCGACAAGTTTGGCCTGCCCGTGCTCACGTTCATCGACACGCCCGGCGCGTATCCCGGCATCGGCGCCGAGGAGCGCGGGCAGAGCGAGGCCATCGGCGCGGCGCTCGCGGCCATGGCGAGGGCGCGCGTGCCGATCCTGGCGACGATCATCGGCGAAGGCGGGTCGGGCGGCGCGCTCGCGCTCGGCGTCGCGAACCGCGTGCTCGTGATGGAGTTCGGTTGTTACTCGGTCATCTCGCCCGAGGGGTGCGCGGCGATCCTGTGGAACGACGGCGCGCGCGCGGACGAGGCCGCGGCGCAGCTCAAGATCACGGCGCCGGAGCTCTTGCAGCTCGGCGTGGTCGACGCCGTCGTGGAAGAGCCGACGGGCGGCGCGCACCAGGACCACGACGAAGCGGCGCGTCGGCTCGACGAGGCCTTGTGGCCGAACCTCACCTCGCTCGACGGCCTCTCGGGGGACGAGCTCGTCGACGATCGGTATCGTCGCTTCCGCGCGCTCGGCTCTTTCCTCGCCTGACCTTTCCCGCACGGCGGGCCGGCGCTATACGCCGCGGATGTGCATCAACAGGGAGCGGCCGTGACCGTACCCGTCGCCCTCGTCGGCTGCGGCGCGTGGGGCGAGAACCTGCTCCGTGTGCTTTGCGAGAGCCCGCGGGCCGAGCTCGTCGCGGTCGCCGAGACGAGCGCGGCGCGGCGCGAGCTCGCGCGCGTGAAGGCGCCTTCCGCGGCGATCGTCGAGAGCCTGGAGGAGGCGATCGGGCTCGGCGCGCGCGCCGTGGTGATCGCGACGCCGCCGCGCTCGCATGCGTCGCTCGTGCTCACGGCGCTCGACGCGGGGCTCGACGTGCTCGTAGAGAAGCCGCTCGCGCTCTCGGCCGCGGACGCCGAGCGCTGCGCCTTGCGCGCGGCCTCGCTCGGGCGCGTGGCGATGGTGGGGCACCTCTTGCGGTACCATCCGGCGGTCGAGCGCCTCGTCGCGATGGTGCACGAGGGGGCGCTCGGCACGATCCGGCACCTCGCGGCGTCGCGCCTCTCCATTCGTGGGGATCGATCGGTGCCCGCGCTCTGGTCGCTCGGCCCGCATGATCTCTCGATCGTGCACGCGCTCGAACCGCTCCGCATCGAGGCGCTCGAAGCGACGAGTGGCCCGGAGGGGGATCCGGTCGTGCTCGGCTTGCGGCTCGCGTCGGGGTTTGACGCGCGGATCGAGCTCTCGCGCGTGCATGCGACGAAGGAGCGGCGGATCGTCGTCGTGGGCTCGTCCTGCGTGGCGATGCTCGACGACGTGCGGGCGCCGGATCGCATTTTTCTCTCCCGTTCCCCCGCGAGCAGCGCAGGGCTCTTCGAAGGGCCGGCCGAGGAGATCCGCGTCCCGTGGCGCGAGCCGATGGCCGTGGAGATCGATCACTTCCTGCGTTGCGTGGAGGAGCGCCGCGCGCCGCGCACGCCGTTGGAGGAGGGCGTGGTCGTCGTGCGCGCGCTCGGGCAGGCGGAGCGGGTGCTCGGCGAGATGGACCTCAGGCCGGCTTCGCTTCGAGACGAAGCACCGTGATCTCCGGCGCCGCGCCGAGCCGCACCGGCGGCCCTGTCGTCCCGAGCCCCGGGCTCACGTAGAGCCACGCGTCGCCTTCGCGGTAGAGGTCCGCGTGATAGCGATAGACGCGGGCCGACAGATTGTACCGCGTCGAAAGAAAGGGCACGGCGACCTGGCCCCAGTGCGTATGACCCGAGAGCACGAGCGAGGCGCCCCGCGCGGACAGATCCGGGAAGAGCTGCGGATCGTGGGCCAGCACGACGATCGGCGCGCCGTGATCGTGGCCGTCGAGCGCGCGTTGCACGTTCGCGCGGCGCGACCACGTGTCGTCGACCCCCGCGATCATGAGGCGCTCGCCGTCTCGCTCGATCGCCTTGCGCTCGTTTCGCAGCACGGCGACGCCGGCCTCGCGCAGCTTCCCCACGAGCGCCTCGCCGTTGCCGAAATAGTCGTGGTTGCCCATCACGGCGAGCACCCCGTCGCGGCTCTTCAACGAGCTCGCGAGATCGGCGACCTCGCCGTGGAACGTGTTGCCGCTCGTCACGTAGTCGCCCGTGAGCGCGACGAGGTCGACGTCGAGCGCGCGGACGGTCTCCGCCCAGCGATCGGCGTGCTCGCGGGGGCAAAGCGCGCCGATGTGCAGGTCCGACAGGTGCGCGATGCGGTAGCCGTCGAAGGCGGGCGGAAGGCCGCGGATGGGCACGTCGATCGTCCGCACGCGGACCCAGCGGCGCCGCACGAACACGCCCCAGCCGGCGAGCGCGAGCCCGAGCGCGTACGCGACGATCGCGAGCGAGCCCGACGTCGGCACGTGCGTCGCCGGCACGACGAAGCTCGCCAGCATCGCGAGGGCCAGGCTGACGAGCCACAGCGGCAGCGCGGCCACGAGGGCGCACCAGTGCACGTAGTACGGCTCCTCGACGAGCAGGCGGCGCAGGCGTGGGACCGGACGATCGGCCGACGCGAGCTGAATCCGCCCTCGAAACGCAAACGCCAGCAGCGCGCAGAGCACGAGCGTGAGGAGCCAAGGCGTTGGCGCGTCGAGGCGCGCGAGGATCGCGTGTGTGGCCATGGCGAACGTCACGTGCAGCGCGATCGTCACGGCAAAGAGGACAGTCCAGAACCTTCGCATCACCCTCGGGGCCGCCAGGAAAATGGCTGCTTTACGTCGCCCGAAGCTTCATGCTAGCGCGCGAGTCCCAAGATCACAGGGAGCAGGCACGATGAGCGATCCGAGGATCGAACCCACGATGGTCAAAGCCCCGCATGGGGCGCGGACCATGGAGATCGAGTGGGCTGACGGGCACAAGAGCGTGCTTCCGCACGAGATCCTGCGTGGCTACTGCCCTTGCGCGGTCTGCCAGGGGCACGGCGGCACCATCCATTTCGTGCCGGGGGGCGACCTCTCCCTCCGTGACATCCAGCAGGTCGGCAACTACGCCTTGCAGTTCACCTGGGGCGACCAGCACGACACGGGAATTTACTCGTTTCGATACCTCCGTTCGCTCTGCCAGTGCGACGCGTGCAAACCCACGTTCAGCCCAGGATCGGTGCCGTGAACGAAAAGACGAAGCCGGCGAAGAAGACACCCGCCGCAGGACCCAAGCCCAAGGCCGCGCCGCCGGACGGCAAAAAGAAGGCGCTCGATCCGAAGCAGATCGTGCATGCCGATTTCCTCGCCGCGGCCGCGCCGGGCTCGTCGCTCCCGGCGCCGACGATGGCCGAGATCGCGTTCGCGGGCCGGTCGAACGTCGGTAAGTCGAGCCTCATCAACACGCTCGTCGAGCGCAAGGGCCTCGTGCGCACGGGGGCCACGCCGGGCGTCACGCGGCAGATCAACCTCTTCGAGGCGCGCGCGCGGGACGGCGCGACCTTCCACCTCATCGACCTGCCCGGCTACGGCTACGCCAAACGCTCGAAGGCCGAGCGGACGGCGTGGGGGGACCTCATCGAGGGGTACCTGCGCGGCCGCATCACGCTCGCGGCCCTCGTCATCCTGGTCGACGTGCGTCGCGGCCTGGAGGAGGACGACCTCGAGCTCATCCAGTTCGTGGAGGAGGCGCGTGACGTCCAGCGCCGGCCGGTGGAGATCGTCATCGTCGCCACGAAGGCCGACAAGATCGGCCGTTCGGCGAGCCGAAGCGCGACGGCGGCGATGGCGAAGAGCACCGGGCGCAAGGTGATCGGTTTCTCTTCGGTCACGGGCGAGGGCCGCGCGGAGCTGTGGGCGCTCCTGCGCAAGGTCACGCTCGGCACGCCCGAGGCGACGTCCGTCGTGAAGGACCCGGAGCCGGAGCCTGCTTGACGGCGCGCGTGTGCGTCCTTTTCCACCGGAGCGCGGCGTGCCCGCCCTTGGGACGCGTGCCCAGCAGCACGGGAGCGTACGGCGATGCGCACCGTAAATCGGTTGACGTTCGGCCTGTGTGCTCCTTTCGTTAGGTGGCGATGACGGCGGGTGGGCGCCAGAGCCGGGCGGAGCGTGACGCGCTGGACGCGCGCGCCATGCGCCGCGTCTGTGATGGGGACGACGACGCCATCGCGGAGATCTACGATCGCCACGCGAGCGTCGCGTACGGCCTCGCGCTCAAGATCGTGCGGGACGCGCTCGAAGCCGAGGACGTCGTGCACGACGCGTTCGTCGCGATTGTCGAGCGCGCCGATCAGTACCGCGCCGAGCGTGGCACCGTCGTCGCTTGGCTCGTCACCACGGTGCGAAACCTCGCCCTCGATCGCGCGCGGCGCCGCACGCGGCGGGCGCAGATCACGGACGAAGAGCTGCGGCACGAGCCGATCGAGCCCGTGGTCGATCCCGAGTCGAGCTCGGTCCTCGACCTCGAACGCCGCGCCGTGCGGGCCGCGCTCGGTGGTTTGCCCGCGGCGCAACGCGCGACCCTGGAGACGGCGTTTTTCGAAGGGCTCAGTTATCCCGAGATCGCCGAGCGCGACGGCGTGCCGCTCGGCACCGTGAAGTCCCGCGCGGCGCGCGCCCTCTCGGCGCTGCGCGTGGCCCTCGAAGGGCCGCTCGAAATGCAAGGCGTGGGCAGCGGCGGCGAGGACGAGTAAGTCAGCGCCTCCTCTGCGCCCCCAGCGCAAACGTGATCCCCCGCGCCAGCGTGCTCAGCGTCCGGACCCCGTGCAGCTCGAGCTCCACCATCGTGCGGGCCACCTCGGACCGCACGCCCGTCAGGAGCACCTCCGCGCCGAGCAGCCGGGCTCCGCGCACCGCTTCGCAGAGCAGCCCCATCACGGCGTGATCGGCCGCGCGTAGCCCTGTCAGATCGATGATCGCGAACGTCGCGGCGCGCGTCGACACCGCGGCGAGCAGCGCGTCGACGATCCTCGCGGCGCGGCGTTTGTCCACCGAGCCGATGAGCGGCATCACGAGCACGCCCTCGGCCACGGGCAGGAGCGGCGTTTCGAGCTCTTCCAGCGTCGACTCCTGCGCCCGGATGATCTCCTCCTGCATCCGCGCGCGCTCCGACTCGGCCACCTTGCGCATCGTCACGTCGCGGTCCACGCCGCGATACCCGCAGTAGCCGCCGGCCTCGTCGAAGAGCGGTACGCCGCTCGTCTCCAGCACCACGCGCCGCCCGTCCTTGTGCACGTTGACGTTTTCCACGTCCTTGAACGGCGCGCGTGCCGTCACGATCGGGATGAAGAGGGCGCGCATGCGGGCCACCTCCTCGGGCGGCATGAAGTCGAACGGCGACTTTCCGAGCGCATCCTCCGGCTCGTAGCCCAGAAAATCGCGGATTCGCGGGCTCACGAACGTGTAGATCCCGTTCGCGTCGATCTCCCAGACCCAGTCGTTCGTCACCTCGACCAGCGTCTCCAGGCGGCGCTGGTCCTCGCGCAGGCGCCGGTTCTCCTTGCGCAGCCTGGCGAGCTCGCTCGCCGCGTCGTCGCCCCGGAATGCGACGTCGGTGTCCGTCTGCATCCGCGGAGCGTGACACGCCCGCCCGTTTCTCGCCCTGACGATGCCCTGCTCTTTCCCGCTCGATCGCGGGGCGTGACGAACGGGGCTGGCACCTTGCGACGCGCGCGACATTCTCCCGGACAGCCATGCCCGCGTATGCCGGTCCGCTCACGCCCGTCGAGGCGCCCCTCGTGCCGCTCGGCCTCGTGCCGCTCGTGCCTCTGCTCGCCGCGATCGTCGTGGCCCTCTTCGGCGCGCGGATGGGGCGATCCCGCGCGACGCACCTCGGCCTCGGCGCGACGCTGCTCGCGCTCGGGCTCGCCCTCGTCGACACCACGCGCCTCGCCTCGCTCGAACCTGCGCGCCGCGCGCTCTTCGACGTGGCCTTCCGCCTCGTGCGTATCGGCTCGCTCGACGCGAACGCCTCGTTCGCCCTCGACCCGCTCGGCGCGGGCTTCCTCCTCACGGCCCTCCTCGTCGTCGCGCTCGTGCATGTCGCCGCGAGGAAACGCATCGAGGACGATCGCGCCGCGATTCGGTTCACCGCGACGGCGTTGCTCTTTTCGTCCGGCCTCTCGCTCGTCGCGCTCGCGGCCGACGCGATCGTGTGGCTCTTCGGCTGGGGCGCCGTCGTCCTCGCGACGGGCCTCTTCGTGGTGCAGGGCAAGAGCTCGCAGCCTGCCGCGTCCGCGGGCATGCGCGCGGGCGTCGTGGCGAGCCTCGGCGGCGCTGCGACCGTCTCCGGCCTCGCCTTCCTGTTCTGGGGCCTCGGCGGCGCGTGGCTCGACGAGGGCCATTTCCTCGCGGATTTCCGCGCGCGATTCGTCCCGGTGTATGCCGAGGGTCGGATTCCCGCCGAAGCGGCGCTCGCCGAGGACGTCGAACGCCCGCGCGGCGAGCGCGACGTGAAGATCGTCGCCGAGCGCGCGGAGAAACGCGGCTTCCTCACGCTCACGAGCCACCCGGGCGCGCGTGCGTACGTTGGCATCTCCGACCGCGCGCAGCTCGCGCAGAACCCCGCGCCCTTCGCGGTCGCGCCCTTCGTGCGCCGGGAGATTGCGGCTGGCCCGCATTCGATCGTCATCGCGCCGGGCGGCGGCGCCACGGTCACCGGCGATGGCCTCGAGGTCGCCTGGATCGAGGGCCTCGTCGTCCCCGCGGGCGAGGAAGTGCGCATCACGCCGCTCGGCCCCACGGTCGCGTTTCGCGAGATCCACGATCAGCTCGTCCTCCGCGACGAGGCGGGGCGCCAGAGCGTCACGCGCTCGCTCCTCGGCAAGCTCGGCGCCGGCTCGATCGGCCTCGTCACCCTCGCGTGCCTCCTCCTCTTCGCGGGCGCCGCCGCGACGAGCGCGACCTTTCCCTTCTCCGGCTGGCTCCCGGGCGCCGCGGCGTCTCTCTCGCCCCCTGCGCTCGCGCTTGTCCTTGGCCTCGCGCTCGCGCCTGGGCCGCTCCTCCTCGTGCGCCTCTCCGACCTCTTCACGTTGAGCCCCATGGCTGCCGGCGTCGTCACCATCTTCGGCGCGTTCTCGGCCGTGGTCGCGGCGCTGCGTGCCGTGCTCGACCCACGACACCCCCATCGCCTCGTGTACGGCGCGCTCGCCGCCACGGGCCTCGCCTTCGTCGCGGTGGGCCTCGACGAGCCTGCCTTCGCTGTCGTCCTCCTCGCCCTCCATGCGCTCGTGCGTGCGGCGACTTGCCTGCGCGCGACCGAGCGTGGCGAGACGCGACCTGCGAAGACCTTCCCCGGCGCGCGTCTCCTCCTCGAAGGCACCGGCACGAAGCTCGGTGAGGTTCTCTTCGAGGCGGCCACCACGATCGCGCGCGGCGCCTCCAAGCTCGTCTCCGCGATCGACGACCTCGTCCTCGGCTTGCCCGCGCGCCTCTTCGAGCGCCTCTTCTCCCTCTTCGCCGCGCTCGTGATCCTCGGCCTCGCCGCCCCTGCCTTCGCGGACGAGCCTGCGGGCCGCGCTGTCCTTCGCCCCGAGTTCGGCGGCGATCATGTCGAGCTCTCCCTCGCGCCCGACGGCGAGCACATGACGGGCGCGTTTTTCCTCCGCAACGAAGGCCCCGGCCCGATCGAGCTCTCGCGCGTCGACGTCCGCTCTTCCGCGAACGATCCACGCCTGCCGCCCGGCATCACCGTCACCGTCGAAGGCCCGCGCGCCTCCACGCGCATCCCGCCGGGCCAGGAGCGCCGCGTCAGCATCCGCTGGCGGTACGAATCCGCCCGCGCCCGCGAGCTCTACGGCCAGGTCCTCGTCGAATCGAACGCCCGCGCCGGCGACGGCGCCGAACCCGGCCGCCCCCTCGCCCTCGCCATCCACGCCGAACGCCCGCTCGGCCTCGGCTTCCTCGGCCGCACGCCGCTCTCCGTCGTCGTCTTTTTCCCTCTCCTCGGCACGCTCCTCGCGCTCCTCCTCCGCGTCACGCGCCGCGACAGCCCCCGTGTCCTCGCCGCGACGAGCGCCCTCGTCCACGGCTCGCTCCTCGCCTTCGTCGCCTGGCTCTGCGTCCGGTTCGACCGCGCCTTCAGCCCCGCCGACGGCAACGACGGCTTCCAGCTCCTCGAGCGCGGCCGCCTCTTCCCTTCGCTCGGCGTCGAATACTTCCTCGGCGTCGACGGCATCTCCCTCGCGCTCGTCGCGGCCGCCGTCCTCCTCGCCTTCGTCGCCTCGATCTCCAGCGCCGGCTTGCGCGACCGCGCGGCCACCTACCACGCCTTCGCCGGCGTCTTCCTCACGGCCTCGCTTGGCGTCCTCGTCTCGCTCGACCTCTTCCTGTTCTGCGCGTTCTGGCTCCTCGGCCTCCTCCCCACGAGCCTCCTCGTCGCGCGCCGCGGCGGCCCGGGCCCGCGCCGCGCCGCGGCCCGTGTCCTCGTCTCGTCCCTGATCGGCGCCGCGCTCCTCTGCGCTGCGTCCTGGTTCCTCTGGCAACACGCCGATCCCACGTACCTCGCGACCGGCGAATCCGTCCGCCGCTCGGCCGCGATTCCGGAGCTCGCGCGTGTGGCCTGGGTCGACAAGGGCCTTGTCATTGGCGGTTTTTCGGCCGTGAAGGTCCTCTGGACCGCGCTCTTCGCCGCTTTCGCACTCCGCATGTCGGCGTTCCCGTTCCCCGGGTACCTCGCGGACATGCATGCCGAATCCGACGCGCCGACGAGCGTGCTTCTCTCGGGCGTGCTGCTCTCGTCGGGGGTGTACGGCATGTTGCGCCTCAACGTCGGCGTCTTGCCGGAGGGCATGCGCTGGGCGGCGACGACGATCTCGATCCTCGGCGCGGCGGGCATTCTGATCTCCGCGCTCGCGGCGATCGCGCAAGACGACCTCAAGCGCTTCTTGGCGCGGATCGCCGGTGCACACGGAGGGATCGCGCTCCTCGGGATCGGAACGCTCACGCCGCAGGGATTCGAGGCGAGCGTCGTGGTGGCGGCGACACACGGCGTGATCCTCGGCCTGCTCTTCGTGCTCGTGTCGGTCCTCGAATCGCGGGTCCAGACGCGGGACCTCGGGCGATTCGGTGGCCTCTCGCGGGAGATGCCGCTCTTCGCGACGCTTTTTGGCCTCGGCCTGCTCGCGTCCCTCGGATTGCCGCTGCTCGCGGGCTTTTGGGGGCCGCTGCTCGCGCTTTGGGGCGCGTTCGCCCGGGAGCGGGCGATGGGCGTCTTCGGGGCGATCGGAATCGTGGCGCTCGCGGCGGTGCACATCTTCGCGATGGGGCACCTTCTCTTTGGCGAGGCCCGCGGGGAGTGGCAGACGAGCAAGTACCTGGAGCCGTTCGGCGGCAAGTTCCCCGCCATGTACAGGCGCGAGCTCGCGGCGGCGTTGCCCCTCGCGATCGGATTGGTCCTGCTCGGCGTGGCGCCGCGGCCGCTCCTCGGCATGGTGGATCAGGCGTGCCTCGGAATGCACAGGCTCGTCGATCGACCGGGGCCTTTGCAGATTGCGTCGACGGAGCAGCCCCGTGGGCGCGTCTGAGCGATGACGCGCACGGCCAGAACGAGCGCGCCCAAGCCGCCCGCCGAGGGCGGAGGCGTCGGTGACTACGAGGCGACGTTATGGGCGGCGGCCGACAAGCTGCGGAGCAGCCTCGACGCCGCGGAGTACAAACACGTCGTCCTGGGGCTCATCTTCCTCAAATACATCTCCGACGCCTTCGAGGAGAAACACGCTGCCCTCTCCGCCGTGGCCGGCGCCGATCCCGAGGCCCCGGCCGCCTATCGCGCCGACGGCGTCTTCTGGGTCCCCCGGGAAGCGCGCTGGTCCTTCCTCGCGGATCACGCCGCCGCGCCCACCATCGGCAAGCTCGTCGACGAGGCCATGCTCGCGATCGAGCACGAAAACCCTGCACTCGCGGGCGTCTTGCCCAAGGACTATGCCCGGCCCGCGCTCGACAAACAGCGCCTCGGCGAGCTGCTCGTGCTCTTCGGCGACATCGGCTTCAAGGACAAGGCGAAACGCGGCCGCGACGTCCTCGGCGACGTGTACATGTACTTCCTCGGCCATTTCGCCGCGGCCGAGGGCAAACGCGGCGGCCAGTTCTACACGCCCAAATGCATCGTCGAGCTCCTCGTGGAAATGCTCGCCCCGTACAAGGGCCGTGTCTTCGACCCGTGTTGCGGCTCGGGCGGCATGTTCGTGCATAGCGAGAGGTTCGTCGAGGAGCACGGCGGGCGCATCGGCGACCTTCGTGTGTACGGCCAGGAGTCGAACCCCACGACGTGGCGCCTCGCGAAGATGAACCTCGCCATCCGCCAGCTCGAAGGCGACCTCGGCGCCGAATGGGCGGACAGCTTCCAGCGCGACCTGCACGAGGGCCTCGAGGCCGATTACATCCTCGCGAACCCGCCCTTCAACGACTCGGACTGGGGCGGCGTGCGCCTGCGCGAGGACCCGCGCTGGACGTTTGGCCTGCCGCCCGTGGGCAATGCGAACTTCGCGTGGGTCCAGCATTTCCTCCACCACCTCGCGCCCACGGGCGTCGCCGGCTTCGTGCTCGCGAACGGCAGCATGTCGTCGCAGCAATCGGGGGAGGGAGAGATCCGGAGAAAACTCGTGGAGGCGGACCTCGTCGATTGCATCATCGCGCTGCCCGGCCAGCTCTTCGACTCGACGCAGATCCCGGTGTGCTTGTGGATCCTCGCGCGCGACAAGAAACACGGGATCGGCGAGCAGGGCAAACGGCTCGGGGACCGCAGCGGGCACGTGCTGCTCCTCGACGCGCGGAATCTGGGGACGATGGTCGACCGCGTGAAGCGCGTCCTCACCGCCGAAGACATCACGAAGATCGCCGACACCTACCACGCCTGGCGCGGCGAACGCGAACCGGTCCGATATGCCGACGTGCCCGGCTTTGCTCGCTCCGCGACGCTCGCCGACATCCGCGCGCACAAATACGTGCTCGTCCCGGGCCGCTACGTGGGCTTCGAGAGCCGCCCGCAGGCGACGTGGGATCACGGCGCCTTGCAGGCGGAGCTCGCCGAGATCCTCGCGCGGTTCCAGCAGATCGATCGGGCCTCGAATGCGGCCTTGCGCGTCCTGGAGGACCTCCTCCGTGGCTGAGCCGTATTTGATCTGCCCGAAGAGCTGGCGCCGGAGCACGCTGGAGCCGGACGGAGACTTGATCACGCGCGTCGACAGCGGCGGCACGCCGAGCACGTCCGTTGACGCCTACTGGGACGGCGACCTCCCCTGGCTCACGCCAAAAGAAATCACGAGCCTGCAGGACGGCCTCTTCGTCTCACGCACGGAGCGCTCGATCACGCAGCTCGGCCTGGAACACTCCTCGGCGAAGCTCCTGCCCCCCGGGACCGTCATGCTGAGCAAACGCGCGCCGGTCGGGGCCGTCGCCGTGAATGCCGTCCCGATGGCGACGAACCAGGGTTTTTTGAACTTCCGCTGCGGCCCGGCCTTGCGCCCGCTCTACCTCGCATATTGGCTGCGCGCGAACCGGCCTTACCTCGACAAGGTGGCGAACGGCTCGACGTACCCGGAGCTTTACCAGAGCGACCTCTTCGAATTCGAGCTCGCCGTGCCCCCGCTGGATGTCCAGGATCGTATCATTGAAGTCCTGAGCGCCCTCCAATTCGCCGCGCTCCTCGGCCTCCCGCTCGAACAATCCGTCACGCGCCCCGAGGCGATGGTCGCGCTCCAGGCGCAAAACCGACGCCTTTCGAGCATCCGCGACGCGCTCCTCCCGCAGCTCCTCTCGGGCGCGCTCGACGTATCGAAGAAGCTGTGACGATCGCGCGTCCCATGGCCTTATCCTGAGGCCATGATGCAGCACCTTCTTTTCTTGCTTGCCCTCCTCGTCACCGTCCCCGCGTGCAGCCCTGCCATCGCGCCGCGCACGGGCGACACCACGCCGGCCGGCCAATTCGGCTGGTCCGTGCACGGCGCGCTCTGGAACTTCGGCACGGGCCACTTCGAGCGCGGCGGCGCCGAGGGCGACTCCGTCTCCACCGGCGGCGCGGACATCTACCCCGAGACCGAGACGTTCCCCTGGTTCATGAGCGCGGGCTTCAGCGTGTACGACGTCGGCCTTCGTTATGGCGTCAATCGCTGGTTCGAGCTCGGCGCCTCGCTCGGCTTCCAGCGCATGGGCGGCGAAGCGCGTTTCGCCTTGCTCGACGAGGACAACCACGACCCTGTCTCCCTCGCCTTTGGCGCCGGCGGATATTACTCGGCGATCGGCCATGGCCCCTGGGGCCGCGCCGGCTTCGACCTGAGCATTCGCCTCGGCCGCGTGGCGCCGCTCTTCAACCTCTACGTGAGCCATGGGGCCACGTACAACAGCGCCTACCTCGATTTGCCGGGCGATGACGATTGCCCCGAGGAGGCGCCGTGGCAGCCCTGCGGTCGGCTCCAAGGCGTCCTCTCGAACGAGACGCGGCTGAGCGCGGCGCTGGGAGTCGCGATTGCCGTTGGCAAGGAGGAAGGCAAGCAGGGGGCGTTCACCGTGGGCCTCGTGCCGCACCTGGTGCTCCATTCGTACGGAGAGGAGCGAGCGCTGGGGAGCTGGGGCGACGATCTCCGTCACGATGCGGGGTTGCATATCGTGATTGGAGGGCAGGGGCCGGGGTGGTGAAGCGTATACGCCGCGTCGCTTACCTTCGATACCGGTCCCGCGTGATCCGCCAATACACGAGACTCGCCACCTGCCGCGGGCTCATCCCCTCGACGCGCAGGCGCAGGAAGCGCGCGAGGCGCAAGAGCCCGCCGGGGTTCAAACATGCGGCCTTCCGTAGGGTGCCACGGCGCATGACTCCCTACAGATAGCAGCAAAGACGCCCTCAGTCCTCGTCGCCCTCGTCCTCGTCGTCCTCCTCCACCCCGGCGAACAACGCCGCATGCCGCAGGATCTCGATCGTGCCTTCGATGCTCAACTTCGGCGACGCGAGGGAGAGATCGTCGTACGCGAAGCGGTATCCATCGACGATCCCCTCCTCCGACAGAAGAACGAATCGGTCGGCCCCTTTGGGCTGCGTGATGAGAACGGCGAACGGAGCGGACGGCGGGCTCGTCTCTCCGAACAAGCTCTCCTGCGCCGCGCGGTCGCGGATCTCGTCGATCGAGAGGAAACGGAACATCCCCCACGACAGCCCATTCACCCGCTCGTAGAAACGCACGACGGCGGGGGGCAGGGGAGCGCCGAGGTGCGCTTGTAGCCAGGCGAGGTCCTCCGCCGACGCGCCGCGGATCGGCGCGTCGTCGTCCGGAAGGAGCGACGTTCGCAGCGCGAGGAGACGCTCGAACCAGTCGTCCCGGTCGAGCAAAACCGCGACACCGTCGTCCGGGGTCGAGACGCCCAGCACCATCCCCGGGCATTGCACGTACATTGCGCCGTCGCACATCGTCCGCGCATGGTGCCGGAGGCGGGAGGCGAAGCGGAAATCATCGAATCCGCTCGAATACGTCTCGTACCGGATGCCGATGACGTTCGCCTCCTGCGCGAGCCACACGTCGAAGCCCGGGTACATCGGCCCGAGCGAGGGCACGTCGTCGATGTCGATGTAGAGGACCGGATAGTCGCCTTCGCAATCCGGCTCCTTCGAGAGCATCCACACGCGGCGATGCTCGCTCCCGCCGGGCACGAGGAACCCGTGCTCCATCGCCGGCACGGCGAAAAAGTCCGCCCAGGACTTCGTGGCCTCCGCGTCCGGCTCGGGATCGGAGGACGGCTCGCCCATATCGCCGAATTCGTCCTTCGCGATGGCTTCGAGCGATCGCGACGTCCACCGGAAGGCCGGCGTGAGCTCGAACCAGCCGAGCGCCGCGAGCCATTGCGCGTCGAACGCGAGCCACGTCCGGAGGCTTTGCGGCAGCGGCGCGCCGTTCGGGAGCGTGAGCGCGCCGAGGACCTCCGGCGAGAGCGGGCGGAAGTCCTTGTCGTGCTTCGGCCAGGCGTCCTTCTTCTTTTTCTTCGCGACCTCGATGCCGACCGCCGGCCAGCCTTTCTCCTGGACCTTCGCAATCACGCGCTCGACCAGCGCGACGCCTTGCGGGCCGCGGTCGTCGAGCGCGTCGAAGAAGCGGCGGTCGTCGCGGATCTTCGCGAAAAACGCCTCGGTGCGGAAGGCCGTCCGCATCTTCTCGCGCCCGTCGTACCCGAAGCGCACCGCGTCCTTGACGAAGCCGAGCGCGGCGTCGAGGTCGTCGAGCTCGAGGGCGACACACGCGGCATTGAAGAAGATTGCGGGGTTCTCCGGGCCGTGGGGGAGGCAGGCGGCGAAGTACGTGCGGGCGCGCGCGGGATCCTTGCCGAGGTGCGTGTTGTCGTCCTGCACGGCCCACAGCGCATTGCAGTACGTGGCGAGGTCGGAGTTCTTCACCTGGAGGAGCGCATCGAAGAGCACGATCGCGTCGCGCGGCCGGGTCTTCAGCCACGCGACCGAGAGCTGGTTCAAGGCGCGCTGGAAGGCGCCGCCCGCGTACCCCCCTTTCGAGCGCGTGAGGAGGCCGACGCGCTCGGCGTCATCGAGGGCGAGGAGGGTCGCTGCGTGGGCCTCGTTGTCGTGCTTGAAGGAGCTGCGGAGAGCGTCCTCGTCGGGGCCGTTCAGGCGGGCGCGGACGAGGGCGAGGTCGAGCCAGGCGTCGGACATGCCGCGGAAGCTAGTCGTCACTTGGGACAAGCTCAACCTCGACGAGGACGGGCTGGACGGCAGGGCCCTTCAGACGACGCACGTGAGCTTGATCATCGTGTCGTAACAGCAGAGGCCGTTGCCGCTCGGATCCGGCTTCGGCCCGTCGTTCACCGAGCCGAGGCAAAAGCACATGTCCGTGAGTTGGCACGTGCACCCGAAGTCGTAAGCCACCGCGATCGGTCCTGCCGCGTCCTCCTTGCTGGGACAACCGCTCGCCCCTGGCTCGAAGCACGCGAGGAACGGCTGGATCTGCCCCGTTCCCCCGCACGTCATCGTGCCCGACGACGATGACGTGGGTCCGGGCCCCGTCGTCCCATTCGACGACGTGGGTCCACCCGTGCCCGTGCCGCCCGTGCCTTCCGGATCGACGACGACCTTGGCGCCCGCAACCCGCGAGCGCCGCTGTGATGACGAACGTGACCCCCACGCTGGCCGCGATGCGATGCGCGAGGCTCTTCCAGAAAGGAGCCAAATGATTCATGCCCAAATCATACGCCCGATGCCCGGGAGCTCGTCGACGAAGGGCCACGACCTCGTGATCGAAGACCGAGGAGTCCGTGATCGAAGCCGGCGAGTTCGTGATCGAAGACCGAGGAGTCCGTGATCGAAGCCGGCGAGTTCGTGATCGAAGACCGAGGAGTCCGTGATCGAAGCCGGCGAGTTCGTGATCGAAGACCAAGGAGTCCGTGATCGAAGCCGGCGAGTTCGTGATCGAAGACCAAGGACTCCGTGATCGAAGACCGAGGAGTCCGTGATCGAAGCCGGCGAGTTCGTGATCGAAGACCAAGGACTCCGTGATCGAAGTCGGCGAGCCCGTGATCGAAGACCAAGGACTCTGTGATCGAAGTCGGCGAGCTCGTGATCGAAGTCCTCGGACTCCGAGATCGAAGTCCAGGAGGTCGAGATCGAAGTCGGAGAGGTCGAGATCGAGGCGCTCTTGCGGCGTCCGCCATTTCCCATCTCATCGCCGGAGGGAGTGGACTAGTCGGGCCGACCCGTGACAGTTGTCGTCCACGGCTCGCATCAGCATGCAGACAGGTCGAACGTTCAGCATGGCCGATGTTACGACCGTCTTGCCATGTCTGGTCCACTCGTGCTACAAGCCCCGGAGATGATGAAGACTCATCGGTGGGCCAAATGAGTGATTTCGAAAGAGATGTAGTCCACCTCGTTCGGTTGAGCCTGGGTGGAAAGGTGGACGACGTCGCCGCCTTGGCACGACGCCTGCTCCGCGTCATCGCTGATCGTCGCCCCGATCTTGCCGAGGCTGCCCAGACGATCCTTCGCACCGCCTCGGCCAGTCCCGCTCGCGCACTTGAGCCGCAGCCCCTGCCCGTGGACCTCGATAGCCGGCTGGAACTCCTTCGACGTGAACCAACGCCGCACCTGCCGATCGAGCCGATCTGGCCTCCCGCCGTACGCAAGGAGTTAGAAGCAGTCCTCCACGAGCGTGAACGAATCGACCGGCTCGTTGATGCTGGCATAGCGCCGACCCGGTCACTCCTGTTCGTCGGGCCACCTGGTGTTGGCAAGACGCTTGCCGCGCGCTGGCTCGCCGTCCAACTACGCCGCCCGCTCCTGACGCTCGATCTCGCGGCGGTGATGAGCAGCTTCCTCGGGCGCACCGGGAACAACATCCGCGTCGTGCTGGACTTCGCGCGCAGAGCGCCTGCGGTGTTGTTGCTCGACGAATTCGACGCCATTGCGAAGCGGAGGGACGACGCCACTGAGGTGGGCGAACTCAAGCGGCTGGTCACTGTCCTTCTGCAGGCGGTTGATGATTGGCCAGAAGCCGGCGTGCTCATCGCAGCGACGAACCATCCAGAGCTTCTCGATCCAGCGGTGTGGCGACGATTCGATCGCATTGTCGATTTCCCTCCGCCGTCGGTTCAGGGCATCCGCGATCTGGTCGTCCGTCTCGTGGGTGACAAAGGGATCTCGAAACCGAACCTAGACATTCTGGCCGCGCTTCTCCACGGTCGTTCCTTCGACAATGTCGTTCGGGTCGTAACTTCCGCCAAGCGCGCAGCTATAGTGCGCCAAGTTCAGTTTTCTGAAACGATCGCAGAGGTCCTCGGCGAGCTCGCGCAGAGTGCCGATCTGGAGGTCAAGCTGCGGGTCGCCTCTGAGCTTACGACCGCCGGTCGCTCGCAGCGCGAGATTTCGGCGCTCACCGGGCTTTCGCGCGACACGATTCGAAAGCACCTCGGCGGCTCGAAGACGCGACGGCCAGTAGGTAATCACAAGGAGGCTCAAGAGTAATGGCACGCGAACACAACTTCCTTCTTGGCCAGGGCGAGCGGCTCGCACAGAAGGTGACGATCAAGAAGGCTGGCGGAACAAAGAATCCTCCCTACGACTTCCCAACTGCTAAGGCGCGCATCGCCGATCGACTCCAGACGGCCGAGGCGGAGATCGCGAAACTTCCGGAAGACGCATGTCCGCGCGGCGAGGCGGTCGCCGTCGTAACTCTGCATCCGCGGTACCTATCAAAGAGTGACTTCCCGTCCGAACTGTTCTCGGCCGTGGGCCTTCGCGCCGTAGGAAGTCGGTCGCGTACCGTGAAGCCTGAGCAGTGGGGCGTTCAAAAGCACGGCGAATTTGGCGTGACGGAGGACATCTTCGTTGCCGGAGCGAAGACCGCATTCGAGCGCTGGGCCAACACCGTGAGGCGATGGCGGCCAGATACTCGCGGCGCGGACGACCTGAGCCACATCGAGGATCTCACCGCGTTTGAAGCCAAGACGAAGCTTCGCTCCATTCCCGACGACGACCGTACGGTGCTTGAGGTAGTCCTCCACAACTCGGGTGCCGAAGACGTGGTACTGGCCTTCATCCAGTATGCGCAGGCTCATGGGGCGGAGCCCTTGATTGCTCGACGGCGAGACGTGCGGGGTCTAACGTTCATGCCTGTACGCGTCGATCCCAAGAAGGCTGAGGAGATCGCCCGCTTTTCGTTCGTTCGCGTCGCGCGCGGAATGCCATCGCTTCGGCCTTTTCGGCCCTCGGTGTTGCGGGGGGTGTCAGGGTTCGCTGTGACGCTTCCGACCGAAGGACCTGTCGACGCGAAGATGCGCGCCGTGATCTTCGACGGCGGCCTTCCCGCCCAGGCCCAGGCAGCATTGAAGCCCTGGGTTAATCTAATCGTTCCGCCCGGGATCGGAAAGGCAGCGCCAGCCTTCGAGGAGCACGGGCTCGGCGTTACGACTGCATTCCTCTTTGGCCCACTTCGCTCAGGTCAGACGCCGGCCGTCCCTCTGTGTACGGTCGACCATGTGCGCGTTTTGGACGAGAAGACCGGCGCGGGGAATGACACCGACTACTTCGATGTTCTCGATCGCATTGTTGATCATCTCGATAGAAATCTCGGACTCTACACCTTGGTGAACGTGAGCCTCGGGCCCGCGCTCGCGGTCGATGATGACGAAGTGACGCTTTGGACCGCAGCTCTTGACAAGCGCTTTGCGCACGGTCGCTGCGTGGCCACTGTCGCCGCCGGTAACGATGGCGAGCGCGACCCCGCTGCAAAGCTGAATCGAATTCAGCCGCCCGCCGATGGTGTAAACGTGTTGTCCGTGGGCGCGGCTGACCGTAGTGCATCGGGCTGGCAGCGAGCGTCCTATAGCTGCGTCGGTCCGGGGCGCTGCCCAGGGGTCGTGAAGCCGGATGGCATTGCTTTCGGTGGTTCGCCGTTCGAGCATTTCGGCGTGCTCACGCCAACGTTGGTGGGCGGCCAGGAATCGGGTACGAGCTACGCTGCCCCGTATGCGCTTCGTTCTGCCGCAGCAGTGCGGGCCCAACTTGGGCAACGCCTCTCTCCCCTCGCTATCCGCGCGCTATTGATTCATCGTGCAGAGATCGAGGACGGGCACGATTGGAAGGAGGTTGGTTGGGGCAGAATCGAGTCGGATCCACTGCGCCTGATCACGTGCGACGACGATGAGGCGCTTGTGGTGTTCCAAGGCCAATTGCCCGTCGGAGAGCATCTGCGGGCCCCGATCCCAATGCCCCAAACTCCCCTCACCGGCGAGGTCACCGTCTCCGCCACCCTCGTCATTGCGCCCGAAGTCGACCCGGAGCACCCAAGCGCGTACACACGGAGCGGGCTCGAGGTCACGTTCCGGCCTCATAGCGGCAAGTACAGCAAGCGGTCGGACGGAACGATGACGACGCACGCGAAGACGCGCGCGTTTTTCTCTGAGTCGCTGCTTTACGGTGAGCCTGAGCTGGTACTCCGCGAGGATGGGCACAAGTGGGAGCCCTGTTTACGTAGCCAGGCGACGTTCCGTGCACGCTCATTGTCGGCGCCGCTGTTCGACATCTACTACCATCACCGCGAGAGCGGCATGAAAGCCACCGCCCCCCAGCCTATCCCGTACGCATTCGTCGTCGGGCTCAAGGCTCCCAAGGTGACCGACCTCTACGATCGCGTCGTGCGTACCTATGCCAACGTCCTGGTACCGATCCAGCCGCAGACGCGTATCCAGGTTCGGACATCGCGTTAAATGGTCGGCTGTCGACGAGATCGGTGAAATGAAGCGTGCCATCGTGAGGTAGGACGAAAGTGGTCCGAGCACGCGTGTTCAGAGGGAGATGGGGAGCGACGTCGACCGGGGCTCGGCGGGCCGATCAGACTGCCGTCGTGAACCGTGACTGGCGTAATTACGGGATTACCTGTGATCGAAGGCTCACGCCTTCGAGATCGAACCCCGCTCCCCCGTCATCGACGTCCCACCTCCCCGATTCCACGTCCCCCAAGCCTCCGCGACCCGCGCCCCTTCCTCCCCGAGCAACGCCTCCGCGATCGCTCGCCGGGCCGCCTCGTCGTCCGTATCGAGCGACATCCGCGCCTCGATCGTCCGACCCTCGACGGGCGCCCATGGCCCCGCCAAAACCCCCGCAATCACCTTCCCGCGCGCCGGCGCCCTCGCCCCGAGCGCCCCATGCGCCGCTTCCGTGAGCGCCACCCAGCCGTCCTCGCGCAGCACGAGCGAGACCTCCTCGAAATCCACGAGCCCCGGCAGCGCCGCCGACAGCACCGTGAGCGGGTCGTGCATGATCGAACAATCCTTCCCCGTCTCGACCCACGCCTCCAGATGCCGCACGAACATCCTCGCTGCCGGATGCGCTTTCCTCAAAGCACCCGCGAGCGGATCGTCCGGATACACCCCGAGCTTTTGCCGCATCCCCTCACCGAAGCTCCCCCAGCTCGAATGGCTGAACAAGAGCCGCGGCGCCTCCACCTGCCCAAGCACACGCGCAAACGCCCCAGGGTCGAGGCGGGCATTGTATTGCGCGGCTTCCCGCCGGTACGCCCCCGCGAGCGCCGGGCCCATTTGAAAGAGCCGCACCCGCGCCGCGAGATCCGGCCTCCGCAAGAGCGCCGCGTCGAGGTTCGTCAGCGGCCCGAGCCCCACGTAATCGACCCGCGGATGCGTATCGAGCACACGGACGATCTCCCCGACCGCGTCGCGCGAGAAAGGCACGTCGTCGCGCGCGAGCCCCGCCTCCTCCACGAGGCACGAGGCGCGACGGCGTAGGCTCGGTAGCCCCGCGGCGACGGGAAGATCGACCCCCGCGGCGCGCAGCAGCCCCGCGAGGAAACGCGCGCGGCCTTGTTCGTGGGTCTCGTCGCTCGTGACGAGCAGGGCAGGCTGGAAGCGTGCGGGCCGAGCGGCGAGCATCGCCGCAACGCACGTATCGTCCGGATCCGTGCCGATATCCATGTCGAAGATGGCCGGCGCCGCGCCGAGCCTGGCTTCGTGGGGCGAGAGCACGCCCCGGAGGGTACTACGGCGCGAATCACACGCGCCCGAAATCCGCTCTGAACCTCGCCGGCCTGCTCGGTGAGCGCGCAAATGGGGCTGGTGCGTCAGGAAATTCCGATCCAAACCTGGGCCGATGTCGACGCCCCCGCCCGAAGGTACGCTGCCCGCCGTGAAACCGCTCCCGAAGCCGGTTCAGTACGTGATCCTCGTGGTGATGCTCGCCATCGCGGGGGGCGTGGTATGGCTTCTGCGCCCGTCGAGGATGCCGTGCACGGTGAAGGAGACCTTCAACAACGGCAACATCTGCATCGTGACCGGAAGCGTGAAGGCGATCGACCAGGTGAACAAGGACCTCAACGCCAAGCAGCTCGGCTCCGTCGAGCTCGACGAGGTGGTGCTGACGGACCCTTCGGGCTCGCGCTCGGTCTATTTCGATCCCCAGAAGCTCGATCTGGGCGGCCGCACGACCGTGAAGGTGACCGGACGGGAAGTGCAGGAGCGCGGGTCGGGCGGCGTCATGCGGTTCGTGGTGGAGAAGGTCGAATAGTCGTCGCGTGGACCGAGATGCCACGCCGCCGGGCGCGCCCCCCGCGCCCGGCGCCGCGTTCCACCCGCCCTACGGCGTGATTCGCACGAGCCCGAAATCCGTCCCGCCCTTCGGCGAGAATCCGCGGCCGGCGAGGACGAGCTTGCCGTCCGGCTGGAGCAGCCCGTCATACGCGCCCCACGGCCCCGGGGCCGCGACGAGCGCGCGTCCCGCATGGCCGAAGCTCAGGTCGGGTTTGCCATTCGGCAAATACTTGAAGACCACCATCGTCTCGCGGTCGAGCACTTGCGTGGTCGCGAGGTAGAACGAGCCGTCCGGCAGCGGCACGACCGCGGGGGGGTCGGAGGTGAGGACGCTCGCCACGTTCTGCCTGACGAAACCATTCTCGCCGAACGTCATGTCACGCACGCCCTTGTCGTCGAAGCGCGCGATGCCGACCTCGAAGTTGTCGATGTTCCCCGGCGAGAAGAACGCACCCGCCGCGAGAAACCCTCCGTTCGCTTCTCGCGCAAGGCGGTTCAAATACAAGTAGCTGTTCGGCACCGTCGAAACGCCCGCATCGCCGAAGGACGTGTCGAGCACGCCGGTCGGGAGCACGCGGAGCACGAACGCCTCGGTGTAGTCTTTGTAGCCCGTGGCGACGATCGAGCCGTCTTCGAGCACCACGAGGTCGTAGAGCTGCCCCACAACCTGGGGAAACATCGCCACCCCGTCGCCGTCGAACGTCGTATCGAGCGCGCCCGTCGCGAGCAGCCTCGCGAAATAGGCGACCCCGTACGCCCCCGGGCCGTTTCCGATCCCGCCAATCACCACGCGCCCGTCGCCGTCGAGGCCGAGCGCGGTCGGCTGGCCATGCGTCGCATCCGGCAGGTTGACCACGCCATTCGCGCCGAAGCTCGCATCGGGCAGGCCCGCCGCGTCGAGCCGCACGACCCGGCGGGTGCTCGAGCCGAGGGGCATGCCCGCGACGACCGTCTTGCCGTCTGGTTGCAGCACGACGTCCACGGCTTTCACCAGGGTGTCGAGCACGACGACGCCGCCCGCGCCGAAGCCCGCGTCCGGCGTGCCGTCCGGCAGGTGCCGCGTGATCATCGCGTTCGTGAGGTCCGTGAAGTTGCCCGTCGCGCCGGCCGAGACGATCTTGCCGTCCGCGCCGAGCTTCACGGAAATGGCGAGATCCCACGTCGCGCCCGATTGCAGCGTGCCGACCCCGCCCGGGCCGCCATACGTGGTGTCCGGCACGCCGAGCGGCGCGAGCCGCGTGAGCGTGGCGCCGACGGTCGAGAAGGTCTGGCGGCCGGCGGCCACGACGCTCCCATCCGGGGCCACGGTGATATCCCGGACCGCGCCCTGCTTGGGGAGCTGCGCGAGGCCCCCCGTGCCGTAATTCGCGTCGAGGGTCCCGTCGGCGGCGAAATGCGCCACGGCGTAGGAGCTTTTCGAACGGAAGACGACGAACGCCGAGCCATCCGGCTGGAGCTGCAGCGACTCCGCGGAGGCCGAGCCGCCGGCGGCGTCGCTGACCGTCGCCAGGCCATCCCCTTCGCCGTAGGTCGTGTCGGCCGCGCCGCTCGTGTCGAGGCGCAGCACCGCGGTGGAGTCCACGTTCCCGCCGGCCACGAGGATCTTGCCGTCGGGCGCGACGGCGCAGATCGAGCCGGCAGAGGCGGTCGTCCAGGTGGCATAATGATACGGACCGACGAGCGACGTCACGAGGATGCCGTCCTCGTCGAAGCTCGGATCGAGCGCTCCATTCGGCAGGAGCCGCACGAGGGTCGTCCCGGAGCTGTTGCCGTTCCTCCCGCAGAGGACGATCTTGCCCTCGCTCGTGAGGGCCACGGCCGAGGCGAACGATCCGTTGTCGAACGGGGTCTCGACGGCGCCCGCCTCCCCGAACGTCGTGTCCACGCTCCCGTCGGCGAGGAAGCGCTGCACGAGGTGTTTGTACGGCGAATACCACCCGCCCTGGCCGGCGACGACGATCTTGCCGTCGGGCTGGAGCGCGATCGCGAAGGCTGTCCCCTGGGCGCCGAGCGCGAGGCCTCCCTCGCCGAAGGAGGCGACAGGCTTGCCGGTCGCGTCGAAGCGCGCGACGAGCATGCGGTTCATGCCGATCTGCGGCGTCGCCATGCCCGCGGCGAGGATGTCGCCGTTCGGCGCGACGATCACGCCGTGGAACGAGGCGCGGCTCCGGGTCGTCGCGAGCACCTTGCCGCCCTCGCCGAACGAGGTGTCGAGCGTGCCGTCGGTGTTGGCGCGGAAGAGGAGCCCCTCGCCGTAATACCCGTCCGACGTGCCGCCGGCGATGAGGACCTTGCCGTCCGCCTGGCGCGCGGAGGCGTGGATGAAGTCCGGGTTCGGCTTGGTCCCGGCGGCCGTGGCGAGGCCGTCGGTGCCGAAGCTCGGGTCGAGCGCGACGAAGGCCTCGCCGCCGCCGCCCGCGCCGCCGGAGGCGCCCGAACCCCCGGAACCGCCCACGCCGCCCGCGCCGCCGCCACCCGACGCGCCCGCGCCGCCGCCGCCGGAGGCGCCCACGCCTCCCGAGCCGCCCACGTTCGACGAATCGGAGCTTGAAGAAGAGGAGCCGTCTCCGCCGCCGCAATGCAGGCAGAAGCCGCCGAGGACCAACGAAAGAAGAAAGAAATGTCGACGCATGTGACCTCCGCGAAGGAGGTCACATTCCCACGTTCAAGGCTCTTCCACCATGGGGAACACTTCCACGCTCAGCGACTTGAGCGCGACGGCGCCTTCCGGCGGCCTCGCCTCTTTGAATGCATTGAGCTGATCACGCGTCTCCCAGATGCTGATGGTCATTCCCTTCCCGGTCGCCGGATCCGTCACGAAATAACTTGCTTTGCATCCGGGCTGCTTGCGCATCCAGGCCCGGTGGGCCCGCGCCTTCTCCAGGTCCGCCTCGCCCGCCTTCTCGTGCGTCACCACCCGGCAGAGGCCTTTCGTGGGCACCGACGACGCCGACTTCTCGTTCGCCTTCCACAGGTTCGCCGCCGCCCACAGCTTGCCGATCTGGAGAATGGGGTGCGCCCCCTCCACGCCGTAGTCCTCCGGCGTCACCACGCGGCCGCGCACCGAGAAGTAGCCGGTCCGCAGGCCGAACTCGTCGGTCACGGCGTACTGACCGCCCGCGGAGCTCACGTGGTAGATGCTGTCGTCGATCGTCACCTTGTTGCCGTCGACGTGGGTCTTGCTCGCCATGGGCGTACAGTACCAGAGCTCGGCGGCTCTTCCGCCTTTCGAAGCTCACGGGTTCGTCCCTTCTTTGCTACCCTGCGCCCGGCGTCATGACCGCACGTGAAGACAGGGCAGGGGGCGAGGGCTTCGGGCGTAGGGTGCGTCTCGTCCCCGGGGGCATCGAGATCGCCGGCGACGTCGTCCCGCTCCTCGCGGGCTCCGTCCACTACTGGCGCCTCGACCCGAACGAGTGGCGCGCGTGCCTCGAAGCCGTGAAGGCCATGGGCCTGCGCCTCGTCGACACCTACATCCCCTGGGCCGTCCACGAGGTCGCCCCCGGCAAACTCGAGCTCGGCGCCTCCGACCCGCAGCGCGACATCACCCGCTTCTGCCGCATCGCCGAGGAGCTCGGCCTCTACGTCATCGCCCGCCCCGGCCCGCACATCAACGCCGAGCTCACCTACTTCGGCTTGCCCGAGCGCATCGTCTGGGACCCGGCCTGCCAGGCGCGTTCGCCCGACCAGAACCCGGTGATGCTCCCCATGCTCCCGTTCGCGTTCCCGGTCCCGAGTTACGCGAGCGACGCCTTCCACGACGAGGCCGCGCGGTATTTCCAGGCGCTCGGCCCCGTCCTCACGCCGCTGCTCTACCCGAACGGGCCGATCGTCCTCTTCCAGATCGACAACGAGGGCGCCCTCTACTTCCGCGACGGCGCCTACGACCAGGACTACCACCCCGACGCGATCCGCCTCTACCGCGAGTTTCTCCGGGAGAAATACGGCACCATCGACGCCCTGCGCGCCTCCTACGGCACGCCCACGCCGGACGAGGGCGAGGTCCCGTCGAGCCGCCGCGGCGAGGTCACGCGCTTCTCCGCCATCGACCCTCCGCGCAAGCTCGACGCCGAGCGCCCGCGGGACCTCGCGCGCCACCTCGACTGGTCGGAGTTCCACGAGCACCTGCTCGCCACGGCGTTTCAGCGCCTCGGCCGCGCGCTCGTCGCCGCCGGCATGGACGGGCTGCCCACGACGCACAACCTCCCGCCGGGCCAGGACGCGACGCCCCTCAACGCCGCGCGTGTCACGAAGGTCGTCGACCTCGTCGGGCTCGACTACTACCACATGGCCGATCCCACGAGCCGCGCCATCATCGCGCGCCGCACGAGCGAGCTCGCCACGCGCTCGGAGGCCCTCTCCGTCCCCGCGTTCGCGTGCGAGATGGGCGCGGGCTTTCCGCCCTTCTTCCCGCCCCTCGACGAGCGCGACGGCGCCTTCACCGTGCTCTGCGCCCTCGCGTATGGCCTGCGTGGCTTCAACGTGTACATGGCCGTCGAGCGCGACCGCTGGATCGGCGCGCCCATCGATCGGCACGGCCGCGCGCGCCCGTACGCCGTCTTCTGGCGGAAGCTCTCGGCCGCCCTCGAACAGACGGGCTTCCACGAGCTGCGCCGAAAGACGCCCGTCCGGATCCTCATCCCTCGCACCGAGCGCAGGCTCGCGCGGGTCATGCATGCGTTTGGCCCGCTCTCCGGCGCGTTTTTCTCGATCGTCGGGGCCGGCGCGCGCGAGCGGTGTGTCGAGGACGATCTCGGCCTCGGCTATCCGCTCGCCATCGAGGCCGACAACTTCGCCCGCGCCTTCGAGCAGGCCCTCGAAGCGCGCGGCGTGCCCTTCGCCGTCGTCGGCGGCGAGGACCGCGACATCGCGCTCGGCGACGCGCGATGGCTCATCTGCGCGACCTCCGGCGCCTTGAAGCCCGAGCTCTTCGACCGCCTCGCCGAGGCCCGCGCGCGCGGCGCCCGCGTCACGATCGGCCCGCACGAGCCGCGCTTCGACGGCGCCTTCCGGCCCCTTTCCGTCCCCTTCGACCTCGGCCGCCTCGGCGAGGACGGCCCGCTCACCGGCGACGTGCCCGCCGCGGCCGACGCGGCCGTCTCGAATGCGATCGGGTCGCTCGACCTCCCGGCGTACGCCTGCGACCCCGGCGGCATCTACGTCACCGTGCACGAGGACGCCGCGGGGGCGCCGCGCGTGCTCTTCGTCGTCAATCCTTCCGATCGGGACATCGTCGCGCGCGTGAGCGCGGGCGCGGTGGGCACGAAGGCGAGCGACCTCATCGACGATTCCACCTTCGAGGCGCGCGCGGGCACGCTCGAAGTGCGCATGAAGCCGCGCACGGTGCGGATGCTGGCATTGCGGTGAGGAGTGCGCGTCTCGCCCGGGAATGACGCGAGGCCGTCTCAGCGACCTCCCTGGCCTCCTGCACCGTCTCCGCCATTGCCGTCATCCGGTCCCCCCGTGCCCTGCGGGTCACTCTTGAAATCGCCGCTGGCCGCGCTCCCGACGATGATGACGGTGCCGTCCCCCGGACTCGAGCCGCAGCCGTTCGAGCCCGGTGGGTCGAGGCAAATGACCTTGGGTGCAACGACGACCGAATCGCAGATCCCCGGGAGGCCCCGCTCCTTCACCTTCTGGATGCACCTGTCCTCGTTTATGTAGTCGCTTCCGCTGTCGATGATCTGCGGGTCGTTCAGGCCCTCCAAGCGGTCCTCGAAGGCACCCGTCTTGGCGCTGGCGCACTGCAAGACAGCGTTACACTGGACGAGAACCCCCTCCCTCGCGCCCGCCTCGCCGTTCGGCGGGCCCCTCTTCGGGTTCTTGCACGTGGGCTCCCAGCAGGCCGGTCCGAGCACGACGAACCACACGAAAAGCAAGCCAACGACGAGCGACCTCATCCCGAGCCTCCGCGTTGGAATCATTGTAGAGGACCGCGGTTGGCAACCGCAATATAGGAGCGGTTCCCGAGCAAGTACACCCGCGCCCCTGGCCCACGCGGCAAGGACTCGCGTCATCGGCGCGGATCATGTAGAGTGGCCGCGACGAGTACGGAGGACGTGAGATGACCCGCCGGAAGAAGCTCTTCGCCGCTGCCATCGCCCTGCCGGTCGCCGCCGCCGTGGGCGTGGGCCTCAAGGTACGTCGCGCGGCATCCGACACGCTGAGCGCCGACGCCTGCGACAAGGATCTCGCGGCGGTGTTCGAGTTGTGCGAGGCGGGGGGCGAGATCTGCCAGAAGCCACCCGAGGGGCAAGAGGAAGCCTGCCAGGCTGGCTGCGTGATGGCCCGGTGCCCGAACCACGTGGCCTGCACGGAGCTCGATTCCATTTGGTGCAAGCCGTGCGAGGAGGAGCAGGGGGCGCTCTATTGGCGCATCCTCGACGAGGCGGATGGACATTGTGGTGGTCCACCGCCCTTCGGCTCGCTCGCCAGGCTGAACGAATACAGCCGTTGTTACATCGCGGAGGTGGAGCGGACGTGCCCGGCGCTCAAAGAGAAGCCGCAGTGGTACTTGCCGCCTGACCGCAGGAAATGACCTGGCGAGGTGAAGGTCACCCAGGAGGCGAAGGCCGGCGCCGCCGATCCGGAGCTCGACGAAATCGCCGACCTCATCGCCAAGCACCCGGGCTTCGTGAAGCCCTGACCCGGGCGGGACGAACGGCGGTATTGCTTCTCCGCCAAAGCTCCCCTAAAAGGGGCCGTGCGAACGATTGCGAAGATTGTCGGAGCCCTGCTCGCGTGGGGCTTCGTCTGGGCCGGCTGCAGCGACGATTCCCAGCCAACGACGACGGACGATCCGCTCGCCGGCCTCCCCAAGGCCTATGCCCGCGTCGAGTGCGGCCGCGTCTTCGCCTGCTGTGACGCCGCCGAGCGGGACGACGTGCTCCTCTTCGACCCGGCCCCCGCGACGCAGGCCGAATGCGAGGCCCGGTACGAGAGCTTCTTCGGCGCCGTCGCCGTCGACCTCCGCAAGGGCATCGAGGCCGGCCGCATCGTGTACGACGATGCCCGCGCCGATACGTGCTTCACGAAGGCCGAAGCCGCGACCTGCGCCGATTTCTTCGGCTCGAACTTCCTCGACGAGGACCCCGATTGCGAGGCGATGTTCCAGGGCACCGTCGCGCTCGGCGGCGCCTGCCTCGGCGACGACGAATGCAAGGACCCGGGCGCCTCGTGCGCGGGCGCCTCGGGCACGGAGCTCGGCACCTGCAAGGCCCCGCCCGGCGCGGGCGAGCCTTGCCAGGACGGCCTCTGCGGTCCGGGCCTCACGTGCAGGCTCGATGAGGGCATGCTGAAATGCGTCGCCCCCACGGCCGACGGCGCCGCGTGCGACCTCGACATCGATTGCCAGAGCGGCTATTGCGATTTTCAGACCGGCGTGTGCGCCGCGCCCGCGCCCGTCGGAGGCGCGTGTGCCGTGAACGCGGGCTGCGCGAGCGGGTATTGTGACGTCGCGGCCAGCACGTGCGCCGAGAAAAAGGCCGACGGCGCGGCGTGCGTGACGAGCGTCGAATGCGCGAGCGGCTTCTGCAGCGACGCGGCGGACATGGGCGCTTGTGCGCCCACGAAGCCGGACGGCGCGACGTGTATGGTCGCTGCCGAATGCGCGAGCGGCTTCTGTGACGCCGGCGCGTGCAGCCCGAGCACCGGCGCTCCTGTCTGCGACGGCCTCTGACCGGACGGGGGCCCGGTCCCCGGCCGGGCCTGCCGTTTCGGTTGACGCCGGGCCTCTTTTATCTCACGTCTCCCCTTCAGCGAGGCGTGCTGCCCATGGAACGAGACCGCTGGCTCTCCGTTGTGCTGAGGACGGCGCTGCTCGTCCTCTTTTTCTGGATGATCCGGACGATCCTCGTCCCGATTGCCCTGGGCGGACTCTTCGCGCTCCTCCTGAGCCCCCTCGCCGAAAAGGTGAAGCCGCGGCTCGGCCGCGCCGAGCCCTTGACGCCGCTCCTCTTTACGTTCGGCACGATCATCCTCGTCGTGATCCCGTTCGCCTTCATCACGGTCGAGGCCATCCAGTCGATCAACGACTTCCTGGCCCGCGATTGGACGCCGACGATCCAGCGCTTCCAGTCGTTCTTGACGGAAGGCATCGACATTCGCGGCCGGAGCATCCACATCGGCGGCCCTCAGCTCCAGTTGGCCATCCAGAACATCGGCCAGCGCGCGGCGTCGTTTGCGGCCTCGTTCGTCGGCGGCATGGCCACGGCGCTGCCGGCGTTCATCCTGAGCCTCTTCCTGTTCGGCGTGTCGCTGTATTACTTCCTGCGCGACGGCGGCAAGCTCGTCCGCTGGATGTTCCGCCTCTCGCCGTTCCCGCCGAGCCAGACGCGCGAGCTCTTTGCCTCCGTCCGCGAGACGGTCAACGGCGCGATCCTCGGCATCCTCGCGACCGCCGTGGTGCAGGGCAGCCTGACGCTGCTCGCCCTCCACTTGTTCGGCGTGCCAAACGCGTTTTTGCTCGGCGTCCTCGCGGCGCTGCTCTCGTTCATCCCGCTCGTCGGCACCACGCCGGTCACGGTGGGCGCGACGATCTACCTCTTCGTCACGAACCACGTCGGCGGCGCGATTGGAATGGGCATCTCGGCCGTGCTGATCGGCCTCTCCGACAACGTCGTGCGTCCGTGGGTGCAGAGCTCGTCGACCCGCATGCACCCGCTCATCGCGCTGCTCGGCATCTTCGGCGGCCTCGATCTCTTCGGCCCGGTCGGCGTCTTCCTCGGCCCCGTCATCGCGGCCATGGCCGTCTGGACCGTCGACACCTACGCGAAGCTACACCACGCGTCGCGCCGCGAGGCCACCACGCCGCCCGTGGACGCGAGCGCGACTCCGCCGCCGAAGAGCGTGCCTCCGCCGGAGAACCCGCCCGTGCCCTGAGGCTTGCGCGGACGGTCCATGCGTGCGCGCACAAGGGGTGCGGGCGTCGCCTCTGGAGCGTCACAACCACCCCTGTTCCCGATAAAACCGCACCGCATCCGCGAGTGACACGTCGAGCGGCCGCGACGTGTATCCGAGCTCCCGCGCCGCCCGCTCCGACGACATCCGCACCCGGAGCGTGCTCTGTAGGGCCATTTCGTGGCTCAGCAGGGGTGGCCGTCCCGTGATGCGCGCCGCGCTTTCCATCAAGAACGAGAGTCCCATCACCACCCGATCCGGCATCGTGAAGCGCGGCGCCTTTCCGCCAGCCGCCGCCGCGATCCGCGTGAGCAGCGCCCCCACGGAGAGCGCCTCGCCGCCGAGGATGTAATGCCGTCCCGCGCTGCCCCGCTCGGCGGCCGCGAGGTGCGCCGTCGCCACGTCGCGCACGTCGCACGTCGTCCGGATCCCGCTCGGCGCGGCGATCGTCGTGCCCTTCCGTGTCGCCAAAAAGAGTGGCAGCACGTTCCGTTTCCAGTCCCCCGGACCGAACACCGCCACGGGGTGCGTGATGACCACGAAGAGCCCCTCGCGCCCCGCCCGCTCCACTTCCTGCTCCGCCAGCCATTTCGTGTGTGGATAGACCATCCGGAGCGCCGCGAAATTGTACACGCTCGACTCGTCGACCGTGACGATCGCCTCGGTCGAGGGATACGGCTTTCCGATCGTCGAGCCCGTCGACGTGAACACGAATCGCGGGGCGCCCGCGCGCCGCGCCGCCGCGAGCATGTTCCGCGTACCCGTGACGTTCGTCCGCTCGATCTCCGCCCATTGCGCGCGCCACATCCGCACGTCGGCCGCGACGTGGTAGACGACCGATACGCCGCGCATGGCCTCGGTCAGCGTCTCCACGTCGTCGAGGTCCCCGCGCACGATGTCGAGCTCGTTGCGCGGCAGGTCGCCGGGCAAATCGCCGCTCCGGGAGAGCGCGACCACGTGGTGGCCGGAGGCGAGGAGCTGCCGTGTGATTTCCCAGCCGAGGAAGCCCGTTCCGCCCGTCACGAATGCGGTTTTTCGCCGCGGGATTCCGTTCATGGGCGCCTCGCTCGCCGGGGCGGCCGCGCATGGGCGATGTAGGCGCGCGCCTCCGCTTCGGTCGAGAAAAACAGGATTTGCATGTCGGGCTGCGACGACCCGAGGATCCGCGCCGCCCGCACGACCATTTCGGCGAAGATCCGGGTCGTGAATTTTGCGCCGAAACAGACGTGGGTGATCGCGGTCGTGTGGCGCGTCTCCTGGAGCACCCGCCGCGCCTCGATCGTCGCCCCGGTGACCGCGGAGAGGTCGCAGAGCACGAAGATATGGTCTTTCCCGGCGGAAAACGACACTTGATAGGCGACGAGCTCGCCGAGCGAAGGACCGTCGACCTTCCCCGAGAGGCGCATGCCGAAGAGGTTCGGCGCCTCGGTCCACGCGACTTGCTCCCCGAACTGTCGCCGCTGCCCCGGCGTCGGCCCAGCCATCGTCATTCCCCTCTGCGCCTCACGGGACGAGCTTGCGCAGGTCCTCGCGCCGCTCGCCGAGCCACGCCCGCGCCGCCGCCTCCGTTTCGAAGAACTCGAAGCGCATGGGCCGCTTCGAGAGCACGCGGACCGCGCTCAGCACCATCTTCGCCAGCGTCATCCCCGAGAAGTTCGCGCCGAACATGGCGATCGCGCTGGGCGCCTTCCGGCCGCGGCTCCACGTGACCATGGTCTTCCGGGCTTCGGGGGTGACCGTACCGATCTTGCGCGCATCCAGGAGAATGAGCCGGTAGCCGTAGGTGGCTTCGATCGCGTCGCGCGCGCGCTGGACGCACAGCTCGACCTCCAGGTCGTAATGGCCGGCGAGCCGCACGACGAGCAGGTCCTCCTCGTAGGTCAGGTCGAGATGCGCGGGGTTTTGGGGTGAATCCATGGGACGCCCTCACCACCTTTCGATGCGCCACCCGCGCTGCCGGGCGAGGCGCTCGAGCCTCGGATCGGGGTTCACGGCGATCGGCGCGGCCACCCGTTCGAGCAAAGGTACGTCGGTGACGCTGTCCGAATAAAACGTCGATTCTTCGAGGGCGAACCCGAGCCTCGCAGCGAGCGCCTCCGCGCGCCGGACCTTTCCCACGCCGAGGCAAAGCGGCCGCTCCGCCCGACCCGTGAAATGGCCACGCGCGTCGATTTCGAGCTCCGTCCCCACGACGTGCTCGATCTCCAACCGCTCGGCCAGCGGCCGCGCCGCGTACTTCGTCGCGCCCGTCACGATCGCGCAGACGTCGCCCGCCTCCTTGTGCCGCTTCACCGCGCGCCGCCCCGCGTCGGCGACGTGGCGCTCCACGTATTTGCCGAACCAGTCCTCGCAACGCGTGACGAGCGTGCTCTCGGGCGTGCCGGAGAGCGGCGCGAGCGCCTTCTCCGCGATGCCCTCCGCGTCGAGCAGCCCGAGCGTGTATTGTCCGACCCAGTAAAACGTCTTCAAAAGGTCGAACGTCGACGCCTCGCCGATGTCCCGCAGATACCGCACGTACAGGCTCGCGGTCTCCTTGCGCACGAGCGTGCGGTCCATGTCGAAGAGCGCCGCGCGGGGCTTCGACGCGCTCATCGCGAGAACCCGTAGCCGCGCTGGAGCGTCGCGGAGAAGATGTTGCAGAGCGCGTGGAACACGACGCCCGCGCCGACGCCGCCCGTCCGCGCGCGCAGCCAGCCGAAGACGAGCGACGGGAAAAACACCGCGAGCCGATCCACGCTCGGCACGGTCAAGAAATGCCCAATCGCGAAGATGGCCGACGAGACCAGCACGCCCGGGCCGAGATCGGCGCCGAACACACGCCACCGGGGCGTCCACGCGGCGTCGAGCCGGGTCTGGAGGTATCCCCGGAAAAAGGCCTCCTCGGGGAGCGCCACGGCCAGGAAATGCCCGGAGATTTCGTTCCACGGCGACACGATGCCCCGGAGCACGAAGGGCATCTTCACGCGCCAGAAGAGTTTGAAGCCGATCCAGAACGGCGGAAAGATGATCGCCGCGAGGAGCAGCACCCAGAGCGAGGCCACGGCCGCGTCGCGCAGCAGGCGGCGCCGATCGAGCGGCAGCGGTTCGAGCAGGCCGCCGAGCGAGAGGCCGTGCGCGCGGATCACGTGCTCGTCCGCGCGGAGGACGAGCCACCACGTGACCGCGAGGAACGCGAGCCCGACGGCCGTCCCCGCGTGATCTTTGGGCGCGAGGTAGGAGAGCGCGGTCACGAGGATCGTCGTGGCGAGCGCGACGAGCAGCGGGCGGCGCGCGTTTGGCGCTTCGGGGGCGGGCGTGAGGGGCGCGGCGGGCGCGGGGCTCTCGGCGCCGAGGCCCGGTGCGGGCGGCGGCTCGGGCGTTTCGAAGGGGGCGGGAGGATCCGGGAGCACGCGCGGGCGAGGATAGCCTCGTCTGGCCGGCGGCGCGAGCCCGTGGTCGTGGGGTGGTCCGGGAAGATCTTCGATTTTCTGGCCTTCCCGGGGACGGCGGGTAGAGTCGGTTCGTGGTGCTCGGTTCGCTTCTCCGCTCCCTGGCCCCGTCCTGCCTCGCGGCGCTCACGTTCGGCGCGGGCATGCTCTGCGCCCGCCCGGCGAGCGCGCTCTCCCCGTTCCTGGTGACGCCCGATGCCTCGGTGGTCGAGGCGAGCCCGGCGTATCGATACGCGAACATGACGGACGACGAGGCGTTCGCCGAGCTCGATCGCCGCAGCCTGCCGTACGTACGCGTCGAACCCGTGCCCGGCGTTCGCGCGCCGATCCGGCTCACGGGCCGGCTGCACGGGGTATCGATTCATTCGGCGCTGCCGGAGGAGCAGCGGCCGATGTCGGTGTTCGAGATCCTCGACGCGCGTCTGGCCCTCTCGCTCGACGATTTCACGGCGGTGCTCGAACGTCACGAGATCGACGAGCTCGTCCACTACACGATGTACCGGCCGAACGTGCCGCGCGAGATCCCAGCGCCCGTGGCGGTGAAGAAGGAAACGGCGAAGAAGGAAGCGCCCAAGAAGGAAACGGCGAAGAAAGAGGCGCCCAAGAAGGAAACGCCGAAAGCGGAGGCGCCGAAAGCGGAGGCGCCGAAGACGAACGCGAAGTTGCCTGCGGGGAATGCGGCGAAGGCGCCGGACCTCGGCAAGGGCGCGCTCGGGACCAAGCCTGCCCACGAGGGCGCGGCGAAGGGCACGAAACACAAGGCGCCGGCCGCGGTCCAGGCCAAGCCGCGCGAGGTGGTGACGGCGAGCGACAAGCCGAAATCCGCGCCGCGGCACGCCCCGAAGGCCGCTCCGCACCACGCGCCGGTGAAGGCCGAGGCAAAAGCCGAGGCGAAGGCGGCGCCGGGGAAGGCGGACGTGCAGGCAACACCGGCGAAGACCGAGGCGCACGCGGCGCCGGCGAAGACCGTGCCGCACCCGCGCTGGGCCCCGCCGGGCACGCGTCATCCCGCGGGGCTCGCGATCGACGTCGGCCGATTGCGCAAGAAGGACGGGACCTGGATCAGCGTCCTCGACCATTTCCACGGCAAGATCGGTGAAAAGACCTGCGGCGAGGGCGCGCGTAAGCCCGAGCAGCCCGTCGCGCAGGAGCTTCGCGCGATTGTGTGCGAATCCCAGGACGCGGGCCTCTTTACGTATGTGCTCTCGCCGAATTACAACACCGACCACGCCGACCATTTCCACATGGAGATCAAGCCCGGCGTGCGGTGGTTCCTCGTGCACTGACGAGCGCTAGAGCGCCGACCCGTTCGGCGCTCTGCGAGATCGCGCAGCGAGCTCGCCTCGGGGGGTGAATCGCCCGGGCTTTGCCTGGGCGAGAGGGGGACGCGAGGCGTCCCCCTCGGGACAAAAGAGCTAGAACATCGAGCGGTTGTCGAACCGCTCGATGTTCTAGCGGCAGCCTGTCGGAGGCTTCGCGCCAGGGATGCTCTTCGTCCAGGCGCAGAGGATCATCGAACGGATGTCATCGTCGCTCGGAATCACGCGTCGGACGCCGATCGACGCGGACGCGCCGCCGACGGAGACGCCCTGGCTCTGCTCCAGCGAGGCGAGGAACGCGCGCGTCGCGGCCTCGTGGCGGCCGGGGACGTGATGGTGGTAGACGCCTTCCTTGGGCGGCTTCATTTCCATTGCGAGCCCTGGCGAAGCGCGATCCCTACCGTCGGCTGATCCGTCGCTGCCGTGACCGAAGCCTGCGCTGGCAGGGCCATGAAATCGGCCGTCGCGAGCTCCTCGCCGAGTTTCTTCGCCGCCTCCGCGCCCACGTTCGCGGTGAGCGCTTCAGCCTTGTTTCCCACGAGTTTGTGGTACACGACGAGCCCATCCTCGTACACGACGATCGTGGGCACGTCCGAGCCGAGGACCATGAGCCATGGATTCCTCTCGCGCAGCACCACCAGCGGCTTGGGGTCGAGCTTGGCGAGTCCCTCGAATTCGACGAGCGGCGAGGCCGGCCCGAGCGGCTCGGCTTTGCGGGGAGCTTCGTTCGATGTCGATGTCGGCGCGGCCGAAACCGATTGGGTCAGCACGGCGGACGGCGCGCGCTCGGTTGGGGGCTTGGCGTCGCGACAGCCGCAGGCCAGGGAGATCAGCGCGGCGAGCGCCGTGGCGCGGCGAGGGGGGAGGGGCATGCCTTTTCTATCTACCGTCGCGGCCGACGGGTTCGCAAGGGGGAGGTTTATGGTTGCAGCAGCACCCCGTGTTCGAGGTCGATGGGCAGCTTGAGGGTGCCGGCGACGACCAGCTCGACGGGGGGGAGCGGGCCGTCCGAGAGGCGCGCGAACGGGAGATCGACCTGGAACATGAGCGAAGCGAACCCGACCGACACGAAAGGCGCGAGGTGCGCGCCGACGAATGCGGCCCGGTCCTTCGTCGCGCTCTCGAACGTGGTTCCGACCTCGGCGCCGAAGATCGTCGTATTGATCTGCGGGCCGAACGAGACCCGCAAGCGCTCGAAGCCCACCGTGCTCGCCTGAACGAAGCCCCCGTACCCGAGCCCCTTGCCGGACGGGCTCGCGTAATGCACGAACGTGGCCTCGCCGCCGAGGAGCCCCAGCACGGGCTGCTCGGGGCCGAACACGATGCCGCCCATCGGCCCGACCGTGAAGACGTTCCAGCCATCGGCGTGGCTCGGGGTCGTGGAGACGAGCAGGGCGAGTGCGACGGCGAGCGACGAGATCCTGCGGCGCATGAACGGAGGAGCGTGGTGGGGCGCCGGCGCCCTGTCAATTGAATCCAGCTTCGCGAATCGAGGTTTTCCCCCGCGGTAACAAGGCGACTGTCATGCGGCGGTGACAGGCGGCGTCACGAGCGCATTACGGTGTAACGGCGCCGTTTCAGTCGGTGCGCGCGTGCAGCCGAGCGGGGGGCGAGGGGGCTGATTCTCGCGGGGGCCCGGGTGCTGGCAAAGGTTTTGCATTCGACGTCCATCACGATGCGAGGGTGGCCGGACGCGCAAAGAGGCGCGTGAGCGCACCTCGCACTTCCCCTTGAAAGATGGAGTCTTGCCATGAAGGGTTTTCCCGTCCATAGCCTGTTTCTGGGTCTCGCCGTCGCGTTCGCGGGTGCTGGTTGCGTTTCCGAGCCGAGCGGCGTGGAGGAGGGCGTCGACCTCCCGCGCGACGAGGCGCTTGCCGCCCCGTCCGTGGAAGAGGCGCCCACCGACCTCGTGACCCTGCGCACGCCGAGCGGGAGCGAGGTTCGCTTCCTCCCCGTCGACATCGGAGAGGAGCACAGCGTGCTCGTGGTCGAGTCCGGCGACCCAGGGACACTCGTCCTGGAGCAACTCACCAAGCTCGCGGATGGCGTCGAGCTCGGCGCGCGCGATATCTGGAGGGCGCTGGCGGAGCCCGGCGTCGAGCTGCCCACGGCCCTCGACGGCAGGGGGCGTGCGCCGCGGCTCGATTTCGAGCAGGGCTGGGCGCGTTCGATCGTGAAGAACACAACGCAATCGCTGGTCACCTTCGCCTGCGACAACACCTCGTTCGTGGCGTCGACCCCCGGAGGTCTGCTCGCCGACGTGTTCACACGCCTCGATACGAACGACGAAGAGGATCCGAGCTTGTGGGGGAGCGATTGCTATGAGGCCGGTAGTAGTTGCTACTTCGACAATCGGCAGTACGCAGCCACCTGGCCCGGAATCAATAAGTGGCGTGGCAAGGCGTGCGGTTACCCCTTCAATCGGGTCGGGGAAGAGACGCACACAATCACCATCGGTGGTACGAGCTACACGATCCTGCCGAAGGTCTCTTTCCTGTACAAGACCGCGGGGGAGACCTGGGAGGAAGCACACCTCGCGGGCGGGGACTCCTACGCATTCCCGCTCAACACGGCCACCGAGCATGCGTGGTACTGGAATGGCGCGACCGGCAGCACGCTCGACTGGCGGCTCTCCATCCGCCAGGCGAAGGCCTGGGACCAGTTCGACCTGCTCATGTCCAGACCCTGACGGCGCATTGGCGAGCTCCAACGAAGCCTCGGCGCGGGAGCTACACGACCAGGACCAGACCTGATCCCGTCCGCCCAGACAGGGACCCTCTTCCGCCGCTCGACGTTGGCCCGAACTCGCGACCCCCTCCCCTGGATCTCCGTCCAGCGCGCCCCCCCGCAGACCTGAACATCCGTCAGCCCATTACGATTTTTCGTCCTTTCTACGCAACTGTCGACCCCTTCCTGTCGACATGATCGCGTGGGGGTCATGCTCGGACGAACCCCCCGGGAGGACGAACTCATGCTCACCGACGTCGCAGCGCTCTCGACTGATCCGCTCGTGGGGACCCGTTATCGTGTCGTTCGTTTGATCGGCGGCGGTTTGTCCGCCGACGTGTACGAGGCCACCGGCCCTTCCGGCGAGCTTCATGCCATCAAGGTGCTCCGCCACGAGATGCGGGACTCGCAGGAGGCCGCCGCGCGCCTCCTCCAGGAGGGGCGCCTGCTCGCCTCGCTCCGCCACCCGAACCTCGTCCCCCTGCGCGAGATGGGAATGACCCGGGACGGCCGTCCTTTCCTCGCCATGCCCCTCCTCCCCGGCGAGACGCTCCGCGAGACCCGGCTCCGCCAGGGCGCCCTCGCGCCTGCATTCGCCGCCTCCCTCGTCGCCGGCGCGCTCGATGGATTGCACGCCGCCCATCGGCACGGCGTCGTGCATCGCGACGTCAAACCGGGGAACATCTTCCTCGTCGCCGCGAATGCCGGGCCCCCGCGCCCCGCGATGCTCGATTTCGGCATTGCCAAGGTCTCCGGCGCCGCGGCCCGCCACACCACGGACCCCCAATTCATCCTCGGCACGCCTCGCTACATCGCCCCCGAGCAGATCCTCGACGGGCGCGTCGACGCCCGCACCGACGTGTATTCCATGGGCATCGTCCTTTTCGAATGCATCGCCGCGCGTGGCCCGTTCGACCTCCTCGCCGGATCCGATCTCCTCACCGTCATGCGCGCCCACCTCGGCCTCGCCCCGCGTCGCCTCGACGACGTCGCGAACGTCCCGCGCGCCTTCGCCTGCGTCGTCGCGCGCGCCCTCGAAAAGAAACCCGCGCGCCGGTATCCCACGGCGGCCGCCTTCGCCGCTGCGATCCGCGGCGCCGTCGCGCCCGAGGCGTTCTCCGGGGCCGAGCGGAGGGCGTCGTGACAAACGTTGCGCTTTGCACGGACGTTCATGCGCGGGCCACCGTACCCGGTGATGACACCGTCGAGGGCCTTCGCGTCCCCTCCACCAGATCCCCCGCGCGCGCGGAGCCTCTCCGCCGCGGCGAGCGCGCGCCCGGCACCCCGTGGATTGTCGTTCGCCCCCTCGGAAAGGGCGGCGTCGGCGAGGTCTTCGAGGTCGAGCACGTCCTGCTCGGGCGCCGCGCCGCCTTGAAAGTCCTCCTCCCCGCGAACGCCGAGCGCCACGGGCTCGCCGAGCGGATCGCCGACGAGGGGCGGATCCTCGCACGCGTACGTCATGACAACCTCGTCGAGGTCCTCGACCTCGGCCTGCTCTCGGACGATGGCCGCCCCTACCTCGTCCTCGAGCTCCTCGAAGGCCGTGATCTCCGGGCCGAGCTCGGCCGCATCGGTGTCCTCTCCGTGCCGACCACCCTCGCCATTGCGTCGCAAATCCTCCGCGGCCTCGGCGCGCTCCACCGCGCGGGCTTCGTGCACCGCGATATCAAGCTCGAAAACCTTTTCCTTTGCGACGACGGCAGCGCCAAGATCCTCGACCTCGGCGCCGCCCAGCCCGCCGCGGGCGGTGAGGGACCGGGCGCGCGGGGCGCCTCGCTCGGGACGCCGCGCACGATGGCGCCCGAGCAATTCGCGGGAAGACCCGTCGACGGGCGCGCCGATCTGTATGCCCTCGGCCTCGTCCTTTACGCGCTCGTTGCCGGTCGTGGCCCCTTCGACGACATCAAAGGCATCGACGCGCTCCGATTCGCACACCTCGACCGGACCCCCGCGCCGCCGTCGCGATTCGCCCCGCAGCCGATCCCCGCGGCGCTCGACGCCTGGATCCTCCGCGCCCTCGAAAAAGACCCCGACGACCGCTTCGCCTCGGCCGAGGCCATGGCCGCCGAGATCCCCGCGCTCGTCGCGCCCCTCTACGACCCCGCCGCGCGCGCCGCCGACGTCACCACGCCGTCGGTCGTCCACGTGGACGTCTCCCGCCCCGCGTCCCCGAGCGCCGCCGCGCCGCCGCGGGATCCGAGGGGCGGGGAAGCCACGCGTTGCATGGTCGTGTCCGCCCTGGCCATCGCTTCGCTCGCCGCCGGGCTCGCCGCGGGCAGGCTCCTCGGAGCCCCCTCTTCCTTCGGCGGTGCCGTGAACGATCCGATCGCGTCGCGATCGGTGTAAGGTCTTCGTGCACGCCTCCGTTTCCACCGGCGAACGGCGCGAGCCGTGGGGAGTAACGACGATGGACCTCATTCGACGTGGGTTTTTGGCTGTTTCGTTAGCGACGTTGTTTTCCTCCGCCATCGGCTGCGGCGGGGGCTCCTACACGGGCGGTGGCGCAAAGCCGCCGGCAGAGGCGGGGGGCGTCGAGGTCCAGACGACGGCCGCGAGGGAGGCTCCCGGGCAGTTCGGCAATGATTCGGCCGGCTTCCCCGCCGCGGACGAGGCCGCGCCCGCCGCGCCTCCGCTCCCGGCCGTGCAAGGCACCGCGACGCGCCCCGGCGGCGTGTTCGAGGCCGAGAAGAAGGCCGAGGTCTTGCAGCCCGAGCCCACGAACCGGCCCGGCCTCGGCACCGAGTGGGGCGAGACGCGCTCGTCGTCGATCACGACCGTGGCGTTCCAGCGCGCCGAACCCACGAGCCCGTTCTCGATGGCGAGCCTGTTCTACAACGACGAGGAAGGCGCACGCGCCATGGCGAACGCCGCCGGCTTCCGTCGCACCTCGGGCGGCGTCACCCCCGTCGCGGGCGGCGCGCTGCTCGTCGGCCTGCGCGACGAGAACGGCGCATTCCTGAACGGGTTCGTCGCGAGCGACAAGAACTACATCGTCGGCGAGGCGAGCCGCCGCTACACGATCGTCATCCGCAACCGCACGCCGAACCGGATCGAGTGCGTCGTGTCCGTCGATGGCCTCGACGTCATCGACGGCCGCGCCGCGGGCTTCTCGAAGCGCGGCTACCTCGTGCAGCCGCACGGCGAACTCGAGATCGACGGCTTCCGCCAGAGCGTCGACGCCGTCGCCGCCTTCCGCTTCGGCTCGGTGCGCGGCGCGTACGCGACCAAGAAGTCCGGCGGCGACTCGCGCAACGTCGGCGTCATCGGCTTCGCCTTCTTCCACGAGCGCGGGACGAATCCGTTCCCCTGGACGAACGACGAGGTCAACAAACGCCACGACGCCAATCCCTTCCCCGGCCAGTTCGCCACACCGCCGTGATCTGGACACCCTGATCTGGAATCCGGCCTGATCCTGGGCCCTGACGCACCGCGAGAATTTCCGACTACCCAACCCGCCGCGGCCGCGCTACCCCCCGGCCGTGGCGATCGATCTCAACCCCTCTCAGAAGCAGGCGGTCGAGCACGATCTCGGGCCGATGCTCGTACTCGCCGGGGCAGGCTCGGGCAAGACGCGCGTCGTCACCGAGCGTATCGGGCGGCTGCTCGGCAAGGGCGTCCCCGCGACCAGCATCCTCGCGATGACCTTCACGAACAAGGCCGCCGCCGAGATGCACGAGCGCGTCGCGAAGCTCGTCGGCCCGAAGGTCGCGAAGGACCTCAAGGTCTGCACCTTCCACCGCTTCGGCCTCGACACGCTCGGCCAGGAGACGCGCGCGCTCGGCTTCCGCGGCTCGAAGTTCGCCATCCTCGATCAGGCGGACCAGACGAGCGCGATCCGCGAGATCCTGCGCGAGCTGCGCACCACGAAGAACTACGACATCGGCGCGATCCTTGCGCGCATCTCGGCCGCGAAGAACGACTTCATCACGCCCGAGGAGTGGCTGGAGAAGCAACGCAAGAGCCGCGGCGTGGACGAGTACGACGAGATCAGCATGCTCGTCTACCCGAAGTACCTCGCCGCGCTGCGGACCTTCCAGGCGTTCGACTTCGACGATCTCATCTGCGAGCTCGTCCGCCTCTGGAGGAAGCGCGCCGACGTGCTCCAGAAGTACCAGATGCGCTACCGGTACCTGATCGTCGACGAGTACCAGGACACGAACCACGCGCAGCTCGAGCTCGTGCTCCAGCTCGCGGGCGCGCACCGCAACGTGGTGGTCGTCGGCGACGACGATCAGTCGATCTACGCGTGGCGCGGCGCCGACGTGAAGAACATCCTCTCGTTCGAGGACCATTTTCCGGGCGCGAAGGTCGTCAAGCTCGAGCACAACTATCGCTCGAAGAAGCCGATCCTCGACGTGGCGAACGCGATCCTCGCGCGGCAGGGGGGCAAAAGGCACCGCAAGGTCCTCGTGCCCACGCAGGGCGACGGGCCCATCGTGCAGGTCGTCGTCTGCGCCGATCCCGAGGTCGAGGCGAGCTTCGTCGCGAGCGAGTCGCAACAGCTCATCGAGAAGCACGGCGTGCGCCCCAAGGACATCGCGGTGCTCTACCGCTCGAACCTCCAGGCGCAGCCGATCGAGCAGGCCTTGAAGGAGCGGGGCATTCCGCTCCGCATGATCGGCGGCCAGCAGTTCTTCGAGCGCAAAGAGGTCAAGGACCTCATCGCGTACCTCAAGGTCGTGCTCTCGCCCGACGACGAGATGTCCCTGCGGCGCGTCGTGAACTATCCGGCGCGAGGCATTGGCGAAGTCGCATTCCACAAGATCACGGCGCATGCGACCGCGCAGGACATGAGCCTGTGGGCCGTGGTGCAGCGCGCGCACGCCGTGCGGGAGCTGCCGCCGGGGGCGCTCGAGGGGTGCCGGCAGTTCGTGCGGATCGTCGAGGGCGGGCGTCTCGCGTTCGAGCAAAAGCTGCCGAGCGCGGAGATCGCGGCGAAGCTCTGCGAGGCGATCGGCCTCAAGGCCGACATCATGGCGGCCTCGGCGAACCCGCAGGTCGCGGCGCGTCGCTGGGGCAACGTCGAGGGCCTGCTCAAGGTCTTCGCGCGGCGTGACGAGGCGGGCAAGGGCGATCGGGAGCACTTCGCCGAGTTTTTGCGCCTGCTCGCGCTGCGCATGGATGAGCAGGACGAAGAGGCGACGGACCGCGTCACGCTCACCACGATGCACGGCTCGAAGGGTTTGGAGTTCCCGTACGTCTTCTTGATCGGCGTCGAGGAGGGCTTTTGCCCGCATTCTCGCACGACGACCGAGCGCGCGACCGATTTCGTGCCCGGCGACCAGGACGGGGCGGTGAGCCTGGAAGAGGAGCGGCGCCTTTTCTACGTGGGCGTGACGCGCGCCCGGGAAAAACTCCACCTGTCGCGCTGCATGGCGCGCGGGCAGCGCGGCAAGCTCGTGCCGCGCACGCCGAGCCGATTCTTGCTGGAGCTTCCGAAGGAGCTCTACGAGGAGCGCGAGGAGACGGCGCCGATCGCGCCGGGCATCGAGAAGACGAAGGCCGGCGCCGCGAACCTCCTGGCGGCGCTGCAGGCGCTGCCGCCGGGCGAGCTGCCGATGATCCCGCGTGCGCGCCCGCGGTTCTGAAAAACGAACCTCCCCCAATTCCCTTTTCGCCGCGCCGCCCCGGGTGTAAGACCATTCCGGGAGGTCTTCGTCATGAAGTATGGCGCGATTTTTCTTGCACTTCTCGGGCTCGTCGCAATGGCCGAGGGCTGCGGCGACGACGGCGGGTCGGCCAATACCGGCGGCAACGCGGGATCGGGCGCTGGCGCGGCCGGGGGCGCGGGCGGCACCGGCGGCGCGGGCGGCGACGGGGGATTGGGCGGCGCGGGCGGCGCGGGCGGAGGGCAAGGCGGCGGGGGCGGCGCGAGCGTCTTTTTGAAGTGCGGCGACGCGCCTCCACCCGGCGCGGCCCTCGCGCCCGAGCCACCCAAGTATTCGGGCGGCGCGTGTCCCGCGCTCGTCTCCGGGCACAACCTCCTCAAGAGCGGCAACGCCGATCGGGACTTCCGCCTCGTCGTCCCCGCGGAGATCATGCCCGACGAGCGCCTCCCCGTGATCTTCCTCTGGCACTGGCTCGGCGGGAGTGCCGATGACTTTTACGAAAAGGGCCAGATCCAGACCGCCGTCGATCAGCAGCGCTTCATCGCCGTCATCCCCGAATCGAAGGACGACATCACCTTCAAATGGCCCTTCGACGCCACGCAGACCACGGCGCGCATGGAGGAGGAATTCGTCTTCTTCGACGACATGCTCGCCTGCGTGTCCGCGCAGTTCAGCGTCAACAAGGAGTGCGTCGCCAGCGCCGGCGTCAGCGCGGGCGCGCTCTGGACGAGCCAGCTCGCGGGCGGCCGTGGGCAATACCTCTCCTCGATCCTTTCGTTCTCCGGTGGCACGGGCGGCCTCATCAAGCCGTTCCCGAACCCCGAGCACCGCATGCCGGCGATCGTCCTCTGGGGCGGGCCCACCGACAATTGCTTCGGCGTCATGAACTTCGAGACCGCGTCGAAGGACCTCGAGCAGAACCTCGCCTCCCGCGGGCATTTTTTCCTCGAGTGCGTCCACAATTGCGGCCACGCCGAGCCGCCCATCGACGCCATGAACGGGCTCACGAGCTACGCGTCGATGTGGCAGTTCGTCCTCGACCACCCCTACTGGATCGGCGCCGGCGAATCGCCTTATGCCAAGGGTTTGCCCGACACCTTCCCCACCTGGTGCGACGTCGGCGCTGCGAGCGCCACGCCCCGCGAAGGAAGCTGCCCGAACGGCCCTGGCTGCTGAGCCCGCGTGGCCCCCGAGGCTGGTTTTTCCGGACAGCTTCGAGCAAATGCATTCGCCGTGACGTGCGACGTGCGCGGCGCATAGTAGGGGTCTGTACGAACGCTCCGTGACGTCACGGAACCGAATGCAGACGCAGCGAACACAACGGTCCACGTCGCTCGGCTTCGTCGTGGCCGTCCTGTCGACGGCCACGGTGATGGTCGTGCACGCGTCGCTCGAACGATGGCTCGGCGCGTGGCCCCCATGGTCCCTCTTTTCCCTCGCGGTTGTGCTTCCGGCTGTGCTCGGTGGTCTCGGGCCTGGCCTGCTCGCCACGGGTCTTTGTGGGTTGGCCGTGTTCCTGCGTTCGGCGGCCGCGCGCGACGGAGCGCTCGTTGCCCTCTTTTTTGCGTTCGGCCTCGCCATGAGCTGGATTGGCGAGCGCATGCGCCGCTTCGATCGCCGCTTCGGGGATTGCACCTCGCGGCTCGATCGGCTGCGCGCCCTCGAAGCGCGCGTGACCGCGGAGGTGGAGGTCCTGCGCGAAAGCGAGGGGCGATTCCGCGTCCTCGCGCAGGCCTCGTTCGATCCGCTGGTCCTCCACAGCGAGGGCGTGATCCTCGACGTCAACCAGGCCTTCACCGAGACCTTCGGGTATGGCCGCGAGGAGGTCCTTGGGACGCGGAAAGAGCTGCTCGCGCCGGAGGATTTTCAGCCTTTGCTCGCGGAGCGGCTGAGGAGCGGCGCCGAGACCAGCTACGAGGCTGTGCTCCAGCGCAAGGACGGCAGCCGATTCGTGGCCGAGCTTCGCGGCGGCAATGTTCATGTCAAAGGCCGCCCGGCGCGCGCGACGGTCATTCGCGACCTCACGCCGCGCCGCGCCGCCGAGAGCGTGGCGCGCTGGACCGACGAGCTGTTCCGGCAGCTCTACGATTGGATCCCCCTCGGGATGGCGCAGGCGGACGCCAAGGACGGGCGCTTGCTCCGGGTCAACGCCTGTTATTGCGAGATCACCGGGTATTCGGCGGCCGAGCTCCTCAGCAAGAGGTTCAGCGAGCTCACGCACCCCGACGATCGTGAAAAGGACGTGGCCGGGTATCGGGAGGCCGCGCGGGACGGGCGGGTGTATCGCACCGAAAAGCGGTACCTCCGCAAGGACGGCAGCATCGCCTGGGTGCGCGTGCACGCCTTCTTCTTGCGGGACGTTCGTGGGGAGATCTCCACGTCGACTGCGGTGATCGAGGACATCACGCAAAGGAAGCGTAGCGAGGAGGTGCTCCGCGAGACGCAACGCTCGACCGAGGAGGCGCTCGGCCTGCTCGACAACCTCTTCGCGTATGCGCCCCTCGGCATTGCGCTGGTCGACACGCAATGCAGGTTCGTGCGTGTCAACGAGAGCCTGGCGTCGATGAACGGTGCTTCGGTCGCCGAGCACCTCGGTCGCCGCGTCGCGGATCTCGTCCCCGACCTGTGGCCGCTGCTCGAGGATGCGTATCGCCGCGTGCTCGTGGGCGAACGGCTCCTCAACGTGCCCCTCATCGGCGAGACGCGCGCGTGTCCGGGCGAGGTCCGCCACTGGCTCTGCAACTATTATCCGGTGCGCGACCGACGGGCGGGCGAGATCGTGGGCATCGGCATCGTCGTCCAGGACGTCACCGATCAAGACCGCGCCGAGGAGGCCCTGCGCGAGGCCGATCGCCGCAAGGACGAATTTTTGGCCATGCTGGCGCACGAGCTCCGCAATCCGCTCGCGCCCATCAAGACGGCCGTGGAGATCCAGAAGCGGGTCGAGCTCGCCGAGCCGCGGCTTTTGCGGTCCCGCGACGTCATCGAGCGGCAGGTCGGCCACCTCGTGCGCCTCCTCGACGATTTGCTCGATGTCTCGCGCATTTCGCGCGGACGGATCACCTTGCGAAAAGAGACGCACGAGCTCGGCGAGATCATCGACCAGGCGATCGAATCGACGCGGCCGCTCATCGACGCCCGCAAGCACCATCTCGACCTCGCGCCTTGCCCCGAGCCGCTTCACGTGAATGTCGACGCGGCGCGGCTCACGCAGGTCGTGGCCAATTTGCTGAACAACGCGGCCAAGTACACCGACGACGGAGGCCGCATTCACCTCGGCATCGAAAGGGGACCTCGAAACGAAGCGCTCATCCGGATCAAGGACAACGGCCGTGGGATCGATCCGAAGGACTTGCCGCATGTATTCGACACATTTTACCAATCGACGCGCACCCTCGACCGCTCGGAGGGGGGGCTCGGAATCGGACTCTCTCTCGTTCGCCGCCTCGTCGAGCTGCACGGCGGGAGGGTCGAAGCCCATAGCGACGGGCTCGGAAAAGGCAGCGAGTTCGTCGTCCGTCTCGCGCTGGAGGAAGCTCCCATGACGGCCCCGCAACCCCCCGAAATCCCCGCGATGGGGCAGAGCCGCCGTGTCCTCGTCGTGGACGACAACATCGACGCGGCCGAGACGATGGCCGCGCTGCTCGAAACGCTCGGTCACGAGGTCTCCGTCGCGCACGACGGCGAGGCGGCCCTCGAAGCCGTGTCGAATGGCCACCCCGAGATCGTGCTCCTCGACATTGGCCTGCCGCGCATGGACGGTTATGAGGTCTGCAAGCGCCTGCGCGACGACGGGACCCTGCGCCCGTTCATCGTGGCCGTCACCGGCTACGGCCAGGCCGAGGACCGCGACCGCGCCCTCGAGGCCGGCTTCGACGCACACCTCGTCAAGCCCGCGAGCTTCGACGCCATCCAGGCCGTGCTCCGCGCCGCCTGAGCCCTCGCGGAAATCAGCCTGGATCCAGCCTCGGACAATATTCGTCCGAGCCAGTCCAAGTTCTCCACACCTGAACGCTTTCCGCGTGGTAGACGGACGAGCAGGCTCCTTTGCGCGAGCCACCCCTCGCATGTCCAGCGGCAAGCGTCACACGCCTCCTTCGGATCCAGCCTTTGGCCCCGCCAAACGTGTGTCCGAGCTCGTCTCGGGCGGCGACCCGGAGGCGCAGAAGGCGCTCGCCGACCGGCACCTCGCGCGCGCGCGGAAGCCTCGGTCCGTCAAGGCCATGCCCGCCGTGCGTCCGACCGAGCGGGGCTCCGGGACCTACCTGCGCCCCGTCCCGACGCGCTCGCGGGTCCTCAACGCCTTTCTGCACGAGGCTGGCGTGGCGGGGCTGCTCCCGCCGGACGTGACCGTGCTCGACGAGCAGGCGCTCGCCCCGCGCCTCGTCGAGCTCGCCCGCAAGTACTTCGCGCCCATGCTCGCCGCGGCCGGCAATGTCGAGGGTGCGCTGCGGATCGCCGCGGAGCTGCCCGCGGTCACGGGCGAGCGGGGCGCGCGCCTGGTCGTGCGTCGCGCCCTCTCCGCGCCGGGTCCGGTCGGGGCCTGCGCCCGGGATTACGAGGAGCACCGACGCAAGCTGGGGGCGCCCGAGCAGGACGACCTCGAAGGCCAGGCGATCCTCGCCGCGTTCGCGGGCCGCATCGTGGCGCAGGCCGAGCGGCTCCTCGGCCCGCACGTGCGCGACGAGGTGCAGGCCACGCTGCGCAGCCTCGCGCCTGCGCGCGCCGAGGGCAGGCCTGCGCGCAAGCCTTCGGTGCGCATGCCGGCGGCCGCGGGGCAGGGCGCGCCGGCCGACAAGAAGCGCAACCTCGGCTGAGGAGCGGCCTCCCCCATGGTACAAGGGGGGCTCGATGGATCAGCGCGAGATCAGGTTTCCTTGCGACGACGGTTTCTCGATGCGGGGCATCCTCACGCTGCCGGACCGGCCGGAGCCGCGGCCTGGGCTTTTGCTCATCTATGAGGTTTTCGGCCTCAACGAGGAGATGAAGCGCGTCGCGCGGGAGTTCGCCGAGGCGGGGTATGTCGTGCTCATCCCGGACCTCTTTCACCGCGGCCCGAAGCTCTTATGCGTGGCGGGCGCGATTCGCTCGATCATCAAGCAACGCGGCCGGCCGATCGACGACCTCGACGCGGCGAGGCGGTATCTCGCGTCGCGTCCCGAGGTCGACGGGAACCGGCTCGGCGTGGTCGGCTTTTGCATGGGCGGCGGCTTCGCGGTCGTGCTCGCGATGCGCGGCCATTACAAGGTCGCTGCACCTTTTTATGGCGAGATCCCCGAGGATCTGCCGAGCGCCTGCCCGACGGTGGCGAGCTTCGGCGGCCTCGACAAGCCTTTGCGAGACGCGCCCGAGCGCTTGCGGCGGAACCTCGCGCGGCTCGGCGTCCCTTCGGACATCAAGGTCTACGAGGACGCGGGGCATTCGTTTTTCACGCGCACCGAGGGTGCAATTCTCCAGAAGATCGGCCCGCTCCTGCCGATGCACGCCGGCTACCACGAGCCCTCCGCGCTCGACGCCAAGGATCGCGTCCTCGCGTTCTTCCAGGAGCATCTCGACCGTGTCGTGGAACGTAGCACCATGTAGCAGCCTGCTTTTTCCGAATTCTGGATGCGGTTTTTCCGTCCCCGGTTTATGTTCGGCCGCATGAATCCGAAGCTTGAGGTGGGCGGCATCGACATCGAGTGGCGTGAGGAGGACGGGCTTTGCTTATGGGCGGGCGCGCCGGTGATGACGGCGTGGATCGAGAGCACCATGGCGGGGCTGCTCACGACGGTGCAGAGAATGGTCGGGGCCGAGCGGTTCGAGCTCGCGATGCAGCAGGGGGGGCGCGACAGCATCGACGGGGATTGGCGCATGATTGCCTCGGCGTCGACGTTCGAGGAGGGATTCGAAAGGCTCATCCGCGTCGCGGCGGCGGCGGGCTGGGGGCGCTGGCAGCTCGTCTCGGTCGACCTCGTCGCGCGCGAGGCGCGGGTGCGGGTCTACAACAACTGGGAATCGGTCGCGCAGCGCGCGCTCGGGGTCTCCTGGGGGGCGTCGTTCGTCGCGGGCAAGCTCTCGGGGATTTTTCAGCGCCATTTCGGGGTCCCGACCTGCTGGGCCGAGCAGACGTTGTTCGCGGCGGAGGGCGACGCCTTCGATGAATTCGTCATTCGACCCTCGGACCGGAGCCTCGAAGCGCGGCTCGACGCGCTCTTTCAATCGGATCAGGTCACGAAGGCGGACCTCGCGGTGGCGCTCGAGCGCGTGCGCCGGGAGGTCGAGGAGCGCACCCAGGCCGAGCACGCGCTGCGCGAAAAGCTCGACCTCATCGCGCAGCAGGAGGAGGCGATCCGGGCGCTCTCGACCCCGATCATCGAGGTATGGGACGGCGTGCTCACGCTCCCGCTCTTCGGCGCGGTCGATACGAGGCGCGCGGCCGAGATGATGGAGCGGCTGCTCGACGCGATCACCCACAAAGGCGCGCGGGTCGCGATCATCGATTTGACCGGCGTCGACGCGATCGACGCGGAGACGGCCGATCACATCGGAAAACTCGTGCGCGCGGCGGAGCTCGTCGGCGCGAAGTGCACCATCACGGGCATTCGCCCCGCGGTCGCGCAGACGATGGTCGAAATCGGGATCGATCTCACGAAAATCGCCACCCTGTCCACGTTGCGGGAGGCATTGCGCCGTTGCATGCGCCCGTCGGATCTTCGAACGCAGAAGAACTCCTGACCACGCGGAATCCGCGTGAGCGCCCGCGCCTCGCTCTAGCGACGACGCGGGCGCGCCGTTTTCCAGGTACACGGTCATGATTGCGCGTGGAAACGGCGTCAGGCTGTTGTCGCTCATGGGGTGCGCGGCAGGGCGCTACGCTATGGCTGCACCCTTTATTTCGCTGGCTTGATCGCGGCGCCGGCGATACGCTCCCTCGTCATTGCGAGGTGGGGCCGAACGATGGGCGACAAGGTGCGTATCGGGGGGATCGACGTCGAGTGGGACGCCGAGAAAGGTGTGTGCACCTGGGGCGGCTCTCCCGCTGTGACGATGTGGACCGAGTCGTCCGTCGCAGGCCTTTTGTCCGGTTTTCACCGGATGGTCGGCACCGAGCGATTCCGGCTCGCGCTCCACGGCGGCGGGCGCGACAGCACGGACGGAGATTGGGCCCTCATTTGTTCGCAGCCCACATTCGAGGAGGGCTTTGCGGCGCTCGCGGCGGTCGCGGCGGCGGCGGGCTGGGGGCGCTGGGAGCTCGTCTCCGTCGACGCGAAAGCCCACGAGGCACATGTCCGGGTCCACAATAGCTGGGAATCCATGGCGCAGCGCGCGATCGAGGCCCATTGGGGCTCCGCCTACGTGGGAGGCAAGTTCGCCGGGATATTTCAGCGCTATTTCAGCGTGCCGTCGTGCTGGGCCGAGCAGACGGCTTTTGCGGCCCGGGGCGACGCGTACGACGAGTTCGTCGTGCGACCTTCGGAAAGGAGCCTCGAAGATCGGCTCGACGCGCTCTTTGAATCGGACCAGGCCACGAAGGCGGACCTCGCGGTGGCGCTCGAACGCGTGCGCAAGGAGGTCGACGAGCGCGCCGCGGCCGAGCGCGAGCTGCGCGAAAAACTCGAGCTCATCGCGCGGCAAGAAGAGGCGATCCGGGCGCTCTCGACGCCGATCATCGAGGTATGGGACGGCGTGCTTTCGCTCCCGCTCATGGGCGTGGTCGACAGCCAGCGCGCCGCCGAGATGATGGAGCGGCTGCTCCACACGATCACGCAAAAGGGCGCGACGTACGCGATCATCGACCTCACGGGCGTCGACATCGTGGATACCGCGACGGCCGACCACATCGGCAAGCTCGTGCGCGCGACCGAGCTGCTCGGCGCGAAGTGCATCATCACGGGCATTCGCCCCGCGGTCGCGCAGACGATGGTGCAGATCGGGATCGATCTCACGAAAATCATCACGCTCGCGACGCTGCGCGAGGCGCTCCGGCGCTGCATGCGTTCGACCGAGAGGGGCCGCAAGTAAGGGCCCGCGTCGAGCTACGCCCCAAACCCCCTGCCGACGTTGGGGCTACGCTCGGACGAGCCGAGCTACGCCCCAAACCCCATCGCGCGTTCGCCCATCCTCCCGCATACTCCCGCCGAGGAGGCCCCGCGATGACCACGTTCGACTTCGATCTCTTCACCATCGGCGCAGGCTCGGGCGGCGTGGCGGGGAGCCGCAGATCGGCGTCGTACGGCGCACGCGTGGCGATCTGCGAGGCGCGCCGCGTGGGCGGCACCTGCGTCCTGCGCGGCTGCGTGCCGAAGAAGCTGCTCGTCTACGGCGCGCACGTGGCCGAGGAGCTCGAAGACGCGCGTGGCTTCGGCTGGACGTTCGGCGAGGCGAAGCTCGACTGGGCGAAGCTCGTCGAGGCGAAGGAGCGCGAGCTCGATCGGCTGAACGGCATCTACGTGCGCATGCTGCGCGACGCGGGCGTTACGACGATCGAGGGGCATGCGCGGGTCGTGGATCCCCACACGGTCGAGGTCGCGGGCAAGCGCTACACGGCGCGGCACCTGCTCCTCGCGACGGGCAGCCGGCCCGTGCGGCCCGACATCCCGGGCAAGGAGCTCGGCATCTCCTCGGACGAGGCGCTCGATCTGCCGTACGTGCCGCGCCGCGCGCTCGTCGTGGGCGGCGGCTACATCGGCGTGGAGTTCGCCGGCATCTGGCGCGCCGCGGGCGCGGAGGTGACGCTCGCCCTGCGCGGCGACAACGTGCTGCGCGGCTTCGATCAAGACGTGCGCGAGTCCGTGGCCGAAGGCATGCAGAAGCGCGGCATCCGGATCCTGCGCGAGACGATCCTCCGGAGCGTGGCGAAGGACGGCGACAGCCTGTCCGTGCGCCTCGCAGGCGGCGAGATCCTGGAGACGGACGTGGTCCTGTTCGCGACGGGGCGCGCGCCGAACACGGACGGGCTCGGGCTGGAGGAGGTCGGCGTGGCCCTCGACGAGGTGCGGGCGATCAAGGTCGACGGATACTCGCGGACGAGCGTGCAGAACATCTTCGCGGTCGGGGACGTGACGGATCGGATCAACCTCACGCCGGTGGCCATCGCGGAGGCGCGCGCCGTGGCGGAGACGCTTTTCCGGGACCGCCCGACCGCCATGAACCACGAGGACGTGCCGAGCGCGGTATTCTCGCAGCCGCCGGCGGCCACGGTGGGCCTGCCGGAGCACGAGGCGCGGCGGCGGTATGGCAAGGTCGACGTCTACCGCGCGCGCTTCCGGCCGATGAAGCACACGCTCTCGGGGCGGGATGAGCGCACGATGATGAAGCTCATCGTGGACCGGGCGACGCAGAAGGTGGTGGGCGCGCACATGGTCGGCGCGGACGCGCCGGAGATCATCCAAGGCGTGGCCATTGCGATCCAATGCGGCGCGACGAAGGCGCAATTCGACGCGACGGTCGGCATTCACCCGACGGCCGCGGAGGAGTTCGTCACGATGCGCGACCCGATCCCGGATCCGGGGCCGATGTCGGGCGATTGAGCCTACCCCTGTTGGGATCCGTCGGATGGCTTCGGTCGAGGCGTATTCGCATGCAACGGGGGCGGTCTCCGCGAGCGGATGACGAGGCGCAGGCGAGAGGGGCAGGGGCCACGTGCTGCGCCTGATGAGGACTGCCTCGGGGCATAGGACGGCGGTTCTTGAGGAAGACCGGGAGGGGCTACGACCCGGAGGCGACTGCGTTCGGGCTGCCACGGGTCAGCCGCAAGGGGTCGCCTCGCCCCCTTGTCGCTGATGCGGGTCACCAGCGAGGGGTGGGTGGGAGGTGTTGCGGGCGACAGGGGGCAGGGCTTCGTGGGAGGACGCTGCCCCTGCGGGTGACCCGGATCCACTCGTGCAGCGGCGGGACGTCGCTTCGAGTTGAATTCGCGGGGTAGACCGCTCAGCGCGACGCGAAAAACGCCGCCGCGGCCACGGCCACGATCGCAATGACGGCGAGCGTGTAATTGATGGCGCTCGGCTTCTTTTCGGCGGCGCGCCGCGCGAGCTCGTCGGCCCGCGCCTTTTTCTTCTTCTTGCGCACCGCGCTCGCAGGCGCTGCTTCAGCCACCTTCGCCGGCTCTGTATTGGCGCTCGATTGCTCCGGGGGGCGCGTCGAGACCGAGGGCGGCGGCGGCGTGATCTTCCTCGAACGAACGGCCGCTTCTTCGACGGGCTCGCTCGAAATCGAAAGCGCGTCCAGCGCCTCGATCGCCGCGGCCGCATTCTGGAATCGCTCGTACGGGTCCTTTTCGAGCAGCCTGCCCACGAGCGGCTCGAGTTCGGCGGGAATCGTCACGTCCGGCGCGCGCACGGAAAAACGCGGCGGCGGGGTCGTGCGGTGATGCGAAAACATCTCGACCGGATCGGTCGAATCGAACGGGTGTTTGCCCGTCAGCATCTCGTACATCATCACGCCGAGCGCATAGAGGTCCGCGCGCTCGTCGACCGCGTCCATGCCGTGCGCCGCCTCGGGCGCGAGGTAGTTGATCGTCCCGAAGATCACGCCGACGCCGGTGAGGCGTGACGGCGGCCGGCCCTCCTTGGGCACCGTGAGCGGGAGCTTGCCGACGGAGACCTTCGCGAAGCCGAAATCGATGAGCTTCGCCACGAAGCCAGATTCGAGCATCACGTTTCGCGGCTTCAGGTCGCGGTGCACGATGCCGAGCTCGTGCGCGGCTTGCAGGCCGAGCAGGATCTGCCGCGCGACGTGCACGACGGTGCGCGGCTTCATCGGTCCCTCGCGGATCACCTCGGCGAGGTTCTTCCCCTCGACGTACTCGAGGATCAGGAAGTACGAGCCGTCGTCGAGCTTCCCGAAGTCCGTCGCGTGGGCGATGTTCGGGTTGTCGATGTGCGCGCCGACGAGGGCTTCACGCTCGAAGCGCGCCACGATCTCGGGGTTGTCGTCGCTCTCGGGGTGCAGGATCTTCACGGCGATGCGCTTGTGCATGAGCACGTGCTCGCCGAGGTAGACAGCGCCCATGCCGCCCATCGCCAGGAGGTCGATGATCCGGTAGCGCTCCGAGATCGTCTGGCCAATCAGGTCCCGCGCGCGTTCGAGCGCTTTTTGGTGGGCCTCCTCGTTGGCCTGGTCGACGTCGGCCGGTTGTTCGGCCTCGGCCTCGTCGTCGATCTCGATGGACTGCGCGCTCTCGTGGGTAGGCGACATGCAGGGCTAGCCGGGTAGGCGGAAGGTTTGTCGCACCCGATCGGCGCTCGGGCCTTTGCCGTTCATCATCACGCGGATGAGGTCGTTCCACAACGTGGGGATGTACGCGTACCGCTGGTTGGGATCGGCCGCGAGCGCGCGCGCGGCCCACGCGTCGATCTCGGGGGCGAGGTCGGGCCGTAGCGGGGAGAGCTCGGGGCGCGGCGCGGTCGTCACGGCGAGGGCGAGATCCGCGAGGGTGTCGCCCTGGAACGGCGTCCGGCCGGCGAGCGCGCGGAAGACGACGGCGCCGAAGGCATAGACGTCGGCGCGATGATCGAGCGGCTCGCCGCGAAAGGCCTCGGGCGCGACGTAGCTCGGCGAGCCGCCTGGGGTGTTCTCGGCCATGAGCGCCTCGAAGCCGAGGACCTGGGCGAGGCCGAAGTCCAGGATGCGCACGCCGCCGCCCTGCTCGGGCGAGATGAGGAAGAGGTTCGCGGGTTTGACGTCGCGGTGGATGATGCCTTGTGCGTGCGCGGTGTGGAGCGCGCGCGCGATCGGGTCGAGGAGCGTGAGCAGGTTATAGGAGCTCAAACGATCGCCGAAGAGCTCCAGGTCCGCGAGGTGCGCCTCGAAGCTCTCGCCTTCGAGCAGCTCCGTGACCAGGAACAAGGCGCCGTCGGGGTCGGTGCCGAAGGCGTGGACGCGCACGACGCTCGTGCCCCAGAGCGACGCGAGGGATTGGGCTTCGCGGAAGAGGCGCGCGGGGAGCTGCGGGTCGTCCTGGGCCTGCGTGCGCAGCCGTTTGACGGCGACCTCGGTGCCGGTTTGCAGGTCGTTCGCCCTGTACACGACGCCATGACGCCCGCGTCCGAGCTCCTCCCCGAGCTGGTAGCGGCCCTCGAGCGTCTCGCCTTCCATAGGTTCCCCGGGGAGCAATCTACCTGGTCCCTCCCACGGAAGGCATCTTTTCGCAGAGGCCCCCGGTCCGGTCCGGTCGATCGACGCGGGCGCCCTCGGTCGACGCTCTCTTTGCCCGGGGGCGGGGGGCGATGCTACGGGAAGGGCCGTGAAGAGCGCGGTCCCGGAGAACGCCGCGAAGGGCGCGGGCCTCGAAGAGGCCGTGGCGCGGTTCGTACGCCATCTCGGCGAGGAACGCCGAGCATCGCCCCATACCGTCGCCGCGTACCGTCGAGACCTTGCCCAGCTCATCGCCCACGTGCAGGAGCGGCGCGGGCGCGTGCGGGGGCCCGGGGATCTCGACGTGTTCGTGTTGCGAGGGTTCCTCGGGCAGCTCGCCCGAACGCACGCGCCGCCGTCGATCGGCAGGAAGATCGCCGCCGTGCGGGCCTTCCTGCGGTGGCTCGAACGGCGCGGGGAGATCGAGAAGAACCCCGCAGCCGAGCTCGAGCTGCCGAAGGTGCGGCGGCCGATGCCCACGTTCGTCAACGCGGACGCCGCAGCGGAGGTCGTCGAGGCGCCCGACGAGGCGACGGCGGAAGGGCAGCGGGATCGGGCGATCTTGGAGGTGCTGTACGCGTCGGGGCTCCGCGTGTCGGAGCTCGTGGGGCTCGACGTCGGCGACGTGGAGATCACGGCGGACGGTGGACGCGCGCGTGTGCTCGGCAAGGGGAGCAAGGAGCGGATCGTGCCGGTGGGCTCGCTCGCGTGCGGCGCGATCACGCGATGGCTCGGGCGGCGGGAGGAGCTTCGGAACCCGAAGACGGGCGCGCTCGACGAGCGAGCGCTCTTCGTGTCGAGGCTCGGTCGGCGCATCAGCGTGCGGCAGGTGCAGCACCTCGTGCATCGGTACGGCGCGCTCGGCGCGGGCCGCGCGGACCTGCACCCGCACGCGCTCCGGCACACGTTCGCGACGCATCTGCTCGACGGCGGCGCGGATCTGCGCGCGATCCAGAAGATGCTCGGGCACGCGAGCCTGTCGACGACGCAGAGGTACGCGCACGTCTCGATCGATCACCTGACGAAGGTGTACGACGCGGCGCACCCGCTCGCGCGGAGGAGCCCCACGAAGACGGCCGGCCCGGAGGTCGCGCCGCCCCGCGCGCCGCGCGCGCGAACCAAGGGATGAAGACCGCGCTCTACGTTCGAGCTTGGGCGAGCCGGATCGCCCGCGGGGCGATGGGCGCATCCATCGCGGGGCTCGCCGCCGCCGCGCTCGACGCCGCGTATACGCGCGGCGGCGAGGAGGAGCGCGTCGACGCCGCCAAGGCGTTCGCGATCTTCGTCGCGGACGCGGGGCTCGTCGCGCCCATCGCGCTCCTCGTGGGGCTCGTCGTGGCGACGTCGCTCGTGCTCCTCTTCCCGGACGCGGCGCCGACGCCCGCGTCGGCCGTGGCGTCGCTCCGCGCGCGCGCGAAAGGCCGGCCCGCGGACGTGGCCGCGTTCGTGCCGCTCGCGATCGTGGCCGCGTTCCTGTGGATGACGCTCTCCGCGCAGCTCGCACGGGCGCTGCTCGCGCTCGACGTCGCGGCGCCGCTCGCGGGGCTCGCCATCGCGACGGGCACGCTCGTCGTCGGCCTGCTCGCGGCGCTGCTCTCGCTCGCGCTCACGCCGGCGCTGCGGCAAGCGCTGGCGACGGCGAGCGAGGGCCGGCCCGCGTTCGTCGATCCCGCGAAGACGGCCTTCGCCGCGCTCGTGGTCGTGGGCCTGCTCCTCGGCCTCGGCGTCGCGACCGGCGGGCCGAGCGGCGAGGGCGGGCTCTTCGGGATCTACGGCGTGCTCAAGCGCCCCGAGCTCGATCTGCGTGCGGTCGGGATGCTCGCGCTCATCGCGTTCGCCGCGTTTCTCTCGTCGGCGCTCGCCTCGCCGCGCAGGGCGCTCGTCGCGGCGCTCTTCGCGGTCGCGCCGGTCCTCTTCACGCCGCGGACGGCGGTCTCGCTCGGGGGCGAGGGCGCGCCGGTGGCGCAGGCGATCGAGCGGGATGCGCCGCTCGGCAAGCTCTCGCTCGCGGTGATGCGCAAGCTCGCGGATCGGGATCACGACGGCGCGAGCGCGCTCTTCGGCGGCGGGGATTGCCGCGAGGGAGACGCGTCGGTCGGGCCGCTCGGCGTGGAGATCCCCGACAACGGCGTCGACGAGGATTGCTCGGGCTCGGACCTGCGCGCCGAGGTGCTCGCCGCGCTCGCGCCTGCCGCTTCGGCGCAAGCGCCCGCGCCGAAGAGCGCCGACGTCCCCGCCGACCTCAACGTCGTGCTCATCACGGTGGACACGCTGCGCGCCGACCTCGGGTACGCCGGGTATCCGCAGCCCGTCTCGCCGAACCTCGACAAACTCGCCGCCGAGAGCGCGGTGTTTCTCCGGGCCTACTCGCTCGCCTCGTACACGGGCAAGAGCGTCGGCCCGATGCTCCTCGGCAAGTACGGCAGCGAGACGCAGCGCAACTGGGGGCACTTCAACAAGTTCGAGGACACCGAGACCTTCCTCGCCGAGCGCCTCTCGCGCGCGGGCGTCCGCACGATGGGCGTGCATGCGCACCGCTACTTCGGCAAGTTCGGCGGCCTCGACGCCGGGTTCGACGTGGTCGATCTCTCGGCCGCGCCGCCCGAGAACGCGCCCTGGGACGTGGCCGACATGAAGTCGAGCGACGCGCTCACGGACGCGGCGCTCGCGCAGCTCGCGAAGCCGGAGAACACGCAGGGACGCTTCTTCCTGTGGGTGCACTACCTCGACCCGCACGCCGACTACCTGCGCCACGACGACGTGCCGAACTTCGGCGCGGGCCAGCGCGCGCTCTACGACGGCGAGGTCGCGTTCACGGACAAACACATCGGCCGCCTCCTCGACGGGATCCGCGCGGCGCCCTGGGGCAAGCGCACGGCGATCGTCGTGACGAGTGATCACGGCGAGGCGTTCGGCGAGCACAAGATGTTCCGCCACGGCTTCGAGTTGTGGGAGCCGCTCGTGCGCGTCCCGCTCGTCGTGCACGTCCCGGGCGCGAAGCCTGCGCGGATCGAGGCGCGCCGGAGCACCATCGACGTCACGCCCACGGTGCTCGATCTCTTCCGCATCGAGCCTCCGAAGCCCGGCGCCGAGGGCCCGGACTTCCTCTCGGGCACCTCGCTCCTGTCCGACGTGTTCTTGCCCGAGGGGCAGACGCCGGCCGCGCGTGACGTCGTCATCGACATGCCAGCCGGCCCCTACAACGACGCGCGCCGTGCGTTGATCCACGGCGACCTCAAGCTGATCGTCTCGAACAACGCGGGCTACGAGCTCTACGATCTCGGCCAGGATCCCGAGGAAAAGAAAGACCTCTGGCGTTCGCCCGACACGCGCCAGGGCATGGAGGAGCGCTACGCGGCCCTGCGCGCGCGCCTCCGGGAGATCCGCGTGACGGGCCCGCGGAAGTGAGTTCGTCGTTCAAGCCCTTCCAGTTCCGGCCGACGATCGCCTAGGATGAACCCCGTGCTTCCCCCCACAGCGGTCGTATTCGATCTCGACGGGACGCTGCTCGACAGCCGTGGCGACATCGTGGCCGCGCTGAACCACGCGCTGCTCACGACGGGGCGCAACCCGCAGCCTGCGCAGGTGATCGTGCGGCTGGTCGGCGACGGCCCGCGCGCGCTCTGCGCGAGGGCCGCGAAGATCCCGGAAGACGCGCCGGAGACCGACGAGCTCATCCGTCTCTTCCTCGACTACTACAGGGAGCACCCGCTCGACTTCACGCGCTGGGCGAAAGGCGCGCTCGAGACGATCGAGGCCCTCTCCGCGATGGAGAACATGTCGCTCGGCATCTGCACGAACAAGCACCGCGCGACGACCGACGTCGTGCTGCGCGCGCTCGGCATCGAGGATCGGTTCGGCGCGGTCGTGGCCGGCGGTGACACGAAGGAGCGCAAGCCCGACGCGGCGCCGCTCCTGCTTGCGGCGAAGCAGCTCGGCTCGATGCCGGCGGCGGTGGTGATGGTCGGCGACGGCATCCAGGACATCCTTTGTGCACGAAACGCAGGCACCTGGGCCGTGGGCGTCGAGTCCGGCTTCTCCACGGCCGAGGCGTTGATCCAGGCGGGGCCGGACGTGACCGTGCGGGATCTCTCGATGCTGCCCGGCATCGTGCAGCGCTGGCGCGAGCCGACGACGAGGATCAAGCTGCGCTAAGTCCTTGCTCGTGATCCTGCATCGGGACGAACGATTCGTCGTCGTCGACAAACCCTCCGGCCTCGCCGTCCACCCCGGCTGGGCCGACGATGAGCGGACCGCGATGCACGAGGTGCGCGATCTCCTCGGGCAGAAGGTCTTTCCGGTCCACCGCCTCGACCGCGCCACGAGCGGCGTCCTCGTCTTCGCGCTCGCCCCCGAGAGCGCCCGCGTCTTTTGCGAGATGTTCGAGGAGGGCCGCGTCGAAAAGCATTACCTCGCGCTCGTCCGCGGCGTCGCCCCCGAGGCCGGCACCATCGACCACCCCATCCCCCGACGCGAGGGCGGGCCACGCGTGCCCGCCTCGACCTCGTTCCGCAGGGTTTGGCGGGGCGATCACCTCTCGCTCGTCGACGCGGAGCCGCATTCGGGGCGGCTGCACCAGGTGCGGCGGCACATGAAGCACATCAGCCACCCGCTGATCGGGGACGCGAATTATGGCAAGGGCGCGCTGAACCGCGAGTATCGGGAGCGCTTTGGCCTCGCGCGGCTCGCGCTGCATGCGCGGTCGCTCGGCTTCGTGCACCCGTGGGAGGGCAAGCCGATCACGTTCGAAGCGGCGCTGCCGGAGGATCTCCGGGCGCCGTTCGAGCGGATCGGCGTGGTCATTTGATGATCGACTGGCAGCCGAAGAAGACCTCGATCTTCCCGGTCTTGTCCTCGCCGACCAAGGCCTGGGCCTGGTCGCACGAGGTCTCGCAGAGGATGACCTTCTGCGGCGCCGCGGGGTCGTCGTAATACCAGCCGCCGCCGCTGCAGGCCGCCGCGCCGTTCACCCGCGGCAGGTACGTCGGCGCGCCGCCGCTCGAAAGCGCCACGTTCACGAGCTCCGGATCGAGGTCCTCGCCCGTGGGCGGCTTCGGGATCGTGAGCTCGCACGAGAGCTTCGCGGTCTGGTCCACGGCCTGGGCCACCGCGTCGAAGAACGGCTGCCAGGCGGCGCTGCCGTCGCAGAGCTGCGCCCGCACGCCGCCCGTCTTTTGCACGAGCGTCGTGTACGTCGGGCCCGAGCTCGGCGGCGCGCTGCCGTCCGAATACTCGCAAATCGTATTCGGATTCGAGGTCGAGCCCCAGCCGTAGATGCCGCTGAACACGTAATCGGTGAAGAGCCCGTTCCAGGACGGGCTCAGGATCCCCGGCGGGAGCGTCAGCGAGTTCGCCGGGTTCTTCCCGCCCGCGAACGACTCGAAATTCGTCGCCGAAAGGCGCGAGTTGTCGTCCGACACGATGACGATCGTCTTCGTCGCCTGCGGCCGGAGCTCCTGCTTCCAGGGCTCGCCGCCCCGCTCGTCGCCGAGCTTGTAGCCGTCCGTTTGTCCGAGCGTTCCGAGGAACTGTTCGAGCGGCTGCACGCTGCGGATGTCCACGCTCGAATGGAAGAAGCGCGGACCATTGCCGCAACTGTCGTTGCCGGCGAGCGGCGCGGGAATGCAGATCGGATACCGCGTGCTGCCGCCGACCTGCACCGGACTCGTCTTGTTCCGGAGCGAGAGCATGATGACCTTGTAGTCCAGGTTCTTCGCGGCGATCAGCGAGGCGAACGCATTGAGGCCCTTCTTGATCTCGGTGATCGCGGGCTGCATGCTCGACGAATTGTCGACGACCCAGATGATGTCGACGGGGAGCTTCTCGACGGTCGCCTCGGACGCCGTCGACGCGCACGCGGCGTCATCCGAGAGGGGCGGCGCGTCCGTGCCCGTCCCCCCGTCGTCCTGGAAGAGCCCGCCCTCGCCCGCCGAGCCTCCCGCGCCCGTGCCCGCGGTCCCGCCGGCGCCGCCGGTGCCGCCGGTTCCCCCTTGCCCCGGAGGGTCCCACGAGGAGCTGCCCCCGTTCGAGGTGGCACATGCAATGACCATGGTGGCGGCGGTCGAGGCGAGGAGCGAAAGCAAGACGCAAGGGCGCATGGTCGGACCTTACCACCGTTTTCCACGCCGAACAGGGTTCGTCGATGGCAAAACCGTGTCACGCGCTGCGTACGGGAGGCCGCACGGGGGGTGGGTGCGGCGTCACCCGGCCGTCGTTCCCCGGCGCTCGACCGGGCCGAATCCCGCTTGAAGCTCACGGCCGTATGGCGTCGCGTTCAAAATGGCGCGCAGGCGCAGGCGTGCGCGGTGCAGGCGCGAACGGACGGCGCTCTCGCTGACCATGAGCTTCTGGGCGATTTCTTGGAGCCCGAGATCCTCGTGGTAATGCGCCATCACCACGTCCCGATAGTCGTTTGGCAACTCGCCCAGGGCGAGCCGGACGAAACGCTCGCGCTCAGCCACGCTCGCCGCGTCGTCTTCGAGCGCCGGGGCGCGCATCGTGGGCAGAACGCTGAGGTCCTCGAGGTCGAGGCCGCCGACGAACCGCGCCCGCTGACGCCTTTGGGAGCGCATCAGCATCAGAGCTTCGTTCGCCGTGACCCGGAAGAGCCACGTCGTGAAGCTCGAATCGCCGCGGAAGGAGCGAATTCGTCGGATGACCTGGAGGAGCGTCGATTGAACGAGATCGAGCCTGTCTTCGTCCGAGACGGGATACCGAGCGAGCTGCCGCTCCACGTGCGGCCGGATGGCACGCGTGAGCGCGTCGAGCGCCACGGTGTCGCCATTCTTGACGCGCTCGATGAGCTCGCTGAGCCGGGCCTCTGCCCCGGCAGGCGCGGGCGGTGCCGCGGAGGTACGCGTCGTCGTGACGGCCTGGACGGCCATGAGAGCCTCCATCACCAGCGCTTTCCCGGCACTTCGTGGGCGCGCCTGGCAGGTGGTCGGAGTTAGCAAGTCATCTGCCAGGCATGGCAGGTCGGGATCCGCGCGAATGGCTGGCGCCGCTGGCACGTCGGGGCGTGAGGGATGTGCCTCCGCGCCTCGCGGGGCGCGTGAGCCATCGCAGCGAGGGCAGAAACGATGCGCACGGATTGCCCAGCCGCGGTATAAGCCCGGCGTGGACCGTTCTGGCACTCCGCCCAAGGCGCTCTCGCATCCGCTGCCCGCCGGGATGCGCGATCTCTTACCGGACGAGACGAGGAGACGGCGCGCGCTCGCCCGGACCCTCCTCGACCATTTCGCCCTGCACGGTTACGACCTCGTGACGCCGCCGGCGTTCGAGCTGGCCGAGGTGCTGGAAAAGGGCCTCGGGGCCCTCGATCCCGGCGACGTGCTTCGCTTCGTGGAGCCGGAGAGCGGCGAGGTGTGCGCGCTCCGTCCCGACATGACGCCGCAGATCGCGCGGATGGTGGCCACGCGCCTCGCCGCGGAGCCCGCGCCGATCCGGCTCTGCTACGAAGGGACGATCGTCCGGCGCCGCCAAGGTCGGGCCAAAAAACACCGGCAAATCCCGCAGGCCGGGGTGGAGCTCTACGGCGCGCCTTCGCCCGAGGGCGACCTCGAAGCGCTGCGGCTCCTTGCGTCGGTGACGCAGGCCGTGGGCCTCGGGTCGTTCGTGATCGACCTCGGTCACGCGCTCATCGCGCGCGCCCTGGTCGACGTGGTGCCGTCGCCGCTCGACGTGGAGGTGACGGACGCGCTGGCGCAAAAGGACGCGTCGCGGCTGCTCGCGCTGCTTTCGGGCCGGGAAGCGGCCGGGGTGCCGAAGCGCGTGGCGGAGGCGCTCGTGGCGCTGCCGGAGCTCGCGGGCGGGGCGGAGGATCGGCCGGGCGAGGAGATTCTCTCCCGCGCGGAAAAACTCTTCGTGGGGACGGGGGCGGAGGGGCCGCTGCGCGAGCTTCGGGCGTTATGGGAGACGGCGCGCGGGCCGAGCACGTCCGCAGCCGGGCTCGGCGATGTCTTGCGGCTCGATCTCGGCGAGGTGCGGGGCTTCGCATATTACACGGGGCCGATTTTCCACGTGCTCGCGCCGGGGCCGGGTGAGCCCGTGGGGGCGGGCGGTCGATACGACGATTTGCTCGAACGTTTTGGTTTGCCCATGCAGGCGGTGGGCTTTGGCTTGCACCTCGACGCGATTGCGCGGGCGCGGGAAGCCGCGGGCGTGCGGGAGGAGCGGCCCCTCCGGGTGCTCGTGTCCGCGGATCCGCCGGGCGAAGCGCTGGCGTCGGCGCTCCGGGCCCGAGGCATCGCGACGGCGTGGCGCGCGCCGGGGGCGGACGTCCTGCGATATGCAGCGGCGCACCGGTTTTCGCACGTGGTGGTCGCGGGGAGCGAGGGGGGGCTGCGAATCCTCAGGACGGACAACCCCGAGGCGGCAGTGGAGATCGCGCCCGGCGCGGGTGACGCGGCGATCGTGCGGGGGATCTGCGAAGGGGCAGGCATCGCTTGACGTGTTCGCTCACCGTGTCGACGCCTTCCCGGACCTCGTGGGCGCCTTCCCGAACCTCGTGGACGCCCTCTCGAACCTCGTGGACGCCTTCCCGAACCTCGTGGACGCCTTCCCGAACCTCGTGGACGCCTTCCCGGACCTCGCGGACGCCCTCTCCAACCGCGTGGACGCCTTCCCGGAACCTCGCGGACGCCCTCTCCAACCGCGTGGACGCCTTCCCGGACCTCGTGGACGCCCTCTCCAACCGCGTGGACGCCTTCCCGGACCTCGCGGACGCCTTCTCCAACCGCGTGGACGCCTTCCCGGACCTCGCGGACGCCTTCCCGGACCTCGCGGACGCCTTCCCGGACCTCGCGGACGCCTTCCCGGACCTCGCGGACGCCATGTCCACATCTTCATGACGCGTGGGGTGGAGGTCGTGTTAGGTTGCGGGCGTTCGTCCAATGAAAACCTCGCCCAGCCCTCGCCCGATCGTCGCCCCGCTCTCGAGCCGGCATGGACACCCGCTGGTGTCCTTCCCGAAAGGAAGGTGATCTCATGGGTGCGGCCGCGGCACGTGTGCTGGGTGATGCCAAGGAGTTCGGGAAATCGCTCATCGAGGATCTCAAGGCCGCGCGCTCCATGTCCGTCGCTGTGGCATTCGCGAAGGAATCCGCGCTCGAAGCGGTCGACGTCGAAGGGTTTTGCAGAACCGGTCGTTCGCTGAAGCTCCTCGCAGGGACGGATTTTGCATTGACGGAGCTCACGCTCCTCAGACGGCTTGGCCGGACCGAGCGAGCGGATTGCCGCGTTTATCACTCGATTGGCAGAAATCGAGTGTTTCATCCCAAGTTGTACGTTCTCGACAAGGATGCTTCACGCGTCGTTTATGTGGGGTCGTCGAATTTTACCTTCGGCGGGCTCGCTGGGAACATCGAGGCCAACGTGCGCCTGGAGGGCCCTGCAGACGCCCCCGAGATCCGTGACGCAACGGACCTTTTTCGAGCCCTCTTCGATTCGGAGTTCGCCACGGCGCTTTCCGATGATTTCGAGCAGCGTTATCAAGAGCTACAGCGCAACTTGCGGGCGGTGCAGCGGTACCCTACGGTCGTCGAGAACGCCCAGCAGATGGTCGTTGCCGAGTCGCTGCTGGTCGGCGCGTATCGCGCCCAGAAGTCCAATCAGCGGTGGCTGCTCGTCGTCTCCCCGGAGAACTTCGCCACGTGTATGCAGCACGGCGTATGGGGGCGTATGCGCGAGCAGGAGATCCGCGCATACTCGCGTGGTGATGTCTTCTTCATGCACGTGACCGGAGGGCGAGGGCTCGCGGCCTTTGGGATGTTCGTCGAGGAACCTTACCACGACGATACGCCGCTCTGGTCATCGGATCCGCGGGGCGTTTTCCCATGGCGGGTCAAGATTCATCCCTTCGCTGTCCTGACCGGGGGGCTGACGACGAAGCAAGTCTTGGCACCGCTGCGTGCAGGGGCCCGCCCAAACTGGTTTCATGGTTTCATCCAGCAAAGCCACACCCTTCAGGATCAGGATTTTGCGGCGCTGAAGGGCGCCTTCGAAGTCGCGGCACGTACGCAAATCGTGGCGCCCGGCTGAAGGAGACGCGTCGCCGGCCGCCGCGGACCGTGAAGCATGCACCACTTGCTGCAACGATGCCGAGAAAGCGTGCACGGCAGGCGAACATTACAGCTTCTTCTGGTGCCCCGGTAAGGAGGAGCGGACGCATGCAACCCTCCTACATTCGAGCCTGGAGGTCTTCATGAAGAAGGTCTTGCTCGCGCTCGTGTTCCTGGCTTCTCTCGGAAGTACGCGCCCAGGCTGCGGCCCGTACAGGCCGGAGCGCGACCGAAGTGAAGATGAGGCGAAGAAGCCGCTGAAGGTCCAGGAACATTGCAAGAAGCCATCACACGAGTGCTTCTATAGCTGCTTCCGGCGCGAGGCGCGTTATAGCTGCGCCGAATGCTGTCATGACAATACGATATCCTGCGACGTCAATGAAAAATACGACTTCGCCGCGTGTGAGTTGATCGACCCGGCCCCGGCCTCTCCTGCCGACGCCGGTCCCACCCACGCGCCCGCGCCCCCGTCCGCTTCGACGAAATGAAAGAGTTCCCTGCCGCCTCGTATCGCTTGGCGTTTTCACTCCCTCTTTCGTGATGCCTCGACGCGCGTCGAGCGAGGTGTTCACGGGACGGTCGACGTCGATCCGAGTGATCCACTCAGCTCGTTCTCGGCCATCAGCGAGTTCCCGTTCTCCTACACGAACAACCGCCACTCGTCTTCGAGCAGCCCTAACGCCTCATCCAGGCTGCCTGCGAGGTCCGGCGCCAGCCATTCCGACGACGAGGCGCTCTTCGCGACCGCCTCGAACGAGGGCACAGGCACCTTGCCCGCGAGCTTCTCCAGCCGTTTGCCCGTCCGCGCCAGCCGCGAAACCCAGTCGGTGCTGCGGTAGGCGTATTCGGCCTCGTGCAGGAGCGCGCTGCCCACGCGGGCGAGGCGCTCGCGCACGACGACGGCGGGCTCGGCGCCCGAGCGGATCGCCTTGCGGCTCGCTTCGATCTCCAGGAGCACGAGGCCCGCGGGCGAGCCCGGCGTGAACGAGGGGCTGATCGGCTGGAACGAGAGGTCCGTGAGCGCGAGGAAGTACCACGTGTGCGGCGCGGCCACGCGATACAGCCATTCGGCGCCCGAGGCCTCAGCCGCGGCGATCGCCACGTGCCAGGCCCCTTCTTCGTCGACGTCGTCCTGCTCCGTGGGCATCCGCTCGATCGGGCGCACGGAAGCCGCGCGCAGGAGCGGATCGGCCCAGGCCATCGTCAGCGAGGACGTCGTGGGCGCGTAGCTCAGGAGCGCGCGCGCGCGGGCCTCGGCCGAGACGCGTCCGCGCGGGTCGAGCCACACGAAACGTCCGTCTTTCAGGTCCACGCGATACTCGTGATCCTCGGCGCCGTGCGCCGCGAGCTCCCGGAGGAGCGCGGCCCCGCGCTCGGCCCACTTCGTGACGAGCGGCGGGTCCGCGGCGGGCGGACGCTCGGTGCGCGCGGGTCGGACCTCGGGCATCGGGGGCGCGGGCGGCGCGAGGGCGGGCCCCTCCTTGGGCCTTTTCGCGACGGCCTTCGAGGTCGTCTTCGGGGCGACCTTCGTCGGCTTTGCGGCGGCCTTTTTCGTCCGCATCGGCTTGGATCCTGCGCGCGCCTTGCTCATCGTGCCTCGAGGGCAGCGCGGAGCTTGCCGCGCTCACCCACCATTTTCAACGGATCCCCACGTTTGTCACGCGCTGGTTTTTGCTTGCCCGACGAACGCCCCGGTCGAGGTGCGCCAGCCTGCCCTCCGCGCTAGAACGTGATGCCCCAGGCGGAGCGGCGAGATCCCGTGTCCTGTCGAGGACTTCGGATCCTTGTTGCGTTGCGCACGTGGGTTGCGCGATCCTGCGAAGATCAGGCCCATGGTCACCCCTCCAATCGTTTCCGCCTCGCTCCCGTTCGATGCGCCTTCTTATTTCGCGCAGTCGAGGGATGTCTGCGTGGTCTACGACACGGCGCGTCGGTTCGTCTATGCGAACCCGGCGGCGTGTGGGCTGCTCGGGTGGGATGCGGAGGGGCTCGTGGGCAAGTCGCCGCGGGATCTTTATGGGGACCGGGCGGCGAGCATCGAGCAGTGCGTGGAGCGCGCGTTTTCGAGCGGCGAGATCGTGCAGGTGGTGCACAAGATCCGCGGCAGCGCGGGGGCAGTCGCCTACATCGACACGAGCTACACGCCGGTGCGCGGCGCGGATGGCAGCGTGTCGTTCGTCGTGTCGCTCGGCCGCGACATGACCGACACGTCGGCGCGCTGGCGCGAGCTCGAGGACACCGTGGCCCGCAGGACGCGGGATCTCACGGCCATGGAGTCGCGCTTCGACGTGCTGCTCCGGAACCTTCAGATCGGCCTCGTCATCCGGGGGCCGCGGGGAGACATGCGCTTCGTCAACCGCCGCGCGCTCGAAATGCTCGGCATGACCGAGGCGCAGATGCACGGCCGCGCCCCGAACGATCCGGGCTGGGCGATGCTGAGCGAGGACGGCAAACCCCTGCCCCCCGACCAATCCCCCATGGCGCGCGCCCTCGGAAAGGGGGAGGCCGTCTCGCCCATGATCATCGGCGTGGATCGGCCGAAGATCGGCGATCGCGTGTGGCTCCTGGTCAGCGTGATGGTGCAGCGGGACCAGGCCGACGTGGTCGAGCAGTACGTGGCGACGCTCAGCGACGTCACCGAGGCCCAAAAAGCCACGCGCGCGCTCGCCGAGCGGGAAGAGACGTTCCGCCTCCTCGCCGAGTCGATCAGCGACGTCTTCTGGATGACGGACGCGAATGGAAACACGCTCGTCTACGTGAGCCCGGCTTATGAAACCGTATGGGGCCGGCAGAGGTCGGAGCTCTACGAAAGACGGTTCCAGTTCCTCGACGCAATTCACCCCGACGATCGCGCGGTCGTCGTGGAAGCCATGCCGCTGCAGGAGCTCGGGCGATACGACATCGATTATCGCGTGGTGCGGCCGGACGGCACGATTCGCTGGGTGCGGGATCGGGCGTATCCAGTGAAGGATGCGTCGGGGCAGGTCGTGCGCGTCGTGGGGCTCGCGAGCGATATCACCGAGCTGCGGGCGGCGTCGGAGCTCATCCGGCGGCAGGCGGAGGCGCTGCGGGAGCTCTCGACGCCGCTCGTGCCGATTGGCCACGGCGTGCTCGCGATGCCCATCGTGGGCGTGCTCGATTCGGCGCGGGCGCGGCAGGTCTTGGAGACGCTGCTCGAAGGGATCGTGCGGCACGCGGCGGAGGTGGTGATCCTCGACGTGACGGGTGTCGGCGTCGTGGACGCGCAGGTGGCGAGCGCGCTCGTGGCGGCGACGCAGGCGGCGCGGCTGCTCGGGGCGGAGGTGCTGCTCACGGGCCTGCGCCCGGACGTCGCGCACACGATCGTCGGGCTCGGGCTCGATCTCGGCACGCTCGTGACCCGCTCGACGCTGGAGATGGGCATCCGCTGGGCGCTCTCCGAGCGAAAGCGCGGGAAAAACGTCCATTCCAGGAAATGAAGGGGCAGCCGGGGCGCGCGTGTTGATTTAGGATCCGGGCTCGATGGTGGATGATCAAAGGCCCCTGTCCGTTCGCCTCGCGACCTGGAACTGCTTCGGCGCGCCGCAGAGCCTCGAAGACTTTCTGGAGGGGCGGCCTTTCTGGCCCGAGCGCCTCGGGGCGCCGGCGGTGGTCGAGGCGCTCTCTCGCTTCGACATCGTGTGCATCCAGGAGAACTTCGTGGGCGGGGTGCACGAGCGGTTGGAAGCGTTGCGCGTGGCCGGGGGGTTTTCCGAGCTCTGGCACGATCCGCCGGGGCCCGACGGAGTCGACAAGACGTTCGTCGGCGCGGGCCTCGTGATCCTCTCGCGGTTTCCCCTGAAGGCGCGGTTTTTGCGATTGCCGCGCGGCGTGGGCGCGGATGGATTCGCGCGGAAGGGCGCCGCGCTCGCGGAGGTACGTTTGCCCGGGGGGCGCGAGCTTTACCTGGTGAACACGCATTTGCAGGCGGACGACGGGCGGGTCTCGCCGGAGGAATGCCTCCATGTGCGAAAAAACCAGGTCGAGGTGCTCTGCGACGCGTTGCGGGAGCCGGTGTCGAGCGGCGTGCCCACGGTCCTCTGCGGGGATCTCAATGTGCCTTGCGGGACGACCGAATACGAGGGGCTCGCGCGGAGGTTCGGCGAGAGCTTGACGGATCACACGGCGCGCGCGGGCCTTTTGACGTACGACACGGAGCAGAACGACGTAGCGCGGGCGTTTCACGAGGGCGGCCCGGAGCGGGCGCTGATCGATTATGTGTGGACGTCGCGGCGCGCCACGCCGGAGCAGATCGTGACGGAGCTCGTCGCGCCGCTCGGCGAGCTTTCAGGCTGCCCGCCACAGTATGCAGGCCGGGCGTTTGCCTCGGACCATTTCGGCGTGGGCGTGACGATCAAGATCGATTGATTCGGAGCCGCGCGATCGTCGCGCCCCAGCCGCCGCGCGTGGCCGGCGCGTCCCGGAACGATTCGACGAGCGGGTGGCGCGCGAGGAGCGATTGCACGACGCGCCGCTGCACGCCTTTGCCGCGGCCGTGGATGAGCCGCACCTCGGGGAAACCGCGCGCGTGGGCCTCGTGCAGGTATTCCTCGACGACCGAGGGGATGTCGCGGGGCGCAAAGCCGTGCAGGTCGATCGCGTCTTCGATCGGAAGGACGGCGATGGCGTCGGGGTCGGGCAACGGTTCGCCGTCGTCGGCCGCTTCGGTCGCAGGCGGCTCTTTCGGTTTTGCCGGGGCGAAGAGGCGCGCGAGGTGTTCGAGGAGGGCGCGGAGCATGGCCGGAGAGCAAAGTACCACCGCGGACCCGGCGTGGCCGCCTTTGCTTCGCGCGTGTATCTTTCCGGGATATGTCGGCGGCGGATGACGGACGAGAGGCGGAGATCGGGCACGAGTCGACGGTGCCGCTCGTCTTGCCGGGGCCGCCGGCCGAGCGGCGGGGCGTGCCGCCTTCGCTCTCGGAGCGATACCAGGACATCACGTTCGTCGGCGAAGGCGGGATGGGCACGGTGTACCGCGCCATGGATCCGCGCCTCGGGCGGACCGTGGCGCTGAAGCTCTTGAAGGGCGACGATCCGGATCTGTGGCGTCGATTCCTCGGCGAGGCGCGGGCGCAGGCGCGTATCCAGCACGACCACGTATGCCGCGTGTACGAGGCCGGACAGGCGGACGGCGAGCCGTACATCGCGATGCAATTCATCGACGGCGAGCCGCTGTCGCGCTTTCGGGATCGGCTGACGCTGGAGCAGCGGGTCAAGCTGATGCTTGAAATCACGGCCGCGGTGCACGAGGCGCACCGGCTCGGGCTCATTCATCGGGACATCAAGCCGGGGAACATCCTCGTGGAGCGCCGCGAGGACGGCTCGCTGAAGCCGTACATCATGGATTTCGGATTGGCGCGGGAGGTCTCGGACCGCGGACAAACCCGCACGGGCGCGGTGGTCGGGACGCCGGCGTACATGCCGCCGGAGCAGGCGAAGGGCGACGTGCGGGCGATGGATCGTCGCTCGGACGTGTATTCGCTGGGGGCGACGCTCTACGACGTGATCGTGGGGCATCCGCCGTTCGTCGCGGAGCACCCGTGGAAGCTCTTGATGATGGTGGCGTACGAGGACGCGCCGACGATTGGCAAGGTGCAGAAGGGGGTGCCGTCGGAGCTCGCGACGATCGTGATGAAATGCCTCGAACGGGATCCTTCGAGGCGATACGATTCGGCGCGGGCACTCGCGGAGGATTTGCAGCGTTACCTCGACGGCGAGCCGATCCTGGCGAAGCGGGCCTCGATCGGATACGTGCTCTGGAAAAAAGCGCGCAAGCACAAGCTTCTGGCGTCGGTCTTGACGCTCGGGGCCGTGTCGTCGCTGGTCTTCGGGGGCGTGTGGGTGCGGGCGCAACGGCAGGCGGCGGAGCAGGCGGAGCTCGCGCGGGAGCTCGGCGAGGGCGTGAAGGAAATGGAGCTTTTCCTGCGGGCGGCGTACGCGTATCCGCTGCACGACGTGGAGCGGGAGAGGGACGTGGTGCGCGTGCGGCTCGCGGAGATCGAGCAGCAAATGGCGGACGCGGGGAAGGTGGGGCAGGGGCCGGGGCATTACGCGATCGGGCGGGGGCACCTCGCGCTCGGGGATCCGGAGGGGGCGCGGGAGCACCTGGAGGAGGCGATCGCGGCGGGGTATTCGTCGCCGGATCTGCGGTATGCGCTCGGGCGGGCGATCGGCGAGATCTATCAGCGGGCGCTCGCCGAGACGCGGCGGATCACGAACGAAGAGGAGCGGAAGAAGAAGGTCGCGGAGCTTTCGCGGGAGCTCAGGGACCCGGCGCTCGGGCATTTGCGGGCGGCGATGGGGGCGCGGATCGAGGTGCCGGCCTATGCGGAGGGGCTCATCGCGCTCTACGAGGGGAAAAACGAGGAGGCCGCCGCGAAGGCGCGGGAGGCGTTCGAGAAGGCGCCCTGGATGCACGAGGCGAAGAAGCTCGAAGCGGACGCGCTCTTCGCGGAGGGGAGCAAGTATCGGCACGACGCGGCGTTCGATCACGAGAAGATGAAATCGTATTTCGAGCCGGCAGCGCGGGCCTACGCGGCCGCGGCGAACATGGGTCGGAGCGATCCGGAGGTGCACCGGGCAGCGTGCGAGTTGTGGGAGAAGACGGCGTGGGCGGCGCTGAATAGCAATGCGGACAGGCGGGTCCCGTTCGAGGCGGGCGTCGAGGCTTGTGATCGGGCCGTGCAGGCGAGCCGCCGAGACGGGAGATCACTCGTGCAACGCGCGTTGTTCCTCATCGCGCGCGCCAATGCCGTATCGAGCAGCAACGCCAAGGATTCGGCGCAGGCCATCGTCGAGGCCGCGGTCGATGCTGCCAAGGAGGCTCTGCGCGCGCGCCCGCAGGATGTGATGGCGCGATATGCGCTCGCAACGGCGCTGCACGAGCGCGCGAAGCTCTTGGACACCCGCGGTCAGGACCTCCCCATCGAGGACGTCATCCAGGCCTACCTGCGTGTCCAGGAGCTGGATCCGTTGTTCACCTGGTCGTACAACGAGCTCGGGCAGGTATACATCCTCGCCTCCGATATCGATCGGCGAAAAGGACGGGATGCGAGACGCGCGCTGGAGAACGCGCGGCGACAGTTCGAGCGTGCGCTCGCGCTGGACCCCGGGTTCTCGCTCCCGGCATTCATGATCGTGGAGGTGCTCGCGATGCTCGTGGACACCAGCCTCGAACGGGGGGAGGCCGCCGACGCGCACGTGAAGGACGCGCTCGACGCCCTGGCTGCCTTCGACAAACGAAGCGCCGTCGATCCGTGGCGCACGGCTTACTGGAAGGCGCGCACGTATCGGATCCTCGGCGGACACGAGCTGGCCCTCGGCCGCGACCCTCGGCGGTTCACGAAGGCCGCCATCGATGCCATTCGTGGATTCGCGGGGGATTCCCCGCGGGATATGTTTTTCCTGATCGAGGGGGCGAGGTGCCGGCAGTTGGAGGCGGAGCACGGGCTGCGCGAGGGCCTTGATCCGAGCTCTCTCCTCGCGGAGGCACGGCGGTGGGTGGGGGACGCGGCGGCCATCAATGGTGGAACGAACGTGGCGTTGCGCATCCTCGACGCGCGCATCCAGATCGTGACCCTTCGCGCGGAGCTGCGACGGGGTAGCGCGGCCGCCGCGAGCTTCGATACCGCTTTCATGATCATGGCCCCGGTCCTGGAGGAGGCCAAGGAGCAAGCCACGCCGTACCAGGTCATGAGCGAGGTGCATGGTTTGCGCGCGCAATGGTCGGCGAGGGCCGGTCGGAGGTTCCAGGAGGATCTCGCCGAGGGGCTCCGCATGGCGGAGAAGGCGCTCGCCAAGAATCCACACATGGCAACTGCGTTTGCAGCGATGGGGCAGCTCCACCTCGTGGAGGCGCGCGCGTCGCAGGTCGAGAGCGAACGGGTGGCGGCCGCGCGCCGCGCGAAGGAAGCCTTCGACGCGGCGCTCCGGGAGAACGCGCTCCTCGCGCGGAAGTACGAGGAGGAGCTGAAGGAGAGCGCCGCGCTCCTCCCTTGAACATCGTTCAAGGGACAAACTGCATGGCGTGGCCTGCACTGCCTGCAGGCACCTCCCCGCAGACGCCTCCGCCGTGGGCCTGAGGACCCACAAAAAGCCGGGCTCCTGCCGGACTGGGTGACGTGGCACGCGTCGTGCTATCCGTTCTCCCCGTCGTTTCTTGGCGAGGAGATACCCATGCTGAAATCGTATTGCTTGTTCTCGTTCGTGGTTGCTGCCAGCGTCGTTTTTTCGGGTTGTGCGGCGCCCGAGGCGGAGAATCCCTTCAACGTCGATGATCTCGACGTCGGCCTGGAAACGCAAGACCCCGGCGACCCCGACCCCAGGCCGCCGGGAAGCAGCAACAATTTCGGCCCCGGATGCTTCTGGAACCCCAACGTCCAGGCGGCCTACAGGCTCTACGCGCAAAAGCCGCTCTACCAGGTGGAGAGCACCCTCCCCGAAAATTCGCATCTGTCCCTGGTCTCGAGCACGTGCAGGGATCAGGCCCTCAAATACCTCGCCCGGTGCGCATTGCCCGAGGGCTCCTCGATGACGGATCCGGTTACCAACACCACGTACAACGGCTGGCTCGGCCTCGCAGACCAGTGGAAGACGCAGGTCTTGAGCAGCGACAACCAGTGGTGGGTCACGTCGTGCCTGCTCGAGCACCTCAATGGATACGGAATCGAGGTCCCCATTTTGCTCCAGGGAGCCCGCACGGAGCTCACCGCGACGTCGGCGCAGATCGCGGAGTTCCCCGTACCGGAGTCGCGCGCGTGGGGAAACCTCTTCGCGGCGGGCTTCGTCGCCAACGTTTGTTATTACACGAACATGGCGACATCGTGTCTCGTGGAGCAACTGCTCGATGAGCGCATCTGCGACACGAGTCCCTATTGCAGTCTCAACATCGTGGGGAACTGTAACTCCGCGTGTTTCTACAATGCCCTCGCCGGCTACACGCAATGCGGCTCGTCGGGGAACAAGCACATTGGTGTGCGCGTGAAGAATTACGATTGGTACGGTTACGATTGTGTCATTCCGGAGTGAACCGCGCCGTGAAACATCGATCCAAAGGAGACATCGCCATGTCCATGCATCGCTCTTTCATGGTATTCGCCCCCATTGCCTTGCTCCTCGCCGCCTGCGCCGGTCCGATCGACGCGCCGGCCGAGGGGCGGACCGCCGAGGCCTCGCAGGCCATCACCATCGTCCAGAAGGTCGAGGTCGGCTACTCGCACGCCTTCACGATTGCAGACGGCGGGGACCTCTACGCCTGGGGCTACAATGGGAACTACGAGCTCGGCCTCGGTGACACGACGAACCGCGCGGCCCCCGCGCAGAGCAGCCTCCTCGATGTCGCGGATGTCGACGCGTACGGCATGCACGCCTGCGCGGCGACGGAAGGCGGCTCGGTGTATTGCTGGGGCCACAACGGCTTCAACAAAGCGGGCTCGGGCTCGTGGTACAGCCCGAAGCAAACGCCCACGGCCGTATCCGGAATCTCGGGCGCGGTCGCGGTCGCCACGGGGTGGGAGCATTCGTGCGCCCTCCTTTCGTCGGGCGGGGTGGTCTGCTGGGGGCAAAACTACTACGGGCAGCTCGGTCATGGCTTGGCGGACTTGTACACCACGTCGCCCGTGACGGTCTCGAACCTCGGCGATGCGATTGCGATCGACGCCGGCGCGTATTCGACGTGCGCGCTCCGCGCCACGGGCAAGGTGGTTTGCTGGGGCGACGACTGGGCCGGCCAGCTCGGCAACGGCAGCCCGAGCGCGAATCAGGACGAGCCCGTCGAGGTCTCGGGGATCGACGACGCCGTGAAGATGGTGCGCGGGCAAAACCACGGCTGCGCATTGCTCTCCAGCGGCGAGGTGAAATGCTGGGGCGCGAACAACTACGGGCAGCTCGGCCTCGGCTCGGGGGCGGCGAGCGTGGCGTATTCGGCTGAGCTCGTTTCGAGCCTCTCGGACATCGTGGACCTCGGCGCGGGTAACAGCCATACCTGCGCGATTCGTAGCGACAACGAGGTGTTCTGCTGGGGTTTGAACGATTCGCGGCAGCTCGGGGACGGCACGACGACGAACCGGAGCGCGCCCACGCTGATCACGAACGCCGCGGGGGCGATCAAGATCGACGGCGGCCAGATCTCCACGTGCGCTCTTTTCGAGGAGGGCGTGAAATGCTGGGGCAGCGACAGCCTCGGGCAGCTCGGCAATGGCGCGCCCGCGTCGGGGAGCAGCTCCACGCCGGTCGACGTCGTGTTCCCCTGATTTGAAGGCACGTGCGGAGGGCGGGCGGCTCGGTGATTTGATCGGATGAGCCTGCCCTATCCCGCGCTGCAGGCGCTGGCCATCACCGCTGCAGGCGCCCACCCGCAGATCTCTCCGTCTGTGGCCCATTCGGCCGCGAAAAGCCGCGAAAAGCGAGGCCTGATGGCGTGGCATGAGCCATGCTAGCCTTTCATCACGAGGAGGCTCCATGCGAAAGTCGATTTTGTTTTCTTGTTTCGTGGTTGCTGGCAGCGTCGTCGTCCCGGGTTGTGGCGCGCCCGAGGCCGAGAACCCCTTCGATCGTGACGATTTCGTCATGGGCCTCGAGACGCAAGAGGACGGCGATCCGCCGGACAGGCCGCCGGGCAGCAACAATCCGTTCAACCCCAGTTGCTTCTGGAACCCCAACGTCCAGGCGGCCTACAAGCTCTACGCGCAAAATCCACTTTACGTGGACAACCTGGGTACCCTTCCTGCAAACCCGCACCTGTCCCAGGTCTCGAGCGCGTGCAGGAGCCATGCCCTAACGTTCCTCGCCCGGTGCGCATTGCCCGAGGGCTCCTCCATGACGGACCCGGATACCAACGTCACGTACAACGGCTGGCTCGGCGTCGCGGACCCTTGGAAGACGCAGGCGCTGGGCAGCGACGACCAGAAGTGGATCACGTCCTGTCTCATCGCGCATCTCAATGGATACGGCCTCAAGGTCCCCATTCTCCTCCAGGGCGCCCGTTCGGAGCTCCAGCCGACCTCGATGCAGATCTCGCAGTTCCCGGTGACGGAGTCGCGCGCGTGGGGAAACCTGTTTGCGCCGAATTTCGTGGCCAGCGTCTGTTATTCTTCGGATCTGGCGACGGCTTGTGACGTGGAGCAGGTCCTCGAGCAACGTCTCTGTGGTTCGAGCCCTGATTGCAGCTTCGACATCGTGGGGAACTGCAACTCCGCCTGCTTCTACAACTACCTCGAAGGCTTCTTGCAATGCGGGTCGTCGGGGGACGAGCACATCGGCGTTCGGCTGAAGGATTACGACAGGTACGGCTCCGACTGCGAAGTTCCGGAGTAAAAGCGTCGGCCCACCTCGCAAACCACGGGAGGAAAAGCCACGTGCGGAGGGCGGGCGGCTCGGTGTAAACTCGTCCGCCATGTCGACGGAGGGCGGGCGTGATGTGGCCCCGACGGAGCCGGGGCCGCCCGCGTCCGGCGGCGTCGTGCAGGTGGATCTCGGGCTCGCGTCGACGCTCCCGCTCGTGATGCCCGGGCCGCCGAGCGAGCGGCGCCATGTGCCGCGATCGCTCGCGGAGCGGTACGAGGACATCCGGTTCCTCGGCGAAGGCGGGATGGGCACGGTGTACGGCGCGATGGATCCGCGCCTCGGCCGAAGGGTGGCGCTCAAGCTCCTGAAAGGCGACGATCCGGAGCTCTGGCGTCGATTCCTCGGCGAGGCGCGGGCGCAGGCGCGTATCCAGCACGAGCACGTGTGCCGCGTGTACGAGGCCGGGCAGGCCGACGGCGAGCCGTACATCGCGATGCAATACATCGACGGCGAGCCGCTTTCGAAGCGCGCGGAAAAGCTGACGCTCGAGCAAAGCGTGAAGCTCATGCAAGAGGTGTCGGCGGCCGTGCACGAGGCGCATCGGCTCGGGGTGATTCACCGGGACATCAAGCCGGGCAACATCCTCGTCGAGGCGCGCGAGGACGGCTCGCTGAAGCCGTATGTGATGGATTTTGGTCTGGCGCGGGAGGTCTCCGACCGCGGAGAAACGCAGACGGGCGCAGTCCTCGGGACCCCCGCGTACATGCCGCCGGAGCAAGCGAAGGGCGACGTGCGGGCGATGGATCGGCGCTCGGACGTCTATTCGCTGGGGGCGACGCTCTACGACGTGATCGCGGGTCGGCCGCCGTTCGTCGCGGATCATGCGTGGAACCTTTTGATGGCTGTGGCGTACGAGGAGGCGCCGCCGCTCGGCACGGTCAAGAAAGGGGTGCCGGCCGAGCTCGAGACGATCGTGATGAAATGCCTGGAGCGGGAGCCGTCGCGGCGATACGAGTCGGCGCGAGCGCTCGCCGAGGATTTGCAGCGGTTTCTCGACGGCGAGCCGATTCTGGCGCGACGTGCCTCGATCGGGTACGTGCTCTTGAAGAAGGCGCGAAAGCACAAGCTCGCGACGTCGCTGCTCGTGATTGCGCTGGGCTCGTCGCTCGTGCTCGTGGGCGTGTGGGTGCGGGCGCAACGGCAAGCGGCGGAGCAGGCGCGGCTCGCGCGCGAGCTCGGCGAGGGCGTGAAGGAGATGGAGCTGTTTTTACGCGCCGCTTATGAATTGCCACTGCACGACGTGGAGCGGGAGCGGGACGTGGTGCGCGAGAGGCTCGGGGAGATCGAGCAACGAATGGCCGCGGCAGGGCGCGCGGGGGAGGGGCCGGGGCATTACGCGATCGGGCGCGGGCACCTCGCGCTCGGGGATCCGGACGGGGCGCGGGAGCACCTGGAGAAGGCGCTCGGGGCGGGGTATTCGTCGGCGGATCTGGAGTATGCGCTCGGGCGGGCGATCGGAGAGATTTTTCGGCGCTCGCTGGCGGAGACACGGCGGATTACGAACGAGGAGGAGCGGAAGAAGAAGGTCGAGGAGCTCGAGCGGGCGCTGCGGGATCCGGCGCTCGGGCATTTGCGGGCGGCGCTGGCGGCGAAGATCGAGGTGCCGGCGTACGCGGAGGGGCTCATCGCGCTCTACGAGGGGAAAAACGAGGCGGCGATTGCCAAGGCGAAGGAGGCGTTCGAGAAGGCGCCTTGGATGTACGAGGCGAAGAAGCTCGAAGCGGACGCGCTCTTCGCGGAGGGGAGCAAGTATCGGCACGACGCGGCGTTCGACTACGAGAAGATGAAATCATTCTTCGAGCCGGGGGCTGCGGCGTACAAGATCGCCGCGGACATGGGGCGGAGCGACCCGGAGGTGCACCGGGCGGAATGCGAGTTATGGGAAAAGATGGGGCAAGCCGCCCTGTCGAAGGGTTTGCCCTCCGGTCCGCCGTTCGACGTCGCCGAGGCGGTATGCAGCCGCGCGGTGCAATCGAGCTCGAAGGACGGCCGGGCGCGCGTGCAGCAGGCGCTCGTGCTCACGGCGCGCGTTTATTCGCGGGTCGCCGTGAGCGATGTCTCGGAAGATACGGCCCGCGCCGTCGAGGAGGCCTTGCGCACCGCGGAAGAGAGCGCCCGGACGAATCGTGAGGACGTCATGGCGCATTATGCGGTGGCATTCGCGCATCGCATGCGCGCCGATGTGACGTACTCGCTTGGTCGAGAGGCCTCCATGGCGAAGGCGATCGAAGCGTACGAGCGGGTCCTCGCGCTCGACCCGCGCTTCACCTGGGCGGTGAACGAGCTCGGCCTCGCATACATTTTCGAGGCCGGCTACGAGCTCTCGAAAGGGCACGACGCCTCGACGCTCTTGCGCAATGCGATCCGACAATTCGACCAGGCGATAGCGCTCGATCCTCGGTTCATTTTGCCCGTGGGGCAGCGGCTCCAGGCATTTCGTATGTTGCTCGAAGCGGAGATCGATCGTGGGCGTCCCACGGAGGAGACGAGCAAGGCGCTCTTCGACGCGGTGGCGCTCCTCGAAAAGACGGGCAGCAGCCCCTCGATTCTGGCGTTCTGGAATGCGCGGGCGCACCGGCTTCATGGCCTTCAGGCGTTCGTTCTCGATCGGGATCCTCGACCTGCCCTGCGGACGGCCGTGGATGCCATCCGCGATTTCGCGGTGCCCATGCCGAAGGAGTTCTGGCTCCTCGAGGAGCTTGCCGAGTGCCGATTGCTGGAGGCCTCGTATGCGTTGCGGCAGGGGCTCGACGCGACGCCGTTCATCGCCGAGGCGCGAGAGGCCGTGCGTATCTCCGCCGGAACGAGTGGCTCGACGCGGTCGCAGCTCCGCCTCTTGTCCGCGCGGATCGAGATCGTGGCGCTGCGCGTCGACGCGAAACGTGCGGCGCTCGGCCCGAAGAGCTTCGAGGCGGCCTTCGAGCAGGTACGGCCCTTGCTGGAGAAGGCCGGCGTCGACAGCAGTCCGTATGCCCTCCTCGCAGAGATTCATGCGCTCCGGGCGATGTGGCTGGCCGAGACGGGTGGTGATCCCGACGAGGATCTCGAGAAGGGCCTCACGAGGGCCGAGGAGGCGCTCTCCAAGAATCCACAGCTCGCGAAGGCATACCTCGTGAGCGGCATGATGCACCTCGTAAAAGCGCGGCGCGCGCGCGCGAAAGGCGAGCGCGCCGAGGCCACGCGCAAGGCCAAGGAGGCGTGCGCGAAGGCATTCCAGATCGATCCGTCGCTCGGGCGGGATCACGGGAGCCTCAAGAAGGAGGTCGAAGAAATCGTTCCTTAAGGACAGGAGAAGGTTGTAACCCGAAGCACGGATGTACGGAGAGGGGGTGATGGCGCGCGCCTGCACCTGCTGCATGCTGCCGCCTGCAGCGCGGGGCACGAGGCCGCGTCAGGGGCCTCTTTTTCCCTGGGATTTGCTCCGGGGACGTGGTGGCATGGGGTCTGCTAGGCATCTTTTTGTCGAGCCGCTTCGAGCCCAGGAGAGCCCCATGAAATCGTCGTACCTGCTCCTCGTCCTTCTCGCCTCCTCCACCGCCCTGCTCAATGGCTGCGTGCTCTCGGAGGAGGAGAATCCGTTTGACGCCGAAGATTTCGATGTGGGGCTCGAGACGGCCGGATATGGGGGATACGATCCTCCGTTCGGCAGCAATGGCTACGGCCCCCCGTGTTTCTGGGACTCCGGCTCGCAGCAAGCGCTGCGCGACCTCGGCAAAGTGGCGCTCACGTCCGGCGCGAGCGGGAAGCTGCCCGCCCTGCCGACGCTGCTCGCGTCCTGCCGCGAGGTCCTGAAGAACGCGGTCGAGTGCGCGCTGAACGCGTCGCAGTCCGTGGACGATCCCGTCAATGGATTGACCTACCAGGGGCATTGGGGGCTCGCGGATGAGTGGTATTACGGCGGGCTCACCACGGACGGTAAGCGCTGGGTGACCGCGTGTATGGTGCAGCGGCTCAACGTCCTCGGCGCGCACGTCGATATCCTCCTCGAAGGCAATCACCCGCGGATCGTCGAGAACCTCGCGAACGACGCGACGTACGATTTCGAGGAGTCGAGCGCCTACGGGAACCTGTTCGACTCGCGCGCCACCATCGTCCCCGGCCGGCCGGCGTTTTCTGCGTACGTCTGCTCCGAGCTCGAGCAGATTCAACAATGCCCGGCCTCGGGCGGCTTGCCCTGGATCGATCACCGGATCTGCGATCAGGCCGGGAATAGCTGCGGCCTCGTGTACCTTGGCGCGTGCCAGACCGCCTGCATTCCGAATGGCCCTGCCGGTGAATACTGGTCGTGCAAGCCGTCGGGCGCCATTCTCTACAACCCGCACACGATCCGGGTGCAGCTCAAGGACCCGACCTCCTGCTTCTGATCGGACGTGGCGCTAGCGGCCTACCAGGAGAAACGCCGCGATCCCGAGGACCACGAGCGTGATCGCAGCCGCCGCGAGCCTCGCTCGTCCCGCGCGGGCTCGCGCGGTCTTGACCGTCTCCGCCGACCGCTCCGTCTTCGCCGACGCCACCAGCGGATTCGCGGCGTGTGTCGCGACAATCTTCCGTTCTTCCTCGGTCACGCCGACGAGCGCCTCTTGCCGCAGGGAAAACCCCTCGGGCAGGAGCGGGCGAAGCGCGTCGCGCATCGCCTCCACGCTGGGAAATCGGTCCTCGCGGGCGTGCGCCGTCGCCTTCTCGACGAACCGCGTGATCTCGGCCGGCACCCAGGGCGCGCTCTCGGCGAGCGGCGGCGGCGGCTGCGTCGTGATCGCATAAAGCAGCTCGACCAGCGATTTGACGTGCGCGTGCGGCGGCGCCCCCGCGAGCATCGCGTAGAGCGTCACGCCCATCGAATACACGTCGCATCGGGCGTCGACTTTCTTCGGACTCTCGATCTGCTCGGGCGCCATGTAGAGCGGCGTGCCGATGACCTGCCCGCTCTGCGTCATCGATACGGCCGGCGCCGTGAGCGCGCCGCCCGCGCCCATCGCCTCGGGCGTGCGCCGGATTTTTGCCACGCCGAAATCGAGGAGTTTTACGGTGACCTCGCCGTCCCCGCCCCGCGCGAGAAAAAGGTTTTCGGGCTTGATGTCGCGGTGGATGACGCTCACCGCGTGCGCTGCCGCGAGCCCCTCGCAAGCCTGCGCCAGGATCCGCAGCGCGACGTCGGGGCGGAGCGGGCCCACGCGTCCGAGGAGCGCGCGCACGTCCTCCCCGTCGAGCAACTCCATGACCTGGAACGGCACGCCGCTCTCGGGATCGTGATCCACCGCGATGGCCGCGACGACGTGCGGCGAGTCGAGGGAGCCGGCGATCCGCGCCTCCTGCTCGAAGCGGAGCAGGTCCGGGTCGTCGGGGGCGAACGGGCGCACGTGCAGCCACTTGATCGCCACGCGCTCTCCGGTCTTCGTGCTCCTCGCCTCGTAGACGGTCCCCATGCCGCCTTGACCCAGCACGCGGACGATCTCGTAGTCGGTGAGGAGCTGCCGACCAATCATCCGGGGGCATGGTACGCGGCGCCCGACGAAGAGCAACTGCTTCGGCGCGAGCAGGCGCGTCCGTTCGTGATACCGTGCCCGCACCATGAGCAAGGAACCGCACGCGAAGGAGACGGTGGCCCTCGTCGTTCGCCCGCGCGAGTGCGCCATCGGCCGCTTTCGCCTCCAGGTCACGGCGGGGCCCGATCGAGGCGTCGAGCGCGTCTCGGATGGCGCCGAGCTCTCCGTGGGCACGGCCGCCGGCAACCACCTCGTCCTGACCGACGGCGCCGTCTCGCGTCACCATTGCGCGATCACCGTGACGGACCGCGGGTTTCTCGTGCGCGACCTCGGCAGCCGCAACGGCACGCGGGTCACAGGCTTCCGCGTGGAAGGCGCCTACCTCGGCCCGGGCGCGGTGCTCGGCATCGGCAAATCGACGCTGCGCTTCGATCCGCTGCCGGACGAGATCGTCGAGCCGCTCGCCGACGAGGAGCGTTATGGCCGGATCCTCGGCCAGAGCATGGCGATGCGCAGGCTTTTTGCGGCGCTGCCGCGGATCGCCGCCTCGGATTCGACGGTGCTCATCGAGGGCGAGACCGGCACGGGCAAGGGGCTGCTCGCCGAGGTGATCCATCAAAAGAGCCCACGCGCGCAGGGGCCCTTCGTCGTGATCGATTGCAGCTCGATCCCGCCGACGTTGATCGAGGCCGAGCTCTTCGGCTACATGCGCGGGGCGTTCACGACGGCGCTGCAATCGCGCGCGGGCGCGTTCGAGGCGGCCGCGGGCGGGACGGTGTTTCTGGACGAGCTCGGCGAGCTGCCGATCGACATGCAGCCGAAGCTGCTCCGGGCCCTCGAAGAGCGGGTCGTGCGGAGGATCGGGAGCCTCGACCCGGTCAAGCTCGACGTGCGGGTGATCGCCGCGACGAACCGTGACCTTCGGCAGGAGGTGAACCGCGGGACGTTCCGTTCGGATCTCTACTATCGGCTGAACATCGTGCGGATTCGATTGCCGCCGCTGCGGGAGCGGCGCGAGGACATCCCGCCGCTCGTCGCACATTTCTATGAGCAATTCGCGCGGTCGGGCGATCCGCTGCCGCCGGCCGAGCTCGTAGCGGCATTCACGAAGCAGGATTGGCCGGGGAACGTGCGGGAATTGCGCGCGGCGGTGGAGCGAGCGATCCTGATGGAGGACGAGGCGCTCTGGTTCGAGGCGACGCTCGGCGCGGCGCCCGGATCGGAGCCCAAGACGGCGGCGCCGCCTTCGGCCGATTACGATGAAGATCTCGCGCTCGGCTCGTTCCGGGCCGCGAAGGAGCGGGCCGTCGCGCGGTGGGAGCGCGGGTACATCGAGACGCTGGTGCGGCAGAGCGGGGGCAATCTGTCCCGCGCGGCGCGCTCGGCGCACATGGATCGGAACCACCTGCGGGAGCTTTTGCGGCGGCACGGGATATCGGCCACGGAGGAGTGACGCCGCGCCGGGGAGAATGCAAGACAGAGAGGAGGATGCGGCATGGGGATCAACGTCAACAACGTGCGCGCCACCCCGACGCGGGTGGGGGGATTTAATGGATCCGCGTTCGTGCCCGTGATCAACGGGCAGCATCGGCGGTTCACGTGGGGCACTTGCCGGGTGAACCTGGCCCCGGCCGTGGCGAACGGCGTGAACTGCCTGAGCCCCGCGGGCGCGGCCCTGGGTGACACGATTTTCCTCCCCTACTTGCAGGACGGGATCTGCTCGGTGCGGCTGCCGGACGCGGGCAACGCGACGGCGAACGGGGTCAACTCGTTCCTCACGGCCGATATGTCGGGATGCAAGGTCTTCATCGACCGCGTCACCGGAAGCAACGATCTCATCGTGTATCACGCGAACAACGTGTCGAACTCGCCGCCCGGCAATGCGGGCGCGCTGAACCCCGTCCTGCAGCTCCCGGCCTGCACGATGACCCTGGCGCAACTCCACGCCACGGCCGCGGGCCATTATCCGGCATTAGCCGCACCCCACACCGCGGTCCCCGTGGTGGCGACGGAGATCTCGAAGCCGATCTACAACATCGGCGCGGCGGCCGAGGTACAACGCAAGACGACGCAGGGGCGCACGAACGTGGAGTTTCTCGGGGGGACCGTCGTGTTCGGCGTGGTGGCCGGCGCGAGCTGGGAGTTTTATTACCAGACCTGGGGAAGCACGAGTTACACGCGCCCGAGGACTGCGCCGCTGCGCCTGTTCTCGGGAGCCCAGCACGATCCGATGAACTCCCATAACTGGAAGGTGCTGGGGTTCGCCAGATTTTTCTGAGCGTTATCGTTCCAGAAAGAAAAACCGCGGGTCGTTCGGGAAAGGCGAGCGCGGGAGATCCTGGCCTTCGAGCGCTTGTCTCGTGGCGACGACGCCTCGCACCGGGCCGGGTGACCACGCGGGGACGTCGAGGAGGCCGCCGGGCAGGATCGTGCCGGCCTCGCTCGTGTGGAGGGCGCCGACGTGCGCGACGATGCCGAGGTCGGCAGGTTGTCCAGACAAGGGGCCCGTGAGGACCCGGCGATAGGCCCGGACACACGCTTCGAGCACGCGCCGGGCGAGCGGCGCATCGGGCGGGGTGGGCGAGACGGCGAGCAGGTTTGTCGCGGTCTCCCGGGAGAGCACGAGGCCGGCCGCGGTGAGCTCGGCGGAGACGAGGGGCAGGCTCGTTTCGAGGGCCGTGAGGAGCGCCTCGTCGCCGTCCGCGAGCGCAGCCGGATCGGCGCGGAGCGAGACGGAGACGGCCATGGAGGGGCGGACGGAGGCGGCGTGGGGCGTCGGGGGTTGCGGGCTCGTCGCGGCGCCGCGCGCGGTCCGGAGTGCCCGGACGAACTCCGGCGCGGAGGCGTAGCGGCCCGCGGGATCGCGGCAAAGCGCGCGGAGGAGAGGTTCGTCGAGCGCGGGATCGACGGGCGCACGTTCGCTCGGGCGGGGCGGGCGCGCGTGGAGGTGAATCTGCCGGACGACGGCGGTGGCCTGATCGCCGAACGGAGGTTTTCCCGTGAGCATGGCGAATGCGAGCGCGCCGAGGGCATAGACGTCCGCCCGGGTGTCGAGGGTTTGCCCGAGCACCTGCTCCGGCGCCATGAACGGGAGGGTGCCGAGCGTCGCGCGCGAGGCGGTGAGCGAGGGGCCGGCGCTGTCGAGGAGCTTGGCGACGCCGAAATCGAGGAGGACGACGCGGCCCTCGGCGCGGCCTTCGGCGAGGAAGACGTTCGAGGGCTTGATGTCGCGGTGGACGATGCCACGCGCGTGCGCGGCGGCGAGCGCGTCCGCGAGGGGTTCGAGGATGCCGAGGACCTCGTCGATCGGGAGCCTGCCGGCCGCGGCGAGGCGCGCGTCGAGGCTCTGGCCGGTGAGGAGTTCCATGGCGAAATAGGGGCGCCCGTCGGCGAGGCGACCGAATTCGTGGACGCGGACGACGTTCGGGTGCGGGAGTTCGAAGATGATCGCCGCCTCGCGCTCGAAGCGCAGGATCGCCGTGGGATCGGCGAAGAGCTCGGCGTGCATGACCTTCACCGCGGCGGCGCGGCCCGTGGGCGCGTGCGTCGCGCGGGCGACGAACCCGAAGCCGCCGCGGGCGATCACCGATTCGAGCCGATACGGGCCGGCATGAAGCTCGCTGCCAAGATCCGTCGAATCCAATCTACTTCGCACGGTACATCCTAGATCCCGTTCGGGCCTTCGTCGGGCACGGCGACATCGATGTGCTCCATCGAGACGCCGAGCGATTCGGCCTTTTTCGCCTCGCTTTTTCGCTTCGCCTCGAAGAGCCGGAGGCCTTTTTCGGTCACCATGCCGACGGGCGGCGCGTCCGGCGGGCGCATTTCCTCGGAGGACGCGCGAGGTTTTTCCTCGCCCGACCCACGCGCGGCGGCGAGCCTCACCTCGAAATCCTTTTTCCACGCGTGCAGGTTGCGCAGCGGATAACTCGGGTCGCTCGGGTCGGTGATGATCGTCTCGACGACGGCGTCCATGGAGACGAAGACGGGCGAGAGCTCTTCCGGGTCGTAGGCCGCGCCGCGGTCGAAGAGGCCGCCGCAGATCGGGCGGAGCGTGCAATGGGCGCAGGCCGGCGCGTAGATGTGCTCCCAATCGGTCTGGCGGACGGTCTGCTTGTTGTCGAGGAAATGCACGATGCGCTCTTCGCCCTTGACGATTTTGCGGGTCTCGGTGCTCGCCCAGGCAAACTCGGTCATGTAGCAGAGCGGGACCTTTTCCACGCGGAACGTGCGGCCAGAGGCGTGGAGCTTGCGCATCGCGCGCTGGAGGGAGACCTCGAAATCGGCGAGGCGCGGCGTGAACTGCGCCTGGTTCACCTCGGCCCGGCCCATCGACGGGTCGAGGTTGTTCCAAACGAAATGGCGCACGTAAGGGTGATGCTCGATCCAGTGATCGATGTTCTCGTCGAGGTGATCGGCGTTCAGTTTGTTGATGACGCAGTTGATGTTGATCTCGATCCCATGGTCATGCGCGTTGCGCACGGCCGCGAACGCCTTCTCCAGCGTGCCGTCCGTGCCGCGGAGGATCGCCTCCACGTCCGGGCGCACCGAATACACCGAGACGTGCACGAGCCGGACGCCCGCCTCGGCCAGGCTCCGCGCGAATTCAGGGTCCGCGAGCCGTGAGCCGTTTGTGATCATCCGCACGTGGAGGCCTTGCGCGGAGGCATACGCCGCGATGCGCGGAAGCTCCGGGTGCAGCGTGGGCTCGCCGCCCGTGAGGATGACCCCGAAATACCCGCGCTTCACCAGATCGTCGACGAGCACCTTCATCGTGTCGAAGGTGTGCACGTAGGGCGTCGTGGGGTTCGAACAGAACCCGCAAAAATGGTTGCAATGCCGGACGACCTGGATGTAGCCGATGTTCGCCAAGCGAGATCTCCCGGCTGTCGGGATGTAGAAGTTGGCAGGAGCCGGCGCGCCGCGAGGACGAGGGCCGCTCTGCATCGTACGGGAGGCGCTCGGGGGCGGCAACGGAGGGGAGAAGCGACGAGCCTCCGGTCTGCTACGTTCTCCGCCGTGGAGCACGACGTCCCGGTTGCCTTGCTCGCCCAGCTCCGTTCCACCTGGGAAGCCGAGATCCGTCCCTCCGCGCGCCGCGCGCTGGTCGCGCTCGCCGCAGCCCTGTTGATCGGGCTCGCGCACCTCGCCCGCCGAGGGACCCCAGCCGTACGAGCGACCGTCGCCGCGCTGCTCGCCGCGTTCTGCGTGTTCCTCGTGGTCCGCGCGATCGTGCTGCACCGGCGCCGGCAAGATCCGAGGCGCACGATCCAGGAGACGATCGGCCCGACGGACCCGGAGCTCGCCGCGGCGACGGTGCGAGGTCTCGGGCTCGTGGAGCAGACGGCGAAGGACGCGACGCGCGGGTCGGCGTCGCTCGCGCGCTTGCACCTCGCGCGTCTGCTCAGCCGCGCGTCGACGGAGCGCATCGCGGAGCGCGCGTCGGTCGCGGCGCGGAGGTGGTCCGTCGCAGGGCTCGTGTTCGCGCTCGTGGCCGTGTTCGGCGCGGCGATCGAGCAACGCGTGGTCGAAGGGCTCGACGTGCTCGTGGCGCGAAACGGCGAGGCGCCGCTGCCGCTCTCGTACCTCGAGAACGTGGACATCGTCGCGAAGCCGCCCGAGTACCTGCACCAGCACGGCCGGGTGATCGACACGTTCGAGGCGACGTCGTTGCCGCGCGGGACGATGCTCACCGTGCACGGGCATCCGACGTACCCGAGCCGCACGCTCGTGCTGACGGACGGCAAGGTCGAGGTGCCGTTCGCGTTCGACGGCGGGGGCGGCGTGGTGGCGCGGTGGGAGCTCGGCGAGTCGGCGACGCTGCGGATCGCGGCGCGCTTCGGCGACGTGCGCATCGCGCAGGCCGACGAGCAAGAGGTGACGTCGATCCCGGACCTCGCGCCGAAGGTGCTGGTCGAGGAGGCGCCGCGCACGGTGCGGATGCTCGACGAGCCGGAGATCGTCGTGTCGTACGAGGCGACGGACGATCACGGCCTGCGCGAGGTGGATCTCGTGTACCGCTCGGGCGGGCGCGAGGCGCGGCGCGTGCTGTCGCGGCCGCAGGGCGATCTGAAGTCGGATCGAGGTTCGCACCGGATCGTCTTCGGCGGCGACGCGTTCTTCAAGCGCAACTTCCTGCCCGTGGAGATCACGGTCGAGGCGCGCGACAACGATCCGATCGTCGGGCCGAAGTGGGGCAAGAGCGCGGCGATCGTGGTGATCCCGCCGCAGGTCGGCGAGCCGGAGGCGATCCGGTACGAGGCGCTCGTGCGAGCGCGCGACGCGCTGACGGACCTCGTCGCGATGCGGCTCGTGGAGGACACGCCGAAGGGCAAGCAGAACGCCGATCACGTGAAGAAGGAGCGCGAGGCGCAAGAGAAGGCGCTCGGCGTGGTCGAGGAGGCGCTCTCCGGGACGTACGGCGGTCTGCGGTTCCCGCGTCGCGCGCTCGCGCTCGCGCGGGGGCAGCTCCGCAGGCTGGAAGTCGCGCTCGCGGAGGAGCAGAAGCAGCCGTCGGCCGCGACGCACCAGAAGCTCGTCGAGGAGAGCGAGGAGGTGCTGCTCGCGATCGACGCGGCCGCGCGCTCGCTCGGGACGTCGGATACACGCCGCGTGGCGAAGCGGCTCGCGACGGTCGCGGACGAGGCCGCGGAGGCGACGGCTGTCGCCGCAGGGCAACGCGGGAGCGAAGCGGCGAACGGCGTGGCGCGGCTCGACGCGGCGGTGACGGTGCTCGACGGGGGAGGGAAGCAACTCTTGCGGCTCGGGCAGCTCGGGCTGGATCTCGGCGAGATCGTGGCGAACGGGCTGCGGCGGATCGATCGGGCGCGGAAGGCGAACGATCTGTTCCACGCGGAACTGGCGGCGCGCGACCTCGCGGCGCGGCTGCGAAATCCCGATCCGTCGTTCGCGGGCGGAGGCGGAAGCGGAAGCGGGAGCGGCACGGAGTCGGCCGCGGGCGGGGGCGGGACGGGGGATGGGGATCCTTCGAGCGCGGACGACGCGGCGGAGGCCGGCGAGCAGGAGCTGGAAGACCTGATCCGCGAGCACGCGAACGAGCTTGAAGATGTGGAGCAGGCGCTCGAGCGCGCGTTCTCGCAGGACGAGCTCGACGAGCTGAAGGACGAGGCGAAGAAGCACGCCGAGGCGATCCGCGAGTCGATCAAGAATCTTCCGAGGCGCGCGGGCGAGCCGGGCTCGGCGACGGCCGCGGGCAAACAGGCGCGTGACCTCGCCGAGTCGATGGCGGACGCGCTGGAGCAAGGGCGGCCGCGCGACGCAGTGCAGAGCGGCAAGGAGGCGCTGCGCGCGCTCGAAGACGCGAAGAAGCGCGGGCAAGACGCCGATCAATGGGACATGGGCGAGCAGAGCGCCGGTCGCGAGGCGGACCGCGCGCGGCCGGGCCTCGCCGAGGAGCTCGCGTGGGCGGAGCAGGCGCTCGAAAAGCTACGCAAATCGGCCGCGGAGCGCGCGAAGGGCGATCTGGAGAAGAGCGGCAAGCGCGAGGCGCAGATGGCCGAACGCGCGCGCAAGCTCGGGGAGAAGGGCGCGTCGGGTGACGGCAGCCTGCCCGAGGAGACGCTCGATTTGCTCGACCGCGCCGAGAAGAGCATGCGCGACGCCGAGCGCGCGCTCGCCGAGGGCGACGGCGATGCGGGGCTCGAACATCAGCAGAACGCGCAGCGGCTCCTGGAGATGGCGCGCGGCGAGCGGAACAACGAGGAGAACGAGAGCAACCAGGAGCGGCCCGAGTCGAGCGACGGGCGGTCGATGGCGAAGAAGGCGGACATCCCGGGCAAAGAAGGCCACAAGGGCCCCGACGCGTTCCGCAAGCGCGTGCTCGAAGGGCTCGGCGGCTCGTCGGATCCGCTGTTGAAGGAAGCCGTGAAGCGCTACGCGGAGGGGCTCCTGCGATGAGGTCGGTCGCGATGCGGAAGGTTTTCATGGGCGCGCTCGCGGTCGTGACGTCGATGAGCGTCGCGGTGTCGAGCGAGGCGTACGTGCCGCTGCTCGGTGATCTCGATCGGGCGCGGCGCGCGCGGGAAGCGACGCTGGAGCTCGACGTGGCGGCAGCGCGCAAGATCCTGGACGGCGCGGACACGTCGGACACGGCGCTCGCGCTCGAAACCGCGCGCCTTCGGCTCTACGAGGGCGACTGCGACGGGGCCGTGGCCGTGCTCTCGCGGCCGGACCTGACGAACCGGCCGGAGGCGATGGACCTCGGCGACGTGTCGCGCGGATGCGCGCGCGCGACGGCGGGGACGTTGACGGTGCGCGACGATGAGCGCGGCGTCGTCGTGCGGCTGCAGGACGACGAGGATCGCGCGCTCGTGCCGTTGATCGTCGACGTGGCGCTGCGGGCGCGCGAGAACCTGGCGAAGGACCTCGGCGTGGAGCTGCCCTTGCCGATGCGGATCGATCTCGTGCGAGATCAGTTCACGCTCGCGGCGATGACGGGTTTGCCCGAGGAGGCGGCGCAGACGACGGGCACGGTGGCCGTGGCGAAGTGGGGGCGCGTGACGATGCTCTCGCCGCGCGCCATGTCGAACGGCTACGCGTGGCTCGACACGCTGGCGCACGAGCTGACGCACCTCGCGCTCACGCGCGGCACGCGCGACAAGGCGCCGCTCTGGCTGCAGGAGGGCGTGGCGAAGCGGCAAGAGGTACGGTGGCGCGAGAAGGAGCCGCTCGACGATTTCCCGCCGGTCGACGTGGTCGCGCGCGTGGGCCTCGACAAGGGGCTCGGCGTGGAGCTCGACAAGATCGGGCCGTCCATCGCGATGCTGCCGTCGGCGGAGCAGGCGCAGGTGGCGTTCGCCGAAGTGGCGAGCTTCGTGCGGTACTGGGCGCGCGAAGCAGGAGACGAGGCGCTGCCGCAGCTCGTGGTGCGGCTCAAGGCGGCCGAGAGCTCGAAGGACTTCGAGCAGGCGATCGCCGAGGTGAGCGCCGCAGACTTCCAGACGTGGGTGAAGCGCTGGCGCGCGCACATCACGGGCCTGCCGAAGGACCTGCCGCAGGAGCTCGAGCCTGGCGCGATGCCGGCGAACGTGAAGGAGATCGCGCGGCGCATTCGTCTCGGCGAGCTTTTGCAGGGGCGCGGGCACGCGCGCGCGGCGTCGATCGAGCGAGCGCGCGCGCACGCGCTCATCCCGCACGAGGCCTCCGTGCGATGCCACCTCGCGGAGTCGCTGCTCGCGATGGGCGACACGCAGAACGCAGCGCCGCTCGTGGAGCGCATCGACGACGTGTTCAACCGCTTCGGGCGGTGGCACTCGCTGAACGGGCTCCTGCACCCGGACCCGAGTGATCTCGATCGCCCGTTCCGCTTCGGCATCGCGCTCGATCCGCTCGAGCCTGCGGTGGCGTGCGAGGAGAAGGCCGCGCCGGAGCTCCCGAAGGATGCGATCCGCGCGGCGATCTGCGAGGCCGCGCGCCGCATGCCTCGCTAGAGCGTTTGATCAGTCGTCGTCGCCGCGGCTCTGCGAGCCGCCGAGGAGCGAGTCCGGCCCGCGCGAGGACGGGCCTCCGCCGTGGCGGCGCGAGAGGGCGCGCGCGATCGTGTTTCGACCAACGCCGAGCCTGCGCGCGGCCTCGGTCTTGTTGCCGTCACACGCGGCCACGACCGAGCCGACGTACCGCTCGATCGCGTCGTCGAGCGAGAGGTGGAGCGGCAGGCGGACCTCCTCCTCGCGTCCGTCGGAGATCGTCGTCGGGCGCCTGCGCTGGGGCAGGTGCGAAGGCGTGATGCGTCCGTCGGGCGCGAGGGCGATCGCGCTCTCGATCCAGTGCTCGAGCTCGCGCACGTTGCCCGGCCAGGTGTGGCTGCCGATGGCCAGGAGCGCGGCCGGATCAAACGTGGGGCTCGGCCGGCCGTAGCGCTGCGCGTAGACGTCGGCGAAGTGCCGCGTGAGCGCCTCGATCTCCTCACGCCCGCGCGTTCGAAGCGGCGGCAGCTCGATCTCCACGACACGCACGCGGTAGTAGAGGTCCTCGCGGAAGCGGCCCTCGGCGACGGCGGTCTCCAGGTCGCGGTGCGTCGCGCACACGACGCGCACGTCGCCGCGCATCGTGTTCCGTCCGCCGACCCGCTCGAACGTACGATCTTGAAGGAATCGGAGGAGCTTGCCCTGGATGTCGAGCGGCAGGTCGCCGAGCTCGTCGAGGAACAAGGTGCCGCCTTCGGCGAGCTCGACCTTGCCCGGGACACGCCGATCGGCGCCGGTGAACGCGCCACGCTCGTGGCCGAAGAGCTCGCTCTCGACGAGCTGCGCGGGCAGGGTCGTGCAGTCGACCGTGACGAACGGGCGCGCCTGGCGCCGCGAGTTCACATGGATGGCGCGGGCGAACAGGCCCTTGCCGGTGCCCGTCTCGCCACGCAGAAGCACCGTCGCGTCGGTCTGCGCGGCGAGCTGGATCTTCTCGTAGACGGCCGTGATCGGGGCGCTGCGGCCGACGATGCGGTTGAAGGGCCCTTGCAGCACGAGGCCGGGGTTTCCCCCGTCGGCCGCGCGCAGCGTGGTCATCGTGAACGCGCGGGCGAGCTGGCTCGCGAGCGCGACGAGGTAGCGCTCCTCCTCCTCGTCGAAGCTGCCGCCGCCCTGCTTGTTGAGGAGCTGCACCACGCCGCGCACCGGCGCGCGCGCCTCCTCGCGGATCGGCGCGACCAGCATCGAGCGCGTCGTGTAGCCCGTGGCCCGGTCCGCCGTCGGATCGAAGCGCGCGTCGGTCGAGGCGTCGTCGACGCGCACGACTTCACCCGTGCGAGCCACGTACCCCGCGATGCCGCGGCCGAGCGGGAGCCTCAACGCGGGCAGCTCGGGCAGGAGCGCCACGCGCGTCACGAGGTCGCCTTGCTCGGCGTCGACGAGCCAGATCGTCGCGCGGTCGGCGAACATCGCCTGCGCGAGGCGTTCGCACGCGGTGCCGAGGAGCGCGTCGAGGTCGACCTCGCGCGCGAGGAGCGATGCGAGGTCGACGAGGAGAGAGAGGCGCGACATGGAGCCTGGGGCAAGCTCGAGCATAAGGTGCCACGCCGCCGCCGTCACCATCGATGGCTCGTCCCGGACACGGAGCGCGGGAAGGCCCATCAGGCTGCCCTGGCGACGGAGTCGAGGCCGATGACCATGCCCTCGCGTGCGGCGACGGCGTTCGGGAAGAGCTCGCGCGTCTTCTCTTCGAGGTCCGCGACCCCCGCGTCCGAGCGGCGCGGGTCGTGGTGGAAGAGCACGTACTGCCCGACGCCCGCGGCCTTCGCGAGCTCCACGCCGGCCACGTACGTCGAGTGGCCCCAACCGACCTTCGAGTTGCCCGGCGCCGTGCCGCGGTACTCGTCGGGCGAGTACTGCGAGTCGTAGATCAGGACGTCGGCGCCCCGCGCGAGCGCGTAGAGCTCGGGGTCGATACACGCGAAGTGCTCGGTGTCCGTCGCGTACACGACGCTCCGGCCGTTCCAGTCGAGGCGGTAGGCGAACGAGCCGCCCGGGTGGTTCTGCCGCGCCACGCGCACGACGACGTCGTTGATCTGGAAGCGCTCGCCGCTGCGGACCTCGCGCCAGTCGATCTTCGCGCCGAGCTGGTCGAGCCGCACGGGGAACACCGGCGCCGTCATCTGGTAGGCGAGCGCGTCGCGCAGCGACATCACGCCGTTCGCGCTGCCGATCACCTGGATCTGCGAAGACGGCACGTACGCCGGGACGAAGAAGGGGATGCCCTGGATGTGGTCCCAGTGGACGTGCGAGAGGAGCAGCGACGCCTCGACCGACCCCTCGCGCAGGAGCTTGTCGCCGAGCGCGCGGATGCCCGTGCCCGCGTCGAGGATGATCTTCGTCGAGCCGCAGCGGACCTCGACGCAGCTCGTGTTGCCGCCGACGCCGATCGTGTCCGGACCCGGAGAAGCAATGCTGCCGCGAACACCCCAGAACGTGATCTCCATGTGATGCCTCCTCGTCGTTGCCTTCGACGCTTCCCCTCTGCGAGAGGCGTGCCGACCCGAAATCCCGCTCTTTTCCCGCGGATCACGAGGAGAGGCCTCCGTCACTGCACCAAGACCGAGCGGCGCCGCGCCAAAACGGATCGCCCCCGCCCGCGGCGCCCATCGACGGGCGCCCGTCGACGTTGACGAGGCGGAGACAGCCCGTCATGTTGGTCCAAACACACGCGCGCCTCACGAACCAGACGTCCGAGCGTGCCCAGCCGTGCGTCGGGCAGCAGGGTCGTACGAGTGAAACCCCGTGAAAACCGGTTCGGCGGTCGCGCTCCGCCGTTGACCCTAATCCCGCCCGGTGCCTAAGCTCCGCCAGGCCGACTTTTTCCGATCTCTACGATGATCGCTACGTACGCTGCCGCTCAGATCCTGCGTGTGCTCCCGCGCGAGCGCATTACCAAGGCCGTAGGCCGGCTCTGCGACCTCCCGATGCCCCAAGCGGTCACGTCCGCTGTGGTCGGGATCTACGCCCGCGCCTATCGCGTCGACATGGCCGAAGCCGTGACCCCCGACGGGGGTTTCTCGTGCTTCGACGCCTTCTTCACGCGCCCGTTACGCGACGGCGCGCGTCCTCTCTGCCCCGACGAGGGCGCCCTCGTCAGCCCCGCCGACGGGCGCATCGACTCGTTCGGGCCCGTCGAACGAGACGGCGTCTTCCGGGTGAAGGGCAAGGACTACTCCGCCATCGACCTCGTCGGCGACGCCGAGGACGCGCGCCGCTACGAGGGCGGCCAGTTCGCGATCGTCTACCTGAGCCCACGCGACTACCACCGCGTGCACGCTCCCGCGGGCGGCACGATCTCGCTCGTGCGCTCGTTCCCCGGCGAGTACTTCCCGGTGAACTCGGTCGGCGAGATGCACGTGCCGAAGCTCTTCTCGGTGAACCGCCGCGTCTCGATCTGCATCGACACGGAGGCGCACGGGCGCGTCACCGTGGTGATGGTCGCCGCGATGATCGTCGGTCGTATCACGGTGAGCGGGATCGAGGCGCGCGACGTTCCGTTCGGCGAGCACCGGCTCGAGCCGGGGTACGCCGTCAAGCGCGGGGACGAGATCGGCATGTTCCATCTCGGCTCGACCGCCGTCATCTTCGTCGAGCAGGGCAAGGCCCGTCCCTGGGGGATCCAGGGCGGCCCGATCCGGATGGGCGAGTCGCTGCACGGAGCAGACAGCCGATGAACGACACACCTCCCCGCGGGATTGAAGATTCCACGGCGACGCAAACCTCGAACGGGATCGACGGGCCCCCTCCCGGCGTCTCGGGCGTCGCCGGTGCCGCGGGGAGCGTGGACGGGGCCTCGCCGCGCCCCCTTCCGCCCCGCCCGGGTGGCAGTGTCCCGGCGCCGCCGCGCCCCTCGCGCGTGCCCGTGAGCGGCTCGTCTCCGCCGCCGCGCCCGAACACCAACGTCCCGCCGCCCCGCGCGTCGAATCCGCCCGCGGCGCCCGCCGTGTCCGCCGTGCCTCCCGCGCCTGCCGTTCCTCAGATCGAGACGCCCACGGAGGCGCCGGCCGCCGCCGCGGAGCCGGAGCGCGCGGCGCCTCCGCCGCTGCCGCGCCGTCGCTCGCGCCGCGCGGTGAAGATCGAGGACGACACGATGCCCGCGTCCGAGGGGCAATTCGCGCTGCCGGACGACACGGCGACGCCGGCGCCGGAGCCCGTGGCCGAAGCCGCGGCGCCCGAGCCGCTCCCTGCGCCGGGGGCGAGCGAAGCGGGCGTCATCCAGCCGATGCGGATCCTCTCGGTCGGCGACGATCTGCCGCCCGTCAAGGTGTATTCGGAGCCGCCGCCCGCGATGCCCGCGGCGGAGGCGACATCGAAGCCGCGGGGCTCGTGGGTCCCGCCGGCCAAGCTCCCCGGGGAGGAGCTCGTCGAGGAGGGCTGGACGCCGCGCCCGCCCGAGGTCGCGGCCATCACCGCGCAGTTCGCGTCCGAGCAGGCGCAGACCGTGGCGTTCGCGCCGCCGCCCGCCGCTCCGCCTCGCCCCGCGATGGATACGCCGGTCACGCCGATCGAGTCGCTCGAAGCGGCCCCGCGGAAAAGGCCGCACGAATCGGCGCCGGAGCTCGTGGTCGAGGTCGCCGAGGAAGAGGCAGACGACGACGTCGTCTCCGCCGTCGCCGAGGAGGCCAGGGCGGACGAGGTCGATGCGTTCGAGGAGATCGAGCCCGAGCGTGTCTCCGAGGCGAAGGGGTCTGTCGCTGCCGCCGACGCGCAGCAGGCGTCCGCGCCCAAGAAGCCGCCGCCTCCGCCGCCGCCGCCGAGGCGTCAAGCGGCGACGGTCCCCGACGTCGTGCCGGCCGCCGCGGCGACCTCGCTCCCGCCGCCGAAGGGCCCGCCCCCTCCGCCGGCCGCCGCGCAGGCGACCCCGCCGCCTGCGGCTTCGGCGCCTTCCAAGCCGGTCAGCCTGCCCGAGCCGAGCCGTCGCCGTCAGCGCCCGTGGTGGGAGGACCTCTTCGACGACGACATGATCCGCACGATGGATCGCACCGAGGCCAAGGTGATCCGTCGCGAGGCCGACTTCATCGAATCGTGCCTCGGCCTGGAGAAGGGCGCGACGATCCTCGACCTCGCTTGCGGCACGGGCCAGCACGCCGTGGAGCTCGCGAGCCGTGGGTATGGCGTCGTCGGCTACGACCTCTCGCTCAACATGCTCGCGCTCGCGGCCGACGAGGCGCAGGGCCGCGCCCAGAAGCTCAATTTCCTGCAGGGCGACATGCGGGAGATGGCGTTCGACCAGGTCTTCGACGGCCTGTATTGCTGGTCGACGAGCTTCGGGTATTTCGACGACGAGAAGAACCTCGACGTCCTCCGCCGCATGCACCGCGCCTTGCGCATCGGCGGTATCCTCGTCCTCGACATCATCAACCGTGATTACGTGGCCCCTCGCCAGCCGAGCCTCGTCTGGTTCGAGGGCGACGGCTGCGTGTGCATGGATGAGATGCAGGTCGACTTCTTCACGAGCCGCCTCAAGGTCAAGCGCACGGCCATGTTCGACGACGGCCGCGCGCGTGAAATCGAGTATTCGATCCGCCTCTACGCCTTGCACGAGATCGGCAAGATGATGCACGACGCCGATTTCAAGGTCGTCGAGGTCACGGGCCACCCCGCGCATCCGGGCGTCTTTTTCGGCTCGGAGTCGCCGCGGCTCGTCATCGTGGCCGAGCGCAAGTGAACCTCGAAGCGGCGCTCGGTCAGGCCCTGCCGAACCTCACGGTCTCGGCCTCGCCGGTCGATCGCATCGCCTATGCGCGTGACCTCTGGCCGCGCCACCACCTCGCCGTCTCCGAGGGCCGCATCGCCGACCACCGGCCCGGCGTGGTCGTCTGGCCAAACACCACGGAGGACGTCGCCTCCGTCGTCCGTTTCTGCGCCAAGGAGGGCATTCCGCTCGTCCCGTTCGGCGCGGGCTCGGGCGTGTGCGGCGGCGTTTTGCCGGACGAACGCACGGTCGTCCTCGATCTGAAGCGCCTCGATCGCGTCCGGCGGCTCGACGCCGAGGCGGGCGTGCTCGACGTCGAGGCTGGCGCGCTGGGGATCCGGCTGGAAGAGGATCTCAACGCGGCGGGCCATACGCTCGGCCATTTCCCCTCGTCGATCCTCTGCTCGACGGTCGGCGGCTGGGTCGCCGCCCGCAGCGCGGGGCAATGCTCCGGGCTTTACGGCAAGATCGAGGACATGGTCGCCTCGCTCGAATGTGTGGTCGGCGAAGGCGAGATCGTTCGCTTCGATCGCCGCCTCCACGGCCCCGACGCGACGCCGCTCCTCATTGGCAGCGAAGGCGTGCTCGGTGTGATCACCTCTGCGCGGCTCCGGCTGCACGCCGCCCCCGCGGCGCGCGCGTTCGGCGCGTTTTCGTTCCCCTCGGTCGAGGCCGGCTGGGAGGCGATGCGGCAGATGTTCCAGAGCGGGATCCGCCCCGCGGTCGCGCGCCTCTACGACGTGTTTGATTCGTTCATCGCCCGGCTCGGGTCGGTGCGCCGGCGCAAACACGCCGGGCCGAAAAAGACGCTCGAAGAGCGGGGCGAGGGCGCCGGGTTTGGCGCGGCCGTCCTGCGGCGGATCCTTCGCCGCCCCGGCGTGCTCAATCGGATCGTCGACGCGGCGCCGTCGGACTGGCTCGGCGGCGCCACGTTGATCCTCGTCTTCGAGGGGCAAGCCGCGCAGAGCGAGGCGGATTTTGCCCGGGCGAAGCAAATCGCGCTCGCGAGCGGCGCGCGTGACCTCGGCGAGGGTCCTGCGCGGCATTGGCTCTCGCATCGGTACAGCGTGAGTTATCGGCAATCGCCGGTCTTCATGGCCGGCGCCTTCAGCGACACGATGGAGGTCGCGGCCCCGTGGTCGCGCCTCGGCGAGCTTTACCGCGCGGTGCGCGAGGCGCTCGGCAAAAACGTGTTCGTCATGGCGCACCTCTCGCACGCCTATCCGGACGGCTGTAGCATCTATTTCACGTTCGCCGGCAGCGCGCCCACGCCCGCGGCGATGCAATCCGTCTACGATTGGACCTGGCGCACCGCGCTCGACGCGGCGATCGGCGCGGGCGGCACGCTCTCGCATCACCACGGCGTCGGGCGCAGCAAGGCGCCGCGCCTCGGGGCCGAGCTCGGCCGCGGCATTGACGTCGTCCACGCCCTGCGGCACGTCCTCGACCCGCGCGGCATCATGAACCCCGGCAACCTCCTGCCGCGGGATCCGCCCGAGCGCCGCCCCGTCCCGCCGCCGCCCCCGAGCCCCACGCTCGACCGCGCCTCGCTCCTCGTCCACGCGAGCGGCGAGGCCACGCTCGCCGATGTGGAGACGCTCCTCGCGCGGTCGGGGCTCACGCTCGGGCTCGGCAAAGGCGCGCCTGACCTCGCCGCGACGACCGTGGATGCATGGCTCTCGCGTGGCGCCCCCGGCGCGCCCGATCCGTGGCTCGATCCGGCCGATCACCTCGTCGCCGGCTTCACCGCGCGCCTGCGCTCCGGCACCGAATTCGAGGTGCGCCCCTCTCCGCGCCGCGCCGTCGGCCCCGACCTCTTCGCGCTCTTCTTTGGCATGAACGGCCGCGCCGGCGTGATCCGCTCGGCGCATTTGCGCGCGCACTCCCGCGATCCGCTCACCCGCCCGCGTCCGCTCGACGCGCGCCTCGAACGCAATCCGTCGCTCGGCCAGGCCGAGGCGGCCTGGATCGATCGAATGGCCGAGGCCGCCTCGCGCGTCGATTGACGGGGACGTCCCTCAATACGGGACGATCACGTGGTACACGAAATCGTATTCGACCTTCGGCGGCGGCACGTCCCGGAAGCCGAGGTACATCTCGCCGCTCGCTTGCACGTAGGCGCCCGTGCCGCCCGTGATGGCGAGCTCCGACTCCTCCGTATCGAAGAACGGCCCGGCGACCGTGATCTGGCCGTCGGCGAGGAACATCGTCCATTCGCACTCCCAGGACTTCCCGACCTCGGTGCGGATGCAATACCCCTGGTCCGTGGCGACCTGCTTCGCGTTCGCCTTGTCGAAGACCGGGTTCGCGAACGTGAGGATGTCGCCGACCGAATCCACCTTCTCCGCGTCGGTGTGCGTGACCGTCTCGTTTTCGACGTGCTCGACGAGCTCGATGATCTTCCGGACGTAGTCGGGCGCCGGCTGGCCGTTGCTCTCGTCGCCGCAGCCCACGAGCGTGGTCGACGCGGCCAGGCAAACCATCAAGAATGCTCTACGCATCGTGTTCCTCGCCTCGATCAGCCCGGCGGCCACGCGAGCAGCCGTCCTCCGAGCACGTGCACGTGCACGTGATGCACGGTCTGCCCCGCGTGCTGGCCGTGATTGATGACCACGCGGAACCCCGATTGCAAAAGCCCCGCATCCTCGGCGACGCGCCGCGCCGCGACGAGCAGCTTGCCGAGCACCAGCGCGTGCTCGGCGGACACGTCGCCGATCCCCGTGATGTGCTGCTTGGGAATCACGAGGACGTGGATCGGCGCCACGGGGTTGATGTCGTGGAACGCGACGAGGTCATCATCCTCGAGCACGATCTTCGCCGGGATCTCTTTCTTCGCGACCTTGCAGAAGATGCACATCTCGTCCTCCCCGGATGCACGAAGCGTGCGTTATCGCTCGGTCGCTCCCTCGGGTAAAGCAGAAAGACCGGAAGGCGCGCCGGACGCCGAGGTCTCGTCTCGTTCGTCCGGATCACCCGGTTCGTCGAGGTCGTCGGGTTCGTCCGCGGCGAGCGGGCCGCTCGACGTGAGCGCGGCGAGATCGGGCGCGAGCTTGCGCAGCGTGTCCTCGATGCGCGCGCGCACCGGATCGTCCTCGCCGAGCGGCGCGAACGCCTTCTCGTCGGGTGGCGTCGCGGGCGCGATCGAGCCCGCGCGGCATGCGAGGGCGTAACGCACGATCGCGAGCTCGAGATCGGAGAGCGTCGTCGTGCGGCGCAGGTTCAGCGAAGGGACGACGTACGTGAACGTCGCGCCGCCGTCGTCGCGTTCGTCGATCGCGACGATGTGCCCGCGGCGCGCGGGATCGCTCTGCGTGACCTCGGCGATGACGCTGCGGAGGAGCTTCGCGCGGCGGCGGACGCGGGCCGCCTCGGGGTCGGTGTAGAGCGCGAAGAAGCGGTTGCGCGAGTAGGTCCCCGGGACGAGCACGAGCGCGACGAGCAGCGCCTCGAGGTCGGGCCGCGTGATCATTCGAACTCGGCGGGGCGAGCCTCCGCGCCGCCCTGCTTCAAAAGCTCGGCCTGGCGATGCGTGCGCAGCGCGGCGATGAGTTCGTCGATGTCACCGTCCATGATGCGATCGAGCTTGTGCATCGTGAGGCCGATGCGGTGATCGGTGACGCGGTTCTGCGGATAGTTGTAGGTGCGGATCTTCTGCGATCGCTCGGCCGAGCCGACCATCGTGCGCCGCTCGGCAGAGAGCGCCTCTTCCTGCCGCTTGCGCTCGATGTCGAGCAGCCGGCTCTTCAGCACCTTGAGCGCCTTCGCCTTGTTCTTGAGCTGCGAGCGCTCGTCCTGGCACTTCACGATGATCCCCGTCGGGATGTGGCGGATCTGCACGGCGCTGTTCGTCGTGTTCACGCCCTGACCGCCGGGGCCGCCGGAGGCCGCGATCGAGATGTCGAGGTCCTTGTCGTCGATCTGCACGTCGACGTCGTCGGCCTCGGGGAGCACCGCGACCGTCGCGGTCGACGTGTGGATCCGGCCCTGCGCCTCGGTCGCGGGCACGCGCTGCACGCGGTGCACGCCGCCCTCGTACCGCAGGTTCGAATAGACGTCCTGGCCCGTGACGAGCGCGATCACCTCTTTGTACCCGCCGGCCGAGGCCTCGCTCACGCTGAGGATCTCGACCTTCCAGCGCTTCGTCTCGGCGTACCGGACGATCATGCGGAAGACGTCGGCCGCGAAGAGCGCCGCCTCCTCGCCGCCCTCGCCGCTGCGGATCTCGACGATCGTGTTCTTCGCGTCGTTCGGATCCTTCGGCAAGAGGAGCAATTCGAGCTCGTTCGCGATCGTCTCGCGCTCGGCTTCGAGCTCGGGCAGCTCCGCCCGCGCGAGCTCGCCGAGCTCGGGATCGCCGAGCACCTCGCGGTCCTCTGCGATGCGCCGCTCGACGTCGTTCAGGCGCGCGAACTGCGCCACGACGGGCTCGAGGTCCGTGCGCTCCTTGTTGAGCTTTTGCAGCTTCGCGTGATCGGCGAGCACCTCGGGCGAGCAGAGCAGGTGCTCGAGCTCCCGGAAGCGCCGCGCCACGGCTTCGAGCTTCACGATCGGCAACATGGGGTAGGTTCCGAACTCAGACGCGCGCGCCGACGTAGCCCGGGTCCGCGAGGAGTCGGCCGTAATCGGGGAAGACGCGGTCGGGCACCTCGGCCGGCGCGCCCTGGGCCGCGGCTTCGCGCCAGAGCGTCGCGCGGAGCGAGGCGAGCGCCACCTCGAGCTGCGCGGGCTCGGGCTCCGCGGTCGTGATCTTCTGGACGAGGAAGCCCGGCCAGAGCAGCACTTGCAGCGGGCCCACCGTGCAGAAGCGCGCGAAGAAGCGCTGCAGCTCGTAGGTGATGGCCGCGATGAACGGCAGGAAGGGCAGCTTCATGAAGAAGAAGCCCACGCTCTGCGCGAGCCGTCCGCCGGGGATCGTCGGGAGGAACGCGCCGATCGCCGAGAAGACGAGGATCGACACGAGCGCGACCATCACGAGGAACGTGGTGCCGCAACGCGCGTGGAGCGTGGTCTTCTTGGCCGCGTTCTCGACCGTCAGCTCCTCGTGGGCCTCGTAGGTCGAAATCGCCTTGTGTTCGGCGCCGTGGTACTGGAACACGCGGCGGATCTCGGCGACCTGCCGGATGAGCAGCATGTAGCCGACGACGATGAGGAGCTTCGCCGCGCCCGTGAGCGCCTGGAAGCCCGGCGAGCCGATGGGGAGGCCGAGGTCCAGGAGCTTGTTGATGCCCTCGGCGCCGGCCTGCGGTGCCGCGACGAACAGGCCCACGGCGAACAGGATCGAGATGAACCCGAACCCGCCCGCGCCCTTGCTCCCCGTGGACGGGGCCGCCTCTCCGCTCGAGGTGACGAGTGAGAGGATCGGGAGCGAGAGCGCCGTGAGGACGTTGCTCGCCGACGGCGGCGTCTTCTTCGACTTCGGCTTGTCGTCGTCGTCCAGGTCCTGCTCGTAGAGATCGGCCGACCAGCGCAAGGCTTGCGAGCCGAGCTTGAGGGACTCGACGACGGTGACGATGCCGCGTACGAGCGGCCAGGTGCGCGGGCCCTGGGCGAGCGTAGGCGCGGCCCTTTCACGGACCACGAGCTCACCCGAGCGCCTTCGGCACACGATGGAAAGCGAGCGAGGGGATCTCATCATGACCCCCTCGATCACGGCTTGCCCGCCGATGTACGGGCGCGCGACTTCCTGGCTCATCGGCAAGACTCTAGCGCGGGAAGTACCCGAGTGGGAGGCGCCCCCCCGCAGAGCGGGCGCCCCACGGGGGGAGAATGGCGGAACAGGAGATTCCGCGCGGGATCAGGTCGCCTTTTGCGTCTGCGCGTACTTCTTGCGGAAGCGGTCGACGCGACCGGCGACGTCCATGACCTTCGCCTTGCCCGTATAGAACGGGTGGCACGCGGAGCAGATGTCGGTCGTGAAGCTGCCGCGGGTCGAACGGGTAACGACGACCGAGCCGCAGGCGCAGTTGATCGTCGACATGACGTAGTTGGGATGAATGCCTTGCTTCATGGCGCCGGACCTTCCTCCGAGAAGGGCCGAGCCTCTTAGCACGCGTCTCCTGGAGATCGCAAGGGACGGTCGTCGAACCGGGCAGGTTCTTCCGGGGCGCCCCGACCCGGGCATGGATTTTTCCGGGTTCTGCCAGCGCTTCCGTTGACGCGCAGGGGGGTGTGGTTACTTTCGACGCCAAAGCGACCCGCGAAGCCGGAGCGACTCGAGAAACAGGAAGAATTTCAGAGGTTTCCGGCTCATCTACGTAGCGTTTTCCGGGCAGGCTCTCCCCGGCCGCTCTGCCTCGCACGCGCCGAATTCCGTGCGCGACCGTCTCGGAGGAAAAGGTTCCATGGGCAAGATCATTGGCATCGATCTCGGCACGACGAACAGCGTTGTCGCGGTGATGGAGGGCAAAGAGCCCAAGGTCATCGTCAACGAGGAGGGCTCACGGATCACTCCGTCGGTCGTCGCGTTCGACGACAAGGGCGAGGTGCTCGTCGGGCAGATCGCCAAGCGCCAGGCCGTCACGAACCCGCTGAACACGATCTACTCGGCGAAGCGCTTCGTGGGCCGCCGCTTCGAAGAGGTGACCGAAGAGGTCAAGCGCGTCCCGTACAAGGTCGTGAAGGGCAAGAACGGCGACGCCATCATCGAGATCCGCGGCAAGCAGAACTCGCCGCCGGAGGTCTCGGCGAAGGTCCTGCAGAAGCTGAAGAAGGCGGCGGAGGACTACCTCGGCGAGAAGGTGACCGAGGCGGTCATCACGGTCCCCGCGTACTTCAACGACTCGCAGCGCCAGGCGACGAAGGACGCGGGCCGCATCGCGGGCCTCGAGGTCAAGCGCATCGTCAACGAGCCGACCGCGGCCGCGCTCGCGTACGGCCTCGACAAGAAGAACGACGAGGTCATCGCGGTCTACGACTTCGGCGGCGGCACGTTCGACATCTCGATCCTCGAGGTCGGCGACAACGTCGTGCAGGTCATCTCGACGAACGGCGACACGCATCTCGGCGGCGACGACGTCGACCACCTCGTGATGGATTGGCTCATCGCCGAGTTCAAGAAGGACACGGGCATCGACGTCGCGGCCGACAAGATGGTCGTGCAGCGCCTGAAGGACGCGGCCGAGCAGGCGAAGATCGAGCTCTCGAACGTGCAGGAGACGACGATCAACCTGCCCTTCCTCACGGCCGACGCGTCGGGCCCGAAGCACCTGCAGAAGCAGCTCAGCCGCGCGAAGCTCGAGCAGATGATCCGGCCGCTCATCGAGCGGACGATGGAGCCCGTGCGCAAGGCGCTCTCGGACGCGAAGAAGACGCCGCAGCAGATCGACGAGGTCGTGCTCGTCGGCGGCTCGACCCGCATCCCGCTCGTGCAGGAGACGGTGAAGAAGTTCTTCGGCAAAGAGCCGCACAAGGGCGTCAACCCGGACGAGGTCGTGGCCGTCGGCGCCGCGGTGCAGGCGGGCGTGCTCTCCGGCGACGTGAAGGACCTCGTGCTGCTCGACGTCACGCCGCTCTCGCTCGGCGTCGAGACGCTCGGCGGCGTGATGACGCCGATGATCTCGCGCAACACGACGATCCCGACGCAGAAGAAGGAGACGTTCTCGACCGCGACCGACAGCCAGCCCTCCGTCGAGGTGCACGTGCTGCAAGGCGAGCGCACCGAGGCGCGGTACAACCGCACGCTCGGCCGCTTCCACCTGGAAGGCATCATGCCGGCGCCGCGCGGCGTGCCGAAGATCGAGGTGACGTTCGACATCGACGCGAACGGCATCCTGAGCGTGCACGCGAAGGACATGGCGACGGGCAAGGATCAGCGCATCACGATCACGGCCTCCGGTGGTCTCAAGGAGGACGAGATCCAGCGCATGGTCCGCGAGGCCTCCGAGCACGAGGCCGAGGACAAGCGTCGGCGCGAGGAGATCGAGCGGCGCAACAAGCTCGACAACCTCTGCTACCAGATCGAGAAGACCGTCGCCGAGAACAAGGACAAGCTGCCCGAGGGTGACGTGTCCGCGCTGAACGGCATCGTGGCCGAGGCGCGCCAGGCGATCGAGAAGCAGGACGACGCGGCCGTGCAGACCTCGCTCGAGAAGCTCGAGAAGGAGATGCACCGCATCGCGAGCGTGATGTACGAGAAGGCCGGTCCGCAGGCCGGCGCGCCCCCCGGCGCCGGCGGCGCGCCGCCCCCGCCCGCCGGTGGCAAGGGCAAGGACGGCGTCATCGACGCGGAGTTCGAAGAAGGCTCCTGATCCGTCGAAACGAGGACGCCCCGGCGAGAACACGCCGGGGCGTCTGGAAGAGCCCCGCGCCGCGTCCTGCGGCAGCGGGGTTTTTTCTTTTTGATCAGTCCGCGGGAGGGACTTCGCTCGGCGGATCCGGGATGACGATCGTGCCGTCCTCGGGCGGAGGATCCGGCTGCTTGGCCGTCGCCGTCGCGTTTGCCTTGGACGTGTTCACGGGGGACGTCGTTTTCTTCGTGGTCGCCCCCGTCTTGCCCGTGCCCTTCTTCGTGGTCGGCACCGGCGAGCCGAAGCTCGCCGTGGGCGAGGGGACGGCCACCACGACCGGCGGCTCGATGGGCTCGGGCGGAGGCGGCGCCGACGCGGCCGGGACAGGGCCAGGCGGCAACATGTTCGATCGGACCACGACGTACGCGATGCCACCCGCGGCCAGGACGAACGCCACGCCGACGAACGCGAGCACGCGCTTGCGGCGCGAGCCGTCGATCTCGGGCGGCGCCGAGATCCGATCGCCGCTGTCCACGCCGGGCGCCGTGATCGGCGCGGGATGCCGCGGGAGCTGCGCCTGCATGGGCTCCGGCGCCGGGGCCGAGGGCCGATGCGCGGGGGCATCGAGCAGACCTGCGGGCAGGACGGGCGCGCCGAGGTCGGACAGGAACGGGTTCGCGGCGAGCGACGGCTGCTGCGACTGCGGCGGCGCGCTCACGCGTTGCGCGGGCTGCGCGGCTTGGGGGGGCTGCGTGACGGGCGACGGCATCGGCGCGCGCACGCCGGAGGCGACCTTCGGCGCGGGCGCGGGCGTCGCCGTGGCGGACACGCGCGCGACGACGGGGGGCGGCGCCGTGGAGACGACGACCGGAGGCTCGTCGTCGAAATCGAACTCGAAGTCGTCGATGTCTTCGGAGACGGGGCCGCGTGTCGTGTGGTCGGCGAGGACCTCGACGTCGGCGGGATCGAGCAGCTCCGTCTTCGCGCGCTCGGCGCGCGGGGGTGGTTTTGCCGGGGACGCTGTCGCGCGTGGGGGCAACGCCGGCGCCTTTGTGCTCTTCGGCTTCGCGCTCGTGGGCGCGGGCGTGCCGGGCGCCGACGTGGGCGCGACGGGCGGCGGTCGGATCGACGCGGGCCGCGGCGGCAGCTCGCCGCGCATCGCTTCGGGCACGGAGGCGACGACGCGGGCGAGGGCCTCGGCGAGCTCACGCGCGCTCTGGAAGCGTTTGTTCGGGTCCTTGTCGCAGGCCTTCGCAAACCACGTGTCGAACTGGTGCGGGACGCCTCTCCAGACCTTCGAGGGGATGGGCGGCTCGGAGACCGAGATCTTGATGAGCAGATCGCCGACGCCTTCGCTGTCGAAGGGCAGCTCGCCGACGACGCACTGGTAGGCGATCACGCCGATCGCCCAGAGATCGGTGCGAGAATCGATCTCCGAGATGCCCTTGACCTGCTCGGGGCTCATGTAGTGCGGCGTGCCGATGAGCGTACCGACGTTGGTGCGCTGCATGGTGGCCTTCGCCGGGTCGGTCACCTTCGCGACGCCGAAGTCGAGCACCTTCACGACTTCGTCGTCCTCGTTGTTGCAGAGGAAGACGTTCTCGGGCTTGAGATCGCGGTGCACGATGCCCGCGGCGTGCGCGCGCGCGAGGGCGCGGCAGACCTGCGTGATGACCTTCGACGTCTCGCGCAGCGAGAGCCGGCCGCGCTTGTTGAGCCGCTCGAACAGGTCCTCGCCGTCGAGCAGCTCCATCACGATGAAGGGCTGTCCTTCGTCGATTCCGTGATCGAGGATCTGGACGACGTGGGCGCTGCGGAGCTGCGCGGCGGCGGTGGCTTCGCGCTTGAAGCGCTCGACCGCGTCTTCGCGCTTGGCGAGCTCGGGGTCGATGAGCTTGACCGCGACTTCGGTGTTGAGCGCGAGGTGATCCGCGATCCACACGGCCCCTTGCGAGCCCTGCCCGAGGGGTCGGACCAGCCGGTAGCGGGTGCTGAGGACGCGGCCTGCCTCGAGGCTCATCAGGAACCCACAGAGTACGTGGCGCCCGGGGCCAATGTCGAGAAGAGCGCGGCGTTCACCCCGCGGTCTCCTTCATGAGATCACGCCAGGCTTCGTAGGTGAGCTCGGGGTAGATGTAGTCTCCCTCGAAGTTCGTGTGATGGAGCATGCGACGCGCCACGTCGAAGATGAGCTGGCTCACGTCGTCACCGGGCCTCGCGGCGGCGAGCTTTTCGGCGTCTTCGCGGATCATCGCGTGGTGACGGAGGGCGACTTGCACCTCGGCGCCGAGGCCGCGGCGGTCGAGCTGCGGGAAGACGGCGCGCTCCTCGTACGCCATGTGCCGCTCCATCGGGCCCTTGAGGAAGGCGACGAGGCTCTGGCGCTCCGCGGAGGACGCTTCGCGCGACTCCTGGGAGACCTTCATCAGCTTGCTCGCCATCTCGCGCGCGCGGTCCTCTTCCTCGAAGAGGGTCGCGAGCATGCGGTCGTATTCCATGTCGACTCCCTGGACTAAATCAATTTGCCGCGAGGGTCGAGAGGCGATTCAGAAAGGAGTCGCGTTCTAGTCCTCGGCCTCACGGGCCGCGTTTTTCTTCTTTTCCTCGGCCTCGGCGCGGGAGCGGGCGATCGCGGCCAGGCGGCTCGTGACGCCGTGCGCGACCATCGTGAGGACTTGTTTTTCGAGGGCCTTCGGGTCGTTCGGGTCGCCGCCGAAGGAGATCCGGCTCTTGGCGCTGGCGCCGCCCTCGACGCGGCCGATGACGGTGCAGCGGATGCGCAGGACGTCGCCTTTCTTCTCGACGACGTACTCGGTGATCTTGGCGCGGAGCGCGACCTTGCCGGCTTTGCCGAAATCGGCCTTGCGGCTGGCCTCTTTGAGGAGGTTGCGCAGGGTGCGGGCGATCCGGTCGCCCTCTTTTCCTTCCGGGGCGTCGACGCGGGTCCACTCGACGGTGGCCTTGCCACGCGCGAACGCGCTCGAAGCGGGCGCGAGCGAGGCGGTCAAGGCGAGCGCGAGGGCAGCGATCAAACGAGAGACGCGGCGCATGCGCGGGAGGGTAGAGGCGCGCTTCGGGGTGGGCCAAGAACCGGACCGAGGGACTCGCTCCCTCTGAGCGACCGCGCTATGCATCGATGTACCCATGGAAAGGTCTTCGATCGCGCAGGCCATCGGCGAGGGAACACGACGTCTGCGCGCCGGGGCGTCGTGGAAGAGGGGCATCGCGTGGGTGATCACGCTCGGGCTCGTCTCGGGCACGGCGCTCGCGCAATCGCCCGGGAAAAAGGCCGAACCCGCGGCAGCAAAGAAGCCCGCCGCAGGCGTCCAAGACAAGGACAAGCGCGTCCAGGACAAGGACAAGGGCGTCCAAGACAAAGCTTCGAGCGCGAAGCCGTCCGCGCCCAAGGCGCCCACGCGATGGACGGCGGCGCAGCCGGATCCGATGGTGGATTTCGCGATCCAGCGCGCCACGGCGGGCGGGCCGGACGCGCTCGCGGGGCTGCTCGTGGCGACGACGCTCGACGAGCGCGCGACGCTCGGGAAGGTGCGCGGGGGGCTGCGCGCGGTGGCCGCGACGAAGTCGCCGGTCTCCGGGGATGCGCGGGCGCTCGCGGCGTGGTTGACGCCGGGCCCGGCGGGAGCTCCGTGGGCCGGATCGAAGTCGATCACGTACGACTTCGCGCCCGACACGGGCGGGCTCGTGCGGTCGATGGCGATCCTCGGTCCGTTCCAGGACAAGGGCGAAGGCATCCGCGACAAGGAAGGGCCGGAGGCGCCGGGGCAGAAGTTCAATGACACGTCGGCGCGGTATTCGTGGGGCGTGTACGACGTCGCGTGGCGGCGCATCCTGCCGCAGTCGTCGACGTGGCGGGGTGTCCCGCTCGACCTCTACGTGCATCCGCGCGCGGAGAGCTGCACGTATCTCGCGTCGAAGGTCGTCTTCCCGAACCCGCCCGCGGGCCAGGCGCAGAAGCCCGTGCTCGTGCACGTGGCGTCGACGGGCAAGGTGCGGCTGCTCTGGGACGGCGCCGATGTCGTGATGAGCGAGGAGGTGCATCCGCGCCTCGTGCTCGATCGGCTCGCGGCGCGGATCGAGCCTGCGCCGGGGCCGCACCTCGTCGCGGTGAAGGTCTGCTCGGGCGCGACCACGGACGAGGGGCGCGTGCGCTTGCGGTTCACGGATGAAGCGGGCGCGCCGATCACGGTGTCGTCGTCGTCGGACCTCACGAGCGTGGTGTTGCCCGCGGCCGCGGAGAAGAAGCCGGGGAAAACCGGGAAAGCGGATCCGGCGAAGGAGGCGCGTGTCGCTGCCGAGATCAAGCCGCCGAAGGGTGTCACGCGTGTCAAAACGCAGCTCGAAGTGGGGCTCGACGTGGGCGCGAATCCGAGCCCGGATGCGGCGCTGCGGGCGGCGATCCTGCGGACGCTCGGGGGCGCGGAGGACACGCGTTCACCGCGCGCGCCGGGGCTGCTCGAAGCGGCGCTCCGCGCGAAGGAGACGCCGCCCGACGTGCTCGCGCTCGCGGGGTACGTCTCGCCGTTCGGCGCGGAGCGGAGCGAGCGGCTGAACCTCGCGTTCGAACGCGGCAAGGCCACGAGCGACGAGGCGACGGCGGCGTTCGCGCAGCGGCGGCTCTTCGAATCGTCGCTCGCGGCGCGTTACCCCGACTGGGCGATCGCGCGTGTCCGCGAGGCCCCGCTCTCCACGGCGACGGACCTCGAAGCGCGGCTGCTCAAGATCGCGGGCCGCTCGCAGATGGGCGCGCAGGGCGCGTACCGGGCGCATCGCGACGAGCTCCTGGCGATGACGGGCGAGGATCGCGGGCGCGCGCCGACGGCCGTATGGGCCGAGCTCTCCTCGGTGACGCGGGCCGATCCGCAGACGGCGCTGATCGCGGCGCGCAAGCTCGTGGAGCAGCGCGCGGGCGCGCGGGACAGCCGTTACGTGTCGGCGTTCCGGGTGCAGGGCGGCGCGGAGCTCGAGCGCGCCGCGGCCGAGAGCCTCGCGCACCAGCGATCGGCCGACGAGCTCGTCGCGATCGGCGGGCAGCTCCTCGAAGCGGGCAGGAACGCCTGGGCGCGCGAAGTGTATTACGTGGCGACCCTCGTCTCGCCGAACAAGGCGTCGGCGTTCGACGGGCTCGCGGCCGCGCGGACCGCGGTGCTGGCGGACGAGGCGCGGCAGGGCAAACCGCCGTCGGAGCCGGCCGAGCGCGTGACCGAGGCGCTCGCCCGCGCGCTCGCGCTCGAACCGACGGACCAGCAGCGCAAGGCGGAGATCGCGCTCCGCACGCGCACGCCGCAGGGCAAGACGACGATGCCCGACGAGCAGGCGATCGTGCAGCCGAGCGTCTTCCTCGCGCGGGCCAAGGCGAACCCCGCGAAGCAGGGCGAGGTCTTCGATCGGCAGCTCCACTGGACGCGCGTCGTGACGTACCACGCGGATCGGCGCGTCTCGCAGCTCATGCATTACGCGCGCGAGATCGTCGTCGAGCCGCGCACGGAGATGGACCTCTACGAGCCGGACATCCCGGCCGAGGGCGATCGCACGGAGCTGCTCTTCGCGCGCGTGCACCGCAAGGACGGCTCGATCGCGCTGCCCGAGGAGCAAGGCGGCGGCGGGCGCGGCGCGTACGTGCGCTGGCCGAAGCTCTCGTCGGGCGACGTCGTCGAGATCGCGGTGCGCTCGTGGACGCGAGATCCCGTGGGCCGGCGCGGCGATGCGCCGTTCTACTTCATCGACTACGTCGGCTCGATGGACACGCGGCCGATCCTCTTCAACGAGGTCGTCGTCGACTCGCCCGCCGCCTCGCCGCTCGCCGTCGACGTGATCAACGGCAAGGCCGATCGGGCGGAGACGAAGACCGTCGGCGACCGCGTGATCAAGCGCTTCGTATGGGACAACCCGACGAACGTGCGTGACGAGCCGCTCGCGCCGCCGATCGCGGAGACGGTGCCCGTCGTCGTGGGCTCGACGTTCGCGGGCTGGGGCGATTTCCGCACCTGGTACAAGAGCGCGATCGAGGGTTTTTCTACGCCCGACGAGCGCATCAAGGAGCTCGCCGCCGAGCTCACGAAGGGCAAGAAGACACGCGACGAGAAGATCCGCGCGGTCTTCGACTACGTCGCCGACTCGATCCGCTACGTGAACTACGTCTCGGGCGAGGCGTGGCTGCCGAACCGCCCGCAGATCTCGCTCGCGCGCAAGCAAGGCGACTGCGACGACAAGGCGATGCTGCTCATCACGCTGCTGAAGGCCATCGGCATCGAGGCGACCGAGGTGCTCGTGCAGACGCGGTACACGGGGCAGTCGATGCTCCTCCGCAGCGAGAAGGTCGCGGTGCCGATGTTCGATCACGGCATCGCGTACCTGCCCGCGAAGGACGGCGCGCCCGCGATGTGGCTCGACGCGACGAGCCCGCAGAGCCGCCTCGGCCCGCTGCCGGCGATGGATGCGCGCACGCTCGCGTTCTTCATCGACGACGGCCCCGCGAAGATGATCGAGACGCCCGCGAGCTCGCCCGACGATCACGGCATCGACGCCGAGTGGCGCATCGAGCTCGACACGCAGGGCCGCGGCAAGCTCACGGCGAACGAGCGGCACGTCGGCGACGCGGCCTTCGAGCTGCGCACGAACCTCGTCGAGCCCGACGCGCGCAAGCAATGGGCCGAGACGTACCTCACGGGCAAGTGGGTGCCCGGCGTGGAGCTCAAGGGCGAGGTCGGCTTCGACGGCGCGCTGCCGGGCGGCGCGGCGAAGCTCTCGTACGAGGCGACGAGCCAGGGCATCGCGCGGCGGGAAGGAAACGAGCTCGTGGTGCCGGTGAGCGATACGGCGACGCTCACGTCGCAGCTCGCGCCGCTCTCGTCGCGCACGCTCCCGGTCGTGCTCCCGCCCTTCCTCGCGCCGCGGCACGAGACGCGCGCGATCACGATCGTGCCGCCCGAGGGGTACGTCTTCGCGGAGCTGCCGCCGGGCGGGGAAGAGGCGGGCGGCGAGTTCGGGCGCGCGAAGATCGAGTTCTCGCCGGGCGAGGGCGGCGCGGTCGTCGTGAAGCGCACCCTCGTGTTCGATCTGTCGACGATCTCGGTCGACAAGTACACGAAATGGCGCGCGTGGCTGCAGCGCGTCGACGGCCTGATGCACCGGGTCGTGCGGCTCGTGCCCGGGGACCCGAGCAAGACGGCACCCCAAAAGACGGCGGAGAAGCCCTCGCGTTGAGCGCTTCGTTTTGAGCCCCAACGACCGGCGCGCGCTGTCCGTAAAGACTTCACAAGATCGTCACCAAAACGTAGAGATATCCATGGAGGTCGGGTGTCCCCCGCCTCGCGAGGAGGTCTCATGCGTTGTCCTTCGCTTGCCGCGCCTTCCTTTCGTGCCCTTCTCTGCGTCCTCGTTCAGGTGCCGCTCGTCGCCGCGTGCAGCGGCCCCGACGAGGAGCCGCCCGGGGCCACCGACTGCTCGGCCCTGAAGTTCGAGGTCGGCGATCCGAACGGGCACAAGGACCCGTTCGGGGCCAAGGCGGCGGGGCAGGCGCGCGCCGGCAAGGTCGCCGACCTCGCGGGCATCGCGCAGCCGGGGCATGGCCGGCAGCGGATCGAGCCGGGGGATTTCGTCCTCGCGAACGACAAGATCGTCGTGTTCATCGAGGACAAGGACTTCTCCGACGGGTATGCGCGCTTCGGCGGCGAGATCCTCTCGATCGACAAGGCGAACGCCGAGGGCAAGCCGACGGGCGTTTCGATGTACACCGAGACGTTGACCGGGATCTCGGTCGAGATGATCGATCCGACGAGCGTCACGGTGCTGAAGGACGGCTCGGACGGCGGCGAGGCCGTCGTGCGGGTCGCGGGCAAGCTCTCGAAGATCCCGTTCATGCAGGGGCCGCTCTCGTATCTGTTCCCGCGGACGTACGAGCTCGAAGCCGTCTACGATTACGTGCTCCGGCCGGGGGAGGAGCGCGTCACGATGCGCATGGGCCTCGTCAATGCGACGAACGAGCCGCTCGACCTCGGCGTGGAGCGCCCCGATCCGGACGAGCTGCTCGGCTTCTTCCATAACAGCAACACGCAGCTCGTGACCTCGGAGTTCGGGTTCGCGGAGCCGAAGGGGCGCGTCGCGTGGGCGGGCTTCGACGGCGGCGATTTCGGATTCGCGTTCCGCATTCCGGACCACGAGCTCGCGTATGGCCTGACGGTCAGCGGCTTCTCGCTCTTTTATGGTCCCGGCTTCGTCGTCGACGCTTGCTCGGCGAACTCGGTCGATCGGGCGGACATCATCGCGGGCGGCCCCGATTACGACGGCCTCGGCGAGGCGGTGCGACGCGTGACCGGCGAGGCGCCTTGGCGCGAGATCAAGGGGAAGGTCGAGGACGCGCAGGGCAACGGAATCGCTTCGGCGTGGCTGCACGTGGTGGGCGCGGACGGCGCCTATTTGAGCCGCACGCGGACGGACGCGGAGGGCGCGTTCGTGGTGCACGCGCCGCCGGGCGCGTCCGTGACGCTCGTGCCGCAGAAGCAGGGATACGCGCCGCACATGGGCTTCGGGGTCGGCGCGAACGAGGGGACGGCGACGATCCCGCTCGATCCGAACGGCACGATTCACGTCGTCGCGAAGGACACGGCGACGGGCGCGGGGCTGCCGGTGCGCGTGCAGGTCGTGCCGAAGGACGCGCTCATCGCGACGCCCGAGGCGTTCGGCGTGCCCGACGAGGTGAACGGGCGATTGCACCAGGTCTTCGCGATGGACGGGAATGCGACCGTGTCGGTGCCGCCGGGCGAGCATACGGTGATCGTGTCGCGCGGCTACGAATGGGAGCTGCTCTCGACGGACGTGACGGTCGCGGCGGGCCAGACGCTGGAGGTCCCGGCGAACCTCGCGCATTCGGTGGACTCGACGGGCGTGATGTGCGCCGATTTCCACATTCATTCGCAGTTCTCGGCGGACTCGAGCGACCGGATCGAGCAGAAGCTGCGGAGCGCGATCGCGGACGGGCTCGACATCCCGGTGTCGAGCGAGCACGAGTGGGTCGTCGATTTCCAGCCCTTGGTCCAGGAGATGGGCCTTTCGCCATGGGCGTTCGGGATGGCGTCGGAGGAGCTGACGACGTTCACGTGGGGTCATTTCGGCGTGCTGCCGATGACGCCGGACCTGACGAAGGCGAACAACGGCGCGGTCGACTGGATCGGCAAGGACCCGAAGGACGTCTTCGCGCTCGTGCGCGCGCTCCCGGACAACCCCGTGCTCATCGTGAACCACCCGAGCGGCGGCGGGTTCGGCGCCTATTTCAGCGCGGCGGGGCTCGACCGGAAGACGGGCAAGGGCCGGGACGGGTTCTGGAGCGACGATTTCGACGCGATCGAGGTCTTCAACGACTCCGATTTCGAGGCGAACCGGAAGGACTCGATCGCCGATTGGTTCGCGCTCCTGGAAGCGGGGATGACGGTGTGGGCCGTGGGCAGCTCCGACAGCCACTATCTGCGGACGAGCCCGGTGGGGTACCCGCGGACGTGTTTGCCCTTCGGGCACGACGATCCGACGAAGCTGACGAAGCTCCTCGTGCGTGACGCGGTCGGCAGTGGCGCGGCGACGATCAGCGGCGGCCTCTTCATGACGGCGACGGGCCCGAATGGGGAGGCGCCCGGGCAGATGGTGAAGACCGGCGCGGGCGGGATGGCGACGTTCACGCTCACGATCGAGTCGGCGAGCTGGGTGGACGCGAGCACGCTGGAGACGATCGTGAATGGGGCGACGGTGTCGACGGAGCCGCTCGTGCCGGTGGATGGCTGGGCTGGCCCGTCGAAGAAATTCGTCAATCAGGTCACGGTGACGCTGGACCCGTCGCGTCCGAGGAACTGGGTGCTGTTCCACGCGAAGGGCGGCGGAGACCTCGCGCCGTTGCACCCTGGGCGAAGGCCGTTCGCGGCTTCGAATCCGTTTTTCCTGACGCCCTGAAGCGGCCGCCTGCGCGGCGCGCTTTTGTCCCCGCCCGACGGGCTCGGGCGGGGGACACGAAACCACGCGTATCGGGAGCCGTACGTCCCCACCTGGGAGGTCGGCACCCTATATTGACGCAGCACCCATGCCATCCAATCGCCAACGCGCCGGCAGGCGGCCTGCCTGGCCGAGGCGCTCGACGCCTGCGGCAGGAACTCGCGCAGGGCCGGAAGCCACGTCACACTTGCGGACTGTGCTTGCCCACGCTCCCATCGTGCTCTTCACGCTCGACGAACGCGGTGTCTTCACGCTCCAGGAGGGGCGCGGGCTCGAAGCGGCGAGGCTCCACCCGCAGGAGGAGATCGGCCAGTCGATTTTCCGCCTGTACCAGGACTACCCGTGGGTCACGGACAGCGCGCGGCGAGCGCTCGCCGGCGAGAGCGTGCGTGTGGTCGGGGAGTTTCAGGGCGTCTGGTACGAGGTGGATTTCATGCCGCTCCGGCTCCCGGAGACCAAGAGCGCGGGCGTGCTCGGCGTCGCCACGGACGTCACCGCGCGGAAGCGCGCGCAAGACACCCTCGAGCAGCAGCAAGCGGTGCTCAAGTACGTCATCGCGAACGTCCCTCACGCCATTTTCTGGAAAGATCGCGAGGGTCGATTTCTGGGCGGCAACCAGAATTTTTTGAATGATACGGGCACGAAGACCCTGGAGAACCTCGTCGGAAAGACCGATTACGACGTTTGGGGTCGGCGCGAGGACGCCGACGCGTTCGTCAAGGCCGATCGCGAGGTCATGGCGGGCGGCGCGTCCATGCTCGACATCGAAGAGCCCGTCCTCCGCACGGATGGAGCGCGGCGCGTGTTGCTCACGAGCAAGGTCCCGATTCGCGACGAGAGCGGCCAGGTGACCGGGCTGCTCGGCATTTACGCCGACATCACCGAGCGCAAGCAGATGGAGATCGACCTCCAGCACGCCAAGGAGGCCGCCGACGACGCCGCCCGCGCGAAGGGGCAATTCCTCACGGTCATGAGCCACGAGCTGCGCACGCCGCTCGCGCTGATCCTCGGCCCGCTCGCCTCGCTGCTCTCCGGGGAGGCGAACGAGCGCGCGCCCCTCTCGCCGGGCGTACGCGCGGATCTCGAGCGCATCCAGCGCAATGCGCGCAGGCTCCATCGCCTCGTCGACGACATCCTCGATTACCAGAAAATCGAGGCCGGCAAGCTCACGGTCGACTGGGAGGCCGTCGACGCCGCGGAGCTCTGCGCCGAGCTCGTCGACGCCGCGCGCCCTTCGGCGGTGCGCGGCGGCATCACGCTCTCGCTTCGGTCCTCGGTCCTCGGGCCTGTCCCGCTCGATCGGCGCAAATTCGAGAGGATCGTGCTGAACCTGCTCGGCAATGCCTTGAAGTTCACCCCGCCGGGCGGGAGCGTCGTGGTCCACCTGCGGAAGGTCGAGGACGCGCTCGAATTCGCGGTCGAGGATACGGGGCCGGGCATTCCAGCGGACAAACAACACCTGCTCTTCCGACAGTTTCAGCAAATCGACGCCTCGGCGACGCGCAAGCACGAAGGGACGGGGGTCGGGCTCTCGCTCGTCAAGGAGCTCGCGGAGCTGATGGGCGGCGAGGCCTCCGTGGAGAGCACGCTCGGCGTGGGCTCGCGTTTTTTCGTGCGGCTGCCGTGCGTCGCGGACCGCATGGCCGATCCGCGGCCTGCGCCCGCGCCGGCCTCTGCGCCGCTGTCCGCGTCCCGCGCGGGCCATTTCGAGGCGCGCGCGGCGAGCGCCCGGCGCGTCGAGACGAGCGGGCGTGGCCCGCGCGTGCTCGTGGTCGAGGACAACCCCGACATGGGCTCGTATCTGGTGGATCTCCTCTCCGCCGAATACGACGTCGAGCTCGTGACGAACGGCCGGGCGGCGCTGGGCGCCGTGGAGGCGCGGCGCCCCGAGGTCATCGTATCGGACGTGATGATGCCCGAAATGGACGGCTTCGAGCTCGTCCGCCGGCTCAAGCGAGACCCCGCGTCGCGCGCCATTCCGATCCTCCTCTTGACGGCGCGGGCGGGGTCCGCCGCGGCGGTCGGGGGCCTCGATACCGGCGCGGACGATTATCTGAGCAAGCCGTTCGAGCCGGCCGAGCTCGCGGCGCGCGTGCGCGCAGCGGCGCGTCTGCACCGCGCGCACGTCGAGCTGGCCGAGAAGAACCGCGCGCTCACGGCGACCTTGCAGCGGCTCTCCGAGACGCAGGAGGAGCTCGTGCAGGCCGGGAAGATGGCGGCGGTGGGCACGATGCTCGCGGGCCTCTCGCACGAGATCAACAATCCCCTCGCGGTCGTCCTCATGAACGCCCAGCTCCTGCTCCGCCGGCTCGACGCGGCGAAAGGGGCGGCCGTCGACGAGGTCGGGCTCCGCAAGGCGCTGCACACCATCGAATCACAATCGACGCGTTGCTCGCGCCTCGTGCACACGTTGCTCGACTACGCGCGTGAACATCCGACCGGTCGCGAGCCGTGTGACGTGCGGGCCGCGCTCGACCGTGTGCTCGCGTTCACGGCGCCTCAGGCACGCGCGCGCGAGGTACGCCTCGACGTATGGCAGGATCCGGAGGCTCCGCCGGCGGTGCTCGCGAATGCCGCGCAGCTCGATGCGGCTTTGCTCAACGTGGTCGGCAATGCGCTCGACGCCGTCTCCGAGGGCGGCGCCGTCTCCGTCGTGGCGCGGCCGCTCGACAAGGGGGAGGACGCCGCCCCCGCCGTGGAGATCGAAGTGCGCGACACCGGATGTGGGATCCCGGCCGAGAACCTCGACCGCATCTTCGAGCCCTTCTTCACGACCAAGCCGCCGGGGCAGGGGACGGGCCTCGGGCTCACGCTCACGCAAAGGTTCGTGGCGGACCATGGCGGGCGTCTCTGCGTCACGAGCCAGCTCGGCGTGGGGACGACGGTCCGCATGTCGCTGCCGGCGGCGCTGGGATGAACCACGCGGGCCCCTGCGCCGACGAGGGGGTCCTCCCCCCTACGACCTGAACCGATACGCGCATCGGTTCGGGTCCTCCCCCCTACGACCTGAACCGATACGCGTATCGGTTTGGGTCCTCCCCCCTACGACCTTCCCCCGGTGCGCATCGAGCGCCGCCGCGGGGTCGTCACCGCCGCCGGACCAGGCTCCCCTTCTGCCCGGCTTCGAGTGTACCTTCGCCCACCAGGAACAGCTCCGTCGGGCCCTTGCCCCAGATGCCCTGGAGCGCCGCGGCGCCGTGGGGCCAGTTGAGCTCGTCCTTCCAGGTCTTGCCGCCGTCGGTCGTGTGCTGGAACTGCTGGTTGCGGCCGATCACGTAGAGGTCGCCCTTGCCCACCACGCGGATGCCCAGGAGCTCGTCACCGTCGAAGCTCCCGATCGATTTCCACGTCGCCGCGCGGTTGTTCGATTCGTACACCGTGCCCTTCGCGCTCACGGCGTACAGGTAATCGATGCTCGCGCCGTCGATCTGCCGGAGCGGCGCGTCGAGCGTGTCGACCGGCAGCTTCGCCCAGAGATGCCCGCCGATCTTCGATTGCAGCACGATCGGCGCGCCGTCCTTGCTCGCCTGTCCCACGACGTAAATGTCGTCCGCGCCGCTGCCCCACACGTCGTACAACGTGCCGACGACGCCGCTCGTGTCCTTCGTCCACGTCTTGCCGCCGTCCGTCGTGTTCAGGATGTTCCCGTCGCCGCCCACGACGTACACGTCGTCCCGGCCGCTGCCCCACACGGCCATGAAAAAGGTGCCCGTGATCGGGATCTTCTGCGGCGTCCACGTGATGCCGCCGTCCGTCGAGTGCATGATCGCATTGCCGCCGACGACGTAGATGTCGTCCGGGCCGCTGCCCCACACGCACCGCAGCCACGCGTCCTTCGGCGAGGCCTGCCGCGTCCAGTTGATCCCGGCGTCCTCGCTGCGCAGGATCGTCCCGCCGCCGCCGACGGCGATCACGAGCTTGTCGAGGCCCCAGATGCCGCTGAGCGTATCGACGTAGTTGCCGCGCTGCCCCACCCACGCCGAGGCCGCGGCGTCGGGGAGGGTGAGCGTCAGGGGGCCGAGCGCGGGACCCTCGTCCTCGGGCTCGGTGACCTCGGTCTTCGTATTCGTGACGGGTTTCGTCGTGGTCTGCGTTTGCGGACCGCCGCACGCAGAGGCGAGGAGGACGACCGCGAGCCCCGCGCACGGGACGGAATGAAGGAATCGAGTGACTCGGCGCGCCATGAGGTGCGCGTAGGGTAGGCCAAGGTGGGCGAGGGCGTAAAGGTTCGCGTGCGCAGGAGGCCCACACGGCCGCGATGGTGATAAGGTTTCGTGGGAGCCGGGAGGCCGCTCGATGAGGCGGCTACGCGGTCACGAACCGATGGCAGGCTGGGGACAGGGAGAACCACCGGGGCCGAAAGCACCGGCGGTCCGCGGCGAAATAGCGTGGGAGTACCTACGCGAGCGCGTCGACAACGTGATCGGGTTCTGGGTCGGCTTCGCGTTCTCACCGGTGCCGGCCGAGCTGCGCATCTTGCGCGGGCGGGTCGAGCGGCACATGACCGGCGCGAATCACGTGATGGTGGCGCTCGTGCCGAGCACGCCGGAGGAGCTGCTCGGTCTGCCGACGCGGCTGCTCGAAGATCGTAGCTTCGCGAATGCTTCGCTCGTCTGGATCGAGGCGCTGCACGCCGAGGCGCCCGGCGCGCCCGAGACGCCGTGGACACGCGCCTGGGAGCAGACGGTGATCGAGATCGAGGCGCTCTTCGAGGAGCTGCGCGGCGTGCTGCTCGGAGGCATCGTGCTCGCCGCGCCGCCGGGCGTGGTCGATCCCGTGTCGAAGGCCGCGCCGGATCTCTGGCAGGTGAAGGCGATGTCCTTCCTGATCACGCCGCCCAACGCGGGCGCGGTGCGGCCGAGCACGCCGCTGCCCGTGCGTGGCGGATCTCGGCCCTCGACGAGCTCGATGCGCGTGGCGACCGCCGATCCGGACGACCTCGTGGCGATCTCGCAAGACCCGGAGCGGCTCAAGGTCTGGCAAGCCGAGAACTCGGCGCGCACGTCGTCGCCGCCGATGCCCGCGGCGTCGTTCGCGCCCGCGACGCTCAACACGCGGCCGACGCCGCCGCCGCCTCCGCCGCGGGCCGAGGTGATCCGCGCGCACGCGCTCGTCGACGCCGCCGAAGGGTTCTTGCGGCAAGGCCGGATGCAGGACGCGAAGGACGCGGCCGACGAGGCGGCGACGCTGCTGCGCGTGCGAGGCGACGCGCTCGACGAGGCGCGGGTCTTCGCGGTGCTCGCGGAGATCGCGACGGAGAACGAGGACCTGTCACGCGCGGCGGTGCACGTGCAGAAGGCGCTCGCGATGTACGGCGCGCGGATGCCCGGGCAGGTGCCGCCGGCCTGGTATTGCCTGGCGGCGCGGATCGCGCGGGAGCGGCGCGAGCACGTGGCGGCGACGCGCTTCGAGGAGCTCGCGCTCGGGGCGATCCGCGCGATGCGGCAAGGCGACGAGGGGCCGGACGCTTTGTTCGAGCTTTCGGACGCGCTCGAACGGATCGGCGATGCGCGGCTCGCCGCGAACCAGCCGGCGGACGCGGCGGTGGCGTTCTCGGAGTGTCTGCTCTTGCGGCGCCGGGTCCTCGCGGCGCTCGGGGAGGGGCCGGAGGCGCTCGGCGAGGTGTCGTATTCGCTGAAGCGGCTGGCCGACGCGTGTGTGCACGCGAGTGACGTGGTCGGCGCGGTCGCGGCGTATCGCGAGGCGGTGGCGATCGATCGGAAGCTCTACGCGGCGAGCGAGAAAAACGCGGAGGTGCGTTACCAGCTCGCCGACTCGCTCTGGCGGTTCGGGGACGCGCTCACGTCGAGCGGCGATGCGTCCGAGGGCACGGCGATGAGCGAGGAGGCGACGCGTCTGCTCGCCGGAGCGGAGGCGCCTTCGGGGCCGCCGTCGCGGACCTTTGGTCCGGCATCACGTCGGGGGCCGCGCCCGGGGCGCTCGTGGTAATCTCCGCGTCCCGACCATGCTTTCCCTGAACGCCGAGTGGACCCGTCTCCTCCACAAGTACCAGGACGATCACCAGGACCCGCGCAACCAGGCTTGCCACAAGGTGGGCATCCCCCTCATCGCGCTGAGCTTTCCCGTGGGCGCGACGCTCGTCGGCCTGCCGCTCGCGGGGGCGATGTTCACCGTGGGCTGGGGTTTCCAGTTCGTGGGGCACGCATTCGAAGGGAAAAAACCTTCGTTCGTGGACGACAAGCGGAGCCTGGTCATCGGGCTGCTCTGGTGCATGGAGAAGTACGGCGTGCGCGTGTACGAAGAATTGCCCGCGGCATGACGACCTCGCCGCGCGTGCCAAGCGCGCGTGGATGAGGCAGCATGGAGCCCGCCGATGCGCCTTTTTTCTGCCCGTCTCGGGCTCGTTTCTGCGGCGCTCCTCGTCGCCGCTTGTACCAACCCGACGCCCGTCGCGCCGCAGCCGCCGCCGTCCGCCAAGCTCGCGGAGTCGTTTGTCGCGGCGCTCGACGCCGAGGCGGCCGATCCACGCGCGTCGGCGAAGTACCTCGACGCGATCGATCGGGCCGTCGCGAACGGGCGTGATCCCGAGGCGCTCGCCACGGTCGTCGCGTCGCTCGATGCGCTCGCGTTCCGGGAGGTCGAGGCGCTCGGGTTGCCCGGAGAACAGGCCGTCGCGTATCGCTCGCGCGAGGTGATGCCCGCCGTCGTGGAGCGGCTGCGCGCGGCGTGGACGGCGGCGGGCGAGCGGCTCGCGCAGGGCGACGATCCGGGCGTGCTGCCGGTGATGCGCGGGATGCTGGCGACGGCGCTGCACGAGCTCGCGATGTACGTGGGGCAAGAGCAGGCGGCGATGGTGTGGGGCGAGCGGCGGGGATGCGCGCGGGAAGCCGCGCTCGTCGCGCCGCTCGATTTCGCCGCGCTGCGAGGCCTCGCGGAGCCCTCGCAGGTCGTGCCGACGGGCGCGTTTGGCGCGACGTACCCGGGCGCGCGGCCGTTCTTCGCCGAGGTGACGCCGCTCGTGGTGCGCGCGGACGCGTGCGCGCTCGACGTGAACGCGACGTTCTCGCTCCCCGGCGTGCGCGCGGTCGTGGTCGACATCGAGAACCCGCGCGAGCAGACGGTGTTCGTGTCGCTCGCGTCGAGGTCGGCGGCGGTCGTCGACGTGGCGGGGGCGCGCGTGATCCGTCGTGGCTTCGAGGCCGGCGATGGAGCCGTGACGCGGCTCGGGCGTGTCTCGCTGCCGGCGGGGCGCGCGCGTGTGGTCGTGCGGGTCGGGCAGATGAGCGACGGCGATCAGATCGAGCTCGACGTGTGGGGCGACGACGGCCTGCCCTTGCCGCTGCGCGCGCCCAAGGCGGGCGACGTGGCCACGGTGAACAAGGCCTCGGGCGCGACGCCGATCGAGATCACGGCGTCGAGGTCCGGGAACGAGACGCTCGCGCTCACGACGGCCGCGCTGCTCGGGCTCGGGGAGGCGCGCGTGGCCGAGCATCTCCTGGAAGAGCGAGGGTTGCCGGAGACGAGCAGCCCGCGCGTGTTCTTGCTGGCCGCGCGCGCGACGGCGAAGGCCGACGATCTGCCGGACTCGAAGCAGATCGAGCGGTTACGCGCATATACGGAGAAGACGCTCGTGGCCTGGCCGAAGGCCTGGGAGGCGCTCGTGACGCGCGCGGCGCTGACGGAGCGCAGGCGCGTGGTCGAGGGGCTCGCGGACGCGCTCGGCGAGCTCGGCGTGCGTCCGCCGGCGTCGGGGCAGGCCGCGGACAAACCCGCGGCGGAGAAGGCCGTGACGGACCCGATGACGCTCACGTACGTGGCGGCCGCGGCGAAGCGGGGGCAGATGCTCGACGTCGCGGAGGAGGCGTACCGCGCGCTGGAGACGGCCGTGCCGGGATCGCCGCTGCTCGCGCGGGTCGACACGTACCTGCACGGGCGGGTCGGCGCGGACGCGGTGAAGGCGGCGTGCGCGGGAGGGACGAGCCGCGCGGATCTCGCGTGCATGTACGCGCATCAGCAGCGCGGAGACACGCGCGCGGCGCTGGAGGAGCTCGGCCGCGTGCGGCGCCTGCGCTCGGCGCCGGATGCGTTCCGCGATGCGGAGGTCGGGCTCCATGTGCTCGCAGGAGATCTCGACGCGGCGATCGCGGCCTACGACGCGACGCCGCCGGCGCGGAGGCGTTTGCTCGACGCGCTCGGTTTCGCGGCCGGCCGGAACCGGTCGGACCTCGTGCGTCCGCGCCTCGAACGGGATCAACGCGTGGCGGCCGACGCGCCGTATGCGATCCCGATCCTGCGTCGGATCCTCGCGCTCGAACCCGATCAAGCGCGCGACCTGGAGGTCGAAGGGGCGCGCCTCGTGTCGGCGGATCGCGCGGCGAACGTGATGCCCGGCGCGGGCACGGCGGTGCTCCGGCACGTCGAGCGGTACGCCGTGGATGCGGGCGGCGTGCTCCGGTACCTCGTCTACGATCTGCGGCGCGTGTCGGGCACGACGGACGTCGCGGAGGGCGCGGTCTCGTACGGGCCTTCGATCGAGGCGAACGCCGCGCAGCGCTTGCTCCGGCGCCGCATCCACAAGCGCGACGGCCGCGTGGTCGAGCCCGATCAGGTCGCGATGGCCGCGCAGAGCCACAGCGATCTCTCGGAGCTGGAGAAGGGCGACTACGTCGAGCAGATCCTCGAAGGGTTCGTGGTGCCGGACGCGGGCGGGCAGATCGTGGTGGACGGGCCCGACCTCCTGCCGGCCCGCACCGGCGTGCGCGAGGCGGAGATCGAGCTGCGCCGCCCCGCCTCGCTCGCGCTCGGCCTCTGGTCGCACCCGCTGCTCGGCAAGCCGCAGGTTCGCACCGACAAGGGCGACGAGGTCCGGGTCTGGCGCATCGAGAACAAGGAGCCGCGCCGCATCGAGGACGGCGTGCCGCGGCTCGAACAGGCCGTGACGATCAGCTTCGGCACGCAGACGTGGGCGAACCTCGGGCGTTTGCTCGACGATCACGTCCGCGCGCTCGAAGACAAAGATCCGTACGTCGCGCGGTTCGCGCGCGAGGCCGCGGGCAGCGTCACGGCGCCCTCGCGCGCGCTCGTCGAGCGTGTGGTCACGGCCGTGGGCAAGCGCGTGAAGGTGCCCGGCGGCGGCGAGCTGTCGGACGTGTCGGCGATGTACGGCACGGGGCCGCAGCAGACGACGGCACGTACGGTGCTGGAGCTCGGCCAGGGCAGCCGCGCGCTCGTCGTGTGGCGCGCGCTGCGCGAGCTCGGCGTGGACGCGCGCCTCGCGATTGCCGAGACCGAGCCGTTCAGCGGCGCGGCCGATTTCCCGCCGCACGTGGGCCGCTTCCGGTATCCGCTCGTCGTCGCGCGTTTGCCCGAGGGCGAGTTGTGGATCGACGCGGACGTGGACGGTCCGCCCTTGCCTCCGGGCCGCGTGAGCCCGGAGCTGCGGGGGAGGAACGCGATCCTGCCCGACGGCAGCCTCGTGACGGTGCAGGGCGACGCGAGCGAGAAGGGCGACGAGGTGGAGATCCGGCTCGCGCTCGACGCGTCGGGCGTCGCGCGTGGCACGTTCTCGATCGCGCTGCGCGGGCGCGAGGCGCAGTCGCTCGCGGACTCGCTCGACATGGTCGTCGGCACGGATCGGCGCGAGATGCTGCGCAACGTGGTGCTCACGTGGGTGCCCTGGGCCGACGTCGAAGACGTGGAGCTCGGATCGAGCGAGGGCTCGTGGGAGGTCTCGGTGCGCGCGAAGATCGCGATCTTCGGCTACTCGCAGCCCGAGACCCGCGACGGCAAGACGTGGCTCTTGCCGGGCCTCGAACCGATGCACCTCGCGCGTGGCTTCTCCAGCACGCTCGCCTCGTTCTACGCGTCGCGCGCGGGCCGCGAGAGCGCGCTGACCATCGACAGGCCGCTCCAGTACCGCGTCCGCCGTCGCATCGAGCTGCCCAAGGGCGCGACGGTCGCGCGCGCGCCGTCGTCGGTGAAGGTCGCGCACGAGGGGTTCTCGGCGTCCCGCGAAGGCTCGTACAAGGAGGGCGTGATCGAGGAGGCGTTCGTGCTCGATCTGCCGACGGGCACGGTGTCGGCGGGCGAGTACGACAGCTTCGTCGACCGCGTGCGCGCCGTGGACGACGGCTTCATGGCCGGCACGCGCGTGAGGGTGTCGCCCTGAGCCTGCGTACCATGCGTCCCCAGCCGCCCGAGCCTCCGCGCGCGCCGGAGGGCATGCTCTTGGATGTGCCGCTCGCGCCGCGGACCACGCTCGGCGTCGGCGGACCGGCTGCGCGGTACATCGAGGCGCGCACCGAGGAGGCCGTGCACGAGACGCTCGCGTGGGCGCGTAGCCAGCGCCTCGATGTCACCGTGCTCGGCGGCGGCTCGAACGTGCTCGTCGCGGATCGCGGCGTCGACGGCCTCGTGCTCCGGGTCGCAGTCTCCGGCGTGAACCACGCGATGGAGGGCGATCGGGTCACGCTGACCGCGGGCGCGGGCGAGTCGTGGGATGCGCTCGTGGCGATGACCGTGGAGCAAGGCTGGGCCGGGCTCGAGTGCCTCTCGGGCATCCCGGGCGACGTGGGCGCAGCGCCGATCCAGAACATCGGCGCGTACGGGCAAGAGGCGGGCGACGTGATCACGTTCGTCTACGGGATCGATCGGCGCAGCGGCGCGACCGTGGGCATCGATCGGCTCGGCTGCCGTTTCGGCTACCGCGACAGCGTCTTCAAGCGCCGGGCGAGCGGCAGGTTCGTGATCGTCGGCGTGACGTTCTCCCTTCAGCGCGGCGGCTCGGCGGCCGTGCGGTACGCGGAGCTCGATCGGCACCTGCGCGACACGGGCGCTCCGCCTTCGCCTTCGCTCGCCGAGGTGCGCAAGGCCGTGCTGGAGCTGCGGCGCCGCAAGTCGATGCTCGTCGAGGCGGGGGACGAGAACGCGCGCAGCGCAGGCTCGTTTTTCGTGAACCCGACGCTCGACGAGGCCGCCTTCGCCGAGGCCCGCGCGCGCATCGAGGCCGCGAACGTGCTCGAACCCGGCGAGAACCTCCCGCAGTTCGTGGCGGGCCCGGGTCGCGTGAAGCTTCCGGCCGCGTGGCTCATCGAGCGCGCGGGGTTCAAGAAGGGAGCGGGCGATGGTCCGGTGGGTCTGTCCACGCGCCACGCGCTCGCGATCGTCAACCGCGGCGGCGCGACGGCCGAGGACATCCTCCGCTTCGCGCGTCGCATCCGCGACGGGGTGCTCGCGCGCTTCGGCGTGCGGCTCGTGCCCGAGCCCGTGATGCTCGGCTTCCGGCCGGAAGAGGTCGAGGACCTCGTGGGGCATCCAACGACCTGATTTTGCGGCTTGTTGTGCCGCCGCGAAGGCGGCTACGCGCTACGCTCTCGCCGTGGTCGAACCTCTGGACGAAGGCAAGGCTCCGCAAGAGGCGCGCGACGAACTCCCCGAAGGCGAGGAGAGCGCGGAGCCACGTACCTTCCGCAGCATCCGGCCGCCGAAGCCGCTCGACGAGGACCTGCTCGACGAGCTCGGGGCGCGCCTCGCGACGATGCCCGAGCCCGTCGCCACGCTCGCCGTCGGCGTGGAGATCGCGCGGGCCGAGGGGGACGCGACCGGCGTGCGCAAGCGCCTCTTCGAGCTCGGGATCGGCATCGTTCGGTATGGCTTTTCGCTCGGCATCGCCGCGCTCGTGGCGAAGCTCGGCGGCGCGGCGGCGCCGAGGCCCTTGGCGGAGGCGCTCGCGCGCGCGGCGCGGATCTCGGACGGGATGTGGTGCGAACTGACGCGCACCGTCGGCAACGCGCTGAAGCCCTACGACCCGGCGCTCGCGCAGATGCTCGCGTTCACGTCGCAGCGCCCGCTGACCGAGCTCATTTCGGCGCGGAACGATTTCATCCATCGCGGCGGCTCCGGCGACAACGCGCTGGAGAAGCTGATGGCACTGCTCGAAAATACCGAGGGGCTCCTGTCGCTCTCGCTCCGGTGCGTGGTGTCGCTCGAGCCGCCGACGTACGAGGCGCGGATGGGCACGCCGCTCCGGGGCGGGGTCTGGCGCAAGACGAAGGGCGCGTTGCCCGCGGGCGTCGAGGCCGGCGTCGCGTACGTGGTGCGCGAGGACGGGACGTGGATGCCCGTGTCGCCGTACCTGCCGCTCGTCGACAAACGTCTCCTCTTCGCGGACGGTCCGCACGCGCCGGGCAAACCCTGGCGCTGCACGGATCCGGAGATCGGCGAGCATCGCGAGCACCCGCCGGTCGACCGCGCGATCCGCAAGCTCGTGGGCGAGGACAAGAACGCGCCGCAGGAGCTGACGGACCGGCCTCGCCTGGTGGGTCGGGACGCGGCGGTGAAGTCGCTCGAGCGCGCCGCGGAGGAGGCCGCGTCGGGCAGCGTGCGCATGGCGCTCGTGACGGGATCGTTCGGCGTGGGTCGGACGCGGGTCGCGGACGAGATCGTCGAGGCGGCCGCGGCGTACGGGTTTGGGCGCGTGATCGACGCGCGATGTTCGGTCGAGCGAAGGACGCCGCTCCGCGCGCTGCGCACCGCGATCGAGGGCGTGAAGGGGCTCGGGCGCATGCGCGACGCGATCGAGCGCGCGCTCTCGGTCGAGGCCGCGATGACGCGCGCGGCGCTGGAGGCGTCGATCGAGGCGATCGAGGAGGCGCTCGTGGAGGCGAGCCTCGAAGAGCCGACGGTGCTCGACATGGACGACGCGCAGTGGGCGGACGAGCACACGCAAGGGCTTTTGCGCATGCTGACGGATCGAGCGATCCGCAAGGGACGCGGGCGGCTCTTCGTGATCGTGACCGTGCGTGACGAGCCGAACCCGAGCGTCGCGCTGCGGCGCTTCGTGGGTCGCGTCGAGCAAGGTATCGGCGCGGGCGCGACGCGCGTCATGCTCGACGCGCTCTCCGCGAAGGACGCCTCGGCGCTCGTGCAGAACGTCGCGCCGATCGCGAAGGACATCGAGCGCGCCGTGGTCGAGGGGGCGGGAGGCGTGCCGTTTTTCCTCGTGCAGCCGCTCCTCGTGTGGAACGAGACGGGCGCGCTCGTCTGGCGTGACGCCGCGTGGCGGCCGCGCGACGAGTCGATCCTGCGCGCCTCGGTGCCGGGCGTGCGGGACCTTCTGCGCGCGCGGCTCGACTCGTTTTTCGATCCGGGCTCGGACGGCGAGCGGGCGGCGCAGCACGTGCTCGCGTGCGTCGCGCTCTACGGCTCGGGTTTGCCGGTGGAGCAGCTCGTCGCGGCGGTGGAGGCCGCGGGGACGTCCGCGCGGAGCGTGGAGCAGGCGCTCGAATTGCTCGTGGAGTCGGGGCTGCTCATCGTGCGCGGCGAGCGGCAGGAGTACGGGTTTGCGCAGGAGATCGTGCGGCAGGCGGCGCTCGAAGACGTGCGGCAGAAGCCGTGGTTCCGCCGCATCCACCGCAGCCTGCTCGAAGCCGTGGGGCGGAGCGAGGTGGCCGAGGAGAACGCGGCGTTCCTCGCGGCGGGCCGCGAGTCGCTCGGGGATCGCGAGGAGGCCGCGCGCTGGTACGGCAGGGCGGTGGCGAAGGCGCTCGCGGGCGGAGAGTTCGAGCGGGCCATGGAGCTCGCGGAGAAGCTCGCGCAGGTGACCAAGGGCGCCGAGCGCGCGCGCGCCGAGCTGCGCGTGGTCGACGCGTTGTTTCGCGCGGGGCGCGCGGCCGAGGCGAGAGAGCGTCTCGAAAAGATCCACCTCGACGGCGCGGCGGACATGGGCGTAAGGCTCGAAGCGCGCGTGCTCACGCTCGCGATCGCCGCGACGCTCCGGCATCTACCGTCCGATCACGATCCTGCGATCGTCACGGACGCGGACGCGCACGGTGACCTCTCGCTGCGCATCGAGACGCGGCTCGCCGCGGCGCGGCTCGTGCGGGGGCGGCGCGGGCTCGTGCTGGCCGAGGAGGCGATCACGCTCGCGGCCGGGAGCCCGCTGGAACTCCGGTACCGCGCGCTCGCCATGCGCCACGAGCTGCTCGCGGAGGTCGATCCGAGCGACGTCGCGAGGCTGCAACGCGCGACGGAGCTCGTGCGCGCCGCCGCGCGGGAGCTCGGCTCTCCATGGGCCGAGCTCGACGCGGACAACTCCTTTGCGTGCGCGCGATCGAACGCCGGGGATTTTGCGACGGCGCTGCCGCTGTTCGAGAGCATCTCGGCTCGCGCCAAGCAGTTCAAGTTCGGCACGCTGGAACGCGAGGTCCTCGTGAACACCGCGACGACGTATCTGCGTTCGGGCGATCCTGTGCGCGCGGCCGCTGCTGCGGCGCTCGCAGCCGACGCAGCCCGAGCCGCGGGGAACGCGGACCTGCTCATGGGCGCGCAGTCGGTGCGCGCGGACGCGCTCACGCAGATCGGGGACCTCGCCGCTGCCAAGGCCGCCGCCGACGAGGCCATCGAGGTCGCGATGAGCGGAGGGCAAGATTATTACGCCACCGTCACCCTCCTGCGTCGGGCCGAGATCCGATCACGCCTCGGAGATCCGCGCGCCGAGGAGGACGCGGCGCATGCACGCAAGCGCGCCGAAAGCGTCGCCGACGTCGACCTGGTCACGCGCGCGGAGGTCTGGTCGGCGCTGCATCACGCGCGGAACGGCGTGGAGGGGGCGAGCGTGACGCTCGCGGAGATCGTGCGGACCGTGGATGCCCGACAGGCCCCGCTGCGCGCTCCGACGAAGCGGATCCTCGATGACGCGCGGCGGCTCGTGGGCAGTTCGTCTACTCGATGATCACGGTGCCGCGCGTGCGCGCGCGCTCGATGATCACGGTGCCACGCGTCTTCGGCGCCGGCAGCTTCGCGAACTTCTCCGCCGCGTCCTTGTACGCCGCGCCCTCGCCCGTGTGCTGGAACGAGAACACCTTCAGGATGAGCCCATCACCCGGCTCCGTGCGCGCGACGAACGACGCGGGCTTGAACCCCGGCTTGCTCCCCGACGCACCGCCGAGGTCGAGCTCGAGCCCACGGATGCGCGGGCACCGCTCGATCCCCACGTCGCGGCACTTCGCGTCCTTTTTCGCCGCTGCGTCCGCGACCGGCAGACGCTTCATCCCGTCGAGGAGCTTGTCGTCCTTGATGCGCGTGACCTTGCCGTCCCGCACGCGCGCGAGCGCCTCGTCGAGGCTCCGGAGCGGCGTGCGCGACGCCGCGACGTAGATGTCCTCGAAGCCGAGATCCTTGTCGTTCAAACGAAACCGCGCGTCCCCGCTCGGGATGCGTGACTCCTGGCTGCCTTCGAGCGGGTTTTTCGTGCCGATCCGCTCGTCCGGGAAGAGCACCGTCAGGCCGCTGCTCGCGTTGTTCTGGAAGATGTAGACGTACGCCCGCGGCTTGACGTCGACCTTGAAGAACACGCGCGCGTTCGTCGGCAGCGGCTCGTCCGGTTTGACCGTGCGTGTCCCGCCGCCCGCGCTCTCCGGCAGCTCCGCCTCCATCGACAACGTGAGCGTCAGCTCTTCCTTGCGCTCCGCCTCCGGCACCGTGTGCTGGTAGAGCGTGTCGAGCGCGGCTTGCCGCTCCTCGTCCGAGGACGCCTGTTTCACCGCGGCGACCATCGAGCTGACGGGGCTCAGGAGCCCGAGCAGCGCCTTCTTCTCCGTGTCGTACGTCTTCTTGTCGATCGCGCACGCGTTGTAGTCCCGGCAGAGCCGCGTGTGCGCCGCGACGTACTTCTCGGTCTCCGCCGAGATGCGGCGGATCGCCACGTCCTCGAACGTCGCCGTGTCCGAGGCGAGGTTCAGGACGCCGATGTCGCCCGCGGCGAGATCACTCGAGCAATCGATGGAGCGACGCTCCTCCTCGCCGCAAGCGACGCTGCTTGGGCTCTTCACCACGCACGACGCGCTGAGGAGGGCGATGCCGGCCACGGCGAGCGCACCGAGGCCGAGATGCACGAAGCTTCGGCGTTGGGACATGGCTGCCGAGGGTACGGGGAAGGGCCCGCGTTTGCGAGCCCAGCCCGTCAATTGATCGTGAAGGACTTGGTGACGCTGACGGGCGCGCCGTCGAAGGGCGGGACGCGCGCGCCGCGGAAGACGCCGGCCACGCAGCCGCCGACCGAGGTGCCCGCGAAGGGCGGTCCTTGCACCTGCGCCGAGGTCACGTTGCCGCTCGGCGCGAACGTCACCTTCACCTTGCCCGTGCCCGTCGGGCCGTCCGCCGTCTTGCAGCTCTTCGCCGCGCCGGCCGCCGAGCCGAGCGCCGAAGAGGCCGCGCCGCGGTTGAACTCCTTGCCACCCTCCGCAGGCGGGGGCTCCGCCGTGGGCGCCGCCGTCGTCGTGGGCGCCGCCGTCGTCGCCGTGGGCGCCGCCGTGTTCGTCGGCCTCGGGCCCGTTCCGCCGCCCGAGCCAACGACAGGACCACCGCCGGCCTTCGCCGTATCCGTCGTCGCGGGCGTCGCGCTGCTCGCGGTCGGGAGCGCCGCGGCGATCGTGTCCGTGGGCGTCGGGGTGGGCGTCGTGGGCGCGGCGGACGCCGTGGGCGTCGCCGACGTCGTCGTGTTCTCCGTCGTCGTCGTGTTCTGCGGCTGCCCGCGCAGCAGGAAGAACGCGGCCGCGCCTGCGACCACGATGCCGAGCGCGATGCCGACGACGAGGCCCGCCGAGCTCTTCTTCTGCTCGGGCACCTGCACCATCACGACCTGCGGGATCTGCGTGCCGGTCAGCGGGAGCTGCGTGCCGGTCAGCGGCATCTGCGTGCCCGTCATCGGGATCTGCGTGCCCGTCATCATGCCCGGCATCGCGGCCATCATCGGCTGCGGAGGCGGCTCCACGACGGGCGCCATGAGCGGAGGCGGCGCGAGCATCGGACCGCCGAGGCCGCCGCCGCCGAGGTTCATGATGTCGTCGAGCCCGCCGCGGCCGTCTTTTTTCTTCGGCTCGTCCTTCGTCGCGGCCTTCTCGGCCGCGGTGAGCGCCGAGAGCGAGAAGAGCACCGAGTTCTCGTTGCGCTCGCCGACCTGGTTGCCCTTCGGCCCCGCAGGCGGCACCGAGGCGCGCGCGGGCTCCGGCTCGCCCTTCTGCGATCCGAAGAGATCTTGACGACCGCCCGTCTTGCGCGCCGCCGTTTGGTTGCGCGCGGCTGCGGGCGCGGCGCCCGCGCCCTCGGGCATCATCAGCGTCGCGTTCATGTCGTCTGCGGGCGGCGCTGCGGCGGCTGCGGATGCGCCGCTGCTGCGACCCACGGCCGACATGAGCTCCGCGACCTGCGACACCGGCAGCCAGTCCGACATGCCGTCCTTCCAGACGTACGTGTCGTTCGTGACCGTGCCCGTCGCGTACGCGGCTGCGATCGCGGCGGTCGACATCGTGCGTTGGTCGTCGTCGCCGACGTTGACCGTCCAGTCGCCGCCGCCTGCTGCGGCTGCGCTCGGATCACCTGAGAAGACGCGGGTCGCGCCGTCGTCTTCTTCTTCGTAGCCACCCTGGCCGTGTGCATCGGGCGCGGCTTCGTTCGCGTTGACGACGATGGCCGAGCCGCACTTCTTGCACTTGATCTTGACGGTCTTACCGACGACTTTTTCGTCGGCGATCGTGTACTTCGCCTGGCACGACTGACACGTAATCTTCATGGGGAAAGCTGCCCTTCCGGGTCTCGCGCACGTGCACGAACGATCGTCTTGCTCTCTCGCCGAGGACCTGCGGTCCGGTCGTTACCGGCTTCTCCGTACGCCGTCACAAAGCATAACGGTTTCGCACGAGCGCGATCAAGCAACCTACAGGTGCTCGTTCGACGTGCGAGCAAGCCACCCGGATCTACCCGGCCCAGGTGTCAGCGGTTCAGGGGTACGAGCGTCGTGCCGTCTGCCCCACAGAACTGCGCCTCGGCGCCGTAGCGCTCCCCGCACGTCGGGCAGACCTTCCCCGCCGGACCCCCCGCGCGGGTAGGGGAAGAGCGTGCCGGGGCTTGGGCCTTCGGGGCCTCCGCATTCGCCTCGTCCTCCGCGCCGGCCTCGGCTTCCGCTTCTGCCTGCGCTTCCTCGTTCCGCTCGGCTTCCGTCTCCGCGTCCGTCTCCGCGTCCGTCTCCGCCGGCCTCCGCCCGCGCCGCATCAGCACGAGCCCCGCGAAGCCGAGCGCGAAGGCGAGGCCGATCACGATCGCCACGAACGTCTGCTTGCGCTCCCGGCCCACGTCGTCCGCGACGCCCTTGCGCCCGCCGACCGCCCCCGTGGCGATCACGACCACCGCGCCCTGCTCCCCCTGCGGATCGAGCGTGCCTGCCGAGAGGAGCGCGTCGTACTTCGTCGGGCTCGTGATCTCCACGGCGACCGGCACGCCCTTGCCGGACACCGTCGCCACGAGCTCGACGCGCCCCTCCTCGGCGCCCTCCGCCACCGTGACCGTCCCGCTCCCGTCGACGGTCACCTTCGCCGCGAGGGGACCGGGCGTCACCGTCCACGTCGGCTTGACCCAGACAGCACAGCCTTCGCTGTCCGTGACCACGGTTCGGAAGGAAAAACGATCCCCCGGCCGGAGCGTCTTTTTCGCCGGAACCACCTCCAGCCGCGCCGGATCTCCCGCCACCTTGCACCCGTTCAGGGGGGCTTTGGGCGCGGGCGCGGCGGCGCTCGCGGCGGCGCTCGGGGGCGGGCTCGCGGAGGGGCTCGGAGGCGCGGCGCTCGCGGAGGCGCTCGCGGAGGCGCTCGGCGCGGCTTCTTCGCCGTCGCGCTTCACGAGCCCGAACGATCGCGACCGGCTCGCCGTCGCCGTGCAGGTCACGCCCTCGGCCGTGACCTTGTGCTCCGACGTCTCCTGCATCGCGATCGACGTGTCCGTCGCCGACACCGTCGTCGTGACCGTGATGCGCTCCTTCTCGTTCGAGAGGCTGCACCGCGTCCGCCAGAACCGCCCGCCGCCCGACTGCGAGTGGCTCACGCGCCCGAGCCCCGGCGCCTGCTCCCAGCACTCGGCCGTGCTCCACGCGCGCCCTGCGCCCACGATCGACAGCTCGCCGCCCTGCTCGCGGATCTGCACCGACCCGCCGCCCCCGCCTTGACCCCGCGGCTTTGGCCCGCATGCGTCCACCCAGCCATCAAAGGACCAGCTCTCCGATACGGAGCTTGCCGACCACGAGCCGCTCAGCGTCGGTTTGCCCTGGGCGCTCGCGCTCGCGGAGCAGGCCGTCGTCGTGGCGAGCGCGAGGGCCACGAGCGAGCGACGTGCGAAGGAACGTGTGCAGCGCACGGTCGAGCACCGTAGCAGATCGACGGAGAACGTGGACGGAGAGGCCCGCGTGATCCTTGCGATCCTTTTGCAGTTGTATTGCGCTGGTGATACGGGTTTTTCAGGCTTCTACGAAACCGCGCCTGCACGATTCGCCTGACGAGGTCCGAGACATGACGACCCTTGGCTTGCTCACCGGCCTGCGTCGCCGCCCTGTCGCGACGCTCGTGGCGCTCACCGCGCTCTTCACCACCACCACCCTCGCCGCGCCCGCGCGCGCGCAGAGCACCGATCGCATCCCCGCGTCGAACGGCGAAGGCGCCGACCTGCACCTCTTCCGGCCCGCGGTCGATTCGCGTGGCTTCTTCACGGTCAACGGCGCGAGCGTCTTGCCCGGCGGCGCCATCAGCTTCGGCCTCGTCCTCGACTACGGCAGGAACCTGCTCGAGCTCGCGCCCGGCCACGGCGCCGACTACCTCGTCGACCACGCCCTGCAGGGCACGCTGAACTTCAACTACGGCATCGCCGATCGGCTCGTCCTCGGCCTCAGCGCGCCCGTCGTCCTCAACTACGGCACGAGCGTCACCGACATCGGCCCCGGCGGCACCGGCAACTACGACGACAACGGCCTCACCGCGGAGGCCCTCGGCCACGTCGCCATCCACGGAAAGCTCCGCCTGCTCTCGCCCGACGGCCCCATCGGCCTCGCCCTGCTCGTGCAAGGCGGCTACGGCATCGGCGGACAGCGCAACTTCGGCGCCGATGCCGGTTTCTTCTACTGGCCTCAGCTCATCGTCGAGAAGCAGTTCGGCAAGACGAACGTCGTGCGCCTCGGCCTGAACGCCGGCTACCGCGGCCACACCGGCGAGAACGCCACGTTCGGCCTCGATCAACGGGGCGCGCCGCAGCTCGCTTCGGGCGTCTTTCAGTACAACAATCTCGGCACCGGCGGCTTCGCGGCGAGCATCCGCATCGGCGACAAGTTCGACATCACGGCCGAGACCTACGCGAGTTATCTCCTCGCCGGCAGCTCCGACGCGAAGCAACGCTTGAGCGCCGAGGTCCTCGGCGGCTTCAAGGTCTTCATCCAGAAGAACTCGTACCTCTCGCTCGCGGGCGGCGTCGGCTATCTGCCCGGCTTTCAGTCCGCCTCGCAGCGCGGCATGCTCGCGTTCGTCTTCGAGCCGTTCGAGGAGGACCGCGACAAGGACGGCATCCCCGACGACGTCGACCAGTGCCCCGACGAACCCGAGGATCGCGACGGCGACGAGGACACCGACGGGTGTCCCGAGCAGGATCCGGTCGACGAGCCCGTCCAGGTTCGCAGCGGCGATCGCGACGGCGACGGGATCCTCGACGCGGAGGACGGCTGCCCGGACAACCCCGAGGACAAGGACGGCTTCGAGGACACCGACGGTTGCCCCGAGGAGGACAACGACAAGGACGGCATCCCCGACGTGCGCGACAAGTGCATCAACACGCCGGAAGACAAGGACGGCTTCAAGGACGACGACGGCTGCCCCGAGGACGACAACGACGCCGACGGCATCCTCGACGGCGTGGACAAGTGCCCGGACGAACCCGAGACCTTCAACGGCAAGGACGACGAGGACGGCTGTCCGGACAAGGGCAGCGTCATCGTGCAGGACAACAACGTCCTCATCCTGGACAAGATCCTCTTCAAGACGGGCAGCGCCGAGATCCTCGCGCAGTCGTTCCCGATCGTGGACGCGGTCGCCGCGACGCTGAAGGGCAACCCGAGCTTGAAGCTGCTCGAAGTGCAGGGACACGCCGACGTGCGCGGCGCCGAGTTCGCCAACGTGAAGCTCACGCAGGCCCGCGCCGAGTCCGTGGTGAAGGCGCTCATCGAGCGCGGCGTCGACGCGAGCCGCCTGCGCGCCATAGGCTACGGCCCGTTCTGCCCCATCGATCCCGCGAGCAACGCGGTCGCGTGGGAGAAGAACCGCCGCGTCGAGTTCAAGATCGTCCGGACCGACGCGGGCCCGACGGGCGTCGAGCTCGGCTGCGAGAAGGCGCGATCGAAGGGGATCAACTCGCCGGCGCCCTGAACGGGATTCCTCTCGGAGAGTCGAGCCCGCCTCCCATTGCGCTTCGCATTGGGGAGCACGAGCGCCCTCGCAATGCGCGTCATCGTCGCGCCGCGAGGTGCCTCGTTGCTTTATCGTCTCGTCATGAAGAACCTGCGCGCCCTTCCTGCTCTCCTCCTCGGGCTGTCCTCGCTCCTCGTGGGGTGCATCGGCGAGAACGAGGACGTCGTCTTCGTCGAGCCGCGCATCGAGGCGCCGACCGTCGACGTCAAGGTCGGCGTGCTCGGCGCCACGTTGACCGGCTCGTTCAAGCTCACGCTCGTGCTCGGTCCGCGCGCGAGTGGGCCGAGCACCGTGCAGATCGGCGCTGTCGCGATCACCGACGCGCCGAACCAGCAGTCCCTCGTGTCGGGTCTCTCGCTCGTCTCCACGACGCCGTTCCCCGTCACCGTGCAGCCGGACAGCGAGGTCACGATCGACTTCGAGCTCGACAAGATCATCCCGGAGGGGACCGTGGACACGCTTTGCCTGCCCGCGGGCATCCGGATCGCGGGCACCCTCCAGGACAGCCTCCAGGTCGGCGCCACGTCCGTCGCCTCCGACGTGTTCAATCCGACCGGCTGCATGTAGGGCCGAGGCCCCGAACCCGAAAGATCCTGCCGGGGAAGAAAAGCCTTGCCCCCAGCGAGCATTCACACGTAAACTAAGAACACTGCCGGCCTGTCGTCCCACCTCGAATTGGGCGATGGAGTCATCGTCGATTCAGAGCCGCACGACATTCGGAGCCTCCCATGGAAGCTTCTCTTGGTCGGTTTTTGGCCGATATGGCCCTCGATCCGTCCCATTTGGCCGCGTTCCTCCAGGATCCCGACGAGCTGATGAAGCGGGTGAACCTGGGCGAGGAAGAGCGCCTCGTCGTTCAGAGCGCGAACCCCGCGTTGATGTCCGACTGGCTTTGCACGGAGCGCGGAGGACCCGCCTCGGCCCCGTGGAACTGCCCGGTGCTCGCCGTCTTGTTTTGAGCCACGCCGGCGAGGGCCCCCGTTCGTCCCGGAGGGCCCTCGGGCGTCACGCCATAATCAGGTACGCCCGCAGGTGAGCTTGCGCGCGCTGCTGCCTGTCGAAAAATTGCCGCTCAGCATGTTCTTAGCGAACCCGGCCGCACCGGGTTAGCATGACGCCATGCGCCTGCGCCCGGGCGATACCTTCGACCGGTACGTGATCGAAGCGCTCCTCGGCGAGGGGGGCATGGGCGAGGTGTATCAAGCGCGCGACGTCCGCCTGCAGCGCCGCGTCGCGCTGAAGGTCCTGCGCAAGGACGCCGCGGCCGATCCCGAGGGCTGGCAACGCGCCCTCGTCCGCATGCTCCGCGAGGCACGGGCCGCCGCAGCGCTGAACCACCCGAACACGGTCTCCATCTACGACATCGGCGAGGCCGAGAACCTGCCCTACCTCGCGATGGAGCTCATCGAGGGCCTCTCGCTCCGGCGCTTGATCGGCGGCGGCGCCTCGATCTCCACGCGCCTCGGATGGCTGCTCGACGTGGCCCGCGCCCTCTCCGCCGCCCACCGCGCAGGCCTCGTCCACCGCGACGTGAAGCCGGAAAACGTGATGCTGCGCGAGGACGGCGCCATCAAGGTCCTCGACTTCGGCATCGCGCGGCGTGTGCACCTCGACGCCGACGAGGCCGCCTCCACCCAGCGTGGCACGGGGATCGCGAACAAGATCGGGTCGCTACGAAGCGCGGACACGGTCACGAGCGAGGGCGTCATGGTCGGAACCCCGGCGTACATGTCGCCCGAGCAGCTCACGGGTGATCCGGTCGACGCACGGACGGATCAGTTCGGTTGGGGCGTGCTCGCGTACGAGCTCATCACGGGCCGCGTGCCGTTCGGCGCGAACCTCGAAGGCATCAAGCTGCTCTCGGCCATCCTGCAGGACGAGCCGCCTTCGCTCGACGGCCTCGTGCCGCCGGTGATCGAGCGGGTCCTCAAGCGCACGGTCGCGAAGCGCAAAGTCGACCGCTTCTCCTCGATGGATCTCGTGGTCGACGCGCTCGCGCCTTATGTCGCGTCCGAGCACGCGGGCGGCCTGCACGACGTCGTGATCCCCGGGCCCGACTCCACGGAGCCGGAGACGCTGGCGCCCGAGGACGTAGCGCCGAACGCGCGCGTGATGCCGCCCGGGCCGAGGATGTCCAGGGTCTCGATCGCGACGAAGTCGGAGTCCGCGCCGCCGCCCGCGCGCGCCACGCCCGCCACGCACACGATGCGCTCGCCGGACCTCGACAGGGCCGGGCGCCCCACGCCGGCGCCGATCACGCCCGTCGTGCGCGTGGAAATGCCCGGCAATACGGGGAAGACGACGACGGCGGCGATGACCACGCTCGAATCGCCGGCCCTGGCGACGGCGGCTCCGCCGAAGCTCGGGCGGCGGTGGTCGCGCTGGCCGATGTTGGGCCTCGGCGCGATATGGGTCGTGGCCGCGGCGGTGTGGGGGACCTTCTGGTATCGGAAGAAAATCGCGCCTCCGCCCGTGGCCACGATCACGCCCGCGCCCGCGCCCACGCCGATCACGGAGCTGCCCATTTCGGGATCGTCGAACCCTGCGGCGATCGCCGCGTTCCGGGAGGGCTTGCAGGCCTTGCGGGACGCGTCCTGGGAGTTCGCGCGGGGGGCGTTCGAGCGCGCGACGAAGGCCGACAATGGGTTTGGCGCGGCGTATCTGCGCCTCGCGCTCATCGAGCGGTTCCTCACCGACACGGAGAGCACGCGGCTCGCCTTCCAGCGCGCCGTGCAGCTCCGGAGCACGATGACGGAGCGGGATCAGGTCCTCCTCGACGCGCTCGAGCCCCTGCTCCAGCGGGATCCTCCGGACGTGAACGAGACGGTGAAGCGAATCGAGGACGCCTCGAATCGGTATCCGCGGGACGCCGAGTTCGTCAATTTGCTGGTGGCGCTGCAGATGCGCGCAGAGCCCTCGCGGCTCCTCTCGTTGACCGACCGGTGCCTCGAGCTCGATCCGAAATATGCCGATTGCTGGCATGTGCGGTCGTTTTCGCTCTTCCGGACCGGCCAGGAGCGGGAGGCGCTCGCGGCGCTCGATCGTTGCGTCGAGCTCGTGCCGGCGGCGGTGGATTGCCTGCGTGAGCGGGTCCTCGCGCGGAAGTACCTCGGCCAGTGCGATTTGCTCGAAGCGGACGTGCGGCAATGGATCACGAAGGATCCGAGCTCGGCGAGCGCCCACAACGAGCTCGCCGTGGCCCTGCAGGCCGGCGGGCAGCAGGGCCCCGCCGTGAAGGCGGCCGTCGAGCAGGCGGCGAGGAAATTCCGGGATCAGGGGCGTATCGAGGAGGCCGGCCGGCTGCGCATTCATCACGCGATCATCGGCGGTGACTTCGAGGCTGCCGAGCGCATCGCGCGTGAGCTCGAACAAGACATCGCCGACGAATCCCTGGAAGAAAAGCACGTCGTCCCGGCCCTCGCGCTCGTCCAGCTTTATGGGGAGCTAGGCCAGGACAAACGCGCGGCCGAGGTGGCGGATCGATTTCTCGCGCAACGCTCGGCGTGGACCCAGCCGGTGGTCCGGTCGATCTGGTGGGATCCGACGGTCGCGTTCCTCGAAGCGAAGCGGCGGGGCGGCGGGCTCGACGCCGTGCAGTTCACCCTGGCGCGCGCCTCGTGGGAGAGCAGCTTCGCGAGCAGCACGAACGACATGAAGCAGGCCTCGATCTGGTTCGTCGGGTACGCCATGCCGGCCCGAACGGAGGCCCAGGCGCGGGAGGCGCTCGCGGCGCAGCCCGCGCTCCAGCCGGCGACCTTTTATGCGCAAATGGCGCCGCGGGTGGAGATGTGGGTCGGCGGCGTCCATTACCTGGCCGGCGACGTCGAGCGCTCCTTGCCGCACCTCGAGGTCGCCGCCCGCTCCTGCACGGCCCTCGACGAGCCCATTCTCCATACCGTCGCGACGTATCGCCTCGGCGTCGCGCGCGAGCAGCGCAACGACAAACAAGGCGCGTGCTCCGCGTATCGAGCCGTGCTCGATCGCTGGGGGCGCGCGAAGGGCTCGGTCACGGCCCAGGGCGCCGCGGCCCGGGCAAAAGCGTTGAAATGCGTCGAATGAGGCGCGAGCCCGGCGCATGCCACGGGAGGCATCAGGCCGCATGATCAAAGAAAAAGGTTCGCTCGTCGTCGTGGGCACCGGGATCCGGACGGTCGGTCAGCTCACCGGCGATACCATTGCAAGGCTGAAGACCTCCACGAAAGTCTTTTACATCATCGCCGATCTCGTCGGCGAGCAGGTCATCAAGCAAATTCAGCCCGCGGCGGAGTCGCTCGGTCGGTTTTACCGGCTCGGTCGCAATCGCCGGGAGGCGTACGACGCCATGGTCGAGCGGATCATGAGCGCCGTCCGCGACGGCCATCGCACCTGCTGCGCCGCGTACGGCCACCCCGGCGTTTTCGCTTTTCCCACGCACGAGGCCATTCGCCGGGCGCGCGCCGAGGGCTTCGAGGCCACGATGTACCCGGCCGTCTCCGCCGAGGATTGCCTCTTCGCCGATCTCGGCGTCGACCCCGCGAACCCTGGCTGCAACAGCCACGAGGCCACGCGGTTCGTCCTGTACAAGAAGGCCGTCGACCCCTCGTCGGGGTTGATCCTCTGGCAGGTCGGCATGTTCGGCGACGCGACGTACCGGCCCGAGGGCAACCGCGGCCAATGGATTCACGTGCTCGTCGATCGCCTGCTCCAGCATTACCCCGAGGACCACCAGGTCACCCTTTACGAGGCCGCGGTCTTCATCAATTGCCCCCCGCGCATCGAGCGAATCGCGCTCGGCAAACTCGCCGATGCCGAGCTCACGCCCGCGACCACGCTTTACGTGCCCCCGGCCCGTGGCGACGTGCTCGACGAAGAGACGTGCGCCGCGCTCGGCATCGAACGCGCGGCCCTCGCGCGCTGAATTTGCCCGGCCTCCTTCCTGCGAAGGCACCTTCGCGCTACCCTCTGCCGCATGCCCCTTTCCCCGGGAGAAAGGTTCGATCGGTACGTCGTCGAAGCGCTCCTCGGCGAAGGCGGCATGGGCGAGGTGTACCGCGCGCAAGATACGCGTCTCGGCCGCAGCGTCGCGCTCAAGGTGCTTCGGCGCGACATCCAGGGCGGGAGCGAGAGCTGGGCACGGCAGGTGCGCCGCATGCTCCGCGAGGCGCGGATCGCCGCGGCGTTGAATGATCCCGGCATCGTCGCGGTCTACGACGTCGGCGAGCACGAGGGCGCGCCTTTCATCGCGATGGAGCTCGTGCAAGGCAAGCTTTTGCGCGACCTCGTCCACGCGGATGCGCCGCTCGGCGAAAAGATCACCCTGCTCTCCGCGATCGCGAAGGTCCTCTCCGTCGCGCACCACGCCGGGCTCGTGCACCGCGACGTCAAGCCCGAGAACGTGATGCTGCGCGAGGACGGCGTCATCAAGATCCTCGATTTCGGCATCGCGCGGCGTACCGACGCGGAGATTGCGCTCTCCGAGGGGCACGACGATCTCGCCACGCGCACCGGGGATGGCTCGTTCGTCGGCACCCCCGCGTACATGGCGCCCGAGCAAGTGAAGGGGGATCCCATCGACGCACGGGTCGATCAATTCGCCTGGGGCGTCACCGCGTACGAGCTGCTCGTGGGCAAACTCCCGTTCCGTTTGGATCGCGGGCCCGTGAGCCTCATCGCCTCGATCCTGAGCGACGACCCGCCGCCGATGAACGACGTGCCTGCCGAGATCGAGGCCGTCGTCGCTCGCGCGCTCGCCAAGGAGCCCGCCGATCGCCACGCCTCGATGGACGACATCGTCGCGGCGCTCGCGCCCTTCGCCACGCCGATCACCACGCTCCTGCGGAGAAGGGACGGGCCCGCGAACGCCGCGCGTCCCTCCGTGCGAGAGCCGCCGCCACCGAAGGCGAGCACCCCCTCCCGCAGCATGACGACGCGCTCGTCCGCGCGCCGCGCCACCACGAATCGCACCCCGGTGACGACCACGCGCGCCCCCGCACGCGCGCGCCGCTTTCTCGGCCTCGCCGCCATCGTCACGGTGGGCGTCGCGGCCGCGGGGTTCGTCTTCGCCCGCAAGGCCAGGACCGCGCCGCCGCCCGTGCTCGCGCGGACCTCCCTCACGCCCGTGCCGACGGCCGTCACGGCCCTGCCTTTGCCGAAGTTCGCGAATGAAGAGGCGCGCGCGGCGTATCGCGAGGGGCTCCAGGGGCTGCGCGACGGGGCCTGGAGGACGGCGTATGCCGCCTTCGCGCGCGCCACAGGGGCCGATCCGGGGCTCGCCGCGGCCTGGCTGCGGATGGCCATCCTCATTTGGGACGCGGACTTCACGGCGGGGCGCGAGCATTTTCGCCGCGCGGTCCTGGGGCGCGCGACGCTCGACCCCCACGACCAGGCCCTCCTCGACGCGCACGAACCCCTCATTCAGCGCCAGCCGAGTGATGTCCCCGAGACCGCCCGGCGCCTCGCGCTCGCCTCCGCTCGATTCCCTGGCAACGCCGAGCTCGCGAACCTCGCTTCGATGTACGCGCTCGCTTACCTGCCGCCTTCCGACGTCCTGCCGCGCATCGATCGTTGCCTGGAGCTCGATCCCCTGTATGGCGATTGCTTGCAGGGGCGTGCGCGCCTGCTCATCCGTCGCACCGGGCACATCGAGGAGGGCCTCGCGGCGCTCGAGCGCTGTATCGAGGCAACACCAGCCGCCTCCGATTGCCTCATGGATCGAGGCGATACGAATCTCGCGCTCGGCCGGTGTTCGGTCGTCGAGGCCGGCGCGCGTGAATGGATCGCCAAGGTCGGCATTGCCCCAGCCGCGCACATGCAGCTCGCGGGCGCGCTCTACGCGCGCGGCGCGCCCGAGGCCGCCGTGAAGACCGCCGTCGAGACCGCGGCGGCGCAATTCCGAACGCAGGGGCTCGAGGCCGAGGCCTCCAAGCAGCTCATCCTGCACGAGATCGCCACGGGCAGGTTCGAGCGAGCCGAGCGCATGCTCCGCGACCACCAGCGCCTCGTCGCCGACGATCCGGCCGCGGGCGCGCATGGCTGGACGGCCAGCATGCTCGTCCAGGTGCTCGAAGAAATGGGCCGCGACGCCGACGCGGGCCGCGAGGCGCAGAGCTTCCTCGCGCGCCGCGGCGCGCTGATCACCGATCCCATCAGCGCCGATTCTTTCGTGCATCTTTTGCGTGCCTCGCGCGCCGCGGGGCTCATCACGCGGGACGTGTACGAGGCCGAGCGCGCGGCCTGGGTGAAGAGCCATTCGGAGCACGCGTATCGGATGGGCGTATGGGTCTCCGGGTATGCGCTCGTCGCCCGCGACGCCGCGGAAGCGAAGGCCGCGCTCGCGGTGATGCCGTCCGAGGCTTTCGCCAAGCCGCGGAGCTTCTCCCTTCACTTCGGCCTCATCCTCGACAGCGCGCTCGGCCAAACGTATTGGCTCGCGGGCGACCCCGCCGCCGCGCTTCCGCACCTCACGGCGGCGACCGTCTCGTGCAGCGGCCTCGTCGAGCCGATGATGCCCACGCACCCCATGCGCCACACGAAGAGCCTCCACCTGCTCGGCCTCGTCCGTGAGGCCCTCGGCGACCGCTCGGGCGCGTGTGACGCGTTTGGCCGTGTCCTCGCGCGCTGGGGCGGGGCGCGCGCCTCGCGCACGGCGGCCGAGGTCCGCGCGCACGCAAAAGCGCTCGGTTGCGAGGCAAAGGCCGGCTGACGTATGGCGGAGTCCACGCGATTCGCCAGCGGCGAGGTCTTTGGCCGGTACGTCGTCGAATCCCTCCTCGGCGAGGGGGGCATGGGCGAAGTGTATCGCGCCCTCGACACGCGCCTCGGCCGCAGGGTCGCGCTGAAGTTCCTGCGCAAGGACGGCGAGCTCTCCGAAGACGCGTGGGCCCACGAGGCGTCGCGCATGCTCCGCGAGGCGCGCGCGGCCGCGGCGCTCTCGCACGCCTGCATCGTGGCGATCTACGACGTCGGCGAGCTCGACGGCACGGCATTTATCGCCATGGAGATCGCCGAGGGCGAACCCTTGCGCGCGCTCGTCGGAAAGGACGTACCCGACGCCCGCAAGATCCAGATCCTCCACGACGTCGCGCGCGCGCTCGCCGCGGCCCACCAGACCGGCCTCGTGCACCGCGACGTCAAGCCCGAGAACATCGTCGTGAGCCAGGCGGGCGCCGTGAAGGTGCTCGATTTCGGCATCGCGCGCGGGCTCGATCGCGAGACCGATCCCGGCGCGCGGACGCTCGAGGCCGAGCCGCCCGAGTCCATGTTCCAGGGCACGCCCGCGTACACGGCGCCCGAGCAGCTCACGGGCGAGGCCCTCGACGCGCGCTCCGATCAGTTCGGCTTTGGCGTCGTCGCCCACGAGCTCTTCGAGGGCGAGCTGCCGTTCCGCGCGGACAAGGGCCCCGCGGCCCTCATCAGCGCGATCCTCGCCGACGAGCCCAAGCCCATGACCCGCGCGCCCGAGGGCGTCCGTGACCTCGTCCGCCGCGCGCTCGCCAAAGACCCCGCCGATCGATTCCCCTCGATGGCCGCGCTCGCCGATGAGCTCGCGCTCCTCTCGATCGAGCCCGCGCCCGCGCCGCTCCCCGCGCCGCCCCCGCCCGCCACGGCCCGTTTTCCTGCGGCGCGCGGGCTCGCGCTCGCCGCCGTCCTCGCCGCGCTCGCCGCCGTCGCGTGGTTCGTGTTTCGCCAGGAAAAACGTGCCGACATCGGGCCGGCCTTGCCGTTTGCGTCGGCCGTGCTGCCGGTCAAGGTCGCGATCACCGATCTTCCGCTCCCGACCACGGACAAACCCGAGGCGCTCGTCGCGTATCGCGAGGGGGTCCAGGCCATCCGTGACGCCTCCTGGTCGACGGCGCGCCTCGCCTTCGATCGCGCCCGCAAGGCCGATCCCTCGCTCGCGCTCGCGCATCTCCGTTATGCGATGACCGCGATCGACTCCGACGACCTCGACCCCGCGCGCGAGGCCTACCGGGTCGCCTTCCTTTTGCGGTCCTCGCTCGGCGCTCGTGATCATGCGCTGCTCGACGCGATCGAACCCTTCTTGCAGCGCGACCCGCCCGACCTCACCGAGATGCGCCGCCGCGTCACGGCGCTCTCGGCCCGGTATCCGGGCGACGCCGAGCTCGTGTACTGGCAGTTTTTCCCGTTCGTCCAACACACCCCGGCCGAGGTCCTCGCGCTCACCGAGCGTTGCCTCAGGCTCGACGATCGATACGCCGATTGCTGGCAAACCCAGGCCCGCGCGCTCCTCGCCCTCCGTCGGGGCGAGGACGCGCGGCGCGCGCTCGATCGATGCGTCGAGATCGCTCCCACCGCGGGTGACTGCATGTTCGACCGGGCCACCGTGGAGGTCCTGTCGGGCCGCTGCGTGGGCCTCGAAGAGGTCGCGCGGAACTGGATCGCGCGCGAGCCCGATCTCGGCCGGGCGCATGGGTATCTCGCGTCCGCGCTTTATGGGCAGGGCCGCGAGAACGCCGCCGTCCGCGCCGTCGTCGATGTGGCGACGCAAAAGCTCCGCCTCTCGGGCCTCCAGGTCGATGCCCTCACGCTCGATTTCGGGCTCGCCGCGGGCACGGGTGATTTCGAGGCCGCGCTGAAGGCCCTCCAGCAGACGGGCAACGTCGGCGACACGGATCACGGGGCCGGCCCCACGGCCAAGCATACCCTTCTTTTGCTCGAGCTCGGGCGCACCGCGGATGCCGGCCGCGTCGCCTCGGACTTCCTCGCGCGGCAGACGGCCTCGCTCCGCTCCACCGTCGAGGGATGCATCGTCGACCCGGACCCGTTGTTTTACGCCGTCGCCCATCGCGCGGGCCTGCTCTCGGCGGACGACCGCGCTGCGCATCGCGACGCCTGGTTGCAACGCTGCACCGAGCAGGGTGACGCCGCCTCCGCCTGGTACGCCGGGTATGCCCTGCCTGCGCTCACGCCCGAGGACGCGCGCGAGGCGCTCGCCGCGATGTCGCGTTTCGCCGTGCGCCCCGAGGACGTCCCTTTCTATCGTGGTCATTATGCCGCCGCGCTTCGTGGAAAAATCCGGTTCCTCGCGGGCGAGATGGACGCGGCCTTGCCGGACCTCGTCCAGGCTTCGAGCCATTGCGCCATGTTGATGGATCCGGTCAGCTATCTGCAGAACCAGCATCGCATCGGCGTCGCGCGTGAAACGCGGGGTGAAAAGGACCTCGCGTGCGCGGCGTATCAGAGCGTCCTCTCGCGGTGGGGCGCGGCGAAGGACTCGATCACGGCGCGCGACGCGGCTCGTCGGCAGAAGGCGCTCGGCTGCGCGCCCCGGCGCAAACCCTGACGAACGCGCCATCGTACCTGGGCGGGAGCCCGCGGACGGGCTACGATGTTCCCGTCATGCGTTTCTCGCCGGGGGAGTCGTTCGACCGCTACGTCATCGAGTCGCTCTTGGGCGAGGGTGGCATGGGCGAGGTGTATCGCGCCGAGGACACCCGCCTCCGCCGCAGAATCGCGCTCAAGGTGCTGCGCAAGGGCGACGAGGCCGACAGCGAGACCTGGGGCCGCGCGGTCGCGCGTATGCTCCGCGAGGCGCGCGCGGTCGCGGCGCTCTCGCATCCGGGCATCGTCGCCATCTACGATGTCGGCGAGCACGAGGGCGCGCCGTTCATCGCGATGGAGCTCGTCGAAGGTCGCCCTTTGCGGGCCCTCGTGGGCGGGGACGAACCCCTCGGCACGCGCCTGCGCCTCCTCCTGGAGATCGCGCGGGCCCTCTCGGCGGCGCATCAGGCGGGCCTCGTGCACCGCGACGTCAAACCCGAGAACGTCGTCGTTCGCGCCGACGGCGCCGTGAAGGTCCTCGATTTCGGGATCGCCCGCAAGCTCGCGCGGACGAGCGCCGATCCCCTCGGGCCCACGGCCGACGGCGGGCTCGCCACGATGACGGCCGAGGGCGCGCTCGTCGGCACCCCGGCGTACATGGCGCCCGAGCAGCTCCGCGGCGAGGACATCGACGCGCGGGCCGACCAGTTCGCGTGGGGCGTCCTCGCCTACGAATTGCTTGCCGGCAAGATCCCGTTTCGCTCCGACAAAGGCGCGGTCAGCCTCATGGCCTCGATCCTGAGCGACGAACCGCCCCCGATCCCGACCGTGCCCGACGGCGTCTGGCAGATCCTCGCGCGCGCCCTCGCCAAGGAGCCCGAGGCGCGGTTCGCCTCGATGGACGAGGTCGCGCAGAACCTCCACGTGTTCGTGACCGCGGAGGATACACGGACCATCACGAGCCGCCGCAACGTCGTCCTCGTCTCCTCCACCGGCGACACCCGCGCGCCGGTCGCCGCGTCGCTCCCGCCCCCTTCGGCCTCGCGCAGGCCTTGGATGCTCGTCGCGTCCCTCGTCGCCCTCGTCGTCGCGGGCGGCGCCGCGTTTGTCCTGCGCAAACCTCCGGCCGAGGGGAATGCGTCGGCGCCGTCCTCGGCGGCCGTGCCGGCCGGCCCCGCGCCCACGGCCGTCACTGATTTGCCCCTTCCGCCCACGGAAAACGCGGAAGCGCGGCTCGCGTTTCGCGAGGGGCTCCAGGCGATCCGGGACGCCACCTGGGACACGGCGATTGCCGCGTTCGATCGGGCGCGCAAAGCCGACCCGGGCATGGCCACGGCGCACCTCCGGTTTGCGGCGCTCGAGGCCTCGTTCGACATCAACGCGGCCCGCGAGGCGTTTCGCAAGGCGATCGGCCTCCGCGCCTCGCTCACCGAGCGCGACCAGGCGTTCCTCGACGCGCTCGAGCCGATGCTCCAGAACGACCCGGGCGATTGCGCGACGTCGGCCCGCAGGTTCGAGGCGATGGTCGAGAAATGGCCCGGCGACGCGGAACTCGTCTTCTGGTATGCGCGCCAGCTCCTCGATGCCACGAAGAGCTCCCAATCGGAGAAGGCCCTCGCGCTCGCGCGGCGCTGCGTCGAGCTCGACCCGCAATATGCCGATTGCTGGCAGACACAGCAATACGCGCTCTTGCCCCTCCGTCGGAACGCGGAGGCGCTCGTCGCGCTCGAAAAATGCGTGGAGGTCTCGGCCGGCGCGGTCGATTGCCTCAACGACAAGATCAAGATCGTCTCGTCGCTCGGCCAATGTGACGTCGCGGCCGAGACGGCGCGGCGGTGGATGGCGAAGGAGCCTTCTTCGCCGAAGCCCCACTTGATGCTCGGCAACGCTCTTTATGGCGCCGGCGAGCCCGAGGCGGCCGTCCGCGCGGCGTTCGACCAGGCGGAGCGGCGCTTCCGGGCGACGGGTCATCTCTGGCAAGCCGAGGACCTCGTGGCCCGCCGCGCGATGGCGTTTGGCGAGTTCACGACGGGGGCGCGCGTCGCGGATTCGCTGATGGCCATGACCGCGCCGATGCCGCAGGACGAGGTCGCCGTGTATCACTTGCGGACGTTCGCGCGCGTGGAGCTCGGGGACATCGAGGGCGCGGCAAAGGTCGCGGACGAGTTCCTCGCGAAGAGCGCGCTCCGGACGGGGTATTTCGTCGGCCATCACGTCCTCGACCCCACCGTGTACATGCATTCGCTCCGGCTCCGCGCCGGCAAGGAGTCGCGCGCCGAATACGAGGCGGCGCGGTCCGCGTGGCTCGCGAAGCAGAACCTCTCCACGCCCGGGGCACGGCGCGTGGCCTGGGACGGGGCGTATGCCTGGCCGGCGTATTCGGCCGAGCTCGCGCAGGAGGCCCTCGCGAAGGAGGAGGAGTACATGCGGCTCCCGTCCGGCGAGCTCGACACGAGCGAGCCGGTATGGGCGGGCGCGCTCGGTCATGTGCGCCTCCTCGTCGGCAAGGAGATCGAAGCGCTGCCTTACCTGGAGAAGGCCGCGCAGATCTGCCCCAACCCTTGGCAGGCGAGGTGGTACGTCCACCAGCAGGCGCGCCTCGGCGTCGCGCGGGAGGCGAAGGGCGACAAACCCGGCGCTTGCAGCGCGTATCGCGCCGTTCTTTCCCGGTGGAGCAATCCGAAAGAGTCGGTCACGGCGCGGGACGTCGAGAAGCGGGCGAAAGGACTCGGCTGCGGGTTTCTCACGGACGGGGGGCTCGCAGGGCCCCGTTCGCCGCGGGGGTCGAATCCGAACGCTGGCTGACGTTCCCGCGGCGCCGCGCGGGAGGGTAGGCGCGCGCCGGCTTGCCACGTAAGATACGCTGTCCCCTTCGAATTGCCCCCGAGAGGTCATGACCGCCACCCGAAGAGCCCCCGACGAGCCGAACGCCTCGGACCTCGAGCGTATCCTCCGCGACGCCACGCGGCTTCAGCTCGACCTTGCCCGGGCCGCGAGCCTCCTGCGCGAGCGCGGCGGTGATCTCGCGCGGGATTTGCCAGGCGAGATCGACGCCCTGATCACGCAGCTCTCCACGTTTCGCACGAGCCTCGACGTGGAGCGGCGCGAGCAGGAGGGCGCCATGTCGCGCGAGGCGCAGGCCGCGCTCTTCGAGGTCGGCAAGGCGATCACCTCCTCGCTCGATCTCAAGACCGTGCTGAACCAGTGCATGGACTCCGTGATCGAGTTGACGAAGGCCGAGCGCGGCTACCTCGTCCTCGTCGACCAATACGGCAAGCTCGACGTCCAGGTCGCGCGGAACCTCGATCAGGACACCATTCGGAGCATGGAGTTTGCGTATTCGAGCTCCGTGGTCGAGGAGGTTTTGAAGAGCGAGCGCAGCGTGCTCACGAGCAATGCGCAGACGGACGAGCGATTCGCGCTCCAGCGCAGCGTGGCGATGTTCCGGCTCACGAGCATCATGGCCGCGCCCTTGCGCATCCGGGGCAAGGTGATCGGTGTCCTGTACGTGGACAACCGCGCCTTCACCGGGCAGTTCTCGCAAGCGAAGCTCGATTTGCTGGAGGCGTTCGCGGGGCAGGCCGCGATCGCGATCCACAATGCCAAGCTCTTCGGGCAGACCGACGAGGCGCTCAAGCAACGCCTCCTCGAGCTCGAAGGCCTTTACAAGGAGCTCGCCGTGGCCCGCGAGCGCGCCGAGAATGGCCTCGCGGCCGTCGAGCGCGAGATGCAGATCGGCCGCGTCCTCCAATCCGAGTTCCTCCCGCGTGATCTGCCCTCCTTGCCCGGCTGGCAGATCGCCGCCCGGTTCTTGCCGGCGCGCCAGCTCTCGGGCGATTTCTACGACGTCTTTCAGCTCGCCTCCGGCGAGGTCGCCGTCGCGATCGCCGACGTCTGCGACAAGGGCGTCGGCGCCGCGCTCTTCATGTCCCTCGTCCGCGGCCTGCTCCGCGCGTTCGCGCTCCGGGCGCCCCATCGGACCGCGGTCCTCGAGGCGATCACCCAGACGAACGATTACCTCGCCGAGAACCACGGCCGCACGGCCATGTTCACGACGCTCTTTTTCGGCGTCCTCGACCCGGAGAGCGGCGATCTCTCCTACGTCAATTGCGGGCACGACGCGCCGATCGTCCTCAGCGCGACCGGCGAGGAGAGCCGCCTCGAATCGACGGGCCCCGCGCTCGGCGCCATCCGGGACGTCGAATTCGAGATGGGACAGGTGACGTTGCTGCCCGGCGATTCTCTCGTGGCCTTCACGGACGGCGTGAGCGACGCGCTCGACCCCTCCGAGGCCCCGTTCAGCGAGGAAAAACTCCTCTCGATGCTGCGGGGCGGCGCGCCTTCCGTCACGACCATGCTCGGCGACGTCGTGGCCGCGCTCCGCCATCACATCGGGAGCGCCGCGCAGTTCGACGACATCACGCTGCTCGCGCTCCGCCGCAATCCGACCCGCCGCGACTTCCCCACGGGCCAGTACCGCGTGATCGAGCCGATTGCGCAGACCCTGGGAAAGCGCAACCGGCGCTGATCGAAGCGTTGAAAAACGGGGAAAGCGCGGGTAGCCTTCGAGCGTGCTCTGGGTTGGTGGGAAACGCCTCTACGGCAAGGTCGAGCAGGTCGGCAGCACCTACGTCGCGACGACGTTTGCCTTCCTCCAGTTCTTGCCGCTCTTCCCCGTGCGGTCGCACATCGTCGTCGCCGAGGGCGCGGCCGACACGCACACGGTCGTGCCCATCAAGATGCACTGGAAGAGCGTCGCGACGGGGTATCTCCGCGCGTACGGCATCGCGGCCACGCTCTTCACGTTCATCCCGGGCCTCGTCATGGCGGGCACCTCGAAGGTGCCGACGGCCTATGTCGGCGCGGGCCTCGTGCTCGCCTGCGCGGGGTTGACCACGGCGGCGTTCTCCAGGATCGGCCGCCTGAGCCGCGAGGAGAAAGCGCAACGCCTCCTTTACGCGCGTTTCCTCGGGCACCCGGTGCACCCGTCGATCCTCGACGAGGACATGCGCGGCGCCGTCGCGCAGAAGCTGCGTGATTTCCTGGAGGAGCGCGCGGCGGCGGTGATGACGGGCTCGAACTACCGCAAGGGCGGGCCCGTGAAGGCGGGGTATCGGGTGCTCGCGCTCGAGCCGTCGATGCGGGATCGGGAGTATCTCGAAGCGGCGTTCACGCTCGCCTGCATCGACGCGTCGCTCTCCGTGGGCCCGATGCGGGCCGACGCGGAGCGCGTGCACGGGGCGCTCTGGAACAAGCTGCTCGCGGAGCACCCGGACGTCATCGACGTCGTGCGGGACGCCGAGGCCGTGCAGCGCTCGTGGGTGAGCAACGTGCTCGGGTTCGTCCCGCTCGTGGCGGCCTTGGGCGTCTGCTGCGTGATGCTCCTGCGCAACGACGCCGTCTTCAAGTGGAGGCCGAGCGGGGCCGAGAAGAAGGCCGAATACGGGTTCGTGCCGGAAGAGCTTTTGCGCTGAGAAGGCGCGCCGCGCATGCGCCTTGTGGCGCCGCGGCTCCGCGCGGTACGATCGTGGGCGTTTTCCCAGGGAGCACCCACGCCCATGCGCCTTCTCCATTTCGCTGCGCCGTTCCTCCTCGTCGTTTCCCTCGCCGCGTCCGGTTGTAGCAGTGACGTCGCCTCGTCCTCGGGGGACGGCGCCGCCTCGGCGTCGTCGTCCTCGTCGGCCGGCGGCGCGGGCGGCATGGGCGGCATGGGCGGCATGGGCAGCGTGGGGGGTGGTTCGTCGTCCTCCTCGGGCACGGGCGCCGGCGGCGTTGCGTGCACGGACGAGGTCTGCAACGGCCTCGACGACGATTGCGACGGCGCCGTCGACGAGGACGCCTCTTTATGCCCTGGGCCCGGCGAGGTCTGCGCCGCGGGCGCTTGCAAGGCCGATTGTGTCCCTCCTGAGGCAAACCCTTGCGCGCCGGACACCGTCTGCAACGTCAGCGACAAAGACCCCGGCGCTTGCGTCGCGCCCGACGCCGGCTGCGTCGTCACCGGCCCGCTCGTCGCTTGTGGCGCCTCGACCTGCGGCCCCGGCACCACCTGCGACGCCGCCACGAACACCTGCGTCGCGTCTCTTCCTTGCGCGGGCATCGAGTGCCTCGGCGCGGTTTGTCGCGGCGTCGCTTGCCCCTGCGAGCGCCCCGCGCCGACCTGCACCGGCGCCACGCTCGAACAGCTCAACGCGGCGGCGTTCGTGAATGGCCTCGTCGACATCGACTTCGACCTCGCGTGCAATGCCTGGGGCGTCACCGTCATCAGCGGACCCGATTACCTGCGCAAGGTCAGCACCACCGGCCAGGTCTCCACGGTCCAGGGCGTCACGAACCTGAACATGGGCGAGGTCGCGGCGATCCAGGGCCAGAACGGCACGTTCGGCGGCAGCGTCACCGAGGTCGGGCTCACGTACAACTGCTGCGCGAACTGTGGTTGTCAGGGCACACCGCAGGGCGTCGCGTTCTTCGACCAGATGACGAATGCTCTGCCGCTCGTCATCCCGAGCGCGAAGATCACGACCGGCGCGGGCCCCTTCAAGAGCGGCTACCTCGACACCGGCCCGCAGGGCCTCACCTGGGGCCTCACGAAGAAGCTGTACGTGGGCAATGTCGATGCAGACGGCGATTTCCACACGGTCGACCTCGCCGATGGCACGAAGGGCCTCGTCGCCACGCTCCCGGCCCGCGTCTACGCCGCCTCGCCCTACGATGGGAGCCGCTTGCTCGTCGCGCTCGCGACGAAGGAGGTCGTGCTGCTCGACGTGAACACCGGCGCGACGACGCCCTTCGCGGCCCTGCCGGCGGACATCACGAGCCTCGCGCGGGATCCGTTCACCGGGCACGTCTATGTCTCGCTTTTCGGCGGCGAGATCCACGACCTCGATGGATCCGGCAACGATCTCGGGATGTTCGCGAAGGGCGCGAAGAGCGGCCGGATCGCCCTCGCGCGCGACAACCACCTTTACCACGTGAACGCCGCGCCCGTGGGCGGCGCCTCGATCGAGCGATTCCCGCTCCCGCAGACGTATTGAAGTTGACTCCTCGCGGGCCTTGCCTTCCAATCCTCATGTCAAAGTCGTGATCCGCCGCTGCCCGTGATGCTTCGATCCCTCCGCAGGCCCCTTCTCCTCGGGGCCCTTCTCCTCACGATGGCTTGCTCGAGCCGCGGGCCCACGCCCGAGGTCGGGCCCTCCGCGCCACCGCCCGAGCCGCTGCCGGTCGTCCCGAATCCGCCGTCGATCGCCGCGCCGCCGCCGCTCGAACCCAAAAAACCCGCGCCGCCCGCGCCGGTGGAGCCTTCCCCGCCGCCCGCCCCCCCGGAGACGAGCGCGCTCCCGGCCCGCGTGGACGGCATGATCCTCGTGCCCGCGGGGCCTTTCACGATGGGCGCCGACACGGGCGGCGAGGCCGACGAATGGCCGGCGCACACCGTGACGCTGCCGGCCTATTACCTCGACGAGTTCGAAGTGACGAACGGCGCCTACGCCCGCTGCATCGAGGCGAAGCTCTGCCCGCCGCCCGAGCCGAGCAACGCGGATCGCAATGGTGTGGGCCCGGACAAACGGTTCCGGGGCCCGAAGCAACCCGTGAGCAGCGTCTCGTGGGACAGCGCGCGTGCCTATTGCGCATTCGTGGACAAGCGCCTCCCGCGCGAGGCGGAGCTCGAAAAGGCGGCGCGCGGCGAGAGCGGTCGGCTCTACCCGTGGGGACACTCGCCGCCCGGGCCCGAGCGCGCGGTCTTCGCGGTCAGCGTCACGGCGGATGTCGGGACACACCCCGCGGGGCGTGGTCCTTATGGGCACCACGACCTCGCCGGCAACGTGTGGGAGTGGGCCGAGGACATCTACGATCCGTTCGCCTACAAGCGCGCCGGCGCCTCCGAGGGGCGCGGCGGGTCGTGCGAGGAGACCCTCGAAGCCTACGCGGAGCTCCGGCGAAAGCGCCAGCAGGGTTTTACCGGGTCGAACAAGATCCCGACCGAATGCGAGCGCGTCTTGCGTGGCGGCGGCTTCAACTATCACGCGACGGGGCTCCGCTCGACGAACCGCGTCCACCACCCGGCGCGCTACCGGATGGTGATGAGCGGGTTCCGATGCGCGAGGGACGCGAAGGGCTAGGGCGCAGGGCCGGCGGGGACATGGGCGATCGGAGAACCGCCCCATGGTGTAGGATGGACCGAGGGCACGACGTCGGCTCGGCGTTCGGGCTCCGGGACCACGTCACCATGACCGCGGAGGATCGGGGCGATCTCGAGCGTGAACTCGGGACCCGCCTTGCCAGAGGAGACCTGAGAGGCGTCGCGACGGCCCTGCTCGCGACGTACGGGCCCGAGATCTACGCGTTCCTCGCGGCCCTGCACCGCGACGAGAGCGACGCCGAGGAGGTCTTCTCCCGCTTCGGGGAGGCGCTCTGGCAGGGGCTCCAGCGCTTCGAGGGCCACGCCTCCTTCCGCACCTTCGCCTACGCCGTCGCGCGGAAGACCTCGGTTCACGTTCGCAGGGACGCGGCGCGTAGGCGCAAGCGCGAGGGCGAGCTCGACAGCGCCGAGCTCTCGGGCGTCATGGCCGAGGTTCGCGAGCGCACGGCCGCGTATCTGCGGACGACGACACGCAGCCGCCTCGCCGCGCTGCGCGCCTCGCTCCCCGAGGAGGACCAGGAGCTGCTGATGCTCCGCGTGGACCGCAAGCTGCCCTGGGACGAGCTTGCCGTGGTGCTGCGCGGCGAGGACGAGCCGCCCCTCTCGGCCGAGGACAAACGCCGCGAGGCGATGAGGCTACGCAAGAAGTTCCAGCTCCTGAAGGACCGGCTGCGCGAGATGGCCCGCCGCGAGGGCCTGCTCGACGAGGACGGGTGAGCACGATGTCGTCGCAGAGCTTCGCCTGGCTCATGTCCACGCTCGCGGGGAGCTCCTCGTCGGACGACGCGTCGGACGACTCGTTCCTGCGCGAGGTCGCGCGCATCGACGACGTGCCCGTGCCCCCCAAGCGTGAGGAGAGAGCGGGCAACCGGGTCGCGGAGCGGTACGTGCTCGTCTCGCTCCTCGGCCGCGGCGGGCAAGGCGCGGTGTGGGAGGCGGAGGACACGCTCACGGGCGAGCGGGTCGCGCTGAAGGTGCTGCGCTCGGTGTCGGCGACCTGCGCGGCGCGCGCGCAACGAGAGATCGCGGTGCTGCGGCTCCTGCGCCTGCCCGGCGTGGTGCGCCTCGTCGACGAGGGCCTCCAAGGCGACAGCCCCTTCCTCGTGACCGAGCGCATCATGGGCCGGCCTTTCCCCGGCGTGAGCGTCCCTTGCTCCTGGGAGGAGCTCGAGCCCGTCCTCGTCGGCCTGCTGGAGACGCTCGCGCGGATCCACGCCGTGGGCATCGTTCATCGCGATCTCAAGCCCGACAACGTGCTCGTGGGGCCGGACAAGCGCCCCGTGGTCCTCGATTTTGGCCTCTCGTCGCCCTCCGCCGCGTCGCCGGATCCGATCACGGACGCGGGGCAGATCGTCGGCACGCTCTCGTACCTCGCGCCCGAGCAGTTCCGCGAGCAACGCGCCACGGCGCGCACCGATCTCTACGCCGTCGGCGTCATGGCGTACCTCGCGCTCACGGGGCGCGTCCCCCATGAGAAGCGTGACATGTGCGCGTTCATTCTTTCGCGCCTGAACGAACCTGCGCCGAACCTGCGCACGCTCGTCCCGAGCCTGCCCTTCGAGGTGGCGCTCGTGCTCGATCAGCTCGTCGCCACGAACCCCGCGGATCGACCCCGCTCGGCCGCGGAGGTCGTGGTGCGGCTGCGGGATCGCGTCATCCCCTCGACACGTTCGAGCCGCGTCCCGCCGCCGCTCCGTCCGGTCCTGATGCCGCGGGATCGGCAGCCGCCGCGCACGGTGGCGGCGCTCCAGGCCTTGTTCTCCGGTCCGAACCGCCTGCTGTATCTGCAAGAGGACGCCGCCCGGGTGCTCTTCGCGCGGACCGCGGGCGAGCCTGCGCTCGTCGCGCGGGAGCTCGAAGCGTGGGTGCGCGCGGGCCTTGCGCGCTGGGACGGCGAACGCGTGGCCATGGATCGCGAGGCGATCGAGGTGCTCGAAGCGGGGCTCGTGGTCGCGCCGCACGACGACACGGGCGCGATGCGGCGCCATCTGACGCTGCGGCAGTGGGACCTCGTCGCATGGGTGGCGCTCGCGTTCCCGCACGCGGACGTGGGCGTGCTGGCCGAGGCGCGCGGCGACGATCCGGAGGACGTCGAGGTCGAGCTCGACGAGCTCGTGCGCGCGGAGGTCTTGCGCCCGCTGCCCGAGGGGAAATTCCTCCCGGTGCTCTGGCCGAATGTGGAGGAGTTCTGGACGGTCGAGGCGCAGCAGCGCGCGCACCGGGCGCTCGCCGCGGCCTTGCCGCTCGGCGCGCCGGGCCGGCTGATGCACCTGCTCAAGGGCGCCGCCGACGATCGGGAGAGCGCGGCCGACGTGACGCGGGAGGTCGTGCGGGCCTCGCAACGGCTCGCGGCCGAGGGGCGCACCACGCGGGCGACGCTCCTGCTCACGGAGGGCCTGCGGATGCTCCGGCAGAATCCGCAGGCGTCGCGCGAGGATCGGGCGCGGCTCTTCGCGTCGTGGGTGGAGATCGCGCTCGCGGAGAACACGTCGACGGCGCTCGATCGGGTGCTCTACGAGCTTTGCCGGCCCGGCGCGGCCGACGATCCGACGCTCGCGCACCTCGCGGCGCTCGTGCGCGCGGCGCTCGCGGCCGGGCCCTGGACGTCCCGCGTGCTCGTGGCAGCGGCCGAGGTGCCGCCGTTCACGGATCCGGCGCTCGAATTGCGGCGGCAGGGCGTGCGGGTGCTCGCGGCGCGGCGCGGGGCGCTCGCGGCCGAGGAGGCGACGATCGCCGAGGTCGCGGCGTGGGCCGAGGCCGGAGGGGATCGGGTCGCGCAGGCGCGCGCGGCGAGCTGGCTCGGACGGCTGCGGTATCGGCAGGGTCGCTTCGACGAGGCGGCGGCGTGCCATCTGACGGCGGCGGCGGGCGAGGGTTGGCCCGTGGCGCGGCTGTGGGCGCTGCTCTTCGGGGCCTCGGCGCTGCTCGAAGCGTTTCGTTTCGAGGAGGCGAAGGCCACAGCCGAGGAGGCGCTCGCCCTCGCGCGGCACTGCCGCCATGCCGTTTGCGCGGGCCGAGCCGAGTGGATCCTCCGATCGGTCGCGTACCGGATGGGCGTGATCGACGGCGGTCCCGTGGACCACGAGCTCGTCGAGGCGACGCCGCTCGTGGGCGGCTCGGACCTCGAAGCGCTCGTATGCCTGACCGAGGCCGCGGTCGCCCACCGCGCGGGGGATCGCGCCCTCGCGCGGGACCTCGCCGGCCGGGCCTACCGTGTGTGGCGGCCTTTGCAGGAGCGTGTCGGCGCGCTGCTCTGCGCGGGGCTTTTCCTCGCGCACGGCGGCGATTTGCCGGAGGCCGAGGTGCAGGCCTTCGTCGAGGCGGCGCGGACATGCCCGATCCCCGGCGTGGGCGTGCAGGCGCTCGCGCTCTTCGTGGTGGCCGGGGTGCCGGTCACGTGGGGGAGGGACGACGTCGACAGGCTCGTCGCGCTCGTCCCTGTGGATCGGCGACGGGATCGGATGGATGTGCTCTCGGTGGAGGAGGCGCTCGAAGGAATGCCACGCGCCTAGTCGTTTCACGCGGCCACGGCGCAGAGCGCGTTCACCGTCACGACGGCGCGGCCCGTGAGATCCGGCGTGTTCACGGCGCCGAGGTAGGTCAGCGCGTACGTCCCGCCGAGGCTCGCGTCAGGGGCGCTGTACGGCGCCTCGTTGAGGTTGTTCAGCGTGCTCGTCGTGACGCGGTCGAAGAGGTGCCACGTCTCCAGGGTGCCGCTGGCGATGGGCGTCACGACGAGCACGCCGACGCGCCGGTTGCCCTGGGTGATGTCGTAGATGCCGAGGTCGACCTGCTGCGGCAGGCTCGGCATCGCGGCGGAGATGCTCCCGGCGTTGTTCGAGGCGAGCCGGTCGCAACGCGCCTCGATGTACTCGATGCCACAACCCGTCGAGATCGTCAGCCGCGCGAGGTAGTCGTTCACGTTGAAGCTGGCCGGCGGCGCGCCGGTGCCCCGGAACGACAGACCCACCGGCGTGCCCAGGAACGAGCTGCTCGGGCGGACGTACTCCGCGTAACCGGAACCGACGGGCGCGCTCGTGTACAGGAACCAGTGCTCGACGCGGGTATCCCCGTCGAGCTCCGTCACCACGAGGCGCCCGACCTCGAGCAGCGGCGCGCTCGGAACGCGCGGATCGCGCTGAAAAAGAATGTACTGACCTGCGCCGATATGCCCACTGATCATGGCGTACTCTCCTCGGAAGAACGAACAAGAGGCCCCGGGCGGGACGAACGGCCCCCCAGCCTTCATCGAGAGAGTTCCCGCTGCGAACCGATGTGACGAAAAAAATCGCGTTGGCCGGAAGGTTTCTCCGACCCCCTCCGAGGGACCGAGGACGAGCCGTGGGGAAGCCGACCTTTGGCGCGCGGAGGCTGCTACGGAACCTCCGCGTCGCCCGCCGGGCCCTCCGGCGCCGGCGGGCGCGGCGGGGGGGTTACTTGCAGAGGCCGTTCACGCAGGTCGTGGCCGCCGGGCAGTCGGCGTTGCTCGCGCATTGCAGGATCGTGCAGTTGCCGTTCAGGCAGAGCTGCGGCGCGGGGCAGTTCAAGGCGCCCGGGTTGCCCTCGTCGACCATGCCGTCGCAGTCGTTGTCGATCCCGTCGCAGGTCTCGTTCGTGGGGACGCAGCCGTTCGGGTTGACGCACGTCCCGTTCGCCGGGTCACAGAGATGGCCGGCGGGGCAATCGGCGTCGGTCATGCAGCCCTGGAACGTGCACATGCCATTGACGCACGCGCCGCCCATCGGGCAGAGGAGCGCGCCGGGCGTGGACTCGTCGACCACGCCGTCGCAATCGTTGTCGTAGCCGTCGCAGAGCTCGGGCGTGGGCGAGCACATGCCGCCGCACTGGCCATTGACGCAAGGGGTGCCGTCGGCGCAGAACGCGTTGTCGTCGGGGATGCCGTTGCAATCGTCGTCGAGGCCGTTGCAAGCCTCGGGCGCCGGGACGCAGCCGCCTGGCACGCAGACGGCGACCATCGGGTTGCAGAGCTGGCCGGGCGGGCACTCGGCGTCGGTCATGCAATGCACGACCACGCAGGCGCCGGCCATGCAGGCGCCGCCGTTCGGGCAGAGGACCGTGCCGGGGTTCTGCTCGTCGACCTGGCCGTCGCAGTCGTTGTCGATCCCGTCGCATTGCTCGGGGAGGGCGCTGCACACCGGGTCCGGGACACACATCCCGGACATGTCGCAGAAATGGTCGGGGGGACAGTCGCACACGAGCTGGCACATGCCGTTCGCGTCGCAATACGCGTTCGGCGGGCACGGCATGTCCGCGCTACATTGCACCTGACCGCCGCACATGCCATTCACGCAGACGCTCCCGTTGGCGCAGACGACGGGGCCGTTCGGGGTCGCGTCGATCTGGCCGTCGAGATCGTCGTCGACGCCATTGCAGACCTCGGGCTGGGGGCCGTCGTTCTGCACGACACAAGCGCCGTTCACGCAGAACTGGCCGGGCGCGCAATCGGAGTCGGCAATACACGGGCCGTCGTTGCCGCCGATGATGACGTGATCGATACACCCGCCGAAGGGCGCGATCGCGAGGAGGGCGCCGAAGGGGAGGAGGGCCTTGAGGAAGGAAGCACGAAGGTTTTTCATGGGAGGACCGTCTTTCTCGTGGAGGAATGGGCGTGCGCGTCCGTTCGCCCGCGCGAGGGACGCACGGCGCGGTTGTCCGGGTCTTCGTCTGTCTTCGTGGCCGGACGTCCGCCGATCCGTGTCGAAATGTTAAGGGCTCGCGGGGCAGGCCTTCCGCACGCGATCGGCGAGCGGCGAACCGGGGCTCTCCGAGAGGAACCTGGCTGCCTCGGCGCGGGCCTCGGCGACGCGGCCGAGCTTGCAGAGCGCGAGCACGCGCGCCGCGGTCCGCTCCGCGCGGAGCGATTGCCCTTCCGCGCCCGCCGAGGTCTCGTCGAGCAAACGCAAGGCCTGCTCGGGATCCCCTTCCTTCATGGCGCCGTGCACGGCGCGAAGGCGCTTCGTTTCGGCGAGCAGCGGGTCCACGGGCGCCGGGGGAGGCTCGTTCGTCGCGAGGGGCGCCGCCGGCCGCTTGGGAAGCGCATTCACCACCGGTGTATTCGGGAGCGCGGGCGCAGGCGGCGGCGGTTCGTCCGTGGGGAGAGCCTCCAAAGGCCGCACCTCGACCTCCGCCGGCTTTTGCGCGGGCGGGGTTTGTCCGAAGGGTGCGGGCGCTTCGAGGTGTGTCGCCGCGGGGGGCGTCTCCACGTGCGTCGCCGTGGGCCCGAGGATCGCCACGGCAGAGGCGGCGCCGCCCACGATCAAGGCAAGCATTCCTTTCCACGCGAGACCACCGAGGGAAACCACGGCGCTGGTCTTGGCAGCGGAGGCGATCTTCGTGGCGGCGGCGACCTCGCCGAGCTTCGTCGTCGCGGCGTCGGCGACGCCCTCGCCCCCGACCGAAGCTGCTCCACCTGCGGCAATCGCGGCCGCGATCGATCGGCGCAGGCGGGCGCGATCGGCGGGCGAGGGCTCGTCCCCGTCGCGCCCTGCAAGAAGGATGGCCCGGGCTTCGGGGCCGAGCTCGCTCATCGGAGCCTCCACGTGTCGCGCGCCCGCTCCCGGGCGACCACTTGCTCGAAATCGCGCCGCGCCGCCCGCAGCCGCGCGTAAATGGTGTTCACGTTTTCCCCGAGCGCGTCCGCGATCTCGGGCGCCGTCATCTGCTCCAGCTCGGCGAGCACGAGCACGGTGCGTTTGTCGAATTCGAGCTCGTCGAGCAGCTTGTGCAAGAGGCGCGCGCCTTCGAGCCGAACGGTAAACTCGTGCGGGCCCTCCGTGCGCTCGTCGGGCACCGAATCGACGTCGACGGCCTCGGCCTTGCCGCAGGCGTGCGGGCTCTTTCGCCGCAGGGCGCGCCGGTGGTCGCTCGCGACGCGCGTGACGATGGAGCAGATCCACGTCTTCAGCGAGGAGCGGCCCTCGAACTGGCCGAGGCGGCGATACACGACGAGGAAGACCTCCTGCACGGCGTCGTCGACGAGCGCGTCGGGGACGCCGAGGCGGCGCACGTTGCGGAAGACGAGATCGAAATGCTCCTCGTAGACGGTTTCGAAGGGGGGCACGGCGACCACCTCGCCCCCACCCCCCGGGCGCGCCGCGGCCGTGGACTCGGGGGCGAGCGGCGAGGGGAGGGCAGCGTGGCAGGAGGCGGAAGGGGGCAAGCGTGTCCTTGGTGGCCGGCGCCTTCTCGTTCCGTGATCAAAAATCTCAGAACCGCACCTCGAAGCCGAGCTCGGCCCGCCCGACGACGGGCGAGGCGCGGTGAACGGTGCCGAGGCCCGAGATGACGAGGTCCGGGTGGACGATGGGCACGCCGGCGCCGAGGCCGACGACGAGGGCGACGGGCCGCGCGAACATCCAGCCGAACCGTCCGCCGGCGGAGAGGGCGAGCCAGGGGGCGGCGCCCTGGCCCGGGGAGGAGACGCCGGCGCTGGAGCTCTGGATCCGGCCGGCCTCGAAGGCGACGCAGGGGCCGAGCTCGATGCGGGGGCGCCGGAAGAAGGCCGCGCAGGCGCCGACGTGGGCGAGGGTGAGGTCGATGTCGCCGGTGGCGGTGCCGAGGGTGGGGAAGGGAAAGGTGCGCGTCGGGAGGTAGGTGAGGCCCGCTTCGAGGCGGTAGTTGCCGACGAAGAGGGAGATCGCGGCGCCGAGGCCGAGGGTGGGGGTGGGGAAGGTGCCGGCGTCGGCGAGGGCACGCACGGAGAGGGCCATCGGCGGCGGTGGCGGTTGTGGGGATACCGACAGAGGGACCTTCGAAACCGATACGCGCTTCGGTTCGGGTCGTGGGGGGGAGGGCTGGAACCGATGCGCGCTTCGGTTTGGGTCGTGGGGGGGAGGGCTCGGACCGATACGCGCTTCGGTTTGGGTCGTGGGGGGGAGGGCCGGAACCGATACGCGCTTCGGTTCGGGTCGTGGGGGGGAGGGCTCGGACCGATGCGCGCTTCGGTTCGGGTCGTGGGGGGGAGGGCTCGTGGTGATGTGCGCTTCCGTTCGGGTCGTGGGGGGGACCTCCGGCGGCGGTTCGGCGATCACGTCCGGATCGATCATCATGGCGATGATCAAGGCTGCGGCCTCGCCGAGGGCTGCGCAGGAGGTGGCCTCGACCTCACGCGTCCGGGGTCCCTCCTCGCTCCGTGTCTCCAGCCGAACCCGATACCGCCCCGCCTCGTCGCGCTTCACCTCGGCCGTGACGTCGAGCGGCGCGGCCTGCGCGCCTCGGCCGCCGAGCAATCGATCCACCTCGGCCGAGACCACCTCGGCCGTGGGACACCCTTCCGGCGCGGACCATCGCAAGCGCACCGCGCTCTCGGCGTGCGCATCGGCGGCGAGGCCGAGCGACGCGAGGGAGGCGAGGATCAAGGAAGGGGCGCGGGCCCGAAGCATGGGGTCACCCAGGTCATCGAGGCGCGGGCTGGCTCGTGACGACGAGACCAGGGATCGCGTGCTGTTCGGCGAGATCGCGGCACATGACGAGCACCTTGGGATTCAGCCATGTGAGCTCGCGCTTGATCGCCTCGGCGAGCGCGGAAGCCGCGGCGGGCGTCGGCGGGCGATCCTCTTCGAGCCAGAGCACGACGGGGACCTTGTGCTTGCACCCCAGGAGGGAGCGCAAGAACGGGCCGAGATCGTTCCGGTCGAGGGGGGTTCGCTGACATGCCCACGCCATCGAGGCGATCGAATCACGCACTTTCCACGCGATCTCTTTCGCGAGCTCACCGCTCGTGAGCCGCTGCTTGTTCTCGATTCGATAGTCCCGGAAGTCCTTGACCTCGATGAACCAGGGCGCGCCGAAGAGCAGGCCTACGAAATCGACGGCCCGGGTCCCTTCGAATCGCTTCAATCCATCCTGAAACGCGGTGTGGTCGTCCCACTTGAGGATCTGCCAGTCGTCCCCGAAGGAGAAGGAGAGCCGCCCCTCGACGTGAAGCGCGCTCACGCGGTGCTCCGCGCGTCTTCGTCGAAGAGCTTCCGCTCGAAATCGTAATGCTTCGTGAACTCGTCGAGGATCGGATTGTCCGGCAGCTCGGCGAGCGTGCTGCCCGGCGCGATTTGCACCGGGTCGTGCTCTTCCTTCCGGTGAAATGCGAAGAAGCGAATGGGAACATCTGGACACCGGCCATACTCCGAGAGGAGGGAGAGCTTGTGGGCGAGCAGATAATCGTGCGTCGTGACGAAGATCTGCACGCCGCGCTTTCCGAGCTCGAGCAGGATGTCCACCACGAGGGAGACGAGCCGGGGATTGAGGTTTGCCTCCGGTTCGTCCCAGAACAGAATGCCGTTCTTCGTGAGGGAACCATTGAGGACGAGGTGCGCGAGGCCAGCGATCTTGCGCAAGCCTTCCGCGACGAGATGGGCTTCCATAGCGCCGTCCTTGCGCACGAGGTAGAATCGCCCGCCCTGGAGGGCGACGTTTCCCCCGAGCGCGGCCTCGATGGGCTCGATCAGCGCCTTGGCCTGCGCGGAGCGGGGGCCGCGCAGCACGGCCCGGCTGAGGGCAAGACACGCGTCGTAGTAGGTCTCGTCGAAGGAGAGCTCCCGATCCTGGTACGCGGCGATGAACCCCTCGTACATGGCGAGGATTTCGCGCGTCGGGAGGAAGATGGTCGGCTCTTCGCTCTTCCAGGTCGCCGCGCGCACGTCGAGCTTCTTTTTGCCGCGGGTATACAGCGTCAGCCGCAAATCCCCGGAGCTGCCCTCGATGTCGATGTCGCCGTGTCCTTGCCCTTTGCGTCGCCGCACGAGGCGTCCGAGGAATCCGTCGTCGGGACGGAACACCTTGGCGAGCTTTTCATGCATACGGGCGTCGAGGGGGATCGTGCTCTCGGCGTGCTCCATGACCTTGATGGGCGCGTAAAGCGCCTTCATGGCGTGCGACTTCCCCGTGGCGTTCGTTCCCAGGAATACGTTGATGCCGGCGCAGGGCTGGAACGCGACGTCCTTGAACGCGCCGAACTCCGTCAACCGGACCGCCTGGATTTTCATGGGAGCGCCCCGAGCCTACTCGTGATGGAACCCGCGCGCATCCGGGTTCATCATGCCCCGCGGATGAGCCGGCCGAAAACGAGCAGCGCCGCGCGCCCTTCCCCGACGGGCCTGCCCTCCCGTGAAGGCCTGCTCCGGGACCTCGGCCGCTCGCCCGACGAGCGCCCCGTCTTCTCCTTGCCCTCGCCGCTCCTTCCCTGGCTCGGCATCCTCCTCGGCATCGCCGTCGCGATCCTCGCGCGCGGGCTCGTGCGGGTGGGGCCTTGGGGCGCCACGCTCTGGGTCGCGCTCGTCCTCGCGGTCGTCGTTGTCCTGCTTTATCCGCGCAAGCTCGTCGTCGGCGAGGATGGGCTCTTGCTCGTCTGGATCCGCGCCCGCTTCATCCCTTATCGCGACATCGCCTACGTCGAGACCTCCGACGGGTTTTACCTTCGCCACCCCGGCATCAACATCGCCCTCCGCTCGGGCCGCGCCGTCGATTTCGCCACCAGCGTCTTCAAGGATCGCTGGGCCGAGCGCGACGCCCTCCTCAGCTTGATTCGCGCCACCACGGAGGCCGCGAGCGCGCGCCGCCCCGCCAGCGCGCCCGACGCCCTCGGCCGCGGCGGCAGGCCCTACGACGCCTGGGCGCGCGCGCTCCGGGCGATCGGATCGGGCGCCCACGAGGGCATCCGCACCTCGCCCGTCCCCGCCGACGAGCTGCTCCGCGTCGCCGAGAACCCGGGCGCGCCGGTCGTCGATCGCGCCGCCGCGTTCGTCGCCCTCGCCGCCTCGCGGGACGACGAGCACTTGCGCCGCTTGCGTATCGCCGTCGACCTCACGGCCGCGCCCGAGACCAAGGCCGCGCTGCAAGCGGCGCTCGCGGCGGACGGCGACGAGGCTTCGATCGCCGAGGTCCTCGCGTTTGCCGAGACAAGGACGCCGCGGCGCTGAGCCCGCGATCCATCGGCGTCGGAAACCGGGCGAAACCCTCGCCACGACGCCCTCCTTCCTTAATGATGGCGCATGCCCTTGCGCCGCACGTGTCCCTCGGCGCTCGTCCTCGCGAGCGCCGCCCTCCTCGTCGCCTGCTCCGATCCTGTCGAGCTCCCCATCCCGCCCGCGCCGTATACGCCGCCGCCGAGCTCCACCGTCGTCGAGGACGGACCCGTGCGGATTCGCCGCGACGTCTTCCTCGTCCCCGGCGTCACGCCCCCGCCGAACCCCCTGACGGGCAGCGCGACGCCCGCCGAGCTCAACGCCGTCCGCGTCGTTCGGTACCGCGTCGACGCCGATCCGCCGGCGCCTGCCCGCGCGGTCGCCGTCCTCATGCCCGGCTTCCTCGGCGGCGCCAGCAGCTACGATTCCATGGCGCGCGCGGTCGTGCGCAGGTCCAAGCAGGGCGAGGCCTTCGAGGCCTGGGCCATCGATCGACGCTCGAACTTGCTCGAGGATCACCACGGCCTCGACGTCGCCGAGTTCCGCAAGGATCCCGAGATCGCGAAGCGCTACTACTTCGAGGAGGAGCCCGCCGAGGACAAGACGTTCCCGGGCTTCGTTGATCAAACCGCGGTCGATTACGCCTCCGAGTGGGGGCTCGACACCACGATCGGCGACCTCCGCCGCGTCATCGAGATCGTCGCGCCCGAGGAGCGCAAGGCGCGCGTCTTCCTCGTCGGCCACTCGCTCGGCGCCACGATCGTCGAGGAGTACGCGGCCTGGGATTTCGACGGAAAGCCTGGTTACGGCGAGCTCGCGGGCCTCGTCCTCGTCGACGGCGTCGCGCGGCAGGAGGGTGCCGCTGCCCCGACGATCACCGAGGAGGACTACCTGAAAGGCTCGTCCCAGGAGCCCAACGCCTACCTCACCCCGGGCCTCGAGACGATCCGCAAGACCACGCGTTACATCGCGCTCCCCTTGCTCGGCCTCAAGATCTACCCCGTCGCCGCGGTCGCCGGCATGCGCGCGATGTGGTCGCCCACCGCGATCACCGAGGATCCCTACCGCGACAACGCCTTCCTCACGCTCCTCTCGCTCACCCAGGTCCCGCGCATGACGAACCGCGCGGCCATGGGGTTCGCCATGGACGAAGCGTCGAACGGCGTCTCCTTCGCGGCCGTCTCGTGTGGCGAGAGCAAGGGCGGCGCGCTCGCCGCGTACGACAGCCTCTTCGGCACCAAGCTCATCCAGCCCTCCGATCCTACGGCCACGTACGATTGGGTGGAGTACGACGCCAAGAGCCCGCGCGAGCACACCTCCCTGGACGACATTTCGCGCTCCTGGTTCGAGGGCCCCTCGCTCGATTTCGCCGAGTGGTACTTCCCGGCGCGCCTCTCGCTCGACGCCCAGGCCGCGGCCACGCTCGTCTTGAAAGATGGCGACTGGCCCCTCGCAACGCACGGAATGCGCGCGATTCACGGCGCTTCCATGGACCTCCCGATCTTCGCCGCCGTCGCGGGCCTCGTCGGGGACACGGCCGCCCTCGACCCGCTGCGCGCGCTCGTTCAGAACGTACCCATCGGACCGGACCGGCCCCTCGCGGGCAAACCTCGCACGGATCCCGATGCGTTCGTCGTGCTCGACATCGTCAAGCTCACGCACATCGATCCCCTGTCCGGCACCGATGACGGTCAGGGCGATGTGACGAAATGGTACGACTCGCTCACCACGTGGATGACCACGAACAGCCCCGCAGGGGGGGTGGTCCTCGCTCCATCGGACCCGTGATCATGCCTGTTTTCGCAACACCCCGAAGGCTCTCGGTCTGGCTCACCCTCGGCATCACGCTCCTCGTGATCGCGCTCTTCGGCTGCTCGAAAAAGGACGAGGGCGCAGGCCCTCCCGGGGGCGGCAAGGGGAAGATGGCGTTCCCCGTCGAGCTCGCGCCCGTCCCGGGCGAGCGCGTCGAGTACTCCGTCACCGCCGTCGGCAGCGTCGACGCGTACGAGCGTGTGCAGGTCACGGCGCGTGTCTCCGGCGTGATCGAGCACGTGCGCTTCGCCGAAGGTGACGTCGTCAAGAAAGGCCAGGTCCTCGTCGAGATCGATCCGGCCCGCTTCAACCTCGCCGTCCGCAGCGCCAAGGCCACGCTCGAGCGCGCGCAAGCCTCGGCGGCCGAGGCGCAGCAGAACCTCGATCGGCGGGAAAAAGCGGGCGAAGACGGCGCGGGCGTCTTCTCGAAGGAGGACGTCGACGGCTGGAGGACACGCGCGCGCACCGGGGCGGCGCAGGTCGCCGAGGCGCGCGCGGCGCTCGACGAGGCGAACCTGAACCTGCGCGACGCGTACGTGCGCGCGCCCATCGAGGGCAAGATGCAGACGCGCACGGTGCAGACCGGCCAGTTCGTCCAGCCCGGCGCGGTGCTCGGCACGGTCCTGCGTCGCGACCCGCTCCTGCTTCGTTTCCCGGTCCCCGAGGCCGACGCGCCGCGCCTCTCGGCCGGCATGAACGTCTCGTTCAAGGTCACGGGCATCGAGCACGACTTCACCGCGAAGATCACGCTCGTCGCGGACGCCGCGGATCCCGCGACGCGGATGGTTCCGATCGTCGCCGAGGTCGCGGACGAGAAAAAAGATTCGCTCCGGCCCGGCGCGTTCGCCGACGTCACGGTGCGCGTCGGCGCGACCGAGAACGCGCCCGTCATCCCGCAGACCGCGATTCGCCCGAGCGAAAAGGGCTTCCTCGCGTTCGTCGTGGAGAACAACGTCGCGCACGAGCGCGTGCTCGCGCTCGGCATGCGCACGGCCGACGGGCGTGTCGAGGTGCGCAAGGGCCTTTCGCCCGGCGAGATGCTCGTCGTGCGTGGGGCCGAGCCGCTGCGTGATGGCACCACGGTGCGCGTCGTGCCGCCGGGACAAGGGCCGGGCAAAGGACCGCCCGGGGCCTCCAGCGCGGCCGCGCCGCCGGGGACCTCGAGCGCGCCGAGCGAAGGCGTCGGCGCGCCTGCGAAGGGAGGGAGCGCGCCATGAGCCTGACCGAAGCGTGCCTGCGCAAGCCCGTCCTCGCGTGGATGATGATGCTCGCGACGATCGTCTTCGGCATCGTCGCGGCGACCCGCATCGGCATCAGCCAGTTCCCCGACGTCGACTTCCCGACCATCAACGTCAACGTCACCTGGGAAGGCGCCGCGCCCGAGGCCGTCGAGCACGACATCGTCGAGCAGATCGAGGAGTCGGTCGTCCAGGTCGAAGGCGTCAAATCGCTCACCTCCTCCTCACGCCAGGGCGGCGCCTCGATCACGGTCGAGCTCGACCTCTCGCGCAACGTCGACTCCGCGCTCCAGGACGTGCAGGCCAAGGTCTCGCAGGCCCAGTCGCGCCTGCCGCGCGACATCGACCCGCCCGTCATCTCCAAGTCGAACCCCGAGGACCAGCCGATCATGTGGATCGGGTTGTCCGGGCCGTTCTCGCCGCAGACCCTCTCCGACTACGCGCGTTACCGCGTCAAGGAGAAGCTCCAGACCGTGCCGGGGATCGGCGAGGTCATGCTGGGCGGCTACCTCGAGCGCAACGTCCGCGTCTGGTTCGACGCTGACAAACTCGCGGCCAAGTCGCTGACCGTGACGGACGTGATCGCGGCCCTGCGCCGGGAGCACGTGGAGCTTCCTGCGGGGCGCCTGGAGACCACGGGCCGCGAGATCAGCGTGCGTGTCCTCGGCGAGGCGCTCGACCTCGAGACGCTCCGCCGCATCGTCGTGCGGGAGCAGGAGGGCGTCCCGACGTACATCGAGGACGTCGCGATCATCGAGGACGGCTTCGAGGACGTGCGGCGCATGTCGCGCGTGAATGGCCAGCCCGCGCAGGGCATGGGCATCAAAAAGCAGCGCGGCTCGAACGCGGTCGCGGTCGCGGGCGGCGTGAAGGCGCAGCTCGACGAGATCCGGAAGACCTTGCCCGAGGGCATGGAGCTCCAGATCAACTTCGACTCGACGCGCTTCATCGAGCAGTCGGTCCACGAGATCGAGCTCGAGCTGATCCTCGCGGTCGCGCTCACGGCCCTCGTCTGCTGGCTCTTCCTCGGATCGCTCTCCAGCACGCTGAACGTGATCCTGGCGATCCCGATGAGCCTGCTCGGGACGATCGCGGCGATCTACTTCCTCGGCTTCACGCTGAACACCTTCACGCTCCTCGGCCTCTCGCTCGCGGTCGGCATCGTCGTCGACGACGCGATCATGGTGCTCGAGAACATCTTCCGGCACGCCGAGCAGGGCAAGGATCGCGTGCGGGCCGCGCGCGAGGGCACGGCCGAGATCACCTTCGCCGCGCTCGCCGCCACGGTCGCCGTCATCGCCATCTTCATCCCCGTCATCTTCATGGAAGGCGTGATGGGGCGCTTCTTCCTCCAGTTCGGCGTGACGCTCTGCATCGCCGTGGCCCTCTCGTACGTCGAGGCCATCACGCTCGCGCCCGCGCGCTGCGCGCAGCTCCTCACGACCTCGCGCGAGGGCCGCAGCAAGATCGGCATCTTCGTCGATCACGCCTTCGACAAGCTCTCCGCCGGTTACGGCTGGCTGCTCGCGCGGGGCCTCAAGTTCCCCTCGCTCGTGCTCGTCGCGTCCGTGGGCCTCTTCGTGGGCGCGGTCTTCGCGTTTCAGGCGCTCCCCGGCGAGTTCGTCCCTTCGCAGGATCAAAGCCGCCTCATGGTCCGGCTCACGACCGCCGTCGGCTCCGACATCCGCGAGACGGATAAGATCGTCACGAAGGCCGAGACGATCGTGAACAACGCGCCCGAGGTGGCGCGCACGCTGGTGGTCGTCGGCGGCTTCGGCACGGGCGCCGTGAACAGCGGCATGATCTTCGTGACGCTCAAGCCCCGGGGCGAGCGCAAGGCGACGCAGAACGAGTTCGCCGCCGTCCTGCGCAAGGAGCTCAACGCGATCCCGGGTCTACGCGCCGTCGTGCAAGACCTCTCGCAGTCGGGCTTCACCGCGTCGCGCGGCTTCCCCGTGGAGTTCTCGATCCGCGGGCCCGAGTGGGGCGAGCTCGTCTCGCACAGCGAACGCATGAAGGCCGAGCTTCAGGCGGCGGGCCTCGTCGTCGACCTCGACTCCGACTACCAGCTCGGCATGCCCGAGCTACGGATCGTGCCGGATCGCGCGCGCGCCGCGGATCTCGGCATCTCCGTCGAGGAGATCGCGACGACCCTGAACGCGCTCGTCGGCGGCACGCGCGTGGGCAAGTACAGCGCGGGCGGGCGACGTGTCGACGTGCGCATGCGCCTGCTGGCCGATCAACGCTCGCGGCCTGAGGATCTCTCGCGCCTCAAGATCCGCGCGCGATCGGGCGAGCTCGTTCCGCTCTCGACGCTCGTGAAGTACGAGGAGCAGCCGGCGCTCCAGGCGATCACGCGCCGGGATCGCGAGCGCGCGATCACCCTCTTCGGCAACGTCGCGCCGGGCAAGTCGCAGAGCGACGCCCTCGCGCTCGTGGAGAAGCTCGGCAAGGACGTACCGACTGGCTACCACGTGGTCCTCGGCGGGGCGTCGGTCGCCTTCCGCGAGTCCATGGGGGGCCTCATCTTCGCGCTGATCCTCGGGATCATCGTCGCGTACATGGTGCTCGCGTCGCAGTTCAACTCGTTCCTGCACCCGGTCACCGTCTTGACGATCCTCCCGCTCTCCGTCGCGGGCGCTGCGTTCGCGCTGCTCCTCATGAAGCAGACGCTCAACATCTTCAGCATGATCGGGATCGTCCTCTTGATGGGGATCGTGAAGAAGAACTCGATCATCCTGGTCGACTACGCGACGGAGCTACGCAACCACGGCAAGAACGCGCTCGACGCGATGCTCGAAGCGGGGCCCGTGCGTCTCCGGCCCATCCTGATGACATCCATCGCGACCCTGATGGCGGCGATCCCCTCGGCGCTCGCGCTCGGCGAAGGCAGCGAGGTGCGCGCGCCCATGGCGATCGCGGTCATCGGCGGCCTCGTGATCTCCACGGGCCTGAGCCTCCTCGTGGTGCCTGCGTTTTACGTCGTCGCCGACCGCATCGCGGCCCGCCTCGCGCGCGCTCGCCCCGCGTCCACCCCGCCCCTCGCCGAGCCGGTCCCGCCTCCCCCGCACGTTTGACGCGCTGGGCCGACCAACTCGTGCTCCCCCCTCCCGTCCCGGCAGAAAAATCGATCACAACTGTTGCCGTTCGAGAGGCTCGGCTTTAGGTGCGCCGAGGTGGCTTGATGCTGCAAAGAACATTCCGCAGCCTGGACGGTCGGGGGTTCGCCTCGGTCGACACGAACGTGCACAAACCGCTACGCGTCAGGCTTGCTTCTTCTGCACATCGTGTAGGATTGGCGCATGCCGACCGCTGGGGGCCGAGGGAGTCACGCTGCCGCGATCCGAGGGACGATCGCGCTGCGCACACTCGGTGCCGGGGCAAACGCGGCGCTCCCTTCGCGCTGCACCCTTCCCCATGTTCCCCGAGCGGCAATCTTCTCTTGCACCCCGGCCAGGGTTTCCTGGAAACTCTGAAAAATCGGCTTTTGGGAGATGAACGATGAGCGCCAAGAACCGACCTCACACCCCGGCCGTCGCTGTTGCCCCTCGCGAAGCGGCGTTTCAGGATGCAGTGGTCCTCGTTCGTGAACCCTTCGTCATCGACCGGGCGGTGGCCATGCAGGCCATCCGCTACACGAAGGAGCTTCTGTCCGGCTCCTTTGCGCCGAACACACAACGCGAGTCCATGCCATCCTCCAACCCGTCGACCTCGAGGCGACGCGCTGCGAGCGGCCGCTAGAACTTCCGAAGCGGTCCGCGCGTCGATGTAGCGCTGGGACCGAATGTACATCCTCCACCTGTCGGATCTTCACGTCACGGAGCCCGGGCAATCGCTCGACGACGTGTGGATGCACCCGGCGCAAGCGCTGGGGACGCTGCACCCGGCCCCCTTTGACTTCGTCGTCGTGAGCGGGGATCTCACGCAGCGCGGGAGCGCCGCGGAGTACGACGAGCTGCTCGAATTCGCGGAGCACCGTGTCCTGCCGCTCGTCATGAACCGCGAGCGCGCGCGCGTCGTGTTCGTTCCGGGCAACCACGACGTCGACTGGGGCGCTGACATCGGCGAGCCGGTGCGCGTCACGTCGCTGCGCACCGCACACGACTTCGACCTCCTCGAACAGGAGATGCAGCGGCTCAAGCGCTCGCCGGATCTCTCGGATCTGCGCATCGACGTGGGCCGCTACGGTCACCTCGACCTCGTCAAGCTGCGGGCGGGCGCGGAGTACAACAAGCGCTTCGCGAACGTCCAGCGCTTCTTCGACCGTTTCTATGGCGAGTCCTTGGATGGCCGCGGCCGCGCCTTTGATCTTCTCGACCCGAACGAACGCGAGCATTGGTCGGCGCATGTCTTCCCCACGGAGAAAGTCGCGTTCTTCGGTTTCAATTCCTGCCATCGGAACGACAAGTACTGGACCGGCGCCTGCATCTCCACGCGCGCCGTCTCCGCCGCGCGCGACTTCGCCAACGGCCTCGATCGCGACACGCTGCGCGTCGCCGTCTGGCACCACGGCTTCACGAGCGAGCGCGGGCGCCCCGACTACCTGACGCTCCAGGACGTCGGCACCCTCTACGCCGCGGGTTTCCGCATCGGCTTCCACGGCCACACGCACCAGGAGAGCTCGAAGCTCGTCGAGCTCTTCAAGAGCCGCTTCGTCATCATCTCCACGGGATCGCTCGGCTCGGCCGCGCACGAGCGCCCCGGCGCCGTGGGCAACCAGTTCTCGGTGGTGCGGCTCAGCCCGAGCACGGTCAGCGTCGAGGTGTACGAGCGCGACGGCGAGGCCGGCGAGTACGCGCTCGAGCCGAAGCGCAAATACTTCGAGGTAAACTGGGAGCCCGTCGCGCAGGCCGAGCGCTTCGTGAAGGCCCGCGAGCACACCCGGATCTGGAGCGTCGGCGACGACGGCATCGCGCTCGTCGAGGTGGAGCTGCGTGACTTCGTGGCCCCCGTCGAGACGCCGATCGCCGTGCTCGAACCGCCCTACAACAACGTCCAGGCCGAGCCGCGCGCGACCACGTGGCGCGGCCGTCGCGAGGTGAAGGAGGAGCCCCTCGGCGGCGGGCGCGTGCGCTTCATGCTCCAGGGCGCCGACAAGACCGAGCGTTATCTCACGTGGAGCTACCACCTTTCGAACGCCGTCGCGCTCACGCAGGCCGAGCTGAACTTGCTGGAGAAGCGCGATCGTTGGTACCCCAACTTGATCGACGGCTACGACGTCCGCTCGCACGTCGTCCGGTTCGAGTCCGACCACCTCACGCTGGCGCTCGTGTTCGCCGAGAGCTCGGGCGCGACGATCGAGGACGCGTATCCCATGGTCGAGCGCTGCTACGAGCAGTTCGGCGAGGATCGCTGGGAGCCCGTGGAGTTCGAGCAGGAGCGGTGCCGCTCGCACTTCATCGTGGGCAAGTCGCACGTGGAGCTCAAGATCCCGGGGCCGATCGTGGGCTACCGGTACTCGCTCGCGTATCGCCCCGGAGGCCCCGGCAAGGAGTATCCCGAGGCCGCGAAGTGGACCGCGCGCGCCTTGCTGGAGCGTTGCTGCGGCAAGCCCATGTCGAACCACTCGCTCTCGGCGAAGCTCACGGAGGCGGTCGGCAACTCGATCTACAAGATCGCCACGGCCTCGCCGTGGGGCGTGCAGACCGCGCCGATCGTGCGGAACGGCCTGCTCTCGGAGCGCGGGTCGTGGATGGGCATGATCTGGGACGCGAACCTGCGCGTGCTCTGCCCGGCGTTCGGCCAGTTCTGGCCGCAGTCCTGGGCCGCGCGCTTCACCTGCGGCAGCGGCGTCGCGGGCCACGCCTTCCGCTTCAACATCGCGGCCGCGTGGCATCGCGACGCGCACGCGACGACGAGCATCATCTACCAGCCGAGCCCGGATCATCACCGCCTCTTCGCGCGGCACTACCGCTGGATCTTGTGCTTCCCGCTGCGCCTCGCGCCGGAGGAGGAGTCCTCGCTCGGCGTCGTTTGTCTCGCGAGCGAGGAGGAGAACACCCAGGTCGAGCGCGCGCTCGGCCACCTTGCCCGCGCGATCTGCACCGAGACGATGGATCCCGAGGCCACGAAGCTCCGCCTCATGCTCCAGACCGTCATCAACGCCGTGTTCTGGACGTGCGTCACCGATCCGAACCACGGGCTCAGCGAGAGCGAGGGGCGGTACGCGCGCCACGTGCTCAACGCATTGCTCTCGTCGGCGACGGATTAACCGGCGAGCAGCAGGTAGCCGATCGCCACGACCATCGAGGCGACCGTCACGGGCAAGCCCGCGCGGAGGTACGTGACGAACCCGATCTCGTCTTCCGCGTGCGCCGCCTCGACGACGATGATGTTCGCGACGGAGCCGAGGAGCGTGAGGTTGCCGGCGAGCGTCGTGGCCATCGCCGTGACGGTCCAGGCGAGCGTGGGATCGGGCAAGGTCCGGATCATCGGCTCGGCGAGCAGGATGAAGGGCACGTTGCTCACGACCTGACAGCCGAGCGTGAACATCGCGGAGAGCGCGGCCATCGCGGCGCCGCGATCGGCCGGGATGAACGGCCGTGCCGCGGCGAGCGCCTCGTCGACGAGGCCCGTGCGCTGGAACGCGGCCGCCACGATGAAGAGCGCGCCGAAGAAGACGAGCACGGTCCACGTCACGCCCGAGAAGAGCGACGAGGGATCACGCCTGCGGAGGACGAGGAGCGCGGCCGCGCCCGTGAGCGCGGCGAACGCGAGGTTCGCGCCGGCGAGGAAGGCGATCGAGACACCCAGGAGCACGACGAGCGCGAGCGTCAGCTCCCCGCGTGATCGGGCCGTGACGGGGGCGTCCGCCTCGATCGCCGCGGAGCTCGTCGGCCGCAGTTGCTTCCGGAAGAGCAAGTGCAGCGTCGCCGCCGTCACCAGCAGCGCGAGGAAGCCGGCCGGCCCCGCGCGCAGGAGGTAACTCCGGTACGACAACCCCGAGAGGTGCGCGACGAGCATGTTTTGCGGGTTTCCCGCGAGCGTCATCGCGCTGCCGGCGTTCGCCCCCATCGCCAGCGCGAGCAGGTAGGGCACGCGGGGCAGGCCCGCCCGCCGCGCCGTCGCGTCCACCACGGGCGCGAAGAGCACGCACACCGGATCGTTCACCAGCACGGCCGAGAGCACCCCCGAAGCGATCGTCGTGCCGTAGAGCAGGCCCACCGGCGAGGGCTCCCGCTTCAGCAAATACGACGCGGCCATCTCGAAGAACCCGGCCTCCGCGAGCGCGGCGGCGAGCAGCATCATCCCGAGCAGGAGCCCGATCGTGTTCGGCTCGACGGCGGCGAACGCGGCGTTCGCGTCGATGCCCCAGCGCGGCTCGATCGACGCGAGCACGACCATCGCGCACGCCCCGGCGAGCGCGCCTGCGGGCCGGCCGATCGGCAGGAGCGACAGGCGCCGAAAGGCGATCAGCGCGTAGGTCGCGACGAACACGGCGAGCGTGGGCAGGTGGCTCATGGCGGGGTCACGGGTTCGTGTCGGCGTCGGGAGCTTGCTCCGAATGGACGCCGGAGGGCTTGAAAGAGCCGCAAGCAACCGAGCGGCGGGTTTGTCCTTCTGGACCCTTTGCGGGGGCGTACGGGCGCCCCCGACCTTGTCACACGCGGGGCCTTACGCTACGTACGTTGCCCCCGCAGATCCCGAGGTCCTCGGAGGCCCTGGGGATGCTATATACGTCCACGCAAGCGCACAGGAGAGCGAGATGTACGTCCCCGACGTGGTGATCCGGCCTCGGCTCGAGATACTCGCGAAGGCCCCCGTGCCGACGCAGACCGGTTTGTTCGAGATGATCGTATTCCGGTATGGTGAGCAATCCGCCGAAAGCGGGCTCTCCCCGGATCATGTGGCGCTGGTGATGGGCGATGTGCGTGGACGGTCGTCCGTCCTCGTCCGGGTGCACTCGGAGTGCCTGACGAGCGAGGTCTTTGGCTCCCTGAAATGCGATTGCCGTGGGCAACTCGAAGCGGCGCAGGCCGAGATCGCGCGGCGGGGGCAGGGCGTCGTCGTGTACCTGCGCCAGGAGGGCCGGGGCATCGGCCTCTCGAACAAGATTCGCGCGTACGACCTGCAGGCGCGGGGGCACGACACCGTGGACGCGAACCGGATGCTCGGGCTCCCGGACGACGCGCGGGATTACGCGCCGGCCGCGGCGATGCTGGAGCACCTCGGCGTCGCCTCGATCCAGCTCATGACGAACAACCCGCTCAAGGTACAGGCGCTCCGGCAGCTCGGCACGCGGGTCGAGGCGCGCGAGCCGTCGATTGTCGGGACGAACCCGTTCAGCCAGGGGTATCTGGAGGCGAAGCGGGTGCGGATGGGGCATTCGCTGCCGCCCGTGGACGCGGCCTTGATCACCTCTGCCGAGAACATCGACGCCGAGTGACGTTCAGCCGTCCGACGGCTTCTTCGCAGCGCCCGCCTTGAGCCGCGCCTTGAGCCGCGAGGCGTAGCCCTCCTTGTTCTCCTGCTTCACCCGCGAGATGGCGAGCGCGTCATCCGGCACGTCGCGCGTGACCGTCGTGCCCGTCCCCACGTACGCGCCCACCCCGATCCGCACCGGCGCGATGATCTGCGAATCGCTGCCGACGAACGCGCCCGCGCCGATCTCGGTGCGGTGCTTCTTGAACCCGTCGTAATTGCAGAAAATGGTCCCCGCGCCGATATTCGCGCCCTCGCCGATGTCGCCGTCGCCGAGATACGCGAGGTGATTCGCCTTCGCCCCGCGGCGGACCACGGTCTTTTTCGTCTCCACGAAATTGCCGATGTGCGCCTCGGCCTCGACGCGGCTCTCCGGGCGCAGGTGCGAGAACGGCCCGATCTGCGCATTCTCGCCGATCGTCGAATCACTCGCGATCGAATAGGGTTTGACCAGGGCCGAGGGCGCGACCTCCACGTCCGTCAGCACCGAGCCCACGTCGATCCGCGCATTCGCCCCGATGCGGGTCTTTCCGCGGAGCACCACGTAATGCTCGATCACCGCGTCCGCCTCGACGACCACGGTCGCGTCGATCCGCGCCGTCGCCCGCACCGTCGCGCCCGCGCGCCGGATCCGGTCCGCGATGCGCCCGTACAGGATGTCCTCGGCCGCGGCGAGCTGCGCCCGGTCGTTCACCCCCACGAGCGCCGCCGCGCTCTCGGCCCGCACGGAGGCGACCCCGCCCGCCTTCGACGCGACGGCCACGATATCGGTCAGATACAGCTCGCCCTGCGCATTGTTCGGCAAGAGCCCCGCCACCGATTCTCGCAAAAACCCTGACCGCGCCACATAAACGCCCGTGTTCACCTCGCGTACGCGCCGCTCTTCCTCCGTCGCGTCGCGCTGCTCCCGCACGGCGAAGATGTTTCCATCGGCGTCACGCAGCACGCGCCCATAGCCCGTCGGATCTTCGGTCATCGCCGTCAGCATCGCGACCGACGCGCCGCCCTCGATCGAGCCCGCGAGCCGCACGAGCTCGGCCGGGTCGAGCAGCGGCGTATCCCCGCAGAGCACGAGCACGCGCTCGGCCGCGGGATCGAGCGCCGGCAGGGCCGAGCGCACCGCGTCCCCCGTCCCGCGCTGGGCCTCCTGCACCGCCGTCCGCACGCGATCGCCGAACGCCTTGGTGAGGTGCGCGGCGAGTTCGTCCCGGCCATACCCCACGACGACCACGACGTCCCCGCACCCTGCGGCGAGCGCCGCTTCGATGGCGTAGTCGACCATCGGCCGGCCGCAGAGCGTGTGAAGCACCTTGGGCTTCGTGCTCTTCATGCGGGTGCCTTGCCCGGCGGCGAGGACGATGGCGGTGAGGGAAGGGGAGGCTTGGGTCGTCATCGGCGCCGAAACTAGCACGGCCGCCCGAGACCCCCCAGCGATTGGCGAAACGGCCCGTGGGGCCCCCGCGGGACGGACGGGCCGGCGCCGCGGACGTATCGAGCGCCATCCCATTGTCGCCATTGAATGGCTGTTGAAATGGGAAAAGGCCGCTCTGTCTGCAACCACGAATACGAGGTTGGTCTCACCGGGTGGTACGTGGAGTGACCGCATTGCGTCGAAACCGTGCCGACGCGCTGTATTTTCTCGGTGAATTGGACCTTTTTGATGATCTCCTCGTCAGGCGCAGTGTATGCACGGAGAGAAGGACGGAGGGAACCTCATGACTCGCTTCGCTCACGGATCGCTCGTGTCTCTCGTTCTCGTGTTCGCGTCGGCTTGCAGCAGCACCGAGGCCGCGGCGCCCGCGGCGGTCAACGTCGAGGCCGAGGCGGTCGTCAACGCGGATCTCGGGGCGGAGGCGCTGATCGAGGAGCACGACGAGGGGACGGTCGCCTGGCGCATCGACAACGACGGCCAGGTGAAGGCCGCGGTCACCGCCTCGGCGACGGGGCGCGTCAAGGAGGACGTCAGCGGCTCGCTCATCTACAAAGTCGAGGGCAGCGAGCCGAAGACGGTGCCGCTCGTGCTCGACGCGAAGACGGGCTTGCTCGTCGCGGCCGGGCCGAAGCTCGAAGCGGATTTGACCGAGGTCGACTACACGCTGACGGTCGCGGGCAAACCCTGGACCGGCGTCATGCACGTGCCCGTGGGCGGCACGGCGGAGCTCGTGGCCGGCGCCAAGGTGACGGCCGAGGCGAAGCTGCCCGACGAGACCGTGGGCCCGCACGGCGGAACGATCCAGATCGTCGGCGAGGATCGGCTGGAGATGGTCGCGGACGCGGACACGGGCGAGACACGCGTGTACGTGCTCGACGTCGATCTCAAGCCCGTGCGAATCGAGTCACGCAAGCTCCGGATGGGCTTCGTCGCCGAGAAGACCACGTTCGTGAACTTCGATCCCGAGCCCTCCGGCTTTTATTTCTCGGCGCGGCTCGGGGCTTCGGCGGCGGTGCTCAATCCGCTGCGCGTCACGGCGTCGCTCAGCGTCGGCACGATCACGCACGCGGCGATCTGGGGATATCGGCCGGGCATTCGTGTCTACGCCCCGAGCGCCACGGTCAAAATCGCGGCCGCGCCGCGCGTCCGCTTCAGCCTCCGGGGCGGCTTCGACAGCGGCGTCGACTGCTACGGCCGCGCCCACGTGAAGGTGCACCACAGGGACGACCACGACCACCACGACCACCACGACCACCACGACCACGACAGAAAGGGCAACAACGGCCGGCATTTCGGCCAGGACGGCACCTTCGCCCGCGATAGCGGCGGCTTCAAGTCGGACAACGCCGTGCACCCTGGCAGCAGCAAGGCGAAGGGCGGCGGCGACGACGGTCGCGGCCACGATCACGTCAGCAGCGCGAGGAGCAGCGGCAGCCCGAAGCGCAGCAGCCATGACGATCGCGGCGGCGGGGACCGAAAGGGCGGCGGTGGGGACAGAAAGAGCGGCGGCGGCAAGGGCGGCGGCGACGCCAAGGGCGGCGGTGGCAAGGGCGGCAAAAAATAACCGCGTCGCGAGACGAATGTAGGGTTTTCACCCTCCCTCTGTCAGGTTCTCGTCACGATTGCATGAAATCCAACGACGCAGCGCAAGACGCGCATTGCGTCATGCTGGAAACGGCCTTTCCTCCTCTTGCCGGCTTTTCTGCAGTCGGGTAAAGATGGGCCTTCCTCCATGAAGGCCAAGCTCGTTTCGCTCTGGAACTGGTTCGAGATTCTCGCCGTCGTGACGGTGTCGACCGGCGCCGTCGCGTTGGTGTTTGTCACGACCGCACCATTCGACCGCGTCCGCAAAATCACGGGCAGGTTCTTTCGCGTTTGCGGCACGATGCTCGTCCGCTTGAACCCGCTCTGGAGCGTGAAGGTCTCCGGCTGGCAGAGGCCCAAGGACAGCGGGCCTTTCATCGTAGTCGCCAATCATCAGTCGATCGCCGACATCCCCGCGATCAGCTATTTGCCCTGGGAAATGAAATGGCTCTCGAAGGAGAGCAATTTCAAGGTCCCGGGCCTCGGCTGGATGATGAGCATGGCCGGCGACATCCCGCTCCGCCGCGGCGAGCGCGAGAGCGCAAAATCGGCGATGGAGCGCTGCAAATGGTACCTCGACCGCGGCATGAGCGTGATGATCTTCCCCGAAGGCACGCGCTCCTCCGACGGTGAGCTCAAGCCCTTCAAGGACGGCGCGTTCCGCCTCGCCCTGGAGACGGGTATCCCCATCCTGCCCATCGCCGTCGCCGGCACGCGCCACGCGATCCCCAAGAACTCGTGGGTCTTCGGCGTGAAATGCCAGGCCCGCATCGAAGTCCTGCCGCCCGTCGACGTGAAAGGCATGACGATGGCCGACCTCGACACCCTGCGTGATCGCGTGCGGGGTGATATCTCGTCGGCCTTCGAACGGCTCGGCAAGTGGATGCCGACGCTGCCCTCCGAGGAGGACGACGAGAGCGAGGCACCAAAAGCCACGGTCCCGGCCGCGATCGAAGCCTCGCCCCCCGCCTGAGCCTCACCGGCACATCGAAATCACCATCGTCTCGAGCACCGCCTGCGGCGTGCGTTTCGAGCCCTTGAGCGCTCGATCCGCCTCCGCGAGCAGGCGCACCCACGTGGGCAAGGTCCCGCGCGGCAGCGATTTCAACGTCTGCGCCGTCTCCTGCGCCTTGAACGGCGGAATGCCCGCGCGCGCAGCCGCCTCGTTCACGTTCGCCCCCGCGCGCAGCGCCGAATCCATCTTCACCATTTTCCGCACGTTCGAGGCCACGAGCCCGAGCAGCGGCAGCCCGCCGTCCTTCGAATCCACGACCTCCGCGAGCACCGCGAGCGCCTTGTCGAGCCGCCGCCGCGTGAGCGCGTCGACGAGGTCCCACACCGAGCCCGGCCGGACCTTCATCACCATCGTCACGACCGCGTCCTCCGTGATCGGCTTGCCCTCCCCGACGAACAAGCTCAGCCGCTCGATCGCGTCCGCCACGTAGCCGAGCTCCGGCCCGGCGATCTCCGCCAGGTGATCGGCCACGTCCGGCGCGATGTCGTGCCCTCGTTCCTTGGACATCTGCCGCACCACGGTCGGCAGCGCCTTGCGGCTCACGGGCTCGCAGTTGACGAGGAAGTCCTCCTTCTTCGCCGCCGTCACGATCTTGCGTTGCGCGTGGAGCTTCGTCGCCGACAGCACGAGCACCGTCGACGAGGCCGGCGCCTTCGCGTACTCGGCGAGCGCGTCGAGGGGGCTCGCGTCTTTCGCCCCGCGCTTGCCCTCCGAGGCGCTCTTGCCGCCGCCCTCGTCGTCCTCGCTGTCGCCCTTCTTCTCCCAGCGCTCGAGGCCCCGCGCCAGGACGAACCTGCGCTTGGCCATCATCGGCACCATCTTCGAGGCCGAGAGGACCGCGTCCACGCTCGCCTCGCCGGCGGTGAACTTGTCCTCGTTGAAGCCCGCGATGCCGCCGAGCATCGTCGCCTCGCGGAGGGCGTGCACCACCTTGTCGGCGAGGTACCGCTCCTCGCCGAGCACGAGGTAGACGGGCCGCAGGGTCCCTTTTGTGGCTTCCTGGATGGCTTGCTCGGGCGTCACGGGTGTCCTCGTTCGTCCCTTCGGAGGGGCGCGTCAAGCGCGGGAAGAGGTACCATGTCCCCCACCATGATCGACCGCCTCTCTCCGGCCGAACGTCCGCCGGGCCGGCCCGCCGGCTTCCAGCGGTGGCGAACCCTGCTTTTCCTGCACTGGGAGGTGCCGGCCGAGGCGATCACGAGGCTCCTGCCCCCCGAGCTCTCGGTCGACACGTTCGAGGGAAAAGCGTGGGTCGGGGTCGTGCCCTTCACGATGCGGGACGTCGCGCCCCGCTGGTCTCCTTCGGTCCCGGGGGTCTCCCATTTCCACGAGCTCAACGTCCGCACGTACGTGCACCTCCGTGGCAAGGATCCGGGCGTCTGGTTCTTCAGCCTCGACGCGGCCGCGTCGATTGCGGTGGCCGTCGCGCGCGCCGGCTGGCACCTGCCGTACCACCGCGCCTCGATGACGCTCGACATCGCGGGGAACACCGTCGATTACCGGAGCAAGCGCATCTTCCCCGGCCCCACGCCGGCTGAATTCGAGGCGCGGTACCATATCGGAGACTCGATCGGCTCCGCCAAACCCGGCACGCTCACGCATTTCTTCGCCGAGCGGTACATCCTTTACGCTCGCACCCGCTCGGGTTTGTCGCTCGGGCGCGTCCACCACGTGCCGTATCCGCTCCACGAGGTGAAGGTCGAATCGTGGCGCGACGGAATGGTCGCGGCCGCGGGCTTGCCAGCGCCCGCAGGCGAGCCGCTCGCGCTCTACAGCCCCGGCGTCGACGTCGACGTCTACAAGCTCGTGCCCGTCGTTTGAATCTCTACGGGCTCCGGGCGCCGTTTTTTTTCGCGCGCGTGAGCAGCCCCGCCAGCACCTGCGGATCGAGCGGCTTCATGAGCTGATGATCGATGCCCGCCTCCTCGGCCTTGCGTCGATCCGCCTCCTGCCCGTAGCCACTCACGCCGATCACCAGCGCCTTCGACGTTGGCCTCGTCGCGCGCAGCCGCCGCGCGACCTCGAACCCGTCCATGCCCGGCAGGCCGATGTCGACCAGCACCACATGCGGGCGGAACGTCGCCGCCAGCGTCACGCCCTCCTCGCCGCTCTGCGCCGCCCGCACGTCGTAGCCCCAGAGCCCGAGCAGCTCGGAGAGCATGTCCGCCGCGTCCGCGTTGTCCTCCACGACGAGCGCTCGTTGCGTGCTCGCCGGAGCCTCCTCGGTCGGGGGCGCCTTCGCGCTCGGGCCGTCGCGCCGCACGTGCGGCAGGCGCACCACGATCTCCGAGCCCTTGCCCACGCCCTCGCTCCGCGCCTCGACCGAGCCGCCGTGCATCGTGATCAGGCTCTTCACGAGCGTGAGGCCGATGCCGAGCCCACCCTGCGATCGATCGAGCGTGCGTTCGCCCTGTACGAACAGATCAAAGACACGCGGCAGGAGATCCGCGGGCATCCCGATCCCGTTGTCCTTCACGGTCGTGGTCACGCCCGCCTTGTCCTGCTCGACCGAGAGCGCGATCTGCCCGCCGCGCTCGGTGTACTTCGCCGCGTTGTTCAGCAGGTTCACGATCACCTGCTCGAGCCGCGTCGGATCGCCCTGCACGAGCACCGGCGCCGCCGGCAACGACACCACGAGCGTGTGGCCCGAGGCGTCGATGAGCGGCCGCGCCGCGTCCATCGCGCTCCGCACGATCGTCCCGAGATCCACGAGCATCGTCTGCAGCGTGATCGTCCCGCGCGTGATGCGCGAGACGTCGAGCAGGTCGTCGACGAGCCGTGACAGGTTGCGCGCCTGCCGCTCGATCACGCTCCGGAACCGCTCGACCCGCGTGTCGCCTTGCGTCGACATGCGGATCATCTCCGCCGCCGTCAGGATCGGCGCGAGCGGGTTGCGCAGCTCGTGCCCCAGCATCGAGAGGAACTCGTCCTTGCGCCGATCGGCCTCGCGCAGCGCCTCGTTCGCCTTCACGAGCTCGGCCGTCCTCGCCGCGACGCGCGCTTCGAGCTCGTCGTTCACCTGCCGCAGCGCCGCCTCCGCTGCCTTGAGCGGCGTCAGATCCGTCGCGACCCCGGTGAACGTCGGGTCTTCCTCGCCCGCGTCCCGGATCGACAACATCACCGGCAACTGCGCGCCGCTTGCTTGCATGAACGACACCTCCCCTTTGGCGCTCCCGCCCTTGGCCAGGGCGAGCAGCGCGGAGAGCGCCGCTGCCTGTTCGGGCACGACGAACCCCGACAGCGACGCGCCGAGCACCTTGCCGAGCGGGCGCTCGAGCATCTCGGCGAGCTTGCGGTTGGCGAAGAGGATCGTCCCGTCCCCGGTGATCGTCATCGCGCCCTCGTTCAGGCTCTCCAGCAGCGTCCGGTGCGCGTGGTCGGCGCCTTTCAGCACGAAGACCTGCGGCGTGCCGTCGGCGGCGACCACGAGCGCGTCCACCTCGCCGGCGCGGATCGCCGCGAGCGTCGCTTCGGCTTCTTCGACCCGCAGGATGAGGTCGTGCGCGACGATCGGGGCCGGAGGTTGGGTGCTCGCGTCGACGTCCTTCTTCGTCATGGATCCCCCGGTTCGTGGGAAGGAAGCCCGAGACCCACGAGGACACGCTGGACACCGGAGAGCGAGCCGATGATGCGCTGCACGGGCAGCGGCCGCTCTCGCACCAGCGTCGGCGCGGCGATGATTTGCGCGTCGCGCGCGAGCCACGGTTCCTGGTTCAGATCGTGCACCTCGAGATCGTAGCGACCCGCGAGGTGCTCATCGCAGAGCCTACGCACGTTGCGGATCGCCCGCCGCGAACGGGGGGAGTTGCCGACGACGTAGAGCCGGAGGACGTACGTCTCCGGGGGATCGTCGGCGAGCGCCTTCTCCCAGAAGTCCGCCGTGTCTCCCGAGGCCACTCGGGTGGTTTCTTCGCGGCGCCCGTCGTTTTGATCGCTCCCCCCCATGGTCCTTCTTTCAACGAGGCCGGATGTCGAGACCCACGAGCACACGCTCTGTGTTCGACAGGTCCCCGATGATCTTCCGGATCGGCTCGGGCAGCCGCCGCACGAGCGTGGGGATCGCCAGGATTTGATCCCCCTCCGCGAGCTGCGGGTGCTGGAGCAGATCGACGATCTCGATGCGGTAGTTCCCTGCGAGGTGCTCCTCGCAGAGCCGCTTCAGGTTGGAGAGCGCGAGGAGCGACTTCCGCGTCTGGCCCGCGACGTAAAGCCGTAACTCCCAGATGTCGGCGCTCCCTTCGGGTTGGATTCCGTTTCCGGGGCTCGTCATCCGGCACCTCCCGTCTGCTGCTTGCTCGTGTCCGCGTTCCGGAGACGGGCCATCTGTTCACGGTCGTGACGGAGGGTCGTCTCGCGGTGTTTGTCCTGCTCCACGATGGCCAGGACCTCCTGCTCCTCCGCCTCGAACTCTGCCCGCAGCGAGAGGATCTGTGCCTCGACCTGAGCACGCTTCCGCGCGAGCTCACGCTGCTTGCGCTCGGTCGCTTGCTGCCGCGTGATCGCGTCCGCGCGCTCCTGCGCCTCCTGCACCTGTCGCGCCGACCCCGTGAGCACCCCCGCGGGCCCCACGTAGACGTCGAGCAGATCGATCCCGTGGTCGCTGAGGTGGAACTCGCGCACCTGGTTCGAGTGCGCCATGCCCCTCGACTTGAGCACGTAGAGCCCCCGGTTCCGCTCTCCGCTTCCTTCGAGGAATTGCACGAGCAGCCACGTATCCATGAGCGACGAGATCCCGACGTCCGTCTCCTCCAGCGCGCCGCTGCCCGCCGTCAGGCTCGTGAAGATCGCAGTGATCCCGCGGCTCTTCAGGAAGTCGACGAGCCGCATGAGCATCGCGCGCACCTCGAAGGTCGTCGCCACCATGGAGAAGTTCGTCACGTGATCGATCACGACGACGCTCGGCTCGAAGGACTCGACGAGCCGGTGCATGTTCGCGAGGTGCATCTCCAGTCCGAAGAGCGTCGGGCGGGAGGCCTTGAAGAGGAGCCGGCCCTGGTCGAGCCACGGCTGGAGGTCGACGCCGATCGAGCGCATGTTGCGCACGAACTGTCCCTGCGACTCCTCGAACGCGAAGTAGAGGCACCGCTCGCCGCGACGGCAGGCGTTGTGGACCACGTGCGCCGCCAGGCTCGATTTGCCCGTGCCCGCGGTCCCCGAGATGAGCACGCTCGACCCGCGGTAGATGCCTTTGCCGCCGAGCATGGCGTCGAGGCGCGGCACGCCGGTCGACATGCGCTCTTCGGAGGCGTTGTGCTCGAGCCCGAGCGAGGTCACGGGCACGACCGAGATGCCGCCGGCGTCGATGAGGAACGGATATTCGTTCGTCCCGTGCATCGTCCCGCGGTATTTGACGACGCGCAGGTAACGCGTGGCGACCCGCTCGTGCACGCGTTGTTCGAGCAGGATCACGCAATCGGAGACGTACTCCTCGATTCCGTGCCGCGTCAGGGTGCCGTCGCCGCGTTCGGCCGTGATGACCGCGGTCACGCCGCGATCTTTCAGCCAGCGGAAGAGCCTTCGGAGCTCGGAGCGCAGGATGGCCTCGTCGCCGAGCGCCGAGAACAGGGTCTCCAGCGAGTCGATGACCACGCGCTTCGCCCCGACCGAGTCGATCGCATAGGCGAGCCGCACGAAGAGGCCATTGAGATCGTAGTCCCCGGTCTCGAGGATCTCGCTCCGCTCCACGTGCACGTAGTCGATCGCCAAAAGCTTGCGGGCGATGAGCGTGTCGAGGTCGAAGCCGAGCGAGGCGACGCTCTGCGTGAGCTCCACGGCCGTCTCCTCGAATGCGAGAAAGACCCCGGGCTCGACGTGCTCGGTCGCGCCGCGGACCAGGAACTCCATTGCGAAGAGCGTCTTGCCCGAGCCCGCGCTCCCGCATACCAGCGTGGTGCGTCCTCTCGGGAGTCCCCCGACCGAGATTTCATCGAATCCCTTGATACCGGTCGGAGTTTTTTTCAGAACATTGGATGATTCTATCGAAGTACCAACAACCCTCGCAGATTCGTATGTGTCCATACGAGCCCAACTCCCAATCGATAGGTCAATCGGTCACGCATCGGCCCAAGCCGATACGCTCGTGCCCCTACGGAGCCCGCGGGCTTCGTAGGCGGCATATCCTTTCTTTGATTTCCCCTATCGTACAGGTGCAATCCGCTGTGCAAGACAGGATACGGATTGTCACGGCCCCTCAACATCCCGTCCGTTTAACGATGACAATATCGTAGGAGGAGGAGGGTATGTTGTCGAAAGAAAATCGCTCGCCGTGTAGGCCTTAATCCTGCTTGACCTTCCGCAGGAGTTCCTTCGTCAAATTCTTCTGGTGCGACTCCAGCGTGCCTCCGCCGATTTCGAGCAGCTTCGCGTCGCGCAGGAACCGCTCGACCTTGTACTCGTTGCAGTACCCCCAGCCGCCGAGGACCTGCATCGCGTTGTCGGCGACCTCCTTGCCCACCGGCGCCGCGAAGAGCTTCGCCGCGTCCGTGCCGATGCGGTTGCGTTTGGCCGGGCCGACGTCCCGCGCCACGCAGTAGACGAGCGCCCGCGCGGCCTCCGTCTTCGCGAAGCTCTCGCCGATGTATCGCTGGATCTGCCCGTGCTCCGCGATCGACTTGCCGAAGCTCGTCCGCTCCGCCGCGTACCGCACCATGATGTCGAGGCAACGATCCGCGATGCCGAGGCTCATCGCCGCCAGCGTGAGCCGCTCGAGCTCCAGGTTGCGCATCATGTTGCGCACGCCCCCGCCCACCGTGCCGAGCACGTTCTCCGCCGGCACGAAGACGTCCTCGAGCATGAACTCGCTCAACGTGCTCGCGCGCATTCCCATCTTCTCCGTCTTCTTTCCGACGGAGAACCCCGGCGTGTTTCGCTCGACGACGAACGTCGTCACCGCGTCCTCGACCTTCGCGTAGACGATGAACACGTCCGCATCGACCGCGTTCGTGATGAGCGCCTTGTGGCCCTTGATCACGAACCCGTCGCCCTCGCGCCGCGCCGTGGTGCGCATGCCGAGCACGTCGGTGCCGCTCGACGGCTCCGTCATGCCCATCGCGCCGATCCACTCGCCCGAGATCACCTTGGACAACCAGCGCTCGCGCTGCGCTTCGTTCGAGGCGTAGTAGAAGTTGTTCACGAAGAGCACCGCGTGCGCGAGGTACGCGAGGCAGAAGCCCGGATCGCTCTTCGACAGCTCGTGGTGCACGACGACCGAGCCCACGGCGTCCATGCCCGCGCCCCCGTCCTTCTCCGGGATCGTGAGGCCGAGCAAGCCGAGCTCGCCCGCCTGCCGGAGCAAGGGGACGTTCAGCGTGCCCTTGCGATCATGCTCTTCCGCCTGCGGCTCCACCACGTCGCGGACGAAGTTCCGCACCATCTGGCGCAGCATCCGGTGCTCTTCGGTCGGGTTCTCGAGGTCGAAGACGACGTCGCTCATGCGCGCGACACTAGCACGAGAGCCACCGCCACCCGTCCTCATGCGAAGCACCTTCCCACGCAGGTCGGGCACGCCCTTCGCAACGGCGCCGGACGATGCTGGTCTTCTGGGGACTCACCATCGGCGCCTTCCTCGCCTGGCTGCTCGCTGTGACGGGCGTCTACCAGGCAGGCCCGTGGATCCACGTCCTGCTCGTCATCTCCATCGCCTTCGCCGTGACGGGCCTCCTGTTTCGCCCGATCGGCCGGCGCTGAGGAAACGAGGAAAACCTTTCCCGCGCCGCGCCGTGGGCCTATACCCGCGCCCGTGCGCCCCGAGAGCTTGTTTTTCCGGCCGGATGACCTCGTCCTCAGGGGCGCGGCCGGCCGCCCCCCTGTCACGGTCCGCTGGCTCGGCACGGCGGGCTTCGAGATCACCTGCGAGGACCACGTCGTCCTGCTCGACCCCTACGTCACGCGCGCCTCGCTCACCCGGTGCATCACCTCCCCGCTCGCCCCGGATCTCGGCGCGATCGGTCGCTACATCAGCCGCGCGGACGCGGTGATCGTCGGCCACACGCACTTCGATCACGCCCTCGACGTGCCCGCCATCGCCAAGCGCACCGGCGCCCGTGTCTTCGGCTCCCGCTCTGCCGCCGCGCTTTGCCACGCCGCAGGCGTGCCGGAGGCCCGCGTCGACATGGTCGAGCGCGCGCCCGGACAAACGCCGATCGTCCGCGAGCTCGGCCCCTTCCGCCTGCGCTTCGTGCCGAGCGCGCACTCGCGCTTCGCCCTCGGCCGCGTGCCGTTCCCCGGCGACATCGACGACTGCGACGCCGTCCCCGTCCGCGCCGAGGGCTACCGCTGCGGGGCCGTCTTCCGCGTCGAGATCGAGGTCGCCGGCCGCACGATCGTCCACCTCGGCAGCGCCGAGCTCTTGCCCGACGAGCCCGCGCCGCGGCACGTCGACCTGCTCCTGCTCTGCGTGGCGGGCTGGCGCAGCGGGGTCGATCTGCCCGAGCGGGTGATGCGCGCCGTCTCGCCCGCGGCCGTGCTCCTCTCGCACTGGGACGATTTCTTTCGGCCGCTGCACGCGCCCGTGCGCGCCTTGCCGGCCGTGGGCCTCGGCCCGCTCGCCGAGCGCCTCACGCGCGCGTCGCGGGACGTGCGCGTCGGCGCGCTCCCGCTGCTCGGCGACCTTTTCCTTTGACCTGAAAGGGCCTACTCGTCGCGCGCCCGGATCGCCGCGTTTCCGTCGGGCGCGTGGTAGACCTCGATGACCCGCGAGGTCACGAGGTGCTCGAGCATGCGGCGACGCGCGTCGGGCGAAGGATCGAGCCGGTTCGATTGCCAGCGCGTCACGAAGTAGTTCGCCCCGACGTACCCGTTGCGCAGCCTGCGCTCGGCCGCGCGCAACTCCTCGATGAACACCGACTCGTCCTCCGACGGCTGGTACGAGGGCGGCGCGGATTCGCCCGCGTCCGGGTCTCCGTTTTGCGGGTCCTCGCACTCCTCGTGGATCGCCTCGCGGGGCACCGACCCTGCGGGTGGCGTCGGCACGGCGGGGGGAATGTCCTCGCTCGCCCAGCGCGGCTCGGGCCCGGGCGGCGCGGGCGGCCCAGAGCCCTCGGTATCCTCGAAAAACGAGATCCCTTCGAGCAGATCGATGTGATCGAACGCCGCCTTGCGCAGCCGAATCGACAGCCCTGCGCGCCCCCAGGTCGATACGTAGGCCTGGCGGCCGAGCTGCCGCACGCCCTCGACCGCCGGCGCGTGATCGGAGTCGCCCGAGACGAGGACGAGCACGTCGAACGCGTTGACGGCCGCGAGACGGAGCATGTCCGCGACCATCGAGGTGTCGACCTCTTTTTCCTGCGTATACCGGTTCTCGGCGCCGCACGCGGCACACTGGAACATCGTCGTTTTGCGTGGGAAACGCTTCACGAAAAAGCCGGGCTGCACTTCGAGCATGTCGAGGAAGCCCGCGAGCTTCTTCTGCCCTTCGGTGACCGCGGCCGAGCCGATCTCGATGCCGGTATAGTAATAGGCGCCCCAAAGCAACGAGCCGCCCACGCGATCGACCAGCCAGCGCGAGAGCTTTGGAAACGCGAGCCTCCGACCTCCGGCCTCGTCACGCCATCCGGAGTGGAAATTCTTGCCGTCGAAGAAAATACAGACGCGCATCTCACCGCCGCTTGAACCAAAGAAAACCGGTGCCCCCCGGGGAAACCGGTCACGGTCATTCGAGCGATCCCTTCACGCGATCGCGGGGCGGGTGTCTTAGTCCGAGGCTCCTCATCCGGTCAACCCGCTCTACGGCCGAAATAAACGGCTTCTGCGATGCAGGACGCCCGCCCACCGGGCCCGCTCACGCTTTCGCCGTCATCGCAGTGTTATGGTCGGCCGTACCCTCGTTCCGGTGACGCGTTGACGGTGCGGCGCTCCGTCCCGCTTGTGCCTCATTTGGCAGCACCCAAACGATCTCGACTCGCGCCTGGGCCTCTGCCGGGTATTCTTGGGGGCGCATGCCCGGTCCTGCCCTCGATCTTTCGCTCGCGCTCGACGTCCGGAGTGTCGCTCCGGCCGCCCCGCAGCGCGCGCACCTCGTCGTCGAGGTCTCGGCCGCGCTCCCCGAGGACGAACGGCACGAGCGACCGCCGCTCGCGCTCGTGTTCGCGATCGACGTCTCCGCGTCGATGTGGGGCCAGCCGATGGAGCAGGTCGTCCGTTCCATCGAGCGGATGGTGGAGCTGCTCGATCCCACCGATCGCGTGGGGATCGTCTCGTTCTCCGAAGGCGCGGAGGTCGTCGCGGAGCTCGAACAGCTCGACGCGGCCGCGCGCCGCAGGCTCGCGGGTAGCTTGCGTCGCATCGATCCCGAGGGCGGCACCGACATGGAGAGTGGTCTGCGCGTGAGCCGCAGCGCGCTCGGACCCCGCGTGCCCGCGGAGCGACGGGGCATCCTCCTGCTCAGCGACGGCGATCCGACGCTCGGGGATCGGCGCCCCGAGGCGCTCGCCGAGATCGCGGCCTCGTTTCGCGCGGACGCGGCGGTCTCCACGCTCGGCTACGGCGAGGAGCACAACGAGGACATCCTGCGGCGCATCGCGGTCGCGGGCGGCGGCCAGTATTATTACGTGCGGGATCCAGCGCTCTGCGCGACCGAGCTCGCGCTGGCCGTGGGCGCGACGGGCGACGCGGTCGCGGAGGGCGTGTCGGTCGATGTTTCGCCCGCGCGCGGCGTCGACATCATCCGCATCGCGGGCGACGTACGCGTGCGCAAGACCATGGGCGCGGCGCGCGTGGAGATGCCGGACCTCCAGCCGGGCGAACGCGCGTCGCTGGTCATCGAGCTCGTGATCGAGCCCGGCGCCTCGGTGCACGGGGCCTTCGAGGTCGTGAAGACGCGCCTCGCGCATCGCCGCCCCGGCGCGACGGACGTCCACGTCCTCGAGCGCGTGATCGGGGTCGACGTGCAGCCCGGCCCTCCCGAGCGCGACCCTGCGGCGCGCGCGCGTGTGCTCGTCGCGCTCGCGGAGGAGGCGCGCACCGCGGCGCGTGTGCTCGCCGATCAGAGCTCGTTCGAGCCGGCGGCGGCGCTGCTCCGGCGCGCGGTGGAGGGCATGCGCGCGGAGGCCGATCTCCAAGCGGAGGACGGCACGCCGCTCGGCGAGACGATCGCGCAGCTCGCGGAGGAGGCGGAGGTGCTCGCGAAGAAGCCGAACCCTGCGGCGTATCGCCTCTTCCGCAAGGCCCAGGCGGGCCGCGCCGCTGCGGCCTCGCGCCGCGCGGGGGCGAGCCAGGCGGGCCCCCTCAGCCGCCGCGCCATGGCCACGGTCGCCGGGAACCTCCCCCGCGCTCGCCTGCTCGTCGTGAAGGGCCAGGGCCCGAAGGACGGGTATCGCCTCGAAGGTACGACGATCACGATGGGCCAGACGAACCAGGCGCAGATCCGCCTCGAAGGCAACGACGTGTCGCGGGAGCATTGCTCGATCGTGGGCCAGGACGGCAAGTTTTACCTGACCGACCTCGGGGGCGGCAGCGGCACGTTCGTCAATGGCAAGAAGCTCACGGCGCCGGCGGCGCTCAAGCCTGGGGACGTGATCGGGGTCGGGGACTACGAGCTCAAATACGAAGAAGAACGGTAGTGGAAAGGCCCGCCCGGGCCTCGTGCGTTCCGGCTTTTGCTTTCCATGCGCCTCGATCCTCGCCCTGCCTTGCTCGTCGCCGCCCTCACCTCGACCGCTGCGGGCTACCTCGCCGCATGCAGCTCCTTCGAGGCCCAACCGACCGGCGTGGACGCCGTGCCGAGCACCACGGAGGCCGCTCCGGCGAGGTCCACGTTGCCCGTGGTCGCGGAGGCCGTCGTGGAGGCGGTCGCGGAAGCAGGAGCGGGAGCGGACGCGGAGGCGGAAGGGGGAGCGGATGCCGAGGCGGACGCGGACCCGGCAGCGATTGCGGACGCGGGAGCGGATGCGGAGGTGGATGCGGGACCGCCGCCGGTTTGTCCTCCCGAGATGATCAAGTCCGGCCGCGCTTGCGTCGATCGCTGGGAGGCGCACCTTGCCACGAAGACCGTGGACGGCGTGGTGACGCCGTGGCCCCATTATGATCGCCCTGAAAAGGGTACGTTTTACCTCGCCATGAGCGGAGCGGGCTTCTACCCGCAGGCGTACATCAGCCGCGTCGAGGCGGCCGAGGCTTGCGCGCACGCGGGCAAGCGCCTCTGCAGCCGCGCCGAATGGACGCGGGCCTGCAAGGGCGGCAAGGGCTACCGGTATCCGTACGGCAACAAGGGCCAGCGCGGCGCCTGCAATACCGGCAAGCTCCACCTCCTCGAAAAATTTTACGGCCGGAGCCGCGGCGCCTGGACGTACGAGGTCTTCAACGACCCGAAGCTCGACCGCGAGCCGGGGTTCCTCGCCAAGTCGGGCGAATACGAGACCTGCGGCAGCGACGAGGGCGCCTTCGACATGGTCGGCAACCTCCACGAATGGGTGAGCGACGCCGTCGGCTCCGATATCGAAGACGTCCTTTTGCGGGACGAGGTCGAGCGAAAGAAGCAGCCCTGGAGAGTGGGAAACGGCATCTTCATGGGCGGGTTTTTCAGCACCACCCTGGAGCACGGCCCGGGCTGCGCGTTCACCACGATCGCCCACGAGCCGACCTACCACGACTATTCGACGGGATTCCGCTGCTGCATGGACGCGCTCGGGGTGGAGAAGAAGCCCCGCAAGAAGAAGCGTTAATCCGACTTGGGCGCGGGCGCGGGCGTCCCGTCCGGCGCGGGCGTCCCGGGCGCTCCGTTCGTGGCGGTGGCGATCGGACCCGTGGGCGTGCTGGGCGGTTTGTCCTTGGGCAATGGCTCGCGGCAGGCGGCGGCGAGCGTCAGGGCGGCGAGGAGGAGGCCATTGCAGATGACGGATCGCATCCCTCGGGTGTGACCCGACCGGCCAGCCTCGTCAATCGGGCAAGACCGACATATTAAGGCTCGGAGGCCGTCCCGGGCGGCGCGGCCGGGGGTGCGGTGAGCGGGCCTGCGGGGTCGGGCGGGGGCGGGGGAGGGGGCGCGCTCGGCGTGGGTTTGCGGGCCCGCTCGTCCTCGACGAGCTTCGCGAGCTGCTTTTGCAGCGATTGCTGCAGATCGATCCATTGCTCGTCGGCGTAGTCCTTGGCGCTCTTCGCGTAGATCGTCGCGTACGGCTCTCCGCGTGTATCCTCCTCGGAGACGTGGCCGTAGAGGTATCCATTCCGCACGTCCACGACGAACGCCTCGACGTACCCTTTCACCTCGGTATCGATGAACGGCACGAAGAGTACGGGCAAAAGCAGCGCGGTCGTGGCCACGAGGGGATTGGCGCCCAGGTTGCGGTAGCCGTGGTCAACGATGACGAGAACGTCGGTGTTCGCGCGGGCGGCCAGCAAGCGGAGCTTTTTCAACGAGATCTCGGCCGGCGGTCCGTAGGGATACCCATTCCCATTCCCTTCGGAGACCCGCCGCTGGCCGGTGACGAGCAAGGACGGGATACGATAGATGCTGGTGACGCCGGGCAGCCTGCCGAACGCTCTTTCCAGGTCTCCGGCGACCTCCGGATCGAGCGTGTAATAGGCGAGCCGGATCGCGCCGGCGGGCATCTGGGGCCGGGCTTCGAACGCCTTGCGGATGTCCTCGTCGTCGATATCTGCCTCGCGATCCATCTCGAAATTCGTATTTCGCGCGGGCGTGTAGCTGACCCCGCAGCCCGTGAGGGCGGCGAGGGCGCAGAGGGCGAGAGGGGCGAGGCGGGGCATGGCGGTCCTTTCGGTGCGGGAGAACGGCGCCCGCGGCGTGAGCTTACACGCGTATCCGCGCGGCGTACCACGTCTCGATCCCCCTTCCGTCCTTTCGAGTTCCATGCTCACCATGAGGAAGCATGGCCGACGTCCTGTCCGATCGTGGGCAATGGAAAGAGTCCTGGAAGACGGACGCTTGGGATCTCCTCATGACGAGCCCTGCGTTCGGCGTGTTTTTCACCCGCGTCTCGGGGCACGCGGACCTCGACTGCGCGCTGCATGTGATGCGCGCGTTCGACCGCCTCGCGTCGCACACGCTGGGCGACATCGAGGTCTTCCACGATTGGGAGCTCGTGACGGGCTACGACAGCATCGTGCGGCAGGAGTTCGTGCGCTGGGCGCAGGAGCACCCGAAGCAGGGAGACGCGCACGTCCTGGTGAAGTCGCGTATCGTGGCGATGGGCGTCTCGGTCGCGAACGTCGCGCTCGGCGGCCGGATCAAGGTCTATGCCGACCGCCCCAAGTTCGAGCGGACCCGGACCGAGACGATCGCCGGCAAACGCAGGGCTTCCATTCCGGGCTAGCCGCCCGCCTCAGGGCGCCGCGTCCTTGCAGCACCGCGCCCCGGTCGAATAATCGAGGTAGCTCCGCGGATGGGCCGTCACCACCGCGTCGCAGCCCGACCGCGTGGACCGCGCGTAAAACCCGCCCGCGAACGCCCCGCTTCCTTCGTCGACCCACTCGTCGAGGTTCCCGACCATATCGTAAATCGCATCGTTCCCCCATCGGCTCCGGCATGCAGGCGTCGCGCCCGTCCTCCGGAACAGCGGCGCCTCCCCGGCGCGCACGTGGTTCAATCGTGGATCGAGATGCCCGATCGACGCATTGTCATGCAGAATCGCCGCCGGGTGCGCCTCCCGGAACACGTTGCACACCCCCTCCACGTACGTATCCCCGTACGGAAATGGCGTATCGTCCTGCCCCCGGCAAGCCATCACGAACTCCGGCAGCGTACACAGCCGCTTGCCCGCCGCCGCGCAGGCGCTCTCCGCCACGAGCCCCGTCAAATACCCGTTTGGCCGGGCCAATCGCCGCGGCACCGCCACCACGTTGAGCTTTTGCCCCCGCTGCCACCCTGGCAAAAACGGCAGCGGCATGGCCCGCGCGTGCACCCCGCCCACGCGGCTCCGCCCCGTCGACCAATCCCCCAGCGTGATCTCCATCAAATTCGGCGTCACCGGGAAATCCGGCGAAAGCTCCTCCCCGCTCGCCGTGTCCACCAGCGTCGCCTCGAACCGATCCACGCAGAGCTTTCCCTGCACGAGCACCATCTCTGGCGGACACGGCCGCGGCGCCGTCGCCTTGACCTCCTCGACCTCCTCCGCGTCCTCCCCGCCGGCCCGCTCCACAGCCGCCCCGAGCCCCCGCACCACGCCGGCTTCCGGCACCACGTCCCGCCCCTCCGCGCGCGTCCCGAACCACCGCAACGACCCGTCCGTCGTCCACCCGGGCTCCCCCACCACGCACGTCCCCGGCGCTGCCAGCGCCTCCACCTCGACGAACGCGCCCGGCTTCCCCGACGGATAAAACCGCGGCCCCGCCGACCCGTCCTGACAAACCGCTGCCGCCACCCCTTCCGGCCAAGCCGCCGCCCCGACCTCACGCCCCTCCTCGTCCAGCCAAACCACAAACCGCCGCCCCTCGTCCGACAAAAGCGCCCCGCCTCCGGGCAGCCCTGACAAACGCACCCCCAGCTCCCCGGCCCGCACCTTCAGGGACGTCTTCGCCACCGGACCGAGCCGCCCGGCCCCGTCCACCACGAACGCCACCACCTCCTCGTCCGAGCCCACCCCCACGCCCGCCACGATCGCCCCACCCGCGCCCCGCTCCACCGCGGCAAACCCTGGCCGAACCGGCGAGGCCGCGCTCCGGGCCCGCCCATCCGACAGCGCCGGCGCCCCCACCTTCCCCTCCTCCAAAAGCCCCGCCACATGCAGCCGCCCCCCGGACAGCTCCATCAACATCCCCCTCCCTTTCCCCCCGACCAGCGCCGCCCCCTCCGGCCAAACCCGTCCCCGCCAAACCTCTGCCGTCCCACCCGCCGGCGCCACCCGCCCCACATCCCCCCGCGCCACCCACACCGCGCCCCCGACCTTCCCGATCCCCGCCACGGCCCCCGCGCCCCGCCCGCCCGCAAAAATCTCCTCCTTCGACAAACCCTCCCGCACCTGATCCCCTTCCAGCACCCGCACCCGCCCCCCGGCCAGCGCCACCCCCGTTCCATCCGGCCAAACCCGCGCCCAATGCACCCGCCCCCGCCGCGCCGGAAACGCCGCCCCCTCCTCCCGCCAAACCCCATCCCGCCCGGCCGACCGGAGCCCGCGCCCATCACGCGTCGTAAAAAACGCCCGCTCCCCGGCCCACACCACGAGCCCCACATCATTGCGCCCCTGCCCCTCCATCCGCCGGGGCTCCGCCTCCAGAATCTTCTCCAAACCCGCGCCCGCCCCCGGATCCACCGCACACGCCCCCCGCCCGAGCTTCGCCCCCGTCCCCCCGAACCAGCTCACCTCACAGCTCCCGCCCCTCGCCACTGGCTGCGTCAACAGCCCCACCTGCGCCCCGCCCACCAACCGAGGCGCATAAAACCCCTTCAACGCCCCCCATTCCAGCTCCCCCTCCACCACCTTCGACCGACTCTTCGCCTCGAACCTCCCATCCGCGCCAATCACCCCCCCACCCACGGCGGCCCACCCCATCCCCGCCACCTTCCTCGCCCCCACCGGTTTGGCACTCTCATACCAAACAATCTCCACCCCCCGCGCCGACCCCCGCGCGTCCACCACCCCCATCCCCTCCAGCGGCGGGACAAACCGCAACCCTGTCGCCGTCGCCTCCCCCTCGAACACCCCCTCCCGCGACAACCACCGCACCGTCACCTCCACCGTCGGCCGCGGCGCCGCCTTCTTCACCACCTCCCTCTTCTTCCCCCCATTCCCCTTCTTCCCCCCATTCCCCTTCTTCCCTGCCGCGGCCGCCTTGCGATTCTGCACGAGGCGCGGGGTCGC
>NZ_SSMQ01000029.1 GCF_005144585.1 Polyangium fumosum | reverse complement strand
AGCGAAGGCGCCGCCACCCAGAGCGGCGCTTGCTTCTCCCGTGTTCGACCCATCGACATGACGCGGACAAACCTACCATCGTCTCCCGTCTCTGTCGATCGTCCCTTCGGGATAGGTCCACGGGCTGCTAGGACAGAATTTGTCTGACTTTGTCTGGGTTTTCCCTAGTAAATCCGACACTTCGGCGGGTAGCTTCCTCCGACAAGGCGCCAGCACGTCACGCGCCCAAGGGCCACCATGCGCCGAGGAGCTCGAGCTCAAAGACCATCGCCCCCCGACCCCCAAGCCCGTCCCCTGCCTCGGGCGCAAGGTGTCGGCGGTCCCCCTCCGGAGGTGTCTGGGAGAGGGACCGGACCGCCGGATGCCGGACCTCCCGAGACGGATGTCGCGACAACCCCCTCCCGCGCGAAGCCCTTGGACCGAAGGCGCGCCGAGTTTGCCGTCGCGCTTGCGGAGCTTGTCCTGAAAGACCTCCTGAAGTACCCTCCACGCTCGTCATGAGGCTCTATCAACTGCGGACCGCTCTTTACGCCCGTCGCTCGACGGATGGACATCAAATGGCGTCGCTCGATGTCCAGCGCGAGGAGGGCGCGCGCTTCGTCGAAGCCGAAGGGGGCACCCACGCGCCGGACCATCTCTTCGTCGATGACGCGGTTTCGCGGGCGGAGTTCAAGAAACGGCCGGGCCTGTTCGCGCTCTTGAATGCGGCGAAAGCCGGGGAGTTCGATGCGGTCGTCGTCCGCGACGAGAGCCGGCTCGGGGGCGACACGTTCCGATCCGGGCTCGTGATTCAGGACATTCTAGAGAGCGGCGTTCGGCTCTTCTACTACTACACCGGCGAGGAAGTGACCCTCGACGGCGCCGTTGGGTGCCTGAACTGCGGATGGTCTCCGAGGAGCTCTGGCTGGCTGTCCAGACCCGGAACGAGGAGCAGGCGCACACCATGGGAACGAAGGCCCGGGGACCACGGGCGCGTTACCTGCTCTCCGGGATCGGGCGGTGCGCGGAGTGCGGCGGCCCGATGCGGTCTGACCATGGCAAAGTGAGCTACGAAACGGTCCTCATGTATAGCTGCTCGTGGCATCGGGACCGGGGGCCGGCCGTGTGTCGGAACGGGCTCCGGCGGCCGATCGCGACGGTGGATGCGTCGGTCATCCGATGGCTCCAGGCGAACGTGCTCCAGGAGGACGTCATCCTCCACGCGCTCAAGACCCTGCGGGAGCGGCTCGCCGAGCGGGCGAAGACCACCCCAAGCGAGACGCCCGCGCTGGAGGCGGAGGCGCGGAAGCTCCGGGAGGAGATCGCGCGGCTCGGGGAGGCGATCATCGCGACCACGGATGCCCCGACCACGCTGGTCCGGATGATGGCCGAGCGAGAGAAGCGGCTCACGGCCATCGAGTCGAGGCTTGCGGCGATCCAGACGGCTCCGTCTGTCCTGGACCTGGAGGTCCGGCGCATGGAGAAGGAAGCGCGCGGCCGGATCGCGGACATCGCCGGGCTGCTCGAACGCAACCCCGAGAGGGCGCGCTCAGCCCTGGAACGCCTCGTCACGGCGCCGCTTCGCTTCGTGCCGATCGAGACCCCCGAAGGGAAGCGGTTCTGGGTGGAGGGATCCGCGAACCTGTGGGCCCTGTTCGCGGCTGGATGTCTTAAATCAGCGTCCCCAGCGGGATTCGAAACATTAAGACATCCACAAAACACCGCGTTTCCGCTCGATCTGCCCCGCGTCGCCTCCGCGCGCATGGGCTTCGCGGCGTGAGACCTCAGCCGGCCCCCGGACACGCGCCGTAACACACCGCACCGTCTCCATCGTCGCTCTCCCCTACCCCACGCGCGCGGCCGGCGCTCGCGCCCATGACCCCGACCATCATCTAACGTTCCCGGACGAACCTTCATGTGGTAAGGTTCCGAGCCATGACGCCCTACGGCCCTCCTCCCAACCCGCCGATCGTCGGAACGTGCCTGCGGTGTCACCACCCCGTTCAAGGCCCCCACGTCGCCTTTCCCGCAGGTCCGATGCACCCCGCATGTGCGCAGACTGTACCCGCGCCGCAGCCGCAGCCGCAAAAATCCACCCCCATCCCTTGGCTCCTGGTCTTCGCGGGCGGCTTCATCTGGCTTGGGTCATGCGTGCTCGTCGTGGTGGGAGGAGCGTCCAACAAGGGCAAGACCGAGCCGACCTCGTCCGAGGTGTCGGCCACCACGACCATCCCCGCGCGCGACGCCCGCACACTCTGCGACAAACTCCGGACCGCTCATGGCGCTGGAACGTGCGTCCAAACGCCGAACGGGTTTGGCCTGTCCGTCGACAATACCGTGATGGTCCCCCAGTGCCGGACCGAAGAGGAATATCGTGCCGTCGAGCCCCGAAAGCCGGAGAAAGAACTCGTTTTCGTTGGTTCGGAGCGCAACTGGTGTTTCGTGCTCCTGATGAACCTTCGGGGGCAAGCCGTGCCGGCGCAACTCATCAGCAAAACGCGGAAGGCCGTCGCGGAATTCTGATGCGCGGGGAGCCGGGGACGAGAGCACCCGCCGCCGTCGCCCCGGACGAACCTCTCGACCAGCGAGCCCCCCTGAAATCCCCTTTCGTGACCGGCAGATGGTGAGCCCGGGCAAACGGCGCTTGCATCCTGGCGGAGTCCGAGCGTAGCTTCGTGTCGACCCGACATGCCGCGCCGCCTCGCCAGCCTCGCCGCCGTGCTCTGTGGGCTCACCCTCGCGCCGTCCGCCTTTGCGGCGAAGCCGAAGATCGCCTTTCGCCTCGAGTACGCACCGCCGACGCCGGCCGAGGGGTGCCCCGACGCCGAAGAGCTCGCGCTCCTCCTCGCGGGCGAGTTTGGATACTTGGTTGTCCGGACCGATGTCTCGCCCGTGGTCCGGATCGAGGTGCACCGCGTCGGGAGGGGCTTCGAGGCGGAGCTTTGGGCCCCTGAGCCTGTCGAGGGGGCCGAGCCCTGGCACGGCCGAACAGACCCACAGGGCACGTGCCGGGAGCTCGCGTACGACGTGGCGGCCCTCGTCGAGGCGCGGCTCGGGGCGCGCGCGTGGGGAAACGAAGCACCGCCGCCGCACCTGGCAGCGCCGCCCACGATCGAGGTTCAGTCCCCGGAGCTTCATCCCTTCACCTTTCGGCCGCCCGAGTCCCTTGCCCTCTTGATGCCGCGGCCGACGGCCATGGTTACGGATGCAGCATCCCCGGGGGAGCAGAGTTCGGTCCAGGTGACGGCCGCGATCGGCCCTGCGATCACGCCCTACGGCCTGCCGAGCCTCGCGGTTGGCGGTAGTGGGTTGATGAGCTTCAGGTGGAAGCCGTTTGCGCTAGCCGTTGATGTCCGCGGTGTCGTCACACCGGTGCGTGGCATCGGTCCGCGTGACATCCCAGCGCGCACGTCCCTGTGGACAGCCTCGATCCTTCCATGTGCAAGGACGCGGTTCGTCGATCTCTGCGCGTCCGTGGCTGTAGGCCGAGCGGCCTTCCACTTCGAGGCCCCCGATCCGATTCTCATGTCCGATGGTTTTACCGTAGGTTTCGGGGGGCGCGTCGCCGGGAATTGGCAATTTCATCCGACATATTCCCTCGTAATGTACGGAGATGCAGTGGCCGATGTGCGGAGCGTCGTTTTCACGACGGTGGACCCCACCACGGGGGCAACCGTCCGAGATTGGCGGGCGCCTGTCGTGCGTCTAGGCTTGGGCGTCATGTTTGCAGCAACCTTGTCCGAGTGAATGAACAACCATGAAATTCGTTTTCACACGTCGTCATACTCTGTTGGTCCCCGTGCTCGGGATCGTGGTCGCAACGTCGTTTGTCGCATGCGGAGACGCGGTCACGGTTGCCGAATGGCAAGATCCGGACACGACGACAGGCGGCGACGCAACGCCTGACGCCGGCACCGACGCCGGCGACGAAGACGCCGACGCCCCAAGTACCAACGGGGTGGTTGACTGTAACTTTGAGTGTCTCGGCGACTGCGCGCCGTTTCGCCCCGCCGGCTTCACGTTCCCTTTCCTTGCCTGGATTGGCCCGAACGACGGCACCGTGCCTGATTGCCCGGACGCCGCGCCCGTCGAGCAGTTCACGTGGCACGCCGATCTCGTGATCCCCCCGAAGAAATGCGGCCCGTGTTCGTGCGGCCCGTCGTCGGGGTCGTGCACCTTGCCTACGAGCATCACCGCGCACGCGGCCACGTGCTGGCCGCCGGAGGGGACGATCGCGACGCCGACGAATCCCCCGGCCGCGTGGGATGGGTCCTGCGCCGCCGAACAAGCCATCCCCGCCGGCCTCTCTTGTGGTCCTGGCGTGCCTTGCGTGCAGTCCGTCACCATCAGCCCCCTTGGCGTCGAGGGCGAAGCGTGCGCGGCGATCGACCCCTCCAGCAACACGACCACGGCGCCCACGAAGCCTTCATGGTCATCGCTCGTTCGGGTATGTGAAGGGAGCGCGTTCGGCGCGTGCGATTCGGACGAGCACTGCATCCCGGCCGAGCAGAACGGTTATCGCCACTGTGTCGAGCGTCCTGACATCCACGCGTGTCCGGACGTGGATTACACCGAGCGCTTCATCGTTTACGATTCATTCGAGGACCAGCGCACGTGCTCCCCGTGCACGTGCGGCGCGCCCGAAGGGAGCTCTTGCTCCGCGTGGATCACCTTGTACGAGGATGCCGTTTGCTCGGCCGAGACGTTCAACATCTCCGTCTCTTCCAGCAAGCCGACATGCCTCGACATCAACCCGGAAGGCCAAGGCATCGCAGCCAAGACAGCGACGGCCCCGACCTACCATTCCGGGGTTTGCGAGGCTTCCGGGGGCGTGCTCTCGGGCGAGGTGGTCCTCGCCGGCCCCCGGACCTTGTGTTGCCGTCCGTGAACCCGCACCGCGTTTGCCGAAGGACCGAGGAACCACAGCATGGATGCACCTGACCAGGACCCGCTCGCCCTTCTGACGAACTACCAGGACGCCATCGATGCCTGGCTCCGGAAGCAGCATGTCCCCGCCGTCGATGTGCCGGACTTGCGGCAGGAGGTGTACCGACTGGCGATCCTGTACCTCCAGGACCACGAGGTCCAAGCCATGAGCAGCTTCCTTCAACGAATTACCGAGAGGGTCGCGGCCGACGATTGGAAGAAGCGAGGCATCCAAAGCCGCAAGGCCCCGAAACTCACGGAAGAGGACGTCGCCCCGTCGAATCCCGAGCACGAGTACAACGAGGCCGAGATCCAGCGCCACCTCGACGAGATCCTCGCCGCCCTTGAGGCAAGCGATCCGCGCGGCCGCGCGCTCTTACGGGCTCGGTTCGGCCACAACAAGAAGACCAAGGAGATCGCGGCGGAGTTCCACCTGGCGACGAGCACCGCGCACCACTTGGTCACGAAGGCCGTCGCGACGCTCGCCGAGGAGTTCAAGAAGCGTGGGATCAGGAGTCGCAGCGTCCTGCCCTTCGTCGAGGAGAGCCACACGCACGACGGCTCCACGGAGGCAGGCGGCGCGGGAGACAAGGCGGACGCACCGGTCACCTTCGGGGCCCCCAGCCGGCCCTCCACCCCTCCGCCGAACGACCGAGCTCAACGCGCACTTTCGATGCTCGGCAGCGCAGCCGCCGGGGCCCTTATCGTCTTCCTTCTCATGCGTGGCGCCCACCCCGTCGCGCGGCTCTCGCCCATCGTCGTCACGGTCGCGGCTTCGGGGGAGCCAAGCACTCCGGGCGGGATCATCGAGCCCGACCGCGCATGCGTTTGCCCCGAGGTGGTGTCAGCACCCGTGCCCGCTACGACCCCGCAAGGTGGCGCCCCAGCGGCGGCGGACATCAACGCGACAAACCGCGAGCTCGGGCGAATCATCAAGGCGGCCGAGGCCCGCGGGGACTGCGAAACCGCGAACAAGCTCCGTCGCCGACTCACGGGAGCCTTCGCGGCCGCGTTTGCGACCCACGGGCCCTGCAAGCCTACACCGTAACACCTTCCCCCACCCATCCAACACGCGCATGCGGTTTCTTTTGGAAAACCGCGCGCATCCTCCGACTATACAGGCGAGAGACCAAGAGAAGGAGGAGCCGGCGTGGCGCACTGGTCGACGCGCGGCCCTCTTCGCTTGTCGTGTATTTCCCGTGCGGCTCGCAAGGGGACGCGTGTCTTTGGGCACCGTGATCCGCCCGAGCAGCGGGCATCTATTCGCCTGGAGGTCTTATGTCCGCGCAACCAATCGACACAATGGAAGGGGACGATACCGCCGTGGTCTCCGCACGAAGCGCCGCGCCGCCGGCCTCGGGCGTTCGTCCCAGCGCGCCCCCCGAGGACAAGCGCGACACGTTGTACGATCCCCGGCCGCCTGTGCCCTGGCATCGTCGAGGGCTCGATCTCATTTTCGCCTTTCTCGCGCTCCTTGGCACCCCGCTGCGCCGAGCCCGCGAGCACCTCGCCGCGCGCCTCGACCCGCCGCCCTTGGCGAGCTTCCTGCCGCCTCCGCCGCTGCATCGCAAAGGCGAGATCCCCCTGGAGCACATCGGCGAGATTCTGCTCCACAACATCTTCCGGCTATCGCCCGCATATTTGAGCGCGGCAGAGCACGTTGTCCGAGAGGCACAGTATATCCAGCGCCTCCCGGATTGCGACAAGCTCCCTTACTTCGTGCTCTTCGCTATCACACGCCTTTGCGCAACCACCCGCGAGCCGGTGCCGGTCGCTTGGGTTCGCGCGCGTCTGCCCGAGGTCCGCCGATCCGATCTGAACCGTGCCCTCGAACAGCTCGAGGAGCAAAAGGTCATCGCGCTCCTTTCCATCGAGACCAACAACCCGCACGAGGTTGCCCTCGGGATCACGAACCTCTTTCGCGGGTGTCTCACGCATATCGAACTCCGCCACCCGCTCTGACGGAGCGCAGCAAGGAAGGTAAAAAACAATGGCAAAGAAGCAGACCCAGCGAGGCGAGCCTGCGCCCTCGACGTCCCCCGAGGAGAAGGAATCGGAGGAGTTGACCACCGAGCTCGCGCTCGGCTCCGATGGCCTTGTCTACGTGAATGCGGAGCACCTGAGCGCCGAGCAGTGCGAGGGACGCCGCATGTTCCAGGGCTACGCATTGACGCCCGAGGAAGCGAAATGCGCAGCAAATGCAATGCACAAGATCGCCTTCAATATCACAGCGGAAGTCCGTCGAACGAACCCGAAGAGCAAGGGGAAGCGCTGACTACGATCCGCCCGGGGCTCCTTCGCCTTAAGGACTCTCCATGCCGCGCCGGAAAACAACCCAACCACTTCTCAAGCCCCTTGGCGACCGCATCCGGGAGTTGCGCCACAACCGGAAAATGTCGTTGGCCAATCTCGCCGATACGAGTGGCGTGAGTAAAGGCTCCTTGTCCAGCATCGAGCAAGGGCGCGTCAATCCCACGGTCGAAACGTGTGTGAAGATCGCCGTGGGCCTCGGGGTCCGGGTCCAGGACGTGATTCCCAGCGGGTTGGAGGATCTGCTGTCGAGGGGTCGACAGAGCGACCCGGGAAGCCATGTCAAGCGCGCAGGATGATGCCGCAAAACGCGACTTCGTGTGTGCGACGGATGGGCGCGTCTACGTGCGTGGCCGCCCGAAGCGGGGCCGGCGTTGGTTTATGGGGCTCGCCATTTCTCGACAAGAACTCGCGCGGCTCGGGCATTGGCCTCTCCTGGCGTGGGCAGTTACCGGGGAGATTGCGCTCGGCAGTGATGGGCGTGTTTACGTTTATTGGAGTATGCTGCCCGTCCCCGGAGAGGGAAGAGATATGTTCCTCGGGTACGAGTTGACGAATGAGGACGAGTTCCACCAGACGGTCCGCAGAATGGCGTCTGAGCTCCAGTGGAGCACTTGCCGCTTGATCAAGGGCTGGTCGAAGAAAGACGCCCGACGGGCCAGGCGCCCGAGCTCGCCCCGGAAGACTACCAAATCACCTGCGAAACGCTCCCGCCCCAAGCCGTAGGGCGCCACCGCGCGCCGGCCCCATCGTCGAAGTGCGTGAACTCCGCCCACGCCTGGCCGTTCGGCGGAAATCCGACCATCGCGCTATCCTGCCGTCGGAACGTCGCCCCGAATCCCGAGACCGCGAGGCGCACGATCCGGATTCGCCGCGCGCCCCCCGAGGGCTCTGCCAGCGTGTAGGTACGGCTCGCCGTCAAGATCGGCAAGAGGACGACGTTTGCCGTGTTCGCGTCGAGGACAGCGTCAGCATTGGGCGCATTCGCAAAGACCGTGTCCTGCGTCCCCGACTTGAACGTGACCGGGCCCGCGAACGTGACCGGCCCCGTGAACGTATCCCCGGCGAGCGCAGCCTTCGCCTTCCCGAGTTTGTCTACCGCCTGGATCAGCCCGACGAGGGCCGAACGGACGGTTCCCGTAGCGACCGCGCCATACTCGAAGAAGCCGATCCGAGACGCGCCATCATCAATCGCCCCCGTTCCCGTAGCCGTCCCGCTCGGGAGTCCGAGGACCGCCGCCGCCGTCCCGCTCGCCGCGAGCGAGGAACTCGCGCCCAACGTCTTCGAGACGAGCACGAGCCGGGATCCATCGTCGAGGCTCGCGTCCTTGTTCTTGGGCGCGCCAGCCTTGATCTGCTGTGCGATGTCCGCAGGCGTCAACGGGGCAACGAATTGGACCATTTCAGCCGGTCCCGAGTCCTCGCCGAGGAGAAGGGTCTTCCCATCGAGCAGCCCACCCGGCCCGAGTTCGCCGCCCGGGTTCGTCTCAGCGTCATATTGCGTAAACGTGGACAGCCGCTTCGAGCCGAGAAGCGTCGCCCTCGTCCCGTTCGCCACACTGGCCAGCTCCGCGCGCGCCCGGCCGATGGCATCGAGGAGGTACGCCGTCCGATCCGCGAGGCGGACCAGCCCGAGACGGTAGAGGGATTCGTGATTGACGAGCTCCCCGTCGTTCAGCATGCGAACGAAGGCATGGAAGACCATCGAGCCCATGAAATCGTAAGCCATGACCGCCTCCGTCAGATGTCGTAACCACCGCCGAGCCGGAACGGCATCGACATTTCGCCAAGCATGTTCCCCGCGCCTATCGGCCAGAATGCGACGCCGCTCCCCTCGGAGCCGCCGAGCTTGAAGCCGAGCGCGAGCCCGAGGCCGAGGATCGGGGCGTCCCGGAAGCGGAGGATCACGTGGACGGGATAGCCGTGCGCATCCTTCCACTTGAGGATCTGTCGCTTGATGGCCCGAACCTGAACCTCGGTCGCCGTCGTTCCGAGCGTAGGTTCCCCCAACAGGAACGGCATTCGCAACGGCTCGATCCCGAGCAGCCCGAAATCCGGCCCGAGCACGACCCAAAACCTCGAATACCACGACCCCTCCGCGAAGCGCCCTTGCCAATCCTCGATCACGAGCACATCGGGTAGCCCGAAGGCCCGTAGGCTTTCCTCGATCGCGCCCGCCGTCCCCGCCCGCTGATGCGTCTCCCAGGCCCGTTCCAGCCTCGCCAGGTACGCCTCGTCGGTCTCCCCCTCGAAGCGTTCAATATCGAAGCCTTGACCCTGCCATCGCAGCGCATCGGGCGGCCCGATCCCTGGCCAGCGCGCTTTGATGGCCGCCCGGAGTTCGTCCAGCGTGGTGTCCTTGGTCTCGCCGAGCAGAGCCAGGAAGGCCTGCGCGTTCGGGCCACGTAGCCATTCCGCGTCGGTCCATTGCCCGCCGTCGGGGATGTTGCCGCGCTGGAGCTCTCGAAACTCGTCGGCCATGCGTCCTCGGTTCGTCAAAGCAGCGTGATCTGTGGGACGAAGACGATCGCGTCCGTCATCTTTGGAAGGACGTCCCGCGCGGGCGACACGAGACGAACATCGACCGTCCCGCTGGCGACGTCCACGAGCTCCTCAATCAGCCGCGCGCGGTAGAGAGCCTCGCCGAGCGGGTAATCCGATTGCAGCGCGACGAGCCTCCCGATCGCCTCCGCGACGGCGTGCGGGTTCGTCGTGTTTCGTAGGCCTGCGACGATCGGCACTTCGAGCAGCGTCGCCGAGAAGCATCGCAGCGGCCCCGTCCCCACGGCCTTCAATCCCGCGAGGTAGCCCCGAACCGCCTTTACCTCGGAGGCCGACGCTGGCCCGGCCGGATTGGCAAGGTAGACGTCGACACTCCCCGGCCCGTTCGGGTTGTCGTCGCGGACGCGAAACCGCGAGACGGAGAGCCCGAAGAGTTCAGCCGCCTTTCGGATCCGGTACCGGACCGCCGCGAGGTTCCCACCTGCGCCGAGGGAACCCCACTTGTCCCGGCACTTCGCGCGGAGGCTCGGATCGCTCTCTTCGTCCGCGCCGGCCCTCGTGATCCATGTACCCGTGGCGGGCTCCGCTGGGTTGGAGATGCGGACGCCTTGGAGAGGCGTATTCAGAAACGAAACGGTCGAAGGGGGGACGTTGTACCGCGCGCCGGGCGCCTCCGCGCGGAAGGTGAGCGCGAGAGTTCCGCCTTTCGAAAGCGTGCCCCCGTCGACATTCACGTACCGGAGCGGATCAGGGAGTTCCGGTCCGAAGACCGCCGCGAGTTCGCCCGGTTGAATGACGTGCAGCGAATCATCGGCAAACTCCGTCAAGACCATCCGCCCCTCGGTCGGAATGGCCTCGCGCCTCAGCTCTTGGAACCAACCGAGCGCGACGAGATCGAGCCACGCCCCGAAGGGCCCCTGTTCGTCGTCGCCGAGGTACCCGCCGCGCGTGATCGCAATCCTCGCCGCCTCCCACGCCTCGACCGTTTGCGCCTCGATTTCGAGGAGCACGCGCCCGATCCGCTTCGAATCCCAGCCCCGCGCGCGCAGCCCGAGCCCGTGAGCCTTTTCGAGCAGGTCCTCGAAGATGACGTCCTTTCGGCGAGCCGCGAGCAGCCCCGCCAGCGACGGAGCGCCCATTACGCGGCCTCCCCGAGCGACCGGAACAAGACGCGCCGCGCCTCGCCCGTCTCGACCGTGAGGAGGTAGCTCCCCTCGGCCAGGTCGAGCCGTCCGACGATGAAGAGCACGCCGCCCCGCAGCTCCGCCCGCACGGAGGCCCCGACGACGCCCGGCTCCTGGAGCGCCTCGCCTTCGAGGAGCTCGCCGAGGCGATACAGGTTCGTCGGCGAGGGGTCCGCGTTGATCATCCGGAGGACGTTGACGCCCTCTGCGGGCGACCAGGGAAGCGCGCCCGAGCTCATGAGCCATCGACGCGCCACGGCTTCGAGGACGACGCGCGGCCCTTCGACGACCGCCTCGAAATCGATATCGATCGAGCCGTCCGACCCGAAGGTGCTCATATCGTCGCCGTAGTCGATTGCCATAGTTATCCCAGCAACGAGGCGAGCCCGCTCGTGATGATGCCCCGAATCGGAAATTCCACGATGGAAGGCCCGGAGACCTGAACGCCGAGGGCCCCGAGGACGATTGCGACCGCCGAGCCGGGCGGCTTCCATTCGATCGTGCAGAGGGCCGCCGGTTCCGTGACCGTGCGGAGGACGAGCGTCCCCGAATCCGTGGCATCGTCGACCCTTGCAACGGCCTTCGTGCCGCCGCCGAGAACGATCCGGATCATGGCCGCGTCCGTCTCCCATAGCCCCGCGAAGGGCTTGCCCGGATCCCCCTCGGAAAAGCCGACCTTCACGCGGGCGCCCTTCGCCACCTCGACGCGGATCCCCGGCAGACCGAGCCAGACAGGGACGCCCGACAAACCGGGTATCTCCGCGCTGTCGAGGCGCAGATCCAGCGTCCCGTCAGCCCCTTGTGCTACGACCGTGGCATCATGCACCGCCAGGTATTGCAGTGGAACCGCGAGCGATTGCGCCACGAGCCGCCGCAGGATCTCCCGCTCGCGTTCGGCGCTCATGGCGCTTCCTCGAAAAGGACCTCGGTCCGAAAGGCGCCCGCATCGTCGACCCGGTGGACCACGCGCCCCACGCGCCGCCCTTCGAGCAGGATTCCCGGCTCGATGTCTGGAGCCTCTTGCGCGTACACCGCCCGCGCATGCGCGCCGTCTTCCGAGATGCAGAAGGGGCGGCCGTGGTACGCGGGCCAGGTCTCGACACCCACGCGGATTGTACCGTTCCGACGAACTCTCCACGAGACACCCGCCCTTCGACAAACGACGTTGAGGCCCTCCGCCACCCTCGCACGCGCTCGAACCCATCGCGCGAGAACCGGTAGCCCGTCGAGCCCTTCGAGCTCGCCCGCGTCCTCATTGGCCTCGCGGAGGATCGCCGAGACGATGAGCCGAGGCGGAGCGAGTTGATATTGCCGCGGAGGGAGCTCGCGCCGAAGGCCTCCACGCCCGCCGACGATGAAGGCCCGCGCGCGCCCCTCGAAGGCCCGGCTTTCGAGCACAGTCCCCGAAAACTCGACCGGCGCGGCGTTTTCCACGCCCAGGGCAATCACTGCGGGCCCCGCGAGAGGTTCGGCCGTGTCCACCTCCGCCTCCGCCGTCCACGCCCCCGCGAGCGGCATCGACAGCCGCAGCGAGATCACTTCGAGTGACCCGATTTGAACGAGGCTCACGGCCGGTTCGCTCCCGCCGCGGCCTTGGCCGCAGCCGTGGCGAAGAGCGCCCCGACGCCCTTGTGCGCGATTGTGCTCCCCGGCTTCACCTCATGCCACGGTTTGTTTTCGTAGGAGACGGCCGTGCTCGGGGTTTGGACCGCGTCAGGCTTCTTCGCCGTTACCTCGGCTGGAGGCGGAGGCGCCCATTCCTTGCAGTGCCAAACGATCGTCCCGACTTGGAACTCGTCCCAATCCGGCCCCTCATACGACTCGATGGAGACCGCGTTGATCTTCGCGAGGCGGCATTTCGGATGCCCGATCTTGTGCGGGCCGCTCCCCGGTTGCAGCCGCTCGAGCGCTGCTTCCATGTCGGGCCATAGGGCCTCGGTGAAACGCACGGTGATCGTCACCTCGGCGAGCTCGCGCGCTGCATTCGTCGTGGTAGGCTTCGACGCGCCGGCCTTTCGCTTCGTATCGAGCTTCGCTTTCGGCTGTACCTTGAGCGTCGCCGTCCCCTCGCGAGGGTTCGGTGGAAGATCGCCCGGCCCGAGGGTCACGGTATCCCAGACGTCCGGGTCTTCGCTCGGCGCAGGAATCGGCATCAGGCCCCTTCCTCGGCGATGCGTTGCAGCTCGGCCCAGAGCCCGCGGGCGACGGCTTCCCCGTCGTGCTCTGTCGCCGTGCCCTGGACGATGATCTGGATCGTTTCAATGTTGATCACCACGCGTTCTCCGCCGAATTGCCCTGCGCGCCCCGTCGCACGGCCTCCCGCCCCCAATCCGGTCCCCGCTCCGCCGATCCCGGCCGCCTTTGGGGTCGTAACGTTGTCGTTCGCCGCGCGCGTCGCCGCGAGTGCCATGTTTTCCGCGGCGCGGATCACGCGCCCCGCGCCGCCACTGATGCCGAGCTCCGCGCCGCTCGCCACATTGTGACCAATCCCCAGAAAGACCCGCGAGGGACTGGCAACGCCGAAGGTCTTTTCGGCCGTCGTGATCGCCCCACCGGCCATGGCCTTCACCGCGGTAGCGACCGCGAGCGCCCCGGAGCGGATGCCTCCGACCAGGCCATCAGCGATCGCGGTCCCCGCCGAACGCCCGGCTTCCGCCAGGCCCTCGCCGGAGAGCAATCCCCCGACTTGCTCCGCGAAATGCGCGACATAACCGTACGAGGCCAGGATCCCCGTGTAGACCGCCCCGACGAACGACGCCCACTTCGCCGCGAGCGCCCCGACGACCCCGACCGCGACGCCTGCCACGCCTGCGATCAGACCCACCCCCTGCGCCACGCGTTCGATCCAGGGGACCTTGTCGACCCCGAGAAACTTGGAGAGCTCGCCGAGCGGTCCTGCGTTCATCGCATCGAGCTTCTCGAACACGCCAAGGACTCCGCCGAGTCCCGTCCGGAACCCCGAAACCGCGGCCGAAATGATCGGCTCCGCCTGCTCCATCTTGGCGACCAGGCGATCGATGTACCTCCCCGGATCCTGGTCCCCGAACATCCCGCCGAACGTGCTGTTGAGAATCCTCCCGAGAGCCCCCGTGATCCTCGCCCAGCGTGGCCCCGCAGGATCGAGGCTCTCGAGCACCCCACCCACGAAGGACTTGAAAGCGCGCATGCCCGGCGTCACATCAAGGTCCATCAGCAGATTCCCGGGCATTGCGCGGAGCCGACCGAGCGCGCCGGAGATGTCCTCGAACGACTTCGCGCGCGCCGCGAGCCCAGCGCCCTTGCCGCCTGCCTGTTCGTTGATTGCCCCCAGGATGGACTCGATCGTGTCCGCGGCGGATAGCTGCTGCGCCCCCTGCATTTTCTTGATCTGGTCGGTTGTCTTGTCGAGCCGCTGCGCAAGCTGCCCGTACACCTTGTTTGCCGCGAGGCCCGCCTCGGTGAGCATGTTCAGCTCGTCCCCTTGGAGGTACCCCTGCGCCTGGATCTTGCCCATCGCGCGGATGATCGAATCAATGTTGGCCTCGGGGTTCACCGTGCCGAGATCGGCAATCGAGCGAACGATTCGATCGACCAGGCCCACGTCCTCGAATTGTCCCAGCAATCCGACGAACTGCCCGAGCACGTCCCTCCGTCCTTGACCGATGACGTCCGCAGTCTGGATGGCTGTCAGGAGCACCCGATCCGCGTCTCCCTTGGATTTGCGCAAAATCGCGAGCGCCCGCGTCGCATCCTCCCGAAACGCAGCCGCATCCACGGCCGCGGCCCCGAGATCGAACGCAGCCCGCCCCGCGCCCGAGGCGACGCGCGAGGCGATCTCCGCGAGCGCCGCGGCCTTCACCCCTCGTTGAAGGGTCTCCCATCCGCCGCCGATCCCCTCCTTGGATGGCTCATCAACGCCGACGCGCGCCCCCTCCCGCATCTTGCGCAGTTGCCTCTCCAGCATCGCCTCACGCCGTTCCTGCGCCGGATTGAACTTGTGGATCGAATCCAGCAAGCGCTTCTCGGTCTTGCTCATCCCCGCCGGGAGCTTCTTGGCGTCCCGTGCGGCCGCCTTATCAGCGTCCTTCTTGGCTTTCGCCGCGCGCTTCGCGCTGGCCTCCTCGGCCTTGCTCTTCGCCTTGTTCGCGGCGGATTGCGCGCGCTCCGCGGAACCCGCACGTTTCTTCGCCGTTGCTTCCGCGCGCTCTGCCGACGCCCTTTGCTTGGCGGCTTTCTCGCCGAGCCGTTCCGCTTGCCGCTCCGCGGACGACTGCGCCCTCGACGCCGCCGCCGAGCGCTCCTTTGCCTCCTCCTCGGCCCTCTCCGCGCTCGCCCGAAGCCGCGCTGCCTTCGCCGCTGCCTTCGCCGCCTCCCTGTCTGCCTTCTCCGATGCAACGCCCGTCTCCCGCAGCCGCGCCGCGCGCGCCGCGGCTTCCTCTGCCTTCTCGGAGGCCTTCGTGGCCTGCTCGCGGAGCGCCGCGGCCTTTTTCGCCGTCGCCGCGGCCTTGTCCTCCGCCTCGCGCGTCGCGTCTGCCACGCGTCCGGCCGCCTCGCGTGCCTTCGCGTCGGTCTTTGATGCCTTCTCCCGGATCGCGGCCGCGCGCTTTGCCGCTTCTGTCGCCCGATCCTGCGCTGCGGCCGCCGCCTTCGCCGTCCGTTCGATCTTTGCGGCCGCTTGCGTGTCCACCTCGACGGCCCCAAGTTCGCCGAGCGCGCCCGCGAGGCGTTCCACGCCCTCCGCCGCCTTCGCCGCAGGACGCGCGACGTCTTCACGAAGGACGAGTTTCTCGGAAACGGTCATAGGTCAGGCCATCGGATGTTGGAGTAGAGAAACGCCGCGATTGTGAGCGCCGCAGCGCGTGCCGGTTCCGCGTCCGCGTCCGCGCCGCTAAGCTCGACGAGCCCGTCTGCGACCAGGCCCAAATCTGTCCGCGCCTGTCGCAGCAGGCTCAGATCCCCCCCACGCGAAGCTTTGCCTCCGCGCCGGCTAGCTCCATCACCACCTCGCCGACGGCGCTCGCGAGCCCCGGCGCACGCTCGAACACCGCCGCCACGGCTTCAGCCGTCGGCCATTCGATCGCGTTGAGCGAGAGGCGATAGAGCCCCTCGAAGACCTTGCCCTGCGCGCTCAGCCGCCGCGACGCCGCATAATGCGCGGAACTCGGACACTTCAACAGCCAGAGTCCCGTCGGCATGCGCACCGCGACCCGTTGCGAGGGCCCTCGCGCGGTCGCCGCGAGTTCCGCGAGCCTGCCCTCAGTCAGGCCTGCCGCCGCGAGCTCGGCGCGCTCCTCGGCCCCGAGCTTCAACAGCGGCATGGCTTGCAGCTCGTCCTCGGGCGCCCCCGCGAGCCCCGCGAGCACGGGCCACACGAGCTCCGGCAGCGCCGGCACCTCGTCCAGCACCGCCGGCAGCGCGGCCGCCTCGGGCCACACCACGCAGTCGACGAGCAGATTATGGAGCGCATCCACGCGCCCGGCCGGCTTTGCAAGGCCATCGAACGCCGCTGCCCACGCCTTCCGATCCGGGGGCTTCACCACGAGGGCGAGCCCCTCGTGTCCCTCGACCTCGATCACCCGCAGATCCCCGCCGTGCGTCCGGCGGAGCTCTGCCCGTACGTCATCCGTCAGCTTGCGCATGTTCGCTCAGCTCCTCGGCTTCTTGAATGGATCGATCCCGTTCTTGATCACCTTGAGGCAATTCCCTTCGAGCTTCGTCATCGAGGGATCCCCGGCCTGCGAAGAGGTCTCATCCCCAAGCGGCAGCCACGTCTCCACGCGATCGATGATGTCCGGCCGGCCCGGGAGCGAATAAACGATTTGCAGATCCACCGTCCGATAGATCCAGCCGTCTCCCTGCTTCCCGCGCAGCTCGTCCTCCTCGCCTCGCGAAACCTCCATCTCGCACTTCGGCTCGGCCTTCCGGCCCCCGTGCGCCTTCGGCCCGGGTTGCGTCCCGCCGACGGTGCTGGAGGACAGGCCATTGCCATAGGTCAGCGATGAACACGTGGTGAACGTGTGCCGCTTGCCGTTGTGGAGGATCGCCGTGATCGTGAGATCATCATGAGCGAATTCCCCGCGCGGAGTCGTCACGGTTTGCCCCATCTCAGCCGCCTTCCTCCTCGTTGTCGGTCAACAGGCCCGGCCCGAGTTCAGCCGAGACCCCGTAGATTTGCCCCCGCGGGACAACGGTCATCGTCGCCCGAAGGAAGTTCGTCTCGAAGATGTTGTCCGTGCGGATGACACGCGCCCGGACAGCGCTCGCGTGGTCGGGCATCAGCGCGCTTGCCAGGGCATTCGTGACCGCTCGGTCGATCGCGCCCGCGGTGTTCGTTTCGAGCGTGCCGTCCTCGTGCAGCGGTGGATCGTTGTTGATCTCGTTGTCGAGGACCGGCTGCGCCGCGAGGTATGCCTCGATCATGACGCGCGTCACGTTCAGATCCCGATAACGGCTCCGTTCGTCCGCCATCGTGAGCCCGCGGGCGAAGTACACGTTTCCCCCGCTCGTATCCATGACCGTGAGCCGCGCGGCCCGGAGCTTCACCGTCGCGAGCCCCTCGTCCACGGGAAGCGCGTCGACTTCCTTCAACGGCCCGTCATCGTGGTTGCCGAGATCCGACGAGAACCGCATCGCCGCAGCCTTGTACGCGGCCGCCCACGATTGCGAGCGCAAGAACGACCCTTGGAGCGTCCCACCGCGCAGCCACGCGCCGCGGGCGCAGACGCACACCCGGCGCGACGCGAAGCCCTCGAAGGCTTCCGCGAGCGCCTCGTCCGTCTCGCCGAGGGGCGCGCCGATGATCGCGACGATCGGCCGCTTCAGCGCTTCGAGCTCCGCGATCTTCGTGTCGAGGGCCTCCGCGAGCGCCCGCGTTTCCGCGGCGTCCGCGAGCTCGCCAGCGACATGCAGGATCCGGAAATCCGCCTTCACCTGGACGAGCTTGTCGAGCGCCTCGATCACGGCCTCGACCGAGAACCCCGGCGCATAGCAGGCAAAGGCGTATTCGGTATCCTTGACGAACGACGCCGCCGGAAACTGGATCGTCACGCCGACGCCCGGAATCGTATGGTCCGCTTCGCGGCCCTTCACATCCGCTTTCGGAAGCCCGAGTAATTCGAGCGCGCTTCCGCCGAGGATCGCCAGCGCAGACCCCTCGCCAACCGTGAGGCTCGCAAGCCGCAGCTTCGAGGCCGGAGCTACGAGCGACGCAGCGACGTTCTTGACCTTCCCGAGCGCAGCGACGACCGCCGCGGGATCAGCAGGAGGATCCTTGAATTCGACGGTTTGAGCCTCCCCCGTGTCCTCCTGCAAATCGAGCATCGCCCCGTCGAGATCCCCCGCCTCGCCTTGCTTCAAACCGACCACCAGGCCGAGCGCGCCGAGCGCAGAGCCGCCGAGGAGCTCGATCGTCGCCGCCTTCCCGATCGCCTTCGAGACCCACACGAGCCGCGCGCCGGCACCGAGTGAGAACACGCTCGCGGAAAAGGCGTTCGACAATTGCGCGAGCAGCGCGACCGCGTCCTTCGGGGCCTCGATCACGCACGTCACCTCAGTGCCGTTGATCTTGGCCTCGATGTCCTTCCCATCGAGCAAGCCCCCGGACCCGTAGAGGCCCGAGGCCCCGAGGTCTTTGTCCCCGCGAATCTGCGCCGGTTTCGCGTACGTGAGCCGTGATAGATCCCGCGTGCCCGTCACCTCGGCCGCCTTGCGCGTCGGGATCACGAGCTCCGTTCCGAACCGTGGAACGACCGCTGCGCCGGCCGCCGTCCCCGAGATCGAGACGCGGAATCGCCCGACGCCCTGCGCCCCACTCTTCGTGACCCGCACCCGCACGGCCGCCGTATCCGTCGGTGCGCCCGAGAGCAGGAGCGCCGGCCCCGGACCGGATTGCGTGATCGGCCCGAGCACGCCCGGAATACTCGCCTCGATGGGGACCGCGAGCGTGCGCTGCTTGGACACGCGCACCGCTTGCGCCGTCGCTTCCGTCAGCGGCCCCTCGCCGAGCGCTTTCGCGACGGGCGAAGGCACATCGAACGCATAGACGGCATTCGTCGAGCCCGCCGCGCAGACGCCGACCTTGGCGACCACCCGCGCAGCGGATGCCGGCTCGCCCGCCGGTCCGAATTCAGTAAACGTGATCTCAGCGCTCGGCATCAGAACCCCTCACGTTTCGAGCCATCGGGCGCAGCCGTTTCCCCCTCGGCCGAGGCTTTCAAGATCAGCGCATGCCGCAGCTCGACGTCCACCACCGGAAGGCGGATCGACATCGGGACGACCACCTTGACCCCCGCCGAACCCGCGCGCCCGGCCCCCGCGATCCACTGCACGCGCCCATAACCACGCGCCCGTCGGCTCACCCCGAGCTCCCGCACCGATTGCAACAGGCGGAGGTAGACGCTTTCCGCCTCGACGGGCGAGCTCCCCCAGACCGTGAACGTCGCTTCGATCACGCGATCCTCGCAGATGTGTTTCCCCACGCCGCCTTGCTGCGCCGGAGGTTCGAGGTCCTCATGTTCCGGCACCGAGACGATCAGCCGCGCGGGCGAGGCGAGCCCGCGCCCCTCGTCTTTTCCGATCGCAAGATCGAGGCCCTCGACGTTCATTTTCGCATGGAGCTCCTTGGCGAATCGCCCGAGGCTCGTCTCGTCCCAGCCGCCCATCATTCCCCCTTGACCGCGCGCCGCACCGCGGCGGAAAAGGCGACGCCGACGCCCGCGCGGATGCGCGCAATCCACCCCGGAGGGGGTTGCCCATCCGGAACGAGCGGCCGCTCGGGGTTATGGATGACCCCATGCTGAAGCGTCCCGCGTTGCGCGAAATGCGCGGTCCAGTGATTCACCCGCACCTCGACCGCGCATTCAAAGGGGTTCGGCGGAAGCGGACGATACTCGACGTGCGCCGCGAGCGGCTGTAGCGCGAGCGCGCCATCCGCCGCCCGCTTTGGCCAGGCGTCCCCATCGGGCGAGCGGCCGGCCTCGATGCCATCCCGCACGAGCTCGACAGCCTCTTTGCCGAGGGTCCTTTGCACCTCGGTTTGATGCGATCCCTTCGAGAGACCTCGAAGCCCCTTCGCCATTTCGAGCAGCCCGCGACCCGCGACCCGTGACAGCTTCATGGCCGCCGCCCTCCTCGCCATCCACGTTCCCACCCGCGCAGCTCCGCCGCGCGCACACGAGGCCCGAGCAGTCGGCCTCCCACCCCCGACTGCCCCACAACGCCCGGCAGCTTTTTCCCGCCGTCGAGCCCTTCGAGCCAGTGAATTTGGTCGAGGTATCTCTGCCGCAGGTTCTTGGAATCGTCGTGCTCGGGATCGAAGCCCGAAGCGGACATGAGCATGTAGGCAGCAATCGCCGCCGTCGCTTCGACGATCGCCCCGGTGAACACCGCAAGCGGCGGATGCAGGTCCGCGAGGTACGTGTCCACCTTGCGCGAAGCGGCCTCGATCCCTTCGAGTTGGTCCGCCACCGGCACGCGAGCCAGCGCCTCCGCATTCACGCCGAGCGCGTACAGTTGCGAAAGCGAGGCGTACGCGTTCACGTCTCCCCCGTCGCGGCCATGCTCGGGCCCTTCTCCTCGCCGCTCTCCTTCGACGCCTTGCCCTTTGCCTCGGGCGACGCCTTCCCGCGCGCCTCGCGCCCGTGCTCGACGCCCGGCAGCTCCCGCACCGTGATCCGCTTCCCGGGATCGCGCTTCAGCATTTCGATCTGCTCGCGCGTCAGCGCATCATCCGGGAGCTCGGTCGCCCCAGCCTTCCAGCAGAGCCCGATCCGGACCTTCCTGCCGTCGCGCTCTTCTTCGCGCCACCCGCAGCGGTAGGAATCATATCCAGGAGGCGGAACACACGTAACGATAATCATCGTCCTTTCCTCCGGCCCTACGGGCGACACTTCGCGATGCTCTGCCAGACGGCCGGAGCCGCGTTGCCCCGGCAGTCGACCCCCGCGAGGTATTGGTTATTCACGAACGCGTATTCGCTCCCGTTCATGAGCGCCTGAAATCGCGGCTTCTGCCGTTCCTGCCAGATGATCGGCCGCATCAACTGATTCTTGAGCATGGCGAGGAACCAGACCCCCGGCGAATCGCTCAGCTCATCGATCACGAGCACCTCGGCCGTCCCCTGATTGATGTTGTCCTCCTGCGCGCCGCCGCGGGCGATCGTCTCGGCTTCCACGATCCGCTTCGCCGCGCCCTCCTTCTGCGGGCTCACGATCAGCGTGTCCGGCTTGATCCCGATGCGCCGCCCGTTCACGTCGACGAGCGACCGCATGTTCGCGCGGACGAGCTCGTAATTCTCGGGCGTGAGGGCCATCCCCGAGGGGTAATAGTTGGCCTGGACGGGCGAATCCGGATCGTCTTGGTCGACCGGATGCACCTCGGAAAAGACAGGCTGGCCATCGTAGACGACGAGGGAGACCGGCCCGACGAGAGGATCGAGGTAACTCGCTTGCTCCCCGTAGAGGAGGATCGGCGCGATGCAGTCGTCGGGATGCTTCGCGGCCTGCTGCCCGAGCAGGCTCGCGTAATCGCCGTACATCCCGTATTTGTCGTCCTCGATCTTCTCCCGCTCGACGCCGAGGGTCTTCTCAAAGGGCTTGTTTTTGATCGTGAAGCTACGCGATCGGAGGTTCTCGACCACGCGCGGGCCGACCCAATGCCGAAGGCCCGGGATCGCGGTCAGCCAAGAGTAAGTTTCCTCCTCGCCCGTGCTCGGCAACGTGCGGGCGACCTTCGAGCCCCAGGGCTCCGCCATGCCCATCCCGCTCTTGAAGAGGATTTGGAAGCCCTTGAACATCGCCCGCAGGCTTGAACGCGTGATGATCATCGAACGCCCTTCCTCGCGTCACCGCGGACCGATCGAGACCGCCACGCGGCCCCCGTCGAGCCCCATCATCTTCCCCGCTACCGAGCGTTTGCCGCCTCCGCTGGTCTTCGCGACGCGGCCCCCGTTCACGAAGAACACGTCCTTCAGGAAATCGGCCATGGTGACCACGTCGGCCCCGCTCGAATTCTGGAGCAGATAAGTCCCCGGCTCGCAGTTGATCCGCTCGGCGCCGTCCTGGCCCGCGCTGTTGTCTTTCGTCTCGCAGGCCCGCCCGACCGGCCGAAGGTCCGCGGCTTCGCCCGCCTCGACCGCGTAGCCCGAGGCATCCACGCAGACGATATTGCCTTCCTCGATCACCGCGCCGGCCTTCATCCCCGGCGCGAGCCGCTCGACGCAGACGCCGATCCCGTATCGCTTGACGTCACGGACCATGAGCCAGCTCCTTCAATCGTCGCCGTCGTCCATCGCGGCGGGATCGATCCGCAGGGTTTTCGCCACCTGGAGATCGAACTCGCCATTTCGCCGCGTACGCGCCGCGAGGCTCGCTTGCTGGTAGCGGTTTGCCGGAGGGGAGGGCCTCGCCGCCGGTTTCTTCGGGGGATCGCCCTTCGGCGGTTCCTTTTTCGGCTTCTCCCGCTCGGGATCCTCGCCCGTGCTCCCGACGAGTTCCCGCAACGCGTCGAGGTCCTTCCGGCCGAGCTTGACGAATGCCTCCCGCCCGGCCTCGGGGATGAGCTTCGCCGCGATGCCACGGTCCACGAGCGCGCCGATCTCGTCCTCGATGGCCGACGCGCGCGCCGCTTGCAGCTCCTCGGCCGCGGTAGCGAGCGCCTCGCGCGTCGTCGCCTTCCCGGTCAGCATGCGGATCTGCGCGAGGGCCTCCGCCGCGTCGCTATCCTTCAACGCGTCGTCCCCCTCATCGCCGCCTTCCTCGGCCATGTGATCGTCAAATGCCTTGATCACGTCGTCCTCACTCGCCGAATCGGGATCGAGCCCGAGCGCCGAGGCGATATGTGCGAGCGCGCCTTCCAGCATCCCTTTTGCTCCCTGCGAAGCCGCCATCAGCGGCGGTAACCCGTGCGAAGCGGGCAGGTTCGTCAGCGCGACGTTGATCAGCCGCGTTATCCGGTTGCTATCGAGCTCGTAGTCGACCGCGGGCGAAATGTAGCGATACTTCCGCGCCCGCACCTTCTCCGCGGCCTCCTCGGTCCACCGGACCTCGACGGCCCATAGCGCGCCCTCGCGGACCTCGGGCCGGAACCACGCGGCCGCCTCGCCCGCGCCCTTCGAGAAGCCGAAGAGGGAGGCGTGATCGTAATCGAAGAAGAGCTCCGCGCCGTGCGCCTCGAAGTCAGCGAGGACGCGGCGCGCGGCTTCCTCATCGAAGAGGAGGAGGCCTTTGTACGATTTGTTCACGCCTGCGCGGAAGAGCAGCACCTCGCCGGGCGGATCCCCGGACAAATCTACAAGGCGGAGCGTTGCGCGACCGTTTCGAGCCATACACCCAGCGCAGCGAGGGATAGGCTTCCCTCACCCTTTGGGGGGAAACAGGACGCGGAGATCTCCTTTCGAGCACCTTTTGCCTGTCGAGACGATTTTCCCCTGGCCGTCCTCGTCTACTCCGCCGTCGAAGCGCGCAGCGGCACCCCCAGCTCTTTGAAGAGCGCCTCGACGTCGATTCGCTCCACGACCGACCCACCCGCGAGCTTCGCCAGCGCTTCCGCGAGCGTACCGAGCGACTCGGCGCGCAACTTCAGCGCCTCAGCTTCCGCCGCCGCATGCGCCTTGATGGCGTCCGCCGTAGCGCGTTTTGCCTCCGCCTCAGCTTTCGCCACGTCCGCGCGCCGTCGTGCTTCGAGCACTTCGGCCTCGGCTTGCGCCTCGCGCTCCTCCGGCGTCCTCGTATCCCACTTCGGCCACGGCGCGAGGCGTTCGTCCCCGTAATTGAACAGCGCCCACGGCCGTAGCACCTGAAAATGCCCCGTCGTCGCGAGCCCTTCGGTATCCGCCCGCTTCCCCTCATGCCGGACCGCGTTGTGGACCTTTCCGAGCGCATGCGAGCCGATCGGCGCAGGTTCCATGGTGAGCGTCTGCCGGAGGATCGCCATCGCCGCCGCGCTGTCGCAGTATCGGATCCCGCGCTCGAACACCTCGACCGCGCTCGCGCCGTCCGCCTGGACGAGCTCGTAACCCCAGCCCGCTGCCGCTTTCCCCTCGCTATCGATGTCCACCGGGAGCATGATCACCGGCGATTTCCCTGCGTTGACGAGCGCGTCCTGGTACGCGTCGCGCTCCCGCGCCGTCTCCTCAGCTTCATCGAGGGCCGCGGGATACCGACCGACGCGCGTGGGATGCCCGTAGACCTCGGAGTAATGGGCCCAATCCGTGAACATCTGTTGTTTCGCGAGGTAGTACATGGCCACCCGCCGAACGGCGCCGTTCATCCAAGGGGTCTGGCTCCCCGACGCGAAGATCGCCCACTTGTGCGGATCCGCGCCAAGCGCGATCTGCGTGGTCGGAGTGCCGACCTTGTATGTGACCTCGTGCCCATCGAACCACAGATCCCGCGGATGCCAGACTTCGAGCAGGGGCAGCCATTGCCCGCGCTCCTCGGTCCAATTCAGTTGCACGACCGCGACGCCGAGCATGATCAACCACTTGAGCACGTCCCGCAGCACGGGCTCGGGGCAGAAGCGCCACCACACCTCCGCGGCCTCCCGTTGCGCGAGTTCCGCCGCGTCTTTGTCATCCGTCTCGGTGGACACCTCGAAGGAGAGCGGCAGCGCGAGCAGCCCGTCGATCCGTTGCTGAAGGGCGCCGTCGAGCCGCTCGTCCGTCAAGAGTGCTTCCGCGAGGTCCGCCGACTCGCGAAAATCGCCGGCTTCATGCCGTTCGAGCGCCTGCCGCACGCGGTCGTTATCCCAGCCCATGAGCGGCGCAAACACGTGTTGCGCGTACCGAACGCGAGGAGCGCGGTTCATCGGGTGTACCTCGTCAGCTTCACCGGTCGCTTGTTCGCCGCGGAGAACGAGCCCGCGATCCGCCCCGCAGGCGAGGAGAGCAGGTCATGCGCGGCGGCGCCGGCGTCGACCTGGTCGTCCTCGTCGTCGTCCTGCCCCGTGAATCGAAGATGCTCCGCCAGGAAGACGTTGACCCACGAATCCGGGCCGACGTCTTGAGGGAGAAGCACGCGGCCGTCATTCCAGGATGCCGCGTACGGCTGCGCGCGCGTGAACTTGTCCGCCTTCACGCGGCGCGCCTCGACCGTGAAGCCCCGATCGGACATGAAGGGCACGATCATCTTTTCAAACACCGTGACGTAGCCCATCGCCTTGCATCCCCCGTGCGCCCGTTGCAGCCGCGCCCCGTCCGCCGCGAACTCGGGCGCGAGGACCTGCTTTCGCAGACATTCGAGCACGTAGTACACGCGCCGCCCGCGCTCCGGTTCGTGCGAGCGCATGACGACCGCGGACGAGTAATCCGCATGCTTTCGTGCGGTATACGCGAAATCGACGCCGATCCCGTCGCGATACTCCCGCACCTCGTTGAGGGCCTCGGGGGTGTAGAGGGCCGGCTCTGCGTTGAACACGGCCCCGCCTCGCGGCCGCGGGACGCCCTGGTAAAGCGAGGCCCACGTGTATTCCCCGACCTCGCGCCGCCGTGCTTCGAGCTCGGCCGCGGGCCAGCGTTCGGGCCACAGCGCGCGCTCGTCGTCGGTGAGCGCAGGCAAGCGAAGGTACTGCCAGCCCTGGGAGATCAGCCGCCCCGAGAGGTCCTCGGGATGCCACCGCGTGGCAAGGACGATCGCGCTCCCGCCCGGCTCGACGCGGTTGATCGTCGAGCCCTGCCAGAGGTCCCATATCCGCGAACGGTACGTGGGGCTTTCGGCCTGGATTCGGTTCTTGAAAGGGTCGTCCACGAAGAGGACGCGGAACCCCTTGCCCGTCAGTGAGCCATTCAGCGCGGTAAACACCGCCCGTCCACCCTCGCGCGTCCGCCACTCGCCGACGCCCTTCGCGCCCGCGTCGAGCTCGACGCCGGCCGCGCGCGCTATCGCCCGAGCGTCGCGGCTCTTGCTGTTGGCCAGCTCGATTCCGTACGTCGCATAAGCGATCGGGAGGGTCGGATCCTTTCGCAAGTACCACGCGATCGCATGGAGGATCGTGTCCGTCTTCCCATGCCGTGGAGGCGCATGGATGACCGCGCGGACAGGCTCGCGCCGCGCACGTTCGAGCAGCTCGATCAGCGGAGCGAGATGATCCGGACGCGCATAGCCTGGCGTAACAGCCGGTATGAACGCCGCGAGGCCTTCGGAGGGGGCCGCAGCTATCCGCCCGTGCTCCTTGAACGAGAAATCGCCCACCCGATAGCCGAAAGCCTTCGCCATCGAGTTATTCCCCGAGGTACGGCTCGGGGTTTGCCTTGAGCTCGGCCAAGAGCTTTTCGAGCGCCGCTATCTGCTCAGGCCTCCCGATCTCGCCCGTCGCCCAGTAGATTTCGAGCTCCCGACAAGCCTTCCGATCCTTCCAACCGCTCTTCGCGCCCGCATCCCACGCGACGCGCAGCTCCTTGGGGAGCGTTGGGGGGCGAGCGACGTCAACATGCACGTTGCCATCGACCCGCGTATGCCTGCGGTTCCACTTCTCGGGGTACCGCGCGCGCAGGATGTCGAGCGCGAGGCGCGGATCGTCTGCGGCCCCTTGCGTCGCGATCGAGGCGAGCCGCGCTTCGCCCTTCGCCTCCGCGGCTCGGATCGCCGCATCGAACGCCGGATCCTGCTTTCGCCAATCTCGCAGCGTCCGCGGCTTGATCCCGACGAGCGCGCACACCGTCGGCCGGTGAAGTTGACCGAGCCGAAGCGCGTCGAGGATCTGCTTTTCGACCTCGGGGGTGCGGAGGGTCGGGCGGCCGCCGTTCATGGTCTACTCCAGCAGGTTCCGGAAATCGTCGAATTCATCCCGAGGCTTTGCGCCTCCGTTCGCGCTCCCCTCGAAGCGCCCTGGCTCGGGAGCCGTTGCCGTGCGCGAGGAGAGGCGCCCTTCGCGGATGGCAATCGCGTCGAGGAGCCGATGCACATCGCGCAGGATCACGCTCGTCTCGGGGAAGACGATTCGCCGCTCCCGCTCGATGCGCACGGCTTCCTTGAGCCGGCGCTTTTCAACGCGGAGAAGCCACCGGAGCGTCTTCACGTCCGCGTCCATCTTCGGCGCGTCCGGGTTCGGTGCGGGCCGCCCTTCGGCGGAAGCGCGCTCGGCTTCCTCGGGCGTCAACGATTGAGCGCGATCCCGCGGCCTTTCGCTGCTTTGGTCCATGACGGCCTCCGGATCAGGGGGTGCATGAGCATGTGGCAATCGTTGCAGATCACGATCAGATTCGCGGGATCGAACACGAGCTCCGAGGCGATCCCCGAGATCGAGCAGGGGATGATGTGGTGAACGTGCCGCGCGGGAACGCCGCAGCACTCGCAGAAGCGGCCGCGAGCGTCGAGGACTTCGCGCACGATGCGCCTGTATCGCCGTTGTGGGGTCTCCGCCAAAGGTAAAGCCATCCTACCCTTGGAGGAGAAAGGAGCCGCCCGCGGCCTATTTCTATCCTCTTTTCGAGGCGGCGGGGGACTTCAACCGTTCGACCTCTCCCTCGAAAGTGCCGAGCCTGCCTTCCATCCCGACGAGCCGCGCGTGGAATTCTTGCATCGCGAGGACCGACGCCACCGGAATCGGACACGCCTCGCGCAGCCCCTCGAGCATGACGACCGTTCCGCGGCGTCCGATTTGTGGCACCAGAAGTGAAACGCCGTGGATGCGTTCGAGGTATCGCAGCCGTCGGGTGAGCTTCCTTCGCCACCCTGGCGCCGCCGTGGGCTCGCCGAGCATCGAAGCAGCTTCCGCCAGGCTGATGCGCCCCGACGCGCGGATATCGAGCGCCGCCGCGAGCCTCGGATCCCGTGTTCCCTTGGAGATCGTTTCGACGACGGCTTCCCAATTCGATCGCAGCCCGTCCATAAGCTACCTCCTTCGCGAAGCCTCGCTCCGTCCGGTGATCCGAGAAAGCAAAAAATAAAATGTCGAGCGCGGTCGGGGTGCCTCGACCCCGGGGAAGATTTTCGCCGAGGCCCGGCCGGCCCGCCGAGGGGCCCTCGACCCCTTACGCGCGCCGGGCTCGACGCCCTCGACGCCGCCCGGCCTCGCCGTCGCCCTCGACCACGCCGCGATCACCTGCCTCGACGCCGGCCCCCGCGGCATCGTGCGACTCCGACGAACCGACGATCGAGCCCTCGACGTCGAGCCCCGCGACGCTCGCCGACGAGCTCGACGCGGAGGGTTTCCGCCGCCTTGGTTTCCGCCACTCTGACCCCCCCGGATGCGGGGGTGGCGGAAATACGATGTTGAGCGCGGTCGGGGTGCCTCGACCCCGGGGAAGATTTTCGCCGAGGCCCGGCCGGCCCGCCGAGGGGCCCTCGACCCCTTACGCGCGCCGGGCTCGACGCCCTCGACGCCGCCCGGCCTCGCCGTCGCCCTCGACCACGCCGCGATCACCTGCCTCGACGCCGGCCCCCGCGGCATCGTGCGACTCCGACGAACCGACGATCGAGCCCTCGACGTCGAGCCCCGCGACGCTCGCCGACGAGCTCGACGCGGAGGGTTTCCGCCGCCTTGGTTTCCGCCACTCTGACCCCCCCGGATGCGGGGGTGGCGGAAATACGATGTTGAGCGCGGTCAGGGCGCCTCGACCCCGGGGAAGATTTTCGCCGAGGCCCGGCCGGCCAGCCGAGGGGCCCTCGACCCCTTACGCGCGCCGGGCTCGCCGACCGCGAGGCCCTCGACGCGGCCCCGACCTCCCGGTCGCCCTCGACCGATCCCGCCGAGGTCAGTGGGCGTTGCAAAGCGCGAAAGTGCTGGTCCCCTGAGTGCCCCCCAAACCCACTGTCCGTGACATCAACAACAATATGCAACAAATGTAGGTACTCAACCAGTTTTTGATCGCATTCTGGGTAGATATTTTGCTCTCTCGGCAGCCCGGGGACCCACCAGAGGGACTTGCGCGGCGCGTGAGAATGACGTAACTGCGCTCCCCTATATGGCACGCACGCTCACGACTCGCGATCGGTTGGTTGTCCTCCCGGAACCTGGGCACAGATACCTCCTTCCTACGGGAGAAACCATCACGGTCGGGAAAAGGCTTGGTAACGGAGCCTTTGGCCTCGTGCATGAGGCGGTCGATGACTTCGATAACGCACTCGTCGTCAAGACGCTGAGTCCCCGTAACCGAACGTACGAAGAAATCAAGGCGAATTGGGAGCGTGAGATTCAGGCATTGAGTACGCTACGGCATCCACATATCACCCACGTCTACAGCTGGTTTGAACACCAGAACGCATTTTCGATCGTTATCGAACGCTGCACCGGCACGCTTAAAGATCTTTTCGCGATGCCGGGCTATGACGGTAGCGTCTGGATGCGCCCAATAGCAAGGTGTATCCTTAGTGGCATTCATTTTGTCCACAGTCAGGGGTATGTTCATAAGGATATTCACTCAGGAAATATATTCTGGTTGATGCATAGAAACGAGATGGATGCGACGCCAGCATCCTCCGTGACGTTCAAAATTGGAGACCTCGGTATCAGTAGGCTCGCAACCGAAATCGACTTTTTCGGCACCGTGCTTGCCCAGTGGATGCTCCCGCCCGAATTCCTCGCCCCGGACCGGTTTGGTTATGTTGGTCCGCAGACCGATATCTATCACGCGGGATTGCTCTTGCTCTCAGTCTGGCACGGGCAGGATCTCCAATTTGAAAAATCGCAGATTCTGGATGGACTGCCCCGAAGCGTGGCCGCAGACTTGCCTCCACCTTGGGGACCAGCGCTCGAAAAAGCTCTCCGGCGAACTGTCGCCCAAAGGACACAAACGGCGGTTGAATTGTGGCGAGACTTGCAACAGCCTTAAGCCGTGGCGAGTTTCGGCCGGTATGTCCCAGCCGCACCCATGCGCCGCTTCCCGCCAGGCTCGTCGTTCTCCTCTTTGCTTGCTGCCCCGCCCAGGTCGCGTAGCGGCCAATGGCAACTCCTGATGCCAACCGACCCAACGATCTGCCATGGCGCTCCGGTTTCGTAAAAGCATCAAGATCCCCGGAGGCTTCCGCGTCAACCTGAGCAGCCGCGGCATCGGCGCATCCTGGGGTGTCCCCGGCTTCCGCGTCAGCACCGGACCTGCCGGCTCCCGCGCCCACTTCGGCATCCCCGGCGCCGGCCTCCACTGGAGCCAGAACCTCGGCGCCGGCCAGCGCGTCGGCTCCTCGGCCGGCGCGCAGTATCAGCAGATGCTCGCGGCCCAGCACGACCCGAGCCGCGCCCCCTACCACCAGCCGATCCTCGACGAGGTCCAGCTCCACGAGCAGCACCTCCGCGCCCTGACCACGCTTCACCACGAAGGGTGGTCCCCCTGGGACTGGCGCCAGATCGCCGCATCGCCCGCGCCCCCGCAGCCGTACCGCCAGAACCACCGCGAGGCCGCCGCCCTCCAGGCCCTCCAGGCGCACCGCCCCGGCGTCCTCGGAAAGCTCACCGGAGCTGATCGCCGCCTCGAAGAACTCCAGCAAGCCGTCCACGTCGCCCGCGCTCAGGATGAGCAGGAGTACGGCGCCCATTACGCCGCGTACATGAACGAGCTCGACCGCTGGAAATGGTTCCAGCGCGCCGCGCAGGGCGTCCTTTCCGGCGACCCGGAAGCCTGCCAGGCGGTCCTCGACCACCTCGGCCCCTTCCAAGCCTTCCAGCAGCTCGGATCCTCACTGAACGTGTGCATCACCCGCCCATGGTGCGTGGAGGCATGGCTCACCGCGAACGATCAAAGCGTCCTGCCTGACGAGGCGGTCTCCTACACGTCGACGGGTAGAATCTCCCGGAAGACGATGCCGACCCAGCGGTATTGGTCGATCTACCAGGACCACGTGTGCAGCGCCGCCCTCCGCATCGCCCGGGAGGTCTTCGCGATCCTCCGGATCCCCGTCACGCTGGTCCACGTGGCCTACCCGTGGACGAACACCCAGACGGGCTTCCCAGATCGCTACCCCATTCTTTCCGTAGCGTTCGACATCGAGACCTTCTTCCAGCTCAGGCTCGAAGCGATCGACCCCTCAGATTCGATGGCCAATTTCGAGCACCGCATGGAGCACAAGAAGAACTCGGGCCTCGACCCGATCGAACCCCTCACCCCCGACGACATCGAGCAGAACCAGGGGTGAGCCTCGCCTATCCAGCGAACCCCGGCTTCCACGTCGCGGGCCCCTCCGCCTCCGTTTCCTCCAGGTACTCGACCCACGCGAGCTCTTCCTCGGTCGGCGGAGCAAGCGGAGCGCACGGGACCGCCGCGAGCCCAGGATCGCGCTCGTCCTCAGGCCCCTCGTCGCCGTCATGCTCGCCGAGCCTCACGCGCTGCCTCCCGTCCGGCCGAGCCACACATCGCCGCCACCTGGTCACCTGGTCACGTCTGGACACGAGTTTTGAAAACTCCCGATCCTGCGCGCGCGCACACCCCTGCGCGAGGATACAAAAAACGTGACCAGACGTGACCAGAACAGGCCCAAGTGCCCGAATCCTCGTACAAAATTCCTGGACACATGCTCGTGTCCAGACCCTCGCGTGCTGCCCATGTCGTGACCAGCAACCACCCGAGGGCGCCTCTCCCCGTCCGACCGCCCATTGCCGCGCGCCCCGCCGTCGTTACGCATGGCCCACCTCGTCCATCGCATCGTCCGCCGCTTGCCGTAATCGGATTCCCTCCCAAGCCCGCACCGAAGCATTATCCACCCACCGTTTCGCCTTGTCATTGCAGCCAAGATCCCGCAGATGCCGCGTAAATGCCTTCGGCCCGAGCAGATGCCGCGCGCCGTTCTCCTTTCCCCAGCGCTCGTAGGCCTCGCGGAGGGCTGAACGCGTGACCCACACATCAGGCCAGACCGCCCGGTCCTTGGCGACCACGCATTCATCGTCCAGGAACTCCCGGAGCGGGTTGTTCTCCTGCCGGTATGTCTCGGTCGCAGCCTCGACCGACGCAGGCACCGCGAGCCCATCCTTTTGCCAGGCCAGACAGCCGCGCACCGCCCACGCGAGGATGGCCGCTCCCGATTTCCGCACGTCGGTGAGCGTGCGTTTTACGCGTCGATCGCGCCGTTCCTTCGGGATCACCCTGTCAAACGGGATGCGCAGGATCCGCCGCCACATGGCCAGATCCTCGTCGCTCACGCGGGGCGCATGGTTTGCCGCAAGCCATAACTTGAACGTCGGCTTGAACTCGAACGACTCCTGATAGAGCATCCGAGCGGTCACCGTATCGCCGCCCGTGATGCTCTTGACGAGCGCCTCCGCGAGCCGTTTGCCGTCGTCCACCTCGATCGAGACGACGAATCGTGACCCCGCGAGCCTGGCGATGTCATTCCGAGGCGCGCCGACCAGCGGCCGGACCAGGAACGTCTCGAAATCGGACGTCGTGCCGTAGTCCCCCAGCGTCGCCTTGACGGCCTCGAGGAACGTCGACTTGCCCGAGGCCGCGGGCCCATGCACGAAGAAAAGCTTTTCCTCGCTCGTGTCCGCCGACATCGAGTAGCCGACGGCGCGGCCAAGGAAGCCGGCGAGCTCCCGATCGCCGCCCGTGACGTCGTGGAGGAAGGTCTCCCAGAGCTCCGACCGCGCCGCGGGATCGTACACGACCGGAGCAAGCCGCGTGATCAGGTCTTCCCGCCGATGCGGGCGCAGCTTCCCCGTCCGCAGGTCCACCACGCCATTCAGGCAGCAGAGCGACCACGGATCCGCATCGAACGCTGACGCCGGCACGACCACCCCCGGCTCCGACGACGCGAGCGCGAGCATGTTCGAGAGGGCACGCGCCCCCTGCGAGCGCATCGCCCACGCGTAACGACGTTGTGCGCCGTCGAGCGCGGCCCGAGCCCGCTTGATCGCCGTCTCGTCCGAGGACTCGGCCACCGCATCGAGCGCCCTCCGCGCCGCCGCGAGGCGTTCCGCCGCGACGAGCGAAAGGAGCCGCGTGTAATCCTTCGCCGCCCGCTCGGCCGCTGGCGAATCACGCGACCAGCGCCGCCCATCGTAGTGATACCAGCCGCCGAGCTCTGCCACGTATCGCAGATCCGCGCCGTGGACCGCGACGAGGCCTTCCGCGTTCGCGAGTTCGGTACATTCACCCGTACCCGCTCGGAGAGCAGGTAGCGCACGCGGCGCGCGATCCGTGCTGTCTCGCCGAGGACTCGCGGCAGGCGGGGGGCTCGGAGCTCGGCCCACGTCCGACCGGGTAGGAGCCTGTTTGCCCTCGGCCATGATCGCCGCCCGCTCGATGTCATCGTCGTCCACGACCGATTCCGCCCCCCGACCCGCTTCGCGCGACCTCCCGTTTTGCAGCGAATCCGAAGCGCCTCGCCCATGGCTCGACCGCGGCGGAACCGTCCGAGGAGCCGCGCGCCCATCTTCGAGCGCCCGGCGCAAGGTTCGAAGGTGCTGCGCCTTGATCGCCTCCGGATCCCACCGACCGTTCAGCATGGCGCCGTAGAGCGCATCCTCGACCTCGCTCGCCGAGAGCAGCCCACGCGCGACGAGCCCACCGAGCGAGTAGGCCTCACGATTGAGGGTGTCATTCCGGGAGCCCTTCGGCGCCCGCTCGACCACCTCGATCGCCTGATTCAACGCCGCCCGCGCATACCGGGCGTGATCCTCGCCGAAGGAGGGGGCCTCAGGCGCCACGCTCGCCTCCGTGCGCGCCGGAGCCGCCGCGCGCGTGCTCGCCGATGCCATCCGTTCGAACAGCCACCTCGGCAACTCCGCCACCGGAACACGATCAATCCACGTGTAGACGCTCCCGGTGCGATGCACCGTCGGGCAGGTCGCGATTTGCCCGCCATCCCCGCGCACGTCGAGCCCCGTCGCAAGCTTCCCCGCGTTGTTCCGGATCGCGCTCATGTCGAAGTGGCGCGGCACGACGAACACGCGATGCTCGCCCCCGTCGACCCGCCCGGAGCGCGAAGTCAAGGTCCGGGGGAGGGGACCATGGACCGCCTCGAGCGCGCGCAAGCTCTCCCGCCCGGCAGGCCCGTCGATGTCCAGAGCGACGAGCCGCGCCTCACCACCCATCGCCAGGCCGACCCCCGCATCGGGCCACTTCTTCCACCACGCGAGGACGTCCTCGCGCGTCGGCCGCAAATCCTGCCACGCGCGCATGCGCGGGTGCTTGCCCGCGCTCCCACCGCAGCGCATGCCGCGCGAGCATTCGCAGGCCCCTGTCCTCGGATCGACGGACCAAAGGGGAAGCGGCCTCCAGCCCATGCTCACGTAGAGGGATGCCGCGAGCGAAGGCGGATCGTCAGGATCCGGAAGATATTTCGGGTCGAGGTCCATGGTCTTCACTGAAAATCGACAAGGTTATTCGCCGTCGAAGAGCCCGAGTTGATGCGCCTTGCCCACGCGTCGCGCGTCCGTGCTCTGCGCCCGGATCGCCTCACGAGCTCGCGCCGCGATCCTCGAATCGATCTCACTCCCGAGAAACCGCATCCCGAGCCGCCGCGCGGCAACGCCCGTCGAGCCGCCCCCCGTGAAGAAGTCGACGACCAGGCCCCCGGGCGGAGCCACCACCGCGAGGCACCGTTCGATCACCTCGGGAGGCTTGGCCGTCTGGTGATTCCGCGCCTCATGATGGAGCCGCGAAACGTTCAGTACGTCCCCCGTGCTCGCGTCATGAAAGACGCCGGTCCCCTTCACGAAGTGGAGGACGACCTCATGTTGGCGCCGGAACCCCGTCCCGAGGGCAGGAGCTCGCTTGTCCCAGATCACCATCCCTTGCCAGCGAAGCCCGCTTGATTCGAGGGCGGGAGCGAGGAGCGGAACCATCCGCCAGTCGCAGAAGACGCCGAGGCTCCCGCCGTCAACCAGGATCCGGAACGCCTGAACCGCGACGCAGCGCAGGAGCCACACGATCCCGGCGGATCCCATGTTGTCATTGATGAACCAGCCCATGGACTTCACGCTCTTGTGCGTGATCATCCCGCGCGCTTGGCGCTTGGCCGATTCCGTGTACCCGCCCGAGCAGTAGGGCGGATCGGTCCACACGGCGTGAGCACACGCGTCCGGGAGCGCTTCGGCGAAATCGAGCGCGTCGGCCGTGGCGACGTGCCACCCGGCCGATCCGGCGATCACCTCATCCGGCGAGCCCTCCTTCCCGATTGCAGCGCCATCGAGGAGCGAGGGCTTGGACCTGGCCACCATGGCGAGGACGGTATCAGCCCGCGATCGAACGTCTCAACTGAAACAAGTCGCAATGGTGGACATTATCGGTCCGATCCAAATGAGACAGAGAATGGCCGATCGCACCGACACTGTAACGGTGCAGAGCGCCCTTCCGAGCGTAGGCCGAGACAACCGCGAACACGGCCGGATCGACGCCGTTTCCATGACGAATGCACGTCTCGACCTATGATTCATGTCATCTCAGCGTAGGACACAAAATGTCCGAAGTGATGCGATTCCATACTGGCAGATCGCCCACTGCACGGCCGATAGTGCCCTCGCACGCGATGGCACGTCGAGCGACCCGTCCCAAGAATGAGCCGAGCAAGCGCCGCGAGGAGGGTGCAGAGGTGCCCAACCCCCGCACGCCGTGCGCGCGGTCTACGCGAGGAACGGGAGAGGGGACCACGAAGCCGAGCACCACGGCGCCCCAGGACAAGCTGAGGATCACCGTGAGCCCTTCCCCCGCGGGAAAACCCTTTGATCGCGAAGCGTTCGTCCGGGCACTCGCCGCGCTTGTCGTGGCAGACCTTTTGGACTATCCTCCTGAGAAGCCATGAAGCTCTTCGGTCTACGTTGCGCCATCTACGCCCGCCGCAGCAAAGAAGAACATCAAGCCGCATCCATCGAAGTGCAGACCGGGGAGGGTTCGAGGTACCTCACCAACCATGGGGGCACACTCGCCCCCGAGCACGTCTTTGTCGATGCCGACCACGGCCGCGCCGAGTTCAAGAAGCGGCCCGGCCTCATTGCCATGCTGAACGCCGCCGAGCGCGGCGAATTTGATGTTGTCGTTGTGCGCGATGAGTCGCGCCTCGGGGGCGACACCAACCGCACCTCGCTATTCATCCAGGACCTACTCGATGCGGGCGTCCGTCTCTTCTACTACTTCACGGACGAAGAGGTGACGATCGACGGCGCTGTCGACAAGTTCATGATCAACGTGCGGAACTTCGCCTCCGAGCTCGAGCGGGAGAAGATCAGCCAGAGGACCCACGAGCATCTGATGACGAAGGCCCGGCGCGGGCTCGTCGTCGGCGGGCGCGTGTACGGCTATGATAACGCCGAAGTCCGAGGCGGCGAACAGCGGATCCGCGTCGAATACAAGATCAACGAGGAGCAGGCGGCGATCATCCGTGAGCTATTCAAACGGTACGCGGACGGCGAGGGGCTACGCTCGATCGTGAAGGATCTGAACGCTCGCCGCGTCCCACCGCCGCGCGCGGGGAAGCGTGGCACCGGCTCGTGGGCGACCTCGGCCGTCTGGTCGATGCTTCGCCGCGAGCGCTACCGCGGGATCCTCGTCTGGAACACGAGGGAGAAGACCTACAAGGGCGGGACCAAGGTCCGGATCGCGCGGGATCCTTCCGAGTGGATCCGTACCGAGGTGCCCCATCTCCGGATCGTGGACGATGAGCTCTGGTTTGCCGTTCAGGCCCGAGCCCAAGCGCAGGAGCACCGCGAGACCCGGCGCGGCGCCGGGCGGCCCGCGCGCCATCTTCTTTCAGGCCTCGCCCGCTGCGGCCAGTGCGGCGGCCCGATGACCGTGACGAACGGCAAGCGCAGCTACGAGACCGTGAAGGTCTACGGCTGCGCCTACAGCCGCGATCGGGGCAAGACGGTCTGCGCGAACACGCTGCGCCGGCCTGTCGACGGCATCAACGACGCCGTCGCCCGGTGGATCTCCCAGACCGTTCTGTCCGAGGCGCTCCTTCTCGACGTGATCCAGCACGTGCGGACCCTCCTCGCCGAGCGGACGACCAAGACGACGACGGATCTCCCCCGGATGGAGAAGGAAGCCGCGCGACTCCGGACCGAGATCGATCGTCTCGTCACGGCCCTGGCGACGATCGACCAGAAGCCCGAGGCCGTGATCCGCGCCATCGCCGACCGTCAAGAAGAGCTCTCCGCGCTCGAAGCCCGGCTTCGCGGGGCCAAGGCAGCGCCCGAGGCGATCCAGCTCGAGCTCCGACGGATGGAGGCGGAGGCCCGGCGGCGGCTCGATGAGCTGAAGGGCACCTTGACGCGCAAGCCCGAGCAGGCCCGCGAGGTGATCAGCATGCTCTTCGAGGGCCCGATCAAGCTCACGCCGATCGAGACCCCCGAAGGGAAGCGGTTCTGGGTGGAGGGATCCGCGAACCTGTGGGCCCTGTTCGCGGCTGGATGTCTTAAATCAGCGTCCCCAGCGGGGTACGCACGGTCGTGCACCCGTCAAAACGGCGTGCGCCAGCCACTTTGCAGGGGTTCCAGTTGCCGCGAGCGATGCGAGCGGTCGCGTGAGGTACGCCTATCCTCCCGTCGTCGTCCCGTCCGCCTTGGACGTTATTGTCGAATTCAGAGCTCGAGCCGGCTACTCCCCATGTGGGACGCTAGCGCACATCGGTGCTCACACCCTGACCAGGGAGCAGACCGCACTGATTTGTAACACGCACCACATCAATAAACGGGATGCGGTCGTATCGCTTCTGCTGAGTGGATGGAAGCCCGTCCGGCGGGAAGTCTTCCAGCCCCCTGGCTCTCCCTCAACCAAGCGCGGCAGCAAGGCAGTCGTCGAGGACGAGGTGCCCTGTGGATGAATGCTCGGCAAATCCCTGGCGGGCCGCACGCGGTCTCGCGGGCCGGAGCTTAGATGAACTGCTGCTCGCCGGGTGCTGGCAGCGCACGAGATGCGGAAGATCAGCGGAAATGGCAACCGTGGCGCTCAGCGCCGGCAAGAAGGCCGAGATGAAGAGCAAGAAGATGCCTGGTACCCAGATGCAGAACGCGGCGACGGGCACGGTCTCGGCGGCGGAGGTTCGTGAGCTTCCGCTCGCCGACATCATTGTGCCCCGCCAGCGTGCCCGGCGGCTGCGCGACGTCACGGCGCTCGTCGAGTCCATCGCGCAATCCGGCCTCATCGAGCCGATCGTCGTGCGTCGCTTGCCGAACGGGCGCCTCGTACTCGTGTGCGGGGCGCACCGGCTGGACGCCCATCGGCAGCTCGGCCGTGACACGATCCTCGCGCGCATCATCGAGGTGTCCGATCTCGAGGCCGAGCTCATGGAGCTCGACGAAAACCTGATGCGAACCGAGCTCACGGTGCTCGAGCGTGGGGAACACCTGCTGCGGCGGAAGGAGATCCACGAGCAACTCTACCCCGAGACGAAGCACGGCGGCGCGCCTGGGAAGAAGGGCGGCGGGAAGAAGGCGAAAGACGCGACCGTCGCGTCCTTCGCCGAGGACACCGCCGCAAAGACGGGCCCCTCGGTCCGGACCATCCAGGACGACGTGAAGATCGCGCGGCTCGGCGACGACACGAAGAAGGCTATCCGCGGCACGCCGCTCGAGGACCAGAAGCGCGTGCTCCTGCAGATCACCCGGATCGCGCCGGAGAAGCAGGCGGCCGTCGCCGACGCGGTTGCCTCGGGGCGATGCGGCACCGTGAAGCAGGCCGTTATCGAACTCGGCGTGAAGGAGAAGCCCCAGCCTCGCCACCCACGCGGAGGCATCGCATCCCTCGTACGCGGCGTGGTCGAGCCCCTCTTGGACGCCAAGAAGCGCTTGGCACGCCTCGCGTCGGGCCTGGACACAGCGAGCGCGCAGGAGGCGCAGGCGTTGGGCGAGGAGATCTCGGCGGTCGAGAAGAAGCTCAGCGCGCTTGCAACCTCGGTCGAGGCGAGGTCTTTGCCGACCCGCGACGCACAGGTGCAGGTGCAGCAACAGCTACCGCCGCAGCGTCCAGACACGCCGCGCAGCGATGTCCTCGCTGCCGTCGAGGCCATGTTCGAGCTTGAGCGCGAGGGGATCTTGAAGGCGCCGCCGATGACCTTCATGGACGTCCTCTGCGCGGATCCGACCGATCCGCAGGGGCTTCGCAAGCAGCTCGCGGAGGTGCGGGGGATGATCCAGACACGAGCAGCGCGCGAATCGCGGGGATCGAGGTGCGGCCGTGGTGTCGTGCCTGCGAACGACGTCGTCGACCAGGGCGGGAGGCTCTTGTCGTATAAGACGTACAGCACGGTTCAGCGCTATCTCGAGCGACACGAGCCGACGCTGGAGCCCATCTACAACGAGTACGCGGCGACGCGCACAGAGAACCCGGAGAGCGCGCGGATCTGCGAGAAGATCGACCGCTTCCTCGAGAACGGTGGCATCGCGATCATCGACAACAGCTTCTCGTACGTCCATTACCTCAAGGCATACCGCGCCGATCCACAAGCGTTTCACGTCGCCGCGCGGGCGATGGAGCAGGAAATGGTGGCGTACCTCCGGGCGCTGAATCGGTTCTCGGACAAGGTGCTGCAGAGCATGCAGGACTTCACCGCACGGCCGAAGCGAGCGCACGTGCTCGCAGCGGCTGCATCTCACGGTGGGGCAAGGGGAGGTCCTGCATCGCCTCCTGCCGTGCCGCACAGAGGCGCCCGTGGGGTGCCGCCTGCCAGTGTGCCGAAGGGACCGACAGTGCCCGAACGGCCAAGCACACCGTCCGCCACGTCGATCAACGTCCGAAACGAAGTCGGCGCCCTGCTTGCCGACTACTTGCATGGTGTCTTGGCGAGCCCCGCACATGTCATGGAGGCAATTCAGAAGAAAAACTGGCCGCCGGAGACGACGCAGGCCGCACAAGATCTGGTGCGGGCGCTGTTGCCGGCTGCGTGATGGCAGGCGCCCGTCAGGGAACCGGCGTGGCCCCTTTGAGCGTGGCCTCTGTCCCTGTACGGGGTCGCTCTCGTTCATCGTGGGTGGAACCGTTCGAGGAGCACCACGAGTGGCGCGAGGCCAGGATCGGTAGCGCGATGCTCAGACCACCGGACACTGGCTCACCGGCGCAGGCGATGGGGAGCGCGCGCGTCCGACACACCGGGGGTGGCAACGGCGCCGACTTCCGGGTTCGGGTCGATGTCCTCGGGCGCCTCGGGTGCGACTGCGAGCCCGCGAGGGCGATGCGCTCGATGACAAGGTCGTGCCTGCCAGCCAGCCACAGGCCCGCCCACGTGGATGATGATGAGCGGGGCTCCAAGGCTCGTGCGTCCGTCCGCACGACTGGTAAGATCAGCCGTGTGAACGAAGCCCACTTCCAGGCCCTCATCATCGCGGAATTCGATCGAATTTTCCCGCTTTTGTGCGGGAGCAGGGGCGTGGAGGTTGAACGATGGCTCACACTGCGCCTTGGCCATCACACGATCCAGGTTGATGGCTACGAACGAGCGGGGGACAGACCCGTGCACGGTCGGCTCGACGCACTCATCCGAGTCGAAGGCCGCCCACGCATCGTGTTCGAGCTGAAGGCGCCAGGGGTTGCGCTTCAGGACGCGGACGTCATCCAAGGGCGCTCTTACGCGCTCCACCTGCCTGAGGTCGCGCCGCTTGTGGTGGTAACCAACGGTGCCGACACGCGTATCATTCAAGCCTACGATGGCGCTCCGCTCGATCCAGGGATCGCAGGAGCTCAAGCACTGGAAGCATCGATCGCCGCGGGCGCGAGGCGCGCTGCACACGATGTTGATGAGACGGTTCGGATACTTCTAGGCTCGGACGAGCGCGTCTGGCGGCAACTTTCCCAGAAGCTCAGCCGCGAGGCACGAGCGGCCCGCACCAGCACGGTTGCCGACGTGCGCGCACCTCTCGTCGCGGACTTCCGCATCCCGCGGGAGGCGACGGTGCGCGTGCGAGAGCTGATCATGAACGGAACGAAGCTAGTCTTCGTGCACGGCCCGCCCCTGTCTGGCGTTACGAACATCCTCGCTGAGCTATCCGAAGAGGTACCGTCCTCGCTCCCTGTGCTTCTCATCGACGCGGCCGCTGCACCGAACGTGCTCCAGCACCTCGCGAACCTCCTGAGCCGAGAGCTTTTCACCACGACAACGGCCGATGACGTGCGCAGGTGGCTTATATCGAGCCTCGCGCAGCCCGGCGCTCCGGCGCTGCTGCTCGCCATTGATGGGGAACCACGTGAGGGTATATCGGAACTCCGAGAAATCATCGACCGCACCAGCATGTCGCTGGTCGTGGGAGTCGGCGACGCCGCGCACCAACGCCTCACCCGCCGCGTGGGACGCACTGAGGCAAGCCCGCTTGCGCGCGGCGCCGCGAGCGTTCCCGTGGAGCCGCTCTCGGACGACGAGTTCGCGCACGCGACCGAACTCCTCCGCGGCCGGCACGTCACCTTCTTCCCAGGCGCAATGTACGCACGCGAGCTTCGAGCCCCCCGGATGCTGCGAGTCGTCGCGGCCACGGTCCCCGCCGCGGAGGACGTGGAGGCCGGTGAAGTAGTCCGTGTTTTTCCGATGCTCGGCCCAGGCACCCTTATTACCGCCTGGAACACATGGATCGGCGGCGAGCCGGAACTGGCACGCGATATACGCAAGGTCGTCGAAGCGCTCCTTGCAGAACGTGCTGCAAGGCGCGGCGACGTAGACTGGGCGGCAGCCACGTACGGACGGCCTTCAGTTGATCGCGACATCGCGGAGCGTGCCGTGGGCGAAGGTCGAATCGAACGCCTAATCAGAGAAGGATTCGCTGCGGCAGTAGAGCACGAGACACTCGGCGGGCGCGTGATCCTGCGACCAGAGGAGCTTTTCGCACACGCTACGGCCTGGCAGCTTGCTCGTGCTGGGGACAGCGCGAAACCCGAGGACTTTGTTCGTGAGGTGATCGCCCAAGCTGAGCTTATGCCGCATGGTGCAGTGCTCGCGGCGCTCGCTCTCCTATTGCGCATGGAGCACGCTGAGGATCCTGCAACCTCCAACGCAATACTCATGACGCTCGCCAAGGACGAGCCCAATGTCGCGACACCGACCAGTGGGTCGCGTGCCGTACTGCTGCTTGAGGGTGGCGCGATCGACATGAACTTCGGCCAAGAGCCAGCGCCACTCGTCGGTAATCTTTTCCCGTGGCTTGTGCTCTCACACCTCCTAGGGGCGGTGCTCGATGAGGGGGACGGTATTACGGCGAACGCCAAGTTGTTCGCGCGTCTTGGCAAAACGCCATACCTTCTTCGATATGTCGAGCCATCAACTCCCGACCGGCTCGACGGCATACCGTTCCATGAAGTGCCTGGCGTGGGCGCATTCCCATGCATCGACGCGGGCCTCGTTGAGCCACTGGCGCAGTCGATGCTCACGCACGCCCAGCATCGCCCGGATGAGCTTGTTCTGCTCGCTCGCGCCGCTGTCGAGAAGAACGAGGTACACCTTGCCTGGCGCGTGCACACGGTTGCTCGCCTTGCGGCCCAAATCGCAAATGAGAGCATCCGCATACATGCTGAAGTCGCTCGGAAGCACCTTCACGCTTTCATCGGAGAAAGGCTAGAGACAGTCGAGTGGGAGCAAAGAGCGAGCGACGAGGGAGACGAAGAGTGAATTCACGCTCGTCGAGCGAACCCTCGATAACTGCTTCCTCGCCCAGATTCCCAAGCGCCTCATCGGCGACAAGGCCTCCGACAGCAACGCGCTCGACGCGCGGCTTGCGAAGGAGCGGGGGATCGAGCTAATCGCACCCAATCGCTCGAATCGCAAGCGCCTTACCCAAGACCTCCGCCCCCTCCGCCGATACAAGCGCCGCTGGAAGCTTGAGCGCCTTTTCGCCTGGCTCCAAAGCTTCCGCCGCATCGTGGTACGGTACGAGCGCCATGCCGAGAACTCCCTCGGCTTCGTCTGCCTCGGATGCATGATCCTGTTCCTTCAGGACGCTCCTGGACGGTTGGACGGTCCGTGAGTGAGTTCTAGCGGGTGCCGTTCCGTGATCGGCACTAGCTTGAGCGGCCTCCGCGGCTATCTTCAGGGAGGCGGCTACGCGGTTTCGATAAGGCGATCCATATGCAAACGGCGGTGGACGAAGGGGGCGCGGTTACACGCCAAATACCTCAAATTCCCCAGAACGACGTCCCCGCCGCGAGCTTCGGCACGAAGCGGACGATGATCGGATCCTTGCTGCCTGGATCCGCTCGGTCGAGCGCGCCATGGACCTGATCAGCGTAAAAGTCGAAGCCGATGCGGAACTGGAGCTCCTGCTTCACGCGCACCTCGGCGAAGAGGGAGTTCTGGAAGCGCCAGTCGAGCGGGATGCCCTTGGGGAACTCCTCGTCGTTCGTGGCGATGTTGGTCTTGCAGCCATCGCCGGCCTGGCAACCGAAGTAAGTGGTCGACAAGCCGATGCCGACGCCCGGCGTAAAGCCTTTCGCATCGGTCTCCCCTGTCCCGACGAAGACGCCCACGTCCAGTCCGAGCATATATTGTCCCTGAAGAGTCGTGTCTTCTAGTGCATCCACCCGCCCCCATCGGTAGCCGCCGCGCCCCTGGAACATAAAATTGCGCGTCAAGTGCAGGCGCCCGGCCGCCATCAGATCGATGCTCCGCAGGAACCGAGCATTCGCGTCGCGACGGGTTTCCTCTGTGTTCTCGCCGCCCTTCGGCGCAATGCTCGGCGCCTTCACCACCGAGAAGAACCGCGCCGAGCCGAGGAGATTGAGGCCACCCTTCATCGAATAGGCTTCCTCCAGCCGACAGGCGTTCCTCTTCTTGAGCTGGACGTCGTCCGCGCTCGTCTTGGCGCCCTTGAGCGCCGCCTCACTCTCCTCGCGCACAGACTCGAGTCTCGAAGCCATCATACGGAGGGTCGTGTGATAGGCCGTGTCCTTGGCCAGGATGGCATCCCAGCTCCGCTTCAATGCGTCCTCAATGCCAGGCGCGCGCGCGGCGACACGCCGATCCGGCTTGCAGTCAGTCTGCGTCAGTCTCGTCAGCGTGCTGCATTCCGCGTCGTCAGCCCTGCAATCCGCGATGAGCCTGCACGCGACGTCCACCTCCGCTCGCTGTCGCATCTCAAGGGCAGCAAGGTTCGCCCTGGCTTTCTCGGCGATCGTCCCTGGCCCTTCGTACTCTGGATGCGCCTTGCACTTTTTCTCATTTTTGAGGCGGATGCGGGGACCATTGATACCCACCCCGGCGCCTATACCTAGGGTGCCATCCTGCTCGACGGAGAACCCGAATCGGGTCTCCGAGTAGTACCACCTGTAGGGCGGCTTCATCCAAGGAGCGAATGTCACCGTTCCAATCGTGTTGCCCGGCCTGAAGGCGACACGGGCCGTCACGTATTCGAGATCGAGTAGGTTCGGGCCTCCACCGATATCCCCGCCCACCGAGGGGACATCGGTGCCGGCGGCGGGAAGCTTGTTCTCGGTCTCGTCGCTCTGGGCGAGCGCGCCTCGCGCCGAGCCGATACACACGAGCAGCGTGGCGCCCATGAGGCCGATGCGGTTCGACATCCTCATGCCACGCCTCCCGGAGGATTGGTGATGGTCTCTTCGAAATCCTTCACGCTGTTGGCCTCGACCTTCCCTTTGGAGGCGATGACGAGCTTACCATCGCAAAGGATGTCCAATCCTTCCATCGGCGTCCCCGTGACATCTGCGAGGAAGACCCGCACCACCCATTTCGAGGTCCCATAAGGCACGTCGTTCGGATCGATCGAGATCTCCTCCCCCTTGCCCACGACGACAGGCAACTCGCGCAAATTTCCCCCGGCTCCGCGCACTTTTTGCACGTCGACGGCGCTCAGCAGGATGAACCTGACCTCAAGCCGTTCGTGAGTGCTGGTCCACGTGAACATCATCTTCATCGCCCGAACCTCCTGTTATCCGGTCTCACAGCAAGATCATTGCCAATTGGCTCTTCCGGCTGTTCGCGGTCACCCGCCCCCCCGCCGTCCATTCCTTTTGATCTCTGTCCATTCCCGTTGACATTGCACCGCCTCTCACCGCGCCCTGCGGGATTCGCAACATCGTCTCAGGGACGCGACGGACGCGGGCTCAGACGGGCCCAGGACAACCGAGCCCGCGGCATGGGCTACGCGCGTATCCCGCTACGGGGAGGAGGACGTGATCGCTAGGGCGCTCGCTCACCAGCGGTTGAGCATACAGGCAGACCCGTGCGACGGTGTAGTCCACGAGCATCACGCACCTCCCGTCTTAAACACCCGCTCTCGGTGCCACGGCAGGTACGAGCGATGCCCGTCCGCGAGTCCACGGACGCGAAGGGGCTGGTCGAGACTGAGCGTGGCGCGGGCGGCGCTGCCGAGCGTGTCGCTCACGACGATGGCGCCGTCGTCTGCGACGGTGATGAAGCCTCGATCGAAAGCCGCGTCGAGATGCGGTGCGAGCAGGATGCCGTTGTAGACGTCGAGCCGCTCGGCGTCGGTCTCGCAATCGGCCCACGGCTTGATGTGGCTCGCGCGGAGAAGCTCCCGCACGGCGAGCCCGGTTACGGCGCACCGCCCCTCCCACAGGTCGAGCAAGCCGTCGCGAAAAAGGTTCTGGCCGACGCGCTGAACCACGAGGTGCTCGGCCTCGGTCTTCTTCGGCAAGGCTGCAATCTGCTTCTCGAACGTGTGAAGCAGCTCTGTCGGCAGCGCTTTCGAGAGCTGGAAGGCGCGACGAAGGAGCCGATGCAATGCGGGCACGTCCGGGACCGTGCGCCCAGCGATGGCGCCCTTCGGAAGCGGCGCAGCCATGGGCGTGCCGTACTCGCCGAGGGCACGTGCGACGTTTTGCTGCGAGAACGCCGCGAGGAAGACGGCGGCACCGAACGCTCCGAGCCACACCCGAAGCGGGCACTGCGTGCTCGCAAAGACGAGCCAGTCGCCCTCGCGCTGGAACTCCTGGTCGAAGCCGTTGTCCGTGGCCGCCTTAGCGAGACGCGAGGCGATGATCGGCGAGAGCGTTGTCGTCATAGGTCCCGCCGCAAAAGTCGAGCTTCTGCGGGCGAGCCGTTCAACTTGAGCCGCACACGTTTGTCACCAACCAAGTCGTCCGGGGGACGCGACGTAGTCGTCACGATGTACTGGAACTGCGGGCCGGAGCCCGCCTTCTCCAGCTCCCGCACTACGTGAAAAAGCTCGTGGTAGATGCTGAGTCCGAGGTCGGAGCTGCGTGGGCTATCGTGAATTAGCAGCGGCGGGAGCTTGGTCGCCCCCTCGATACTCCGACACAGCGTCGCGAGATCGAAGGCGAGCACCTTCACCAAGTTGATAGCGGGCGTCGAGCGCTCGCCGCCGTACTCGACTACGAGATTCAGGCCGTTTCCGTCGTGCTGCACTCGCCCGGTGGCCTCTGACTTGGGGCCGAGGAGCCGTCGCACGAGCGGGTCGAAGTGCTGCCCGAGGCGGGCGAAGACCTGGCCATGCTGGTCGCGCTCTGCCCCGGCGGCCTCTCGTCGCTGCTTAAGGGTCGTGTCGATGTCGGCGAGCGTCTTCTCCGCTTCCGCGTTCTCGGTCAGCAGCTTCTCAAGGTCGCCGACGTCGTCGCCGATCCGCCTCGCGGCGTACCAAACCTCGGTCCGCGCATCACGCTGCCTCCTCGCAGCGCGAAGATCCGCCCATGCCTTGTCGCGCCTCGTTGTAGCCGCCTTGAGTTGGGGTCCGAGACGCTTGAGCGCTTCCTCTGCAGCCGCCTGCTCGGCTTTCTTGTCACGCAAGTCCCGCTGGTTCTTCTCTTGTCGCTGACGCAATGATTCGACATCGGGCAGTTTGTGCGAGAGCTTGCATCCCTCCGCAAGAACGCGGTCAATGGGCACCTCGCAGACGGGGCACGTAGGTATCTCCGCCTCGTCGAGGCTCGCCGTCAGGCCGGGCGTTTCGCTCGCGATTTGCTTCGCTACTGCCTCGGCGGTGCTCCGCTTGGTCTCCGCGCTGGAGAGCTCGGCCTCAAGCCGTTCGACCTCCTTTCGTTCGCTCTCGTACTTCGCCTCGAGGTCGTCCACTGACGCGAGTTCGCCCTTCGCGTCCACGACGGCAACTTGCGCCACGCGTACGCGTGCCGCGTTCCGCAAGAACTGGCCGAGGAGATCACCCTCGGGAAGCGGCTTTCCCTCAAGCTCGACCGCCCTCAAAATCCTCTTGAGTGACTGCTCGATCAGCCACCGGCGCCGCTCGATGCCGCGACCCTCGTCCTCTCGCCGTCTCCCGAGCTTCTCCACCTCGGCTTCCAACCTGTGTTCGCGCGGGGTGATGGCGCCGAGCAGCGCGCGCACCACGTTGTTCGCATCGCCTACTGAGAGTCGACGAGCGGGCGAGCCGGACTCGGAGGCTGCCGCGCGCCACTCCGTCGCCTTGCCGAAATGGCACTCCTGGTCACGTGTCAGCCACGCAATGGCGAAAAGCCATGCCCGACGCTGAGCCTCCGTCTCTTCCTCGCCTTCGCGGGACTTCGTGACGAGTGCGGCAACGTCTGCGGTCAGGAAGCGCTCGACGAGCATGTCGATGAGCGGCGCAATACCGGTCGGCGCGGTGTTCGACGAGACAGCCGCTTCGAGCGTTCCGCCCTCAAGCACGACGTCATGCCCAAACACGCCGATCGAGCGCACGACAACCCATTCAGCACCGTCAACGATCAGCTCTACTCCGACGCGGCCATCCTTGAACGCGCTGCTGATCTTGCTTCGCAGCACATCGGAAGCGAAGTGCGGTTCCCCCAAACAGTAGCGCAAGAGGCGACAGACTAGCGTCTTGCCCGCGCCGTGGCCCGGGCCCGGAGGGACTTCGCCGTCGTCGCGCGCGCTGCGGTCGGCGGGATCGGGCGACCAGATAATGTTGAGCCCGGGCCCGAACTCAATGTCCTGGATGGGCTTGGCGTCCGGCTCGCCCCAGATGACGAGCCGTCTGAACCAGAGCCGAGGCCCGTTCGTGGCGGTCGGCTTCACGTCCAGTTCCCGTGGCTTGAACAATTCACGCTGCATGTTCCAACCATTGCCGGATGGGCGTCGGCAGATTGAGGATGATCGCGTTCACCTGCATCGACTCCTGGAGGCGACGCAGCACGTTCACCACGAAGCCCGCTCGCCCTTCGGGCCAGCCGCTCGTGTCGATGGCCTCGGTGCCCGTGCCGAGGGCCCAAGTGTTCTGCTGTAGGTCCTCAAGCAACCTCCCGCGGCCACGCAAGCCAGTGAGCGCGGCCCCCCACTCCTGGGTCGTAGCGTCGATCGCGGCGGTCGCTGCCTTCTTCGCGTCAGGCCCGATCACACTCGCCCATTGGGCCTTCTCAGTCCTGTCGAGCTGGGGAGCGAGAAGGTGCGGCTCCAAGCAGAGCAGCGCGGCGAGACGAGCTTGTCGCCGATCCATCGGTGCCCCGTTCGCCTTGAGTACCGCGAGGATGGCGGCCTGGATCTCGCCGCGCTCCATCATGTGCGGTCGCTCCCATGCCTTCGCACCAACGGCGGCGAGGTCCGGCACCACCGCGGTGGTTGCGACTGCAGCCGGTCGAACTTCGGGCTGCGGCCGGGCCGCCGGGCGACTCGGGAACGCGATGACCTTCCCGCCACCGCGTGCCGGATGCGCCACGCTGCGGTCGGCAGGTGGTGGCGAGAGGCGCGTCTGGTACGGTTTGCCAAAGTGCTCGGCCTCGGCCAGCTCGTCGTAAATCGCGAGGACCACGTCCTTCGTTCGGTAGACGCCGTTGTTGGCCTTCTCATCGTCTCGGCGAATGATGGGAAACGTCTCCATCACGTATTCGACGTCGTCGCGGGCCACCTCGTAGAGGTGGAAAAAGGCGGCATCCATCTCGCATCGAAGCAGGAATCGCCGCTCCGGGTCCCAGCGGAACGGCGAGCCGTCGTGGCCGAGGTCACGAGCAAACGATTCGAGGTCCCATGCGGTGTACGTGAGTTCCAGAACTCGCAACACGAGCCAATCGACGACACGCATTCCCCCTGCCCACGAAGGGGCCGCTTCGTAGGCAGAGGGCGGCAGCGCCGGAAGCTGCTTCATCGTGAAGACATTGAGACTCGTGCCACCTGTTTTCTGTCGCGCGCAGTAGTCGAAGATGAAGCTACATAGATTCGCGTACAGAGCCGCCGCAAGACTCGGTTCGACCGACGGGAACAACAGGAGGAACTTGTTGCCGACTGCCGTCGTCGGCAGCAGCGACGAGACCATCGTCCTCTCGTCCGTGCTTCGGCAGATATCGCGCCACCCAACCAGCCATCCTCGCGTCCAAAGCCCAGCGAGGCGTTCGCGAACCTCTGCGCCGTCCACCCAGTAACGGGCCAGCGGTGAGTAGTCTGCGTCCCCAAGACGCTCGATCGGTACGTCGGGAAGACTGGTGCTTTCGCTCGACGCGAGCTTGTCGGCATAGTCGCCATATCGATGGTCGAAGTGGTGCAGCATCTTCGCCTCGTACAGCGGGACCATTTCCGTCGTGCCCCGCGAGTACTTGTTGCCGTGCCGTTCCCAGCCCTCCGACTCCAGTTGAGTCTTCGTGTGGAAGTACGACGCATCCTCAGCCATGTGCCAAAGGCGAGTGCGAATCTGGAGACGCCACGGGTTTCCGTCGGGCACGTCTTCGCGCCAAAGCACCCCGCTCCGACGGTAGATGTCGCGGTTGAGCCTTGCGTCGCGCTTCGACCTGAATGTCGGACACGTTCTCGTGTTCGGGTTCAGTCGCTCGAAGTCCTCAGCGCTGAGAGAGAACCGACGCTCTGGATCGGCCAGTTCCTCTACGCCTCGCGCAAAGAACAGGAAGTCGGCGGGGGCCTCGCCTCTGCCGAGCGTCAAGAGGCAGAACTTAAACCTGGCATGGCCAACTTCCCCGAAGAGGCCAGGACCACTCTGGAAGTCGAGCAGCGATCGCAGGAATCGCTCGTCGACTAGGGAGCGGAAGAACTCCTTGGTCGTGTCGTCCGTTGCGATGCCGCTGGGGACAATGAACCCAGCTCGCCCTCTGGGACTGAGGAGCGAACGGTTGTGCTCCGCGAAGATCGCGTACGTATTGACGTCTCCGACGCCACAGAGTGGATACCGACCCGACTGCCGGATCGAATGACTCTCTCCTTCGGCCTTACGGCTCGCAGTGCTCCACTCCTCCCAGAGTTGCGGGTTCTCATCGGGCAGCTTCGCGATGAGCTTCTTGCGGGCCGCCGCGTTCAAGGCCTTCGCGATCTCCTCGCTGCGTGACGCGAAGAATTCCTGCTCCTGCAGCTTCACGCGTTCCCACGGCGGGTTGCCGAGGACGACATCGAAACCGCCCTTCGCGAAAACTTGCGGGAACTGCAGGTGCCAGTGGAAAAACCGGTACTGGTCCGCGAGCTCACCGACCGTCTTCGTCGTGAGTGCAGGCGCCTTGCCCTGCCCATCACGGAGCTGGCGCCACAGCTCGTTCGTCGGCGTGGCGTCGGTCAGCTCGCCCGGCTGCTTTGGCCACACGAACGCGGCGCACCATGCGTCGGCCACGAACTTCTGGTGGCGGTACTCGGGCGAGCCCAAGATGCCGTCCCAGCGCTCCTCCTTCTTCGCGAGCGCTTCGACGTTCGCATCACTCGCCGCATCGAGCTCGGTGACCGCGCGCGTGACGGCCTGCGCCTCGGTGTCGGCGGTCTTGGTCCACAGCGTGTCGAGGGAACGCTGTCCTTCGGCGGCCTTCTTGTTCCGCTTCTTGAGCGCGCTCGCGGTCTTCTTGTCGTCGCCCTCGATCGGGTCCCACGCCGCATCGGGGATGCCCTTTGCCATCAGCTCCGGCGTCGTCCCGAGGAGCGCGTTGCCGTGCTGGATGTGCGAGTTGAGGAACGTGAGCGGCAGGCCCGGCTCGACCGCCTCCATCCAAAGGCCGACCTTGCACAGCTCGACGGCCATCGGATTGAGGTCGACGCCGAAGATGCAGCGTCCGACGACCTGCCGCAGCGCGTGCCGGTACTCGGCGGCCGAGGGCGTGCCGTTCGCCTCAAGGCGCGCGACTTGCGCCGCAAGCCTGCGCGCGGCCGCGAGGAGGAAGTGACCCGAGCCGCAAGCCGGGTCGACGATCGATAGGCCCAGCAGCGCCTCAACCGGGGTCGCCGGGTTCTTCGCGATGGTGTCGGCGATGACGGGCTCGAGCGCGCTGTCGAGCAGCACTTGCACGAGGCTCTCTGGCGTGTAGTAGCTCCCCGTCGTCTTGCGCGCGTTGCCCTTGGTCTCACCGCCAGAGGCGAAGCCGAACTGCCGTCCGTCCTTGGCGATCTGCGGAACGAGTTCAAGGAGGCTCTCGTAGACGCTGCCCAGCTCCTCGGGGCCCATGTCGCGCCAGTTGACGCGCGAGAGGCTGCCGTCCTCGCGAAGCCACGCGAGCTTGAAAACGGCGAGGAGCAGCGCGCGGTTCTCGAGCTTCGCGGCATCGAGCGCGGGACACTGGCTCGCCGCGAAAATGCCCGCGAGCGCCGGTAGACCGAGGCGCGCCTCTCCGGCAGCAAGGCCACGGCACACGACCTTGGTCGCCTCCCACAGGTCGGAGAATCGGTCATGGGCGCTGCGCTTCACCGAGCGCTCGCGCAGGCGCCGGATACCGTAGCCGTGGGCGTAGAGCGCCTTCGCTGCGTCGCTCGTCCCGTCGGGGTGAAGCAGCCCGCGCTCTTCGACCGTGAGCAGGAAGATGAGCCGGTAGACGAGCCGCAGGAGCTGGTTGAAGTAGTCCTTCACCGGCAGCGTGCCGTTCTGAAGGTCGATGCGTAGCGTCTGGTTCTCCGCGTGCGAAAGGAAGCCCTGGCCCAGCGCAACGAGCGCTTCCTCGACGCCACGTCGAAGGTGCTCGCGCGCACGTGTGCCTTCTTCGCGGCCTGCGTTACGCCAGACCTCGAGCGCGCATTCGGTGACGGGCTGCCCTTCACGGCCGAAGCGCGTCTCGTGGAGGAGGAGCCAGAGCACAGCGAAGTCGGCGTAGCGGTCCTCGGTGAAGATACGCTGGAGATCGCCCTCGATCCACGCGGGGCGCGTGAGGCTCGCGTTGTCGCGCACGATGCGCAGGGCGGAGCCGTCGCTGGCGATACCCCAGAGCGCGCCTTCCTGGGCGTTCAGGTACTCCTGCGCGAGACCGAAGGCGCTACGGCGACGGCTGCCGTCGCCGAACGACGGCGAGAGCGAGTCCAGTCCGCTGTTGGCCGGAGCAATGACGACCGGCACACGCCCGCCGAGCGCTGCGCGCCCGATGGGGTACGTCCGCTCCTGGAGGCGCGCAGGCTCCACTGCCGCGAGCGACGTGAAGCCGAATGCGTCGCGGAGGAGCGCGGGCACGAAGCGCTCGGAGACGGCCTTCGGGTCGGCCTTCGCGTCACGGCCGGACTTGAAGTCGGCCCACTGGGCCTGCGCGATGCGCCAGTAGCGGCCAATCTCGTCGCGGAGGTTGAGGCCCTTATGTATGCGATAGTCCGCTTCGGCCTGCGTTCCCGCCTGAAGCTGGGCGACCTTCGAGAGCCACTCGGGCGAGAGGAGGCCGCCTTCGATCGAGAGCGCTTCGAACGCGAGCTGGGCCTCACGGGCTCGGGTCTTTCGCTTTGCTGCCATGTTCAGTCCACTTTCGGCAGCAGAACGAACAGTCCGATGACGTCCGCTGGAAGAAGTGCCTTCACGCTGTAGCGACCGAGAGCATCAGCGGCTTCGCGCACGCGGCGATGGTCAGCGAGGAGCGCCTGTGCGCGCCGCTCCGCGAACGCATCGAGCTCCGACATGCGGGTGTCGAGCTGGCCGAGCGCCTGCGTGACCGCGCGCTCGCGCACGTGCGCGGGAGGATCGGAAGCGGGAACGGGCGAGAGCAGCGCGAGCGCGTCCGGCCCTTCAAGCGAGCTCGGACCACCGGTCCATGCGATGGCCGTCGCCTCTTCGACAAGCAACGTCGTGGCCTGCGGGCCTCGCTGCGACGTGAGCTGGTGGCGCAGTCTCACGAGCGCCACCAACGTGCGCGACGTAACGACCTCGGCCACCCAGCATCCGACCCTTCCGAGTACGCCCGGATCATTCACGTCGGCACCGGCGACGTTCCCGAGGGTGCGTTCGAGAAGCGTCTCGGCGAGCACCGAGACGAGCGGGTGGCTCCGCTGCACCGGGCGGCAACGCGGCGCGGGCGGGTACTCGAAATCGATGAGCAGCGAGCCTACGAGCCCTTCGACATCGAGACGTTCGCGGACGTCCTCGGGGAGCGCCGTGAGCGGCGTCTTGAAGCCTCGACGTCCAGAGCTGCCTACGGGCTCCAGCGCACCACCCAGACGAGCGAGGGCGCGGCCGGTGAAGCGCTGCACGTCCTCCTTGCCACCGAGCACAGCCAGCGACTTCTTCCATTCGGGCAGCACGTCCTCGGGCTTGAGGCGGCGCTGTGCGAAGACCGTACGGTTCTTCTTCGCCTTCTCGGCCGCATCGAGCCAGCGGGTCTCGATGGCCTTTGCTTCGTCCATCTCGACGAACGCAAAGGCCTGCTGACGCTTCCCTTCGCGCTCGCGATTACGGAGAAGCACGGCCTTCATGAGCGCCTGGCTCAGCGTGTGCCCGTCGTCGGGCAGCGGCACCGGCACGCCGAGTTCCTCGCGGATCTTGTCGGCTTTCTTGAGGATGACCTCGAGCACTGCGCCGTCGACCGGGTTGTTCGCTCCGTAGATCAACGTGGCGCGCACCACGCCGCTCTTCTGCCCGAAGCGATCGACGCGGCCTTCGCGCTGCTCGTGGCGCGTGGGGTTCCACGAGAGGTCGTAATGGACGACCGCATCGAAGTGGTCCTGAAGGTTCACGCCCTCGGAGAGGCAGTCGGTGGCCACGAGGACGCGCCGCTCGGCGTCGCCGAGCAACTCGACCTTCTCCTTGCGCTCGTCCGAGGTCAGCTCACCCGTGACGACGCCGACCGCGACGTCCTTGATCTTCGTGGCGAGGTGCTGTCCGAGGTAGTGGGCCGTCGCGATGTAGCGGCAGAAGACGACCGGGTTGAAGCCTTCCTTCACCAGCTCGACGACGTGGTCGGTGAGGATCTTTAGCTTTGGGTCTCCGGCCTGTCCGGTGAGCTCCTCGGCCTGCGTGATGAGCGCCGCGAGTGCCTTCTCCTCGGACGCTGCGGGCGGCTCGACGTCGTCGTCCGGGAGCGCGTCGGCGGCTCCGTCGAAAACGCGTGCTTCGATGTCGTCCTCGGCGACTTCTTCTTCGAGCCCCGCTCGGGTGCGCAGTGCCTGGACGGCGGCCGCAGGGCTAGAAGCCACGCAACGCATGAGGGCGAGCGTGCCCCAGAAGTTGAGGCGCTGCTTCTTCGTGTCTTCCCCGGCTGCCGCAACGACAGAGGCGCAGTAGTCGAGCACGGCGTCGAAGAAGCGTTCCCACGTGCCCGTGAGTTTGTAGGTCAGTTCCTTGGTCTCACGGCGCGGGAAGAGGTTGCCCTCCTTCCACTCGGCGATGTCCGGGCGTCGGCGCTGGACGAAGTGTGCTGCAAGGCGATCGCGGAGCTTCTTGTGCTCGTCGCCCGCCGCGTCCGACAGCGCCGCGAAGTCGGGATGCAGGAGCCCGAGCAGTCGGAAGTAGGCGTCCTCGTCACCGCTATGCGGTGTCGCCGTGAGCATCACCAGGTGGCGCGCCTTTTCGCTGACGAGCCCCTTCAGCAGCTCGTAGCGCTGGTGCCGCCCCTGACCGGTCGACGCGCATGTGTGCGCCTCGTCGACGATCACCAACTCGGGGCACGCGCGTAGAAACTCTGCGCGACGGCGCTCGCCCTTGATGTAGTCCAGGCTGACGACCGTGTGCGAGTGCGTGGTGAAGATGCTCTCGCTCGGCGGCAAGTTGCGCTCGAGGCGCGCCGCGCTCGCTGCGGTCACTGCGACCGGTCGTAGGTGGAAGCGGCCTTCGAGCTCGGTCACCCACTGGTCCACGAGGTGCGGCGGGCACAGCACCGCGAAGCGCTCAACGTCGCCACGGTCGAGCAGCTCGCGCGCGATTAGCGCTGCTTCGATGGTTTTTCCAACACCGACGTCGTCGGCGATCAGGAGCCGAACGGGGTCGAGCTTGAGCGCCATGAGTAGCGGCACGAGCTGGTAGGCGCGCGGCTCGATGGCGATCTGGCCAAAGCTGCGGAACGGCCCGGCGCCGCGACGAAGCGACAGCACGAGCGCGTCACGCAGGAGCAGCGCCGCATCGTGGCCAGCCTTCTGCGTGGGCTCGGGCTTCGGGAAGGAGGCGTCGGCGACCGGGGTCGCCTCGAGCGCGAGGTGGATGGAGGTCTGGTCCTCCTCCGAGCCCGCGACCGGACGAACGCGTAGCACCTCGGCGTCACTTCCGGAGAGCACGATCCACTCGCGACCGCGTGCGCGCACAAGGCTGCCGGGGCTCCACCGCGCGTTCGAGGGCGGCGGCGTCGTTGCCGTCGTGCTCACGCCGGCCTCCCGAGAAGCTTCGCGAGCGACGACGTGGGCTCGGCCCATGACTCTTCGTTCTCACCGAGGACAACGACCTCGAAGCCCTTGTTCTCCAGCTTCGCTGCAAGCACGCTGTTCTGCGCGAAGAGCGCAGCGACGTAGTGGCCGCGCCACACCAGCGTAACGGACTGTTCATCGATCAAGAGGGGCTCCGAATCTGGTGACGGAAGCTCGCGCCCGTGAGCGTAGATGCGCCACGCGGAAGCGAGGTCGCCGCCCGCAGGCATGTGAGGAGGCTCGGTCGGACGCCGCGAAACCGGCGCTTCGAGCCCGGTAAGCCTTCCTCCCGCGAGCCGGAGTAGGAGCCCGCGCGCGCCCTCGTTGCGACGGTCGAGCAGCTCGTGGTCCGGCTGGTTGAAGTACGACATCACGCAGCGGTAACAGGCCGCGACGCACGCGCCACCGGGCGCGTCAACGAACGTGGTCACTGTCGAGGGCAGGCCGTCCGCCAGGTCGAAGTGCATAATGGCGAGCGCTTCGCGCGCCACCTCGGCGAGGCTCTCGGGCTCGGCGACCAGGCGTGTGAGCACGCCGGCGCCGCCTTCAGTCGCCTCGTAGAACAGGAAGCCCGTGCGCGCGTCCCGCTGGGGCATCGGCTCGGCGAGGATCTCGCCTTCCTCGAGTTGGAACACGGCCTCGATGCCACGCAGCAGCGCGTGCTGCACCGTCGTCAGCGTGGCCTGGGAGAGCTCGGCATCGCTGGGCTGGAGCAGCAGCGCGTTCTTCCGGTCCTGCACGCTCGGCACGATCCACTGGCGCGGCGACGCCGTCGGATCAGAGCCGTCATCGCCTTCGTCCTCGTTCTTCGCCCAGTAGCCCGAAACCGGGTCCATCATGAACCCGAGCTGCGTGCGGTTCTTCCGGCGGCGCAGGCCCTTGTTCAGGCGCGTGATGGTGGCGCCCGGTCCGTAGGCAAGCCGCACAATCTCGCCCTCTTCGTCGAGGGCGACGCCCTTGCGGACGTCGAGCGCGTGGTCGCGCGTGGCCCACTCGAACGTCGTCTGCAGCTCGAAGCCCTGGCGCTGGCGCTCCTCGTCGTTCGCGGTGATGCGCTCGGCGGGCTGCGTCGAGACGTTTTCGATGCGGTATGTGTGGTTGACGATCTCCGCATCTCCGAGCGACGCGCTACACGCGTGGCACATCGACGCTTCGTCGTTCCAGTGCCCCGCGCCGCACGCCTTGCAGATGCGCACGGTCTTCGTGGCGAGGCGCACGTCCGCCGTGGCGCTCGCCTGCTGGTTGAGCGAGAGCATCGCGCGCACGACGCGGTACGCGCGGCCCTCGTGATACACGAGGCTCCTCGGCCCGAACTCGGAGAGCGCGAGGAAACGAGGTCGCTGGAGGTACGTCTGGCGCCCGCGCCCATCGTTGGTCGCGGGAATGTAGGCCATCAGCGGAAGGCGCGGGAAGTTGTACCCGGGTAGAAAGCCCTCGGTCGCGAGGTAGCGGTACGTGTTGAAGTCGCTCGACGGGCTGTTCAAGTTCCGCGTGTCCGACTGGAGCAGATTGAGCTGGTCGATGGCCTGTGCGTGACGGCCCTGCGCCGCGCGCTTCTCGTTCTGCGGTGCCGAGTAGTCGTCCATCGTGCGGCGCGCGGCGTCGCGCTGCTGCTCGGCGGCGGCAAAGATGTAACGCCAGCGGTTGAAGGCCTGCTCAAAGCGCGTGAGCGCGCGTTCGACGACCTCGTCGGCGAACACGTCGCGCCCACGCTCTCGGTACCAGGGGGCAAGCTCCTTCGTGAGATCTTCGTCGAGGAGGTCCAGCACGCGCCGAATACGACGACGGGCTTCCTCGGCGACCTTCGGAAGCGCCATCGGCACCTTCACGTCCTTCTTGAGCGGGCGCCCTGTCTCCGAGAGCACGAGCAGCTCCGCGATCGACGGATCGAGCGGCAGTTCCGTGCACGCGAGCCAGACGGCGGACAGGTGGCTCTCGACAAGGTCGCGGTTCGCGAGGTCGAGGAGCGGCGGGCGGACCTCGCCGTGCACCATCGCCTTTGGGTCGCGGAAAAAGTACTGGTCGTGCGGGCTCTGCGAAGAGCTGTAAGTGAGCACCAGCGCGGCCTGGCCGCTGCGGCCCGCGCGACCGCTACGTTGCGCGTAGTTCGCGGGTGTAGGCGGAACGTTGCGCATGTAGACCGCGTTCAGCGCGGAAATGTCGACGCCGAGCTCCATCGTCGGCGAGCAGAAGAGGACCGGGAGGAACCGGTTGGCCTCGCCGATCTCGCGCAGGTGCTTCTCGTCGGAGCCGAGTTCCTCCCGCTCCTTCATGCCGAAGCGGAACCGCTTCTCGCGTACGGCACGCTTCTCGCCGTCGACCTGCGCGGTATGCTCGCGCGCCTCGAAGCCGAAGAGCGGATGGATCGGCTCGCGCAGCGTCACCGCGAGGTTCGCATAGAAGTCGCGAAAGAAGGCGTTCTCGTTCGGGTGGTTCGGATCGATGTCGGGAGTGCTGCGCTTGAAGAGCACGCAGGCGTCGTTTAGGCGGAACCCCGTCTGGTCGCCGAAGGGCGTCACTTCCTCGGACACGAGCCCGTGCGTGCAGGCCGCCTTGAGCAGCACCTCGATGAGCGTGTCGAAGTACTCGGGTTTGAGGGCACGCACCGTCGAGGGGTTATCCCAGAGCTTGCGCCCATCGGGCTCCTGCGGGGTTCGCGAGCCGCGAGACGACTTGATCGTCTTCCCGAGCGCGCTGCGCGAGCCGCCGCGCACGATGAGGTCCTCGTCGCGCAAGCTCGTGTTCTTGCGCGACGGCGGCGAGATGAGCAGCCAGCGCGCCTTACGCGGCTTCTCATCGTTGCCGAATCCCCACGGCGCACGAAGCCGGCTGTGGGACTTCTGCAGCATCTGCTCGATAACGGTCGGGTCGAGCACCTGGCTGCGGATCGCCATCCACTTGCGCAGGTGGTCGAACACCTCGAGGTAGACCGACTTGCGCACGGCGGGCGACGCGAGGCGCAGGACGTCCGGCGCCGCCGCGAACAGCTCTTCATCGGAGGCCAGGTCGTCGAGACCGAGGTACTCGACGTTCACGAGCCCGAGCTGCTCGAGGTTCGGGTTCGTGTAGCGCCAGCCTCGACGCTGATCGAACCACACGCGGTACGATAGAACTTGCCGGAGCGCGCTCTCGGCCTCCTGCAGGTTGAAGCCCTTGAGCGTCGGCTCGAGGAGCCACTCACTGCGCAGCTCCGGCGCAGGGCGGTCGAAGCCAAGCGCGCGCTGTTGCGCGGCCCCGAGTTCGTCGCTCCGGAGCCTCTTGTCGCCCGCCACATCGAGGGCGCTGAGAAATGCAGCGCGGATGAGGCTCACAAAGAGGAAATCGTTGAAGTGCCCAGACTGGAGCGCGGCGTCCTGCCGGTTGTCGGTGAAGCCGAGCAGCTTGCGCGTGTGCGTAGTGAGCCCCGAGTCACGCCCGTGCATCCAGCGAAGCGCGCTCGCGACCAGCACCGTCGTAGCTGAGCTTCGACCTTCAGCGGACAGCGATGCGAGCCGCGTGCGGTCGCGCGCCGAGGTGCTGTGCGTCGCCCCGCAGCGAAGGCAAAAGCGAAAGCGGCCGGGGATGAACCAGGCCTTTGCGCCGGAGCCCACCTTGCCGTTGGGCGTGACGATGACCTCGCGCGCACGGGCGCTGCGGTAGTGGCTCTTGATGCGAGGATTGCCGGCGGCATCGAAGTCCAGCCAGGTCTCAGGGTAGTCCTCCTCGCGGTCGGCGAAGGTGAACTCTGGGTCGCGGGCGTGGAGCGTGAGGAAGCCGAAGACCTCGCGGTCGGGTGACTCGTCCTCGTCGCTCTCCGGTTCGTCGTCGGTCTTCGCCGGCGCGGCGTCGTCGATGTCGCGGGCCAGGAAGACGCGTTCGCCCGAGTCCGAGACGAAGCGGACCGGGTGGTACTCGTGCCCACATTCGCGGCAGAAGTGGACTGGGTAGAGGCGCTTATCGGGATCGCCGGGAAGGTACTGTTGCCCCTCGACCGTGACCGAGCGCTTGCCGGGCGGCTCGAAGGTCGCGAAGGCGTGCCCCGCGCCCGAGATGAACTGGTGCAGCTTGAAGGCGAAAAAGCTGCGGTGCGTGGCGGATGGGTCTCCGGTTCGATCACGTTCGGGCAGGCTCGACACTAGGAGCAGCGTCCGAAGTGCTGCACGGCACGCCTCCTCATCGCGGCCCGCCTCGGCGGCCAGCTCTCGCGCCGCCTCGTCGAGCGTTCGTGGGCGCGCGCGATGCCACGCAGGGTTCGCGTCGGTGGTTGTGATGCCGAGTCGCGTCTCCGTCCAGATGGCGAGCGGGTGGTTGTGAAGGCCGTCGTCGGAGATGTTAGAGGGGAGTCCCCCGTCGATCGCAGCGCCGAGCACGCTCTTCACGGACTCTGCGCGCCTCGACTTGTCGGTGACGCGTTCGAGCTCCTCGATGATGACGTGGCTCGGGTCCACCGTCGTCGAGAACAGCTTGGAGGCGATGCCCGCGACGACCTCCTGCTTGTTGCGCGCGCTCCCCTCGCTGGCCATCGTGGCCGACGTGCCGATGCACTGGAGCTTCTCAGGCGACAAGCGCTCACGCACGCGCCGCACGAGCAGCGCGACGTCGGCGCCTTGGCGCCCGCGGTACGTGTGCAGCTCATCAAGCACGAGGAAGCGCAAGCCGGCGCAGTTGCCGATTACCTTACGATCGAGCTCGTCCTGGCGAGTCATCAGGAGCTCGAGCATCATGAAGTTCGTCAGCAGGATGTCGGGCGGATTCTCGGCAACGCGACGCCGTTCTTCACTGTCTTCCTGCCCGGTGTAGCGCGCGAACGTGATGGGTCGCTCGCCTTGGACGTTCGCGACAAACTTGTCGAGCTCTTCGAGCTGGCTGTTGGCCAGCGCATTCATTGGGTAGATGATGATCGCCCGCGTGCGCTTCGACGCACTTCCGCGCTTCTCAGCGAGCACCGCGCTTACGATCGGGATGAAGAAGCAAAGCGATTTGCCCGAACCCGTGCCGGTGGTGACGACGTAGCTCTCGCCCTGCGAGGCAAGCGCGATGGCTTGCTCCTGATGCTTGTAGAGGCTCAGCGGAGCGCCGTCGGCGCGGAAGATTTCAGCGGTTCCAGGGGCGAGCGCGCTGCCCGCGATGAGCGTCTCGATGTTCGCCCCGCGCTTGTAGCTCGGGTTGATCTGGATGAGCGGATCGGGCCAGAAGCGCCCCTTCGCGTAGAGCGCCTCGACCTGTGAGCGGATGTCGTCCGCGTGGATCGTCGTGAACGAGGTGGCGAACTTGCGATACTCGGCGACGATCGAGTCTCTCAACGAGAAGACGTCCATGCTCTTGCCGCTCATGAACGCCCCCGCTTCGCCTTCGTCCTGTTCTTCGAGGCGACCTTCTCGCCGCCCTCCGCGCCCCCGGCACGAACCCACCCATCAACGTCCGAGAGCTTGAACTTCCAGAGTCGACCGATTTTGTGCGCTGGGAGTCCTCGCGCCTCGATCCAGCGATAGATCGAGTCCTGCGCCACTCCCAAGTGTTTCGCGACCTCGTCGACCGAGGACCAAGGCTCCGGCATCTTGAGCTGCTCCATAGGCACACGCCTGCCCATGCAACGGTACAGCACGGGGGAGGCGTCTGGAAGAGCTGGGGAGAGTCGGAGAGAGTCGGTTAGGGCGGCGCGTCAGCCTTCGGCGAGGCACTGGAACAACCGGAGCGGCGTTGCCGAGCCCGATACCTCTTCGAGGTCCAGCGGCTTGGCGAAGACGGGGGCAAAGCCAGGTTGCTGCCTTGCTTACGCTCGTGGAAGATGCTGGCGCAGCAGCTCTTGCGCTGCGGGCCTCAGAGCACGCACCCGTCACAACCCATCGTCGGGTTGACGGTGTCGTCGCACCACTGGATCGCTGTGCTCGCCATGCCCTGCCGGGCCCGCAGTCACCGGCCTTGGCTAGGAATTGCCGGTCAACAAAGTCGCGACGTCGCGACTTTCTTCGCCCCTGCCTACGCGGTTCTCGCCTGCTCGGGTGCAGCCGCCTCTTCCTCGGCCTCTTCCTCGTCCTCGGCCTGGGCGTGGTCGTGAGCCTCTGCATCCACGCTGGCCTCCGCCTCGTCGTCCTCCTCCAGCTCGTCCTCCTGTGCATCCTTGAGCGTCGGTTGCTCCGCCGAGGCGGGCGGCGCGCCGAGCCAGGAGTCGAGCCTCTCGTTGACGTTCTGGAGTCGCTTCACGAGCTCACGTTGCTGCTCGAGCATCTCCTCGAACTTCGCACGGACCTCCGGGGGAGGCGGGGCCTCGTTCAGCGCGGGGAGAAGGCGCTCCTCCCAGTCGCGAACGCGCCCGAGCCAGTTCTTGGACGCGGAGCGCATGCCACTCAGGGTCTTCGGCGTGTCGATCTCCGGCTCTTCGCCGGACGCCACGCGCTCAGCCGTGATGCGGACCTTGAGCTCCCGCACCGACAGCCCCTCCTTGAGTACCTGGTTGACGTACTTCTTACGCTTCCGCTTGTCGTCGATGCCGGCGATCTCGAGCAGGTGCGAGAAGCCGATCGGTATGTCGGTCTTCGAGGACCGCTTCAGCAGTTCGTTGAGCTCGTCGAGGGACCAAGCCTTGGCGACCTGCGCGTATCGGTAGAGCGTCTTCTCATCGTAGCCTAGTGAGACCGCGATCTGAGCCACGGCCTTCTTGCCGTACTTCTCTTCATCAGTCATCGCGTCCTTGACCAGCTCCCCGAGCTGGTAGCGGGCGCGGGTGTCCTGGGGACCCGCCTTGGCGAGCGCCTTCCGAACCTTGTCGCATCGCTCGCGCAGCTCGGGGGCCATCTCCTCGGCTTGTGCTTGTTCGTCGACGGTGGTCTCCACCTCGGCGGCAGCGGTGTACCTCGGCATCAGCTTCTCCTCTTGACCTGATCCTCGGCAGCTTAGCCACGCGCCTGCTCGTGCCAAGTGGTGCCCCCTACGTGGTTGTACCGGTTCTTCCGACGGTCGCCTGAATGCGCTCTCGATCCGTCCTGGGAAAACTCGTGAACACCGCGGAGATAAGAGCCACGGCATCGGAAAGGAGGCCCTGTATCCGTGACAGGCTCGCCTGACGCTCCTCTCATCGCTTCCATCATCCACATCGAGCAGTCCACCACCGAGAACCTGATCGACCTCGTGCTCGGACGCCCCGGCGTCGCAGCCCATCTGCTCGAATCCCTCGGCAGCCTCCCCGCGCTCGCCCGCTTCACGCCCCTGGCGCTCACCGAGCGCTTCGGCCTCACCCTCGACGAGGCCACCCGCCTCGCCGCCGCCTTCGAGCTCGGCTACCGCAGACTGATCGAAGGCGCGAGCGCGCCCAAGATCACCTGCTCTGCCGACGTTGCCGCATGGGCCCGCCCCCGGCTCGGACATCTGGCACACGAGGAGATGCACATCATCGCGCTCAGCGGCCAGAACGAATTCCGCGGCGCAAGGATGATCGCCCGCGGCGGCCTTCACGCCCTCGCGGTCCGCACCTCCGACATCCTGCGTGCAGCGCTCGAACTCGCAGCGTCCGGGTTCGTGCTCGTCCACAACCATCCGGGCGGCGATCACAACCCGTCGATCGAGGACATCAAGCTGACCGTCCGCGTGCAGGAGATTGCAGATCTCATCGGAATGCCCCTCGTCGACCACATCATCGTCGCCGCATCGGGCCGCTTCAGCTCGTTCGTCGCGGATGAATGGGTCCGCCGCGCAACGCAAGAACAGTGATATCGCGGAGATAATAATCTGGGGAAACCCATCACCCCGGAGGTCATTGTGATGTCCCGTCTCTCTCGCTTCCTTCGTGACCCCAAAGCGGTCAGCAAGGCGCTGCGTATCGCGGCGGCCGTCATCACGATGGTCGCGCAGATCATCACCGTCTGCCTGGGCTGACGAGCCCCATCGTTCCAATCAACTCGGAAAGGTATCCAGAAGAAGCCATGCCCCTCACGCCCAACGCTGCCCCGTCGAATCCCGAGAACCCCGGCACCTCGTTCATCAAGCGTGTGCTCGGCAATGACAGCGCCAAGAAAGGCGCCGCCGCGCTCGTCGCCGGCGTCGTCCTCGCCGTCGTGACCGAGGCCATCTGGCCCTCGAACTCGTAGCCGACGTTCTCGGCGAAGCTCTCCTCGAAGAACTGCGGCGCCGTCTGAAAAACCTCGGCCCCTCCGCCGAAGAGGCGATCGACTGGCTCCGCGAGGCGGCCCGACCGCCGCCCGGCGTCGAGCTCGTCAGCTCCGACGGCTCCGTGTTCACGGGCATCGTGCTCGTCGATCGCAACCAGCCCGTCGCGATGCTGGCCTTCCGGCACGCGCCGACGCGGCCGGCCTCGCCGTACGGCCACCACTCCCCAGGCCCGCACGTCCCACCGCACCAGCGGCACCTCTTCATCCAGGACGACGATGAGGAGCCGCCGCCGTGGCGACCCAGCCGGCTCTGGGATCGCTGAAACCCATTCCGTCATCCGTCGACCAGGGCGTCTCGCTGGCATGCAATGCCGTGCTCCGGGGCGCCCTCTTGTTTCCGGAAAGGATTACGATCATGCGCGTCAATGGTCGCGTGCTCCGCTATGGCACGCTCGCCGAGCGTCGCCTCTTCCTCTCGCTCGGCATCACCGAGCTGCGCGTCCCGCGCTCCATGAACCCGTACACGGTCGCCCGGCGCATCGCGCGGGCGGCGAAGAACAACACGCCGGACATGGAGTTCTTCAAGGCCCTCGCCACACAGGCGAAGCGCCCGCCCGGCCAGCCCCCCGTGCCCCCGCCGGACTTCGACCGCCCGGAGCCGGTGCTCCCCGAGCACGAGCTCGTGCATGCCGAGGCGGCCTAGCCTGGAAGACCTCGGGCGCGTGCTGCGCCTGGCCAAGCCGAATACGAAAAGCCTGAGCTGGTATCTCGAAGAGGAAGGCGATCAGCTCGCGCCTGTCCTCGGCGTGGAGCCGGAAAAGCTCCGGTCTTTCATCGGCAAGCTCGACCAGCACATCGCGCCCGAGCTCCAGGCGCTTCTTCACCCGCGCGTCGAGGCGCTCCGGGCCGAACACGTGGAGAAGATGAGCCGGCGCGCGTCTTCCGCCGCCGGCCGGCTCGCCTCGACAACTGTGTGGCAGGGCGATCGGATCTACCTCGACCCGCTCCTTCTGCTCGGCCCACTCCTCGCCGACGCGGGGAACAAGTTCATCGCCTTCCACGTGGTCCGGGCATTCGAGGTCCGAATGCCCCGCCCATTCCTTGTACAGGTGGCCGGGGTTCTTACGAGACAGTACGACGATCTCGTCGCCTGGCTCGACAACGATGGGCTCCACTTCCGTTGGAAGAACGGGCGCGGGGGCCTGAACTTCGTCTCGCAAACCGTGGCCCCGAAGGACATCGCATTCGGGCTGCACGTCTACCTCATGCCGCCTGTCGTCCAGCAGGTGACGCGGCCCCCGCCCAGGCCACGCCGCCCGGCCTTTCCGCTCGGCGATGAGGTGGTCTCCATGGCGCTCTTCACATAGAGCGCGCCTTCGACACGGCGCCGCGACGAGCACCGTCTTCGGCGCCTCCCGTCTCCGGACCGCGTGCGCACAGCATTGCGTCCTATCTCCGGACCAATTCCATGGCAGGTAAGAACGGCGCTGTCGCCGACATCCGTCAAGCGCAGCGCAAGATGGCCGCCGCCGGTGGACGCCATATCGGCGACATCGTCGGGTGGAATACCGAGCGCATCAATGTCTCCCGCGAGCGCGCACGCGTGCTCCTCCAGCCCGAGGGCTTCGACCACCTCATCCTGGACGTCGACCCCGCCACGGCCCTCTCCCGCGCCGCTGGCGAGGTGAAGCGCCCCTCGGGCATTCTCGTCCAGCCCTTCGCCAACCCCAACGGCGACACCCCCGCGTCCTTCGGCATCTACGTGCGGAGGAGCGGCGGGGGCGAGGCTGGCGACCAGTACCCGTGCGGCGCACGGTGCCGCGTCGCTCTCGCCTCGAGCAGGGTCGTCTCCTTGCCGCCCGATGGTGCCCCCGGGCTCGAGGAGGCCATGGCGCACGCGGAGAACATCGCCGCGCAAGCCAACCACCTCATTGCCCACTGCGAGACGAAGGACATCTCGGGGGCCCTCGTCGCGATGGTGAAGGCCCTCTCGGGCGTCCCGCTTCGCAATCGCGGCGGCATGTACCTGCTCCCGCCCTCCTCGTGCGAGCGGTGGCAGCGGCTCAAGCCGGCGCTCGAGGACCTGCGCGTCGAGCCGATCACCATCGTCATGCACGACGCGCCGGACAATCTCGCCACCGCGAAGTCGGCGGCGCAGGGTGCGCTCGAGGCCGACATCGGCGAGCTCCTCAAGGACCTCGAGAAGGCGACCACCGACGGCATGCGGCAGGACGCGCTCACCCGGCGCGTCCAGTTCTGCAACGAGCTCGTGGCGAAGGCCGAGCTCTATCGCGGCGTGCTCGCGGGCGTCTCCGACAAGATCACCACGAAGGTGAAGGAGCTCAAGGACAGCTTCCAGCGCCAGCTCGCGGGCGGTGGTGGCGGTGGTGGCGTGCCCAGCGAGCCCTCGTTCACGGTGCCCATCACCGACTGATTCTCCGACAAACCGGCCCCGCTTCGGGTGACGCCGAGGCGGGCGCCGCGACTTCTTCCACCTGCGGATAACCAGCATGAAGAAAAACGGATCCATCGACATCGGCTCCGTCCGCGCCCGGTTCCGTGCCGTGCGCGACGGCCTCAACGCGGCCTTCCGTGAGCGCGAGGACGCGATCGAGTGCATCATCCTCGCCGCGCTCTCGCAGAGCCACGCCCTGCTCGTCGGGCCTCCGGGCACGGCGAAGAGCGCGCTCTTTTTCGGCTTCCTGGCGTCGTTCCCCGACGCACGGAAGTTTCAGACCCTCGTCACCAAGTTCGGCACCGAGGACGAGTACTTCGGCCCGGTGAAGCTCTCGGCGCTGAAGAACGACCTGTGGGAGAGGAACCTGGATGGCCGGCTCGCGGCCGTCGAGTGCGCCTTCCTCGACGAGGTGTTCAAGGGCTCGGACAGCGTGCTCAACGCCTTCCTGAGCGCGATGAACGAGCGGCTCTACAAGGGACAGCCGATCCCCCTGCGGCTGCTCGTCGGCGCGTCGAACGAGCTGCCCGAGGAGGAGATCCTCGCGGCGATCTACGACCGCTTCCTCCTGCGTGATGTGGTCGAGTACGTCCAGGCGGACGCCACCTGGATGAACCTCGTCGCCACGCCGCCGGAGTACAAGCCCGCCGCGCAGATCGGCCTCGCCGAGTGGGAGGCGGCGGCGAAGGAGGTGCAGCGGGTCGAGCTGCCCCAGCGCGTCGTCGAGGAGATGTTGCGGCTCCGCACGGCGCTCAAGGCGGACGGCCTGGTCCTCTCGGACCGGCGCTGGATTGCACTCACGCGCGTGCTCAAGGCGGCGGCGTGGCTCGACGACGCGCAGGCCGTCGAGCTCGATCACCTCTCGGTCCTCAAGTACGGGCTCTGGAACAAGCCCGAGGACCGTGCGCGCGTCGTCGCCGTGTTGCAGACGGTGGACCGCTCCGTCGTCGCGCAGGCCATCGATGTCGTCGACGAGGCGCTCAAGGCGTACGCCAATCGGCCCACCGACACGGCGGCGTATCAGGCGGCGCTCCCGCAGCTCGCCGACAAGGTCACGGAGGCGGGCAAACGCGTGCAGGACATGCTGAAGAACGGCGTGTCGCGCCGCGCCCATGCCCGCATCCAGCCCAAGCTCGACGAGCTGAAAAAGGCCCACGACGCGCTCACGGGCGACCTCTCGAAGCGCTACCAGCTCTCGTAGGCCATGGGCTCCTTCCTGCAAGCGAGGCGCCGGCATCTCATTTTGAAAGAGGCTTCGCGTGAAGACGCGGAGAAGGCCGGCGACCTCTGGAATGCGATCGTGGGTCTGGGCAGGGATCCCCCTGCAAAGACCTTCGCGGAGGCGGTGCGCGACACGGTGCCGCCCGAGCACATGGCCTTCCTCGCGCTCGACGAGGTCGGGGCAGCCTACGCGTTCGATCTCCTCTGGAAGGCGGGGAAAGACGTCCCGGAGGGGGCCTCGGCCTTCGAGATGCGAAGCGCCGCTCGTGAGCAGTGGGCGGCGTTCGACAAGAAGGCGAAGCAGGCCAGGCACGTCTCGGATGGCTTCGGCTGGGACCTCGCCGCGGCTTGGGCGCAGGTGCGGGAGGTCGAGACCGCACAGGGGGACATGGATCGGGTCGAGCGTATTGCTCGGCTGGCCGGTCGCATGTTTGCCTCGCTGCGCGGCGCGCACGCGACGAAGGCCCACGGGGTCTCGGGCGAGGTGTATTCGGTCGAGCAGGGGAATGACGTCGCCCGGCTTCTGCCGTCGGAGACGGTGCTCCTGACCGATTCCCAGCTCGAGGTTGTGACCCTCGAGCGAATCGCCTCTCGCCGGGCCGCGCAGTATGCGGTCCGGGGGACGACGAAGAAGTCGAAAGGGCCGCTTGTGCTCGCGCTCGATGAATCGGGCAGCATGCACGGGATCCGGAACGAGTGGGCGAAGGCCGCTGCGGTGGCGCTCGCCCGTGTCGCCTCGGAGGAGAAGCGGCCCGTGGCCGTGGTGCATTACGCGACCTCGACCGTGGTCCAGATCGTGAAGCCGGACGACAGCGCTGGAGTCTTGAAGATGATCCTTCACTTCCTCAGCGGTGGAACGGCAATCAGCCTGGCCCTCGGCGTCGCAGTGGATCAGGTGAAGGCGCTCGCGCAGAAGGGCCAGCACGGCGCCGACATCATCCTCGTCACGGACGGCATCGACCGGAACGAGGAGGAGCAGAAGAAGTCGGTCGACGCGGCGTCGAGCATCGGCGCGCGGCTCTGGACGGTGGCGATCGAGTGCTCCATCTCGGAGGACTCGCCGCTCCGGAAAAAGGCTGCGCAGTATACCGAACTCAACGACAACGCGATGACCAAGGGCTCGAGCATCACGCTGCTCGCGGGGGCAACGTGAGCGACGAAGGTGACGATATCGGTGGAGAGTTTGTCCTGATTGCGGCTTACAGCCGCGCGCAGGCGCTCGAAGACGGCACGCTCGTCGACGTCACTGAGCTCGCGAAGCAGGCTGGAATCAAGGCGCCGGTGGCGCTGACGCGCTCCGTCTGGGAGAAGTACGTCGAGCTGTCGCCGGCCGCGGAGAAGGCGGGGAACGACGAGACCGGCCGGCTCTGGGACATCCTCTGGATGTTCCGATGCGCCGCCCTGCAACGGCCGGATGAAGCTCAAATCCGGTACGAGTTGCATGTCGTCACGGACGCGATCGAACCGTCTCTCGTCGAGCTGAAGGCCATCATCGGCCCCGGCGACGACGGCGAGGCGGTCATCACGATCCTCTTGCCCGAAGAGGATTGAGCGAAAACCCAACAACAACAATGCGGCGTGCGGTTCTTCCGTGCGCCGCATTCGCTTTTTCAGGGAGACACATGTCGTCCAAGCAGTCGCCCACGAAGAACGCGGAGACCGAGGAGCAGGATCGCGTGGAGGAGTGCATGGCCTCGTTCGCGCTCGCCAGCGACGGGCACGTCTACATCCACGAGGACGAGCTGCCCGCTGACAAGCGGCGCGGGCGGAAGGAGTGGCGGGGCGTGCGCCTCACGCGGGCCGAGACGGAGTTCTTCGCCGAGGAGGTCGAGCTCATCATGCCGAACGTGGCGGTCGCGCTGCGGAGCGCCATCGAGAAGGGCAAGCTCGGCGGGCAGGAGCCGCCCGAGGGCGAGCCGGCGAGCACCGGCGGGTCCAAGCAGGAGTCCGGGGACCTCTGACCACGACGGGCCCGGGGGCATCACGCCTCCGGGCCCTCTTCCTTCCGCTTCAATCACCCAAAAAGGAGACCACTATGGGGACCAATCCCCTGCCGGAGAAACCTCTCCGCAGCGAGGTTTTGTCCATCGCGCTCACGGGTCTCGTCGCCACGCTGGTCAGCATCGTGGTCACGATCGAGGCAGGATCGAGCACCGTCGAGCTGATCGGCCTCGCGGAGGCCAGCGTCCGCGATACCAAGGCCCGCGTGCTATCCGCGCTTGCGAGGCTTGGGAAGTGGCTCGACGGCTACAAGGTCAAGGTCGAGTTCTCCCCGGCCGGCACCCGCAACGACGGAATGCTCGACCTCGCCGTGGCGACGGCGCTGCTCATGGCCCTCGAGCAGAAGCCGCTTGCGCGCATGGTCATCGTCGGCGAGCTCGCGCAGACCGGCGCCGTGCGCCCTGTGCGCGGCGTTCTGCCGGCGTTGCTCGGGGTGAAGGACATGTCACGCGCCATCGTGCCCTGGTCCAATGGCCCCGAGGCGTCGAGCGTGCAGCACATGGAGGTGCAGGTCGCGGCGCACCTGCAGGACGTGGTCGGCTCGCTGCGAGGCGCGGGGCAGCTCCAGTTCGCGCGTGACTTCTTGAAAGCGCCTCCGCTCGCGGAAGTCGATCTCGCGGATATCCAAGGTCTCGTGGCCGGCCGTCGTGCCCTGGAGATCTCGGCTGCCGGCCTCCATCCGCTACTCTTCATCGGCTCGCCTGGGTCGGGGAAGACGATGCTCTGCCGGCGCCTGCCCACGGTAATGCCCCCGCTCACCCGCGAGGAGGCGCTCGAGGTTACGTCGATTCATTCGGTGGCGGGCCTGCTCCACACCTCCCAGGGGCTCCTCACGCAGAGGCCCTTGCAGGCGCCGCATTACACGGTGAGCGAGGTGGGCCTCGTCGGCGGCGGCCTTCCGGTGCGACCTGGGCAGGTGTCGCTCGCGCACCTCGGCGTCTTGTTCTTGGACGAGCTGCTGGAGTTCAAGAAGCGGACGCTCGCGGTGCTCGATGGCGTGCTCAAGGACGGGCAATCGGTCATCTGCCAGCGCCAGACCCGCGTGGTCTTCCCGGCCCGACCGCTCACCGTCGCGTCGGTTCTTCCGTGCCCGTGCGGCTTCCACCGCACGAAGGACAGGACATGCAAGTGCCCGCCGGAGCGCATTCGGGCATACCGCGAGCGGCTGCGCGGTGCCGTGTTCGACCGCATGGACATGAAGGCGATCCTGTCCGGGGACGAGCTCAAGGGCAGCCGCAGCGAGTGCTCCGCGGACATGCGCGCCCGCGTCGTCAAGGCGAGGGACGTGCAGAAGAACCGCTTCGAGAAGCTCGTGGTCACCGAGGCGGTGAACGGCCGGCTCAGCCTCGCGGACCTCGATCGCGTCGCGAAGCCGGACGACAAGGGGCAGCGCATGCTGGGGCAGGCCGTGGAGCGGCTCGGGCTCTCGGCCGAGCTCCACGCCAAGGTGCTGCGCGTCTCCCGCTCGATCGCGGACCTCGACGGCAGCGACGCCGTCCGGGCCCATCACATCGCCGAGGCCCTCAACGCCGCCCCGCTCGTCACATGATGTCCATTGTCGATTGCCTGCGGGGCGGACGACATCTCGCCACCGCGGACGCGCACGGCAACTGCGTCTTGTGCGGTCGGGATAAACCCACCACCGGCGAGCGCTTCATCGCAGAGTTCGAGACCGACGCCGTGGGGAAGTACGGCTTCAAGCTCCTGGGCCGTCTCCCGGGCGTCGAGCTCGGGCACCGCCTCATCGAGCATGAGAACACGCGGGAGGTCTACCTGGCCTCCACCATCTGCGTAGCTTTGGGCGATGAGCAGGAGAGCCGCGACGTTCTTGTCGACGACGCGCCCATCTTCTTCGACCCGACCTGGGACGAGAACACGCTGGTTTTCTGGGTCGCAGAAGATCGGGACCTCACGAGAAGCGAAGCGCGGGCGCGCCTCGTGAGGTGCGGTCTCGTGCAGAGCGCACCTGCTCCCGCGCACGAGCCTGGGACCTGCCAATGTCCTAGCTGCCGCCCAGACATGTACGTCAAGGGCAGCGCGCGACAGAACAGGCTCGTGGCCATCGAGACTGGCGTGTGGCCGGACCAGCCGTGCCCGGATTGTAATGCCCCGCCGAACACGCCTTGCACCAAGTCGTGTCCTCTCCGCGCGTACGCCGAGGAGCTCAAGAAAAAGACGGTGCGTCCGGGCGATTCGGACGAGGCCGATACCCTGGCGCCGCCCACCAGCAAGCAGAACGACGTGACCACGGTACCCCCGCAGGTCCGCTGGCACGTCGCCTACCGCTGCGCCGACAGGCAGGTCATCCTCGACCAGAACAAGCACTTCGTCGCGGAGGCCGTCGAGGGGGCTGCGGAGCTCGTCGCCGCGGCGCCGGAGCTGCTCGACCTCGTGGACGATCTCCTCGACGACCGCCAGCGGGATCGGCGCATCCCCGAGGCCCTTGCGCTCGTCGAGCGGCTACGCGGAACGACGTGAGCGACGTCGGGGCCGAATAACAACACTTGCTGTAAGGCAGCCCGAGTCCGGTTGTGCCGCTTGTTCGGCTCCCGGATGCATGAGTGTGCGCACCCGTTCGGGAGGGTGCGCGCTTTCTTTTGTGGACCAAAGACCATGCAGCACCTCAGCAACGCGCTCAAGGGCGCGCTCGCCACCATCGAGAAGCAGTACGGAAAGGGGGCCATCATGACGCTCGGAGGCGCCGACTCCGACCGCAGCGTGCGCGTCCTGCGCACGGGCTCGCTCGCGCTCGACCAGGCCCTCGGCGTGGGCGGCTACCCGCGGGGGAGGATCGTCGAGATCTTCGGGCCCGAGTCTTCAGGCAAGACGACGCTCACCTTGCACGCCCTCCACGAGGCCCAGAAGCAGGGCGGCGTCGCGGCCTTCATCGACGCCGAGCACGCCTTCGATCCGGGCTACGCCCGCAACATCGGCGTGGACACCGATCGGCTCCTCATCTCCCAGCCGGACAACGGGGAGCAGGCCCTCGAGATCGCCGAGACCCTCACGCGCTCCGGCGCGGTGGACCTCGTCATCATCGACTCGGTCGCGGCGCTCGTGCCCAAGGCCGAGCTCGAGGGCGACATGGGCGACGCGCACATGGGCCTGCACGCGAGGCTCATGAGCCAGGCCATGCGCAAGCTCACCGCCACCGCCTACCGCACAGAGACCCTGCTCATCTTCATCAACCAGCTCCGGCACAAGATCGGCGTGACGTTCGGCAACCCCGAGACGACGACGGGAGGCAACGCTCTCAAGTTCTACTCGAGCGTGCGCCTCGATGTCCGTCGCATCGGAGCGTTGAAGGTCGGCGACGACGTGGTCGGGTCGAAGACGCGCGTGAAGGTCGTGAAGAACAAGTGCGCGCCGCCGTTCCGCGAGGCCGAGTTCGACATCCGCTGGGGGACGGGGATCGACATCTCGGGTGACCTCCTCGACTTCGCCGTCGCCCAAGGTGTCGTCGAGAAGAGCGGGGCCTACTTGTCCTTTCGGGGGGAGACGCTCGGCCAGGGCCGGGAGAAGGCGCGCGAGGCGATCAAGGGGCCGATGGGCGTGGCGCTTCGGAGCGCGGTCGAGAGCGCGCTCGCGCAGCGGACGGCGGCGCAGTAGTCGGTGCCCAGGAAGAACGAGCTCTCCGACGTCCCGATCGCCGTGACGTCCGACGGGGGCGTCTACGCGAACGTGACCCACCTGGGGATCGACGTGGCGAAGCTTCTGCCGCATGTCCCTGAGGTTGGAAGGGTGTTTGTCGGTGTCCGCCTCTCGCGCGGTGAGGTGAAGAAGCTCCTCGCGGCGGCTGACGACGCTCTCGCCGAGGCGGTCGCCAAGATCGCCTCGAAGCGTTCTCAGCGGAGCAAAAAGAAGTAGACCAGCGCGTCGTCGGAGTCGCCGAGGCAACTCGCAGGACTTCTGACGTGCGCCCTGCCGTCTCGGAGGGTTCATGTTCACGGACAAGCAGCCGGGGGCCAAGCGGGTTGCCCTCGTGGGCTGCGCCGCGCTGAAGAGCAAGAGGCCAGCGCCAGCCAAGGACTTCTACACGTCGGCGCTCTTTCGCGCCGCCTACGCATACGCCGAGAAGACGTGCGACGTGGTGATCATCGTCTCGGCCTTCTACGGCGCCGTCACTCCGAAGACCGTGCTTCACCCGTATGACCGGAACCTGCGCACGTTCAGGAAGAGCGAGCGCGAGGGCTGGGGCGTGCGGACGGTTGGGGAGATCTTGCCGTCGTTCCGCCCGCCGCCGCAGCTCGTGATCGTCGCTGGCGAGATCTACGCGGACGCTCTTCTGCACGGCGCGCACTGGCACAACCTGCCGCTTCCGGAGCAGCCGCTGCGCCGTATCCGGGGCTGCGGCACGCGGGTGAAGTGGCTCAAGAACAACACGCCTCTGAGCACCGGGAGGCGAAGAGAGGAGGAAGATGAACGAGCAGGCGCGTGAGGCTGCCACGCGCCTCATCGTGGGCATGGTGCGGGACGGACATGGCCTGCATCTCCAGGCCGAGGTGCGCGAGGACCGCGGCGAGCTCTGGATCGTCTTCACCGGCGGGAAGTGGGGCGAGCACGAGCTCTGCTTTTCCACATACTCGCCGGAGAGCATCCAGAAGCACTGGGAGGGGTACTGCGAGTCGAACGGGTTCGTCACCGTCCCGAGCAGCGGCCCGATCTTCATCTGCCCGCACTGCCACGGCGAGATGCGCGCCCAGGACTACCCGCAGCACATGTTCGCGGTGCACATTCGCCTGGCAGATCCTGTCAGCGATACGCGCGTCGCGAACTGCGAGATCGCGTCGTGGAATGACCGATACCCAGATCATGCCCTCCCGCTGCTGGAGGTCTGAGTGACGCCGAGCGAGAAGGCCGAGAAGATTTCGGCAACGGCAGGGCAAGTGCGGACGCTCTGCGAGACGCTCAACCGGCACGAGGCGTTCCAGTGCGAGGAGCAGTCGTCGTGCATCCAGAAAGAAAAGGCGCGGAGGTTCAGGGGCCGGTTGCGCCCCCTGCAGCTCTTCCATCCCGACCGGCTTTGCAGCCCGTGCCGCGCCTACTGGTTCCTCTCCATGGCCTCGGTCGAGCTCGACTCCCTCGAGCGCGCGGCGCTGGAGCAGGCGAAGCCTATTCGAGGTACTTGATGCGGAAGAAGAACGAGACCAAGAAGAACGACCTCAAGAGGGACGACTCCAAGAAAGACGCGCCCGAGAAGACGGCTGCGGCCAAGGAGGCGCTGGCGACGCATAGGACCCCGCAGCAGAACATCGCGTCCGAGTGGTCCTTCCCCGCCATCCGGGGTGTCCAGGCCGGCGGCGAATACTACTCGGTCATGGTGCATCTCCGGGACGTGGCGAAGCTCTTTGCTCCCGTGGATGGCAAGCTGCCGCCCGAGCTCCGGGCGCAGCGGGTGCTGAGTAAGGTCCGTGTCCCGAAGATCGCGGACTACATCACGAAAAACCCGACGAACTACACGCTGCCGGCCCTCGTCGGCGCGATCGACGGCCTGCCGCGCTTCGAGCCGGCGCACGAGAAGAGCCACATGGGCACGCTCTACATCCCGCGGGACATGACGGTCGCGGTCCTAGATGGGCAGCACCGGCGGGCGGCCGTCGTGATGGCCCTCTCGCAGGAGTACGTCAGGAAGCGGCGAGGATCGCTCGGGGACGAGAGCATCTGCGTGACGTTGTTCGTCGACGCGGGGCTCGAGAAGGCGCAGCAGAGGTTCGCGGACTTGAACCGCTTCGCGGTCCGGCCGAACAACTCGTTGGGGCTCCTGTACGATCACCGCGACGAGCTCGCGAACCTCACGCGGGCCGTCGTGCGGGAAGTGCCGCTGTTCGCGCAGCTCACGGACGGGGAGAAAACCTCGGTCTCGGGCGGCTCGAACAAGCTCTTCGCGCTCGCGAGCATCCACGCGGCGACGAAGGCGCTGCTCGCGGGGTTCAGTGGGAGCTTCGAGGCCGCGAAGAAGATCGCCGTCGAGTTCTGGAACGAGGTGACGCGCGTGATGCCGGACTGGCACGAGGTCGGCCTCGGCAAGATCAAGGCGCAGGTGCTGCGGGATCGGTGCGTGCACGCGCATGCGGTCGTGCTCGAAGCGCTCGGCCGGGCCGGCAACGCGCTGCTGCGGGAGCGGCGGGAGGACTGGAAGAGCGTCCTGGCGGGCCTCGGGACGCTGGACTGGTCCCGAGCGAGCCCGCGCTGGGAGGGGCGCGCTCTGGTGAACGGCAGGATCGCGAAGAACGCCGCGAGCGTCATCCTCACGGCCAACCTGATCAAGGTGCACCTCGGACTGGAGCTCTTCATCGAGGACCGGCGGCATGAGTCCGTGCTGGTCTCCGAGGAGCCGCAGATCGACGAGGACAACATGCAGGGCGACGGCGCGGCGACGGCGGCCTGAACCAGAACAACGGCGCGGTGCAGCCTGGGGGCTGCACCGCCTACTTTTAGCCCTGTGTAGGCCCCTGCAAGCTTGATGAAGCCGAGCCCTCACGCCCCGCCCGCTTGCCTGCCCGTCCGCTAACAACTACCGTGCGAACGATGACCAATCGCACGAAACTCGAGTTACGAGTTCACAGGATCATTGACGGCGTTATCGCTAAACGCCAGATGGAGGACAGGAACGTCGAATTAAAGTCTGAATGGCCTAGACCCGAGGATTCCTACAGAACCGCACGCCAACTGGCCGGCCACGCGAATGCGGCCCGCGGTGAACCGATCATCTGGATCATCGGTGTAAACGAACGGAACAGGAGCGTCTGTGGCGCAGCTACTTGCGACGTGGCAGGCTGGTACCTACCGCTCCGCAAGCTTTTCGATGGCGAAGTCGCGCCCGACTTGATGGAGACTCTCGTTGTACCGCATGAAAACACTTCTGTCGTCGTGGTCCAGTTTGATACCGGGCGTGCTCCGTACGTGACCAAGGTGCCCCCGCAGGAGGGGTGCAACTGCCCTCGCTTTGAGGTTCCGTACCGCAGCGGCAACAGCACCAACCCCGCCCGTCGTGAAGATCTGCTGCGCATTCTCGAACCCATGATTATGGCGCCCGGAGTCGACTTTCTTACGGTCGGCATAAACGACGACAACCTTTCGCGCATCGAGGTCACCGTAGCAATGTACGTTGCGCCAGTTGGCGCAGGCAAAGCCGTAATACCAACGCACCGGTGCGCATTGGGTCTCCGGGCAGATCTGGACGGACCCTACACCTATGCACGAGATATCAGGTTGCGCGATGAGTTCGGCGAGGGTATCAGCCACCCTCAGACGCCGCACCTTATTGTTAACTCCGGCGCGCGGATACGCTTGGATGGTGTCTTCGCGTTGGACCCGAAACCTCTCAGGGGGCGTGAACTGCAGCTAGCGGTAACGCTTGGGCTGGTCGCACCCGAGACCGCAGTAAACAGCACGCACCGACTTACACCAGACGACCGCCGCTATAGCTGGGAGTGGGTCAAGGATCCGTTGAATCCGTGATGGCTCCGATGCCATCGGGGGTCGCCTTGCCAACGTGCGCGGGGTGCCTAATGCTGGTAGCTCTCCATTTTGCTACAGACCCCAGTGCCATCCGGAGCGATACACCGTCAGGTTACGCACGGATTGGGGATTCGACTCCCACATCGACTTGCCGTCTGAACTCGTCCTGACGCTATTGTCCGCTGCCGCGTAAACGTCGTTCGTGATATAGGTGGCATAGTTCCCCTCTCGTAGGGAGCAGAGCTTTGCGGCGATATTGGCAGCGCGTCCTACCCACACGAGATCGTTCGCCCCGCGAATTCCAGTTCGGGCAACGAACAGCGGGCTCATATCGATGCCCACGGCCTGCTTTATGGCGAAGTCGGCGGGCAGCTTGGGATACTGCTCGCGAACCTTCGGGTTCAGGATTTTCACGACAGCGTGGTTGATCGCCAGCGCGGCACGGCAAGCTCTCGTAGCCATCCCGTCGCCCAGGAATACCGCCATCACGCGGTCACCATCGAAGGCCGTGATCTCACCGCCTTTCTCGCGAATGATACGACACGCGCAGTTCAGATAGCACTTGTAGACTTCTGCAACAAACCCGGGTGTCTGGAGCATGACAAGCCCCGTCGAATCCGCGAGGTCGGCATACAGAACGGTGCCGTTGAGTTTTACGGCATCGTTTGCCAGCTTGAGTTCGGGCGTATCGGGGACTTTGTTGCCGTCGCGAGTCTGCCACTGTTCTTTGAGGATTTTTATAACCTCGGCCGTGAGGTCGTCTGTGAATGCCATTGTGGTTCCTTTCTCATCTGCACCGCAGGCGGGACACGATCGAACGCAACTCATTGACCGCTGGCGCCACACGCGATGGAAGATCGGCCTCCGAGCCCGGGACAATCTCAAGTGCCTTCACCCCGAGGAGGTCCGAGGGCAGCTTGATGTCGCGCTCGTCTCGCAGCCGGACCATGAACGTGCGGTCGCGCCCGAGGGCCCCCATGAGCAGCCCGAACTCGAAAACGACGTTGTCGCGCGGCATCGGGTTCCGGGATCCACGCGACTCCACCACGTCATCCGCGGTGACGACGAGAAGTCCGAAGTCCAGCGAATGGAGCTGTGCGGCAAGCGACTCGATAGGGGTCTGGCCGGCACCGAAGACACCATCGGTCCACAGCCGCGTGGTCCACGGGTCGTGTTGGCATGCGGCCTGGATAGCGCGTGCGACAGGTAACCGCTCGACGGTCGAGCCGATGAAGACGACAGGTCTCTCGTTCGACGGTTTGACCAGCTCGCCGCGCTCCCGAAGCCTTTTGCCAAGATCGACCGAGAGCCTGCGCCACACGACGGGGTGGCGGTCGGCAATCGCAGTGAAGGCCGGCTCGTCGATCGACGCGACCACGGTCTCCTCGATCGCGCGGATCGTCGCGCTGCGTTTGACGGAGGGGTCGATCATGCCCATCTCCCCGACGTGCTGACCGGCGCGACGCCTGGCGACCTCGCGGCCGTTGATCTCGACTCCCACCACTCCCGCTAGGATGAGACACAGGTCGGTGTCCGTGTTCCCCTGGGTGATCACGGCTTCGCCCGGCTCGTACCTCTTGAGCGTCACGGAGCCGGCGACCTCGCTGGCGACCTGCGCATCGTGCGCGACCACCGACTGCTCGCGTAGCGCCTCCTCGAGCCGGCGACGACCTTGTTCCCCCGTAAATCTGCTCAGCATCGTGATGCCCTTCGGCGACCGAGCGCGTGGTTCTCACCGACGCGTCGGCCAGTGGGAGCGGAGGATAGCAACCAGACGGCGAGGCGGGATCAACGCGGGACGTTTTCTTCGTCGCTTGTGGTGCACCGCGGCTCCGTCCACCCCTTCGGACGGAGCATGAGGTGGGATGCGCGACGCCCAGACGTCGATCCGTTGAACGCCATCTCCTGCAAGGCGTCGGAACAACAGGAGTGCGCCCCCGTTCCGCGAGCACGTCCCCTGCCGTGGCGACATCGACGAGGATCATCGCCATCGCGTCGGCAGAACAACTGCGCCTCGTGGCGCCAACGTACGGCGGGATGACGGAGGCCGCGATCGTTGGAACGAGCTGCCCGCTGCTCCGCGTGCCGAGCAGGGTCCTCGACAGAGCCTCAACGCGCTCGACGACGCCATCCTCCGCGCCGTCTCTTCTTCGGGGCCTCCGCCCGACGAGCCACCTCGGGCACGTGACTCCAGGTCTTGCCCTCGTCGATGTTGCGGATCGACTTCGCGTCGACGCCGAAGCTGAACCCGATCATCCTCGGAGGTACACCTTGATCGAGCAGCACGCAGATCTTCTTCACCTGCTCCTCGGTGAGCCGAGCGCGCGGGTTGTTGATCCCCGGCCGCCCTCGCGATGAAGAAGCCGCGGGAAGCGCCTTGCGCTCGATCTCCTCGAGCAGCACCGCGTCCGAGTTGAACGGGTTGGGCTTCGAGCCCTCGTAGAGGTGGCTGGGGTTGACGCACGTCTTCTTGCCGCAGGTGTGCAGGACCATCCCAGACGGAGGACGTTCGTGCTCCAGCTCGAACATGTGGCGGTGGGCCATGACGACGCGGCGGCCGACGCGGAAGACGCCGTACCCGCGGTTGTTCACCGCGCCGAGCCAGTACCAGCACTCGTCGCCGTTGCCCTGACGAACAAGGGCGCTAAACTTCGCGAAGGACGAGAGCTTTTGCTCCTCCGGGTCACTCGATGTCGCTCGCTGAGGAGTACGGCTCGGCTTCTTCTTCTCGTCCACGTTCTACTCGGTGCAGTTGAACAAGGCCGCTGGCCTCGGTCTGCCCTCGGTCACGTTGTGGTTCAAGTTCAACGACTACATGTCCGACTCGAACCTGATGTTCTTCTTCGCGTGGAAGTTCAACCGCCAGCCTCCCGGTTGAAGCGGGACTTGTCGTTGTTCTTCATGTCGACGTTCTCGCTGAGCTTTGGACAGCGGCGCTAGCAGCGCAGGGTGAGCAGGAGACGGTCGTCGTTCTTGACGCCTCGTTGAAGTTCAACGGCTGCCAGGAACAACATCTGGTCCTTGAACTACAACCGCTTCAACCCATGCCTGGAGGTCCAGGCGGCGACCCGGTCCCAGTCCTCAGGGTTGTGATCGGCTGAGTCGAAGGTGCGGGGGATGGGCGCTTAATTTTGTGGTTAGGAGTCTGTGTTGAGTAGATAAAATATATGTCTGATCATGGAGTTAGCTAGGAACAGTCCGATCAGATATCGGTACTCAACACCGAGTCCCAACTGCAAAAAGAGGTCGTCACCACCCCCTCCCTGACGCTGCGCAAGCACCCGCAGACACACCCCCAGGGACCACCGCCGGGAGTACATCTCCTCGGCTCGGAGATTTGTTCATGCGCTTCACCATGAACTCGATGTCCGCTTGCCGGCACCTGTCGGTGAAAACGGGCAAACAGCGGCCGTGATCGGCGAGTTCATCGAGAACGACGTCGGCAACTACGACGACTCCTTGCTCGCCGAGCTGATCGACATCGAACGCCTCCCGCGATCGGCAGAACAACGTGGGCCGGTTCCACGGCTTCGCCTATGCTCCGCGCATGCTGCGCGTCGCAGTTCGTCTCGCACTCTCCCTCTGCGGCACCCTCTCGTTCATGGCGTGCGGCGGTACTCAGACCGCCATCGCCACGGCTGATCCAGGCATCGCCTCGCAGGGGGACACTGGAGTTCGTCGTGGGCCTACCAGCATCCCGGTCGACGGCGACCCGAACGGCCTCTGGTGGGACGAGACCGCGGCGGCCCTCTACATCGCCGACGCGAAGAACAACCGCATCTTGAAGTGGACCGACGCGGCCGGGTTCTCGACCGTCGCGGAGTTGCCCCCGGCGCCGCCCGAGGGCGGGGGCCTCGGCCAGGTGGTGAAGCTCCCGGATGGCAAGCTCGTGGTGCCGCGCTTCGGCCACGGCAAGGCGGGAGACGTCGTCTACGCGAACCCCGACGGTACGAGCGGCACGGTGCCGAACCTCGATCCTCTCCGCCGTCGCATCGGTCTCGCGGCCACGAGCGACGGGGCGCTGTACGAAGCGTTCTTCTTCTCGAAGGACGGCGTGAAGAGCGGCGGCATCGCGCGGATCGACCTGGCCGGGACTGAGGCCGAGGTCGTCGGCGGCTTGAAGAAGCCCGTCGGGGTGCTCGCGCTCGGGGGCGAGCTCGTCGTCAGCGATCAGGTCGCGGGCACCGTCTTGCGCATGCCCATCGCTTCTCCGGACAAGCAATTTGTCGTCGCCAAGGTGCCCGAGCCGGATCTGCTGTGCGCGGGGCCGGAGGGCTCGTTCTTCACCGGAGGCAAGGCCGGCAGCGTGCGGCAGGTCCTGGGGAGCGGCGAGGTCAAGGAACGCTCGGGCGGCTTCCAGGACGTCCGCGGCGTCGCCTATGACGGCAAGAACAAGCGCTTGTTCGTCGCCGATCACGACCGCAACGAGGCCGACGGCATCACGCACCTCTTGCGGATTCTCCTGGTCGACTGAAGCCAGCGCTGGGGTCGCCTGGCGCTGCCGTTCGTCCTGGTTGTGCTCGGCCTTCTGATCTTGTCCCGTGCCCTCATGCTCGTCCGCGGGTGAGTGGTCTTGTCGGAGCCGAGCGTACCGGCGGTGGTGGTAGGGTTTGGGCGTCATGCACGCGCTGTCACGCCGATCTGTCGGGTTGCTCTGGATGGTTCTCTTGTTCGCGCTCGTGGGGCTCTCCTGCGGCAAGCAGCCGGCAGGTGGGCGGGTGCTGCGACTCGCCACCACGACGAGCCTCAAAGATGCGGGCCTGCTCGATGAGCTCTTGCCCGCGTTCGAGGCGAAGACGGGCTACCGCGTCGAGGTGAGCGCGCTTGGATCTGGCAAGGCGCTCCGCGCACTACGGGACGGCGCGGCGGACGTGGCCATCACGCACGCGCCCACCGAGGAGCAGGCCGCGCTCGCCGCTGGCGACATCGGACGCCGGACTCCGTTCATGCACAACGAGTTCGTGATCGTTGGGCCTGCCAATCAGATCAGCGTCGTGGCGGGTGCTGGAAACGTGCGCGAGGCGCTGAGCCGGATCGCGTCTTCTGGCCTGAAGTTCGTGTCCCGCGGGGACGACTCGGGCACGCACCAGCGCGAGCTCGCGCTCTGGAAGGCAGCTGGGATCGCGGCGAGCAGCTCCTTCATCATGCAGGCGAACGCCGGCATGGGCGAGACGCTCGAGCGGGCGTCGGACGAGGGCGCTTTCACGCTCTGTGATCGGTCGACCTTCCTGGCTAAGCAGAAGGATTTGAAACTGGCAATCGTGTTCCAGGGGGACGAGGCGCTGCGGAATACATACGCCGTGATCGAGCCGAAGGCTGGCGCGCAGGTCAACGCGGAAGGGGCGCGCGCTCTCGCGGACTTCCTGCTCTCGCCTGAAGGGCGTGCGATCATCGGAGCCTTCGGCGTAAAGGCCAGCGGCGAGCCGCTCTTCACGCCGGAGGCGCGGTGACGAGGGGCCGGTCCCACGGCGAAAAGCGAGACAGGATGATCCCATGAGCGACGCACGACCGACCGAGCGCACGGCGATGGGGACCCTGGGCAACGTGCTCTGGGTCGTGCTGGGGGGCGGGCTCGTGCTCTTCCTCGGCTACCTGATCGCAGGGGCCGTCCTGGCGCTCACCATCGTGGGCTTCCCCTTCGCGGTGGCGATCTGGCGCGTGGGGCTCTACGCGCTGCTCCCCTTCAATCGCCGCGTCGTCGACCGGCAGAACAGCCTCGGATCGGGCTGCCTGGGCGCGTGCTTCAACCTGTTGTGGCTGTTCTTGTTTGGGTGGGGCATCGCGGTCGCGCACCTCGGCTCGGCGCTCGTCTGCGCGGTGACCATCATCGGCATCCCCTTCGCCGTGGCCCACGTGAAGCTGGCCGTCCTGGCACTCTGGCCCTTCGGCAAGGAGATCGTCTGACGGGTCGACGCCGTGGCCATCTGGGCGTCGCCTGGGGCAGCGGGATGCACCAGGGGCGACTTCTGGGCACTCTGTCCAGAAGTTCGAGGTGACGTGCAGGGTCGCTTGCAAGCTCGATTTGGGCGGCTGTCAGAAGCTCCGCGCCCATGCCGGCGCCGGGCGCCTCGCGGGTATCCGCTCGAACGCTCGAGACCACGTTTCGACGAGCTCGCCGTCGCGCAGGGCGCAGATGACGATCCTCCCCTCGATAGTGGCGCCGTACACGTGCTCCCGATCGAGCCAGTCGAGCCAGCAGTAGGCTGGCAGCGCGACCTCGCGGCCGTCCTTGCGCACCATGCTGTAGAGGTTTCGATGCCCCTCGATCAGCGCCTCGCCCTCATCGAAGGGGCTCAGCGTGACGAGCAGTTCTTCGCGTCCGCCGCCAGGGCGGCGCTTGCACAGGATGGCGCGGCGGTGCTCATCCGAGACATCTTCCGGAGCCGGCGTTGGCGAGCCCTGGGCCTCGACGAAGCCGATCCGCCGCTCGGACGCGAGCTGGACGGCCGTGGTCTTCTCAATGTTCCACGGGCAGCGATCCGCCAGCTCGGTGCCGTGGTGCAGGTACGCGCGGTCGGGGAGCTCCAGGCGGCCGGCGGCGGGCGAGGAGAAGTGCATGCCGCGTGTCCAGGTGCCGGACTCACGCCACGCGAGCAGACACGCGAGCCACGGTGCCCGTGACAGGCCGCTGAACTGGGAGGGCCAGTTGGGGCTGCCAGGCGCTTTCATGGCGAAGTAGAGCAGATACCGCCCATCGGGCGAGAGGTCGCAGCGGCGCGGGTAGAGCGTCCTTGAAAACACGGCCCCGAGCTCGACGCGCTGGGTGTCGAGGTCCCAGAGGTGGAGCGACCAGCGCTTCTGGCGGTGCTTGACGAAGACGACAGCGCGCGACGAGGCCGCGGCCCGCAGGACGTACAGCCGCGGGAAGCTCTGTTCTTGCGTCGTGCCCACCTTGGACCTCGCCACACCGTAGCCCCAAGATCGTGTCGCGCGCTCGTTCCTCCTGCTGCGGCCCGTCAAGCTGCTTCCTCCGTGGGGATGACGCGTGCGCTGAGCCGCGCGACGCAATGGGACTCGGCGCGCGAGGGTCGCGAGGCGAATAAAATTCGACGCGCTGTGCCGGGCGGGTCGCAGGGCGAATAAAATTCGACGCGCGCCCCGAGCCGCATCCTCGCCCTGCGCGGCGGGGGAGTCCGCAGCGACCGTGGTGATGGTCCCCATGGTTGCCAGACGGGCTCCCGCTAGGCCCCGCCCCAGGCCCGGCTCACCCGCTTCGCCGCCGTCCCCGCGTCACTGCACGTAGGAGGCGGAGAACGGCATCCTGGACGTCCTCGGACGCGCCTTGGAAGAGCCGTGCTGCCTCGATAGCGGCCGGCTCGAGGTCGTGGATGCCTCCCACGAGCTCGCCCGGCGGCACCCCCAGGCCCTTCGCGAGCGCGAGAACGCTCGACAGCGAGGGGTCACGCCGGCCGGCCTCGATGCCCCCGATGTAGTTCGGCGTGAGCCGGGCACGCTCCGCGAGCTGCTCCAGGGTCAGGCCCAGCGCCTCTCGTCGCCGCCGCACTTCCTTGCCGAAGTCCACGGCGCCGAACGTCGCGGGGATGACGCTTCAGGTGAACACACGATGGTGTTGACAACCAACACGATCGTGTATCGTGGCGTCGCGATGCATCGGTTTCCCACTCCCACGAGCGTGCCCTCTGCGGCGTCGATGATCGTGCCCCTCGCGTTCATGCTGGCGAACAGCGTGCTCCTGGCTGGATGTTCCCGCGACGCATCGAGCATCGTGCGCGACTACCTGAACCAGGACAGTTGCCTCGACCGCGCCAAGTTCATCCTCGACCCCGAGGCGAACCGCGCCGCGCTCGCCGAGCACTACAAGGACCAGAAGGACTGCAAGAAGCCGTTCGAGTCGATCGAGGCCGACGGCTGCGCGAAGATGAACGAGGGCGACTACTGCAGCGTCGAGGTCGTCTTCGGCAAGAACAAGCGGGACTATTACCACTTCAAGAAGACGGCAGAGGGCCTCAAGCTCGACTGGCGATCCTCGGTTGGATACAACCCCGTCTCGCTGCCGTTCTTCCGGACGCAACGGCTGAAGGGGACCTACCTCTTCCGCGTCTGGGCGAAGCTCACGGACTACTACAACTTCGACTACGACGACGCGGAGCAGACCCACCAGTCCATCGAGCTACGCGACCCAGACGGCGCGGCGATCACCGGCTACATCCGCCGCGACGCGCCCACGGCAGCGGCGTTGTTGGATGTGCTCAAGGACGGCAAGGAGCACGGGGTGATGGTCGAGCTCCGGTACCCGCCGGAGTCGAAAGACAGCAGCGTCGTGGGCATCGAGCGGTTCGTGGCCGAGCGCTGGCGGCAGAGGCCGGAGGAGTTCGAGGCGCGCCCCGCGCCCGCTCCGCGCTGATCCCTGCAGGGAAGGGCCCTTCCAGCCGAGTGACAACGGCAGGCTGAACCTAGGCTTTCAAGCCTGCATCATGGTAGCCCTCACGCGCCGCAAGAGCAGCGTCGGCCGACCCCACGGGATCGGCAACGGCATCGCCGTCCGGCATACGAGGTGCAACGTCATGCCCCCGTGATCGACCGCGGACGCCTGCACGATCTCGCTGTCCCCACCATCCCTCGCTTCGCAAGCTCGCAGCTCGAGCGAGCCCGCACGATGCGCGGCGCGAAGGCGCGCCTTGAACGCCCGAAGGCCGAGTCCCGTCGCTTCACCGCGTTCATCGAACTCACGGAACAGCTCCACGATGAGCGCGTCGTGCGAGCCTTCATTGACCACGGTCTGCACGCGGGCGGCAAATGCGTCGAGCGGAAGCGTGATCAAACGCGGGCGCCCTTCGCGGCGCTTTTCATCATCGTGGACCTTGCGCGCGAAGTCTTTGGCTGCGGCGTAAGCCTTGGGAGAGAGCGCTGCGACGACGTCGCCGAGCGCGGAGAAGATGTTCCGACGCGACCATCGCCGCACGAGATGAAACGTCGTTCGTCGCAAACGAACCGCAGATGCGGCGACCATCAAGGGGTTCACGTCCTCGGCGCGCTCGCAGGTGGCGAGTTCGAGGAGCCCGCGGTTGTACGCTTGGAGCAGCCGCGCCTTGAACGCCGACAGCGTCGGGAAGGACGGGACCTCGTCACGCCCACGGAGCAGGCGGAAGAGCGGTGCGATGAACACGCCATCGTCATGTACCCCTTCGGTCACGCGGCGAGCCGCTGACTCCACGCGAGAGGCGAAGGCGCGCAGGGATCCGTTCACGAGCCCCGGTGCACGCCGACGCTCAGCTTCGAGCTTGGCACGGGCGAAGAGCAGAACCGCGGCCGCGCCGTCCCGCGAGAGGACATCGAACGCGCCGGGCCCCGTTCTGAGCCGCCTTCGCGAGGGCGGAGGCGGGGGCTCGAACGACGCGGGAGGCGGACGAGCGGAGGACATCGAGCCCCTCGATCGCATGTTCCGGGGCAAACTGCAAGAGAGGACAAACCCTGCCTGGTCGTCCCAGTGGAGCACGTGGGAAGGAAAGATCACGGGATGAGCAGCTCGCGCTCCGTGCCGTCGGCGCTGCGCAGGATGATCCTCTCCCGTCTGTTTCGGATCGCCGAGAGCAGCACGTCGTACAGGGTCACGGCTCTCTTCACCACCTGGGTGATCGTGCCGGCCTCGCTCATCGCGCGCAGCTGATCGAGCCTGCCACGGAGGCGCTCGGGAAGCTCCATGTTGAGCCTGACCTTGGGTTCTTCGCTTGCATGCCGTGGCACTCGTTCATCCCCATCTGCTGTCGAGGCTCATCCGGTTATCTGTCGAGTTCGACCACTTGGTGCTCTACGTTCGACGAGTTCCACGCGAAGGGCGCGGCTTCTCTGGCCGTGGGCTCGAGGCGGACACCTGTTCGCGGAGCTGCGCGAGCTCCTCCGCGCTCATGCTGCCGATCTGCTCGACGACTGCCTCGAGTTCACTTTCCTCCGGGAACAGCACCAGGAACATCGGCGTCAAGCCGAGAGCGCGTGCGATGCGATCGAGGGTGCCAACGTTGATCGCGACGTAACCGCGCTCGATGAGCGACAGGTGGCTCGCGACGATGCCGGTCTTCCTTCTGAGGTGCTCGAGCGACATCCCCTGTGCGAGGCGCAGATCCCTGATCCGATGACCTAGTTTGAGGGCAAACGGATCCGGCTCGTGTCGGCGGCCCATGTCAGGGCTCCCGCCGCCCGCGTGCCTCCCGAGCGGTACAGAAGTAAAGTAGGCCCCGCTTCGGGTCCTGGATGCCCGCCTGCCGCTCGATGAACGGCACGAGCAGAGGAACAGGGATGAGCTTGAGCGTGCCCTCTCGCTCTGCATGGAGAAGAGCCGCCTCGAATGCGGCTCGAGGAACCCGAGCAAGAGCCCCGCGGAGGATCGGCAGCGGCACGCCCTGCGTGTTCTTGTAGGCCGGATGAAGCCGGCTCATCGCCGCGAGGATCTCGCTCACGACGGCCGGATCTGGACCTGCGTCACGCGCGGCGAGGGTGCGCTGCGCGTACAGCAGGACGTCGGCGAGCTCGGGGATGCGGAGCTGCCGGAGGACATCGTTCACCTCCTCGATCGGCGTGCGATGACGTCTTCGAGGCTCGACGGGTGGGGGCCCAGGCGGGGAAGGTCGGATCGTCGACGGCGGGTTTGTCGAGATCGGCGCGGCCTGCGCATTGGCGCCGCCCAGCGTACGTGTTGTGGCGCGCTCGCCGCTCAAGACGCTCTCCTCGCTTGTGCAACGAGAGCGACGCGCTCGAGTAGCCCTCGCGTTGCATGCTCGATCCCGGCAGCAACTTGTCGTGTCCCGGAGAGCGGATCCGCAGGACGAAGTACAACTTGGCCTTGCTCTTCGAGATGAAAGAGCGCTTGGTCCACTGCGGATCGAGCGAGCCCGAGGAGCTTGCCCCGCAGAACAGCGAGGCCGACCGTTCCGTCTTCGTCAGGGCGCATGTACATGAGCGCGTAGATGATCTGCGCCTCGACGCGCCCCTCCGGCCCCGCGAGCCTAGCTGCGGCGATGTGCTCGATGAGCTTCGCCGTCGCCTCAAGCTCGTGAGGCTCGAAGCTCCAGAGTAACGTGTGCACCTCGTCGACAATGGCGCGCCGTCCTGGGGAGAGAGGCGAGACGAGCGTGGGGATGGGCCTGCGCGCCGCCCTGTGCGCGGACACGTGCACGTGCGATGTCGACGCAGAGGCCGCCGGACGCGCAGGTGCAGGGGCCGGCGCCGGAGCAGCGACAACCGCTGCTACAGGGCGGCGCCGCCAGAAGGACAAGACGCCGATGAGCACGCGCCACCACAAGGACCTCACCGGGATCGACATGGCGGGAGCGGGAGGCGCGGGCGGAGCCGGCCGCACGAAGAACGCCGTGGGGGCGTTGTCGTCCTCTTCATGGCTCGCAGCCGGGCGCGTCAACACGCGCGTGGCGGCTTCGTCTTCTTCCTCGTCGGCCATGTACTCCTCCGGGCGCACGAATGCCGTCTGCGGCTGAAGAAGCCGCGAAGCTGCTTGTCGTCAGCCGTGCGACGTCGACTTGGGAACGCCGCGGACGACAGGAATGACGATCAGAGCGATGATCGCCCGGAGGCGGGCGCGGAACCTGGGCTGGCGAATGCGAGCAGTGTCCCGCGACCTCCTTCGAGCGAATATCACCATCCCCAGGCGACCGCGGTGGTATGCCTCGACGAACGCCCTCCAACGCGCGCTCAGCACCGCGGCCGTCTGCGGATGATGATGATTCGCGAGGACAAACGCGCCCGCGTGCCGGCGACCATGGCCGGGCGCAGAAGCCGCATGTCCCTTACTCTCTAAACACGAGCCGACGCTGTCGACCCGTCCAAGAAAAGTGCACGCCTGCGTGCAAGAGGCTGGTCAGGGCGTGCTGCCGCTCTTCTGCTCGTTCTGCCGCAGGCCCTCGAGCGCCGTGGCGATGTACTTGTTCCGGACCGCCGCGTGCTGACTGTCCCGGTAGTCCCGTGCATGCTGTCGCAGCGTGGAGAGCGCCTCGGCGAACTGTCCGCGCGAGAGCATCTCCCGAGCTTGTTCGAGGTTTGTTGTCTCCAGGTCGTTGAGGGGCACGGCGGCGGGCGAGGGGCGCGGGGGCGCGACGACAACCACGGTCGCACTCGGGCCTGGGGTGGGCGGGGGCGCGACGGCAGAGGCGCTCTCTCCACGCCCGCTCTCGTCGATCAAGACGGAGAGCACCATCGGCACCACATGCCGCGCGGCAGGTGACTCGTCGCGGGGCCAGAGCGCGACCGCGCCACCCCCGCCCAAGGCGCCGACGCCGACCAGGAAGAGCGGGTGCTTGATGAGCTCGAGCACCGCCTTCACCGTGGCGCGAGCAGCAGGCCCGGAGCCCGTGGGCGCGACCGCTTGGATGAGCCGCTTGCCCGAAGCCGGCGGTTCGGAGGGCGGCGACGGGTTCGGCGCCAAGGCGGGAGGAAGTACCTCGTGGAAACCGAGCTCGCCGGCGACGCCACGCCAGACCTCGCGCCGTGCATTCTCGATGAAGTCGGGCGTGAGGTCCTCGGGCCGGAAGACGGCATCGACGCCGAAGGGCAGCAGCATGAACGGCGTGAAATCCCGGCCGAACAGCTTCTTCACCCTGCGCCGGAAGACGTCCTTGGCCTCGACGAGCCTGGCCTGCGCCGTGTTGCGCGAGACCCCCAGCGCCGCGGCGATCTTCGGCAGCGACTCCCCTTTGAACTCGGCTCTGACGAGTACATCGACGAGCTCCGCGTCCATGGTCTTGAGCACGCGTTTGACAACCTGATCGAGCTCATGATGCTCGAAGCGCTCGTGCGGGTTCTCGTCGCTGGGCACGTCCACGCCGACATCTGCCTCGGGGGTCTCGAAGCGGTGACGGTAGAGGCGATAGTGCTCCGCCGCCTGCTGATCGCAGATCATCTTGAGCCAGTCCTCGACCCCCGCGGACGGTACCTTGTCGAAGTTCTTGTAGACCTTCACGAAGACGAGCTGTGCGAGGTCGTCGACATCCGCCTGGCGCACGCCCATTCGCGCCAGGATCCCGAGAACGGTCAGGAGGTGCGTCGCGTAGAAGCGGAGAAAGGCGTCGCTGGCGTGATGCAGGAACGGGAGCAGGAGGCGCACGACTACAAACACGCGCCGAGATGGGCGACCCGTCCAATAAATCGTACGGCTTCCTGCTCGACAGCTACTTCACCGGATGTCGAAGGGAACAACCAGGCCGAGTCGGACCGCGCCGTTGAGACCGGGAGAGCGCCAGAGCTTCTCGCCGTCGACCACGAACGCGGGCTGGCGGGGCACGCAGGCAACGTCCCCGTGGAGCTCGAGGCCCAAGAAACGAGCGAGCCAGAACCCGACGCCGACCCGCGCACCGAGGTCGAACACGAGCTCATCGTCATCGGAGAGCTTGATCTTCTGGGCGTCAACCAACAGAAGTGCCACGTCACCGAAGAGGCACGCGCGAGCGAAGGCCCGAGCCGAGAACAGATCCTGGCGAAAGCACGCCAGCGCAGCCAGCGCCGCGCGTTCAGCCGCTACGTCCTGCTGCGTCGCCAATTCCCAGGCATGGTCGTAGTACCCTTCGACCCCGACGGAGAAACGGGGCCACCGCGCCTCGAGGCCCACCGCAAGGCTCAGCGCCGTCTTCGGGGCGCTCCACCAGGCTGCACCTGCGCTGGCCGACACGGCGAGCTGCGGGAGCCAAGGCGAGCGCATCGGGGGCTTTGCGGCTGGCCGACTTGGCGGAGGAGCAGGTGGTCGACGTAGCGGCGGCGGAGATGATGCCGGGGGCGCGGACGAGTTCGGCACTGCATCTGCCTCCGAAGGGGGAAGTACGACGGGATCGACGATGTCGCGCAGGTAGAACACGGTGCGATCTGCGAGCTGATCGCACCGCCAAGATTCCGCGTGGGTAACGTGGTTGCCGACGACCTCCCCGTTCTCGTCGCGCGCCTCGATATGCGCCTCGATCCGTTGCGCCGTGAGCACCAACTTGACGGAGATGGAGCGCGGCGCGTCGTCGGTGAAGGGGTCGTGGCCCTTGAGCTTCGTGGCGAGGGCGGTCTTGATGTAGCTCTTGTCCGGGCAGTTCTTCGGGGCGTTGGGACCGGGGGCGTAGTCGAGGCGCCACGGCAGCACCTGGGATGGCTGCGCCGTGGCCTCCGAGCTGCCGCAGGCCAAGGCCGCGACGAGCAGAAGGCGCGCCTTGCATGAGCGTGAAGAGGCGTCGCGCATGACCTGAGAGACCAGGTTTGTCCCCAGCGCAGAGCATGCCCGGGGGGCGCGAGAGGCGCAAGCGTTGGTGGAGCGCGACAGCGGTCAGGCTTGGTTTGTCCGTCGGGTCCGAACGTTGACCTTGCCTGGATCCGGAGGCTAGCCTTTACAGCGTGCGTGCGTTCAGGACCTTCGCCTCGTACCTCGGCACGTTGATCGCCTTCGGGCTCGCTGCCTGTGACGCGGACAGTTGCAACGGCCTCATCGTGGGGACCACCATCTGCTTCGACGATGACGGCGAGGAGGTCCCGTGCTGCGGCCCGCCGGGAGATAAGTACGCGTGCCCGCCGGATGCCGGGGATGATGCCGAACCCGATGCGGATGCGGGCGACGACGGCGAGGCCGATGCGGGCGACGAAGATGGAGGCCCAGAAGCGGGCTCGTCGTCTGGGTGCCCCCCTGACGCGGAGTGCATGGCGCCCGGTGGCGGCGGGTTCGACTACTACCCCTCGTACGTGTGGATGGGGAAGGAGACGGAACCGCCTCCTCCGCCGCTTCTTGGAACCCCGTACGAGAACTGGGTCGACGTCACCTTTGCCGAGCCTGACTGCCCAACGTGCTCGTGCGCGGCTCCGGCAGCGGGGTGCATCCTTCCGGACTCGTGGGAAGTAAACTCCACGGCCTGTCAAGACGTTTCTCTGCCTAACGTCACGCCTTTCGATCCTCCGGCCGCCTGGGACGGGAGTTGCACCTCGTCGAGTCAGATCCCGGCAGGCATCCTGTGCAATGAAGCTCCTTGTGTGCGGTCGTTGGTCGTCCAGCCACCGACCGCCGCCCCGTGCGTGGCGGAGCCCGCCATGCCGCCCGAGGGGGAACCGTTACCCCCGCCGGTCCGTACCAAGGTGATCGACTACGTTTCGGCGAGCCTTGGCACTTGCGATTTGGCGCGCGTGTGCATCGCTCCGCCCCCGCCAGGCTACCGGCTGTGTCGCGTCGCCTATGGCTCCGCGGCTGCCGTGCCGTGTCCGAGTGATTGGTCGGATCGGCATACCGGCTGGAGACAAGTCGAGGAGCAGAGAGCTTGCTCGGCCTGTAGCTGTGGCGCACCTCAAGGTGGTTCATGCGAAGTGCTAGTAAAAGCGTACTCTGATGCTGCATGTACAAACGAGCGCGGCAGCCTCGTACTCACCGTGAGCGACGGCGAGAAGTGCGTGGATCTCGTTACGGGGACCGCGCTGGGCAGCAAGACGGCGGAGCTTCTCTCCTCCCAAACCGGTGTCTGTCCGCCCAGTGGCGGCGAGCTCGTCGGCGAGGTGCTCCTCGGCGTGCCCGTGACATACTGCTGCGTTCCAGAATTCGAGCCCCCGCCCTGATTGTATTACCGTTTTCCCTTTACCACTTACAGATTCCACTGATGCACTTCTCTGAGGCGCAGTCATTGTTCTCGGTGCAGGGCTGGCCGCCATCCAGGGCGCAGCGGCCTTTGCCATCACAGACGTAGTTGCCGCTGCAAGTGATGCTAGGATCCGCGCCGTATGTATCGTAAAGGCTGATACTTACCGGAAAGCATTCACCGGCAAGGTCGCAATCGTAGCAAAGAGGGCAGGGTTTCGAGCAGCAGAGCCCTTTTTCGCACGACCCGCTCGCGCACGCCGCACCCGACTCGCAGAACGCCCCGAAGCAGATGGGACAGTGTCCACCGGACATTCCGCAGTCGACGCCGGTCTCGTCTCCGTTCTGGATCCCGTCGTCACACCGAGCGCAAAGGCCCTCCCAGCAGTAACCCCCAGGGCAGTCAGCATCGACGTTGCACGTCCCCGGGCACAGCGGGCATGAACCGCCGCAGTCGACGTCGGCCTCATCCCCGTTCTTCACGCCGTCATCGCACCGCGAGCACACGTTCCCAGCCTCGCAGGTATGCCCCGGCTTGCAGTCCGCGTCCTGCAGGCACCCGATGCACGTGCCCGCGCCGTCGCACACGCCGGGACACTTCTCGCCGTCGACGCAGGGTTCGATCCGGCAGCGGAAGCCCACGCGCTCGTTGAAGCTGCGACAGGTGCCGTCGCAGATCCACCCCGTGCACATGGGCGGCCTGCCGCACTCGACGCCCGTCGTACATGGGCAGCCCTCGCCCCCGTCCTTGCACGCGGGGTCGTTGCACGACGACAGGGTGACGAAGGCCGGGACAAGAAGCGCGAACGTGAGGGCGAAGACGCGGCGCAGGATCATGGAGACAGCCTCCTCGGTTCCGTCATGCCCCCAAGGCTCCGTCATGTCGAGAGGGGCGCAGCACGCGCAGTTCGCGACGGCGTAGACCACCTCGCGCATCCCGCGCGCCGACCAGGGGTGCCGCGCCAAGAACTTGGCCCGTTGGGTGCGCCTGTGGCAGGCCCGCTAGACCACGCGGAAGGGGGCGCATGCCGGCGGCGGCCAAATGGGGGGATCTGGTTCTCGGGATCGACATCCACATGGTGGTCGTGCCGGGCTCGCCGAACCCCTGGCCGCTCCCGCACCCCTTCATCGGCATCGTCTTCGACCCCCTGGGCGCGGCGCTTTCGGCCGTGCTCGGCGGCGGCCCCGTGCTCGTCAACGGCATGCCCGCCGCGACCGTGGCTACCGACGTCCTCGGCCTCTCCCACGCCCCGATGCCCCCTGGCACGACGTTCGCGCCGAACGATGTCCCCGACAACGCGGGCACGTTCGTGACCGGCAGCAAGACCGTGTACTTCGGCGGCCTGTCCGCGGCGCGCGCGGGCTCGCTCGTCTCGAGCTGCAACTTCCCGATCAACGTGCCCACCTCGTCGTGCATCGCGCCCCCCTCGGGACCGCCCGTAGACGTCGGCGGCCCGGACGCCTTCGACGCCACGGCATTGATCATGCGGGGAATGCGCACGAAGTGGTTCTCCAACAAGATCCATAGCGCGTTCCGGATCAAGCCGCGCTCGCGGATGAGCAAGCTAGTCTGTTTTCTGACGGGACATCCGGTGGATGTCATGACCGGCGAGGTCCTCACGGACGCGGTGGACTTCGAGCTCCCGGGGCCACTCCCTTTTGTCTTCGAGCGCAACTACTACAGCGGCGACGAGACCGCGGGCGCGCTTGGCCCGGCCTGGCATCACCCGCTCGAGGCGAGCGTCGACGAGAGCCCACTACGCGGCCACCGGCTGAGCCTCGATGTACGGCTGCCCGATGGGCGCGTGGCGCGGCATCTGGACCTTGACGTGGGCGCTTCCGAGTGGCGGGACCAAGACCGATACACGCTGGCGCGTGACGAGGCCGGGTACACGCTCACCTTCTGGGACGGCACGAGCTACCGGTTCGAGCCGGTCGAGGGGGCGATCGTGACGCACCCGCTCGCGAAGATCAGCGATCGGTGCGGCAATGCAATCACGCTGCGCTATCGGGATGGGCGGCTGCACGACGGGACAGATAGCGCGGGGCGCCATCTTCGCTTCGTCATGAAGGGCAGCCGCCTTGTCGCAGTTCGCGTGCTGCGTCCCGAGGGCGGTGGCGACACGTGGCACACGCTCGTTCGGTATTCGTACAACGAAGAAGGCTACCTCGTGGCGGCCGAGGACGCCGCTGGGCACTCGTTCCGATATGCATACAAGGGCGGCGTGCTCATTCAGGAGACGAACCGCAACGGCCTCTCTTTCTACTTCGAGTACGACTGGTACGCGCCTGGCGGCTACTGCGTGCACACGTGGGGGGACGGCAAGATCTACGAGCGGAAGCTCACGTACCACAAGGAGCAGTTCGCCACGGTCGTGGAAGACGGGCGCGGTGGACGCACAGCGTACTTCGGTAACGGCGACGGTCTCGTGGAGCGTGAGATCGACCCGATGGGAGTCGAGCGACGCTACGAATGGGGCGACGGTTTTCGCAAGGTCGCCGAGATTGATGGGCTCGGCCGCCGGACGGAATGGGCGTATGACGCACGTGGAAACCGGACCCTCGAGCGCGATGCGCTGGGGCACGAGACGTGGTGGACTTACAACGCGTTGAATCTGCCCGTGGAGATGGTCGACGCGGCTGGGGCGGTGTGGCGCTGGGCGTACGACCATCGGGGCAAGCTCGTGCGGGAGGTGGATCCGATCGGGGGCGAGAGCCGATTCAAGTACGACCGGCGGGGGCTCCTCTTGTCCGTCGAGGACCCCCTGGGACGCAATGTGCAGCTCGAGCACGACGGCCAGGGCAATTGCATCGCGGTGATGACGCCTGGAGGTGCCGTCAGCCGGTACGAGTTCGACGACCTGGGGCGGGTGATCAAGGCGGTCGACGCCCGCGGTGTGCAGGTGCGGCTGGAACATGATGTGTGCGGCCGCGTGGTACGCGTGGAGCGCTCGGACGGAGCCTTCATTCGCATGAAGCGGGACGCCGAGGGAAACGTGATCGAGCGCGAGGATGAAGCGCGGCGAGTGTGGCGCTATGCGTACCGTGGCCTCAACAAGCTCGAAAAGCAGGTCGACCCCGAAGGCGGGATCGTGCAGCTCTCCTATGACAGCGACGAGGCCCTTGTCGCCCTGACGAACGAGCGGGGAGAGGTTTACAGCTACGAGCGTGACCGCGCGGGGCGCGTGATCAAGGAGGTCGGCTTCGACGGCCGTACCCTGGCCTGCCTGTACGATCGGGTGGGGCACACGAAGCGCGTGACCACCGGCGGTGGCAAGCACATCTCGCTCGAGCGCGACGCGCTGGGCCGCCTGATCAAGCTGCGGATGCCGGGGCCGATCTTGCCGGGCGCGGTGCTGCCCTCGGTCCAGGAGGTCGAGTTCGCCTACGACGCGAGGGGCGAGCTCGTGCGTGCGAGGAATGCCGCATCCGACGTGACCTTCGTGCGCGATGCCCTCGGGCGTGTGGTGGAGGAGCGCGCGGGAGATGTCATCGTCGAGAGCCGCTACAACGCCGCGGGAGAGCGGGTGCTCCTGCGGACGAGCCTCGGGCACGAAGCGCACTTCGGCTTCGATCAGTGGGGTACACTTGAACAAGTATCGTTCGGTCACAGCCAGCGGTTCGGCGATTTCACGCCGGAGTCACTGCGTGAGGGCGGTCCGCGGGTGCGTGCGCCGTGGAAGTCGGCCATCACGCGGGACCGTGTGGGCGATGAGGTCGCGCGGCAGCTACCCGGCGAGGTGACGAGTCACTGGGACTGGGATCATGTTGGCAGGCCGGCGGTTCGCACGATGGAGGCGCCGGAAGTCGCCCTGGAGCTCGGCTATCGCTGGAAGTCCGACGAGGAGCTCGAGGCGCTCGTGATGGGCAAGGGGCGTGAGGTCGTCTTCGGGCACGATCGACGGGGGCATCTCATCTGGTCGGTGATGCCCGGGGGGCGGACTGAACATCAGCCGGTCGACGCGGTCGGGAACGTGTATCGAAGCGAGGGCCGATCGGATCGAAAGTATGCAGCGGGCGGGCGCGTCGAGGAGGCCAACGGTGTTCGGTACGTGCACGACGTCGACGGGCAGCTCGTGGAGAAGGTTCTGCCGGACGGGGCGAGGTGGCGGTACGCGTGGGATGCGCTGGGACAGCTCGTCGATGTCGTGCGGCCGGACGGGGTGAAGATTTCATTCGCATACGACGCCCTCGGACGGCGTGTTCGGAAAGACAGCCCGGGGAAAACAACACGGTATGTCTGGGATGGGGACGACCTAATTCACGAGATCACCGAGGACGCGCCGCTCGAGACGTGGCTGTGGGAGCCGGGCAGCCTTTCGCCGGTGGCGAAGGCCGTGGATGACGAGCGGTTCGCTGTAATCGCGGACCACCGGGGTGTCCCGCTGATCCTGGTGGATGAGGAAGGGAAGACGGCCTGGCTCGGCGGTATCAGCCCCCTGGGCGAGGCGTGGATCCAGGTGGCGGAAACCGCGTGCCCGTGGCGGTTCGCGGGGCAGTATGCCGACGAGGAGACGGGGCTCTACTACAACCGATTCCGCTACTTCGATCCCGGCCTCGGGCGGTACATCAGCCAGGACCCGATCGGGCCTGAAGGCGGGCTCGGGCTGTACAACTATGTGCCGGAGCCGTGGGCGGGGATCGACCCGCTGGGGCTCGCGTGCAAGAACCACCAGACCGGGAAGAGGGGCGAGCGGATCGCGAGGAACTACCTCCAAAAGCTGGGCTTCAACATCCTCGGGAGCATCAGGAACAAGTCGGGCCACGGCATCGACATCGTTGCGCGTGATGCAGCGGGGATGTTGCGGTTCTTCGAGGTTAAGACGACCGAAGGACTCTATGCGGCCGGGCTCGCCGGTGCACAGAAGAATGGCGCCACGCAGTTCGTATGGAGCCGCCTTGTTCGAGCCGCGCAAGGTCGCCGCTTCTGGCAGGCGACCAGCGATCCACAGACCCAGAGCAAGGCTTTGAGTCTGATGCAGGAGATTCGGAACAGTGGCGGATCGGGCTCTATCAAGGGCGAGGTGTTGAGGGTGGTGCTGGGCAACGGAACCATAACGCGAAGCCCTTGGTGAATAGCGTGAAGACGGCTGCACAGAGAGAAAAACACGTCCGAAGCTTTGCCCGTGATCTGAATGCATGGTGCAAGAATCCCCGCCTCGACCAGCGAAAGAAGCTCCTCGCCGACATCGAAAAATGGATCCGAAGTGGAAAGCCACGTGCAGCTGCTGTTGCAGCCGGCATCCTGCGCCAGCTTGGGAATTGGTACGCTCAGCATGGCATGTTCGATGTACTGAACGGTAGAGTCGAGAGTTGGGCACATCTTGACCGGGTTCTCCAATATAACTGGTGGGATACTCGTATTGATCCTGGTGGAACCCATGTCTTGGATGCTGCCCACACCCTCGCGCATGCTCTTGTTTTCGGCGAGGAGCGGATGGCCGCGTGGCTTGCCGCACGGATGATCCGAAGCATCGATGACAAAGCCTTCGGTTCTTGGGATCTCAGTCCGTTCGCGGTCTTCATGCTGGAGCTATGGCACCGCTACGCCGGCACGCCTCGACCGGAGCTAGATCGCCAGGGGATTGCACGCATCGGGGTCTACCGTTCCGTGCTTGACACCTGGAATGATGGGCAGGGCTTTGTCACCGCCTTGCTGAACGCCTGTGACTACCACCTCGACGAGGCCGTGTACTCCGATGCGAACAAAGAGTTCCTGACGTCGCCCTACGATCTCTTCCCCGTCGACATCCTCGCCATCGCCGCCGTCCGCGCGAAGCAGGGCCTCCCGATGCCCGAGCTCGACCATCCCCTCATGCAGACCCCACTGGCCAAGCTCCCACCGAACAACACTCGGCCCCGGATGCCACCCGATCCCCTGCTCGAGGCCGTGATCGAGAAGGCCCGGAAGCAGGGCTTCTTGCCGGCTGACGGAGACGTGTTCACGCCCTGAAAGGAGATGCCCATGGCAAAGGTCTCGCTCGGAACGCTGGGGACCACCGCGATGAGCATCGTGGACCGCCTGCGCGATCTCGCTGCCGGAGCCCGGCTCGACTTCACCTTCGCCTGGGAAGGCGCTCCTGGCCCGAACCCGTGGGACCATCTCCCGGTCGTACGCTTCGCGGCCCGCGAGGCCATCTCGACCCTTTACCGCTACGACATCACCGTCCTGCTCCGCGGCCCGGGGCTCGGCGACCCAGAGGAGCTGCTCGGGGCCCGCGCCTGCCTCCGGATTGCCTCCCTCACCGATCCCGGCTTCCGCATCGTTCACGGCATCATCACCGAGGCTCAGGAGCTGGCCCTTGCCCCCGAGGGCATGCTCTATCGCGTCACCCTCGAGCCTCCGCTCGCCCTCGCGCAGCGCCGCACGCGCTCGCGCATCTTCCTCGACAAGACCCTCCGCCAGATCATCGATGCCGTCCTGGCGCCGATCTTCACCCGCGCCGACGGGGCAGCCGCCCACGGCGACGAGCATCATCCCCTCGGATTCACCCCTGCGGCTGCGCGCTTTTGCTACCGCATCACAGATGTCAGCCGCCTCGATAACCCGGCCGCCCGACCATACTGCGTCCAGTACAACGAAAGCGACCACGCGTTCCTCTCACGTATCCTCGAAGACGAGGGCATCGCCTACCACTTCGAGCACGGCTCGGATATGTGCCTCCTCGTCCTCTCGGACGCGGACGAGGGCAAGACCTGGCTCGCCCCCTTCCGCTCCCTCGGCCCCGGTGTCCACGGTCGCGACATCACCGCAATCACGCTCGGTGCACGCCTGCGCGAGAAAGCTGTGCGACTCCTCGATTACGACTGGCGGAAGCCCAACATTGCCCTCCATGCCGAGGCCGGCACACGTGCTGACCTCTTCGAGGATCAGTTCCCAGGCGCCTTCCAGGACAAGCCCGCGCTCGGCGCGCCTCTTGCCCGTGCACGCCTCGATCGCCACGCCGTCGAGGCGTCATACGCAACTGGCTCGGGGGGAGTCCGCGTCCTGTCCGCCGGCACGGTTTTTCATCTCGACCATGACGGCACCCATCATGATGGCGAGTACCTTGTCACGCGCCTTGAGCTCGAGGCCGAGCAGGCCGGCGTGGTGTCGCTCCCTTCCGGCGACAAGCCAGAACCCTTCAAGTCGCGGTTCGAGTGCGTGCGCCGTGGGCGGGGTTCTCGGTCTTCTCCCTCGCGCTTCCGGCCCGCCCGTACCGTGCAGAAGCCCCGCATCGTGGGTTCACAGACGGCCTTCGTGACGGCTGAGCCATCGACCAAAGGTGCGGAGATACACGTCGGGGGACCACCGGGCGCCGAGATCGGCTGCGTACGCCTGCGCTTCCATTGGGACCATGATCCGGAGCGTCACGATGCAGAGCCGACGTCATGCTGGGTCCGCGTCAGCCACGCCTTTGCAGGCGCAGGTCGGGGCGCGTTGTTCCATCCGCGCGTCGATGACGAAGTGGTCGTCGAGTTTCTTGATGGCGACCCCGATCGACCCATCGTGACCGGCTGCGTCTACAACGGCCAGAACCTCCCCCCGGCGCCAGCCAGCGGGTCACCGACCGTGAGTACAATGAAGTCCTTCTCCACACCGGGTGCTGGTGTGGTCAACGAGTTTGCCTTCGACGATGCGAAGGGACGCGAGCGGGTCGTGCTGAATGCCGGCCGCGACTTCTGCGCGACCGTCGGCCATGACAGGGCCGAGAAGGTCACGAACGACAGCAATTCGCGGGTTGGTGTGAACCGGAGCGAGCGTACGGGCTCGAACCGGAGCACAGATGTCGGTGGGGACAACGCGGAGCATGTCGCGGGGAACGAGAGCATCGCGGTCGACGGGAACCAAAACACAACCATCGGGTCGAATCGTTCCGCGAGGGTCGGTGCGGACGACAGCCTCAGCGTCGCCGCCAACAGAACCGCCATGGTCGGTGCGAGCGATGCTCTCAACGTCGCGGCGGCCCAGCGCATTCAGGTAGGCGCCGATCAGACAGTAGATGTCGGCGGGAGCCGCGCGGAGACCGTCGCAGGCAGTGCGAATCTCGTTGTCGCGGGCAGCCGTTCCATTGCCGTCGCAGGTAGCGACGAGCAGAGCATTGCAGGTAGCCGGACGGTTGCCATCGGAGGCAGCGTGCTCGAGGCCATCGGGGCCGCGTTCCTGCGCAGCATCGCAGCCAGCGCAGAGGGTGCGGTGGGCGCGGATGCCTCGCTGGCAACTGGCGGCGGGGTCAACGTCCAAGCCGGAGGGAGCGTGGTTGTCGTCGCGCAGGGAGAGGCGGCCATCCAGGCGCCCCTCATCAACCTGACGGCCGACGGGGAGATCGTGCTCAGCGCGGGCGGCAGCGCGATCAAGATCGGCGCCGGTGGTGTCGAGATCATGGGCCCCTCCGTGTCGGTTGCCGGAGGCACGGTCAATGTGGCTGGGGGACTGGTCAAGCTCAACTGAAGGGAGGACCCATGGATCCGGTATCCGCTGCGGCGCATCGTTTCGTCTCGGAGATAGCTGAATTCTTATGCGCCGAACGGGTGTGGAGCCTTCGGATCGTGGCGGAGCCAGACCGATACCGGGAGGTCATCAAGGCGCTCCGGCTGCTCGAGCACGCGCCCGACAACCGGCGCCCGTTCTTTCTCTTCGACGAGCCCTTCGAGGACGCACATCGCTACTTCACCGCGCTCACGCAGACGATCACCACGCAATACGAGCAGCTCCGCGGGGGCATAGGTACCGAGGGCATCGAGCTGCCCCGCCTCGGGCCCTTGCCGCCCGGAGATGCGTCCCACCGTGCTGCCGTTGCAGTGACCCGTGTGGCGGAATTCTTAGCGCCCCATCTCGACGGCGTGCTCGTGGGTTTCCTGCCCCGACATGTGTCTGATGGGCCAGGGTTTCTCGCAGCCGTACAGGCATGGCTGCGGCTGCCTTTCCCGCCCGGCGTGCGGTGTGCCGTGCTCGATGAGTCTCGGTCCGTGAAGAACCTCGACGCCGAGGCGCGGTTTATTGTCCCCGAGGGTTCGTTGTTCGGATTCATGAACGCGCTGCCGGCAGAAGCAGCGATGCAGCCTCTCCGCGCCGCGCTCCTCGCCGCGGCGCAGGCATCGGCAACCGGGGAGCCCCAGGCGGCGACGGGAGCGTACGAGGACGCGGTCGAGCTTTGCCGCGGGCGTGGGCTCGCGCGGGAGCTTGGAGGGGTGTTGATGGCGCTCGGGGCCGCCGCGCTCGCCAGAGGGGCCCAAGAGGATGCTCGGCGGCGGTTCACGGAGGCCGCGGTCCATGCAGAGCGTGCTGGGCTCCCCGCCCAGGCGGCGGCGGCGTGGATGGCTGTTGGGTCGCTCGCGGCGGCCGTCGGCCTGCAGGAGGTGGCGGACAAGGCGCTCGAGGCCGCCCGCGCCGCGGCCGAGCGCGGGGGGATCGCATCGCTACGGGAGCACGTCGAGCGATTGCACAGTTGATCGCGCGTCCTGACGCCAGCCTGGCGAGTGGACGACCCCGGTTCTCACGACATCTACGTGTACGGAGGGCCGCGTGATCCACGCGGGTGGGCACATGGGGGCAAAAGCTGAGGGTGAGCCGTTGATGTTCCGCTGGTCCTTGCTGCCCGGGTTCGAGCTGGTCGTCTTCAGCCTCGGCGGCCGGGTCGACGCCTTCTACACCTGCTGCGGGCCCGTCCCGCGAACGGTGGGGAATCGCGTTCGCACACCGCGAGGGTCGAGGGGCGACCCCGACGGGGCTGGGCGCGCCACCATGCTTGGCTAACGTCGCTCCCGAACGACTTGTCGTGCGAGGGAACGGCTAGCTCCCCGAGAGGTTGTCTGCTTGGACTCTGGAAAGTTGTGCTTGCGTTTCAGCGTCGTCGATGAACGCGTCGTGTAGGGGTGTGTGACCATGGTGTCGGCCGCAGGCTTAAAATAGCGGGGCGTGGTCTTGTCTCCGGTACACCACGCGTCGGGTTGCCTTGCCGAGGACATAACCATGGTAAGGGTCCACAAGGCTGACAGCCCAGTGCAATGGGACTTGGTACCCCCAGTCAAGCGCCTGTCTATGCTCATAAGGGAGCGCAGATCGCGGGAACTGGAATCGTAACACACCGCTGTCGTCGTTCGTGGTTGGAACAACTATCCGCGTTTCTGTGCCGATTTCTACCCGGGATTCGTCGATCAATCGACACTTTAGGAGCATTGGGACCCCCGTTCGCCGGGCCGCAACCACCTCAACGTCTGCTGCATAGCCACGTGCATGGGGACGAATAGATAGCGCGCCCCGGCCGATCGGCGCGTGCGCGTGGCTGAGCAGCATTGGGAAATCGCCGCTCAGGTTCCTACAGTCAGGGTGAGCATCGTTTGGCCACCGTGAAAGGAGATGCGCTCTCGCAAGGTAGAAGGCTTCGGAATCAGAAACCCATCGATGATTTTTGCTGCGAAGCGAACCCTTGCCTCGATGAAGGGCCTCGAGCAGTGCCCAGGTGAAGTGGCCCATGCGAATGCTCCCGCCTTCTGCCGAGAGTTCGTCGGACCTCGCTGCACAGAGCACGCGGGTGCCAGGCAATGCTGCCGCCAGGACCTCAGCCCATGATTCCTGAAGGTCTCCTACCCCCCCTACTTCGACCAACCCGCCATACGCTCCGGAGTGGCATGCATCCAGGATGACGAGCCTCGCGCGCGCCGGCAGGTTCGCGAGCGCGGCATGGAGTTCCCAATACTCCAACATGCCGTCAGCAAGCGCCAGGCCGTCCTCGCTCCCGTGGCCAGAAAAGTAGAAGAGCAAGTAGTCGGTGCCGCGTTGGGCGTAGGCTTGGAGGACACGGAGCACGTTCCCGCGCGTTGCTCGCGCCCCGAGCAAGAGCTTCGAGTTCTCCTCGTCGGCTGGTCCTAGCGCCCCTGTGAAGGTACGAAAAATCGCCTGCGCATCGGACTCGGCGAACGAAAGGGGCGTCTGCCCAATCGAGTTATTTACGCCGCACACGACGGCGCGATACATGAAGGCCCTGTTCTGCACGATCCCTCCCGTCGTCGCGGTTGAGAGGGAACAAATGAGCACTGCCTGTCCGCCTGTCAAGGGCGGCAGGTGGAAGCGTACCGCGAGCGTCAGCGCCGCCCGCTCAGGGGCAGGGTATCCTCGAGCAGCACGCGCTCTTCTCCCGCGTCGTGCGGGGTGAGGTCGCGTTCATCGAGTTCGTGCAGGAGTGGAAGGTCTGGTACGCGGAGTACGCCGCGTGGTGCGACCGCGTCTCCGCGACGCGTTTCGGCACGCCGCGTGAACCCACGCGGAAACGGGCTACTTGCGTTCTTTTAGCTCCGCGGGCCGTTCTATTGCGAGCGGATTTCGTCACAACGTGATGACGCTCCACCGATAAGTTCGTCCTCCGCAAACATTCGTCACGCCGCGGGATAAGAACAATGAGGAGAACTCCTCATCATCGTTGAAACGTCTCCGCGCCTGCGTGGCGCGCGTTCTGCGCGCCACGGGGCAAGGGCCTCCGTGTGCGCGCTCCATGGAGGACCCCGTGACGACCACGATTCCGAAGAACATTCGCCAGGAGTTCGAGAAGAAGATCCGGCGCGGCATCTTCAACCCCGTCGCGCGCTTCCTGCACCAGAACATCCGCGAGGAGCGGATGCAGGAAGCCCTCGGCTTCACCTGGGCGCTCTACAAGCGGCACGCCGAGGTGGGCGCCATCCTCGACGACGCCCTGCTCGTTCACGCCTGCCGTCTACGCGCCATCGACCTGAGCCGTCATCTCGCCTCCGGCGATCGGACCCAGCGGCTCAAGGACGTCTTCGACCAGCGCAACTACAACCGCCGCCGCGTCGAGGTCCTGGGCCTCGACGAGTACGTCGCGGAGTTCGAGGACAACCCGCAGATCGACAACCAGGAGTCGAACGCGGATGTCGGCAGGGCGCGGCCCCGCAGCCTGAACCCGACGGGCCGGATCATCAGCGCCATCAGCTTGAACGAATGGCTGGAGACGCTGGCTCCGCGGGACCGCCAGCTAATCGAGCTGCGCGCCGCCGGGCACGACCTCGACGAGATCGGGACCGCGCTCGGCATGGGCAGGGTCGCCGTCTGCCGCAGGGTCAAGGAGATCGGCGAGTTCCTGGCCGAGCACGCCGGCATGCCGGACGCTGTCCATCGCAGGCAGCTCAAGCGCGCGAAGGCGAGTGAGGAGCCGGCACCGGAGAGCGGCATCCGGGCGAAGGTGACGAGGGGCAGGCCCAAGAAGTCGGTGGCCTCCCCGGCGTGGCACAAGCCGTCCCGGCGGGTGCGGCGCGCGGCGTGATGCCGCAGAGAACGGGTTCGGCCCGTTCTCTTTTTTACTTCCGCGTTTGGTACAGCCCGTGCATGAGGCTCGGTCGCGAGATAGCTACGGACGTATGAGCACGCGGGCCACGCGCGAGTCCGACGCGACGATTCGAGGAACTACCGGGCGGTGGACCGCTGTGGTCGCGGGGTGGACCGGAACTACGGGGTGCGCACGCCCCAGCGTTTATGCTTCAATCCCGCGTTTTTTATCTAGTGTATTGCACTGGCTCGTTGTAAATTGGTCGAAACTACCGTGCAGCGACCGTGCGGCGGTGAGCATCCGCGGAACTACGGCTAACGCTCCGCCTCGGAGGCGAGGTGCCCATGTTTATTCATTGGAAGACGACCCCCATTTCGGCTCGGTCATATGCCGATCCGTATTGCATTCATGCCGGCCCTGGCCGGTCGACCCTGACGCCGATGCTGAAGCAGTCCTACCGGGATGCCGGCAAGCCCAGGAACCGCACCCTGTGGCGCCCTTCGCGAGGCATCCGCACCTGCTGCATCGCGGACGTTCACGACCCGATCGCGCGCGTCGCTTGGTGGCAGGCTTTCGAGCCGGACTTCTTGGAGGTTGTTGGGCTCCTCGACAACGCTGCCGGGCAGCGCCTCCTCAACGAGTATGAATGGATCCGAGCCGAGGTGGCCAAGGTGATCCGGCAGCCGTCCCTCGCCGAGGAAGCCTTGTGGTGGTGCGTGCAGAGCCTTCCCAAAGATTTGCGCCCGGGAGAAAGCCTCCAGCAGCGACACGCCCGGCTTGTCGATGAGGCCCGACGGAGTGTGGAGGACAGACTCCGGCCCGCGTGGGAGCGTGAACGTCGATACTGGCAAGAAAAGGCTGAAGCGGCACGACGTGAACCGCCCCGGGAGCGCCCGGAAGGTGGTGGCCCAACTCCGGGCCCGCAGAAAGCAGCCGATCCGACCCCGTGGTTCATCCGGGAGCTCGGGCTGACATGGCCGTGTACCGAGGCGGAGGTGAAAGCGGCCTGGCGCCGAGGGGCAAAGATTCATCACCCCGATCAGGGCGGGTCGAGTGAGAGCTTTATCGCCTTCAAGAAAGCCTACGAGCATGCCGTCGAGTTCTTGCGAGGGCAGGCGGCTGCATAGCCTGGCCGGCTCACCCGCGGCGACGCCATCGCGCTACCACAGCGCGTTCGGCCACAAGAACCAGCCCCCCTCGTCGACTGCTCCGGTTGCAAGTCCTCGAGCAAGATCAGGAACCAGGCGCCAAGCCGGATCAACCGCTCCCCTCGATGGCCTGACCAGGATGCGTCGGTCGAGATGGTCACTGGCGGCGCTTCGTATTGCGAATGTCGGTTGTTCTACCGAAGAAGGGCCCGTCGGCGATGACCACGGACCCCAGGCTACGCCGCTCTCAAGGCTCATCAGCGAGGTCCGGGCGTTGCTCGGCCGCTCGTCGACAAAGTCGCGACGTCGCGACTTTCTAGGCGGTGGATCTACCTGAGACTTTCGCCGATCTGTCGCTGGCTCTGCGACGGGCCTTTGGCCCGTCGCACCACAAGGCCCTCGGCCCGGTCCAGGCGGCCCCCAACCACTTCGAGTGCCAGGAGGACGACGGCGGGTGCTGTCGGGGCTCCAGAGCCAACCGCTCCGAGGAACCATCTCCATACGCGGCCCGTGTCGATCCCAAGCCCCCGGAGAGCGAAACCCTGGTTATCCAGCCATTTCGCGATCAGGATGGGCCCTGAGCTTCGGGCCGGATCGGAACGTCCGTGTGCCTGTTACCGATGGAGTCATAGTGACGAGGGCAGAACAAGTCCAAAGATGGGAGCGTCCCACGGCGGCTTCTACACCTGAAAGGTCTTACGATTCGCGAGGTTAAGTGCACTTTGGCGCGGGTTGCAAGTGGGAGGGGGGTTGAACGCCACCCCCAGCTTTCTCCATCGCGGCGGTGGGGTCCCGGTGCCGGCGGCAAGCGACGGCGTCGCCGAGCGCAGCCTCGGCCACGTGTCGCATGGCTACTCACCCAGGGGCTTGAGCGGGCTCACCGTGCGAAGGCGCCCTCCGCGCGCATCTGCCTGAAGTGCCACTCCAGCGCCTCGTCTGTGCGCTCTTCGGCTTGGCGCTGCTGGGCATGCCGCTCGTCGTGCGCGTGGCGGCGGGCGTAGACGGGGCCTAGGGCAGTCTGGACCGGGTGCGGGTGAGGTGGCGGTGAGCCCGTGGTCGGATGGTTCACGGGGTCGTTCGCAGGGAGGGGCGCTGCTGGGTCGGGAGGCCGGATGGGACGAAAGGGAGGATTGGGACCTGGATCGGGGGTCAACGCTTTATGAGAGGTTGTAAAAGCGTCGTTACCGTTTCTTCGTCCCTCATCATCCCTATCCTCCCTGGACCCAAACTCCGTACCCTGCATCACCATCGGCGACACAGGGGCCCCTGCCAGGCCCACACCGACCCACAACTTCACGCCCGACTTCCGGTCCTTGAACCCCCGCTCTCGCAGCGCCATCCCGAACAACCGATGTCCCATCGGCCGCTCGCCGTTGGTCTCGCACCACTTCGTGTACGCGCCGTAAAGGTCCTGCGCCTTCGCCTCGACCTTGGGACCGACGATGCAGCAGTCGGCGAAGAACTCGCCCAGGGTATCCATCTCCTCGCGGTACGCTTCGGTCGCGGCCTTGACCTCTTCTGGCTCCCCGAGGCCGTCCTTCTGCCACGCGAGGCATCCGCGCACGGCCCAGGCCAGAATGCCGGGCAGCTCGGCCTGGAGCTTCTTGACGAGGTTCTTGTCCCGCGCGTGCTCGGGGATGGTCACGCAGAAAGGGACGAGGCGGATGCGCCTCCAGATCCCATGATCCGTCCCTCGTACCTTGGGCTTGTGGTTCGCGGCGACGAAGAGCTTGTGGGTCGGCTGGAACTCGAAGAAGTCTTTGCGCATGAATCGCGCCTTGATTCGATCGCCGCCCGTGAGCTGCTTGATCTGCACCTCCGACCAACTGCGCCCCGCCTCGACCTCGGTGCTCACCGCGACGCGGCGCCCGAAGAGGTCTGCAACCTCGGTCGGATGAGCTTCTCCCTTCTTCGTCAACAAGAGCTCCGGCGCGGCCTGCGTGGCGTACTCACCGAGCAGCGACTGCAAGATGAGCAAGAACGTCGACTTCCCGTTCGCACCCGTGCCGTAGAGGAAAACGAGCACCTGCTCGGAGACCTCGCCGGTGAGCGAGTAGCCGAAGAGGCGCTGCACGAAGTCGATCAAGTTCTTGTTCTTGTCGAAGATGCAGTCGAGGAATGCCTCCCACAGCGGGCATGTTGCCGCGGAGTCGTACGTGATCGGCGTGAGCTTGGTGATCCTATCCTCGCGCCGGTGCGGTCGTAGTTGTCCCGTCCGCAGATCGAGCGTCCCATTGTCGACATTGAGCAGCCACGGATCCGTGTCGAGCATCTCCGGCAAGACGGGCACCATGGACCGGGCCAGCTTCTCGATCGCCATCACCCGCTCGACCTTCTCGCTCCGCTTGGCATGCGCAACGAGCGCATGTCGCTCCTCGAAGTTCTCGCAGTCGCCGGCTTCCTTGTAGATGCTGCGCACCGCCATCTTCGCGTACTCGACGACCTCCCCGGAGTTGCCCGTCGCCCACCGCTTGTCATCCCACGACATCCATGTGCCGCTCGCGAAGCAGTACCCGATGTCCGTGCCGCGCAGCGCGTACAAGCGCTCGGCGTTGCCCATGTCCGTCAACGGAAACTTTTGAGCCTCGACATTCGCGGACACATCTCGGGCGGGGTTGTTATTGTTGCTACCCAGCGAGGCATTGAACTCCGGCGTCCGGATCATGTGCTGCCAGATCTTCGCCGCCCGAAGCTCGGCCCGCGCCTGCTCCAAAGCCTCGAGAGGTAGGGCGTCCAGCACTTCTTGCTGTTGACGGTCGCAGCAGTGCGAGTGCTTGCAGTGGAACCAGCCTACTTCGTCGCCCGGCCTCGCAGAGAACAAGATGGTCGACGAGTCGAACCGGCTGCCCGTCGTGTGCTGATCCTCCCACGGGCACTGCACCTTCGCCTTGCCTTCTTCCATCTCCGGACCGAGCCAGCCCGCGTGACGGAACGCGCGCTTGAGCAGCCCACCCGCGGGCCCGACGTCGCCGACCGCAGGGGTATACACGCCCGTTTTCGGGGACCGCTGCTTCCTGGCAGGCATGGCAGCGAGGGCTTCTTGTTCGGCAAGCGCCGGGTCGAAGCCAGTCGCCTCCAAGAACGCGTTCAGGTCGAGGGCCTCGCCGGGCACGCAAATGGTCTCCGGCGCCGGGTCGGTCTCGGTCCTGCGCGCGGCGGGGAACCAGGGCTGCCCCAGCCGATCGGTCGCGTGATCGAAGCCGTACCCGATGGGTTGGGCTTGTAGATCATGGACGAGCTCGGCCGCCGCGGAGAACCAGCCCACGCAGTGTCGGTAGATCGCCCTCCATTCGGTCTTGGTTCCCTGCCACGGCTCGGACAGCGGGATGTGCAGGTGCCACTTCGGCTTCTCGGGCTTGTGGCTGGACGAGCGCTGCACGATGTAGGAGAGGCCGGCGGCATCCAGGACCTCGCGCAGCACAAGCCAGTCTCCGGCCCCATCGCAGTCGTGCGTGAGCTGGGTGATCGCCACAATGTCGGCGTCACGGCAGCCACCGTTGGACGAGAGGGCCGGCGTAAACCAGAGCCCCTCGCCCTTGTCGACCACCCGCTCGGCATTGTCGGACATCATCCCGGCGAAGTTCTGCCAGGTGCCCCATGCTGCTTTGCCGTCGGTGGTGTCAAACTTGCCATCGCCCCAGAGCGTCGCATTCGTGATGCCATCCCACGGCTCGGCGCACTGCTTGAGGATGAGAGCCCGCTCGGCCCGAGAGAGCCCGGCGGCATGCCCATGCGCTTTGCTACCAATGACCGGCAGCATCTCCGCGGTGGGCGCGGAGGTGTTCTCGTTGCCGGCGGTTGATTCACCCGGCGTCGCGTTCACGGCCTCAGTCTGCTCGCACGACGACGCACTGGCATCAGGCAGGGCCGGCTGACCCTTGGTCTCCAGCGTCTTTTCTGCTACATAATTCATGTTCGTACCTCATGACGGCTCCCTCCTCTTGCCGGCGGTGGGGGCCGTTGTCTTTCCTAGATTGTTGCTCAGGCGCGCAATATCCTTTCGGCTCGCGCGCCGCCCTACCGCTGCTTCGAGGGAAGCCGCTCGATCCCACGCCGCACGTGCTCCGCGGCCGGCCCGAGGTCCACGAAATGGCTCACGCAACGCTCGCTCGAGCCCGGGGCCGACTTCTTCTTCGTCTTGTCGCACAAGACGACTTCTTGCCCATCGGTCCAGATGGCCACATTCACGAGTTCGTGAAGCTCGGGGAACCCGTGGCCCCGCTGCACGTAGCGCAAGGCCCCGACCATCGTCCGCACTCGGATGCCCGCCTTCAAGATCTCCCGCGCGAGCCGCAGCGCGAGCAGATCTCGGGCTGTGAACCGACGCGGCGAGCCGCGCCCCTGACCTCCTCCGGCGCTGGGCTTGAGGAGCCCGCTGCGGAGAATCTCGTCCAGCTTCTTATAACGCAACCCGGAGACCCGGACCGCGTCGCCTGCCGTATAGGTAATATCCATGCTGTGGGTATTCCATCACGGGGCATCGCAGAAAGGGAACCCCACCCCCTTCTGCAGGTCTTCATGGCACAACAAGGACTTGTACCGATCACGCAAAAGCCTTCGTTTCAAGCCGAAAGAAGAACGCGCGCGACAAGTGCTCTGTGACGCAAGCGACTACTTGTTCTTCTGAAATAATTACGTTCCCGGACAAACTATCAACGACAGATGTCGTGCTCTCGGCTCCCGGAATTCCAAACTCCCGGAGAAGGGCGCCTGGTGACCTGGCCAAGATGACAAGCTTGTAGTATCCTTGCCGCTTACCGAGGTGACGGTGATGGAAGAACAGATTCTGCCGCAGGAAGCCCAGCCCGGCGCGCATGGCGAGCACGAGGAGTTCGTCGACGGGCCCGACGAGGGGGATGTCTGGCGGCTCGTCGACGACGACTACTACCGCGTAGCTGAAGCTGAGCCCGATGAGGACCCCGAAGACGTCGACCCGGTCAAGTCGGCGCTCCTCTGGCAGTACAGCATTGCGAAGCTCAGCCGACAGACCGTGGGTGTGACGCCCGAGCAGTTCGCGGCGATCCGGCGCCGAACGGCGGCGCGGCGCGCCGAAATGGCTCGCGCGGAGCGGATGAAGGCGCGAAACGACGCTGCCCGCAACGCACGCCCTGAGACCACCACGAGCGCTCGCCCTCGTACGCCCAAGGCGCGCCGCCCCTCGACGCGCGTGAACGCGTCGACCGCTTCGCCGCAGCCATCACCACCAGAACCAGACCCAGCCCCCGCCGTCGCCGCAATCACCTCGGCCCCTGCGACGGCCACCCCCCACGCCTCCAGGCCCACACGATCGGCACGTGCGGTCTCCGACAAACCGCTCGCCCCACACCTGCGCCCGTTTGCCCACGCGCTCGCGGACCTTTTGCTGGCCGATCTGTTGAAGTACCCTCCGGAGAAGTCATGAAGCTCTACGGCTGCCGCATCGACTTTTACGCCCGCAGCTCGAGGGAAGAGCCTCATACGGCCTCCGTCGAGGTCCAGCGCCACGAGATGGCGCGCTACAACCTCGCGCAGGGCCGGGCCCTCGCGCCTGAGAACATGTTCTACAACGTCAGTAACTCGCACTCCTCACTGCCGGAGGAACCGTGAAACTGTTTGGTCTGCGCTGCGCCCTGTACGCCCGCCGCAGCAAAGAAGAACACCAGGCCGCATCGATCGACGTGCAGACCGGGGAGGGCTCACGCTACATCGCCGACGAGGGCGGCGAGCTCGCCCCGGAGCACATCTTCGTCGACGCCGATCACGGCCGCGCTGAGTTCAAGAAGCGGCCCGGACTCATCGCCATGCTCAACGCCGCCGAACGCCGCGCGTTCGATGTAGTTGTGGTGCGCGACGAATCCCGCCTCGGCGGCGACACGAACCGCACCTCGCTGTTCATCCAGGACCTGCTCGATGCTGGCGTCCGGCTCTTCTATTACTTCACGGACGAGGAGGTGACGATCGACGGTGCCGTCGACAAGTTCATGATCAATGTCCGGAACTTCGCCTCCGAGCTCGAGCGGGAAAAGATCAGCCAGCGGACCCACGAGCACCTGATGACGAAGGCGCGAAAAGGTCTCAACGTCGGCGGCCGCGTCTTCGGGTACGACAACGTCGAGGTGAAGGACGGCGATCGACGCGCGCGGGTCGAGTACCGGATCAACGAGAAGGAAGCGGAGATTGTCCGCGAGATCTTCCGTCGTTACGCCGCTGGAGAGGGCCTCCGGACCCTCGCGAAGGACCTCAACGCGCGAGGCGTCGAGCCGCCGAAGGCTGGGAGACGTGGCACCGGCTCGTGGGCATTCACGTCCATCCGCGAGATGCTCCGGCGGGAGCGCTACCGGGGCCTGCTCGTCTGGGGGAAGTCGGAGAAGACGTACAAGGGCGGCACCAAAGTCCGCGTCCCGCGCTCCAAAGAAGACTGGGTGACGATTGAAGTGCCCGAGCTGCGCATCATCGACGACGAAATCTGGACCGCTGTGCAGGCGCGGCACGAAGGCCGGAAACGCACGACGGGCTCGACGGCCTACGGGCCACGCCCGCGGTACTTCCTGTCTGGCATCGCGCGCTGCGCCGAGTGCGGAGGGCCGATGAAGGCGAACAACGGCCGCGTCAGCTACGAGACCGTGAAGGTATACGCCTGCGCCTGGCATCGTGATCGGGGCGAGGCCGTCTGCTCGAACGGCCTGCGCCGGCCTGTCGAGGCCGTCGACCGCGCCGTGACCGATTGGCTGCGGGAGAACGTCCTCCGCGAGGAGGTCATCGCCGAGGCCCTACGCGAGCTGCGGCGCCGCCTCGCCGAGCGCGCCAAGACCACCGACAGCGAGGTGCCCGAGCTCGAGGCCCAGGTACGCGTCGTGAAGGCCGAGGTCGAGCGGCTGGGCGCGGCTCTGCTTGCTACCGACGAGAAGCCGACGATCGTGATGAAGATGATCGCCGAGCGGGAGAAGCGCCTCACCGACCTCGAAGCCCGCCTGGCGACCATCAGGACCGCACCGTCCGTGCTTGACCTCGAAGTCAGGCGAATCGAGAAGGAGGCCTACCGTCGGCTCGAGGACCTGCGCGCGCTCCTCGCGCGTCACCCCGACGACGCCCGCAAGGCCCTGGGAACGCTGCTCAAGACCCCGCTGCGGTTCACCCCCGTCGAGCTGCCGGAGGGGAAGCGCTACCAGATCGAGGGCCAGGTTGGGCTCGAGGCGATGCTCGCCGTGGAGGGTGGTGAGGGCAGTGCGGCCAGGTGCACTACCGATGGCGTCCCCAGCGGGATTCGAACCCGCGTAACAGCCTTGAAAGGGCTGGGTCCTGGGCCGGGCTAGACGATGGGGACGGGTGCTTCCGGTGAAGCGGGCGCGAACCCTAGCCCCCGCCGAGCCCGAACGCAAGAGCATTCCGCTCCCCGTTGTTCACTATTCTGTGTCGTGAACCACAGCTCCCCCATGACCCCCAGCCCTCCCCCGGGCACCTCGTATCCCTCCTCGCATGTCGGCCAGCCGAGCGCATCCCACCTTGCGCACGTCGCCAGCGCAGACGCGGTCATCCTCCTTCGCCGCCCGCCCGCCCCTCGCTGCGACGCGCCCTCACGACGACACGCCACTCAGATCACGGCAGCCTGCCGAAGCAACGCAACCAGCGCATCGGCATCGTCGCGCAGCCAAAACCCGAAGGCGAGGTGCTCGCCTGACGTGATTTCGATGTCGACCTCGGCTCCGAACGGCAAGAATTCGAGTTCGATCTTCGTGAGATCGATATTCGCGATCCTGAGTGCTCCCTCGGACACGAGCTGCATCAATCGTCGTGTCGCGGCGACGCGCGCTCGAACCCATAGATAGCCCAACCCGAGAACGGCCACGCACCCACAACACCAGATGAACGCCATGAGAAACCATCGGAGCGCGGGCGTGTAGGTGAGCATCACGTACATCGAGATGAAAGCGACGATGCCAGCGACGATGCCATAAAGCGACCAGACGCGGCTCCGCGCACGTGCCATCAACGAGTCGAGTTCTGTCGTCCCAGACACGGTAGAACCGTACCGGAGGCATGTGAGCCTGCGCAAGAGCGCCCGCAGGGGGTTGTCGCCGCGCCCTTCTTCCCAAGCCTCCTCCACACCTGCGTCCATCCTCCGACGGGCGCGAGCGTTGCGCGAGACAGGCTCTTGCCAGGACCCCGTGCCCGTGCGGGTCGACCTCGTCCTTCGCTGCGGGCGTCGTCGCTCGTCGGTCGGTCGAGGTCGAAGGAGCGACGGCACTGCCTCGCGCCTCCGGAGACACGATCCCGTGGCCCCGCGGCGTCGGCGTCGTGCCCCACCCCCCTCGGGACCGTGTTCCAGAAAGCTCGCCTCGAAGCCCGAAGGGCACGATCTCGAGTCTCCAGAGACACGGCCTCGTCCCTTCGGCGCGCTCCCTCGTGTCCCCGTTCACCTGTCCTCGCCTGCGCCCCCCCACGCTCCCGTGTCCGACCTAGCTCGACGTCGTTGGGGATCGTGACAGGGACCAGGCGTCCGCGAGAGGGGCTCGTCGGGGGTATGGGACGGGCCACGCTTTCGTATCCATGGCGCTCGTGCCGGTCGTGACGCTCGTGCGTGACGAACACCTTGCGTGCTCTTCGGGGACCTTCGCGCGTCGCAGGCGAGGAGCGCACGCTCACCCAGCACGGGGAGATGCTGAGGTTCGTCACGAGAAGCTGACTTGTATGGCGGGATTTTGTAGGATCCGCCACGCTGCCATGACCACGAAAAAGAACAACGACGTACCTGATCAGACGAGCACGGAGCCGATGCCTCCGGGCGCGCCTGCAGCGCCTCCCCTCTCGTTTGGGGTCCAGCTCGTCTTCTTCACCCGCGACGGGGTCGAACGCGCGCAGCTCGCCCCAGGCAAGCCCCTGGTGGTGGGCCGAGGCCAGGAGGCGAACTTGCCCATCTACGAGGCCCAGCTCTCGTACACGCATGCGAAGTTCACGCTCCACGAGGATGGCGTGCTGGTCGAGGACCTCGAATCCAGAAACGGCGTCTGGCATGCGGGGCAGCAGGTCCCGAGCGCGAAGCTCGTGCCGGGCGACGAGATTTACCTGGCCACGGTCATCGTGCGGGTCTTCGCCCTCGGCATGATCGCCGAGCCGAACCTGGTCGAAGAGCCGACCTTCCGACGCCAGCTCGAGGAGGAACTGAGGCGAACTCGGTTCTCGGGCCGGTCCCTTGGGGTCCTCGCGGTGAGCCCGGGAGAGAAGGAGGCGGCCGAGGGGTCGAGGGGGACGTGGGTGACACGTCTCGAACAGCATCTTCGGGAGAGGATTCATCGAATCTATCTTTACGTGCCGAACATCGCGCTGATCCTGCTCCCGGAGATCGACGCGGCCGAGGCGCAGAGGGTCGCGCGAAGCATCGCCGCCGGGGCCCCGCCGGCCATCGGTCCCCGCTGCGTGGGGATGGCACTTCATCCAGGCGACGCGAGCAAGGCCGACAAGCTCATCGAGGTGGCGCGCCAGAACCTGAGACGGGCGCGCCCAGGGGAGCCCGCGCTGGGGACGCAGGCAGGGAGTGACGGCGGCGAAGGCGATGAGCCCCCGATCTTCGGCGAGAAGATGGGGGAGGCGCTACATATCATCAAGCAGGCGAGCAGGGCGCGTGTCCCCGTGCTGCTCCTCGGCGAGACCGGCACGGGCAAGGAGGTGCTGGCCAAACGCCTTCATGACAGCGGGCCGCGGTCAAAGAAGCCGTTTATCGCCATCAATTGCGGCGCGCTCCCGGGCACACTCATCACGAGCGAGCTGTTTGGCCACGTGAAGGGAGCCTTCACAGGCGCCGACAAGGACACGAAGGGCGCTTTCAGGGACGTCGATGGAGGGACGCTGTTCCTCGACGAGATCGGCGATCTGGCGCCGGACGCGCAGAAGGCGCTGCTCCGGGTGCTCCAAGAGGGAGTCGTCACCCCCGTGGGCTCGACGAACTCACACCACGTCGACGTGCGAATCGTCGCGGCTACGCACAAGAACCTCCAGGCTATGATCGAGGACGGTAGCTTCCGCCGGGACCTCTACCACCGGCTGAACACGGCGGTGGTGGAAATCCCGCCGCTGCGCGAGCGGCAGGACGAGATCGAGCCGCTCGCCCAGCGCTTCCTAACGAAGGCCAACCGGGAGAATGGCCGGAGCATCCAGGGTTTTTCCCCCGAGGCGAAGGCACGGCTCTTCGCCTACAACTGGTTGGGCAACGTGCGGGAATTGAAGAGCGCCGTGGATTGGGCGGTCATCATAGCCGAGGCAGACCTGATCCAGCCCGAGGACCTGCCGAAGGCCGTACGCTTGGCGCAGCCCGAGCCGGCGACGCCATCGGTCGGCGGGTTGAAGGCGGAGACGGAGCAACTGACGCAGCAGTTCGGGACGCAGCGCATCCTGGCGGTGTTGCAGGAGACGAACTGGAACCGGCGCAAGGCGGCAGAGAAGCTTGGGATCCCCTACCCGACGCTGCTGCGTCGTATGAGGGAGTACGGCATCAAGCCCCCCAAGCTGGAGGACAGTTGATCAGGTTTGACAAACCCCTTGATCAATCCTGATCAACTCGACCCACCCCCTTCAGGACCTCCCCCGCGTTTTTCCGGGAAATCCGCAGCGGGGGAGGCGGCACGCGCGGTGCATATCGCCCTGGGCATGAGCGCGAGCGACGTATCGACGACCCTGCCGCTGGAGCTTGGGGACACGACAGGGCCTGACTCCACGCGCACCTGGCCTCCTACCATGAGCGAACCGTCTTTGAAAGCGCCCCCTCCCCCTCCCTTCTTTGGCCCCTATCAGACGACCGGCACGACGCTCGGCAAGGGCGGTATGGGCGTGGTGTACGAGGCCGCGCACGTCCATACCGGCGAGCTCGTGGCCATCAAGACGTTGCACGGGCAGGCGGCGTCCTCCCAGGACCTCGACGCCATCCGCCACGAGATTCGCGCGCTGCGGCGGCTGCGCCACCCGGGGATCGTGCCCGTCGTCGACCATGGGGACCAGGACGGGGTGCCGTGGATGGCCATGCAACGCCTCCGCGGGCGCACCCTGCATGACCATCTTCACGCACTCTGGACAACCACCGGGGTCTCGCCCGCGCTGGTCCACCTGCTCACGCTGGTCCGTCGCCTCTGCGCGCCGCTCGCTTACCTGCACGGCGAGGGCCTGGTGCATCGCGATCTGAAGCCCGGGAACGTCTTCCTCCAAGACGACGATCGCCCGGTGCTCGTCGACCTCGGGATTGCCACGCGTTTCGGCGGCGCCGCCGGCCGGGAGGAGCTCGATATCGGGACGTGGGCAGGCACCTTCGCGTACATGGCGCCTGAGCAGCTCCGAGGCGAGCTCGTCGACGCGCGCGCGGACCTCTATGCGCTTGGCTGCATCCTGCACGAGTGCGTGACGGGCAAACCTCCTTTCGTAGGGCCTACGAGCGTCGTCTGCGCTCAGCACCTCTACCTCCCGCCGAGCCCGCCCTCGCACCAAAATTCGGACCTTCCCCAGGAACTCGACACGCTCATCCTCCGGCTCCTCGCAAAGGCCCCCGAGGACCGGCTGGGCTACGCCGTCGATGTCGGCGCGGCGCTGGTCGCCCTGGGCGCCAAGGCAGAGCCCGAGCCGCCGTCGCAGCCCTACCTGTATCGGCCGCCGTTTGAAGGCCACAAAGAGGCCAAGGCCGCGCTGGAGAAGGCGGTGTACGGCGTGGCGCACGAGAGGCGCGGCGGTTTTTGGCTCGTTCGTGGCGAGAGCGGCATGGGAAAGACCCGGCTGGTCATGGAGCTCGGTCCCATGGTCAACCGGTTGCGCAATGACCCCGCCCTCACGATGAACGTGCTCACGGCCACGTGCCCCTCCCCCGGCGCGGACGCGGCCCCGCTCTCGCCCCTTCGTCCCTGGCTGCGCGCCGCGGCCGATCTCGTGAGGCACTCCCGGGAGGGGGCGGATCACGTCTTTGGACCCCGCGGCCGTATCCTTGCGCGTTACGAGCCGGCGCTGCTCGATATGCCGGGCCAGGACGAACAACCGGAGCCCCCTGCCCTGGCGCCGAAGGAGGCGCGTGCACGGGTGGTCCACTCCATGCTCGAGGTGCTCCGGGCGCTCGCCGCGCAAGGGCCGGTCCTCTTCGTGCTCGACGATCTGCAATGGGCCGACGACCTGACGCTCGACGTGCTCAAAGCCTTCGCAAACGCCGATCTCGGCCAGCACGGGATCCTCCTCGTGGCCACTTACCGCAGCGAGGAAGAGAGCCCCGCGATCCGCGCGCTGGCAAACCTGACGCATGTTTCGACCCTCGCGCTCGAGCGGCTCGACACCGGGAGCGTGGTCCAGATCGTGGCCGGGATGCTCGCGCAACGCGAGCCGCCCCGCGCCGTGCTCGACGCGCTCGTGCACCAGGCGAACGGCAATCCGTTTTTCGTTTCGCAGTATCTCCACGCCGCCCTGGAGAGGGGCATTTTGCGGCGGGATCTCGACGGCCGATTTTGCTTCGACGCCCATCGCGCCGGCGCGGCCATCGCCTCGCTGCCGCTGCCGGAGACGGTGGAGGAGCTGATCACGGCCCGCCTCGACAGGCTGAACGCCGAGGGGCAGGCGCTCGCGCAATGGGCGGCGGTGCTGGGGGAGGATCTCGACGAGGCGCTCCTTCTCGATGGCGCCAAGGACAAGGCCGCTGCCACCGCGGCGTTCGATATGCTGCTGGCGCGGAGGATCCTGGAGGTAACCGAGACCAGCCGGCTGCGCTTCTCCCACGACAAGCTTCGCGAGATCGCTTATGCGCGGATCGATTTGCAGGCGCGGGCCGCGTGGCACCTGCGCGCGGGGGAGGCGCTCGCGGCGCGGTTCGGGAGAGCAAAGGAGAAGGCGGCGACACTCGGGCACCACTTCGATCGCGCGGGGATGTACGAGAAGGCCACCAAGTACTTTGCCAGGGCCGCGGTGTGCGCCCCGGATGTCAACAGCGCCCTTCCCCTCTACGAGGCGGCTCTTGCCACGCTGCGGGAGACGGCGAGCACGGAGGCCAGGCGGGCCGAAATGGCCCGTCTCCACGAGCGGCGAGGTGATGCGCTGACGCTTCTTGGGGAGTACGAAGACGCGAGGGCGGCGTACACCGCCGCGCTGGAGGCGAACCAGGAGGCGCGGCCTGTCGACCGAACCAGGCGGCTGCGAAAGCGCGGTACGGCCTGGCAACGAAGCAATGCATTTGCCAAAGCGCTCGTGCAGTACGACGAGGCAGAGGCTGCGCTTGGGGAGGGGCCGCGGTCGAAGGCGTGGTGGAACGAATGGCTGAGGATCCGACTGGAGCAGATTTCGACCCATTACCGACTGGCCAACGTGCAGGAGACGGCCCGGCTCCTCGCCGAGATCGAGCCAGTGATGGAAGTCTGGGAAACAGCCAAGGTGCGCGTGCATTACTTCGCTGCGCTGACGCAGCACAACCTTCGGCTGGAGCGGTACGCGTGCTCCGCCGAGACGTCACATTATGCACGAAAATGCGTGGCGGTCGCACGAAGGGCTGGCAACGCGAACGAGTTGCTCGATGCGCGGTTCAACCTCGCCCTCATCCACTGGATGGGCGGCAGGCATGCGAAGGCCGAGCGCGAGCTGATCGATACACTCTCCGAGGCCAAAAACAATTACGTTCGTGACCTCCTGACGCGCTGCTCGATCTACCTCGCGACGGTGACGAGGGCCCAGGGCCGTGTCGAACAAACGGAGAAGCGCGCGCAGGAGAGCCTCCTGCTGTCCCAAGAAGAGAGCGCACAGACGTACGTCGGGTTCGCGCAGGGAAACCTGGCATGGGTCGCCCTCCAGCGCGACAATGGCGCGGAGGCCGAACGGCTGGCGCAGGAGGCGCTCGCACGATGGGGATCGCCCAGCGCGTTCCCCTTCCAGTGGGTGGCCAGAATGCCGCTGTGCGCTGTGCTGTTCGAGCGGGGTGATTTGGTGGGAGCCATCGAGCAGGTCAACGCCGTGCTCGCACCGAATACGCAACAACGACTGCCGCAGCGCCTCGCGCTCGCGCTCGCGCAGGCGGTCGATTCTTTCGCCACGGGCCAGACAGCCCAGGCACGGCGCGAGCTGCGCAAAGCGCTTCGCCTCGCCATGCAGCGCGGCTACGTGTGACCTGACAGCAAGTCAGGCCTGACGACAAGGACTTTGGCGGGCGCCGCGAACGGCCGCACGGCACCCGTCTGCCCGGAGGTTGCGGCCACGGACGCCGGACGTGCGTCCATTGCATGCAGAAAGAAAGAGAACCATCATGATTCAGCAAACGACGTACAACGATGACCGCAGGGGATTGCTCTTCACCATCAACCAGGAGTCGAGCCCGGTCTACCAGCTCGAGTCCCAGGCCTGGGCCCGGCCGGAGAACCGATGGGACGCGGAGAATATCCCGCAATCGATCCGCGACAAGGTGGCCCAGCTCGAGCAGACCGGCAAGCCGGGCGCCTTCGTGCGGTTCATGCAGGGCGAGACCGGGGTGTACGTGCTCTGCGAGAAGAACATCCGCACCCTGCCCGAGCGCGCCGACGACGAGATCCAGGCCGATCTGCCCAACGAGGGCGAAGGGCCCACGCTCTCGCCCTACGACATCGTGATCCACGCCAAAGGGGGCACGATTCCATTGGAGAACGGCGAGAGGATCGAGACCACGGAGGGCTCGTATTACGTCATCCCCTGCCAGAGCTGGGGCCGCTTCATCCTCGAACAGCACCTCCGGCCCGGCCACGTCGAGACGACCAAGGAGTTCCTGCTGCTGCTCGATAGCTTGCATGGGCAAAACTTCCTCGCGATGAGCCCGGACAAGCCCATCGAGATCTATATGCCCGAGATGGAGGAGCCGATCCCCGCCATCATTCCGATCACCTGCTACGTCCTCAACCTCGCTCACTTCAAGCGCTGATCGCGAGCCCCACCATGTCGTCCCACCACGATTCCCCCGGCGCGGATCGGCCTTCGAGCCCCGCGCCGGCGGTCCCCAAGCAATTCATGGCCGGCACCCATCGCACCATCTCCCCCGAGGAGACCGTCGCGCGGGTGCGGCCCTTCCTGCCCATCCTGGGCATCACCCGCATCGCCGACGTCACCGGCCTCGATAACATCGGCGTGCCGGTGGTGATGGTCATACGCCCGAATTCGCGCTCGATCTCCGTTTCGCCTGGCAAGGGCCTCACCCTTGACGCCGCGCGCGCCTCGGGCGTGATGGAGTCGATCGAGCACTGGCACGCCGAGCGTATCCTGCAGCCGCTCAAGCTGGGCAGCGTCAACGAGATGCGCTTCGGCCACTGCCTGCTCGACGTAGGGGGCTTGCCGCGCCTCTCCGTCCAGAGGTTCCACGACAACCTGTGCTTGCACTGGGTGCTCGGAGAAAACCTGGTCGGCAGTGCGCCCACCTGGGTCCCGTTCGAGGTCGTTCACACCAATTATTCGTTGCCCCTAATCGCGGCCAGCGGCGCATTCGTGATGAGCTCGAACGGCCTCGCTTCCGGCAATCACCCGCTGGAGGCGCTGAGCCACGCCATTTGCGAGCTCGTCGAGCGTGACGCCGCCACGCTTTGGCACCTCTCGGGAAAGGAGATGAAGCGGCGTACCCGGCTCGACCTCTCCACGGTGGACGATCTGGGCTGCAGGGAGGTCCTCGGTCGTATCGAGCGCGCCGACGTCCTCGCGGGTGTCTGGGATTTGACCTCGGACATCGGAATCCCGACCTATTGCTGCACCCTCGTCGACCGCGAGCCGAACCCTGCGCGCCCCATCGCGCCCATGATCGGCTTTGGCTGCCACCCCGCCCGCGGGATCGCGCTGCTGCGTGCGATCACCGAGGCGGCCCAATGCCGGCTCACCGTGATCACAGGCGCGCGCGACGACGTCCGCGCCCGTGGCAACGGACCCGAGGAGGACCTCTGCGCGGCCCAGCGCTTTGTCAGCGAGCACGGCGCGGAGCCGGCCGAGCGAGCATTCTCGGACGCCCCGGATCACGCAGGCGTTACCCTCGACGACGACGTGGCCTGGGAAGTGGACCGCCTGCGCGCGGCGGGCCTGCATGAGATCGTCGCCGTTGATCTCACCCGGCCCGAGCTGCGGATCCCCGTGGTCCGTGTGGTGATCCCCGGCCTCGAGCCTCTTTACGACATCCCCGGATACATCCCCGGCACCCGCGCGCAGCGGCGCCTCGCGGAGCGAACGTCATGAAGCTCTATATCTTCACCGGGCCGACCCTCTCCGCGGCGGAGGGCAAACAATGGCTCGACGCGACCTTCCTGCCGCCCGCGGCCCAGGGCGACGTGTACCTGGCCGCGCGTGAAAAGCCGGTCGCGATCGGCATCATCGACGGCTATTTCGAGCGCGTCCCGTCGGTGTCGCACAAGGAGATCCTGTGGGCCATGGCGCAAGGGGTGCATGTCCTCGGCGCGGCCAGCATGGGCGCCCTGCGCGCAGCCGAGCTGTCGTTCTTCGGCATGGCGGGCGTGGGCGCGATTTACGAGGCCTACGCGCGCAGCGAACTCGACGCCGATGACGAGGTAGCCGTGGCCCACGCGCTGGCCGAGGACGGGTATCGCCCCCTGAACGAAGCGATGGTGAACATCCGCGCGACGCTCCGCGCGGCCGAGAGGGCGGGTGTGATCCCGACCGAGACACGTGCTCGATTGGAGGCCATCGCGCACGCGACGTTTTATCCGGACCGTTGTTATCCGCTTCTGCTCTGGCAAGCGGCGAACGACGGATTGCCGGTTGAGCACCTGGAGGCATTGAAGGCGTTCTTGCCGAAAGGGCGCGTCGATCGGAAGCGCCTCGATGCAATCGCCCTCTTGCGGGTGATGGGGGAGCGCTTCGCCGGCGAGGCCGCGCCGAAGCAGGTCCGTTACCACTTCAATCCCACCGACGCCTGGGAGTGCATCCGCACGCGCGCGGAGAGCGGTGCCCTCACGGCGGCGGCGACGACAACGACGACCAAGGAGGTTTGACCCATGAAGACCACGGAAACGCATTTCTTGTCCCCGCTCGGCGTCCTCATCCTCGGCTGGCTGCTCGGGCACGCCGAAGGGGGGACGGCGAGCAAGATCGAAACCGGCATCGGCCCGCTCCTCCAACTCTGGCGGAGCACCAAAGCCGAGCGGCTCCAAGTTATCACCGCGGAGATTTCGCTCCTCGTGAAGGCAGGGTTGCTCAAGTCGGTACGGAGAGCCTCTTACCAGCTCACGCCGAATGGCAAGGTCGAGATCCTCAAAGCGCTCCAGCTCTCATCGCTCCCCAAAAGCGCCGACTGGAGGACCCTCAAGATCCGGATCTTCCTCGTCTTCATCGTCATGTTGATGACTGCCCTGTTGAACGGGGTGCAGGCTGCGCCGCCGCCACCGGAAAAGAAGCTGCTGCCCCTGCCCAAGGACGACAGCACCTTCGCGCAGCGCGTGCTTTCGGCCGCGCGGGGGTCGAAGTCCGGGCGGTTCGGCGAGAACAAAGTCTTCGTCTCGCATGTCATCCGGCAACTCGAAGGCGAGGGTTTTGCCATCGGCGATGTGAATGCATTCAAGGAGCGCCTCGTCGCGGCCCATCGCGGCAAGCTCTTGGCGTTGAGCCGCGCCGACCTGGTGCAGGCCATGGCACCGGCGGACGTCGAGGACTCGGAGATCGGCCACCTGAACGGGACGTTCCACTTCGTACGCATCTGAGGCGGACGCTGGGCAGGGCCCCGGGCGACGCACATCGACGCCACGAGAAAGAAAGGATGGGTAATACGATGACGGAGCACGATGCCCTGCTCAGGGTGTTTTTGTCGGGAGCCAAGAAAGACCTGTTCCACTCCGTGGAGCACCGTAGCCAGATCTGGCGGGAGGATCCGTTCGATGTCGAGCCCGTGCACGCCGATGCACGGACGCAGTTCCAGCGGCTGCTCGCGCATGCGACGACCCCACCGGGGCTCGACTCGGGCCGGATCCTCATGCTCCTCGGGGAATCCGGAAGCGGAAAGACGCACCTGCTCCGCGCCTTCCGCAATCACGTCCACGTCCATGGGCTCGGGTTCGTCGGCTACATGCAGATGTCGACGTCGATCACGAGCTACCCCCGCTACCTCATGAGCAACCTGATCGACTCGCTCGATCAGGCCTATTACGAGTCCGCGGGCACGGGGTCGGGGTTACTCCGGCTCTCCAACGCGATCGCGTCACGATGCGGCGATCCTGATGCGATCCGTGCCCTCAATGAAAAGGCGAGCCTCAGCGCGGGCGATATCATCGAGCTGGTAGAGCGCGCCGCGGACCGGCTCATCGCGCATCCCCGCTACGCTGACCTCGATCTGGACCTCGTCCGCGCACTGCTTTTCTTGCAGCGCCATGAGCCCGCCCTGAAAAAACGGGTCGTGAAGTACCTGCGCTGCGAGGCGCTCGTGGAGGGGGACCGGCGCTTCCTGGGCAGCATCTCGCCCAAGGCCGGCGACGACGACGCACAGCGGCTCGTCGAGGAACTGGGGCGGCTGATCGCTGCCTTCGACAACCGCTCGCTCATCCTTTGCGTGGATCAATTCGAGGACACCTGGCACTCCGACGACGCCGCGCCGGAGTTCCGGCGCGTGACGTCCTCGCTTTGCGGCGTGGCCGATCAGGTGCCCTCGTCGATCATCGTTATCGCGTGCCTCGAGGATTACTATACGAAGCTGCGGTCCAAGCTCTCCCGTTCGACGCTGGACCGACTCGAACATGATCCCGCGCCCGTCCGGCTCGTGGCCGAGCGCAGCGCAAATGAAGTGGAACATATCATCGCGCAGCGCCTCGGGTATCTTTACGAGACCTCGGGCGTGAAGCCGGCGCACGGCGTCGTGGATCCGCTCTACCCCTTCCCCCGTGAGTTCGTGCTTGGACGCGACGGGATGCGCGTCCGAGATGTGCTCAACGCCTGCCATCGGTTCCGCGAGGCATGCATCGAGGCCGGCGGGATTGTGGAGATGAAAGGGCTCTTCCGGCCTGAAGCCGCCCCGAGCATCAGCACCGGGGCCGCCCTGGATACAAAGGCCGCCAAGGAGAAGATCGAGCGGGATTGGAACGATTTCCTGGCCCAGTATCACGAGGAGCAGACCGAGTCGGAGGTCGAGATCGTCAAGCTCTTCGGCTGGGCGGTCGAGAACTGCGCAGAGGGGCTGGAGGGAGGCTACCGCTTCGACGTCACCCCCAAGGGAGAGTCGCTCGACATCCGCATCATGGTTCCCTGTGGGAATGGTGATTCTAGCCTCGGCGAGGTGCTCTTCGTGGCGCTCTGCAACCGTGGGACTCAGAGCGGCGGGCTCAACAGGCAGATCGCGGCGGCACGAAAAGAGGCAAAGCAGCGCGTGTTCGCGATCCTGCGCAGCACCGAGTTCCCGACGGATCGGAAGACGGCCACATGGAAAACGCTCGATGACATCACCAAGAAGGGAGGTCGCAAGGCTGTCCTCGAGCAGAGCCACCAGCGCATGCTGGACGCATTCCGCAAGTTCCGCAGCGAGCAGGGCCAGCGCGCTCATTTTCAAGAATGGCTTCGGGAAGGGAAGCACCTCTCCAAGATCCTGCCCATCAGCCACATCCTCGACCTCGAAAACCTCGAACGGTTCGAGAAGGCGCGCGGCTCCCGCCCGGCCTCTCGCGCCTGACCTCCACGCGGCCACAGAGGCGAGGAAGAAATGGGCAGCGAGATCATTGATTACGAGGACGAGCAGTTCCGAGACGCCCCGTTCTTCGGGCGCACGGACGTGCTCGAAAAGCTCCGGCTCCTGCTGACCGGGGACCGGACCCCCGGCCGTGGATGGGTGCTCCTGAAAGGGAGCCCCGGGATTGGCAAGACGGCCATCGTCCACCAGTTCCTCGACATGCTTCCGGAGGGGACGCCGTACCACTTCATTAGGAGCGGCAACAGGAGTTCGGACCGCCCTGTTGTGATCGTGCAAAACCTCTGCGCCCACATCGAGAACCTGTTCCCGCTGCGGGTTAACCCCGAGCTACCCGTGGAGGCGCGCCTCGGCGATTTGCTTCGGCGTGTCTCGAAGCACCACCTCGTGCCTGGCGATCAACGGCTCATCCTGGTGATCGACGGCCTCGACGAGGTCGTCGGCGCCGAGGCGATTCAAAACCCGCTGCCGAGCTTCCTGCCCAGCGAATTGCCCCGTGGGGTCGTGATCTTCTGCGCCTCCAGGCCCATGCATCCGCACCTCGAATGGCTCATGCAGCGCGGTGCGCGCTGCATCGACCTCGACCACAGCGAATGGCAAGGCTCCAACGAGGCCGCTGTTCGCGCCTTATGGGAGCACCACGCGGGCTTGTTCATGCCGCCTCTCGAGGAGGCGTTCATTGAGGAGGCCGTTCGCCGCGCAGGGGGTAACCAGCTTCACGCCATCCTGCTGCGCGACTGGCTCGAGGAACAGCCGGTCGAGCGACGTGCCGCCACGAACATTCCCCGGGGGCTCGACGGTTTCCTGATGCAAATCTGGGCCAGGCTCCACGCGCTCAGCGAGACGGACCACGAACTCGTCGTACGAGGCCTCGGTATCGCTTGCGCCGCCCGCGAGGCGCTCGCAGGCCACCATTTCGGCGAACTGCTCGGGGGCTCGACGAGCGTCAGCGAAGCGTTCTTGCAGGCGACCCGCCCGTTTCTACGGGAGGAGCACGCGCCATGGCTCCAGGGTCGGCCCGCGTATCGGCCGTACCACGAGTATTTCCGCGCGTTCATCGTGGGGAGAATTGGGCCCCGGTTGTTGCGCGGGTTCAATCGCCTGCTCGCCGACACGCTCGCGGCGTGGCCGGTCGAGGACGGCGATCCTTTCCGACGAGCGTATGCCCTCCGTCACGCGGTGGCACATCGGCTCGAAGCCGGGGACATCGACGAGGCGTATCGCCTTTGCGTGGACGTCGGCTACCTCGAAGCGAAGTGCCGCGAACTCAGCGTGGCTGCGATCGAGCGAGACTTCGAGGCCGTCATCCGCGCCCGCGGCGGAGACGCGTCCCTCGACCTCTCTGCCATTCTCGCTGCCGTCAGCGCAGAGTCGAGCCAGCTCTGCGCGTATCCCGGGTCGCTTCCTGCGCTGCTCTACAACCGCCTGCGCTGCGCTGGGTGGTCCCATGTGCGGATCGCGCGGCTCCTGCACTTCGACGCGGAGCCCCCGCCGCTGCGGCTCTTGCATGGCGTTCGCCTCGGACCGACGCGGCTGCGGGCGTTTCTGGGCCACGACAAGCTCGTCTCCGCCTGCGTCGTGACCCCGGACGGCGGCCATGTCCTCTCGGCGTCCGCTGACCGCGGCCTTCGCCTCTGGTCGCTGCGCTCCGGGGATTGCGTGAAGGTCCTGAAGGGGCACGACGACGACCTCACTTCATGCGCCCTGACCCCCGACGGCAAGATCGCGGTCAGCACCTCCAACGATACAACGACGAGGATATGGGATCTCGCCGCGGAGCATTGCATCGATACGCTGGACAACGGCAATCGCTGGGCGACCACCTGCGCGCTCGCGCCGGAGGGACGGCACTTGGTGATCGGCTCCGACGATGGTACCCTCACGGTATGGGATCTCCCCTCGCGCCAGCGCATCGCCACCTGGTCGGGCCATGACCATTACGTGACAGCGTGCCTCGTCACCCCTTCTGGAAGGCTCGTCTCCGCTTCGCGTGATCAATCGGTGCGCGTGTGGGACCTCGAAACGGGCGAATGTATCCACACGCTGCGGTTCATCGAGGCGGCCCTTTCACGTGCCGCGCGGCGGACGGAGGATCAAGGGTGGATCAACGCGCTCGCGCTGCTGCCGGAGGGGGGGCACGTCCTCGCGGCGGCAGGAGACGGCTCCCTCTATCGATGGGACCTTGTGTCCGGCGCGTGTGTCCAGCGCCTCGGCGCGGGACAGGGGCGCGTCGATGCATGCATGATCCTTCACGACGGCCGCCACGTCCTTTGTGGACTGGCCGATGGGACTGCCGCGGTATGGGATCTCGCGAGGGAGCAGCGGGTTCTCGGCTTCCGTGCACACGAAGGCGCCGTAGCTGCCTTCGCAGCGACGGCGGACGGTCAGCGCATTCTGTCGGGCTCCCATGATCGCACGCTCCGGCTCTGGGAGCTCGGCGGGCCGGAAAGCCTGGGATTGCAGGACGGGCACGACGCAGCGGTGACCGCGTGTGCCATGACGCCGGACGGGCGTTTTTCCGTCTCCGCGTCCGAGGACGGAACGCTGAAGATATGGGACGTGGAGACGGGCGCGTGCCATAAGACGTTTTCCTCGTACGCCGACGTCGTGACGGCATGTGCCATTTCTGCGGATGGGCGGACGGTGCTGCTGGGCGGGCAAACCGGGAGCGTGCGGGTGTGGGACGTCGACAGCGACCTCCTCCAAGATGCTGCGGGGCACCGGGACCAGGTGAGCGGCTGCGTGGTGCTGCCCGACGGCAGGATGATCACGAGCTCGCGCGCCGCCGATGGGGTGCTTTTGCTGAGAGATTCGAGCGATATCACACGCACCACGGAGCTCGCTGTGCACGGTACCAGCGTGGATAGCCTCGCCACGACGACGGACGGCACCCGCGTCCTGTCGGTCTCGCGGGCCGGGATAACCTATGTATGGGACGTCGCGTCTCGCTGCTCGATCCGGGCCTTGTTCGGCACCGCGAGTCCTCGTTGTGGTGCCCTCACGCCCGACGGGCGACACGTGGTGCTGGCACGTCAGGACGGCAGGCTCGAGTTCATCGAGATCCAGAGCCGCAAGCTCGTGCGCGTGATCCAGGGGCATACCAAGTGCGTTTTCGGATGCGCGATCTCCGCGGACGGGGCGCGCGTGATCACGGCCTCCGAGGACGGCACGGTGCGGGTCTTCAGCCTGGAAACGGGGAGCTGCCTCGCGACGCTCCCCGTGGCATGCAGCTTCCGCTGCATTGCAGTCGCCACGGGTCGAATCTGCGTCGGCGACGAGCAGGGGAACCTGTGGATGCTCACCGACGACACGGGGAGCCCGGTGCGGACGGATCTGCTGACGAGGGCGGAGGTGACGCGGCTGCGCGACGCATTGGCGAGGCTCTACGTGACCCCCGAGGCCGCACAGCGCTTCGCCCATGACGTCGGCCTTGATGCGACGCGAATCCATTGGGCGGGGCGAGGTTGGGAGATCTGGAACTCGATCTGCTCGGAGGCCGAAAAGCAGCGCCGCATCGAAGACCTGTTGCTGCGTGCGTTGAAAGAATATCCAAGCGACCCGGAACTCATCGAGCTGGAGAGGCAGCTTTCGCTACGAAGGCGCCGGTGAATCGAAGGAGAGAGGCGAGGAGGAGATCATGAACCCCGACAAGCGAACCCTGCGAGAGGCATTGGCGAGGAAGTATCCGACCGTGGACGAGGCGCGCCAGTTCGTGACCGACGTCGGCCTGGACATCATCCGGATCGAATTCAAAGGTCGCGCCGATCTCACCTGGTTCAGCATCCTGGACGAGGCCAACAAGCAGGGCGAGGCACAGGTACGCGCGGTGCTCTTGCACGCGATTGAGCAGCACCCCGGCGACGAGGGATTGCGGCGCCTGCTGAACGGGAGTGACGTGCGTTATGCCGAGGGACCGGACATCTCCGCGCTCCACTGGCGTGGCCGCGGCGGCCAGACCCCCGAGAAGATCTTCGGCAAGCAGAGCGCGCTCGTCCCCGTAAGTTTCCTGGACGTGGGCATCCGCCGGGCGGATGCCGTGGCGCGCATCCAGTGCGCCGACGGCTCGCTCGGCACGGGTTTTTTGATACCGGACAACCTCCTCGTCACCAACCACCACGTGCTTCCCGGCCGTGACATCGCGGCCGGGGCCCAGGTGCATTTCAACTACCAGAAGACCGCCGATAGCCGGGACGCCGAGGTGGAGGAGCTGCCCCTCGACCCCGACGCCTTCTTCGCCACGTCCCGCGAGGACGATTGCACGATCGTCAAGGTGAAGGGCGATCCCTCGACGCGCTGGGGAGCGATCGAGCTGCAGCCAGCCCCCCTCCGGATCGACGATCGGGTCAACATCATTCAGCACCCCGGCGGCGACCAGAAACAGCTCTCGTTTTTCCACAACCTGGTGGCGTACGTGGGCGAGGGCCGCGTGCAGTACCTGACGGACACCCTCCCCGGCTCCTCGGGCTCGCCCGTCTTCGACAAGGAGTGGAGGCTGGTCGCCGTACACCATAGCGGCGGCTGGATCCCCGAGCCGGGCTCGAAGGACCGGTTCTTCCGCAATGAAGGGATCCTCGTCGACCGGGTCGTCGAGCTACTTCGGCGGGCCTGCTGAGGCAACGCCGCGGCGCGGACTCCGGTCGCTCACACACCACACCTCGGCGTACCGCGTGATCGGCCCGACGACGAGGGGAGCTCCGTTTCGATCATGACGATGTCCACGCAGGTACGCCTGCACGATCAGAAATGCGCGAAGAGCCGGCGCAGGAGTCCTTCCTGTTGGTGAAATGGGCTCTGCGATCACTCGTCGATCCGGACGCGGATCACGATGCCGCCGAGGATGTCGCCGACCCGAAAATCCTTCCGCGGGCTGTCCGGGTGATCGTTGTGACACTTGACGCAAGCCTCGACGACACCCTTGTCGGGATAATACGCAGAAAAATACGTCCTGCCGCCGATCGTCTCTTCCGTGTAATGGCTTTTCCCCGTCTCGGCGACCTTCCGGAGGCCGACCTTTTCGCTCTCCGTGCGCGGGCCGTTCTGCTTGTTGAGCGGCCAGGGTGAGAGGAGCGCATAGCTGAAGAGCGCGTCCTTGTTCTGGTTGATCGTTTCGGCGCTCATGCGGAGCATCTGCGCGGGCAAGGGCAGCGCCTTCTCCTCGCGGAAATGTTCCTTGGCCTCCATGATCTGCTCTTGATACTGAAGCCGGTCGACGACCGCAGTCGCGTATGCCTCGCGATTGGCGGAGATCACCGCGAAGAGCGTGTCGGTCATCTCCTGCGGCGAGAGCTTGCCGTCGCCACGCCCGCCGCCGCACCCCGAAGAGGCGAACACGGACAGACCCAGCCCGAGGCAGATGCTCTTTTGGATCCGCTTCACGACGCGCCTACCCTCCGATCCCTCCGCAGAGACGAGGCGCGGCGCTCCTCCCGCCGCCTGCGATCGAAGGAGAGCGCGTGCCGGCAGAGCAGCGCATTGACGAGCGCGAGGATGAACGAAGCGACGAACGCGGCCTGGGGCGTCACGAGGTCGTTGCTGTAAAGGGCCTCGAGCGAGGCCGCGACGAGCCATAACTGGATGGCGGCGAGGATGCCGATCATCGCGTTGATGCCCGAGAAAAGCGTCGAGCCCTGGCCGGAGAGCACTAGCTGTCCCTCCCGACGGCAAAGACATCGTCGCCGCGCTGCTCGACCCATACCCGAGGCAGGCGCCGCAAAGGCGGGCCTGCGACGGGACGGCCGTCGTTCACGTCGAAGCGCCCTCGGTGGCAAGGGCAAAGAAGCTCGTCCTGTTGCGGCTGGTGCACGACGGCGCAGGAGAGGTGCGTGCAGACCTGCGAATACGCGCGCAACGACCCACTCCGCGTGCGCACGAGGATACAAGGGTCCTCGTCCGTCGGATAGCGGAAGAGCATGGAGCCGCCCGTCGGGAGATCGGAGGCCTTGCCGATCCGCGACTCCTCGCCCATCTGCGCCGGCTTTCGCACCCAGCGGGCGACGGCGGCGATGGCACCGTTGACGAGGACGAGCAGCGCCGAGCCGATGGTCAGCGATTTCGCAAACTCGCGTCGCGCGACATATCGATCGTCCTGCGTGCCGATGGGAAAATCCTCACGCCAGCGCTCTCGCCTGCCTTCGCTCGTGTCGTCGTGTTCCGCCATCAGCCGTCCTCCGAGAGCAGCGCCGCCACATCGTCAGGCTCGGCCACCTTCGGCCGGCCGCCGAGCTCGATGAGATCCACGTGCACGCGGTCTCGCCCGCGCGGCACGACGACGGAGACCTTGGTCCGGACCTCCTCGCCCTCGCCGAAGACCCATTGGTTCAAGGCGACGCCGCGCCGCGTCCGCTCGAATTCGTCGTTCGTCATGAACGACAGCGCCTGCGAGGGACAAACCGTCGCGCACATCGGCTTCTTGCCGATGCTGGTGCGGTCGTAGCAGAGATCGCATTTCATCATCTGATCGATCTCGGCGAAATACTTCGGCACGCCGAAAGGACAGGCGAGTACGCAATTCGAGCAGCCGATGCAACGAGGCGCGAGTGCGCTTTGCACGACGCCGTCCGGGGTCTGCTTGATGGCGTCGGCGGGGCAGACGCGCGCGCAGATCGGGTCCTCGCAGTGCATGCACACCTGCGGCGCCGTCTGAACGCTGTCGCGGCGGCGGATGGTCTCGAGGTGGATCATCGCCTGCCCCTTGTGTGTATCGCACTCCTCGCAGGCCTGCACGCAAGCCTGGCAGCCAATGCAACGTGCGTAATCGATGAAGAGCACCCGCTCGCTCAACGCGCCCCCTCTCGGGATTTGGGGCGCAGGCCCCGAGCGTCCGTCTGGTCCGAAGCGCGTCGGACGCGGACCGCGCAGATCTTGTATTCCGGGATCTTCGAGACGGGATCGAGCGCAGGGATCGTGCACCTGTTCGCCGCGCGCTCGTCCGGCCAGTGATAAGGAACGAACACCGTATCGGGTCGGATGGTGTTCACGATCATGGCGCGCACGACGAGCGATCCGCGCCGGCTCTCGACCTCGACTGGCTCGCCGTCCGAGACGCCGAGCTTCTGCGCGAGCCGCGGGTGCATCTCGCAATACGGGTCGGGGGTCTGCCGAACGAGGCCGCCGATCCGCCGCGTCTGGTTGCCGGAAAGGTAATGGGCGACGACCCGGCCCGTCGTGAGCACGATCGGGTACTCCTCGTCCGGCTCCTCGGCCGCGGGCCTCCATTCGACGGGCTGGAAATGCGCCTTCTTGTCCGCGTGCCCGAAGATGCCGCCCTCGTAGAGCCTCGGTGTGCCGGGGTGGTCCTCCGACGGGCACGGCCAGAACACGCCGTGGTTCTTCTCGATTTTTTCGTACGTGATGCCAGCGTAATCGGCAATGCCGCCCTTCGAAGCGACGCGGAGCTCCTCGAAGATCTCCTGCGGCGAACCATATCGGAACTTCTCGCCTTGCCCGAGGCGCTCGGCCAGGCCGCAGAGGATCCGCCAGTCCTGCCGCGCCTCGCCCGGCGGATCAACGACCTTCTTGTGCAGGATGACGCGCCCCTCGACGTTCGTCGTCGTGCCCGTGTCCTCCTCCATGAGCGAGCCCGGCAAGAGGATGTCGGCGTGGCGCGTGGTCTCGGACATGAAGAAATCGACCGCGCCGAAGAACTCGAGCTTTTCCAATGCTTCGCGGATGAACCCCTGGTTCGGCAGGGAGACCATGGGGTTGAAGCAGAGCGAGAAGAGGCCCTTGATCTTGCCGGCGTGGATGGCCTCGAAGATCTCCATCGCGGAGATGCCCTTGCCCGGCAAGGTCTTTTCGTCGATGCCCCATACGGATGCGATGTGCTTGCGGTGCTCGGGGTTCTCGATGTCGCGCGCACCCGGGAGCTGATCACATTTCTGCCCTTGCTCCCGCCCGCCCTGGCCATTGCCTTGGCCCGTGATCATCGCGTACCCCGAGCCCTCCTTGCCGATCCTGCCCGTGGCCACGCAGAGGTGGATCGCCGCGATGCAATTGTCGACGCCCTTGGAGTGGTGCTCGATGCCGCGCGCGTGGAGCAAAAAACTCGACTTCGCCGGTCCCCAGAGCTCCGCCGCGCGGATGATGAGCTTGGGAGGGATCCCCGCGATCTTCCCGGCGTACTCGGGCGTGTACTTCGCGAGGACCCGTTCGAGTTCGGAAAACCCGGTCGTGTGCTCGGCGATGAACGATCGGTCGATCCACCCGCGCTCGAGCATCACGTGGAGCATCCCGTTGAAGACGCCGATGTCGCCGCCCGACCGGACGGGGATGTAAAGATCGGCCGTGCGCGCGATGGGCGTCATCCGCGGGTCGAGCACGATGATCTTCGCGCCGTTCTCCCGCGCCCGCCAGAGGTAATCCGTCGTGATGGGCGCGCACTCGGCGACGTTCGCCCCGGCGATGAGGATGACCTCGGCCTTGGGAATGTCGCTCCAGGGGTTCGCCGCGCGATCGATGCCGAGGACCTTTTTCGACGCCGCCGCCGCGGAGACCATGCAGAGCCGGCCGTTGTAATCGACATTTGCCGTGCCCAGCACCACACGCGCGAACTTGCCGACGAGGTACGCCTTTTCGTTCGTCAGCGACGCGCCTCCGAGCACGGCAACCGAATCCGGGCCATGCGCCTCTTGCACGCGCCGGAGGGCCTGGGCGACGCGGTCGAACGCCTCGCTCCACCCGATCGGCGAGAAGCCCCGGCCCTCCGCGCGCACGAGGGGTGTCTTCAGCCGATCCGGGTGCTCGTCCTGCATGTATCGCTTGACGCCCTTGGGGCAGAGTTTTCCTTGATTGAATGGAAACTCTTCCCAGGGCTCGAAGCCGACGATCTTCTCGTCCTTGACCTTGAGCTTGATCCCGCATTGCTGCCCGCAGAAGCAGCAGTGTGTCTCGACGACACGATCCGGCTCGCCCACCGCGGAGAAACCGCCGGGCGGCAGGCTGTACGGGTGCGGGCCGAACTCGTCGATGAGCCGCTCCCTTACGATCGGCAGCTTCGCCATCAAGCCTCCTCGCGGGCGTTCGGGCGCCGCGCGTCTCGCCAGAGCCCGTCCTGGAGCAAGGCGAGGTTTTTCCTGCGACACGGCGGACAGACGTCCTGGTAATGCTTGCCCGCGCGGAGCGCGTACCGAATCCCCACCTCCGCCTGCACTCGCTTCAGATCCGCGATCTGCATCGCGGAGGCGAACGGCTCCCCGCAACGCACGCACGTGGCCTGCTCCCCCGCCGCCGCGACCTCGCGATACACGTGAATGCCGAGCTGCGTCGGCCGCTGCACGAGATGAAACAGCTTGCCGAAGGGCACGTACAGGAGCAGAAGCACGACGGTCACGGCGTGCACCTGCGAGAGCGAATCGTACTTGTAGCCGTTCATGAACTGCGTCGAAACGGTGAGGAGCAGCCCCGTCGCGGAGACCGCGAAGAGCAGGACGAGCGGCACGAGATCCGCCGCGCCGTCCTGGAGGGCGAGCACACCACGGTCGCGCCCGCGCCGATAGAGCGCGAGCATGACTCCGACGATCACGAGCCCTGCCGAGCCGACGAGCGCGTTGAACAAGAGCGACGCGAGAGGGCTGTCGAGGCTCGTCCGGAAGACGCGCACGCCGAAGACGAACGCCTCGTACACATCCTGGGAGTTCCGTGCCGTCTCGAACCGAATCCAGCCAAAAGAGAGCGGGAACGTGATCGCGAACGAGAGGAGGCACCCCCACATGAGGCAGAGGTGCGAGGCCCAGCGGAGCGGGGAACGGCGGTAGACGAAGCGCTGCGAGCCGGCCGTCCGGAAAGCGCCCCGAAGGAGGGCGGTCCACCGAGAAAGGATCTTTCCCGGCGTGAAGAGGAGCGAGAGGGTCTGTCGGAAGTAGCGGTACGTCGGAGGACGCCCGAGCCACATGGCGTATCGGTACCCGAGCGCGCAAGCGGCAAACGCGGCCGCGGCCGCGTAGGGCACGAGCGCGGTGTCGAAGTCCTTGAACCTGCGGCTGCCGACGTAGATGCCCAGCACGACGAGCGTCGCAGCAGAGAACCCAACGAACGCCGCTCGGCGCCCCTCGCGCGATGCAGGCAGATCTGAGCTCACGGTCGCATCCTAGTCGAACGGGGCAGACCAAGGGAAGATGGAAGATGATGCGGGTACCGCGGCACACGTCTCGGGGGTCGGCCAGAATGCGGATGCGCGCTGCTCGTGCGGGCCCGAGACGGAGTGCGGGGACGCACGGGGACGTGAAGCGAGGCGCCGTTCGAGGAGGCGCGTGGGGAGGTTCGTCGGGTAGACCGGCGGAGGCAACCCCTTCCCCGGCCTACCCGACGCGTGCTCGGATACCACGCTCGTTTCCTGCTCCGCGTGAAGAGGTATCAGCCGCTCCCGGGCGCGACCGCCGGCTGCACCCTGGCGACGAACTCGGCCACGGCGAACCAGTTCCGGTTGTCGACCCCCTTCGAGCTGCATTCGTACCGGACCGTCCGCCATGCGCCCGACGTGATGTCCTCCCGGAGCTCTGCACCCGCGAGGCCATTGCGTCGTCCCATCCACGGGTGCGTGAGCGTCCCTGCCTGGTATTGCCGCACGATCTCTTCGCCTGTCCACCTGGCTTCCGCATTCGCGCCGAACACCATGTCGCGTTTGGCCAGGAGGGCTGGGTAGCGCGCCAGCGCCACCCGCAGCACCTCGACGAAGTACGGTGCGCCCACGTCCGCGTAGACATCGAGCAATGTTTCCCACGTGATCGTTCGGACCGACAATCCCCCCACCCGCCGCGCGAGCCCCTCGGGGAGCAACGCGACATGGGCGACGTTCTCCTGCGCGACGCCGAGCTTGTCCCGGAGATACGCCACAATCCCCGCTTGCGCGCGGAGCTGCTCTTCGAGGTCCGCGGCTGAAGGCTGATCGTACATCTTCGCCTCGATGGCGAGCAGTACGCGGCGCGGGCCGTCCACGTAGACGAGGACGTCAGGAGTGTCGCGGGTCGTCGGTGCATCGGGGAATCGACGTTCGGCCTCTTCACCGAGCAGCGATTCCACGAAGCCATATTCCGTAAAAAACTGGATGTTCGCCCCGCGGGGGCTCCCGTCGACCTCCACGCGCCCGAGCCCCGCGAGCTCGGTGAGCCGTCCGAAGTGCGCGAAGTCGTGCGCGCAGACGAGCATCGGGAGGACGGTCCCCGTGAAATACCGCTCTTTTCGATTGAACGGCAGGCCCGTGTCCGCGAGCGTTTCGATGCTCATGTCTCGCTCTTCCCCTGCCCCTCGGCACGATGCTCGCTGACGACTTCGATCGTCCCGACGATGGCGTCGTTGAAGGCTTCGAGTTCCTCCGCGGGGATCCAGTATTCAGCGTGGATCTTCGAGCCGACCACGTGGACGTCGTACTTCGCGAGGAAGTCCGACCGGACCTCGAACCTCGTCACGTATCCGACTGCGCCTTGCGCCGTGTTCCATCGGCTCGCGATCTGGACGGCATACGCCTCGTTGCAGACGGGGTAGAAGATCGGCTGATCCGGCAGGCGGGGTGGAAAGCGGCGGGAGCCGCTCGCCGCGATGAGGTCGAGCTCGGCTTGGCCAACCGGACGGTAGAGGGTCGTGATGGCGGACGTCATGCGAGCCACGATACACCTTCGGAGAGGTGTGGCCAAACGGGTCGAGTGCGTCTGCCTGCGGTCAGCGCATCCAGGCGTTTCTCGATTCTCAGAGGCTGCTTTTATCAATGTAACGAAGCCCCGCAGATCATCTGGGCGCTTGACGACTTCGAGCGCAAGCGTCGTATTCGCTCGGATACCCTCGTTTACTTTCCCGTGGTACGCACCGTCGACCCAGACCCGCTCCAGCTTGGGGGACTCGCGGATTGCGTGGTGGGAGCAGGAGCCGCGCGAGCCACAGGATGAGCCGCGGTGCAGGGGCGCTTCGTGGGGAATCCGATCCGGTGCGCATAGGCAACATGAGGATTGCATTTGGAGACGCGGCGTGCGATCTTGTCTCGGCTTGCGCCGCAGGTCCGCGGTACTGAAATCTTACACGTTCCCGGTGCCCGATGAGCAATACCTTCGCGATCGCCAACGTCACCGCTGCGCTTCGGAACAGGCTCTTCAACGCGCTCCAGAAGCACACCGACCTCGCCGGCACAGCCGTCTCGACGCTCCCGCCGGACAGGGCCAACGTCGACGATGAGGCAAGCCGGCTCAATTTATTCCTCTACCACGTGGTTCCTGCCGCGTCGTGGCGTAACCAGACCACGCCGCAGCAGGTCAAGCCCGGGGAGACCGGATACCCACCCCTGGGGCTGACCCTGCATTACGTCGTCAGCGCCTTCGGCCCCGAGGGCGACGACGTCCTCGCCCACCGTATGCTCGCCGTGGGCATGGCCGCGCTCCATGATCAGCCGCTTCTCAGCCCGGCCGAGCTCAAGACGGCGGAACCCAAGAGCGACCTCGATCTCCAGGTGGAGCGGGTTCGTATCACCGCGCAGCCCCTCACGACGGAGGAGATGTACAAGCTCTGGAGCGCATTTCAGACGAGCTACCGCGTCTCCGCCGCGTACGAGGTATCCGTCGTGCTGCTCGACAGCGAAAAGCCCATCAAGGCTCCCCTCCCGGTCCTCTCGATCGGATCGGGCGGTGGCGTGCAGGCCGATCTCCTGCCCCCCTACCCCACCCTCGCGACGATCGCACCGGCGACGCCGCGCGGATATGCCCTTCTCGGCGACATCCTCACGCTCACGGGCCATCACCTCGCCGACGACCCGGCCAGCACGGTTTTGGTGCGCTTTTCGCATCGACTTTGGACGACACCCGTCGATCTGCCCGTCGATGCCGTCAGTGCGACCGAAGCCACGGTCACGCTTCCCGATGCCCCCGCTGCGTGGCCTGCGGGCTTGTACACGGTCTCCATCGTGGTCACCCATCCGAGCCAGCCGACGCGGATCACGAATGGGCTTCCTCTCGCGTTGGCCCCCAGGATTTCGTCGGTCCCGTCGAGCCCCGTCAGCCGCGATTCCGAGGGGATCGCATTGCTGCCGCTGACCGTGAGCCCCGACGTCCGGCCCGGGCAGTCCGTCCTTTTGCTCCTCGGGACCCAAGGGATCACGCCGCCTGCAATCACCGCGCAAACGGACTCCATCACGTTCGCCGCCACGTCGCCGGGCACATTTTACCTCCGGCTCCGCGTCGATGGCGTCGACAGCCCGATCGTGCTCGGCGGCCCCCCGCCCTCCTTCGATCCGTCCCTCGAGGTGACGATCCTATGACGGGGGCGGCGGATGCCGATTGGTCCGAAGCCAACCGGCGTCATCTCATGGCATCGGTGGCGGTCGTTCGCGAGCGGCTCAGGCTCTTCGCCGAGCGCGCGGGCGCGCCGAGCACGCCTGCGGCGGACGGCGGATCGCTCGATTTGCTCGAACGTGCGCGTGAACAGGCCCGGAACGAGCTCTCGGCGCCGGCGGCGATCGAGCGAATCGCGGCAGCGTTCGAGCTCTCCTCGTTCGAGCGCGACATCCTCTTGCTTTGCGTCGGTGTCGAACTCGATCCCGGGCTCGCGGGGTATTGTGCGCTGCTCCAGGGCGATCGCAGCCGCGTCCGCCCCACCTTCGAGGTCGCGTTGTCCGCGCTCCCCGATTCGCACTGGAGTGCGCTCACCCCGGAGCGGCCCCTCCGCAGGTATCGGCTCATCGAGATCATGGCCGGCCCGACCCTGACGGCGAGTCCCCTTTGCGTCAGCGAGCGAATCCTGCATTCGCTCGTGGGCATCGATCAGCTCGACGAGCGCCTCGGGCTGCTGCTCGCGCCGGAGCTCGGTCCCCGAGCGCTTGCGCCGACCCATCACGCGCTCGCAGCCGATATCGTGCAGCTCTGGTCGAGAGCCGCGCCTTCGTCATGGCCTGTGGTAGCGCTTTCCGGGGACGAGAGGTATGAAAAGCTCGGCGTCGCGACCAGCGCTGCCGCCGCGCAGGGACTCACCCTCCATGTCCTCCACGCGGCGGATTTGCCGTCGTCGCATGCCGAGCGGGACGAGCTCCTGCGTCTGTGGGAGCGCGAGGCACGCCTCTCGCCCAGCGCGCTTTTCCTCGATTGTGAGGAGATGGAGGCGCCGGGCGCCCTTCGGGTTGCGCACTCCTTCGCGGATCGATGCTGGGGGGCCGTTTTTCTCGCGAGCCGATTTCCTGCTCGGCTGGAGCGCCGCGCGGTCACCTCGTTCGAAGTGAGCAAGCTCCGCGCGACGGAGCAACGGCTCGTCTGGCGCGAGGCGCTTGGTCCTGCCGCGAAGGTGCTCGAGGGTCATCTCGACACCTTGGTCGCGAGCTTCAACCTCGGCGCGGGCAGCATCCAGACGCTCGGGCACCAGGTATCGGCGCATTTCGAGAGCGAGGGCGCCGAAGGCCTGGCGGTGCGGCTATGGGAATCGTGTCGGGCGCGCGCACGTCCGCGCCTCGATGATCTCGCGCAACGCATCCCGTCCACCGCAGGATGGGACGACCTCGTGCTCGCGCACGACGAGCTCGATACACTCCGCACCCTCGCGGCGCAGGCCCGTCAGCGTTATCGGGTCTACGAGAGCTGGGGGTTCGGTGAAAAGAGCGCCCGCGGCCTCGGCATCGGCGTGCTGTTCGCCGGCGTGAGCGGTACCGGGAAAACCATGGCCGCGGAGATCCTCTCACGCGAGCTCGGGCTCGACCTCGTCCGGGTCGATCTGAGCCAGGTGGTGAGCAAATACATCGGCGAGACGGAGAAGAACTTGAGCCGCATCTTCGACGCGGCTGGCGAGGGCGGCGCGCTCCTCCTCTTCGATGAGGCCGACGCGCTCTTCGGCAAGCGGAGCGAGGTCAAGGACAGCCACGATCGGTATGCCAACATCGAGGTGAGCTACTTGCTCCAGCGCATGGAAGCGTATCAGGGGCTCGCCATCCTCACCACGAACATGAAGAACGCGCTGGACACCGCGTTTCTGCGGCGGCTCCGGTTCGTCGTGACGTTTCCATTTCCCGACGCGCAGCAACGCGCGGAGATATGGCGACGGGTCTTCCCGCGGAAGACGCCCACCGAGGGGCTGGACTGGCAAAAGCTCGCGCGCCTCAGCGTGACCGGGGGAAACATCCGGAACATCGCGGTGAACGCGGCCTTCCTGGCGGCGGATGCTGGCGATCCCGTGCGGATGGAGCACCTGCGCCGCGCGGCGAGCGCCGAATGCCTCAAGCTGGAGAAGCCGGCGCTCGTCGCGGAGATCGCAGGGTGGGCGTGAGGTTGCCTGGCCAAAGAGGGCAGGTCAAGGCGCGGCGGGTCTATTCACCTTCTTGACGATCAGCGAGACCGGGCCTCCGAACTTGAGAAGCTCGGTCCAGAACGGCTCGCTCTGGATCTTGATACATCCACTCGTGGTGTTGCCGGTCGTGCCACCATGGATGAAGAAGCCCGACCGGGGGGCTTTGCCCTTGAAATACTTGACGCCCTCGATGGCAATCCGCTTGCTTCCCCATACCACCTGCACTTTGGGTTCCTCGATGCGCTGGAAGCCCTTGTCGATGCCCAATGCACCCTGCACGCCGCCATTTTGGAAGGCGCGGACCGTCGGCATCACGATGTTGGGGCTCAGCGTATACGCTCCATCGGGAATCGGACCTTCATTCTTGACTGTTTCGTCACTGATGTTTGCATGGCCGGAGTATGCCGCCGTCGAGACCAGGGTCTTCCCTTCACGACGCAGGAAGAGACGCAATCCATCGAATATCACGCCGTTTGGATAGAGGTCGAGCTCGGGCTCCTTGATCGCCTCGGCGGTGCTCGGGACGGGCCATGTGAGCCATGGATAGTCGCGCTTCAACTGCTCGATCTCCTCCACCTCTTTCTTCTCCTTCGCCTGCTCCTTGAACCAAGCTGGCCATTCTTCGATGGGCAGATTGGCAGGAGGGGCTGCCTGCCGCGCGATCGTTGGACCCGTCCGCACGTTCGGACGCTCGATGGGCCTGCCGGACAGGAGGCTCCTCGAGATATGTTCAGCTTCGCGTTCGTGAGCTCCTGAGGCCGGCTCGTCCCTCTTGGGGCCGCGCTGCTGGATGACATGCGTGAGCTCGTGGGCGAGAACCGACCAGCGCCCCGGGCCGTGCGGCCCGCAGGCGCCCGTATCAAGCACGACGTGCTCGCCGTGGGTGTATGCGACGGCGCCGATACGACGGGCGGACTGGGCTGCCCGCGCATCGGCATGGATACGCACACCTTCAAAATTGCTCTTGAACCTTGGCTCGAAAAAGGAGCGTGTCGCTGCGTCGAGAGGCTGGCCGCCGTCGGAACGAAGCATGTCGTCGACGACAGGGGGGATTTCCCCTACCTCCTGCCCCGCTCGCGTCTCGGGGGCCCGCGACGGCCCGGAGACCGCTGGGCCTCCTCGGCTTCGTCCTGCAGGTGTAGACAACCATCCCGATCCGCAGAAATCCTCGATCTCGACAGCGATCACGAGTTCGCGCTGGCCTGCGAGGTCATGAGTTCGCCGCCGCGCTGGGCGCTTGCCGTGTGGGTGGCGTGATCGATGG
>NZ_SSMQ01000028.1 GCF_005144585.1 Polyangium fumosum | reverse complement strand
CCCCGGCTCCGTCACCATCAGTCGCGGCCTGGAACGCCTAGCTCCCGCAGCAGAGATGCTGCGCGTCCTCAGGGAGAATGGGCTCGTAAGATGAGACCAGTGCTCAGGGCCGTGCCTGGTCCGGGTCCCGGGGCGGACAGCCCTGGGTGGGGCCTGGGGCAAAGCCCCAGCGCGGCGTCTTCGAGGCCTACGCGTCGTCCGGGTCCCCGCTGAAAGCCCTGCATACCTGCAAGATCGCGATCGCTCCCCACGGATGGCTGCCTGCCGCGCTGCACCTTGGTCCCCGCCCATGCGTCCGCCGACCTCGGGCGTTGTGAACGGCTGCTCCCTGGGCGCGTCCTCCGCCCTACGGCGCCGCAGGCGGCCCGCTGCGCTCACCTGCACCTGCTCGACGGCGCGGCAGGTCCCCGAGCGTGCTCCGGAGACGCCGCCCTGCGGCGCTGCAAGTCTCCCTCCGCGAGGCCGCCTCCCGTTCTACGATACCGCAGATCCCCGCGTGCGCTCTGCGCCCCCCGTCCTGCAGCGCCGCGACCTTGGCTGGCAGGGGTCATCGCCCGTCTTGACCCTGACGGTTCGATGAACTGCGCATCGCGCAGTTCATCGAACCCGCGTCCAGCGCTTGCGCTGGTCGGGGCCCAGGGGCGGACAGCCCCGGTGGGGCCTGGGGCAAAGCCCCAGCGCAGCGCCCCCAAGAGGCGACCCACGGAATCCTTCTACGGGCAGAACTCCTGCGTACAGACGCCGCCGATGGGCGCGCAGATGCCGCAGCTCTCGTTGCAGCAATACTCGCCGGGGCCGCAAATGTTCTCCCGGCAGCGCACCCCGCCCGGCTCCGGGCGGCCCCACGCGCTCCTCAGGCAGCCGCAGCCACATTCGTCGTAGAAAGACCTGGACCCCGGCTCGCAGCGGAACAGAATGGCTGCGCATCGGTCAGGGTCTCGGGAGACGTAGCGTCGCCGCGGGTTCGCGCAGCGGGCGCCCGTCGGTTGTCCCGGAACACATACGCCGATGCAATCCGCGCCGCCTCGGGCGGGATCACAATCGTCGCCCGGCAGATCGATGCACCGCAAGTTGCCGGGACACCGGAGCCCCGCGAATCCGCCGCAACGCGGGAGCCTCGCGAAATCCTGGATGGAGAGCGCGTCCTTCGCCGCTTCGAGGTCCTCTTCTCCATCCGCGGCCGTGACGGGGAGGCCCGCCTCGAGCTCGTCGTCCGTTGGTTCGCCGGCCACGCAGGCGCTCCCCATGATCGCGGCGCCGAGCGCGAGCCCGAGCAACGCAAATCCCTTGGCCCACATACGGTACCTCCCTTTCACGTGCGGGGGCACCCCTCGGACATGCCGAGCGACGCCCCCAAACCCCCTCGGGGGCCGCTCGGGGAGACGAGTGGATCCCCCCATTTCCTGGATCGAGCACGACGCGTACCGTTCCCCGTGCGTGCATTCGGCGCCCGCGTGTTCAGGAATGGCACAGCGCGCGCGACACGGTTGGCAAATCGGGCGACATGGGAGAGCCGATTCGAGGGCGCTTCCATTGACACGGCATTCCGTCACCCAAGGAAACGATCGAGGTGAACCATGAGAAAGCGCATGGGGGGGACGATGCTGGCCTGCATGATCGGAGCGGCGTGCGTGCTCGCGGGGGCCTCGGCGCGCGCGGAGGCGCGCGGGGCGCCGGGGAGCGAGGCGCGCGCGGGGACCTCGGAGGCGCGAGGCGCCCTCGCCGCCGAGCCGACCCTGTGCGCGCGCTGCATGCGCGGGTGTCTGCGCGGCGATTATCGATGGTGGCCGTTCAACTGCGAGACGCTCTGCGCGGTGCTCCTGTGCCGGCCCGAGCGGTGGGTCGGCCCCGACGGCGAGGGGACGACGCGCGTGGTTCAGCCCTGAGAGGGCCGTTTTTCGAGGGCAGAGGCCGTGCGCGCGAACGTGGCATTTCCCTGGAAACACGTGACCGAGGACCCGCGCGGATCCCACGGATGGTAACGTGATACGTCGACGGGCGCCTCGCGCACCGTGGTCCCCTCGGGGGTCGTGACATACGCCGTCAGCGCGTGGGTCACGTCGTCGGCGAGCAGGCGGCTCGAAAGGACCTGGAAATGGGCGCTCCACGCGCCGTCCTCGGCGCGGTTGCACCATCCCTCGGCGATCGAGAGCGGGGCAATGACGTCACACACGGCGTCCGGCGGCGCTCGCATCTCGCAGGCCCGGCCCTCGGGGGTGATGTCGATGCAGGGTTTGCCGTCGAGGAAAAGCTCGATGTGGTGGGCGTTCTCGCCGCCGGGATTCGAGACGAGCGCGTCGAAGCGGACGACGAGGCTCGTGAAGCAGCCGTCGCCCGGCGCCTCCGCGTCGCGCGTGGGTTGGGCCTGCGAGCCGAGCGAGACGAGCAGAGCGACGGCCGCGGCGAATGACGTTCCATGTTCGTACATGTCCCCTGCGCATACCAATTTCCATGCCGGTTTCCGTCCGCTCCTTACCGTTTGACAGGCAGGCGCGCCGGCGCTTTCATGCCGCCGCTGGAAACACGACGATGCCCGATCCTGCCTCGCAGCTCCTCCCGTACGACCAGATCAAGCAGCAACTCGACGTCGGCGCCGTCGCTTGCCTCGCGTCCGCGAGCCCGGATCTCGTCAACGCGCAGCTTCCTGCGATCTCCTACAAGAAGTCCACGATCACGATCGAGCTTTCGTTTCAGAGCCTGCCCAAGGAGGCGTTTTTCCCCATCGTGGACGTGCTCGCGCAGTACTTCCGGTACTTCACGGAGTTCCGCCGCAGCTATTTCGGGGTCGTGGTCGTCGCGGATCATCACAGCCCCTTCGAGCGCCGGATGTCCGACCGGAAGAAGCCGGGCGAGGCCCCCGAGCTCCCGCCGCCGATGAAGGTGACGTTCCGGTTCGACCCGAAGGGGCACGGCGTGGTTTCGTTCGAGAAAGAGGCGCTCCTCTTGCAAGAGGAGATCAATTGTATCCTCGACGTGCTGCGCCGATATGCCTTTCACACGGGCGACGCGGCGAACGCGAGCTCGCCCAAGCAGAAGCTCGCCGAGCTCGGCGCCGTCGTGTTCGAGGCGAGCCCCGCATTTTCGGAGGATCGCATCGCCGGGTACGAGCGCACGAAGCGCGAGGTGCGCGAGACCATCGTCCTGCCGCTCCTGCACCCCGAGATCTTCATGGCCGTCGGCGAAATGGCCCGGACGCGGCCGGGCGCGAGCGTGCCGCGCGCCGTGCTTTTCGAAGGGCCGCCGGGCACGGGCAAGACCACGATGGCGCGGATCATCGCGAGCCAGAGCGGGATCCCGCTCGTCTACGTGCCCGTCGAGTCGATCATGAGCAAATGGTTCGGCGAGTCGGAGAAGCGGCTCGACCAGATCTTCGACCGGGCGGGCGCGCTCCCGCGGAGCATCGTGTTCCTCGACGAGATCGACGCCTTCGCCGGCTCGCGCGATCGCGCGATGCACGAGGGGACGCGGCGGATCCTCTCGGTGCTGCTCCGCCAGATGCAAGGGCTCGTCGATACGAGCAACGTGGTGGTGATTGGCGCGACGAACCGCAAGGACGACCTGGATCCGGCGCTCCTCAGCCGCTTCAATCTTTTCGTCCATTTCCCGCTCCCGGACGCGGAGGAGCGGGCGGCCATCCTCGCCTATTATGCGAAGCACCTCGGCCCGGAGGAGCTTCGTTCGCTCGCGGAAAAGGCCGAGGGGCGATCGGGGCGGGAGCTCGAGGATGGGTGCGGCGTGGCCGAGCGGATGTGGGCCTCGCAGATCATCGCGACGAACGCGAGCGTGACGCCGCCCCCGGTGGAGACGTACGCCACGGCGTTTCGGTTGAAGTTCCGGGGATCGGAAAAAGGCGGGGTTACTTGACCTTCGGGCAGGCCTGGAGATCGGACTCTTTGAACTTCTTGCCGTTCTCGATCTCCTTTTTCGTCTCGTCCACGTTGATCTGCGTGGCGTCCTTGACGGTCGCCCAGGCGGCGTCCTTCGCGGCGAAATCGGTGAACATCGCGACGGCGCTCTGTTCGAGTTCGAGCTGCTTCTGGAGCACGGCGATGTAGCCGTCGTCGGCCTGCGTGAGCGCCCCGCAGCCGTTCTTGAGCTGCTCCAGCGTCACGCTGGCCGTGTCCTTCTTGTACTTGGCAACGAGCGCGTCGTACGCCTCGGCGGCCTGCGTGCGCGCGCCCATGGCGATGACGGCTGCGGCGAGGCGCTGGTTGCGCACGAGCTCGTACTGCGCGAACGCGATCGGGGGCGGGGCGCCCTGGAACAGGCCCTCGCGCGCGGAGCTCAGGAACATGAACGTGTAGGGCGCCGTGAGCTCGGTCGACGTCGTCTTCAGCGGGAGCGCGGCGACCTTCGGTTGCAGGCACGCGGCGACCTGCGTCCCGTTCGGATCCGTCGGCGGCTCGATCGTCACGGCCGGCGCGGCCGTCTGCGTGAGCTTGACCTGGGCCTTGAGGAGGACCGGATCCGCGCTCTTCCAGGGTTCATAACAATCGCAGAAGCTGCCCTGCGCGAGCCGGATCGCGCCGGTCACGTCGGAGGCCTCGCTGACGCCCATCTTGACCGTGGGCATCACGCTGGCGATGTGTTTGTATTGCACCTCGGCGGTCACGCTGTTCGCGGCCGCGGCTTTTTTCTCCCACTCGGGGGCCGTGGCGGCGAACTTGTCGACGGCGGCCTTGATGCATTGCTCGCCGGCGGGCGTGACGTTCTGGCCGGTGATGGCGTGCGCGAGCTTGCCGCCCGAGAGGGTGGTCTTGAGGGCGAGGTTCGTCTCGTCCGCGGGGCCGCGGTTCTTCGGGTCGACGAGGCATTCCATGACGAACGGCCGGGCCGCGACGAGCACGCCGGTGAGCACCTCGCCGTTGATCTTCTCCGGCAGGGCGGGCGCTTGCTGGAAACAAACGCCGAGATCGATGGGGATGATGTTCACGATGCGCTGCTGCGTGGAGACCGGGCCCGTCGGGCCCTGGGCCGGGCCGGTCTGCGATGCGCCACCACACCCGAGCCCGAGGCCGAGGGCGAGGAGCGGTAGAGCTTTGCGGAGGTGGATCATGGCTTCTTCCAGGTGGTTTTACCGGCGTCCTGCCGGCGGGCGCGGAGCTTAGCGGATGGGCTTGGCAGGGCACAAGCGCGGCGGGCACGATTCTGCCATCGTCCGCTCCGGCGGCCGGAGGGCTGGAAAGGCTCATTTTTCCGGAACCCGCGCGCCTCCTCGGACGTCTGAGCACTTCGGCCCGGGGGATCACCGGGTGGATCGGACGGAGGTTTCGGGCATGGACGCTTCGAGGCGCGAGGGCAGGGGGCAGGGCGAGGGGCCGGCGGGCGAGGCCCGGGAGGCCCGCGGCGGGGCCGGTGTCGCGCGGGTCGCGCTCGTCCTCGGGGCGGCGCTCTCGGTCGTGGCGGGGCTCGAGTGCACGCCTTCGCATCGCTCGTCCTCGAAGAAGAACGCGCCGCTCATCACGGCCGAAGAACGCCCGCGGTTTCCACGGAGCCCGCACGCGCACCCGCGCTGGTCCTGGCCGGGCATGGCGCAATTCCAGTCCGCCTACGAGCAGGCGGATCGCCAGGCCAAACCCATTCGCCTCGTCCAGGGCCGTATCGTCAAGGAGGTGGACGGTGGTCACGTGGAGGTCGACGACGTGGTGCTCTCCGTCGAGCGCGAGGTCGAGGCCGAGACGTACGCGCTGCGTGTCGAATTCGCGGAGACGGACGACGCCTACAGCGAGGCGCGCCTCGGGAGCCGTTCCGGATGGATGCTCGTGACGGGCTCGATGGAGCGGGCCGAGGCGGGCGTGCCGTTCGTCTTCGAGAAAGGCGCGTCGCGGATCCGGATCGAGCCGGCGTACGTCTCGCCTGCAGGCCGGCTTTTGATGGAGGCGCTCGACGCCTGGGCATACGTGGCCGCGCTGCTCGCGACGGATCCGCCGGTGTACGACGACGAGCGGGCCACGGACGAGGAGGAGGCGGGGGCGAAGCTCGCGGCCGCGCGGGCTGCGGGCGACAAGGAAAAGGCGCTCTCGTATTATCGGATCTGGCGCCCGATGGGGCGCTGCTCGATGGATTCTCGGCCTGCGCAGGTCGCGCGCGAATATGCCGATCTTTGTTACGACATGGGGAAGCTCGGCTGTTTCCTGCAGCTCCAGCTCCGGATCATGGGGGATCAGTTCGACCGGGTCGCCTATTCGAGTTATGGCGAGGCCGCGCACGCGACCGAGGCCGAGCGGCTCACCGAGACCGGGCTCGACGTGGATACGTTCCTGCTCGGCCTCGTGATCCGGTTCGGCGGGGTCTCGCGCGAGGGGGAGCTCGGCGGATACCGGCTCGTGCGATCGATCAAGGAGTCGGGGCGCGCGGCGCCGATCGCCGCGAGGCTCGCGGCCTGGGCGGAGGATGCCACGCTCGACGAGTACAATCGGCTCACGGCGACGCAGATCCTCGCGCTGCTCGAAGACGACGCGGCGCTCGCGGACGAGGAGGAGCTGCCTCCGATCGCGCGGTTGTGGCTCGCGCGGCATCACGCGAAGAAGTAATCTCCCCGGTCATGATCGCGCTACGTCCGGCCCTCGCCCTGCCGTTCGTCCTGCTCGCCCTGGCCTGTTCCCCGGACGGACCGAATGCATCGCCGCCCGACGGAAGCGCGAGCGGAAGCGGGGGCGGCGGCGGGAGCGGAAGCGGGACCGGAGGCGGCGGCGGGAGCGGTGGCGGCAGCGGCGGCGGCGGCGGCAGCACGCCCGAACCGTCCGGACCGATTCGATATCCGCACGGCCTGAGGCATTCGCCCCTCGCGAAGACCGTCGTCGAGCGATGGAAAGGCATCCTCGCCACCAGCCCCGGGCGGACGTCCGTGTTTGCCAAGGTCGGCGATTCGAATACCGTCAACACCGGGTTTTTGACGTGCTTCGGCGGCAATGACGTCCAGTGGGGCGCGAGCGCCGCGCTCGAGCCCACGCGCGCGTTTTTCGGGAAAGACCTCGCCGACGGGGCAAAGACCTCATTCGAACGGACGACCCTGGCCGCGAAGGTCGGCTGGTCCTCGGGGGCCGTGCTCGCCGGGGATCCTTCGCCGATCGACCAGGAGATTGCGGCGATCACGCCGGCCTTCGCCGTCGTCCTGCTCGGCACGAACGATACCTATCCACAAGGCGTCGAGCCCTTCGCCCAAAACCTCCTTCGTGTCGTCGACGAGCTCGCCGCGGCCAGCGTCGTCCCACTGCTCACCACCTTGCCCCAGCGCGACGATACCGACGAGGCCCGCGCGCTCGTCCCCGAGATGAACGCCGTCGTCCGCGCCGTGGCCCAGGCCCGGCAAGCGCCGCTCATGGACCTCTTCGGCACCCTCGCCGAGGTATCCGATTTCGGCCTCGTCGGCGACGGCGTTCACCTGCAATCGTTCGCCCAGGGCGGCGTACACGCCTGCTGGTTTGATGCCGCGGGCCTCGGCGAGGGAATGAACCGGCGAAACCTGCTCACGATCGAGGCCCTCGATCGCGCCCGGCGTTTCTTGCTCGATGGCGAGGCGCCCGAGCCGCGGCCCAAGGACCTCGTGGGCGAGGGGTCGTGGGCGAGCCCCTTCGAGATCGACGGGCTGCCTTTCGTGGACGATCGCGATACCACGGCGAGCAAGACCTCGGTCGCGAACCAGTATTCGTGCAGCCCCGTCGACGAGGGCGGAGCCGAGGTCGTCTACCGGATCGCGCTGAAGGAGCCGACGAAGCTGCGCATTCGCGTGTTCGATGCCGCGGGCGTCGATATCGACGTGCACTTCATGGACGACCCGGGCGGCGCGGAGCTTTGCGTCGCGCGCGCCGACAAAGTGCTCGACGTGAGCGCGGGTCCGGGCACGTTCTGGATCTCCGCAGATACCTACGTGAGCGCGTCCGGGCCTTTGCCTGGGCCCTACCTGCTCACCGTGGTCGCGGTCGACTGAACGGGCGAATCCCCGGCCCCATCGGCCAAGCTCGTGATACGCTCCGCACCAATGGCCCTCGTCGCCCACTGGCCCGTCCCCATCACGACCGTCGGACCCTCGAAGGGGGGAACGGCCGTCTTCCGTCACGCTGGAAAACTGCATCTCACGTGCGTGCTAAAGGCCACGTTCAAGCTCGTTCCCAACGAGCCGATGCAGTCCATCGCCCCGGAAGAGCTGTTCCGCGCCGAGATGCACCACCGCGACAACCCGACGCGCAGCATTCGCGCCACGAGTGATGTCGTGCCGCACCTGCCGCGCGTCGATATCGTGCTTTCCGGGCACGCTTGCGCGCCCGCGGGGACCACCGTGACCCGGCAGGTCGTGCGCCTCGCCGTCTTCCATGGTCGTGCGCTCTTCGACAAGACGTTGCACGTCTACGGCGATCGCAAGGGCGCCGAGATCACGCCCTTCGACAAGATTCCCCTCGTCTACGAGCGAGCCCTCGGCGGCATCGGCTTCCGGCCGAACCCGCACGGAACGGGCAAAGCGCCTGGATCCGTGCCGCCGAACATCGTGTACCCGACGGACGGGAGCCTCGTCGCGGGCTTCGGGCCGATCTCGCGCGCGCTCGCGCAACGCAAATCGCTCCTCGGCGCGCTTTCGCCCCTGGCGCTCGATCAGCCCGTGCCGGAGATCCCGGCCGAATTCGATTGGAGTTATTTTCAGGCCGCGCCGCCCGATCAGCAGATCGAATCCCTCGTGGGCAATGAATGGATCGTGCTCGAAGGGCTGCACCCGGAGCATCCGCGGATCTCGTCACGCCTGCCCACCGCGCGGGGCCTCGTGACGCTGTTTGGCCTGTCGTCGAGCGCGCCCGAGGCCGCGCGTACGGTCGCAATGCGGCCGGACATCCTGCGCATCGACGCCGATACGCTGCGCTGTTCGCTCGTTTGTCGTGTCGTCGTGCCGCTCGACGACGAGCGAGCCCTCGGCAGTTTGCGGGTCGCGGCTGGCATCGAGACCGAGGGGCGCCCGCTCGCGCACCTCTTGACCCCGCCGCCGGTACCGGAAAAGAAGGGGCCATCCCTGGTCGGCACGGTCGACGACCTGGCGACGACCACGGCCCGCAGCGATACGTGGTCGCGCGGCGGCGACGAATCGACGATGGTGCTCGAAGACGTGATCACGGGTCCTTCGAATGCCATGCCATTCGCGCAGAGGCGCGAGGAAAACCCGATGGAAGGGACATATGCCCTCGACGGGGATGCGGCCGTGGCGGCGCAGCAAAAACCAGCCATTCCGTTTGCAGGAAGGGCCCAAGCCGCTTCGCACGCGGGCCAGAGCGCTCCCATTCCGGGCGCGCCCTGGTCCAAGGTCATCGTCGAGGCGGCCCCGATGCCGATCGTCGAGGAGGCGACGCGCGCCCTCTCGTTCACGGCCGATCTGGCGAATCTCGATTTTTCGGAGGTGGCCGCCGAGCCGCCGCCCCCGCCGCCGAGCGCGCGCACGCCGAGCCCCGAGCCGGCCGTTGCTGCGCCTCCGGCTGCTGCTGCGCCTCCGGTCGCGGCGACGCCTCCGGCCGCGGCGACGCCTCCGCCGTTGCCGCCGCGCCCCGCGCGGACCGATCCGTGGGCGGAGTCCCCGAAGGAGCCGAAGGTCGAAATCCCGAAGCCCCCGCCGCCGCGGATCCCGCCGAAGCCGGCGGTCAACAAGTCGCTGTATGGTGGGTTTGGGCCCCCCAAGAAAAAGAGTTAGTCAGGACAGACGGGCGCGGGCCGCGTCGCACGCGGCCGCGAGCCACGCGGGGCCGAAGTCGCCCTCGATCACGACGTCGGGCGCGACGCCGACGCCGTCGATTGCAATCCCCCCCGGCCCGGTGCAATGCGCGGCCGTGCGATAAGCGAACGAGTCCTCCTCGCCCGGGACGAGACGCTGCGCGCTGCCTTTTCCGTGCGTTCGGTGGCCGATGACGAGCGCGCGGCCGTGGGCCTTCAGGGCCGCGGCGAGGATTTCCGCGGCCGAGCCCGTCCCGCCGTCGACGAGCACGACGAGGGGCATCGTGTACGATGCGGGCAAGTGCGCGTGGTGGACGAGCTCGTCCCCTTCGGCGTCCTCGATTCGGACGATCTCCGCACCTTCATCGAGGAACGTCGCCGCCCACGCGATGAGCGCGTCGAGGTCCCCGCCCGGGCAACCGGCGAGATCGAGGACGAGCGCACGCGCGCCTTTCGATTCGAGATCGCGCGCTGCCACGTGAAAGCGGCTCGTGATGTCCGTCGTGACGACCGCGACCCGCACGTATCCGATCCCGTCGTCGAGCATCGCGGCCGTGAGCGGCGCCGTACCCGCGCGGCCGAGGATGGCATCGCCGAGGGCCGCGGCGCGCGCGGCCGAGACGTTGTCCGGCGAGATCGCGGCGGGGGAATGTGCGTACGTGTAAAACACGTTCACGGCGCTCGGGACGACGACCGCGCCGAGGGCGTTGTTCCCGGTGTTGCCCATCGTCGGGCAGGTCAGGTTGATCGCGGGCATCCTGTCGACGAATACGACCGGATTGCCCATGATGTATTTGCCCGGACCCTTGACGGTCCAGTGCGCCGTGCCGGGTTCGTCGCCGGAGGTCATCGCGATGATCGACCCGAGGTTCAGCGCGTGGACGCCCGAGACCTTGACGATCGGCGAGAACACCGAGGCCTGCGCGTTCATCGCGATGTTCGGGTACGGAATGGGGACGGGGCCGACCGGCGTCGGCGTGAGGCACACGTCCGGAAACCCGAAATTCATCCCGACGCCGCGGTTCGATGCAGGGAGCATGGCAGAGCGCCTCCTAGCCCAGGTGGACTTCCTTGCCGTTGATCGAGACTTTTTCCTCGGTGAGGATCGTCGCGCTCTTCGCCTGTGAATGCATCGAGCCCTCGACGACCGTGTGCGTTTGTCCCGCTTGCACACTGAGGAGCTCCGTGACGCGCTGGCGCAGCGTGGTGAACGCCTGGACGACCTCGGAGGCGATCGTGCGAATCTTCTTCGTCGTCACGGAGAGCTCGGGCGCGGCGATCTCGACCCCGCGATCCGCGGCGATCCGGAGCGTCCCTGCGGCGCGGAGCTCCGCGTCGGCGGGGAAATGCAGGACCGCGGGGCCCCGGGCGTGCACGACGCCGATGATCCAGTGGCCCTCGGCATTGCCAATGACGAGCACCTCGTCGCCGGGCACAGGCTCGTACGTATACGCGAGGGCGAGGCGCGCGTGGACCTTGCCGCCTTTCGGGAGGTCGACCTCGATTTCGGCGGGACGAACGGTCGCGACCGTCGCCGGGCCGAGGTAGAGGCCCTTGTCCGCGGTTTCTTCGAAACGCAATCGCGCCACGTTCGACATCGGGGTCTCCTTCAGGTTCCTTCGCGCGGCGGGGGCCTGTACGCCTCCGCTTCGAGCCTATCGAGATCGGTGCGGCGGACGCCGAGCACGTTCGTGCCCACGAAGAGCGCGCCCGAATCCCGGACGTTGTGCAGGTTGGCGTGGGAGAGGTTCGCCGTCGAGAAATCGGCCTCGCGCACGTCGGCGTGGGAGAGGTCCGCGTGGGTGAGCTTCGCCCCGCCGAAGATCGCGCCTTTCGCCTTCGAGCGCACCCAGAGCGTCTCGCGCAGATCTGCGCCGCCGAAATGGGCGAAGCCCGCCTCCGCGCCGGTGAACGTCGCGTGCCGGAGCCGCCCGCCGGTAAAACGCGCTCCCGCGGCCGCAGCGTCCCCGAAAAACGCGCCCTTGGCTTGCAACCCCGTGAGGTCGGCCGTTTCGAGCCGCGTGCGCGCAAAACAGGCCTGCGTGGCCGTGGCGTTCGTGAGCTTCGCGCCCGTCAGATCCGCGTCCGTGAAATCGGCGTGCGTGAAATCGCAGCCGGCGAGGTTCATGCCGCGGAGGTTCGATTTGAGAAACGAGCAGCGGTGCATGGAGAGGCCGGCGAGGCGCAGGTTCCGGAGGTCCATCTCGCCGAAATCCACGGTCTTGAACGTGGTCCGCTCGAGCTTCGCGCCTTCGAGGCTCGCCCCGCGGACGCTCGCGCCCCACAAGAATGCGTGCGAGAGGACCGTCCCCGCGAGGACCGCCCGATCGAGCTGGGTCATCACGAGCCGCGCGCCTTCGAGGCTCGCGCCCGAGAGGTCGGCGTCGGTGAGCGTCGTCATTTCGAGGTCTTGCCCCGCGAGGTTGACGAGGCCGAGCTTGGCGCCCGGGAGGATCGCGCGCTTCAAATTCGCGCCGGTGAGATCCGCGCCCGTGAGATCGCCGCCCGACATGTCCGCCATTTCGAGGTTCGCCCCCGCGAGGCGCGCGTCGCGCAAGCAGATGCCCCGCAGCGAGGCGAAGAAGAGGTCTTTGCCCGTGAGATCCGCGCGATCGGCCTCGCCCGCCTCGGCCGGGAGCACGGTTCCATCCTCGCGACTCCGATCGAGCTTGCTCAGGATCGCCCGGTCGAGCTGGCATTTGCCGAGGACCTTGGGCAACGTCGCGCCCCGCAGATCGGCGTCGTGGAAGAGCACCACGTCGAGCGTCGCGCCGTCGAGGTTTGCCCGGACGAGCCGCGCGCGCGCGAGGACGGTCTCCGTCATGCGAACGCCGTGGAGGTTCGCGTCCGTGAGGTTTGCCCCGAGCAACACCGTGCGGTGGAAGGCGGCGCCCTCGAGATCCGCGCCCGCGAGGTTCGCGCCTTCGAGCACGGCCTCCGAGAAGTCCGTCTTCCAGAGCCGCGCCCGCGTGAGGTTCGCCCGCGGCAGGACGGCGCGGCGCAGATCGGCCATGGCGAGGCTCGCGCCCGCGAAGCTCACGCGTAGGAATTTTGCGTCTCTGAGGAGCGCGCCTTCGAGGTTCGCGCTTTCGAGCGAGGTGTCGATGACCTCGGCCTCTTCGAGGTTCGCGCCGCGCAAGGAAGCGCCGTCGAGCCGCACGCCCCGGAGCTTGGCCTTCGCGAGTTTCGCGGCGCCGAGGTCCTGGCCGCGGAGATCCACGCCGTCGAGGGTCTTGCCCTCGAAGCCCTCGCCCGATCGGAGGCGCGCGGCGAGCTCGGCCGGGCTCACGCGCCACGCTCCAGGGTGGATTGTTTCAAGTTCGCGCCGTTGAAATCGGCGTCCTTGCCTTGCGCGGCGGTGAAATTCGACTCGTAGAGGTTTGCCTTCACGAACTTCGTTCGGCTCACGAGCGCCCTCGAAAAATCAGCCTGGAAGAAATTGGCCTGTGTCGCGTCCACACCGTCGAATTTCGCCTTGTAGAACCGGCTCCCCGGGAGGTTCGCCCGGACGAACGAGGCCGCAGTGGCGGAGACGCGGGTGAAATGGGAGCCAGGGAGATCGGCGTGGGAGAGGTCGGCGTCTTCGAGGTTCGCGCCTTCGAGGAGGACCTTCTCGCCGGAGGTGTCCGCGAGCGAAGCGAGCACGAGGTGCGCGTCGTGGAAACTCGCGCCTCCGATGCGCGCGCCGGTGAGCCGCGCCTTCCGGCCGCGAACACGCGACAGGAGCGCGGAGACGAGCGAGGCGCGCTCGAAGGAGGCGCCGTCGAGGATCGCCTCGGTGAAATCGGCGCGCTCGAAATCGGCCCCTTCGGCGCGGGCGGCCACGAGGTTCGTCCGGGTGAACACAACATAGGGGCCGCTCGCGTGCGCGAGCGTGGCGCCTTCGAGGTCCCCGTCCTCGAAAAAGGCCGTTTCCAGGAACGCGCGGGTGAAATCGGCATGCTTGGCGCGGACACGCGCGAGGTTCGCGCGCCGGAGATCCGCCGAGACGAGGCGCGCGCCTTCGAGGTTCGTCTTGAAGAGCACGGCGTCGCGCAGGTTCGCGCCCGAGAGATCCGCGCCGGAGAGGTCGGCGCGCGTGAGGATCGCGCCTTCGAGGTTCGCGCCGCGCAAATCGAGGCCCCGCAGATCGCGTCCCGTGAGGTCCTGCTCGGAGAGATCACGCCCCGGCCCGGGTTCGTCCGTCGAGACGGGGCCCGTGGGCGGGCTGTAGGCGGGATCCATCTCCTTCCAGCGGGGGTCGTGCGGGACGGCCTCGAGCTCGACGATCTTCTTTTCGATCTTCGCGCGTTCGTCCGCGGAGATCTCCTTGTCCGAAAGGCTCTTCCGGATGCGCGTGGCCTCCTCGAGCATGCCGCGCATGCTCTTGCGCAAGCCGAGCGGCGGCAGGACGCCGGGCTTCCGGATCGTCATGGAGGGCGGCGCGTCGTCGAGCGATTGCGCGGCCTTCGCGAGCTCGGGCTCGATATCGCGGTGCTCCTTGGTCTTCTCGCGCGCCCCCGCGATGCTCTTGCCGACCTCCGCGACCATGCCCGCGCCGAACGCGCCGAGTTTCTGATCGAGCTTCGCCGAGACGGGGTCGAGGTCCGCGCGCAAGGGGGGCAACTCGCCGCGCCGCTCGGCCTCCGCGCGGGCGATGACGTCGGCGAAATCGGGCGGCATGGCCGCGGCGAGCCCGACCGGGTCCTTCTCGAAGGCGAGGAGGATGTCCCGGTAATGGGCCTCGGGCAGAGGTTTCGTGCCGAACTGCTCCTGGACGACGAGCATCGTGCGGATGTCCTCGAAATCGTGCTCGCGTACCTCGACGACGCCGCGGAACGTCAATTCGAGGACGTTGCGATCGAGGTCGGCGAGCAAGGTATCGAGCGACATCGGCACCTCGCGGAAGCGGCCGGCGTCGTCGTGCACGAAGGCGCGGACACGCGTGCCGGGCAGGCGCGTGCGCAGCGTGGGCTCCGTGGCGGAGAGGTTCTGGAAGAGGAGTTCCTCATCGCCGCGCAGATACCCGGGGAGCTGCTGATCCGGGGGCGCGGCGTGGAAGTGCGTCCAGTCGAAATCCTCTGCGTAAAACGGCGATCGTTTGTCCTGCCAGGTTTTTCCGTAGTCCTTGCCGAGCTTGCCCGCGCGGGTGGGCCAGAAGGGGCTGACGGGGCCGAACCCTGCCGGAATCGGGCGATCCCCGCGGTTCCGGACCGGCACATCGGGGTATTCGACACTCGGCAGCTCGTCGCCGAGCCCCTTGCCGACGGGGTTGTCCGGAAAACCAGGGCCGCCGAATGCGTTCGCCCAGGTGAGCGGCATCTTGGTGAAGCCGAGCGGGGCCGAGGGGACGGCGCCGGGGAGTTTGTCGGACCAGGCGCGCCGCCCGACGACGCGCAACGTCTTCGACCAGGCGCCGACGGCGAACCTGACGAGGCATTCGGTGAGCGGGACGCCGCCGGCGGCGTGGCAATGGCCCTTGAAGAAGACCTCGGCGTTCAGCTTGAAATCAGCGAAGTCGCTGGCGAAGAGGGATTCCCCCGTGCGGTCGTCGTCCCCGTCGACGAACGTTTCGCCCGAGAGAAACCGCTGATCGATCGTCTCCTCGACGACCGTGAGCGCGCCGCCGGGCCCCACGGCATACGTCGCGCGGACGACGACGGTCATCTCCGGCTGCGGCGGGCGCCGCGAGGTGAGCTTCGTCCCGACGAGGAAGGGGGTGAGGTTTTTCCGGAGCATGCGCAGGCGCCTACATCCCGAAGAAGATCGCCGCGCCGATGTACTGGTGCGTCAGCGCCATGTGCGTCAGCTTGATCGCCGCGTGGACGGTCTTCACCGTCGTCACGAGGTTGTCGAGCGCCGTCGTCAGGCCCTTGAGCTTGAGCGTCTTCGTATCAGGATATTTGTATTCCCACTCCGGGCCGATCTGGAACGTGAGCTTGGTGCCGAGGAAGATATCGGTGTTGTGCAGCGAGAGCTCGAGGCTCCCGTGGTGCGCGCTGATCAGGAGTTCTTCCTGCGCCCCGGCGATGGTGATGTCGGCTTGTGCCCCGACGACCGTGACGCTGCCGAGCGCACCCGCGATCGTGGTCTCCATCTGCGCGCCGACATTCGTCATCGCGTTCGAAGTGACGATGTTCGTGATGCTGTTCGACGCCACCGCGTACGTCTCCTCGTGCATGGCCGGCACGGGACGGTCGATTTTGCCGGTCTTGGAGGTGATGATGGCGTCGCAATACGTGCTCTCGCTGATGTTGCCCGCGACGTCCGTCAGCGAGCTCGTCGTGTCCGCGTACGTCTCCTCGGTGATCGAGGGGACCCGCTTGGCCGAGCTGCCCGTGTAGCTCTCGATCTTGCTCGCCCAGGTCCGCTCCACGATCGCGGGGTTGCCGTAGGGTTTTTCGAGCGTCTCGTGCCATTCCACGGGGTTCTCGGACCCCACGACGCACTCCTTGTGGTTTCCGTACCAGTGCTCGTAGAAGTCGCCGGCGTAATCGCTGGTCTGGTTGAAATTGTTCGTGGTGTTTTCGAGGTGCCAGGTGCCGCGTTGCCCGAACATGCCGGGCCGGAACTCCACGCGCACGCTCGCGCCGGGCATCGAGGCGGGGCCGAGGTCCTGGACGTGGCCGCCCGAGAGATCCCAGCCACCCGCGCCCTCGGGGTCGTCCTGGCGGCTCATGACGACCATCTTGTAGTTGCCGCGGATGACCTCGACCTTGTCGCCGTAGGTCGTGGTGATGCGATTGCCGTCGGTATGATCCCACCAGCCGCCGCGCGTGAGCAGCGCCTTGCTCTGCTCCATGCGGTCGGCCTTGTGGCGCGATTGATTGTCGCGGTCGTCCGGTCCCCTCGGCGGGTCGCCGACGCGCTGATCGTCGAGGAAAACGCCCCGATCCTCGGTGGACACGACGTTGCCGTCGTCATCCGTGACCTCGTAGGTCCCGACGCCGGCGTTGCTCGTAACGACCTCGGTCCCATCCGGCAACGTGAAGGGGCCGCCCTGGCTCGCCGACACGGCGAGCGCCACCCGCGCAAGCTCGTTCGCGCGTTTCGCCGCCGGATCTTTCTCCGGTTGCTCGTGGAAGGCGCCGAGCCGCAGGAACGAGCTCATCGTCTGGCCCCGGCGATCGCCGGCGGGAATCAGCTCTGATTCTTTGTCCGCCGGGTCCTCAGGCACCATGCTGGCCGGCTGCCCGACCGGATCGGTCGCGAAATCGGGCACCGAAATCAGAAGATACTTGCCCGCCGCCGAAACCTCGTCCGCCATGTGCTCGCGCCTCCTGCGGAGGAAACGCTAACAGAGCGCGCGTAGAGCTGTAAAGCTATGAAGTCGAACGTTCAGCTCGACATGCGCTCGCACGCGCGCCGGAGCTCTTCGAGCTTCTCGGGCGAAAGATGCAGCGTGATGCGATCTTTTTGATCCCCGTCGCGGTAGCCGAGCGTGAGGACCGCGATCTTCGCGGCCCCCGCATCGCCGCGGCTCGAAGCAAGGACCGCGTCGAGCCGCCATTCGATCGATTCGAGGACCACGCCGTGATCAGTGAGCGTATCCCGGTAGGCGGCTGCCCCCAGGCTCGCGCGCACCGCGTCATACCGCGAGAGCAAGATCGGCGCGATCACCGCGGCCTCCGGCGAGAGCGCGCCGCCCGCGAGGCGCACCACGTCCTCTTCGAATCGCCCGCGCTCGAGGCCGCGCGCGCACGCCTCGCGGACGAGGAAACGCGAGGCCTTGAGCGCGCGCGCGAGATCGTCCGGCGGGGCCTCGAAGGCGCGCGCGAAGGTATCGAGCGTGGCCTCGACCGAGGCAGGCAAAGGATCGGGCAACGCCGGGCCGAGCGCATCCCAAAATCGCGCGCGGGCCCGCTCGGGCAGCCGCGCGAGGGTCTTGAGATCGTCCACGATCGCCTCCGGCGCAGGCTTGCCGCCGAGGCAAAACAAGGGGACCGTCATCCGCCGCCGCTCACGATGAACGCATCCTTCATCTCGATCAGAATGCCCGTCGCCGTCTTGATGCGGTGTGCCGGAGCGCAATTCGCCGCAACAGGCGAGGGCGTGATCGGGTTCGGGACGGTATGCAAGATGATGGGCCGGTCCGGATCCCCGTCGATGAAGCCGATGAGGACCTCGGTCCCAGGCTTCAAGGGGTGATGGTGCCCGTAGTTCTGGCCGGAATGCGGCTGGGCCATACGAATACGGCGAGAGACGAATTGTCGCTCTCCCGATTGCGACGTATCGAACATCATCCGGACGAGGTAACGACCCTCGTCATCGAGGCGCGCAAAGAGGCTCTCGGTGCCTTCCATCTCATGCGCGATAACTCCATTGACAACGCCGTGAATTTGGGGCTTCGGCGTGACGCGCGCGGGCCGGAACGGAACGGTCCCCTCGATGGCGCGGAAGGTGTTCGTGTACGGGACCTCTTGCTTGCCGCCGAAGAGGGCCACCGGCTGGCGCGCCGCGTGCTCGATTTCCGTAACGAGGAAGCTCGCGTCGCCGAGCTTGGGGTGCCCTTCGAGCGTGAAGCGGCCGCCCGCGCGGACCCAGCCGAGATCACTCTCCAGGCCAAAGACGCGGTGCGTCGCCTCGGTCTGCTCGGCGCGGATCTTCGCGAACCGCAAGGCCTCCACCGGCGTCTTGCAATGCGTGCCGTACTCGACGAGGCCGCCGCCGAGCCCGGACGGCGCGTCGGCGCTGCCCGTGGGATCGACGAGCGGTATACGATAGTTGTAATCGTGCACCACGTGGGCCCGCGGCACGAGGCGGGTCGTCGCCTCGATGTGGAAGATGTCGCGGCGCTCGCCGCGCGCCCGGAACGCCGCGTGCTCGTGCCCCGGCGCCACGGGAAAACCCTGGTTGTCGTCCGTGAAGACGATCTTGTCGCGGTCGCCCTCGTGCTCGAAGAAAAACGTGATGCCCTCGTGCTCGGCGAGGCGCGAGACGAACGCGAGGTCGGTCTCCTTGTACTGCACGACGAACTCGCGCTTCGGGTACGTCGCGGTGAGCCGCATCTCCACGTCGTCCGCGCCGAGCCCCACGAGCTCGAGTTTCTTCTGGATGATCTCGGGGACCGAGAGCTCCATGAAGATCTCCTGCGTGCGCACGAGCGAGAGGCGATGGGCGCGCGGGACGAGCTGGAAGTAGTACGAACGGGTGTCGGGCTCGGTGTCGATACGGTCGCGGATCTCGGCGATCATGCCGTGGATGCGTCGTACGTCCTGGCCCTGTGTTTCAAATACGAGCGTCGCCATCGCGCCCTCGACGAGGGCGAGGTCGAGGCCCGGAGGCTTCGTGCTGACAACGCCGATGGAGAGGGCGAAGAGCTTTCCGAGCGATTCGCGGCCCGAAAGCTCGAAAACCTGCAAATCGTCGCAGGGGAAATCATCGGACTCGATCCGGAGGTGGACGAGGTCGTCGGGCATGGGGAGAGCACACCAAATGGCGGGGTGACCGTCAAGACAAGAACGGTGGGGCTTTCAGATGTCTCTCCCCGACGGCGCGGCAGTCGTGTTAGCCTCTCGTGCAGCCCCGATCCCGGGGCCTTTCGCGCAGGACGACGAGATGAGCGCCTCAAAAACCCATAACCTCTCGGTCGAGCTCGCGTCGGGCGACGGCTTCGATGTGCGCGAGTTCTCGGTGAGCGAGAAGATCTCGCAGCTCTTCGAGGTGCGCCTCGTCGCCCTCAGCGACAACCCCAACGTCGATTTCGAGGCCATCGTCGGCCAGCCCGCGCGCTTCGTGATGCACGGCGGGCACGGCGAAGGCGCAGCCCCGCGGGTCTGGACCGGCATCTGCAACGAGCTCGAGCAGCTCGGCGCCGAGGAGACGGGCCTGTCGTCGTACAACGTGTCGATCGTGCCCACGCTCTGGCTCGCGACGCAGCGCCGGAACCACCGCATGTTCCAGCAGCTCTCGGAGCCGGACGTCGTCGTGAAGATGCTCTCCGAGTGGGGCATCGAGCCCGTCCTCAAGATCGACAAAGGCGCCTACAAGAAGCGCAAGTACCGCGTGCAGTACGCGGAGACCGACTACGCGTTCATCTGCCGCATGCTGGAGGACGCAGGGATCAGCTTCTACTTCGAGCCGTCCGAAGAAGGCTCGAAGCTCGTGCTCTCGGACGCGCCGCAGTCGAACGCGCCGCGCAAGTCCATCGCGTTCCGGGACAACCCCACGGCCGCCGACCGCGAGCACGTGACCGTGGTGCGCATGGCGCGCAAGGTGCGGCCCGGCAAGTACACGATGCGCGACGTCGATTACCGCCGGCCGCCCTCGTACAACCTCGCAGCCACAGCCTCCGGCGCCGAGATCCCGCTCGAAGACAAGCTCGAGCGCTTCCACTACACGCCCGGCGCGTTCCTCTTCGGCGCAGAGAAGGGCGACGACACGCCGAGCGCCGACGACAAAGGCAAGGCCCGCACGGACGAGGCCGAGGGCGCAAAGCTCGCGCAGAAGCGCCTCGAAGCAAAGCGCGGCAGCGGCACGGCGATCTCGTTCTCGACGAACGTCATCGACCTCGCGCCCGGCGTGGTGACGAGCTTCCTCGATCACCCGCGCGCAGACCTCGCGTCCGACAAGAAGCTGCTCGTCGTCGCGTCGCACATGGCAGGCACGTCGACAGGCGAGTGGTCGCACCATTGCGAAGCAAAGAGCACGAAGTACCCGCACCGCCCGAAGGCCGTGATGCAGCGGCCGAAGGTGAACGGCGTGGAGAGCGCGACCGTCGTCGGCCCCGCCGGCGAGGAGATCCACTGCGACGAGTTCGGCCGCGTGCGCGTGCACTTCCACTGGGATCGCGAGTCCAAGATGGACGACAACAGCTCCTGCTGGATCCCCGTGAGCCAGCCCTGGGGCGGCGCAGGCTACGGCGGGATGAACCTGCCGCGCATCGGCCAAGAAGTGCTCGTCGACTTCCTCGGCGGTGATCCCGACCGGCCCGTGATCGTAGGCCGCGTGTTCACGAACCTGCAAAAGGTGCCGTGGAAGCTGCCGGACAACAAGACGCAGAGCGGTCTGCGCTCGAACTCGACAGGCGGGAGCGGCGGCTACAACGAGATGATGTTCGAAGACGCGCTCGGCAAGGAGCTCGTCCGCTTCCAGGCCGAACGCGACTACAACAAGCTGGTCAAGCGCGACGAAAACACGACCGTCGGCAACGATCGGACGAAGGTCATCCAGCGCGACGAGAACGTGACGATCGGCAACGATCGGACAAAGACAGTCAAGGCAAACGAGACCGTCACCATCGGCAAGAACCTGATGAAGACGGTGCAAGCAAGCGAGCGCGAGGTGACCGGCGTGAACCGCAGCGTCGTGGTCGGCGTGAACCGCTCGACGCAAGTCGGCGGGATCGACTCGACGATGGTCGGCGGGACACACTCGGTGCAAATCGCGCCCCCCGGCGAAGGCGGCGGCGGCGCAACGACCGCGCACGTGATGGAGCACGACAAGATCACGCTGGGCACCCCCGGCGGCGCAAGCATCACGCTCGAAGGCAACAAGGTGACGATCACCGCAACGACGATCGAAGTCGCAGGCTCCGGCGTCGTGAGCGTGACGTCCTCGGGCGGCGACGTGATCATCAAGGGCGGCCCGATGGTCAAGATCAACACCTGAGCAGCCATGCGATCCAAACGAGAGGCGGCCCGGACGAACCCGTCCGCGGCCGCCTTGGCGTTCCATGCAGGAGCGTAGCGCCGGGGTGTCACCCCGGACCCCGACGAGGGGTTGTCCACCCCTCGACCCGGACCAGGGCCAGCCCTGGACCTCTGGTGCATCGACCGCGATGCGGTCGATGCAGAGGCGCATTTAGAACTGGATGTTCTTGGGGACGGGGGGCGCTTTTTTCTGCTGCGTCGTTCGCACGGGCGTAGGCGTCGTCTTTGTCGTCGCAGTTGCAGTTGGGGTCGGCGGCGCTTGCGGCTCGGCCGTCGTCGTGGACGTGGCCGAGGGCGTCGGCATGGGCGCGGGCGCAGGCGGCGGCGCAGGATGCGCCTCGGTCTGCGCAGCAGGCACGCCCGCAGGCGCAGCAGGCTCGGAGAGGAGCGCACGCACCACGAAGAACGAAGCGACGAGCACGAGCGCCGTGCCGACGGCGAACAGCACCTTCCGGTTCGATCCGCCGCGCAGGTGTTTCCGCTCCGCCGCATCGTTCGCATCACGCACGACGCCCGGAAGCACGAGGCCCGGCGCGGAAGGCGTGACGGGCAGCGCGACCGGCGGCGCGACCGGCGGCGCGGCCGCGTTCGCTGCTGCGCGCGCGGCGACCAAGCCCGAGACGTCCACCGGCTGCACCGTGAGCAGGCGGCGCATCTTCGGCGCGAGCCACTCGCTCTGGAGAGACAACCCCGAGATGTCCTGCTGGATCCCGCGCTCGAGCGCCCAGCCCGCGAGCGCGACGCCCATGTCGCGCAGCGACTGCCAGCGCGCGCTCCGATCCTTGGCGAGGCCGCGCTCGATGATCGCCCAGAGCGCAGCGTCGCCCGTGCCGAACGCATGCGTGGGCATCGGCGTGTTCGCCACGATGGCCGCGATGAGCGCGTTGTAGTTCGGCGCGTCGAACGGGCGGCGGCCGGTGAGCGTCTCGTAGAGCAGGACCGAGTAGGTCCAGACGTCGGTGCGATGATCGATGTCCGCCTCGCCGCGGGCCTGCTCGGGAGACATGTAGTCGGGGCTGCCGAGGACCTCGCCGGCGATCGTGACATGCCGCTCGACGTCGTCGCGCAGCACGCGCGCGATGCCGAAGTCGAGCAACTTGGGCACGATCTTCCCCGACTCGTCCGTCGTGAGCATGACGTTGTCAGGCTTGAGATCCCGATGGACGATGCCCTTCAGGTGCGCCGCCGCGAGCGCCGCCGCGACGGGCAAGAGCGTCTGGAGCGCGACGCTCGGCGCGAGCCGTTTCTTCCGCGCGAGGATGGCGGAGAGCGACTCGCCCGTGAGCAGCTCCATCACGAGGTAGGGATCACCGACCTCGGTTTGTCCGAAGTCGAAGACGCGCACGATGCCGGGATGGCCGAGTTTCGCAGCGGCGCGCGCCTCCGTGAGCAGGCGCGCGGAGGCCTCCTCGGTGGCGCGATCGCGGCGGATGAGCTTGAGCGCGATGTCCGCGTCGAGGCTCAGGTTCCGCGCGACCCACACGGCGCCCATGCCACCCTGGCCGAGCACGCGCTGGAGCTGGTACTTGCCGCCGATGATGTCGCCAGGAGCGTACGCGACAGGGCCCGCCGCCGCGCCGTCGCCTTGCGAGGCCATGCCCGGCGAGGAGCGGCGCTGCGCTTCGAGCATGCTCGGCGTGACGGCGGCGAGGCCCGAGGACGAGCGGCGAAGCGGGTCGTGCCCCGGCGGGACGACCGCGGGCAAACCCGACGCCGAACGGCGCAGCGCCTCGGCGCCTTGCGGCGGCGCCCCGGGAAAACTCGGCGACGACGAGCGCCGAAGCTCCCCGTTCATGCCCGGCGGCGCCCCCATGCCCGGCGACGAGCTTCGCCCGGCCGAGACGGCCGCGGGCGGAGGAGGTGGCGGAGGCGCGATGAAGGGGAGCGGCGGGGCCGACGTGCGGCCCGGGTTTGGCAGAGGCGCGGGGGGCGCGGAGGCGGGAAGGGGAGCGGGAAAAGGAACGGTACCGGCAGCGGGAGCGGGAGCGGGAGCGGCAGCGGGAGCGGGAGCGGCAGCGGCAGCGGGAGCGGCAGCGGCAGCGGCAGCGGGCGCCGGGATGGGCGGCGCGTTGAATCCACCTGCGAGCGTCGCGCCGAGCTCGACCTCCCACTCGGCCTCAGGTGTCGGCGCAGGCTCGGCGGGCGCGGGCGCCCCGCTGCTCGGAGCGCGCGAAGGCGCTGCCGGAGCGGCGGTAGCTACCGCCGGGGAGCTGGGCCTGGGAGGTGCGGGCATGCGGCCGATCCACGAGCCGACGAACGAGCTCGCGAGGCAAGCGTACACCGGAACGCTGCGAATGGGCGAGACCTCGACGAACGGAGTGCACCACGAGCCCCGCGGCCGCGACCTCAGTCGGCCCGCTCGGCTTCGATCGCGTGGCGGAGTCGTTCGCCGAGGGACGGATCCGCGGACGTGCGCGCGAGCATCTCGCGCTCGATGCGGAGCATGGAGGCGCGCGGCAGGCCGAGCTCGGCGAGCGTGCGCTCGGCGTGCCCACGCTCGCCGGCGACGACCAGGCGCGCGTACTCGGCCGGGGTGATGGGTCCCCGCTCTTCTTCGAGGCGCGCGACGTACGCGGCGTCGAAGGCCTTGAGCAGGCGCGTCTTGCCGCGCTCGGACTCGGCGCGGATGGCGTCGGCCCAGTGGCGCTCGAGGTCCGTATAACGAGCGAGATCGAGCTCCTCGGCTTCCAGGATCTCGGCGCGCTCGTCACGGCGGCGCGCGATCGACGCGGTGATCTTCGCGCATCGCTCGATGGGGTAGTCGTCGAGCGGGAGCGCAGGCGCGGGCGGCGTTTTCGGGGCCTCCGCCGCGGGCGAATCCGGAGGCAACGGTTCGGGCGGCGGAGGGAGCGGCGGCGGGGCCACGCGCGCGGCCATCTCGGCCGTCGCCAGCGGGCCGATCATCGCGGGCGCGTCGACGGTCTCCGGGTCGTCCAGAGCGACCGGCGCAGGGACGGGCGCAGGCGGCGCGACGGGCGCAGGCGGCGTGACGGGCGCAGGCGGCGCGAACGGCGGAGGCGCTCCCAGCGGCGCGATGCCGAGCCGCGGCACGATGGGCGGCGGCGTGGGAGTTTGCACCGGCGGAGGAGGCGCCGCGGGGGCCGTGGGGGGCAGAGGAACGCCAACCTCGTGGGCCGACCGAAGCCCTCCGCCCTGGGGCGGCGCGACAAACGGCAGATCGTGCCGCGACGGAGGCCGCACCCGCGCGGGCTCGGGGGGTGTGGGGGGCAGAGGAAGGCCCACCTCGTGGGCCGACCGGAGCCCCCCACCGTGGGGATGGGGCGACGGCGGCACCGGCGGCGGCGCGAGCGGCGACAGGAACGGCAGATCCCGCGCCTGGAAAGGCATGGGCGGGGGAGGTGGTGGCGGCGCGAATGGCAGCAGCGCGGGGGCCCCCGGCGCAGGCGGCGGCGCTTGCGTCTTCGGCCGCGCGAACGGCAGCGGATCGGCGCCCGGCCCATCCAGACCGACGAACGTCACCTCCTCATCGAAGTCCGGAGCCATCGGGAACACGCCTGACTCGCGCGGCGGCGGCGCGGACGCCGTGCTCGTCATGAAGGGCATGATCGGGTGCGGCCCCGACGGCGCGTACCCCACGGTCGTGACCGATCCATCGGGATCGTCGGGCGCGATCGCGATCGCGTGCAGATCCGGGGACACGAGCGCCGCGCGCGCGCTCGCCCAGCCGGGGCCCACCATCGTCACGACCACACGACCGGCCTCGGCCGGATGCACGAGCGCGGCGCGCCCGCGCCAGACCAGCGTGCAGATCCCGCGCGTCGTGTCGAACCACAACGTGTCGGCCGTCAACGCGATCGCCTCGCGGCGACCCGACGCCCGCTCCATCACCACCTCGGGCCGGAGCCCCGGCAGGTTCGTCACGAGCCGCGCGTGCTCTGGGTGCAACCCTTCGAGCACGATCCGTTCGTCCGGGCGGATCTCCGGGATCTCTTGATCGGGCGGCGCGACGTTGAAGAAGAGCGGATCGAGCCCCTCGGGCAGCGGCGCCTCGTGCCAGTGCGCGAGGGAAAACCGCCCCGCGAAGGGGCCGAGGCGCGCCTCGCGGGCAGGCCACGTCGCCGCGATCGGCCCGTATCCGATGGGCTCCATGAGATCCGCAGGGCCCGTCACGTGCCGCCCCGGCGGCTGCACGTTCGGCAGCTTGATCGCGCCGAACGTATCCGTCTGATCGAGCCGCATGCCCACCGGGTTCGTCGTCCCGGGCCCGCCCGCGGCGCGCTCGTAGCGCAGGCGAACCCGCGTCACGCGCGGGCCTTCGCGCAGCTCGCCCATCGGCGTCACGTGCCGATCGCCGAAGACCTCGATCGCCTTGTCGATCTCGCCCACGCAGAGGCGCGTGAGGATCGATCGCACGGGCACGTCGTTCGGCGCGAACGCGTGGCCAACGAGCACCACGTCGGCGCCGCGCTTGTGCGGCACGAGATCGCCGGGCGAGTACACGCTGCGCCGCGGATCGTCGTCCCAGAAGTTGTCCTCCTCGTTGACGTCCTCCTGGGACTCGTGCAGCACCGACGCGCCCGGGGTGAGCAGGTACGTCGCTTTGCAGACGACGAGCAGCGCGTGCCTGCGCTCCGCCGTGACGAAGGGACGCGCGGCGACGCGGAGCGGGCAATACGAGACGATGTCCATGTCGGGACGGGGCGCGCCTGTCTAGCCGCGGCTGTAACGCGCGTAGGCGTTTGCCATCTTCGTGTGGTAGTTGTTCGACGCGTAGTCCTCGCCGTTGTAGCCGCGCGCGAACGAAGCCCAGTTCTTGCTGCGAATGTGGCGAACGAGGTTGTTGCCGCGGCAGAAGCCGAGGAACGAGCGCATGTGCTGCGCCTCCGACTCGTACATGTCGTAGACGAACTGCCGCACGCTCTTCCAGCCGACCAGCTCGTGGTTGAAGCCCATCACCTGGAACATGCCCCAGGAGGCGCTCTTCACCGCCGCGTCCGGATCGAGCGCGAACGCCTCGCGGATCACGACCCACTGATCCTTCTTGTAACTCGCGCGCCGGAGCGGGCTCTTGTACGGCGCCGAGAGGTGCGGGTGGCTGCGATCGTAGCGGCCTCCCGTCAGCCGCTTGAAGTGGTGGATCTCGAAGAGGATCTTCGGGCGCTTCTGATCATCGAAGCCAGTGCGCCCGCCGGACTCGACCTCGGCCACGGCGCGCACCGCCGCCGACTCGCACTGAAGCTCGCGCGCGGCGGCATCAAAATCACCGGCCGCGAGCCTGCGCGCAGGTCCCCGCACGGGCAGCTCCCACGGGCCCGTCGCGGGCGGCGTGCCGAGGGAGCTCCCGCCTTCCGCGGGCGCCTGCGGCTGTTGGGGCTGCGGCTGCTGCGGCTGCGGCTGCGGCGTCCCGCCTCCGTTCGATTTCCCCGGCAGGTTGAGCTTTTGGCCCGGCGAGATCTGGTTCGGGTTCCGGAGCTGCGGGTTCGCCCGCATCATCTCGTCGACCGTCGTGCCGTTCCGGCTCGCGATCGCGCCCAGCGTGTCGCCCGAGCGTACGGTGTACGTGCTCGGCGCCGCCGCGGGGGAGGGGAGGGCGCCGCCGCCCCCGCCGCCGCCGGGGAGCGTGAGCTTTTGGCCCACCGAGATCGCGTTCGGATTCGAGATCTGCGGGTTTGCCGCCATGATCGCCTGCACCGTCGTGCCGTTGCGGCTGGCGATCGCACCGAGCGTATCCCCCGATTTGACGACGTAGCTCATCGCGAACCTGTTCGTCCGCCGAGGGAGCGCGCTCTCGCAGGAGAGGAAAGAAGCCTTCGCCCGGACGTGGAAAGACGAATATCACAGCCCCGCGCGCGAACCAACCGCTTCGCGCCCCGGCGCGCCCATCACGTCACTTCGGCTTGGCCTGGAAGTCGAGCGACACCATCGCGTCCTTCGACACCTTCTTGCCGAGCGTCGTGAGCTCGTCGGCGGTCTTCTGAAGGATCACGCCGAGGGCATTGCGCGGGCGCACGTCGTGCGCGTCGAGGTTCACGGCGACGGGCTTCGTCGACTTCACGCGCACCGCCGCCACCTTGTCGCCCTCCATCACGAACGTGACCTCGAGCTCCGCCTTCTTCGGCGCCGTGCGCTCGTTCAGCCGGAGGTCCCCCGTCACGTCGAGCTTCATCGTGCGCTCGGCGCCCGTGAGCCCCGCGACGCTCTTCGGCCCCGCCGTCTCGATCTTCGAGAGCTTGAACTCGATCGTGCGGCGCTTCTGCCGCTCCGCCTCGGCGACGTCCTTGCCGATCCCGAGCCAGTCGCGCGCGTGCTCGTTCTGCAGATCGCTCTTCGTCCGCTCGCCGAACTCCGCCTTCTCGTCGGCGCGCTTCTGCTGGTAGATGACGAGCTTGTCGAGGTCGATCTTCAAGAGCCCCGTCGAGCGCGTCACGTCCTCCGGATCGACGAAGAGCTCGCCGGAGGTCGAGCCGTCCGCCTCGCCGAAGATCTTCTCGATCGGCGCATCCATCGTGAAGCTCACCTTCGCGCCCTGCGCCTCGACCGCGTAGGGTTTGCCCGCCTCGGTCTTCGGCTTCGCGGGGGCGAGCGACGAGGAGACGGGGGCGGCGTTCGGGTTGGGCTCGTCCTTGGAACACCCGGAGGCGGCGAGCGCCACGAGCGCGACGAAGGGCAGGGCGCGGAGCAGGGCAGGGCGGGCGCGGGACATCCGATCAGCGTACTAGGTGGCTGGTGTTTTTCGCAGCGGACACGCTACCTGCAGCGCGGCCGCTGCGTGAACATGCGCTAGCTGTGGTGGTCGCGGCTCGAAAAACACCAGCCACCTAGGTGGCTGGTGTTTTTCGCAGCGGACACGCTACCTGCAGCGCGGCCGCTGCGTGAACATGCGCTAGCTGTGGTGGTCGCGGCTCGAAAAACACCAGCCACCTAGAGCATCGACCGGTTCGATGCTCAGAAGATCGCGAAGCGATCTTCCCTCGGGGGGTGAATCGTCCGGGCTTTGCCTGGACGAGAGGGGGACGCGAGGCGTCCCCCTCGGGACTAGCGCGCCTTCGCGCCGGGAAGGTTCACGGGGGGTCCTTCATGCCCTTCTCGGGCAGCTCCTCGCGGAGCGCGACGCCGCCGAGGTTCTGGAGGATGGGGGCGTTCTCGCAGGCGAGGTAACGGGCGATGCCCGTCGTGCTCGTGTTGACGTGGTTGTGCCAGGTCCAGACCGGGATGTAGACGGCGTCGCCGGTCTTCCACTCGATCTTCTGGTCGTGGACCACCGAGTAACCTTCGCCTTCGAGCACGTAGAGGATCGTCTCGTAGGTGTGGCGGTGCCGGTTCGAGGACTGCCCCGGGTCGAGGTGGCCGATCGTCATGCTGATGCACTTCGAGGGCAGATCGACGAAGAAGACCGGGTGCTTGCGCTCCTTGGAGTATTCGTCGCGTTGCCCGTCGCCCTCGACCTGACGGTGGATCAGCTTGTCCGGCATGACGACACGCGGGCGCGGCGGTGTCTTGTCGAAGTCGGCGGATTGATAGACCTTGTCCTTGGTGTCGGGCTTCGTCGTCATGGTGCCTCCGAGGCGAAAGGCGTGAGCGGCGCGATTGTCCGCCCCGCCGGCGAGGAGCGCAAGCCGCATCGGGAAGAGGCGGCGGCGTGCTAGGCGCTTGACAGGCGAGCATGCGGCGGCGCAGGCATCCCGCAGAAGAAGCCCATGACCAACCCCGCCCCCGATCGGCTCGTGTTCACGACGATCGCCCACGCCATCGGCTGCGGCGCGTGCTCTCGACCGCGTGCGCCAGCGACGACGAAGGGGACGACTACGAGGGCCGCTACTGCGCCGCGATCGAGCGGTAGGTCGACGCGAACCCGGCCCACCCGGCTGCGCCCGCCATGGCCGCCCGCATCCGCGCCTGGCACGACGCCTACGTCACCTGGGGCCGCGACACGCTGGGGTTCGGCTTCTACACGCTGCTGAAACCCGCCGCGCCCGCGCCGTGAACCGGGAATACCCGGGGCGTTCTTCGGTTCCACCGCGCCGGAGGGCACACATGCGCTGGAAAAAGGTCCTGTCGATCGTGGCGCTGGTCTGTGGCGTCCTCGTCTTCCTCGTGGCCCTCGCATTCCTCACGCTCGATCGATGGCTCTACACCGCCCTCGACCCCGGCCCGTTCGACCCGAGCGCCGCGCCGCCCGCGCCGAACTACGCCGAGCCCTCCGCCTGGGCCGCGCTCCCCACCCTCGAGGATGACGCGGACGTCTCCTTGCCGGAGCTCCCGCCCCTCTCGCCCGGCGCCGCCAAGGCCGACGTCTTTTTCGTCCACCCGACGACCTCCATGGCGAAGCGGTGGAACACGCCGATCGACGACCCCGCCGTCGTCCAGGCGACGGCCCGCGGCGCGACCCTCATCCAGGCGAGCGTCTTCAACGCGTGCTGCGCCGTGTACGCGCCGCGGTATCGCCAGGCGAGCGGCAAGGCCTTCGTACATCCGAGCCCGGACGGCGACCGCGCCGTGGATCTCGCATACACCGACGTCGCCGCCGCGTTCGACGCCTTCCTCGAACGGCGCGGCGAGGGCCGCCCCTTCCTCCTCGCGTCCCACAGCCAGGGCACGGTGCTCGCCGCGCGCCTGCTCCGCGAAAAGATCTGGGGCAAACCCGCTGGAAAACACCTCGTCGCGGCGTACCTGGTCGGCGGCCCGATTCACCCCGCGACGATCGGCGAGGACATCCCGATCTGCGCGTCCGAGGACCAATGGGGGTGTGTCGTCGGCTGGAACGCGCGCGGCCCTCGGTACGAGCGCAACGAATACGAGTTCAAGGACGCCCCCGCGACCGGCGCGCGCATCTGCGTCAATCCGCTCACCTGGAAGAACGACGGGGCGGCGGCGCCGGCGTCGCAAAACCAGGGCGCGCTCTTCTTCGACACGGAGTCCCCCGCGGTCCTCCCAACGTTCGCCGACGCAGCCTGCCAGCCAGACGGGAACCTCTGGATCTCGCAGATGGGGAGCCTGCCAGCCCGCGGACCCGCAAGCGGGATCCTCCTCTGGACCATGGGCCCCGACAACTACCACCCCATCGAGTACCAGCTCTTCTACGTGAACCTGCGCAAGAACGCCGTCCGGCGCGTCGAGGCGTTCCAGGCGGCGCACGCTTCGCCTTGAGGCGACCTGGGGCGTTGCGCCGGGGCGCTGCCCCGGACCCCGCGGGGGCTATCCGCCCCTCGACCCGGACCAGGCACGGCCTGGACCGAAGGTGGAAGAACTGCGCGGTGCGCAGTTCTTCCAACGGGCCGGTGGCAAGACCATGGACGTGGGTTCCAAGCTGGCGACGGGGCGTTGCCCGTCGAGCCGTCAGCGCTGCGGTCTTGGTTGGCAGGATCGTGGAGGGTCTTGACCCTGGCTGTTCGATGAACTGCGCGGAGCGCAGTTCATCGTCCTGGGTCCAGCGCCTCGCTGGTCCGGGTCCCGGGGCGGACAGCCCCGGGTGGGGCCTGGGGCAAAGCCCCAGCGCGGCGCCTTCACGGGATCCTCCACCCCCGCGCCGTCACCTCGCCGCCCGCCTCCTTCACGGCGAGGTCCACCAGATCGGCCATCCGCCGTGCGATCTCCGTGAAGGTATCCTCCGCGTCGGGATCGTCGGGCAGGCGGTCGGGCAGGGTGGGGCGGGTGCGGTGGATATGGTACCGGTCGGACCACCGTTCGCCTGGGAACGCGGCGTGGAGCTCGGACAGGCCTCCGAGGAGCGCGACGAGACTGCCCATCGTCGCCGTCCCATTGTCGGAGTCCCAGCCGGACAACGTGCCGATTTGCACCGTGCGCGCGAAGTCTCCTTCGCCGAACAGGAGGGCCAAGAGCCCCGTGCCCAGGTTGATCGCGGACTCCGTGAAGCCTCGATACACGAAGCCGCGCACCAGGGCCTCTTCCTGGTACCGCCGCGCGAGGGCGTCGCGCGTGCTCTCCCAGTTGTTCTTGTCGTTCGCCGCGAGGTAGGCGGAGAGCACGAAATCGATGACGTCGACGGCCTTCGAGGTGTCCGGCAGGAACGCCTTGGCTTCGCGGACGATCCGCACGACCTCCTCGCGCCGTGGTTTTTTCGGATCGACCGTGGCGGCGAGGGAGAACAAGAGCACGTGGAACTCGGCCGCGTGCGCCGCGTGGCCGCGGGCGGTGGTGCGGATTGGGAGATGCGCGATTTCGAGGGCCCGCGCGGGCATCCCGGGCGCGAGGGCGCCGAAGATCTCCGTCGTGAGCTGCGCGTCGATCTGCAACGCGTCGGGGTTGCGCGCGGGATGGCTGGTCTCGGGGGGCAGGATCCCGCGCTCCATGAGGTCCCGCGCCCTCCGGTTCGACACCCAGATGAAATCGTTCACGTGGGCCCGCCACCCGTCGCGGATCTGCGCCGGCCGGAGGTGGAGCGTCCGCGCCTCGGTCAAGAGGTGCAGATAGACGTATTCGATGTCGGTGTCGTCGTCCGCCTGCCAGGGATCCTGGAACACGAAATCGATCGGCGCCCCGTCGCGGCCGAGGGGTTTTCCCCAATCGTCGTCCGTGAAGAACGGGCGCGTGATGCGGACGCCTTCGGTCCGGAGCCCCGTCCAGTTCGCGAGGCAGCCGCCGAGCCACATCGCCCGGAGGCGCTCGGTGTACGCGGCGCGATCGAGGTGGATCGACCTCGCGACGGGCGCGGCCAGGGATTCCCGGGGCTCCGTGGGTTCGGCCCGCGCGTGGCCTTGCTCGCGGCTGCTGTAACTCGCGAGGCCGGCGATCATCGACAGAACGAGGAGGGCCCCGGCCCGACGTGTGCGCATCCCATGCACCCCGCCCGCGCATTGCAAGCGAGGGACCTCGGCGAGAAGGATGTACGCTGAGACGATGCACCAAGGTTTTCCTCCTCTCGCAGCCGTCCCGTTTCTCCTTCTGTTCCTCCCAGGCTGTAGCGGGTGGCTCCGGGCCGAGGGCGGGTTCACCACCTCGACGACGCTCGCGCAGGGCCGACAAGGCGGGTCGTTGGGCCTCGAAGCCGCCCTCGGTGATCGTGACCTCCCCCTGGCCTTCGACGTCGCGATTCGCGGCAAGGTCACGGAGGGCGCGGGGGACGGCACGCTTTTCCTCGGCGCCCTCCACCTCCACAACCCCGACCCCGTCGGTTTTTATCTCCTCGGCGGCACGAACTTCTTGCAGCTCGGCAGCGCGGATGGGGCTTTTTCGTTCGGCATGTTCTCTCCTGTCGCCGAGGTCGGGATGGTCGTCGGGTTCGCGGCCAAAAGGAAGAACGGCATTCCCGTGAGCGCGCCGGGCATGCTCACCCTCGGGACGCGGATCGAATACGACCTGCGCTTCACCTCGCAGCCCCACGAGGGGTTCTGGACGGTGAACCTCGGTTATGCCGTCGGCGCGGCGCCGCGATGAGGCGCTTTCAGGGGGCGCGACGTCGCTTCAACGTCATGCGGTGGTCCTTGGTGCCGACGACGAGGAAGTCGTCACAACCTTCGGTGTACGTGGTGAACGACGTCGTCCACACCTCCGGCTGGTGCGTGCTCTTGCAGACGGAGTAGGTCGACGTGAGCGTGGTGCCGTTCGTCACGTAGGTCCCTTGCCCCCACCCTTGCAGGTCGGCACCGTCGAGCGCGGGGATGTCGTAGTCCTTGAAGTTCAACGTCGTGAGGCCCGCGTCGTCGAACACGAGGACACGTTGCGTCTTCGAAGGGGCCTCGGCATAAGAGACCTCCGCTTTCACCTGCTCGTACTGGCCCGGCAGGATCACGCCGCCCGTATACGTGGCGTTCCCGCCGAACACGAGGAACGGGATCGCCTCGGCCTCGGGGGCCAGGGGCAACGCGCCGCACTCCGGGTTGGCAATCGAATAGATCATCGGATCGAGCGCCGGCGCGCACGAGCCGCCCCCGCCGCCCGTGCCGCCCCCGCCCATGCCGCCGTCGCCGCCCATGCCGCCCATGCCGCCCATCCCCCCGGGGCCCGCGCCGCCGCTCCCCGTGCTGCTCTGCGAGCCTCCCCCGGCGCCGCCGCCGCCCGCCCCGCCCGTGTTTTCGTAGTTGCGTGGCTCCGCTTCGCATCCGGCGGAAAGGAGCCCAGCGACCATGGCGGCGATCCCCGCCGCTGCACAGACCTTGTTCCGATGTGACATGTTGCCCTCCTTGATCTTTCTGACTCCGTCGAGAGCCTTCACCTCGTCGACGCGACCCTCAAGAAGATTCGATCTGCGGGAGGACCACGTTTAGAGTCTCTCCATGACCTTCCTTGCGGCCCCGGCTCTCCCACGCACCTTCGCCGTTTCTCTCGCCGCACTCCTCCTCCCCGCGCTCGGCTGCGACAACACGCCCGCGTCCTCCACGTCGGCTCCTCCGGGAGCGAGCGCCTCGGCCGCCGCGCCGGCTGCGTCCGCGCCATCGCAACCGCCTCGCACCCTGGAGCTCCCGGAGGGCGTTTGTCGGATCTCCTATCAGGGGTTCCGCGGCGCGGGGCTCACGCTTCGGCTCGCGCCGGACGGCCCCGCGTTCGCGATCGTCGGGGAGAAACATGTCGGCGGCATGGCCGGCCTCTTCGGCACGGCCGGCCAGGACCGCTCGGCGGACGTCGTGCTGCTCGACGGGCCTGCCAAGAGCGTCGGCATCACCCTCAAGAACCCCGACCTCGTGCTGCGTGGTTTCCTCGACGCCGCCGAGCTCGTGCTCCACCCGGTCCGCGCGCGCGCCCTCGGCGGCTTCCTCGCCCCCACGCGCTTGCGCGTCGTGAGCGCCTCGTCGTCCGGCGTCGAGGTCGCGCCGCGCTTCGGCAACGAGGTCGAGGTCCTCGGGAGCCTCCCGGCCCAGCGCTTGACCTGCGCGGAGCTCTCCCTCGACGCCGCCGTGCTCGACGTCGACCCCTCCGTGCTCCCGTCCTCGAAAGGGGACCCGTACATGCTTCTCCGGGGAGGGAATCCCATCAACCTCGCCGTGGAGCCCGCGGGGCCGGCCGTCGCGCGCCTTCACCCGCCAAGCGCGTCCACGTCCGTCCGCGTGGTCGAGACGAAAGGCAAGGCGACGCGGATTGCGTGGACGCTCGACGAAGGGACCGTCTTCGGCTGGGTCGCTTCTTCGGCCCTGGAGAAGCCGTCCAATCCATACCGCACGCAGGGCCTCAGGGGGATCGACCGGCCTCCGAACGAGGAGCCTGTGGCGTCCTTCCTTTGCAGCGAGGATGTGCCTCTCGTCGCCGAGGTCGCGGGCGAGCGCGTGACCGTGGGCCATGTGCGGAAAGGCACGCGGGTCGGCATGCTGGATCGCGCCGCTCCTTACACGCGTATTGCCGCGCCGCGCGGCCCGGACCACGGCTTCGGGGCCCCGCCCCCGGAGATCGTCGCCGCCAAGGGCGCGGCCTTCCGCGTGCCTTCCTCCGCGCTCGACGGGTGCAAAACCGAGGCGACAAGCGCTCCGAGCAAGCCTTGACGGCTTTGGGGGCTCCCCAAAATTCCCTGGGGCTGCCCACGGTGTCCTTTGGGGCCTCCCCAAAGACGATCCCGACCGGCGGGACCTCGCGTTGGGGGCTCCCCATGACGCATGCCGCCGGGTCAGACCTGACGTTGGGGCCTCCCCATGACCGATCCCGGCCGCCGGGACCTCGCGTTGGGGCTTCCCCAAAGACGATCCCGCCGGCCCGGACCTGACGTGGGGGCTTCCCCATGACCGATCCCGGCCGCCGGGACCTCGCGTTGGGGCTTCCCCAAAGACGATCCCGCCGGCCCGGACCTGACGTGGGGGCTTCCCCATGACCGATCCCGACCGCCCGGACCTCATTTCGGGTCGTCACGGCACCGTTTGGGAGCATTTCGCCCCTCCGTTTCACCCCTCCCGAGGCCGTCGCTGCGGCGCGCGTGCAAAATCAGTCAATCATGGCTCCACGCGTGTCGATTCGAGCACGCGAATCACCCGTTGCGCCTTCACGAACTCGCTCCCCCAGGCTCGCTCCTCGGAGAACAATGCGGTGTGATACTCGAACTCCAGAACCACGCGCCGCGCGGGCTCGCTCTCGTGGCAATCGAATTCGACGCCCCGAAGCTTTCCGGGGGGTTCGTCCTGCATCCGCAGCTCGCTGTCCGGCGTGCCGCACTGGGCAAGGACTTGGCCTACCGTGAGCCCGATCCACGTTGTCGACACGTCATTCCTTGGTTCGGCCCGAGGCTCGTGCTCCATGTGGTTTCCACGCGCAGCGCATGCCGTGCAGAGCAAGAGCAACACGATGGAGCGTGGATTTCGCATACATTCGGACTCTGCAAGAACGGTCTGCGGGTTGTCAAGCGAGATCGCGGTGAACCCCTAGAGCATCGACCGTCGTCGATGGGCTCGCGATCAACACCAGCCACCTAGGCGCCCGCTTGCGACGTGCATGCGAACCCCCATGCTTCGTGCAGGGACGTGGGTCCGCCATGCCGATGGGAAGGAGTTTCTCGATGGTTCGATTCGCCATTGCCTCCATGCTGCTCCTCGGCCTCGCCTCCGCCGGCTTCACGGCCCGCGCGGCGGACGACGCGGACGTGGAGCGCGGGCTCCATACCCTGAGGGTCATCAGCAAGCTCGACCGCACCTGCGAGATCTGGGTCAACGGGTCGTTGCGGGCGACCATCGGCCCCTTCGGCAACAGCGGCATCCTCGCCACGACCTCCAGCGTGGGTCAAACGGAGGTCATGGCTCGTTGCGAGAACGCGGTGTACTTGGAGGTCGTGACCGAAACGCGTCGTCATTGTGATCTCACGATCGACCCGACCGTGCGGGGGCGCGATCTCCTCCTCGGGCCCTGCTACGATTGAGCTCCCGCGACATGGGCGCACGTTCCCGGTCGTTCGTGAGGGCGGTCCTGGTCTGCCTTTGGGTCGCCGCCTGTGGGGCGCCCCCCGAGGAGCCGCAGGCTCTGGTGCTGCCGCTCGTCGGCGGTAGGCTCGTCCCAGCCGGGCAATGGGAGACCGCCGTCGCCCTCACCCGCGGGGGGATGATCACCTGCTCGGGCACGCTCGTGCACCCGCGCCTCGTGGTGACGGCTGCGCATTGCGTGCGTGGCCTCGGCGATCCGGAGGCTTTGCAGGAGGCCGGCGTGTATGTCGGGCCGGGCGCGGAAGGGGGCGCCGTGCGGCCGACGGTGGGCATCACACGGGCGGTCATGCATCCGCTCTACAAAAAAGCCAGGCCCGAAGCCCTCTTCGGGCGATACGACGTGGGCCTCGTGATCCTCGCCGAGCCCCTTCATGCCATCGCGACGGTGCCGCTTTTGACGGACGTCGCCGAGACCCGGGAGGCCCTCGTGCCGGGCCGGGAGCTCCTCCTCCTCGGATATGGTTTTCGGGACCGCGAGGAGGACGTCGCCCGATATGGACGCAAATACGCCGCGTGGACCCACGTCGCCGCCGTCGGCCGTGCCGAGCTCAGGGCCGGGGGCGCCGCGGCCGACGCTTGCGCCGGCGATAGCGGCGGCCCGGCCCTCGTGCGCCTGGAAGGCGGCTCTTTCCGGCTCGTGGGCCTCGCGTCGCGTGGTCCCGTCCCCTGCGCCGACGATACGAAGCCCGGGAAATGGAGCGTCCTGCGCGAGACGGCATGCTGGATCGAGGAAGCATCGGGCGTCGATCTCGCGCGCGGGGATTTGGATTGCGCGCCCCCCTTGCGCTCCTCGCAGGAGACGCCCGAGGGGGAATCGTTTCCCGCGCGATGCGAGGCTGCGAAAAACCTGGGCCCCGGTCCGCGGCGCACGCTGCGGGCCCTCGCCGCCGCGCTGGGGGAGCCGGTCTCCGCGGCGGGCTCGCCCGATTGCCAGCGCCTCGGGGAGCGCCTCGCCGCGACGGAGGTGCTTTCGCTCGAGGACCTCGCATTGACGGACCTCTCGCCGCTCGCCGGGCTCGCCGGGCTGCGTCGTATCTCGCTGCGCGGCAACTGGTTACGGTCCCTCGCACCCCTCGAGCGCCTGCCGGACCTGCAATGGGTGGACGTTACCGCAAACGGCGTGGACGAGCCGGAGCAGGCGCGACGGCTCGAGGCGCGCGGCGTCGTGGTGGCGGGGGGAGAGGCGCAGCTCGTGCCGTAGAATCCGCGGGCCGCACAGCCGCGCGGGCTACGTCGTGGGGCACTTCCAGAGATCCTGGAGGTGCTTGCACGGCAGGCAACCATCCTCGCCGCAATACATATCGGACGAGCCGGGCAAAAGCGTCGCGGTGACCGAGCAGGTATTGTTCCCGAGCGGTCCGGGCGTGACCACGAGCGACCGCGGCTGCAAGTGCCGGTGGCATGTCCAGATGCCCACGGGCGCCGCGTTGTGCATGGCATCCGCCGCCGCCGCCACGTTCGACGGCTCGGCAGGTGGCCCGAACACGCCTTCGTCGTCCTCCAACGCGCAGCCGTTCACGAAGGCGAGCGCGGCGGCCAGCGAAAGCCCGAATCCAGTCAGAATGGCACGACCAACTCGATGACACGTTTTCATCAGGGCCTCCCCCTTTGGTTCGAACGCCTCAGATCGGATCACGGAAGGGGCATGCCAGGTGGATCCGCAGGGCCTGGCAATCCGGGCAAGTCATGAAGCGGCCACGGATGCTACAGAAGCGCTTCGAAGAACCCGGGAGCGGCGGGGCGAAGAACGTACACGTCGAGTTTCCCCACGGGCCGGGGTAGGCCACCATCGTCCCGGAGAGCAACCCCCCGCTGAGGGTGCATCTGTACATGCCCACCGGAGCCCGGGTTTCCAGCTCCTCTTCGGCCTCCGCGCTGAAGGGTTCGACGGAGGGTTCCCCCTCGCCATCGCCCACCGGCGCACAGCCGTGCACGAGGGCGAGCGCAGCCACGAGCGCCCTACCGAGCCCACGCCGGAGGGCGTGATCCACGGGACGAGAAATACACATGCTTGCCTCCATGGGTTCCTCGAGCGCCGGCATCCCCGCGCAGTCGCCGACGAACGCCGGAGGCATGGTTGCAATGCGGATGCCCCGGAGCCGCCGCGTCGAAAACGATCACTCCCTTCGACGCGGGGGACGAGGGGGGCCGCCCCCGTCTCGCCTCGGATCAAACCCGGCCGCTCACGGGATGAATGCGCATCCGAGGGTGGCCTTGAGGGCCAGACAATCCGGGCAGGTGCCAGGCAATGGAGGCGCGGGGAAGCAGAAGCTCCTCGACGCGTTGGGGGGCTCCGAGGCGAGCATCCTGCAGGTCGGGGTCGCGCCGCTGGAGGTGAAGACCTCCAGCGCCCCGAGCACCAGCCCCTCTGCGAGGGTGCATGAATAGACGAGGCGGGCATTGCTGAGCCTCAGGTCCTCGGTGGACTCGTCGCTCGATTCGTCCCCGGGGGGCCCTGCGACATCTCCCGACGCACAGGCCATCACGAAGACGACCACGGTCAGAAGCAAAAGCCCGAGCCGGGTTGGAAGCGCGCGACACGTGTCGCGTCGATCGTTCATGGTTTGCTCCTTTGTCGATCGAGGCGGGACCGGCGGCGAGCCTCGTTTTTCACGAACCGGCCCGCCTGCACGGTCGAGGTTCGTCGGACAGCGCGGCTAGATCCAGTAGCAATCCCAACCTTCCCCGAGGGTCCTGCAATCAGGGCAGGTCGAGAAGGTGCTGCCCACGCAGTACGACATGTCTCCCCTACGGCCCCGGCCGGTATAGATATGACATTCGCCTCCGGCGTAGGTCACCAGCACCGCCTCGAACAATCCCCCTCCGGTGGTGCATGCCCACTGGCCCACCGGGGGGACGGCCGACAGGGCTTCGGCTGCTTCTCCGCGCGACGGATCCGCGGACGGCCCCGACGCGTCGTCGACATCCACCGACGCGCAGCCATTCACGAGGGCGAACGCCGTCACCAGCGAGAGGGCGAAGCCGGTACGGAGAGCGCGACCCATCTGATGCAGAGTATTCATATTCGCCTTCCTTTCAATCGAGGCCCCGCACGCTGGGATAGCGCCGGACCCTCGATCGCCCAGGCTGCAATCGAGATGCCATGGGGATCCGTACTTTGGCGGCACAGCGTGATGCGGCGCCGCCCGGCGTGCGCGCGAGCATTGTGTCGGGCTCATCGGTTCCGCGTACGGTTTCGCGCGCGGTAGGGGCATGAAAGGTCGACCCGGAGGTCCTGGCAATCCGGGCAGGTCATGAAGATGCCCGTGCCGGTGCAGTACCTCTGCGAGGAACGCGCGAGGGTCGGCGCGACGATGGTGCAGGTCGATTTCCCCTGCGGGCCGGGATAGACCACCATCGACGCGGAGACCAATCCCCCGCTGAGGGTACACCGGAAGGCGCGCACCGAAGCCCGGGTTTGTAGTTCATCCGCGGCCTCCTCGCTGGAGGGTTCGATGGAGTCTTCCCCCTCGCCTTCCAGAGCGCCTTCCACCGGCGCACAGCCGTTCGCGAGGGCGAGCGCAGCCAGGAGCGCCATACCAAACCCGCTCCGGAGAGCGTGGTCCACGGAAAGATGATTGCGCATGCTTGCCTCCATTCTTTCATCGAGAGCCGGCACGCCCGTGCAGCGCCGACGAACCCCGCCTGATTGCAATGCGTGTGCCCCGGAGCAAGCACGAGCATGGGAAGCGTCACGCCCCGAAGAGCAGCCCGCGGGTCCCCCGACGCCCCATTCACCGTCCCGTGGGCTTCCGTCCAGCCGAGCCCGACGACGCTCGCCTCTGCGCTCCCTCGAGCTGCTCACGCCGGCCCTGTCCGCGCGGACGCCGTCGCGATCGACACAACCTGTGCGTTTGCTCCCGATCGCGGTAGAAGATCCAAGTGGAGGCCCTCGGCGGATATACGATCATCGACACCGTCCGCGTGAACGACCGGTTCCTCCTCCAGCGCGCCGCGCGGGAAGAGGACGGCAATCGGCCGGTCCTCCTCAAGTACCCCGCGTCCAAGCACCCTTCGCCCGAGACCCTGCGCCAGCTCGAGCACGAGCGCGCGGTCGCCCGCGACCTCGACGCGGGCCTCGTCCTCCACCCGATCACGCTCGCGCGCTGGGCCGAGCGCACGGTCCTGGTCTTCGAGGACTTCCGCGGCGTCCCCCTCCGCCGCCTCCTCGGGCCGCCCATGGAGGTCGGCCGCTTCCTCCGGATCGCCGTCAAGACCGCGGAGGCGCTCGCCGGGCTGCACGAGCACCACGTCATCCACAAGGACATCCGGCCCGACAACATCCTCGTCGACGTCGAGACCGGTCAGGTCAGGCTGACCGACCTCGGGATCGCCTCGCTCCTGCCGCGCGAGTACCAGGAGGCCGATCGGGTGCGCTCCATCGAGGGCTCCCTCCCGTACATGTCGCCGGAGCAAACCGGGCGGATGAACCGGGCCATCGACCACCGGACCGATCTCTACTCCCTCGGAATTACCTTCTACGAGATGCTCACGGGCCATCTGCCCTTTCACGCCGCCGATCTGCTCGAATGGGTCCATTGCCACATCGCCTTTTCGCCAAGGCCGCCGCACGAAATCGTCCCCCGGATCCCCGAACCGCTCTCGGCCCTCGTGCAGACGCTCCTCTCCAAGGTCGCCGAGGAGCGTTATCAGACCGCCCGCGGGCTCGCCCATGATCTCGCGATATGCCTCGCGCGATGGGACGCGGCCGGCACCATTCGCCCTTTCCCGCGCGGCCGCGAGGACGTCTCGGAGCAATTTCACCTCCCGCAGAAGCTTTATGGCCGGGACCGCGAGATCCGGACGCTCCTCGCGCGCTTCGAGCGCGTCGTAGCGACCGGCGAGCCCGAGCTCGTGCTCGTCTCCGGCTATTCGGGCATCGGCAAGAGCTCGCTCGTCCGCGAGCTCGACATGCCCGTCGCCACCACGCGCGGCAACTTCCTCGCCGGCAAGTTCGACGAGACCCAGCGCGACGTCCCTTATGCCACCGTCGTCCGGGCCTTCGCAGAGCTCATCCGGCGGGTCCTCACGGAGAGCGAGGAGAGGATCGCCTCGTGGCGCGCGCGGCTCTCCGCGGCCCTCGGGCCAAACGCCCAGATCCTCATCGACCTCATCCCGGAGCTCGAGCTCGTCATCGGCGAGCAGCCCGCCGTCGCGGCGCTTCCCTTCACCGAGGAGAAGAACCGCTTCTACCTGGTCTTTCGCCGCTTCCTCTCGACCTTCACGGCCGAGGGGCGGCCCCTGGTCCTCTTCCTCGACGACCTGCAATGGGCCGACGCCGGCAGCCTCGCGTTGATCCAGGACATCCTCACCCACCCCGACACGAAGCACCTGCTCGTGGTCGGCGCTTATCGCGACAACGAGGTCACGCCGGCGCACCCGCTCTCCCTCGTGATCTCGGCGATCCGCGCGGCCGGCGCGCGGGTGCACCCCATCGTCCTCGCCCCGCTCACCTCCGAGGACGTCCACCGGATCGTCGCCGACACGCTCCAGTGCGACGCCGCGCGGGCGCGCCCGCTCTCGGCCCTCGTGGAAGCGAAGACCGGCAACAACCCCTTTTTCGTCCTGCAGTTCCTCGCCGCGCTCCACGAGCGTGGGCTCCTCTTCTTCGATCGCGAGGCGCGCGCGTGGACCTTTCAGCTCGCCGCCATCCGGACGGCGCCGTTCACCGACAACGTGGTCGACCTCATGGCGGCCAAGGTCGACAGGCTCCCCCCCGAGACCCGCGCCCTCGTCGTCCTGGCCGCCTGCCTCGGCTGCGAGGTGGACATGGGCACGCTCGCCGCCGCGAGCCGGAGGTCCCCGAGCGCCCTCGACGGCGTCCTCTGGGGCGCGCTCCACGGCGGCCTCATGAGCCGCGTGGGCGACACGTACCGGTTCCTCCACGACCGTGTGCGGGAGGCGGCGTATCGCCTGATCCCCGAGGACCAGCGGCCCGCGACGCACCTCGCGATCGGCCGCACCCTGCTCGACGCGACGCTGCCGGAGGAGGTCGAAGCCCGGATCTTCGCGATCGTCCACCAATACAACCTCGGCGGCGCCCTGCTCGACGATCCGGAGGAGCGCGCGCGCCTCGCCCGCCTCGACCTGCTCGCGGGCCGGCGGGCGCGGGCGTCGACCGCGTACGAGTCCGCCACGGGGTACCTCGCCACCGGTGTGCGGATGCTCGGCCCCGATCCCTTCCGGGCTCCGCACGCGCTCGCCTACGATCTCCATTTCGAGCTCGCCACCTGCACCTTCCTCTGCGGCGATCTCACCGGCGCGGCCGCGCAGCTCTCGGCGCTCGCGCCCCACGCCACGAGCCGGCGGGAGGAGGCGGCGATCCGGCGCCTGGAGGTCGACCTCTACACGAGCCTCGACGACCTCGACGAGGCCGTCGCTCGCGGCCTGCGTGGGCTCTCGCTCTTCGGGATCGTCATCCCGGCGCACCCCACGCGCGCGGAGGTCGAGCACGAGCACGAGCGTGTCTTCGCCCTGCTCGGCGACCGGCCCATCGAGGCCCTCATCGACCTGCCGGAGATGACCGATCCCGAGATCGCCGCGGCGCAGGACATCCTCGCCGTCCTCTTCGCGCCGGCCCTGAACACCGACCCCAACCTCTCGCTCCTGGTCTACTGCTCGATGGTCAACCAGAGCTTGCTCCACGGCAACGCCGACGCTTCGGCGCTCGCGTATGCCTATTTCGGGATGAGCCTCGGCCCGGAGTTCGGGCGGTACCGGGAGGGGTATCGTTTCGGCAAACTCGGCTACGATCTGATGGAGCGGCGGCGGAGCACGGCGTACAAGGCCAAGATCAGCGTGATCTTCGGCGACAACACGCTCTTCTGGACGCACCACCTGGAGGCGTCCCTCCCTTACCTGGACATTGCCTTTCGCGCCGCGCTCGAGACCGGCGACGTGACCTTCGCCTGTTATTGCTGCAACCGCATCGTCGTCGACCGGCTCCTGCTCGGCCACCCGCTCGATCAGGTCTTCGAGGAGGCCGAGCGCCGCTTGTCCTTCACCCGGCGGGCGCGCTTCGACGCCTCGACGCAGGTCATCCTCGACATCCAGCACCTCGTCGACACCCTGCGCGGGCGCGCGACGCCGAACGAGGCCGCCCGCGACGCCGTCATGGATCACCATCCCTGGGCGGTCGTCACGTGCTGGCACTACATCATGCAGCTCATCGCGCGTGTCTTCGCGGGCGATTTTCGCGGCGCCGTCGCCGCCGCCGAGCGCGCCCGGGCGCTGCTCTGGTCGACGGTGGCCCACGTCCAGGAGCCCGAGTTCTGGTATTACGGCGCGCTCGCGCTCGCCGGCCACCACGACGACGCGGACGCCGCCGAGCGCCCGGCGATCCTCGCCGCCCTCCGCGAGCACGAGCGCAAGCTCGGCGCGTGGGCCGAGGTTTGCCCCGAGAACTTCGGCCACAAGCACGCGCTCTGCGTGGCCGAGCGCGCCCGCGTCGAGGATCGCCCGCTCGACGCCATGCGCGCCTACGACGACGCGGCGCGCGCCGCCCGGCGCCACGGCTACATCCCGAACGAGGCCCTCGCCAACGAGCTCGCGGGCCGCTTCCACCTGCGCCGCGGCTCCGAGACGAGCGGGGCCGCGTACCTGCGCGAGGCCCGGAACGGGTATGCCGAGTGGGGCGCCCACGCCAAGGTCGCCGAGCTCGAGCGCCTTCATCCGGGCGTGTTCGACCGCGGCCCTGCGCCGCTCGCCGCCATCATGGCCCGGTCCGAGGATCTCGACCTCCTGGCTGTCCTCCGGACCTCCCAGGCCATCTCCACGGAGATCGACCTCGCGCGCCTCCTCGAGACCTTGATGCGCGCGCTCGTGCAGCGGGCGGGCGCGCAGCGCGGGCTCCTCCTCCTCGTCCGCGACGACGAGCTCCGCATCGAGGCCGAGGCCTCCTCCGGCCCGGCGGGGGTCCACGTGAACGTCGCTGCCCGCAGCCCGACGGCGTCGGCCGTGCCCGCGTCGATCGTCACCTACGTGCGCCGGAGCCGAGAGACGGTGATCCTCGACGACGCCGCGCAGCCGAGCCTCTTTTCGAGGGATCCCTACCTCGCGTCGCACGGCCCGCGGGCGCTCTTGTGCTTGCCCATCGTGCAGCAGGCCCACGTCATTGGCGTGCTCTACCTGGAGAACGACCTCGTCCCCGGCGCCTTCACCCGCCAGCGCCTCATGGTCGTCGAGCTTTTGGCCTCGCAGGCCGCGATCTCCCTGCAAAACGCCATCCTGTACGACGCGCTCCACCGCAGCGAGGCGCAGCTCCGCGCCGTCGTCGACAACACCACGGCGCTCATCTACGTGAAGGACCTCGAAGGCCGGCACCTGCTCGTCAACCGGCGGCTCGCGGAGGTGCTCGGCCGCGACGACGCCGTCGGCCGCACGAACGAGGAGCTTTTCCCCGCGGAGCTCGCCGAGAGCCTGAGCAAGAACGATCGGAAGGTCCTCGAATCGATGGCGCCGCTGGAGGTCGAAGAGAGCGTGCCCCTCCCGGACGGCCTGCACACCCATCTCTCCGTGAAGGTGCCTCTCCGCGACGCCACGGGCGCGGCCTACGGCGTGTGCGGGGTCTCCACGGACATCACGCAGCGTGCCGAGGCGGAGAAGGAGCGCGAGCGCTTGCTGCGCGAGGCCCAGGAGGCGCTCCGGATCCGCGACGAGTTCCTCAACATCGCCTCGCACGAGCTGAACACGCCGCTCACCCCGCTGCGCTTGCAGGTGCAGCTCCTGCGCCGGCGCCTGGAGGACCCCGCGCTCGCCGCGAACCCCAAGCTCCAGGGCTTGCCGCGCCTGCTCGACATCGCGAACCACAGCGTCGAGCGGCTCGAAAAGCTCGTCGGGGAGCTGCTCGACGTCGTCCGCATCGGCGCCGGCAAGCTCTCCTTATCGCTCGAAGACGTGGATCTCACGACGCTGGCGCGTGAGGCCATCGACGGCTGCCAGCACCAGATCACCGCCGCGGGCTGCACGGTCGAGCTCGTCGCCTCCGAGCCCGTCGTGGGCCGGTGGGATCGGTTCCGCATCGAGCAGGTCTTCATCAACCTGCTGACGAACGCGATCAAGTACGGCATGGGCAAGCCCATCACGGTCGGCGCGCGCCGCGTGGGGCCGCGGGCCGAGTTCTGGGTCGAGGACCGCGGCATGGGCATCCCCAAGGAGGATCAGGCCCGGATCTTCGAGCGCTTCGAGCGCGCCGTATCGAGCCGCAGCTTCGGCGGCCTCGGCCTGGGGCTCTACATCGCCCGGCAGATCGTGGAGGCCCACGGCGGCACGATCCGCGTGTGCAGCGAGCCCGGGCAAGGGGCGACGTTCACGGTCGAGTTGCCGTTCGGCTAGCCGCTCCCTTCGCGCGGGGGATGGGGTTTGCTGAGGGGCGAAGGTCCACGCAACATCCGTGGACGAGGGCCCGGCCGGCCCCCATGTTGGACACGCATGGCAAAAGGACTCCCGTCGATGTGGAAGGAGACCGCCGCCAGCCTGGCGATAGCCGCCGTCCTGCTGTTCATCTTCCTGGAGAGCCGGTTCCCCACCTGGCTCCGCGCGCTCATCGGCCTGTTGGTCCTCGTGGCCCCGGTTCTGCCCTTCCTGGTCCTCCTCCCCTGGCATTTCATCGCCCGGTATCGTGGCCTCGCCAAACGGAGCGATGTTCCCTGCGTGCTATCGCTCGCGGAAGGGGTCCTTCACGTCCAGCGAGGGGACAAGCGTACGAGGCATGCGCTGGACCTCGTCGCGCGGGCGCGGTTCGCGCGGAACGACAACTGGACCGAATCCAAGATGCTGGAGGACGCGCTGGGGCTCTTCACGGCGAAGGGTCGGGAGATCGAGCGGCTGCCCGAATCGGCGACCGGCCTCGACGAGCTACAGCGCGAGCTCGAGGCCCGCGGGGTTCCGATCGAGCATGTCGGGGTGAGCGCGACGGCGGTGCTCGATTGATCCGAGGCGCGACGGCGCTGATGCCCTGATTCCGGTGGCCGACAGGGAGGTTCGTTTTGGGGCCTCCCCAAAGACCCTGCCGAGCGCATGGACCTGGCTTTGGGGCCTCCCCATGACCGATCCCGAGCGCCCGGACCTCACGATGGGGCTTCCCCATGACCGATCCCGAGCGCCCGGACCTCATGATGGGGCTTCCCCATGACCGACTCCGAGCGCCCGGACCTCACGATGGGGTCTCCCCATGATTGATCCCGACGGCCCGGACCTCACGATGGGGCCTCCCCATGATCGATCCCGACCGCCGGGACCTGTCTTTGGGGCGTCCCCATGACCGATCCCGGTTGCCCGGACCTGGCTTTGGGGCGTCCCCATGACCGATCTGGACCGCCCGGACCTCGTTTCGGGTCGTCACCGCTCCGTTTTGGAGCACCTCCGCTCCGTTTTGGAGCGCCACGCCACTCCGTTTTGGAGCGCAGGCCTGGATTTCCTTGGATTCCGGGTGGGCACGGCCCTTGCCATGACACCTGCCGAACCCGCCGCGCGACATGTCGTCGCGCTCGAAACCAGCGAGGTGTCTTCCATGGCCAATCATCCGTCTCCCGCCAAGCTCTCCCGCGTCGAAAAGGCTACCATCAGCCGCAAGCTTTACCATGAGCTCGTCGCGCGCGCGCAGCTCGGCCCCGCCGAGCCGGCCCTCGATATCTTCATTCCCCAGCTCGATGCCATCGCCGTCCGGCTCGATGCCCACGTGTTCGGCAAAAAGGCGGCCCATGCCGCCCTCGCCGCGCACGCGGACAAGGCCGAAATCGTCGACGACGAGGTCGATACCTGGGGGCGGCACATCGGATCGTTCCTCGACATCGCGGGGCGTCGCCGCCACAGCGCCTTTGCCTCCGCCGCCCGCGCCCTGCATGCCGCCGCCTTTCCCGCGGGGCTCGGCTTCCTCGACGACCGCATTCCGGACGAGAACACGAGGATGCGCGGGACGCTCACCGTCCTGCGCGCCCCCGAGCACGCGGCCACGCTCGTCGGCATCAAGTTGCCGCCCGAATGGATCGATTTCCTGGAGGCGGCGCTCGACGCGAGCGACCAGGCGTATGCCGAGCGCGTCGCGGCGCGCGGGACGCAGGGGGAACACGTGCACAAGGGCCGCAACGCGGAGGCGGAGTGGGTGCACCTCGTTGGTCGATTGAGGAAGTACGTGGAGAGCCGCGAGATTCCGGGCGACGTGGAGCGCGAGGTGGAGAATCGGGCGCTGCTCGCGCCGCTGAATGATGCGATTGCGCATGCAAAGGCGGTCGCAGCGGGACGCGCGACGCGACGGAAGAAGGCGGTGGAGCCGGCGGGCGAGGTGCCGGCGGCGTAGTCGCGAGCGCGGGCGCTGCCGCTGCCGTTTCCGCTACGACAGCGGGGGCGGCAGCGGCACTTCCCTCATCCGGCGTAAGTATACGAACGCTGAAAGGCGTCTAACGCGGCGTCGAATGTGATGTGTCAAAATTCACAGGCGAGACGCAAAGTTGGAGTCACATTGGACCTTTGGATTCTGTCGTTGTAGTGTCGCGCCGGTTCCGTTCGAAGCTACGGAACGGGGAGATATTTCATGGGAAAGTGGATTCGCGGGGCAGTTCTGCTTGCGCTCCCGATGGCCTACGCATGTAGTGCCGGATCTGGCAACCGTACCGAGACCGAATGCGAGACGGATGTCGATTGTGATGATGGACTGGCCTGCGAGGACGGTGCCTGCGTCGACCCGGGTGGGTCTGGTGGTTCGGGCGCTGGGGGCTCGGGGGGATCCGGGGGGGGCGGTTTCGTCGGCCAGCCCTGCACGTCAGGGGAGCAATGCGGCGGTGCGCTCGTCTGCAACCGCTGGGAGAGCCGCTGCGGCGTGTGCCGCACATCGGATGATTGCGCGGCGGGAAACTGGTGCAAGGACGGTGATTGTGTTCCCGCGGCGTCGTGCACCTCGGACCTCAATTGCTCGGCCTCGGGGCAGCTCTGTGACACGGTCGGACAGCGATGCGTGGAGTGCAATGCCGCCGTCGATTGCAAGGCCGGTGGCGCCTGCCTGGGGCACTCCTGCGTGCCCGCGGTCCCCTGCCAGAGCAGTCTCGACTGTGCATCGCTGCACATGGTCTGTGGCCAAGCGCTTCCACCTCCGTGGCCCGTCGAGGTCATGGGGAATGCCTGTCAGGAGTGCGTTCAGGCCGCCGACTGCCCGAGCGGCAACATTTGTGAAACCGGTATGTGCCGTGACGTGTGTCGGAACACGGGCCGTACGTGTGGTTCCTACATGGGCGCGACATGCGGCACGTGCGCCGTGGGAACGTGCACGAGCGGGGGCACGAGCTGCGCCCTTTGGAATGCCTACCTCACGGGGAGGCCTGTCGGGGGCATCGCGCTCGACGATACGACCGCCTACGTCGTCATCCAGGGCGGCTTCGACCCAGGTTCCGTATACACGATCGATCGCACCTCGGGCGTGGCCACCCAGGTTGCCCTGAGTGACACGTTCGTCGAGAGCGTGGCCATCAACAGCACGCACGTCTTCTGGTCGGAGGTCGGCACGCTGAGGCGCATGGCGAAGGCCGGAGGCAGCGCGCAGGCGCTGGCGAGCACGGGATCCACGGAGGGCTTTTGCCAGGAGCTCGTGGCGAACGACCAGTACGTGTTTTGCGCGCTCTACGATTTCTCGGGGCCCAATGGCCATGGCCTCCTCCGGATCGGCCTCGACGGTTCGGTGAGCACGGTGTTCAAGAGCAGCGAGGTCCCGGAGAACCTCATCATCGATGGAGATCGGATTTACTGGCAAGAGCCCGGATCGTACATCGGTTATTCCCCGATCGCGGGCCAGGGCCAGAACGTCTTTCACGACGCAAACGTCACCAGTTTCTCCGTGACGGGTGGTTACGTGTATTGGCGCGAGAGCGGTGGCGCCGGGACCTACCGAAAACCGGTGGGCGGCGGCGGACAGGCCGAGCTCTACACGTCGCATCGGCTGTTCAAGTTCGTCGAAGGCGCATTCTACGTCATCGACCAGCTCAACATACGTCTGCTGCGGCCTGACCTGACGGTGTCCGCGCCGTTGGTCGTCGCCGAGGATTATTGGCCCTCGATTTCCTACAGGACAGGCGACGCGAAAGGGTTGTTCATCAGCGACGGGCAAGATGGCAGTACGACTACGAGGGTCCGCGAAATCCGCTTGAACGAATGACGGGTCGTCCCATCGGGGTCAAGCCATGGGGCGGATGCTGCGCAGCGCAGCCGCCCTACGGCATTCCCAGCGTCGCCAGGGCCCCGCTCCCCTGGAAATTCGCTTCCGCTCCCGCCCCCGCTCGTCTTGACCGCATCCGCCCTTCCCGCGGATGATGCCTCCCGTGTGGCGAGACAAGTCCGAGGCGTTGCTGGCCACGAGCCCTCACGCCCGTGCGCGAGCCATGCTGCCGCCGCTCAGAACCCGGTGAATGGAGAGCGTCCACCCATGGAACCCATCACGATCGTCACCATGCTCGGCAAGGTCTTCGCCGCGGGGGCGTTCAGCTACCTTGGCGAGGCCAAGCAGGGCTTCGAGGAATCGGACGTCAGCGCGATCAGCGCCGTCCTCGAGGCCCTCGGTGCCGTGCACGGGGTGGCGACGGCCAAGCCGCGGACACGGATGACGGCGCTGCATACGGCGCTCGTGCTCCAGGCGTTCGGCACGGCGTTCTACGAGCACTGGGCGGGGGACGAGCGGATGGCGCCCGGGTTGCAGGAGCGGCCCTGGCTCCATCGGGCTTTCCGGTCGAACGAGAAGGCCGCGCGGGAGGAGGAGATCCAGACGCGGCTTCGGCTCGCGCTGGGGTGGCTGCTGCCGGAATTCGAGCAGCGGGCCGCGGCGGAGAGACTCTCGGCGATGCATGCGTTGCATCCCGATCCGATGGCCACGCCGATCTATCAGGCGTTGTATACGGCGTTCGCCGATGGGCGGTTCGAGGGGGGCGAGGACACGGCGTTGCTCGACATGCGGCGCGAGGGGGCGCGGCTCCAGTTCGAGGGCGCGTTTCAGATGGCGTATGCCGAGCTGCTGGTGACGGGGGCAGGGCGGGAGCTGGGGCGGTTTTTGCTGGAGGTCGACAAGGATCGCGCGCGGCAGCTTCGGCGGCGGTTGATGGAGGATGGGTCGATTTCGGACAGGCGGCACGTCTTCGGGACGACCACGCCGGGCGTGCCGACGATGCCGCTTGGTTTCATGTATGTGGAGCCGGATGGCGTTTGGGGAAAAACGCGCAAGCCCCTGCGCGAGTTCATCGGCGACCTGCTCGGGAAGCATCCCATCGTCATCGTGCGTGGGGATTTCGGTATGGGGAAGTCCCTCACCGCGCGGATGCTCGCCTTTGGGTGGGCGCAGACGTACATGCGGGGCGTGGACCAACCGTCCGCTGAGCTTGTGCTTCCAATCTTCATCAAGTGCGCGCGAGACTTTCAGCGCGAGTCCTTTGCTGCGACGGTCCGGGAGGCGCTTCGCAACCAGGCGGAGGCGATCGGGCTCTCTCTGCTGCGGAGTGACGATGCTTTGGCGATGCCGGCCGATACGATGCGGGTCGTGTACATCGTGGATGGGCTGGACGAGGTTGCGTTGTCGCACACGGAGGTGGAGCAGCTCTTTCGGGAGCTGAAGGGGGCGACGAGTGATCGGCATCGGGTGGTGGTGTTCTCGCGAAAGGGCGCGTTGCCGTCGGAGGACAAGCTCGGGGGCATCCCCATCATTGATGTGCAGTCCTTCCGGAAGGAGGATCAGATCGGGGCTTGGCTTGATCGCTGGAACCAAATCAGCGGAAGCGAGCCCGTCACGGTCGAGGGGCTAACGAACGCTAAACTTTTGGAGCTGGGGACGACGCCCATCCTGCTCTTCATGAGCGCCGTCACCTGGGGTCCTACTCGGATTGAGCAGGGGGACACGAGCCAGGTAGCGATCTATGAGCATTTCTTCCAGCAGATCGCCGCCGGGAAGTGCAAGCACGACCGGGATCGGCATCCTCGTGTGGCGGACGCATCAGAGAAACTCCGGGAAAAGCTGCGCGACCTTGGCAACATCGGAAAAGATGCCTCGCTGGAGGATGCGATGTTGTGGCTCATGTCGCGTATTGCGTGGGAGCATCGGAGGCGTGAAGCGCGGGGCGAGCATCTCGATTTGCAGGACGTCAACCACCTTCTCCGGAAGGTGCTCGACCTCCGCGGAGAGCCGCAGGTCCAGGAGATGATCCGCATGGGAGCCATGCTCGTGTTGCAGGCAGACTTGCGGGATCAGAACCACGTGATCCTGTTCGGCCACAAGAGCTTCGGGGAGTTCTTGGCGGCTTGCTGGTGGGCGGATAGGCTGCGGGCGATCCTCCAGGAGCGCAGAGAATCGAGGCAGAGGAGCCTGGAACGTGAACTTTATGGTGCGGTGTTGCTCGAAGAAGACAACCGCAGCTTCGAGTTCTTGATGGCCATTCTCAACGGCGTCCAGTGGAAGGAGGACGAAAGAAAGAACCTTGGGGGTTGGGCGGAGGGCTGCTTCGTGGATGAACGGCCGGATTTTGACGAGGGCAAGCACGAGGAGGAACGGTCATGGCGAGATGACCAGCGCGTTCCCCTTCGACATGCTGCGTTGGCGATCCGATGCTCACTTCATGGACTGGAACCATTGAAGGTCGAGACGCCGGCGCTGCGTTCCATGCTGGGATGGTTCTGGATGCGTCAGGAGTGGGTGCGATTGGGTGCGCCGTGGATCAGCGCAGAGGGCGTTAGTCTAGAAGGTATGGACCTCAGAAGTGCGGACCTCAGCGGTGCGGACCTCAGAGGTGCAGACCTCAGCGGTACGAGCCTCAGCGGTGCGAACCTCAGAGGTGCGAACCTCAGAGGTGCGAACCTCATCGGTGTGGACCTCATCGGTGCGAACCTCAGAGGTGCGAACCTCATCGGTGCGAACCTCAGAGGTGCGAACCTCAGCGGTGCGTACCTCAGCCGCACGGACCTCAGCCGCGCGGACCTCAGCGGTGCGGACCTCGGCGGTGCGGACCTCAGCGATGCGGGCCTCAGCGATGCGGACCTCAGCGGTGCGGACCTCAGCGGTGCAGACCTCAGCGGTGCGAACCTCAGCGATGCGTACCTCAGAGGCGCCGTCTACAATCCACTCACTCGCTGGCCAGAATCCTTCGACCCAAGCTCCCGAGGGGCAATCGATGTCGACATTCCAGGCCGTTCGACGCGAGACTGACCAGTTTTTCCCGCGCTAGATGCAGCCGCGCGTAGGCCGTCTTCAACCGTATCCGCAGCCTGCGGGCAATCTCCACCATCGAGCGCCCCTCGATCTCGTACGCAATCAGCACCGCAGCGACCTTCCGGCCGAGCTTGCCGAGGACCCTCGCCAGGAGGCGGGTCGCCTCCATGGCTTGGATCATTCGCGGAAAGACCAGCGGCTCGGGGAGATCGGCCGTGAGGTCCTCGACTCGGTGCCGGGCGAGCTTGCGATGGTTCGAGGCCATGTAGAGCGCGACCGTGTAGAGCCAGGGTCGTGCTTGGTCGCCGAGCGCGAGCCGATCGTGGCGCTGCCAGGCGAGCATGAAGACCTCCTGCACGAGATCGTCGGCCTCCCGAGCCGAAACGCCGCGGGCGCGAAGGACGGAGCGGACGAACCCCCGGCATTCGCGGTAAAACCGCGCGAAGGAAGCCTCGGGCGAGGGAAGGAGTGTAGGTTTCTTGGCGGATTCAGGATGGACGTCTACGTTGCTCACAGCTCGTGAACTCCGGGTGTACGGGGTTTGCGGGTCAGACGCCGGTCGGTGTTGCAAGCGCCGGCTGGCGTCGTTTGTTTTCTCGCACAGCTTGGGGGAGAAGAAAATCCCCCAAATGCAGACGTAGGTTCGTCGCGGGAGACCCCGCGATCCCAAGGGAATGGGGCGAGGGGCCTTGGAATGGGGGCCGTGATCCTGACGGAAAGGGCGGGCCGACCTGAAGGAAGGAGGGCCCGCCCTTCGTTTCACGATGCGCGGCGGTAGACGAGGCGGCCGAGGGTGGCGATGACGTGGTCCATTCGGTCGAGCGCCTGCGCGTCGACGGCGCCGATGTACCGCATGGCCTGGGCGACCTGGACGCAAGCGAGCACTTCCCTTGCCGAGCCGAGAGCGGAGGCGTAGCGCTGCCGCTTCGTCCCGCCGTGATTGCCCATCCCTTCCGCCACATTCAGCGCGACGCTATGCGTGGCCCTGCGCATTTGCCGAGCCAGATCGGAATCCCGTCGTTCGATCTGCTCCGCAATGCCCGCCGCGTCCGCAGCCATCGCCAAAACCACTTCGTAAATCCTCAGCATAAAGAACCTCCGCCCGACGACCCAATCGCCGGGACCCCCGTCCCACACCGTCGCGCGCAGGCCTCTTCAAGGCTGCGCAGCACCGCGCGGAGCCGCCCGGAGCAGCACGCAGTGCTGCGAGGACGGCGAGCACGGCATGGCCTTGAAGAGGCCGAGCACGACGGTACGCTCGCCGTCCCCGAGCGGGATCCCCTGAACACCGCTCCCGCCAGCGCTCCCGCCAGCGCTCCCGCTCCCGCTCCCGCCAGCGCTCCCGCTCCCGCTCCCGCCAGCGCTCCCGCTCCCGCTCCCGCCAGCGCTCCCGCTCCCGCTCCCGCTCCCGCTCCCGCTCCCGCTCCCGCTCCCGCTCCCGCTACTGTTTCCGGCTCCCATCATCGCCAGATTCCCGCGCTGCGGTTCTGCGGGTCGGTTCAAGATCAAAGCATTCAATCCGAACGGCATCGTGCCACTCGGGCCGCTCGATCCGTTCGGCCTCGAGGCGGAGGCTGCACGCTCGCGAGCGTGACCTTTCGACGCGCGACGAACCTCGCGTCACACTCGGCCGATGGCCCCCGAGGTGCGCAGCTCGCCGAGTAGCTCGCGCGGGGTCACTCCTGCAATGGAGCGAAACTCGGCAATCAGATGCGCTTGATCATAATAGCCGGCTCCGGCGGCAATGCCGGCCCAACCGGCCGGGCGGCTCTCCCGCGCGGCGCGCAGGGCGCGGTGAAAGCGCGTGAGCTTGGCGTAAGCCTTGGGCCCGACACCGAGTGTCTCCTGAAAGAGGCGGCGAAGGTGACGCTCGCTCACCCCGAGCTCGTCGGCGACGGCGCTCACGCGGCTCGCACTTCGCGTGGCGAGGCGCTTCGCGGCTTCCAGGGCGAGCGAGGTGTGGGCGCGGACCGCCTGGGCGGGTGCGGACCGCGCGACGATGGCACTCTCCAGAATGGCGGCCGCGGCGACCGTGTCTCGTGCCCCGGCGAGGCGCTCGTAGAGGTGCTCAGTGTCGGCTTTGCCCCAGAGGTCTTCGAGGGCGACGATTCGTCCGGTCAATTCCGGAGCCGACACGCCGAGCACGCGCTCGCTCGCGCCCAGCCGAAGGCGCGCCATCACGCTGCGCTGCCCGCGCCGGAGCATCTTGCGACGCGCGCTCTGCCCCACGCCCATCGCGTGCGCATCCAAACCGCCACGAGCCGACACCCCGAAGCGCGCGACGATCTGAAGCTCGGCATAGGGGAGCGCGACGCGCTGTCCGTCTCGGTCGCACTCGAGGACCGAGAGCTCGGCCACCGGGGACCCGCTCGACGGGAGCGACGCCCGCGCGACACGAGGCTCTTGAACGATGGGCGAGTGCACGAGCTATCTCTTGCTACGCGCACGAGGCGCACGCAAGCTCGGCGAGGTGCTTGTCCGTTTCTTCCAATCGGCCAAAACACGCGGTGACTACGGTCCGGGGCATGAAGATCCTCGTCACCGGTGCCACCGGTAAGGTCGGAAGTCGCCTCTCCAAACGGCTCGCTCAGCGCGGCCATCACGTGCGTGCCCTCGTTCGCGACGAAGCGCGCGCAAAAGACCTGCGCGAAGCCCACATCGAGCTCGCTCTGGGCGATCTGCTCGAGCCGAGCTCCCTCTCCGCAGCGGTGCGCGGGGTCGACGCGGTCGTGCATTGTGCAGCCTTCTTTCGTGGCGCGACGCCGGAGCAGGCGCACGCGGTCAACGACCTCGGCACGCAGCACCTCGCCCAGGCGGTCCGCGAAGCCTCGGTGAAGCGCTTCGTCTTCACGAGCACCGGACTCGTCTACGGGCCCAGCGCGGTTCGTGGGCGCCTCTCGCACGAAGACGACTCCTGCTACCCGATCGAGAGCTATCCCAAGAGCAAGCTCGCCGCCGAGCGCTTCCTGCTCGCGCTCGAAGGCCTCGACGTGCGCGTCCTTCGATTGCCGTTCGTCTACGGCGACGGAGATCCGCACATCGCCGACGTGGTGCCGTTCATGCGAACGTTCCCCCCCATGCAACGGATGTCGATTGGCCATCATCTCGACGTGGCCCAGGCCGTCGCGCGTTTGCTCGACGCGCCATCCCCTTCCCATCGCGTGTACAACCTGGTGGACGACGAGTCTCCCAATCTCGCCACGCTGTTCGCTTCGGTGGGCGAGCCTCCCCCGGACGGCTCCACCCCCGAGCGTGCGAGGGCCTTCGAGGCCGTCATGGATGGAAAGCGGATCCGCGAAGATCTCGGCTTCTCACCCGAGGTGCCGCGGCTCGGGGATGCCGTGGCGAGGGGGATTGCATAGTTTGGTAGCCGCCCCTCGCACCACACGAGTCCACCGAAGGCGGCGCATCAGGGCTGCTCTCGCCGGCGCGCTTTTGGGAAGGGCAGCGAGGGTTGCCCGAGGGGCACACGCTTACGCATTGGCGGTCCACGCGCCGAGAGCCCTGCACGGGCGAATCCTTCGCGAATTGCATCCGGTATGAGCGCGACATTTCGCCACCGCATCGTGCCCGCGCACTTCGGGCTCCGCCATGGCCGCCGTCACACCTGGCAAGGCCCATGGCCCATCCGGCACTCGACCTACCCCCTTCCTCAACAGCGGTACACAACCAGATCTCTCTGCCGCTCCCGCTCCCGCTTCCGCTCCCGCTTCCGCTCCCGCTCCCGCTTCCGCTTCCGCTCCCGCTTCCGCTCCCGCTCCCGCTTCCGCTTCCGCTCCCGCTTCCGCCCCCGCTCCCGCTTCCGCCCCCGCTTCCGCCCCCACCCCCGCGCCCGAGGTGACGTCCCCGTTCGTGGATAGCATCGAGCCAGCGCGTCACGCCTCTCCTCCCCGGGCGCCTCACGCGGCCTCCAGCCCTGCAGCACGCATGTCCTCACAGTGCAAGAAAATTCGATGACAAGCTCGATTCCCACGCAAGTCCCCCGAGGGATGCGTCCTGCCAAGCAGAAGACATCCTGCGCTCGCGGATAGAAGCACGCAGATCCGACAGCGCTCTGACGCAAACGGGCGCGCCCTGAGAACAACCGCGCGAAAAGAAAGCGCGACGCCGTTCTCCCGGGCTTGCGACGGCCTGGAGAGACCCGTATCCTCGGGCTGCTGGCAGGTATTCTCTACGCGCTTCGCGTACGCCACGCTCCGCCGCCAGCACCACCTACGAGATCGTAGTTAGTAGGGAGCGAACAGATGACACAGTCCCTCCTCGCGTTTTTTGCGGACATGGCCCTCGACCACTCCTTGTTGGCGAGGTTTTACCTCAATCCTGACGAGACCATGCGCATCGCGGGCGTCTCGGATGTCGATCGAGAGGCCGTACACTCGGGGCAACCGCAAGCGATCTTCGAGCGCCTTCGGGCCGACAACCCGGATGCTGCCTCAATGCATTCGCCGTGGTCGTGCCCGTACCTGCTCGGCTGCCCCACGATGGCGGCACGCGCCTCCGACGCTGGCCCGTTGTCCACGCGCGCGCCCCTGTCGACCCGCGCGCCCCTGTCGACCCGCGCGCCCCTCTCGACCCGTGCGCCCTTGTCGAGCCGAACCTCCGATCCCCCCAACCCCTTGTCCGTGCGCGGCCCGTTGTCCACGCGCTCTCCGGACTCCGTACGCGGCCCGATGTCGTCACGCTCTCCGGATACCGGGCCCGCATCCGTACGCGCGCCGATATCGGTCCGCTCCCCGGACAGCCGCCAGTTTTCCTGATCCTCCTTGATCGAGCGGCGAGGGGAATCATGAAGAGTTGGCGTACGTGCCCCACATCGCACGTCGCGCGTCTCCCAAGGTTGCCCACAAGGTTGTCCAGGAACCATCGAGAGCGGATCTTCGCGAATCGTCACGAGTTCGCGATACCATGACGCCATGCGCCTGCGCCCAGGCGATACGGTCGATCGTTACGTCATCGAAGCCCCCCTCGGCGAGGGGGGGATGGGCGACGTGTATCAGGCGCGCGACACGCGGCTCGAACGCCGCGTCGCCCTCAAGCTCTTGCGCAAGCAGGGCACCGCGGAGCCGGAGGCCTGGCAGCGCGCCGAGGGCCGCATGCTCCGCGAAGCGCGCGCCGCCGCTGCGTTGAGCCATCCGAACACGGTCGCCATCTACGACATCGGCGAGCTGGATGGCGCGCCGTACCTCGCGATGGAGTTCGTCGACGGTGTCTCGCTCCGCCAGCTCATCGCGGCCGGCACGACCTCTTCACGCCGGCTCGGCTGGCTCGTCGATGTCGCGCGGGCCCTCTCGGCGGCGCATCGCGAGGGCATCGTCCACCGTGACATCAAGCCCGAGAACGTGATGCTTCGCGACGACGGCGCGATCAAGGTGCTCGACTTCGGCATCGCGCGCAGGATGCGCGTCGGGCTCTCCACGCGCGGGTCCACGCCGGGCGAGGACGATCTCGATCCGCCCTCGAACCCCAAGAGCGACACGCTCACCGGCGAGGGGATGATGGTGGGAACGCCCGCGTACATGGCGCCCGAGCAGCTCCGCGGCGACGCGGTCGACGCGCGCATCGACCAGTTCGGCTGGGGCGTGCTCGCGTACGAGCTGCTCACGGGCGAGGTCCCCTTCGGCCCGGGCCTCGATGGGGTGCGGCTCCTGTCCGCGATCCTCGCCGACGACCCGCCGTCGCTCGACGGCATCGTGCCGGCCACGGTCGAGCGGACCCTGCGCCGCGCGGTGTCGAAGCGCCCCGCCGACCGCTTCCCGTCGATGGACCACGTCATCGAGACGCTCGTACCGTTCGTGACGGGCGAGTTTCTCGCCATCCCCGACGTCGTGCGTATCGTCGACGCGGATGCCGAGGAGGGCCCGAACGCGCCCTCGGCGACGCGCGCGGGCGCGCCCGCGGTCGGACACGAACCGGAGACGCTCGAAGCGCCTCGCCCGCTCGCGGCCTCGACGTCTCGCTCCGCCACGCCGAGGCCCGAGGCGGGCAGCGCGCCGATGAACACGATCCGGTCGCCCTCGCCGGTCACGGGCAAGCGCGCGAAGCCCTTCGAGCCGCCCTCGGTGCGGATCGAGAGACCGGCGCCGGCACCACCCGAGCGCCCGCCGCTGGCGAACACGGTGGAGTCGCCGACGGCCGTGGCGGTCGGGCCCACGCTTCGGGCGTCGGTGCAGGGTCGGTGGCAGCTCGTGGCGGCGGTGACGCTCGCGATCACCGGCTTGGCCGTCCTCTCCACGGGCATCGTGTCGCGGCTGCGCCGCAGGTCGGCGGCGCAGCCGGTGGCGTCGGCGTCGGCGGCGCCGTCCACGACGCCCACCGCGGTCACCGAGCTCGAGCTGCCCTCGAGCGCGAGCCCCGAGGCGCTCGCGGCCTATCGCCAGGGATTGCAGAGCATCCGCGACGCCTCCTGGGGGCTCGCGTACGACGCGTTCGAGAGGGCGGCCAAGCTCGACCCGACGCTCGGGGCGGCTCATCTGCGGCTCGCGGTGATCGATCGGTTTCGTGGCAAGACGACGAGCACGCGCGCGGAGTTCCAGCGCGCGGTGGAGCTGCGCGCGACGATGCCGGCGCGGGACCAGGTGCTGCTCGACGCGTTCGAGCCGCTGATCCAGCGCGATCCGCCCGATCAGGCCGCGACGACCGCCCGGCTCGAAGCGGCCACGCGGCGCTTCCCTGGCGACGCGGAGCTCGTCTTGCTGCTCCACGCGGTGCAGCCGGATGCCTCGCCCGAGCACACGCTCGCGCTCGTGGATCGCTGCCTCGAGCTGGATCAGCGGTATGCGGACTGCTGGCAAGCGCGCGCGCTGGCGCTCTTCCGCGACGAGCGCATTCCCGAAGCGATCGATGCGCTCGATCGTTGCGTGGAGCTGGCGCCCTTGGCGACGGACTGCGTCATCGAGCGGCTGCGCTTCCAGAAGCTCATGGGCAGGTGCAGCCGCCTCGAGCCGGACGCGCGCCGGTGGATCACGAAAGAGCAGGCGTCGCCGTTCGCGTACCAGGAGCTGGCGGTGGCCCTGGAGGCTTCGGGCCAGCCGCTCAGCGCGGTGGGCGCGGCGGTGGATCAGGCGGTCCGGCGGTTCCGCGAGGCGGGCATGCCGGAGGCGGCGGTGAAGCTCCGGATCAACCTCGCGATCCTCTCTGGCCATTTCGACGAGGCCGAGCGGCTCGCGAAGGATTTCGATCGGGAGATCATCGGCGAACCGCAGGAGGAGAAGCACGCCGTGCCGGCGCTCGCGCTGGTGCGGCTTTATTGGGAGATGGGGCAGGACCGGAAGGCGGGGGAGGTGGCCGAGCAGTTCCTCTCGCAGCGAGCTGCGTGGGGTCGTCCTTTGATGTGGAGGCCTTGGGACGATGCCCAGGCATTGCTCTTGAAGGCCAAACAACGGGCGGGACGGCTGGACGCGGCGGCGTACGAGGCGGCTCGCGCGGGGTGGGAGCGTGAGTGGCAGGGCAAGGAGGCGGATCCGAGCGTGCTCTGGCTGATAGGAACGGCCGCGACCGCGAGCACCCCGCAGCAGGGCCGCGATGCGCTCGCGGGGAGCGTGCTGAAGCGCCCGCACCTGCATTATCCGCAGGCAGACGTCTCGATGGTCACGGCGGTGCTCGGGGAGGTCGCGTTCCTCGCGGGTCGGTACGACGAGGCGCTGCCCCGCCTCGAATCGGCGGCGCGCTCGTGCACGGCGCTCGACGCCCCGCTGAGGCACACCCTTGCGACGTACCGCCTCGGCGTCGTGCGCGAGAGGCTCAAGGAGAAGGCGGAGGCGTGCGCGGCGTACAAGGTGGTCCTGCGGCGGTGGGGCCAGGCGGACGCGTCGACGACCGCGAAGGCCGCGGCGCAACGCGCGACGGCGCTCGGCTGCCAGGACTAGCCCGGGTGCTGTCGCCGGCTCTCATCGGATGATCATACGTGCCTCGACGTCGGGGCGAGGGATGGAGGAATGGATGATCGAAGGGAATGGCTCGCTCGTCGTCGTGGGGACCGGAATCAGGACGACCGAGCATCTCACGGGAAATGCGATCGCCTGGATCAAGGCGTCGGACAAGGTTCTCTACGTGGTCGCGGATCTCGTCGCCGAGCGTGTGATCAAGGAGCTATCGCCGTCGGCCGAGTCGCTCACGGTGCTCTACGGGGAGGGCAAGCCGCGTGGAGAGACGTATCACGCGATGGTGGACCGCATTCTTGACTCGGTAAGGGGGGGCCATCGGACGTGCGTGGTGCTCTACGGGCATCCGGGCGTGTTCGCTTATCCGGGGCACCTGGCCATCGAGCGCGCGCGTGACGAGGGGTATCCGGCGACCATGCTGCCAGCGATCTCGGCGGAGGATTGCCTGTTCGCCGACCTCGGCATCGATCCTGGTCACCAGGGCATGCAGAGCTACGAGGCGTCGCATTTCGTGCTTCATCGAAAGCGCATCGATCCCACAACGGCGCTCGTGCTCTGGCAGATCGGGTCGTTCGGAGACAACACGTACCGTCGCGAAGGCGCGAGCAACCACAAGCTCCCCTTCCTCGTGGCGCGGCTCTGCGAGGAATACCCTGCCGACCACGCCGTGACGATCTACGAGGCCGCGATCTACATTGGCTGCGCGCCGCGTATCGAGCGGCTGCGCCTCGGCAAGCTCGCGGAAGCCAGGGTCACGCCAGCCTCGACGCTCTACATTCCCCCCGTGCGCAAGAGCCGCATCGATCCCGCCACCGCCTCCTGGCTCGGGTTCGAGCCGGCAGACCGATAAGCGCGCCTCCCGCCCGCGGATGATCCTCCGCGCGGTACCGTTGCGGCGACTCCGCCCCCGCTCCCGCTCCCGCTCCCGCTCCCGCTCCCGCTCCCGCTTCCGCTCCCGCTTCCGCTCCCGCTCCCGCTCCCGCTCCCGCTCCCGCTCCCGCCCCCGCTCCCGCCCGTCTTGACCGCATCCGCCCCTCCCGCGGATGATGCCTCCCGTGTGGCGAGACGAGGACGAAGCGCTGCTCGCGCGGCTCACGGACGAGATCGCCTTCGAGCGCCTCTTCCGCGCCCAGGCCGGACCGGACGTCCGCCCCCCGGCCCGCGGCGCCGGCCTCTGCGCCGTCCTGCGGCGTTTGCCCGGCGGGAGTGACGCCGTCGAGGCCGCGCGCGCCGACAACCCCCACGCCCTCCACGAACACCTCGAACCCGCGCGCCAGATCGATCCGCCCCCGGAGCTCCTCCACCACCTCGCCCTCCACCACGCCTCCCTCGCGGACCTCCCGGCGACCTCCCCCGACGCGTTCGTCCGATCGATCACCGCCTGGCTCGCCCTCGGCCGCGAAGAGACCTACCTCCGCGACCTCGGCGAGGCCGTCACCGGCAGCGCGCTCGCGCGGCAGGACCTCGATCGCGCCCTCGCCGACGCTCCGCTCTGGTGCATCGACGACCTCGGCGAGCGGGCGCGCACCGGCGCGCGGGATCTCACGTCCTCCGCACAACGCGCGCTCGTCGCACTCAGACGCGTCCAGGAAGCCGCGCGGATCGCCCGTGCCCCCGAGGCCCTCGCGGAGCGGGCGGCGCGCCGGGCCTCGTCGCTCGTCGCGGTCGCCGTCGAGGAGGCGCTCGCGCCCGTCCTCGCCGTGTTCGCCGAGGTCACCACGAAGGGCGAGCCGAGCGCCGCGGAGGGCGCGGCGATGCTCGGGCGGTTCGTCGCGGTGTGGCGCTGGTCCGGCGAGGACGAGAGCGTCGAGCACGCCGCGATCGAGCAGGCCACGCCGCTCGCCTGGGCCCATTACCGCGCGAGCCGCTGGGACGCGCTCCGGGAGATCATCAGCCCCCTCACGCCGCTCGTCGACTCGCTCGCGCGGCGTATCGAGGACGATCCGTCGAAGCTCGCGTACGCGGCCCGCGCGGCGCAGATGCTCGTGTTCCGCTCGGACGTCGTGCGCACCGAGCGCGAGACGCTGGAGCTGCTCGATCGGGCCATCGCGATCTGCCCGACGCACCGGAACGCGCGGCTCATGAAGGCGAACACGCTCTGCGAGCAGGCGCTCCGCCTCCTGCCCGGCGCGCGCGCGCCCACGCGCCACGATCACGACAAGGCCGTGGCCCTCATCGACCGCGCCGAGCAGCTCTACCCCGGGGCCACGCGGCTCCCGGAGGCCAAGAAGCGCCTCGGCGAGGCCAAAAAGCTCCTCGGGATCTCGTCATGAGCGACCACCCCCCGGAAAACCCCTTCGAACGCTTCGACCTCGATCCGAAAGAGGGCCCGCGCGCCATCACGGAGCGGCTGCGCGAGCTCGCCGAGGACGCGGGCGAGAGCGAGCGCGCGTCCATCCGCGCCGCCTGGGAAGAGCTCACCTTGCACCCGCTGCGCCGCCTGCGCGCCGCGATCGGCGCCCGCCCACGCCACCCCGCGCTCGATCGTTCGGGCCCGGCGCAGGCGCCGCCGAAGATGCGCAAATCCCCCGCGGCCGAACCCGTCGGGCTCGCCGATCTCGCGCCGCGTCCTTCGGTGGCGCTCGCGCTCGCGACGTTCCTTTCCCGCGGGGCCGAGCGGGGGCCGCGAAGCGTGCTCTCGCTCGATGAAGATCCCGTGCTTGCCGCAGAAGCAGCCCCTACGTCCCCCGAGAGGAAGCGATAGACCATGTTCGTCGACCGTCCCGTTGGAATCGATCTCGGCACGACCAACTCGGAGATCGCCATGCTCGACCCGTCCGAGCGCGATCTGCACATCTACGCCGACCGCTTCGGCCGGCGCACCGTCCCCTCCGCGGTCGCCTGGGATCCCAAGGGCGAGGCGTTCCTCGTCGGCCACGCCGCGCGCCAGCGCCGCGGCAAGACGCCTCCGCCCGTCGAGTCCATCAAGCGCAAGATGGGGCAAAATGCGAAGGTCGACGTCGGCCCGCACGCGCTCGCGCCCGAGGACGTGAGCGCCAAGATCCTCGCCGAGCTCCGCGCGCGCATGAGCGAGCACCTCGGCAAACAGGCGTCCGAGGGCATCGAGGTGCGCGTCGACCGGGCCGTGATCACGGTGCCCGCCTACTTCGACGCGCCGCAGGTCGAGGCCACGCGCAAGGCCGGCGAGATGGCGGGGCTCGACGTCATCGGCATCCTCCAGGAGCCCACGGCCGCGGCCATTTACCACACCTGGAAGAGCCGCCTCGGCGACGGCAACTTCCTCGTCTACGACCTCGGCGGCGGCACGTTCGACGTCTCGATCCTGCGTTGCCTCGGCGGCGAGTACCAGGTGCTCGCGATCGACGGCGACAACTACCTCGGCGGCGACGACCTCGATCGGCGCTTCGCCGAGAAGCTCCGCGGCATCCTCGTCGCGCGCGGCTACGCCCTCGACCTCGACGTCCGCGGCGATGAAGAGGATCGGCAGCGCTTCAGCCGCCTCGTGCACCTCGCGCAGGAGATCAAGGAGTCGCTCTCGACCTCCGAGGTCGTCAGCGTCTCCAAGCAAGACTTCATGCAGGACAAGAGCGGCGAGAACGTCTCGTTCGAGGGCGACATCGGGCGCGCCGACTACGAGAAGGCGATCGGGGATCTCGTCGAGACCACGATCACCTGCTGCGAGCGGGCCCTCGCGCGGAGCGCGGAGACCTCGTCGGTGGATCTCGGGCAGATCGATCACGTCGTGCTCGTCGGCGGCTCGACCCGCGTGCCGATGGTCGTCCGCCGCGTGACCGAGGCGATCTGCAAGAAGAGCCGCTCGGAGAAGCCGCTCCAGGACGAGGTGGACACGTGCGTCGCGCTCGGCGCGGCCATCCACGCGGCGCAGCTCGGGGGCCTGCGGATCGGCGAGCCCGAGCGGAAGATCACGGTCTCGTTCACGACGCCGCTCGTCAGCCAGGGCTCGAAGATCCGGCTCGGCGTGCGCGTCGAGCAGGCGCCGGAGGGCGCGGCGGAGATCGCGGTCCTGCGCGGGATGAGCGGCGCCGAGGAGGTCGCGAAGGCGGCGCTCCCGGATGCGGCGGGGGCTGTCGTGCGGCTCGACGTCCCGCTCGGCGAGGAGCCTGAGCACGCGTCGCGCGTGGCCCTGCGTTCGGTCGAGCGCGAGGTGCTCGCGGAGCTCCCGTTTGCGCTCTACCGCGGCGACGTCCGGCCGCGGGCGAGCGCGCTCTCGCGGCCCTCGGTCGTGGCCAAGGACCTCTCCATCGAGGTCGTGCGCGCGGGCCGGCGCGAGCGGCGTGTGCTCATCGCGCGCGGCGCGGGCTTGCCCGCGGAGGTGAAGAGCCGCTTCTTCACCGCGGATCAGAGCGGGGCCGTGGTGCTCCGGCTCTTGCAGAACCGCATGCCGATCAAGGCGCTCCTGCTCCAGGTCCCGCGCGAGCTGCCCGTGGGCACGCCCGTGGATCTCACGCTCCGGTGCGACGACGCGATGCGGATGGAGGCGCGCGCGGTCGTGGCGGGGCAGGAGCTCTGGGCGCAGGTCGAGCCGCCCGCCGCGCCGCGCTTTGATCCCGCGGGCGCCGTGGAGGCGCTGCTCGAAGAGGCCGAGGCGACGAGCAAGTCGCTCTGGGGTTCGAGCGCGACGAGCTACCGGGCCGAGGCGGACATGCTCGTCGCCGGCATCCGCGAGGTCGTCGCGACGGATCCGGACAAGCTGCAGGCGCTCTGCGAAAAGCTGCGCCTGCTCGTCGACTGGTACCGCGGCGACCCGAACGAGACGCTCTCGCCGCCCATGGCCCGCTTCGAGGCCGAGCTCAACGAGCTGCGCCGCCGCGTCTACCGCGCCTCGGGCAACCTCTACGGCATGGATCGGTCCGCGTGGGAGAAGCGGCTCGCCGAGATCGAGGCGCGCGCGATGGCGGCGTACGAGGCCTCCGACGCCGTGGCCTGGCGCCGCGTCTTCAACGAGGTGCAGGCCCTCGACGAGACCGCGATGCAGGAGGAGTTCGCGCAGATGCGCCTCGACGATCCGGCCTACCTCGAGCGCAGGCTGCGGAACGAGCGGTACTACGCGCAGAGCGTGGAGCGGCACCTCGTCGACTTCGTCCCCTCGTCCTCCGACGTGGGCTCGCTCCAGATCGCCGAGCGCGACAAACTCGTCGCGCAGCTCCAGGAGAAGGTCCTCGCGCCGCTCGCGAACCTCACGGCGGACACGACCGACGCGGCGGCGCTCCGGCGCAAGCTCGAGGCGATCAACGCGGAGACCTCGCGGATCGATGGGGCGCGCGAGCGCCTGCCTTCGCTCGGCCTCGTCACGGAGCGGGGAGGCGCGTGATCCAAAGGGCCCTCGGCGCGTGAAGTTCGTCGACGAAATCGGCCTCAGCGCGGCGCAGAAGCTCGAAACCTCCGTCGGGCCCTTCGTCGCGCTCCCGGCGTACCGGCGGCTGCTCGTGCGCACGGCCGAACCCTCGTTCGCCGCGCGCGCCGCGCTCGGCGCCCTCCGGTGCGTGGTGCGCCTCGGGAGCGACGAGCGAGACATCGGGGACATCGCGGCGTACTGGAGCACGCTCTCCGGCAGCGGCCCGCACTTCCCGGCCATCCTCGATTTGTGCCGCCTGCTCGCGCGGGTCGGGCGGAAGAGCGCGGCGCTCGCGCTCGCGCAGGCCGAGACGGAGCGCGCGCCGACGGCCCGCGCGCTCTACCTGTACGGCCGTTGCCTCGAACTCATGGGGGAGGGGGACGCGGCGTTCGTGGTGTTCGTCCAGGCCGCCACGCGGGCCGACGAGGAGAAAGGCGCGGCGGACGTCGCGGTCGCGGCCCGCGCGTGGCGCGTCCAGCGGCTGCTCGGCGATCGGAGCACGGCCGCGCTCGCGGTCGCCGACGCCGCGTCGGCCGATCCCACGGGCGCGCCGCCCGAGCACAAGCTCGTGATCGCGCTCGGCCGGCTGCGCTCGCCGAGCCGGTTCGTGCGGGCCTCGGGCCTCTCGCTCCTGGAGGAGCTCGGCCGCGACCCGACGACCTCGCTCGGCCGGCACGCGATCCGCCTCGCGGCCGAGCACGCCGATGCGCTCGGCGACGCGCTCACGCCGCTGGAGGCCGATCGCGTGGCGGCTACGCTCGGCCACGTGCCCGACGATGCGGCGCGGGAAAACGCCCTCGCGCGGCTCGCCGCGGCGCAGGCGATTGCTGCGTCGCGAGGGGAGGCGCAGGCGGAGGCGGTCACGCGGGCGGGCGAGCTCGCGCCCGAGATCGCCGCGCTGGTTCGTCGGGCGCGGGCCGCGCTCACGGGCGGCGGCCAGGTCGACGAGGCCCCGCGTCCGTCGCGCTCCACGGAGCCCGCGTCACCGTCACTCCGCCTCGCGTCGCTCGGGCTCTCGGCCTTCGTGGCGCTCGGCCAGGGCCGGCTGCAGGACGCGGCGGGGGCGCTCGACGAGGCGGCCGAGCTCGTCACGAAGGGGGGCGTGGGGGTGCCTGCGCCCGTGTGGACCGCCACGCGCGCCGCGCTCGACAGCGCCGATCCGCTCGCGCGGGCGGCGGGCGTCAAGCTCTGCGAGGTCCTCCTGCAGGGGCCCGCGGCGACGCCGCCGGGCGGGCATTCGGCCTTCGCGGTGGCGCTCGCGCGGGCGGGGCGGCCGGATCTCGCGGTGCGGGCGGCGCGGGACGCGGTGGCGGGCAAGGAGCCCGGCGCACGCTCTCTCCTCGGCATGATCCTTCGTGAGCAGGGCTGGGCGCTGGCGGCGCGTGGCCAGCGTGAGCTCGCGATCGCGGCGCTCCTCGAGGCGAAGGAGCACCTCGCGGCGGCGGCCAAGGACGGCGCGCGGGGGCGCTGAAGGGGCGGGGCGGGCTCGCCGGGCTCGTCGGCAACGACCGGGGGGTTCGTCGACATGGTCGGCGGGCTTGTCGGCAACGGCTGGGAAGGTTGTCGACATGCTCGCCGGGCTCGTCGGCAAGGGCTGGGGGCTATGTCGACATGGTCGGCGGGCTTGTCGGCAACGGCTGGGAGGTTGTCGACATGCTCGCCGGGCTCGTCGGCAAGGGCTGGGGTCCTTGTCGACATCTTCGCCGGGCTCGTCGGCAACGGCTGGGGAGGTTGTCGGCATGCGCGCCGGGGTTGTCGGCAACGGCTGGGAGGTTGTCGAGATGCTCGTCGGGCTTGTCGGCAACGGCTGGGAGGTTGAAGGCATGCGCGCCGGGCTTGTCGGCAACGGCTGGGGAGGTTGTCGACACAGGTCGTGAAGGTATTCGACGCGCGGGTCGGTGGTCGATGACGACGCGAGAGCCATCTTGCGCCGGTCGTGCAACCTGGTGCACAAGGATCCAGAGGGAGAAGTGACGCGCGGAGCCTGGATCGTTTGCGTCGTGGTGTTCGTGCTGGCGTGCCGCATACCGGTGGCCTTCGGGCAGACGCCCGTGGACGTTTGCTGGAAGCCGTCGGGGCTGCCTGCGGACGTGGATACGTTCGCCGTGATCGAGGAGAAGACCGGCGGCACGCTGGTGATTCTCAATGCGCATGAGTTCTGGAAGCAGGCCCATCGCCGGGTCGTGCTTCGATACAATCCGAACCTCGGCCCGGAGAGCCTCGCGCGGATCCCGTCGAAATCGCGGCCGTCGGCGTGCACGCCCCCGCCTCCGAAGAAGCCGGAGTCGCCCGCCGCAAAGGCCCCGGCGCCGCCCGCGCCCCCCGCGCCACCACCGAAAGAGGCGCGAAAGGAGGAGAAGAAAGCGGACGCGCCGGAGAGCGTCGAAAAGCGCGTGGAGGAGCATCGTGCTCCGGCGCAGAAAGAGGAGCCGCCCAAGGTATCACGGGAGAGCTTTTTGCCGCGGGAGGGCGTCTTGCGACAGGAGAGCGTCTTGCCGAAGCGGGAGGAAGTGCACCCGCGGACGTGCGTGGACGCGGAATGCTCCCACGTGGATCGGGGAGGCGCGCTGCCGGAGATAGAGCATCGGCCCGGGAGGCCGCTGGTCAGCGTGGTCCTGTGCGAGCAGGTGAAGGAGGGGTGCAAGGGAAAGGGGGAGGGGACGGGCAAAGGCAAAGCCCTGACGCCGCTCGAACGGATGGTTCGCGAGCTGGCGATAGCGTCGGCGATGTTGAACGGCGAGTTCAACCACGACCTCGCGCGCAAGGACGGCAAGCGGTTCGGAATCATCGGCGGCGACGACGAGGACGGCGTCGACAACGCGATTGTTCAGGCCGCGGCGGCGATCACGCAGGTCGCGTCGGCGGTGCTCGTCGGGCAGGCGGATAAGTTCGCGAAGAAGCTGGAGGAGGCCTGTGCGAAGAAGGCGCCGCTGATCCTGCAAGGAGCGGAGGAACTGTCCAAGGAGACGGCGGAGCTCCTGGCGAAGCAGTACGGGGCGGACATCGCGGCCGCGCTGGAGCAGAACGGGGCCATCGCAAGTTATGAAGTGATGCGCGCGTTCACGAAGAACCTCGGCGGGGCGTACCAGGCGCATCACATCCTGGAGGAGGCCATGGCGAGGAAGCTGGGGCTGGCGAAGAACTTCGACAAGCTGCCCGCCGTGATCTTGACGGAGGCGCAGCACAAGAACATCACGCGGCTGCTGAACGCGAAGCGTCCTCCGAAATTGGAGGCGAAGGATGTGTGGAAGGCCTACGAAGAGGTCTACAAGTCATTCCCCCACTGGCTTGATGCGATCAAGCCGTATTTTGGAAAGTGATCTCGCACGGAGACGCGACATGCGGACGGAAGTAGAAATTACGGTCATCAATGACCGTATTCCGGGTGGGCCGGAAACGGTCCTCGGTCTTGCGAAGTGCGGTCCTGACGTCGCGGTCGCCGATGAAGGAGACTACTGGACCGACATTACGCTCGATGAGAAGGATGAACGCCTGCCGCTCCTCTTGAGCTTACTCAAGGAGCGTGGCATCACCTGGATCGAGCGACGCCGCGACCGCTTCACCGACGAGGAACTGGAATCGGCGCGCCTGCTTGCCATGGAATATTTTTCCCCCGCGGGCAGCATCTTCGCGGGACCGCGGGTAGGTACGAAATACGACATGGGTAAGGCGTGCATGCGTTGCGGCGCCGGAGCCCGGCAGACGTCCGCGATGGTCGTCGATGGCCAGGAACTCCACGTTATCGAGGGCCGGCGTGCGGCCGCGACCTGCTACAACGACATGCTCGTCGACGAGAAGCTGGCCGGAGCGCTCGCGCAGAGCGGCGCGACGGGAATCACGTTCCGGGGCGTCTTCGCCGCGTTCGAGGGGCGGGGCCACTTCCAGCTCCCGTGGCGGCAACTGTGCGCCACGCATACGATGCCGCCCATGTCGCCGCGCTCGACCGGGATCGAGCCCTACAAGCCGTGCACTTGCAGGCGTAGCAGCTTCACCACGCCGAGAGAAATCCCCACCCGCCTCGTGTACCGTGCCTCGGACCTCGCCGATATCCGCGACGTGAACGTGACCTGGGAATGGTTTGGCGAGGTGAATTTCAACGGCGACGTGTACGACTCCGTCCTCCCGTTCCCCCTCTTCCTCGTCACCCCCAAGATCCGTCGCATCTTCCGCGACGCAGGCGCCACCGGGTTCGATTGGATCCCGATCCGGGTCGTGGACGAATAGAGCCGCTGGGCTTGCTCGAGGGTCGTTCGATGAACTGCGCATCGCGCGGTTCATCGATCCTGGGTCCAGCGCCTCGCTGGTCCGGGTGCAGGGGCGGATAGCCCCTGCTGGGGTCTGGGGCAACGCCCCAGCAAAGCGCCTCCGAGTTTGCCGTTTTGATTTTCCTAGACGCCCGGTGGGTCGGCCGATAGGCTGCGCGGCATCCGATTTCCAATTGAACCCCATTGGTGCAACCTATGAAGTTCGGCTCGACGATGTTCCGTTCCCTGGCTGCCCGTGCGGCACGAACACAAAAGTTTGCCTCGACGCTCGTGCTGGGGCCCGCCGCCCTCCTCGTGATGGCGGCTTGTGTTCCCATCGAGCCCACGGGAACGGGCGCGGTGAGCCCAGGGGGGCCGACAGGACCCGCGGGGGCCGCTGGACAACCGGCTGTGGCTGCGCAGGACGAGGTGAAGCCTCCGCCCGCGCCTCCCGCCGCGCCGGAGCCGCCGGTCAAGAATACCGGCAACGTCTATACCGATCACTTCCTCGAGTTGTGGACGGATATCCACAAGCTCTCCAACGGCTATTTCAGCCCGGAGGGGATCCCGTACCACGCGGTGGAGACGCTGCTCGTGGAGGCGCCGGATCAAGGGCACGAGACGACTTCCGAAGCGTATAGCTACTGGATGTGGCTCGAGGCCATGTACGGGCGCGTCACCAAGGACTGGAGCCACCTGGACCGCGCCTGGGCGAACGCCGAATACTACATCATCCCGTCGCTCGCCGATCAGCCGACGATCAAGGGGTATTCGCCGCGCAAGGCGGCGACCTATGCGCCGGAGGGTGATCTGCCGCAAGACTACCCGGTCGCGCTGGATAGCAGAATTCCGATCGGGGTGGATCCGATCGGCGAGGAGCTCAAGACCACGTACGGGCCGGCGCCCATCTACGGGATGCACTGGTTGCTCGACGTGGACAATTTCTACGGGTTCGGCAAGCGAGGGGACGGCAAGAGCCGGGGGGCGTACATCAATACATTCCAGCGCGGCCCGGAGGAGTCGGTGTGGGAGGCGATCCCGCAGCCCTCCTGGGACGCGTTCGTGGGGGGCGGGCCGAACGGCTTCCTCGATATCTTCCAGAAGGGGACCGGCTTTGCGAAGCAGTGGAAGTACACGAACGCGCCCGACGCGGACGCGCGCGCGGTCCAGGCCATGTACTGGGCCAAGAAGTGGGCGGACGAGCAGGGAGGCAACACGAGCGTCGACGCGAACACCGAGAAGGCTGCGAAGATGGGCGATTACCTTCGGTATTCGCTCTTCGACAAGTACTTCAAGGTGATCCCTTGCAAGAGCCCGAGCTGCGCGGCCGCCTCGGATTATTCGTCGGCGCACTACCTGCTCTCCTGGTATTACGCGTGGGGTGGGGCGGCGCCCGGCTCGGGCGGTTGGTCTTGGCGCATCGGGTCGAGCCACAACCACTCGGGGTATCAGAACCCGCTGGCAGCCCATGTGCTCGCCCAGTTCGCTCCGCTCCGGCCAAAGTCGCCCAAGGCAGCGGGCGACTGGGCCACGAGCGCGAGGCGCCAGATCGAGTTCTACCGCTGGCTCCAATCGGCCGAGGGCGGGATCGCCGGCGGCGCGACCAATAGCTGGAAGGGCCGGTACGACGCGCCGCCTGCGGACGCGAAGACGTTCTACGGAATGGCCTACCAGTCGGCGCCGGTGTTCTCGGACCCGCCGAGCAACGACTGGTTCGGTTTCCAGGTCTGGTCGGTGCAGCGCGTCGCCGAGTACTATTACGTGACGGGCGACGCGGGCGCGAAGGTCATCCTCGACAAATGGGTGGCCTGGGTCAAGGCGAACACGAAGCTCAAGCCGGATGGCACGTACGAGATCCCATCGTCGTTGCAATGGACGGGACAACCTTCCCTCGATTGGAACGACCAGACGCAGAACTTCAATGGCTCGGACAAGACGTTCAACGCAGGGCTGCACGTGAAGGTCACGAGCACCACGCCGGATGTCGGGACGACCGCGGGGCTCGTGCATACGTTGACCTTCTACGCGGCGAAGGCCAACGACAAGGACACGCAGAAGCTCGCCAAGGAGCTGCTCGACCGGATGTGGGCGAAGTTCCGCGATCCGAAGGGGCTCTCCAACATCGAGACACGCAAGGACTACAAGCGCTTCAACGACGCGCTGCATCTCCCCACGGGCTGGAAGGGGAAGATGCCGAACGGCGACGTCATCGAGAACGGCTCGACGTTCGCGAGCATCCGCTCCAAATACAAGCAGGACCCTGACTGGGCGAAGGTCGAGGCCTATCTGAAGGGTGGGCCCGCGCCGACCTTCACCTACCACAGGTTCTGGGCGCAGACCCATATCGCGCTCGCCTACGCCACGTACGGCTGGTTGTTCCCCTGACCAGGCATGGGTCTCCTCATGAAGCCGCTTCGCTGGGGCTTTGCTCCAGGCCCCAGCAGGGGCTGTCCGCCCCTGCACCCGGACCAGCCAGGGGCTGGACCCAAGCTCGATGAACTGCGCGATGCGCAGTTCATCGAACAGGCCCCTGTCAAGACCAGCCGCGGCGTTGCCAACCAAGACCGCCGCGCTGCTGGTTCGGCTGGCCCCCCGGCTTCTTCGTCGGCCTGTTTGAAAAACTGCGCGTAGCGCAGTTTTTCAACCCTGGGGTCCAGCGCCTCGCTGGTCCGGGGTCGAGGGGGCGGACAGCCCCCCGCGGGGTCCGGGGCGGCGCCCCGGGCGATCACCCATTGCACGTCGCCGAGGTAGCTCGGGCTGAGCGCACGGGTTGCATCGCGCCCATGACGAGGGTACCACCTCGAAGATCCCGACGCGCCTCCGACCTTGCACCATGGCCCTCGAACAAGACCCCAAAGATACCCCCTCCGCCGACCTCGCCACGACCCGCGCCGTCCCGTACCCCACGAGCCGGCTCGCCGCGCGTATCGACCTGGTCGACATGGCCCAGGAGATCGAAAAGGCCGATCAGGCGCTCGGCATGGTCGTCGGAGGGAAGCTCGAGGTCATCCGCGACCAGATGCGCGCGCTTCAGGAAGAGGCGCGGCGCCTGCTCGACGAGGCGCGTATCTCGGCGCGCCTCCACCGCGCGCGTTGCAGCTTCCGCAAGATCCCCGGCCGCGTTTATCACCTCTATCGGCGCAGCGAGGACGACCTTTATTTCTCGATGCTCTCCCCCGCGGAATGGGGCGGCGCGCCGCCACACGCCTTCGAGGGCTCCTACCGCCTCGAAGTCGACATGAGCTGGACATGTTTGATGGTGGGGGCTCCGCCCGGCGAGCCGGGCTGTGCCCCCACACCCCCCGGGCACGGGACGAATCCCGCGCGCGATCGGATCCCCGAGGGCCGCGCGCTCGTGCAAAAGCTCCTCCAGGAAGGTTGATTCCTACATTCCGTCCGCCGACGCGACCTCGCCCCGCCCATAAATGTGCCCGATCCGGGCAAACGATTCGACGGTATAAAGCGCGCCGGCCAGCGCCAGCACCGACGCGAGCGCGAGCTCGGGCCACCGAAACCCAGCGCGACGTTTGCCTTCGAGCGCTGCTTCCGCTGCGTCGAGCGTCTTTGCCCGACGCGCGGGCGAGGGCGATTGCGCGGGCAAACCGCGGAGCTTTTCGAGGAGCGGATCGTCGTCACGGCCGTTCATCGTTCACCTCATCCTATCACGGCGGCGTCTTTCCGCGCCGGTCCATCGAGCTTTTCCGAGAGCGCCGCGCGCGCCCGCGAGAGCCTTTGCCGAAAGGCCTCCGGCTGGATCCCGAGCACCTCGGCGGCCTGCTTCGCTTCGAGCCCCTCGACCCCCACGAGCAAGAGCACCTCGCGGTGGGCCATGGGCAGCGCTTCGAGCGCCTTTTCGAGCGCGACGAGCTCGTCCCCCGCGTCCGGACGCGCCGAAGGCCCCTCCGGCTCGGCGCCCTCCGCGTCTCCCACGAACCGCGTGAAGTCGAGGGCGGCCCAGCGCCGCCACGATCGGAATTTGTTTCGGGCGATCGTGAAGAGCCAGGCCGCGAGGTCCGTGCCGTCGGCGAGCCGTTCGGCGTGGCGGGCGACGGACACCCACGTCTCCTGGTGCAGATCCTCGGCCACGTCGCGCCGCCGCGACAGCCGCAAGAGGAACCCGAAGAGCCGGTCCGAGAACGACGTGTACACGACCCGCAGCGCGGCCTTGTCTCCCTCGCGCAGGCGTGCGACGAGCGCTGCTTCCTCGGCTCGGTCCATGTCGTCCCCTCGAACACGGAAGTAGCCCAGGCGTGACAGAAAAAAAACCTGTCACGTCCGCCGCCCCCCGGAGTTCTTCGTGGCATGGGGACGGCGCCTCGCCCGTCCGCGCCGAGCGAAGGAGAACGAAGGTCATGAAAGGCTTCAGTTTGTGGGCGTTTTTCGTCGAGGGCGGCTGGGGGATGTGGTCCACGCTCCTCTTCGGCGTCCTCGCCGTCGGCGCCGCCGCCTGGTTCGCGCGCCGCCCCGAGCCCCGCCGCCTCGCCTTCACGGGCGCGATGTGGCTCACCCTCGTGACCGTCACGGCGCACGCGACGTGGACGAACGTCGCCGCCGTGTGCTCGTACCTCGAAGACCCGCAGCGTGTCCCCGACGCGGAGATCACGCGCACCTTCTTCATCGGCTTGAAAGAAGCGAGCCGCCCCGGCGCGCTCGGCGGCATCTTCCTCACGCTCGTGCCGATCCTGCTCGGCGTGGGCGCGCTGCGGGGGCGCGCCTCGGATTGAGGATCAGCGCGGATCGAGCGCTCGCACGGCGCGCTCGATCTCGTCGAGCCGCGCCTTCGAGGCCTCGTAGCCGAACCGCCCGCGCACGGCGAAGGCCATCTCGTCGCGGGCCCAGCGCGTGGCAATCGCCTGGAAACGCGAGACCCCGGCGCCGCGGGCCGACGCGCGGGCGAGCTCCTTTCCCCGCGTGATCACCTTGCGGGCCACCTCGAACGTGAACACCGGCGCGCCGTGGCCGAGCTTCGCTTCGAGCCAGTGCATCACGCTTCCTTCCCAGGGTTCGAGGTAGTTGCAGCGGCCCGTGGGCTCGTCGACCCCCTCCACCGGCGACGTCCAATCGAGATGGATGTCGTCGAGCGCCGCAGGGCGCCCCTCCGGCCGCTCGAACCCGCGCAGATCCCCCTTCCCGACGCAGAAATGCGTGCCCTCTTGCAAGGGCACGTCGACCTCACGCCAGGTATCCGCGTCGGGCAGCTCCGCGCGCGCGGCCCCGAACAAGGCGCGCGGCAGGAGCTTGATCGCGGGGCGGAGCTGGTGTTCGAGCCCGCCCATGTAGGCGTCCCGCACCACGCGTTTGCCGTGTGGCCCCAGGAGCATCTCGTCGAGCCGCCGCCGCATCGCGGCCGGATTCCGGTAGACGACCTTGATGCCGGCGCTGCCGCCCCACCATTGATTGCGGATCCACAGGATTTCCCGGAAGGTCGCGCCCGTGTGATCGATGCCCTCGATGCGGTGGAACAGCCGCACGAGCAGGTTCATGGCCATCGGCCCGAGGTGATCGAGCGCGTCCCACGCGGTCTTCGGCGCGGGATCCCGGAACCCGAACATCAGGTTTTGCGCTGTGCCCGCCGCGCCGGCCAGCCGGTCCACGAACGAGCGCACGATCGTCTCGCGGAGATCCTCGGGCAGCGCGGCGTACGGAGATTCGGCCGGCGGATCGGGGTGCATTCGGCCCCATGATGACTCCATTCGGCCGCTCGGGGGAAACCATCGCGGATGGGCTCGTCCGGATGTGCAGGTTTGGCGCCAGACGCGCCGGCACGTCGATTGCCGACCCGAACCCCTCACATCGGATCCGCTGGGATCCGAGAAGGGAAACCATGGGAATTGGAAACCGGATCAAAGGCGCCGCGGAGGAGCTCGGTGGCAAGGCCAAGGAGGCCCTCGGCAACCTGACCGACGATGAACGGCTTCGCCGCGAAGGCATCGCCGATCAGGGCCGCGGACAGGGCCGGCAGGACGCCGAGAAGGCGGCCGAGCAGGTCGAGGGCACCTTCGAGAAGGCCGGCGGCCGCGTGAAGGGCGCCGCGGGCGCGCTCTCGGGCGACGAGCGAAAGCAGGCCGAAGGGAAGTTCGAGGAGATGAAGGGCGAGATTCGCCAGAAGATCAACAAGTAAACGGTTCGGGGCGCCGCTCCCGCTCGGCGCGCCGGGGCGGGAGCGGCGTCTCCGTGTTCAGCGCGCGGTTTCGTTCTCGAAGAAATCCCCCGCGTACACGTACCAGAGCCCATTCTTGCCGCGCAGGAGCGTCTTTCGGAACGTGACCTCGTGCCGCTTTCGCAGCGCGAGGAAGAGCACGAGGTAGAGGAGCGCGCCGAGGAGCCGGATCACGACGAACGCGACCGCGGCCACGATGTTCGCCCATTGAGGCCACGCCTGGAAGATCGCGTGCACCTCGACCTCGGCCACGTCGCCGTCCTCGCGCGCGATCGAGACGCGCTTCACCTGCACGCTTCGGATCTGCCCGTGCCCGATGCGGATGAACGTGGACGACCAGTCCTTGAGGCCGGACGGCGTGGCGAGCGAGAAGGACCCCGAGCCGATCGGGATCTCGCCGAGGATCGGCGGAACCACGGTCTGCGCGCGCGCGGTCGGGCTGAGGCACGCCCAGGCGTACCCTTGCCGGCCCATCGTCATCGCCTTGAGGAAGCTCCGCAGCGTCGCCTCGGGGCGCGCGGGCGTTCCCCGCGGCACGACCGTGAGGTCCACGGCGACGAGCGCCACCGCGAGGATGCCGAAGAGGATCGGGAAGATGATGAGGAGGGCGAAGGCGGGATCCCGCGACGGGATCGTCTGCACCGCCAGGATCATGCTCACGATCGCGGCCACGGCGAGCGCGACGAACACGACCGTCACGCCGCGCAGCCTGCCGCCGGCCTCCTTCTGGTCCACGGCGACGGCCGACGCGTCGTCGATGTGCCGATTCAGCCGCGCGAGCGCCTCGGCGATCGCGTCCGATGCGGGGCGCTTCTGCTTCTTCTTTTTCTTCGTCGCCCGCTCCCCCGGCCCGGCTTCCGGCGGCGCGTAGGGGTTGAGTTCGTCGCTCATCGCGCACACCTAACCACGACAGGCCATGAGACGCGAGCGCTTCGCGCGTTCCCTGCATGGGCCGGGTCGGCTAGCATGCGGCCCGGAAACCGACCCCCATGAGCCAGAACCTGGATGACGAGAGGTTTTACGTCTTCGACTGGGACGCCGTCTTCGACGTCGACGATTACCTCCACTTTTACGAGGACACCCTGCGCGCCGAGCGCACGGACCATCAGGTCGACGTCCTCGTCTCGCACCTCGGCATGATGCCCGGCATGCGCGTGCTCGACCTCGGCTGTGGCCACGGCCGGCACGCCTTCGAGCTCGCGCGGCGTGGCTTCGACGTCGTCGGCATCGACCGCACCGAGGGCTTCGTCGAGCTCGCCCGCAGCGAAGCCGAGGCGGCCCGCCTGCCCGTCGACTACCGCGTCGCCGACCTCCGCTCGCTCGACGAGGACGCCTCGTTCGACCGCGTCCTTTGCCTCTTCGACGTCTTCGGCTTGCACCGCGACGACGAGAACCTCGACGTGCTCCGCCGCATCACGCGCGCGCTCCGGCCCGGGGGCAAGCTCTGCCTCGACGTGCGCAACCGCGACTGGATGGTGCGCGCGCTCCTGCCCGTCACGATCCTGCAAAAGGGCGCGGATCTCATGATCGACCGGCACGTCTTCGACCCGCTCTCGGGCCGCCTCGTCGATTACCGCATCCTCGTGCGCGACGGCCGGACCCGCGAGGCCCGCTTCTCCGTGCGCCTCTACCATTTCACCGAGCTTCGCGCGTTGCTCGCCAGCGTCGGCCTGCACGTGACCGAGGCCTTTGGCACCTGGGACGGCGATCCGATCGGCCTCGCCCACAACCGCATGATCCTCTTCGCCGAAAAAGACGGCTGATCTAAGGCGCGGCGTCACACGCGGGCACGAGGTCCGCGCCCCCGAAGAACTCGCCCGCGAGCAGCCGCATCGCCTCGGCGTTCTCCGGCGGCCCGCACTTGAAGGGCGGGGCGGGCAGGGGTTTGCCCTCCAGCACGAGCCGTTGCTCCCGGAAAAACCGCAGCGCGAGCTCGGCCGCGTACTCGCGCACGCCGCCGCGGGGCAGGAACGCGTAGAGCCTGCCGTTCAGCGTCGTGTCCGTCGGCGCGTAGGGCAAGAGGCAACGCCGGTTGTCCTTGCAGCGCGCGACGATCCCCTCGTGCAGCGCGCCGAGGGCGCGGGTCGACCACTGCTCGTGCCAGGCGTCGTTCAGGTGGAAGATCTCGTGGAACAACGTGTCGCGCACGGCCTCCTCGGAGACGTTCACCGCGCCGAACAGGTTGTACCCGATGTTCTGGTTCACGGCGAACGCGCTCGGCGCGCCGCCCTTCTCGGTGTAAAAAAATCGAAAATCGAGCGGCCGATCCCGCATCGTCACGTGTTTGCCCGTGCGGGCCTCGAGCGCCGCGAAGAAGCGCGCGTACCCGCGCATCGCCGCGAGGATCCAGACGAGGTGGTCGCGGTTCTGCCCCACGGGCCGCGCGGGCCGGAGCCGCACCTTCTGCCCACGCCCGTCCTCGGTCTCCTCCTCGGGCAAGAGCCCCGCGAGTGAGCCCGTCTCCTCGTAGAGGTCGAGCGCGAGTTGTTTCGAGGGCGCGTTGTCCGCGTACCGCAGCGAGAGCAAGCAGCGCACGCGCGGCGCTTCGGTGAGTGTCTCGGGGCAAGCTTCGCGGAGTTCGGTCGTGCGCAGGTGGGTCGCGAGGAAAAGGACACGCTCGGCTGCCTCGGCGCGCGCGGATTTCGGCGGTGGGGCGGAAGCGGGAGCGGAAGCGGGAGCGGGAGCGGGAGCGGGAGCGGGAGCGGGAGCGGGAGCGGAAGCGGGGGCGAAAGCGGAAGCGGAAGCGGAAGCGGGCGCGGGAGCGGGCGCCGCTGTTCGGTGGGGCGGTGGGGCGGGCGCGCCGCAGCCGGCTGCGGCGACGATCCCCCCGACGAGCATCCTGAGCCCTCGACGCACGGCTCGAGTGTCCGGGTTTTCCCGGAAGATGGGAAGGGGCGACGACAGCCCAACTTGACATGCCACGTCGCACCGGGGCACGGTGGCGCGGGATCGGCGTATGGGAAGAAGTGCGAAGACAGGCCTGCTACGCGAGGGGCTTCGTGGACCAGGGGCGAGGCCTCGCGTAGGACCAGGGGCGAGGCCTCGCGTAGGACCAGGGGCGAGACCGCGAGCAGCCGGCAAGACTCCTTGGCCGGCGACCATCGCCTCCGTGACCATCAAGGGGTTCAAGACGATCGTCGATCAGACCATCGACCTCGGGCGCTTGAACGTTCTCATCGGGGCGAATGGGTCGGGGAAAACCGCCGTGCTCGAAGCGATTGGCGTTCTCGGGGCGGCTGCAGACGCGCGCGTGGACGACGCGGCCCTTTTGCGCCGGGGCGTTCGTCCGGGTGTACCGCGACTTTACAAGAGCAACTTCGGCGGGAGGAAAGAGCGCACGATCGTCCTCGAGGCCGTGTCCTCAGAACAGGCCCTGTATCGAGCGTCCATGGATCCCGGGAAGATTCCGGCAAGCCCGTGGCGATTCAACAACGAGACGCTCGAAAGCGCGGGAGAGACGATCTTCACGCGCTGGCCTGGTGGTGCGAGTTACCACGAGAACCAGGCTGATCCGATACGGTTCATGCCGAGCGATCCGGCTCGTGGTCTCGCGGCGTCGCACCCTTTTGGTATTCCCCCCGAGGCGACGCGTCTCTTCGATGCTCTTGCTCATTTCGTCATTTACGACCCGCAGACATCCGTGCTTCGTGGCACGCAGGCGGATTTGTACCAATCCGATCCGCTGGGGCTCCAGGGAGGGCGCCTGGCTGAGGCGATCGGTCCGATGGGCGCTCGCTTGCCGAAGGATGAACTCCTCGAACTCCTCGATTGGGTCGCCGACGTGGGCAGCGAGCCCCCCTCTCCCGACCTCTTGTCGCCTACGATTCCAGCCGTACGCGAGATCGTTCGTTTTACCGACCGCTACATGAGGCGAGGGAGCAATCGCCTCTCGGCGTATGATGCCAGCGAGGGAGCCCTCTACGTGCTCTTCGCTTTCGCGCTTTTGTACCATTCGCGTGCCCCGAAATTTTTTGCCATCGAGAACATCGATCATGCGCTGCACCCGCGCCTTGCTCGTGCGCTCGTCCGCAAGATGGCTGATTCCACATCTTCGCAGGCCAAACAAGTCATCCTCACGACGCATAACCCCCTCGTCCTCGACGGCCTTCCGCTCGCGGACGACGGCGTGCGTCTCTTCCTCGTCGACCGCACCGAGCAGGGGCAAACACGCGTCGAGCGGGTCGCTTACACGGATGCCATCCACAAAGCCGAGGAGCAAGGCATGACGTTGTCACAGCTATGGGTCCAGGGAGCGCTCGGCGGTGGCGTTCCGAACATCTGGTGACCCATGCGCGTCGGTATCGTTTGCGAGGGCTCGACGGACTTTGCGGTCCTCGAGAGAATCGTTCGTGGACTCGTCCGTGAGCCCCAGCTCGTCATCACCCCTCTTCAGCCCAATTTCGACGCACTTCGGCAAGGGCAGATGTCGCAGGGAACCGGCTGGCAGGCGGTGAGAAAAGTACCTGCGAAGCGTCGCGTTTCCCGTCACGGTCGCGAGGTACGACTTGATCGTCGTGCAGGTTGATGCCGATGTGCGACATGAGCCCGAGATTCGTGTCCACCTCCTGCACGACGACTCCGTGGACGAACTCTCGCCCTTGTGTACGCACATCAAGTCGTGGATGGCCGGAGGTGTGCCGCCGTCTGCGATCATCACGCTGCCGCGCGAGGCAACGGAGGCCTGGCTCCTTGCCGTGCATACGCGCCAAAAGAACGTGGAATTCATCGAGGCGCCCGCTCGGGCGCTGGCCGACGCCGGGCTCGTCCCGATGACGGAGCGGGGGATCCACAAGAGCCCGGTTCGGTATGCAGAGCTCGCGGGCGCGCTCGCTCGTGTCCTCGGCGAAGCCAAGGGTCTGCGGCAACTCCCCGAGCTAGGTCGGTTCGTGGGCAAGGCACGGGATGTCCTACACCGCGTGAAGAAGGCCAAGGGAGCCAGGCGCGAGCCCGAGTGATGCGCGCTCCCCGTCGCCCGCTTGTCGATTCTCCTCGGCGCTGATAGGACAAACCTGTGCCCGAAGGCGATACCCTCCACCGCATTGCCAGCGCGCTCGGCCCGCGGCTCGTGGGACAGCCCGTGCGCGCGCTCGTGCTCCGGCACCAGTCGATCGAAAGGCTCGCCGGCCACCTCGTCACCAAGGTCGAGGCGCGGGGCAAGAACCTGCTCGTCTTTTTCGACGAGGGCACCGTCCTCCACACCCATCTCCGCATGGGCGGCGCCTGGCACCTTTATGGCGAGCACGAGCGCTGGCGCCGGTCTCCGGCCTCCGCCACCGCCGTGCTCGCCGTGCCCGCGCTCGTCGCCGTCTGCTTCCGCGCGCCCGTCGCGCGCCTCGTCCGCGCGAGCTTGCTCGCCGGGGATGCCGCGATCGGCAGGCTCGGCCCGGACCTCATCGCCCCCGCGTTCGACGAAGCCGCCGCGCTCGCCCGGCTCCGGCGCATGGCCGGCAGGGAGATCGGCGACGCGCTCATGGATCAGCAGGTCGTCGCCGGGATCGGCAACGTCTACAAAAGCGAGATCCTCTTTCACGAGCGGCTCGACCCGTTCGCCCCCGTCTCCGCGTTCTCCGACGAGGAGCTCGCGCGCCTGCTCGTGTTTGCCCGCCGCATCATGGTCGCCAATGCGACAGCGAAACCCCATGCAAGCGGGCCCGGCGCGCACCACGGCCACACGCGGACCACCCGCGAAGGCGCGCGTCCCGGCGAAGGGCCCCTCGCCGTGTACCGCCGCGCGGGCGAACCCTGCTACGATTGCGGCGCCCTCCTCGAAATGCGCCGCCAGGGCGAGGCGCGACGCTCCACCTATCATTGCCCTCGATGCCAGCCCCCGCGGCGCGCGGCGATCCGGGAGGCGCGCGCGTGACGCGGCCCCGGGCGAAGACCTCGAAGGGCGGCGCGCTCGCCCATTTCCACGAGGCGACGCGCACCTGGTTCCAGGGTGCCTTCCCTGGGCCCACCGAGGCCCAGGAAAAAGGCTGGCCGCCGATCCAGGCCGGAAAGTCGACCCTCCTCCTCGCGCCCACGGGCTCGGGCAAGACGCTCGCCGCGTTCCTCGTCGCCCTCGATCGATTGGTGTTTTCGGACGAACCACCGAAAGAATCGCGCTGCCGCGTCCTTTACGTCTCGCCGCTCAAGGCGCTCGCCGCCGACGTCGAGCGGAACCTGCGCGCCCCGCTCGCCGGCCTCACCAAAACAGCCGAGCGGCTCGAAATCCCTTTCCGTGTCCCCACGGTCGCGATCCGCTCCGGGGATACCTCGCCCGAGGAGCGCGCGCGCCTCGGAAAACGCCCGCCCGACATCCTGATCACCACGCCGGAGTCGCTCTTCCTCCTGCTCACCTCGAATGCGCGGGAAATTCTGCGCTCCGTCGACACCGTCATCATCGACGAGATCCACTCCCTCGCCGCCACGAAGCGCGGCGTGCACCTCTTTTCGTCGCTGGAGCGGCTCGAAGCCCTGCGCGGCGAGGGGGCGCGGACCACGCGCATCGGCCTCAGCGCGACGCAACGCCCGCTCGATGAAATCGCGCGCTTGCTCGGCGGGGGCGAGATCGACGATCAGGGGAAATTCGTCCCGCGCCCCGTCACCATCGTCGACGCGAGCGCGCCGAAATCGCTGGAGCTTACCATTGAGGTGCCCGTCGAGGACATGACCCGCATGGGCGAACCCGGCGAGGACGCGGGGAAGGGGCCCGGCGCGGATCCCGCCGCGCGCTCGATCTGGCCGAGCATTCATCCGCGCCTCGTCGAGCTCGTCCGCGCGCATCGATCCACCATGATCTTCGCCAACAGCCGCAGGCTCTCCGAGCGGCTCGCGGCGGCGATCAACGAGGCCGCGGGCGCCGAGATCGCCGCCGCGCACCATGGATCCGTCGCGCGGGACGAGCGCACGCGCATCGAGGAGGCGCTCAAAGAAGGGCGCCTCCCGTGTATCGTCGCGACCTCCTCGCTGGAGCTCGGCCTCGACCTCGGCGCCGTCGACCTCGTCGTCCAGATCGAATCCCCGCCGAGCGTCTCGGCCGGCCTCCAGCGCATCGGCCGCGCCGGCCACGCCGTCGGCGCCACCTCGCGCGGCGTGGTCTTCCCGAAGCACCGCGGCGATCTGCTCGCGTGCGCCGCCGCCACGAGCCGCATGATCGACGCCAAGGTCGAGGCCACGTTTTACCCGCGCAACCCCCTCGACGTCCTCGCCCAGCAGATCATCGCGATCACCGCGATGGATTCGATCCACGAAGACACCCTCTTCTCGCTCGTCCGCCGCGCCGCACCCTTCGCGGATCTCCCGCGCGCGAGCTTCGAAGGTCTGCTCGACATGCTCTCCGGCCGCTACCCCTCGGACGAGTTCGCCGAGCTGCGCCCTCGCATCGTCTGGGACCGGACCACGGGCGCGATCCGCGCGCGGGAAGGCGCGAAGCGGCTCGCGGTCGTCAATGCCGGCACCATTCCCGATCGCGGCCTCTATGGCGTCTTCCTGGCGACGGAGGAGGCCGCCGGCAAACCCGGTCGTCGCGTCGGCGAGCTCGACGAAGAAATGGTCTTCGAGGCGCGCGAAGGCGAGGTCTTCGTCCTCGGCGCGTCCTCCTGGCGTATCACCGAGATCACGCACGACCGTGTCCTCGTCGTGCCCGCGCCCGGCCAGCCCGGCAAGATGCCGTTCTGGCGCGGCGATCGCGCCTCCCGCAACGTCGAGCTCGGGACCGAGATCGGCCGCGTCGCCCGCGAGATCACGAAGGCCGACGACGCCGCGGCCGAGCGCCTCCTCCGCGAAAAACATCACCTCGACACGCGCGCCGCGAAAAACCTCCTTCGGTACGTCCGCGAGCAAGCCGCGGCGACGGGCGAGGTCCCGAGCGACACCACGATCGTGCTCGAACGCTTCGTCGACGAGGTCGGCGACACCCGCGTCTGCATCCTCTCCCCGTTCGGCGGGCGCGTGCACGCTCCGCTCGCGAGCGCCATCGAGGAGCGCTGCCGCGCCGAGCTCGCCCTCGAAATCGAGGCCGTCTGGGCCGACGACGGCGTCGTCTTGCGTTTCCCCGAGGCGCAGGGCCCGCCCGACGCGCGCCTCTTGCTCCCCGACGCCGACGAGGTCGAGGATCTCGTCGTCCGGAGCCTCGGCGCCTCCGCCCTCTTCGCCGCGCGCTTCCGCGAATGCGCCGGCCGCGCGCTGCTCTTGCCGCGCAAGCGCCCGGGCAAACGCTCGCCGTTATGGGCCGCGCGAAAACGCGCCTCGGACCTGCTCGCCGTCGCCGCGCGGTATGGCTCGTTCCCCATCCTGCTCGAAACCTACCGCGAGGTCCTGCGCGACGTCTTTGATTTGCCCGCGCTCGTCGACCTGCTGAAGAAGATCGAATCGCGCAAGGTCCGCGTGCACGAGGTCGACACCCGTTCGGCCTCGCCTTTCGCCGCGTCGCTCCTCTTCGGGTACGTCGGCAACTTCATGTACGACGGAGATCTGCCGCTCGCCGAGCGCAAAGCGCAGATGCTCGCGATCGACCACACGCGCCTGCGTGAACTGCTCGGCGAGGCCGAGATGCGCGAATTGCTCGATCCGGCCTCGATCGAGGTGCTCGCGTGCTCCCTCCAGCGCCTCGACGGAAAACGCCCGCTCAAGCACGCCGATCAGCTCCACGATCTGCTCCTCGCGCTCGGCGATCTCTCGCGGGACGAGATTCTTGCGCGCGCGGGGACCGAGGAAGACGGCGGCGGCGCGACGCGTGTCTCCGGGTTTCTGGACGAGCTCACGCGGACGCGGCGTATCTTCGAGGTCACGATCGCGGGCGAGCGGCGCTTCGTCGCGGCCGAGGACGCGGGGCGGTTCCGGGACGCCCTCGGTGTCGTGCCTCCGGCGGGGTTGCCCGCGGCGTTCCTCGAACCCGCGGCAGATCCGCTCGTCGACATCGTCTCCCGTTATGCCCGGACCCACGGCCCCTTCCGCGCCGAGGACGTGGCTGCGCGTTATGGCCTCGGCGTCGGCCCCGTGCGGATCGCGCTCGCCACGCTCATCGAGCGCCGCCGCGTCACGGAAGGCGAGCTTTTGCCCGGCGGATCCGGCCACGAGTATTGCGAGACCGAGGTCCTCCGTTCGCTCAAGCAACGCTCCCTCGCGCGCCTCCGCGCCGAGGTCGAGCCCGTCCCGCCGGAGGCGTACGCGCGTTTCCTCGTCGAATGGCACGGCCTCACGCGCCCGCGCCGCGGACAGGAGGCCCTGCTCTACGCCGTCGAGCTCCTCCAGGGCGCGCCGCTCGTCGCCTCCGCGCTCGAAGCCGAGATCCTCCCGGCCCGCGTGCAAGGTTATCTCCCCGGGGATCTCGACGCGCTTTGCGCCGCCGGCGAGGTCGTTTGGCGCGGCGTCGAGCCTGTCGGCGATTCCTCGGGCCGCATCGCGCTTTACCTCTCGCAGGCCTATCCCTATCTCGCGCCGCCGCCCGGCAAGGCCGAGGGCGCGATGGCCGCGCGCGTGCGCGAGACGCTTTCGCGGCGGGGCGCCGTCTTTTTCAGTGATCTCCTGCGCGAGACGGGCGGCTTCGGGCACGACGTGCTCGCGGCCTTGTGGGAGCTCGTCTGGGCGGGCGAGGTCACGAATGACACGCTCGCGCCTTTGCGTTCCCTCGGCCGCGAGGAGAAACGTGGCGGACGACGGCACCCGAGCCGCGGGGGGCTTTTTGGCGCGCGCCGCGCGGGGCCTCCCGGAAGTGAAGGCCGCTGGTCCCTTTTGCCTTTGCCTTCCCTTGGGGAAAAGGGTCCCAGCGAGACCGAGCGCCGCGCCGCGCTCGCGCGAACCCTCCTCGATCGACACGGCGTCCTCACGCGCGAGGCCGCGCATGCCGAGGGCCTCGTGGGTGGTTTTTCCGCCGTCTACGATGTCCTCCGCGCCATGGAGGAGGCCGGGCGGGTTCGTCGGGGGTATTTCGTCGCGGGCCTCGGCGCCGCGCAATTCGCGCTCCCCGGCGCGGACGACAGGCTCCGCTCCTTCCGTGAGCCTTCCGCCGAGGGCCCCACGCTGGTCCTCGCGGCCTCCGACCCGGCGAATCCTTTTGGCGCCTCCGTGCGCTGGCCGGGCGACGACGCCGAGCCGGAGAGCGGGAATCGTGGCGCGGCGCGGCCCAAACGAGCGGCCGGCGCGCGTGTCGTCCTCCACGAGGGCCGATTGCTCGCCTGGATGGGCAAAAGCGAGCGGGGGCTCCTCACGTTCCTCCCGCGCGACGAGCCCGAGCTCCGCGCCGAACGACGCGCGCTTGCCCGCGCGCTCGCCGACCTCATCGACGAAGGCCGCGCGCGGACCGTCCTCCTCGCCACGGTCGACGGCGAACCCACGGCCCGCTCGCCGCTCGCGGACGCCTTGAAAGAAGCGGGATTCGTCGCGACGAGCCAAGGGTTTCTCAAGCGACGCGCCCCGGCCGAGGCGTCCCCCGCGCGGCCCTTCGGCGCGCCCGGCGGCTGGGGGCGGCCGTGGTCGAGCCAGCGCGCCGCGGCAGCGCCCACGCCGGAAGCCGGCGCACACGCGCCGGTTTCTGAGGACGACGACGGTGATCTCCTCGACATCGACGACGAGCTCGACGGCTGACGGCGGCGCCGGCGCGCACGGAACGGACCTCATCAGGCGTTGATCCTCACGCCGCCCGTGCTGTACGTATCGGCATTCCATGAGCACGAGCACGCCGAGGATATCCGGGGGGGATTTCACGGACTGGAAGATGCTGGGTACACACGGGTACCGCATCGAATCGACCGATATCTTCCATGTCAGGTTCGCGGGCAGCGTCGATGGGAGCACGATCGAAACTTTCTACGACCTCCAGGCGGCGTATGCCGCGACGATCGGCCGGCCCATCTCCCTCCTCGTCGACATCACGAAGTTCGGCGAGTTCTCCACGGAGGGGCGCAAGCTCTCCACGGCGCTCGATCCCACGGGCACCATCGCCGCGACGGGCATCTACGGCGGCACCTTCCGGCAGCAGATGGTCATGAACATGCTCACGCGGGCCGGCTCCTTGCTCCGGCCCTGGCTGCCCCCCTTGCAGTTCTTCGCCCACGAGGCCGAGGCGCGCGCGTTCCTCGACGCCTGCCGCGCCGAGCGTAACGCCCGGGAAGCCTAGAAGTGGTCTCATAAACCTACTCGCGCCCCGAATCGTCGGTCGGCCTCGCTCGAAATCCGCGTAGGATTCCTCGCTTCGCCCTCCCTAGCTTCGGGGCGCTCCCAACGGTTTATGAGACCACTTCTAGAACATCGAATGGTTCTTGAACCGCTCGATGTTCTAGCGCCCTCGGGACAAGCAGCACGGCGAGGAGCGCAGCGGCGTCAGCAGCCGTCCTGATCGGCCGGCAGGATCTGCGTGCCGGTGAAGGACTTGAACTTGCGCGAATAGGTCAGGCTGTCGGGGTCGACCTTCCAGGTGTCGATGCGGTCCACCGTCTTCGGCAGGATCCGCGCCGCCCAGCTTCGGCCGGCCTGGCACTCCGCGACCGGGCTGCCGATGAGGACGCCCGTGAGCTTGTATGCGGTCGAGATCGTGCCACCCCCCGAGATTTGCAGGTAATCGTAGAACACGGGGGATCCGCTCTGCCCTCCCTCGCCGTCGTTGTCGACGTAGAGCACGCCGCTCAGGTTCGCGTCGGAGGGGTTCAGCCAGCGCCCGAGGAAGTTCTTGCGGCCGGTGTCCCAGAGGGTCCCGGAGACCTTGTCGGTGCCCGGATAACCAATGGATTGCGACTCCTCGGTCTGGAGATAACTCCAATCGGTGTACCCGTAGGGCATCGGCTCCGCGTCCACGGGCGCGTCGTTCAGGATCACCACCGCGTAATCCCAGGCCTTGTTGTCGACGGCGATGGACGTGTTGTCGTACTCGCCCGGGACCGTCACGCTGCTGATGTACTGCGTTCCATAAGGTCGCCTGCACGTTTCCCCGGGCAACCCGAGGCCCCCCCCTCCCGACGGCGGGACGCTGGTTTGCCCGAGCGAGAACGAAATGGGGCCCTGCCTGAAGGTGTTGGTCCCTGCGGTGAAGAAACAATGCGCCGCCGAGAGCACCACGTTGCTGCCGATGAGCGTCCCGGTGCAACCATTGCCGAACCAGCCCACCTGCGAAAAGGGCTTGACGCCCTCCGTCGACGCCGTGCGCTGGGTGCGATCGTCGCACCCGATGATCATGTGACTGGCGTCGCATTGGTTCAGGCAGAGCGTGAAATCGAGGGGCGAGGTCTCGAGGGGCGTCTCGAGCGTGGTCTCGTCCTCGCTCGTCACGACGTCCTGATCGTCGTCGGGGGACGCGCCGGGATCTCCGCAGGCGGCGAGAAGGGCGGGCAGCAGGAGCGAGAAGAAGAGGTGCGTTTTCGAAGCCATCGTGTCCTCCAGGGTGGTGTCGGTCCCCAAGCATCCCGTATGCCACGGCGTCCCTGCCGCGGATATGGCCTGGTTCGCGCATCAACGTTTCGCCCCGGCGTGCCTGCGCTGTGACGCGCGCATGACGGGTGTCATGTGCGTGTGACACGCGTGCATGCTCGGCGCGGGCGTTTCGTCATGGGAGTGTGACGCTCGGCCCCTCGATCGGCTACGAGGACGCGCCGGCCATCGTGAGGGCGAATGAGCGATACGTCCGCAAGGGGCGGCCGAGCATCGCGACGAGTCGCTCGGCGGCGCCAGGGGCGCCGAGCACGCCTTCGCGAAGGATGCCACGGAACACGAGCTTCAGATCATACGCCCCCGCAGCCGGCATCACGCCGCGCATCCGTTGCTCCACGGCATCGAGATCGTCCCCCTCGTAGGTGACGTTCTCGCCGAGCACGTCGGACCACACCCGAACGATGCTCTGCCCCGTATGCGCCTCCGGGCCGACGACCTCGATCACCTCGGTCGGGAGGGGCGCGGCCGATCGCTCGCGTCGCAGGAGCTCGAGGGCCGCGACCTCGGCGACATCGTCGAGGTCCACCATCGTGATGCCGACGCTGCCGAGCGGGGTCGCGTAACGATGGTGCCTGGTAATCGCATCCTTCAACGAAACGTCGTTCTGAAAGACCGCGTTTGGCCTCAGAATCGTGGTGGGGAGGCCGAGCTGCCGGATCGTCTGCTCGGCCGCGAGCTTTGCGGCCGCCCTCGATGCGTCGGTGAAGCGGTCGACCCCCATCATCGAGAGGTAGACGACGCGCTGGATCTTCGCCTCGTCGATCAGGCTGAGGGTGAGGAGCACCCGGGCGAGCTCGTCCGCGACGGCCGGGTTCAAAACGAACACCGTGCTGGCCTCGCGGAGCAGACGGCGCATGAGCTCAAGATCGAAGATATCGCCAATCACCTCCTCGACGCCGGCGGGCGCCCCACGTGGAGACGGCTCACTTCCGAACGCGCGGACTTCCGCACCCCGCCTCGCCAGCTCCTCGACCACGTGAGAGCCGATCATTCCCGTACCGCCGATCGCCAGAATCGCCATGCGTTCCTCCGTGACATCTCAGGACGCACGCCGCGTCCCGAGTCGCACGTTGAATGTTCCTGCCGTCGCGTGATAGTGGCTGCTTTGGCGCTCGGCGTTCCACGGATGGCACACCTATGGACCTCCTCGCTCTCGTCGCCTTCCATGAGATCGTCGGCCACGGCGGCATTGGCCGCGCGAGCCGTGCCACGGGGCAGCCGAAGACGACGTTGTCGCGTCGCCTGAGGGAGCTGGAGGACGCGCTGGGGGTCCGGCTCGTCGAGCGTGGTCCCAAGACGTTCCGGCTCACGGAGGAGGGCGCGATGCTCCACCGGCAAACCGGCGGCTTGCTGGCCGAGATCGAGGACGTGGGCCAAGCCCTCGCCGGCGGGCTCTCCCGTCCGCGCGGACCCCTGAGGGTGAGCGTGCCGGGGCTGTTCGCAGACCTCTACATGGGCCGGATCGCTGCGGGCTTCGTGGCTCGTTATCCCGAGATCGCTCTCGAGGTCCTGAGCGAGAACCGGATGATCGATCCTCTGATCGAGGGCGTCGATCTCGTGGTGCGCGTCAATCCGCATCTCGACGAGAGCCTCGTCGGGAGGATCGTCATGCGAGAGGAGACCCTCCTCGTCGCGCCGCCATCCCTCGAGAGGCCCCGAAGGCGAGCCGGCGACGAGGCGAGTATCGGCGTGCCAGCGATCCTCCTGCCGACGACGGCAGGAATGCCGGTGTGGCGCGTCGAAGGGAAGAACGGGATCGAGGCCTTCACGCCCGTGCCTGTCCTCAGGTCCTCCTCGGTGTCGATGGCGTGGCAGGCGGCTCGCAACGGGGCGGGCGCCGCGCTGCTGCCAGGCTCGCTCGTCGATGCGGACCTGCTCTCGGGCAGGCTTTTATGCTGGGGTCGCGTCCCCGAGCGGCGGACCGAGATCTGGGTGCTCTACACATCGCGGAGGTTGCTCAGTCCGAAGGTGTCTGCCTTTGTCGAGCACCTCTGCGCTGCTTTCCCGCACCAGCGCCCCCCGAGGTCGAAGGGAAGCGAGGACCCATCAGCGCTCTGAGGAGCGCGGCGTGGGGCAGGTAGGAGCCGAGGATGTCGCGAAGCTCGAAGGAGGCGCCAATGTAGGAGCCGAGGACGTCGCGAAGCTCGAAGGAGGCGCCGATGTAGGAGCCGAGGACGTCACGGAGCCCGAAGGGCAGCTTCGATGTACGAGCCGAGGACGTCGCGAAGCTCGAAGGAGGCGCCGATGTAGGAGCCGAGGGCGTCGCGGAGCTCGAAGGGCAGCTCCGATGTAGGAGCCGAGGACGTCGCGGAACTCGAAGGGCAGCGCCGATGTAGGAGCCGAGGACGTCGCGGAGGTCGAAGGGCAGCTTCGATGTAGGAGCCGAGGACGGCACGGAGCTCGAACGAGGCGCCGAGGTAGGAGCCGAGGACGGCACGGAGCACGAGCATGCCGCCCGCGGTTGACGCCCCACGCAAGCTGTTGTTCCTTCGGTCTGCTCAGCCGCATTGCCATGCCCATGTCGAGAGCCCTCTCCGCCCCGCGCGTCCTCCCCGCCGCCTTCTTCGCGCTCGCGGCGCTCTCCGCCCCGCCCTCGCACGCCGCCCCGCCGCCCGATCCAGCGCGCAAGGCCCAGTGCGCGGCCGCGTTCGAGGAGGGGCAGGAGCTCGAAAAAGCCGGCCGCCTGGTCGAGGCGCGCGGCAAGTTCGTCTTCTGCAGCGCCGAGGCCTGCCCGGCCGTCGTGCGCGACGAATGCGCCACCATGCTTCCGCGCGTCGAGTCGAGCCTGCCGACGATCGTGCCCGGCCTGCGCGACGCCCAGGGCAACGACGTCGTGTCGGCCGAGGTGACGCTCGACGGCACCGTCCTCACGAAGACCCTCGACGGCCAGCCCATCGCGGTGAACCCCGGCCCGCATACGCTGCGGTTCGTCGCGCCGAACGCCGCGCCGGTCGAGCGGCAGGTCGTCGTGCGTGTCGGCGAAAAGAATCGCGTGATCACCGTGGATCTGGAGGCGAAGGGCGCGGCGGCCCCAGCGTCCCCGAACGGAGGCCCGGACGAGCCCGCGGCGTCGGGTACGTCTGGAAAACGCGTGGCGTCGTACGTGCTCGGTGGCCTCGGGGTCGTGTCGCTCGGGGCGTTTGCTTATCTCGGGATCACGGGGAAGGGCGATCTCGCGGGGCTCCGGGACGGTTGTGGCCGGACGCAGAGCTGCGCCGAGGCGGACGTCGACGCCGTGAAGACGAAGCTGCTCCTCGCGGACGTGTCGCTCGGCGTCGGGGTCGTGTCGCTCGGCGTCGCGACGGCGCTGTTTTTCACGAGCGGCAGCGGCGAGAAGAAGGCGACCGCCGGCCGCCCGGCCGTGATCCCCGTCGTCGCGCCCCTGCCGGGCGGCGGCGCGGCGATGCTCGTCGGCACGTTTTGATCGCGCTCAGAAAGAGCCGCCGCCGAAGTCCTCGAAGCGGACCTTGTCCGGGATGCCATAGGTGAACACGCCGATCCGGCCGCCCGAGGTCCCCATCGGCGCGCCCGAGACGTCCCACGTCCCGAGGAGCTTGCCGTTCACGTACGCCTCGATGCGGCCATCCTCGTAGCCGCGCCCCCAGAACGTGTCGCCTTCCACGAGCGTGTACGGGACCGGCTCGCCCACCGTGGTCCACTCCCCGCCCGTGCAATACGCGACGTGGATCCCGGGAACCGCATTGAAGCGGTTCCAGCTCACCACGACCGACTCGCATTCGCTCGGGTCCCCCTGGTTGCGCAGGACGAGCTCGATCTCCGTCTCGTCCCCGTCCATCGACTCGATCGTGACGTACGCCTCCTGGCGGGGACCAAAGACCTGATCCCATATCGCCGCGTCGGGGTCCTTGCCGACCGTCTGGAGCCGCTCGCCGTCAATCGTGTACGCCCCCGGGTACCGGAGCTTCCACGAGCCCCCGGGCACACCGTCGGCGCGGTCGAAGTCGTCGAGGATCCCCGTCGCCGGTGCGCTGACGCCGCCGCCCGCGCCCCCGTCGCCGCCCGCGCCGCCGCCCTCGCCGCCCGTGCCCCCGGCGCCGCCCATGCCGCTGCTGGCGCTCGCCGCGCTCGCCGCTTCCCCGTCCGGAGCGCCGGTCAGGCCGTCGAATGAAGAGGTCAGGTAACAGGCGGGGGCGAGGAGGGCGCCGGACGCAGCGAGCACGAAGGCGAGCAGGTTGTTCGAAGCCATGGACCGAGGATACCCCGGATCCAGGCGTTTCATCTACGGCTAGGGCCTGCGCGGGAGCGCGTTCTTTTCGAGCCACGCGAACGCCTGGCCGAAGACCCGCTCGGCGTCGCCCATCTGCCCGTGCTTGGCGCCCGGCATTTCGAGGTACGTGGAAGGGATTCCCGCTGCCTGGAGCTCCGCGGCGGCCTGCTTCATGCGCGTCGTCACGTCGTACTGGCCGCTCACCATGACCGCGCCGCGCACGTGCCGGAGCCGCGCCGCGGAGGGCTCCGTGGGCGCGCCGATCAAGATGAGCCGCGAATACCGCTCGGGCCATTGCTCGGCGAGCCGCTCGCCGAGATAAGCGCCCTGCGAGTGGCCGACCAGCACGAGGTCCTTCGCCTCCCCGCCGCTGACCTCGAACGCGGCCCGGATGCGGGCGTCGAGTTTGTCGAGGTCGAGCGAATGTTTGCGCAGGACGCCGCCGCCGTCGCAAGGCGTGTCGCCGCGGACCGCGAGGATGCCGCCGTGTTCGCTCGCGGCGAACTGGAAGGCCTGCACGTCCCCGACGCCGGCCGAGCACATCCCGTGCAAAAAGAGCATTTTCGGTTTCGCGCCGTCCGGGCCGGGCACGGCGAATCCGGGCAGATCGTCGGGGATGTTCAGCGTGTAGACCTCGACCGGGAGCGCGAGGCGTTTCTGGGTGGCGAGGGGGCGGATCGCGGCGAGGACGTGTTCGTCCCGGCCGCAGCCCGCGGCGGCGGCGGCGAGGGATGCGACGAGCCCGAGGCGGCGGAGCATCTGCTGCATGCCCGCTTCGTGGGGGAGGCGCTCGCTCGTCGCAATCGGGGAACGGCGGGGTTCACCGGCGGATCAGTTTTCGAGATTTCCGGCGCAGCGAGGGATCAGGGTCCGTCCACGCGGGTCTGGAAGAGGCCGTTCATGTATTCAACGAGCAGCCGCTCGCGCAGCGGGGGCGGCAGGTGGTTCAGGACCTCGCTCACCGCGGCCATGCGATCGGGAAGGTTTGCGCCGGCCACGCCCGTCGCCGCCATCGCCTCGCGCAGGATGCCGCCGAGCACCGCCGGATCGAGCTTCGTGAGGTCGAGCGAGGCGAGCGCGCCGCGGAGCGCCGAAAGATCGCCGCCGGGCGGGGGGAGCGTCCGGGCGATCTCCACGCAGGCGCGGAGGTCCCGGAGCAGATCGCCGGCGAGCCCAAGCGCCTTCGGGTTGAGCGAGAGGTGAATGTTCTCTTTCGACGAACCAAAGCCGAGCTGCGGCTGGACGAACCAGCCGCGGGCCTTCATCTCGTCGATGACGTGAAAGACGCTGACCTCGTCGGACGTGAAGGCGACGAGGTTCATCTCGGGCCGCGCGAGGAGCCGGAGGCCCGGGATCTCCGCGATGCCGTCGACGATCTTGCGCGTCGCGGCCAGCATGCCGCGCGCGATTTCGAGGTAGCCGGCGTCGCCGAAGTGGTGGAGCACGGCCCAGCAGGCGGCGAGCGGCCCGGCCGATTTCGTGCTCTGCACGGTCGAGTTGACGACGGTGTAACCCGACCAGCCCGCGCAGGCATAAAACTGGTGGCGCCGGAGATCCTTCGTCTTGTGGAGGATCACGGACGCGCCCTTCGCGGCGAAGGCATACTTGTGGAAGTCCATGGAGATGCTGGTGACGCCCGGGACCTGGAAATCGAAATCGGGGACGGGCGCGCCGAGGCGCCGGAAATACGGCAGGAGAAACCCGCCGATGCACGCGTCGACGTGGAGGAGGAGGTTCTTTTCGAGCGCGAGCGCGCCGAGGTCGCGAATCGGATCGACGACGCCGTGTGCGTAGGAGACAGCCGATCCGACGAGCAGGATCGTGTTCGGGCCGATGGCCTCGCGCATGGCCGCGACGTCGGCCTTGAAGGTCGCGCGGTCGACGGGCACGGAGACGAGCTTCACGTCGAGGTAATGGGCGGCCTTGTGAAACGCGGCATGCGCCGTCTCGGGGACGAGGATCTCGGGCTCGCGAATGCCGCGCGCCTCGCGGGCGTGGTCGCGCGCGGTCTTCACGGCGAGCAGGATGCTCTCGGTGCCGCCGCTCGTGAACGAGCCCGCGACGTCGTCGTCGCCGCCGAGGTGCGCGGCGGCCATGGAGACGACGTCGTTTTCGAGCACGAGCGTGCTCGGAAAGACGGTGGGATCGAGCGCGTTTTCCCCGAGGTACAGGGTGTAGGCGCGGTGAATGACGGCCTCGGCCTCGGGCCCGGCATCGTAGACGTACGCGAAGGTGCGTCCGTCGCGCCAGGGCATGTCGTGGGCGCGGAACGCGGTGAGTTTTCCGAACAGCTCGTCCGTGCCGAGACCCTTCGCGGGGATCTTCATCGTGCCTCCTCGGTCGTTTTCCGGGGCCATGAGGCACGCGGCGGCCCCCTCGTGTCAAGCGGGGCGCGCCGGGCTAGAGCGCCGAACAGTGCGGCGCTCTGCGAGATCGCGAAGCGAGCTCGCCTCGGGGGGTGAATCGACCGGGCTTTGCCCGGACGAGAGGGGGACGCGAGGCGTCCCCCTCGGGACGAAAGAATCCTAGAACATCGAGCGGTTCTTGAACCGCTCGATGTTCTAGGATGCGCCCGACCATGCTGACGATCGATCCCCACCCGCTGCTCGAGGCCGCCGCCTTCACGACCACGTTTCCCGCGCCGCTCGGCGAAATCGCCGTCCCGGAGAGCGTCCGCGTGCTGCTCACGCCGGGCGCCGCGGCGCCGCTCGCGGCCGACGACGCGGTCCGCTCGGCCGTGCGGGATCTTTTGCGGCACGGCGGGTACAAGCCGACGGGGCGGGGCAAGCCCTCGTCCGAGTACCTCGTCCGCGCGGTGGCCGAGGGCGCGCTCGGATCGATCAACACGGCCGTGGATACGTGCAACGCCGTCTCGTTGCACAGCGGGTTGCCCATCAGCGTGATCGATCTCGACCGGGCGACGCCGCCGCTCCGGCTTGGGATCGCGAAGCCGGGCGAGAAATATGTCTTTAATGCCTCGGGGCAGGAGATCGATCTCGGCGGGCTGCTTTGCCTGTTCGACGCGGAGGGGCCGTCGGCGAACGGGGTGAAGGACGCGCAACGCACGAAGACGCACGCGGGGACGCGGCGCACGTTGAGCGTGGTATGGGGCACGCGCGTGTTTCCTGGCCGCGCACGCGAGGCCGCGGCGTGGTATCGGCGATTGCTGGAGGAGGCCGGGGCGACGGTGGACGTCGTGGCGGCGTGATCAGCGCGGCGTCTCGCTGGCCGGGATCCAGAAGCCGCCGCTCTCGTCGGGCAGGGCAAACACCGATTTCGGCAGCACGTTCGTCCAGCCGGCGACGGTCTCCAGCACGAGGAGCTCGGCGCCGGCCTCGATGACGCCGATCGGCCGCTCTTTTTCGTCGCGCCGGAAGCGGATGGGGATGTCCTTCGAGGCCCGGGCGACGCGGGGCGGCGGATCCATGACGAGCTGCGCGCCCGCGACGCTCGTCTCGGGGGGGATGTATTGATCCATCATCTCGCCCTTTGGTAAGGCCGTGAGATCGGACCCGCGCATCCAGCCGTCGATCGCGAGATCGGCGCGGAGCTTTCCGTGGACGAACGAGCCGCTCGTCTCGGTGCTCCAGAAGAGCTTGATGTCGGCGACGCTCATGCGGAGCGTGTAGACGACGTTGCCGGCGGGGCCGTCGAGGATGTCGATGTCCTGGCCCTTGGCGAGGTAGCCGCGGCCATTGCCGGGCACCTCCACGGGCACGGGCGTGCCGCGCTGCAAGGCGAGCGCGTCACAAGGCGCGCTGACGGTGGCGTTCTGGCCATTCGTGCCGGCAATGGGCATCTCGACCGTGACGAACCCGAGCTTTGCCCCGGTAATCTTGAGCTTCTGCGCGGTCGCGATCCACACGTTGCCCGAGACGATCGGGATGTCGCGGCCGCTCCAGACCGGAATCGCGGTTGTCGCGACGTAGCCTTCGAGCCGGAAGGAAGGCTCGCTCGTGCGTGTGGTGATCTTCGAGCGTTGAATGGCCGGATCCGGCGGGACCTCGCTCATCGACAGGGGGACGTAGCCGCCCTGGAAGCTCGCAATGGCGCGGCCGCCCTGGGGCGCGTCGTAAAGCACGATGCCCTTCGCGAGCGGGGACGACCCTTTGAGGATGCAGTTCGGACCGGTCACGCCAATCGTCGCGGTGGGCGGCGGAGGAGGAGGCGGGGGAGGAGGCGGCGGAGGAGGCGGCGGAGGAGGCGGCGGAGGAGGCGGCGGCGGCGGCGGCGGCGGCGGCGGAGGCGGCGGCGGCGGCGGCGGCTTGTTCCCCGTCGGCTTCGTCGTGGGCTCCGACGTGGCCTTCGTGGTGCCCTCGGGCTGCGGGTCCTCGAAGGTTCCCTCCGTCGGCTGCCATTGCCCCGTTCGTGGCTCGGTCGGGGTGCAGGCGACGGCAAGGCCGAGCGTGACGCAGGTCGCGGCGAGGACGGCGGCGGTGACCGACGTGCGCGCGAGATCCGGGCGGCGAGGGCAGGGAACCATGGGCGTAGCTATAACACGTTCCGGGCAGAGCTTGCGTACCTCCACGCGCTTGACGTCTCGGGCCCGTGGTCCTTAGGCTCGGCGAATGACGTTCCCTTCGCGATCTTTGGGTCTCCTCCTCGGTCTCGCCTCGTTCGTCTTCGCCACGGCCGCATCCGCACGTCCATTCCGGGTGAATGACATTCCGAACGGCACCAAATACGGCTGCTTGAACTGCCACGGCGACACGAAGGCCAGCTACAACACGGATTTCGGCAGTGACGCACGCCTCTATCTCGTCGGCGCCGTGCCGGTGCAAGAGCAAAACGTGAACTGGGCGGCGCTTTGTCCGCTCGATTCGGATCGGGACGGCTGGACGAACGGGCTGGAGCTCGGCGACCCGGATTGCGCCTGGACGAAGGGCGACGCGGATCCGAAGGGGTTCGTGTACAACCCCGGCGACCCCGACGTGCATCCGCCGCCCGTCTGCGGGAGCGGCAAACTCGAAGCCGGCGAGGCGTGCGACGGGGATCTTTTCCTGGTGAACGATTGCGCCGAGGCAGGCGCGGGGGAAGGGCCGCTCGCCTGCACGGACGATTGCAAGCTCGACCTTTCGCAATGCAGCGAGCCGCCCGGCTCGGTGCCCGACCTCAGCGGAGACGGAAACACGACCCAGCCCGGAACGTGCGCCGCGGCGCCGGGATCGGCCCGGAGCCTCGGAGGCATGGGCGCGATGATCGGGATGCTCGTCGCGGCGGCGGTGATGCGGCGGAAACGGCGGTAGGCGGGCGAATCAGAAGCGCGCGCCGAACGAGAGGCCCACGAGGCCGGGGCCGACGGCGGGCACGACCGCGATCTCGCGCAGGCGCGAGGGACCCGGGCTCTGGGGCTTCTTGTCGTCCTTCTTGCGCGGGGGGGTGAGCCGTGGTTCGTCGAAGTAATACAACAAGAACGCGAGGGCCCCAAAGCCGGCGGCCACGTTCAGCGCCGCCGTCGCGCCGTTGCGAAACGCCGTCTGCCCGTCCCGATACGTCAGGTAATCGTCGAGCTCCGTATCGCTGATCGTCTCTTTTTTGCGCTTCTCGTTGAGCTTCTTCGCCTCCTCGCCGGAATCGGCCGCGAGGAACGCCATGACGATGCCCCCGGCGACGCAGGTCGCCGCCCCGCCGATGAGGACGAACGAGGTCATCCTTTGTCGCGTGCGGTCGAGCGTGGCCTTCAGGTCCTCCGACTTGCCGCGCCCGAGATCGAGCTCCGTGGTGAACGTATTGAAGCCGTTCAGGCTCACATGGAGGGTCCGGACGCCCGCCTCGATCTGGAGCGGCGCCTGGAGCGGCAACGCGCCCTTGGGCAAACCATCCACCGTGACCGAGGCGCCGGCCGGGCCCGTGATCGAGACGTACGCCGGCATTTCACGCAGCGGCACGTCGAGCGCCGTCATCTGGCCTTGCTTGGCCGGCACTTCGCGCTCTTCGGGGAAATATCCGGGCGCCTGCACCAGGACTTTGTGTTTGCCCGGCGTGACGTCGATCGCCTCGAGCGGCCGCGGCGCTGCGCCGTCGATCGAAATCGTCGCGTCCTCGACCTGCGTCGTGATGGAGATCTGGGTCGAGGGCGCCTCCTCGGGCGCGGGTGTGCTCTGCACCTCGGGGGGCAAACGCGAGAGGATCTCCTCGATGTCCTTGATGCCCGCGTCGGCCTCGCCGCGGCGCTTGCCCGTCGTGTCCGTGGCCAGGTACCGGCGATAATAATCCACGGCCTGGCGCAGGTTCTGCGGCTTGCCATCGTTGCCGTATTGCTTGCGGTAGGCCTGCGCGATGGAGAAGAGGAGGCCGGGGCGCGTCGTGAGCGCGTAAGCCTGCTCGAAGGCGCGGACGGCGTTCGCGTAATTGCCCTTCTCGTATTCACGCGCGCCGGTCTCGAAGTAGGCGCGCGCCTCGGGGGAATCGACGTCCGCAGGGCCCGCGAGCGAAGGCCCCGCCCCGGTCGCGAGCGCGAGCGCCACGAGCGCCGCGAAGAAACGCTTCATCGGGCGATCTCCTTGCCGAGGAAGAGGAGCAGCTTCTGGCCCTCGGCGACCAGCAGATCGTCGACGCCGTCGCTGTTCGCGTCGATCGCGAGCAGCGCTTGGCCGCCGAAGAGCCGGGAGAACGGCGCCGGCGGCTGTTGTCCGGGCAATCGCTCGGGGACGATGAACTTGCGGGTCTTCGCGTCGAACGAGAACACGTAGAGCCCGCCCCGCGTGAGCACCGCGAGCTCCTTGTCCGCTGTCGCATTGGTGTTCAGCAATGCGATGTCGATGATCCCCCGCAGCTCCTCGGTGTCTGCGTTGCTCGTCGCCATGTCGGGGCCGAAATAATCGTCCGACAGATCGGCGGCGAGGGTCATGTTTTTCGCGTTGACGGGATCCTTGCCCGAGCCGTCGTTCCAGAAGATCGCGACGGCGGACCGGACCGTGATCGGATTCCCGTTCTCCTGGGGCACGCGCTTTTGCACGAGGACGACGACGTCGCGCTGGCCATTGCCGTCGACGTCGACGACGAGCGACGGCACGTTGAACGGATCGGGGTCCGGCAAGACGAGATTGTGAGCCACGGCGGGGATGGGGTTCGGGAGCGGATCGAATTGACCGGCCCGGTAATCGTTGACCCAGAGGCCCTGGCTTTCCCCCGGGGCATCCATGAAGATCGCCAGCGCGTCATGCACCGCGTCGTACCGCTGGTCGTAATTCACGGGCGCGATCAGCATGCTGCCGTTCATCGCATCCAAGCCTTCGAGGACCGGCAGGGACGAACCATCCGAGGAACAACCCGCGAGCCAGATCTTGCTGGCCGTCCGCGCCACGATCGTCGACGGGGTCACCGTCTCCTCCTCCTCGGTCTCGTCCGGCGGCGAAGGCGCCTTGCATTCCTCGACGCCGAAGCGCGACACGACGATCTGGGTCGGTCCATCGGCGGAGTTCGATAGTTCCATTCCCTGCCCCGGAGGGGGCTTGATGGTGAGCGGCGCGAGAAGCCTTCGACCGACGTTTCCTTCGACGATCGTGAAATGCTTGGTGGGCGAGGTCATGCCCGGCATGCCCGGCATGCCCGCCATGTCCGACGTGCGCACGGAGAGGACCACGAGATCGTCGAGCAGATCGGGGGCACCGACGGCGTTTTTCCCTTTCACGCGGCCCGCGGCGATGTGCTCGAGGCCCTCGAAGACGCCGAGGGAGAGGGGGGCCTCGGGCACGGCCAGCGGGCGGCCGAAGAGCATGAGGAGCTCGCTCGGGCCCGAGGACATCTGGCCATTCGGCGCGGCGGGCGGCACGAGCCGTAGGACGGCGTCGTCCACGGAGTCGCCGTCGAAATCACCAACGGCGAACTCGCCGACGATCTCCTCCACCGGAATCGTGAACGTCTTGAGTTCGCCCCCTTCGACGCGACTCCACACGTCGAGGAGCGTCTGCTTTTCGCGCGCCGCGAGGAGATCCGGGAGCTTGTCGCCATTGAAGTCTCCGAACACGGCGCGCCCCCATTTCACGCCTGCCGGGATCTTCATGCAATCCCGCGTGTACGTGTCATCGGGACTGGGCTGGAACGGGTTGTAGAGGACCCCACGAGCATCGATCACGTCGAGCGCCCCATTGACATCAAAGTCACCCACAGCGAGGGGCGGGCCGCCGAGGGTACGCCCGAGGCAACTCTCGGGATCGAAGACGCTGAGCGGCTCGAGGTAGGTCGGCGCGGGCATGGGCGCGAGGAAGGTACCATTGCCCTCGTTCCGGTAGAGATGCAGGCCCTCGGTCTTCGTCGAATCCACGAGTCCGACGAGCAGATCGTCGTCGCCGTCGCCGTCGGCGTCCGCGAAAAAGACGCCGGTCCACAGGGAGGCGCCTGCGGGGAGCGAAATGGGGATGAACGTCGGTTCCTCGGCGAGCTTTTTCGGAGCCTGGCACGTGAGAACGTACATCGCAGGTGTCGGGGCCGCGAGCGCGAAGGCGATGAGGGGGCACGCGGTGGGGGTCTTCGCCGGGGCGAAGGCGACGCCGGCGAGCGTCCCCGAGAACGAGGGGCCGACCTGCTTGGGGGGAGGCGTGGAATCTGCTTCGTCGCTTTCCCCGATGACCCGCGCTTCGAGGGTGGTTTGTCCCGCATTCGTGACGAACGCGAGCAGCATATTGTCTTCATCGAGCCGGCCGAGGGGCAAGAGCCGCACCGTGCCGAGGTCCACGTCCCCCGAAGGATAACTCCTCGGCAGGAGCGTGCGGTTGTCCTGCCCCGTCAGGACGCCGAGCGCGTTGCCGAGGTTCAGGATGAGATCGGAGGTGCCGTCCCCGTCGATATCGCCGATTCCAGGCAAACGTCGATCGTTTGGCACGTTGAGCGATTGGTCGATGAGGCCGTTCGTCTCAAAAAACAGGATGTCGAGCGAGCTGTCGTCGATCGCCACGGCGTCCTGCCGGCCGTCACCGTCGAAATCGCCGGAGAGCAAGCGTCGCACGCCGCCGCCCGCGATCGAGAGCGGAGAGGCGGAGAGCCCGCCGGGCTTGCGGCATGTGCCGTCAATCCCGCAGCCGAACTCGGCCGGGCACGCCACGGTCGGATCGTCGGCGAGGTTGCAGACGTAGCGGCAGGCCGAGCCGCAGCGGGTCTTGCGCTTCGCGCTCGTGTCCCCCGCGTCCCCCGCGTCCCCCGCGTCGACCGTGTCGACGGGATCGGTTTCCGGGTTGCCATCACAATCTTCGCCCGTGTCGGGTTCGAAGACGCGGTTGCCACAGACGTTCTTGTCGACGTTGTCGAGGGGCTCGCAGCTCGCGACCGCCACAGCCCCAAGGAATGCAGCGAGGCCGATCAGCGCCGCGCGACGCCGGAAGCTAGTACTCGAGGTCCCCACGATTCTTCACCGTCTTCGCCGTCCCGCTCGTCCGCGGCTGGGAGGTCGCCTTCTCCTTCTCCAGCGTGATCGGGATCAGGAGGTTGTGGTTGGGCTCGACGGTGACCGATTTCGATTGATGGCCCTTCGCCGAGAAGGTGAGCTCGACCGGCGCATCGCCGCGCGGGATCTTGATGGGGCCGGGCGCGACGCCGAGCTTGCGCTCGCCGAGGTGGATTTCGACGTTCTCCGGGGTCGCCTGGACGCGAAGCTCGATTTCGAGCGGCACATCCGGCACGACCGTGGGCTCCGGCGCGCTCGGCTTCTCCGGGGGGAGCGCGGGGAGCGTGGGCGGCGGGGGAGGCGGAGGCGGCGGGTGCGCAGCCACGGCGTCGGGCCCGCCCCGGGAAGCATAAAGCGTCGCCACGCCGATTCCCGCGACGAAGAGGCCCGCGCCGAGGGCCACGAAGAGAACGTTGGAGCGGCGGCTCGGCGCGGCGTCCGGCGTAGACCTGAGCGTGGCCTTCGGCTGCTCCCCCGAGGGCGAGGTCGAGCCCGTGGTCGCCGGCGCGGCGTCCGGCTGCATCATGGTGGTCGCCTGCCCGAAGACGGCTTGCTCGGCGGGCGTGAGGCCCGCCGGCACGTCGAGGCGCGGGAGTTTTTCGCTCGAGCGCGTGGCGACGGCGGGCACCTCGATTCCCGCCGCGCGGGCCGCATCGACGACCGCGTCGATCGCGGCCGTCACCGAGGCCGGGCGTTCGGCCGGATCCTTCGCGAGCATCCGGAGCACGGGCGCGTCGAGGGTCGTGCCGAGGTCCGGACAAACCGACGACAGGGCGGGGGGCGGAGACTGGACCTGCTGCATGAGCACGTCCATCACGTCGTCGCCCAGGAACGGCGGCTGGCCCGTGAGCACGGCGTGGGTCATCACGCCGAACGAATAGATGTCCGTCCGGTGATCGACCTGCTTGCCGCGGCATTGCTCGGGCGACATGTAGAGCGGCGTGCCCATGGGCGTGCCGGTGCGCGTCTTGTGGCTCTGCGAGTCGCCAAGGAGCTTCGCGATGCCAAAATCGAGGAGCTTCGGGAAGACGGAGCGGTCCTCGTCGAAGACCAGATAGACGTTCTCCGGCTTGAGATCGCGGTGCGCGATGCCGGCGGCGTGCGCCGCGTCGAGGGCGCGCGCGATCTGCCGCAGGATGGGCAATGCCTCGGAGGGGCGGAGCCGGCCGCGTTCGCGCAGGTATGCTTCGAGGGTCATGCCCTCGAGCAGTTCCATGATGTAATACTGCCGTCCGTCGTCGAGCTTGCCGAACGAGAAGATGTCGATGATGCCGCGGTGGCGGATCTGGTTGACCGCGCGGGCCTCGGCGACGAACCGCGAGACCATCACCGGGTTGTGCGAGTATTGCGGGTTCAGGACCTTGATCGCCGCGAATTTGCCGATGACCGGGTGGACCGCGGCGTACACCGCGCCGAACCCGCCCTCGCCGATTTTGCGCTCGATGCGGTATTCCCCGACGATCCGGCCGGGCTCGAGCTGGAGCGCTGCGGCCGGGATCGCGTCGTCCGGGACGAGAGACGTGCCGTCGCTGGGGCAGGTGGCGACGTCGCCCGAGTAGGTGGCAAGGCAAGTAGGACAGGTGGCCATGCGGCGCTCGGCGGCAGCCTACACCACGCAGGGGCGCGAGTAGAAGCCCGAAGGCACGAAACGTACAGCTTGACAGGAGGCATGTGGGGTCGTTCGCTTCGCCGGGCATGGAAGCGGCGTCCCGGTTCGTCTCGGAGAGCCTCGCGCGAGCGCTCGCGCTCGTCGTGCCGGCGCTCGACATCCTGCGCGAGCGGCCGGATTCCAAGGAGTCACCCGACTTTTGCGAGGCGCGCGGCTATGCGGCCTTCCTGCGCGCGCTTGCCGACGACGAGCTCGCTCGTTGCGAGGCCGAGGGGCTCGCGGCGCGTTTGCCGATGCTCGCGGGCGCGCCGCCGTCACTCGTGGAGCTCGGGCGCGCGGCGCGCGAGGTGTCGGCGCTGCCCGAGCGGCTCGCGGCGACGCCGGGGACGCGGCTCGATCGGCCCCGATCGATCTCGGAGCGCAAGACGCGGCAGCTCGAAGCGTTGCTCGACGCGGTCGAGCCCATGGCGCGGAGGGCGCGGAGGATCGTGGACGTGGGCGCGGGGCGAGGGCACTTCACGCGCCTCGCGGCCGAGATGTTCGATCGCGACGCGGTGGGCATCGAGCGCGAGCCGCAGCGCGTGGAGGCGGCTTCGATCCTCGGGCGGGGCACGCGCGCGCGGTTCGTCGTGCTCGACGCGCTTCGGGATTCGATCGTGTTCTCGCCCGACGATCTCGCGGTGGGGCTGCACGCGTGTGGCTCGCTCGGCGATCGGTTGGTGCTCGAAGCATCGAGGGCGCCGTGCGACGTGGCGCTCGTTTCGTGTTGCCTGCAGAAGATCGACGGACCTTCGCGCGAGCCGCTCTCGGCCGCGGCGCAGGCGGCGGGGCTCGTGCTGCCGCGCGAGGCGCTCGGGCTTTCGAACCTGACGTCGCGGCTCGTGGGCGTGGAGGCGAGCCTTGCGGAGATGCTTGCGGCGCGGAAACACCGGCACGCGCTCGCGCGGCTCTTGCGGGCGCGGGGCGTCGCGATCGCGCCGGGCGAGGAGATGCGCGGCATCAACCGGCGGCGGGCGCGCGAAGGGCTCGGCGAGCTCGCGGCGCGAGCGCTCGCGCTCCGCGGGCTCGCGCCTGCGACCACGGCGGAGATCCGGGAGCACGAGGCGGAAGGGGCGATCGAGTTCGACCGGATTCGACGCTGGACGTTGCCGCGCGCGATGCTCGCGCGGCCGCTGGAGATCACGGTCGTGCTGGACCGCGCGGTGGCGCTCGAAGAGCGTGGGTATACGGCGCGGGTCGCGGAGGTGTTCGCGGCGGAGGCGACGCCGCGAAACCTCGCCATTCTCGGCGAGGCGCCGCGGGGATGAGAAACACGTTTTATTTGGGCGGAGGCAGCACGCACGTCCCGTTCGGGGTGCAGACGAGCGGCGGGCAACAATCCTTGTCCGTGCTGCACGGGCCGCATTGGCCGCCGGGGCCGCAGGCGGGGGTCGGGTTCACGCAATCGTGGCAATCGGTGCACGCGCTGCCCGGCGGCTGGCAGCCGTCGATCGTGATGATCGCCTCGTCGTAATGGACCTTGAACTGGTGGGCCGTGGCGATGCTCTTCGCGAAGACGGCGCCGAAGATCTCGAGTGCGTTGCTCGCCTGGAGCGCCGCGTTCGGCATGTAGAGGTTCGCCCCGAGCACGAATGCGCCGGCGAGCGCGACCTGCGTGCCGCCGATGTAGACACGTGTGGCCGCGGGGCGCGTGATCGCGCCGATCGCCGCCTGGTTCGTCAGGGCCACGTTGCCTTTCACGAAGAGATCGAGCTCGGCCGTGTCGGTGAGGTCGATCGTGAGCTTGCCGGCGACCGCGATGTCGCCGTCGATCGCGAGCACCGTGCGGCCCGTGAGGTGCACGGTGACGGTGCTGTTGGACTTGATGCCCGTGAGGAAATAGCGGCCGCAGGGCAGGGTGATCTCGGTGGGCATGCTGGGGGTCGACACGAGCACGTCCGGGGCGACGTCATTTTCGTCGTTGTCGTTCGTCCCGCCGAACGCCTGGACGATGCCGGCGACGTCGACGGGATCGTCGCAGTTGCAGGGCGTCTCGATGTCGACCGGGCCGACGACGGAGCCGCCGAGCGCATTCACCTTCGCCGTGTTGTCGGCGATCGGGGTGAAGAGCTTGCCCTGGATCGTGAGCTCCTTGTTGCTGCTGTTCACGACGCCGCCGATCGTCGCGTTGCTCTGGGCGGAGGCCACGTGCGAGATCGTGGCATTGCCGCCGCATTGCATGTCCTGCACGACGTCGTGCTGGTTCGTCGTGTTCATCGAGCCCTTCACGAGCAGCGCGCCCTTGATGCTCGCCGCGGCCTGCGCGCTGTAGTTGCCATTGACGCCGATCGAGCCGCCCGCGAGCGGTTTGTTCGGGTCGATCGAGGAGAACGAGTCGGTCTGGATGGTGTTGTTCGCGTCGAAGCCCGTGCAGGAGCAGGCGGCGAAGAGGAACGTCTTTTTGCCGATGTCGCCCGTGCATTCCCCGGACCCCGGGATCGGGATCGCGCCATTGCCCATGCAGAAATCCTCGAGCCCCGCGTCGAGCGGGTTTCCGCCCGTGCCCGAGGAGGACGACGACGGCGCGCCGCCCATCCCGCCCGCGCCGCCGGATCCGCCGGAGCCCACGAATTCGCCGCCCACGCCCGCGCCGGCCTGCCCGCCCACGCCGCCCGCGCCGGCCTGTCCACCCGCTCCGCCCGTGCCCGAAGCCGATCCCGCGCCCGCGCCTCCCGCTCCGCCTGATCCGCAGGCAGCGACGAGGGCCGTGGGCAATGCCACCAGGACGAGGAGAGAAAAAAGCTGCTTGTGTCCCATCATGACCGGATACCACGATGGGGACACAACACGTCAAGCCCCTTCCCTTGACGTCTCGCGCGCACGCCGCTAGCCCTGTGGGGGAAACGCCGTGTCCACCTCGTATGATCTCGCCGCCATCGCCGCCCGGCTCGCCATTCTCGATCTCGTGTCCGAGGCCGCCACGACGGAGCGACAAGCGGCCGTCGCTGCGATCCTGCGCACGCCACGGGAGGGGAACGAGGCCGAGGTCCTTTTGATCCGGCGCTCCGAGCGCCAGGGAGATCCGTGGTCCGGGCAGATGGCGTTCCCGGGCGGGCGGCGGGAGCCCGCGGATCCGAGCCTCTATTACACGGCCTTGCGCGAGACGGAGGAAGAAATCGGGCTCGATCTCGCCCAGCACGGCCGCTTTCTGGCGCGGCTCGCGGACCTGCCCGCCGTGGCCCGGGCGCGGCGCGTCGGAATGAACATCACGCCGTTCGTCTTCGCGCTCGACGACCCCGATCCGCCGCCGTTCACATTGAGCGCCGAGGTGGCCGAGGTGGTATGGGCGCCGATCGGCCCGATGGCGCGTGGCCAGAGCGCATCGAAATATGCATACAACCACGAGGGAAACGTGCTCGATATGCCGGCGTTCGCCGTCGAGCAACGAATCGTGTGGGGATTGACGTACCGCATGCTCGAAATGCTGTTCGAGGTCCTCCACCAGCGTTGAGCCCCGACAGGGCTTGACAGGCGGCTGCCATTCTGATGGTGTCTTCGCCTTCCTTTTTGCGCGAGGTGGAGACGTCATGAGGGCATTCCGCGGATCGTTTGTCGGGGCTATGTTCGTCGGGATCGTGCACGTCGCGGTGGGCTGCGGCGGGTCCGACGAGCTGCCGGGCGCGGGTGGGGGAGGGGCCGGCGGCAGCGGCGGATCGGGCGGTGATCCCATCACGTGCTCGTTCGAGGTGGCGTCACACGACGTGGGATGCCCCGGCGGGAGCTGCCCCATCACGGCCGACGTGGAGGTGCGCTGCACCGAACGCGAATTCGGCGCGGCCGGGGTGCGCGTCGCGCCGGGGCCCACGGGGACGTTCCTCGGCACGTCGAGCCACGACGGGACCTATCTCTTCGAGATCACGCCCACGGGCGGCAGCCGGTTCGACGCATTTCCGATGCGGCTCGACGCGACCGCGATGGTGCTCGCGCAGGGGCCGACCGGCGAGGTATACGCCGTCGGCGACGAGACGACGATCGACGGCAGCACCTCGCCGGTCGGATATCCAAACGGCCTCGTGCTCGTGCGCCCGGAGGGGAGCGGGTTCGTGAAAGAGGCGGTCGCCGACAGGGACGACCGGTACGTGCCCGTCCACGATTTCGAGATTGATCCGGCGGGCGTCGCGCACGTGTGGTACGCGAGCGAGCCGCCGAGCGGCGTTTCGGTCGCCAAGCGCACGGTGGACGGGAGCTTCTCGTCGTCGGCCGTGAAGACCGTCGGCGAGGGGAGTCGATTCACGATCGACGCCTCGGGCGCGCCGGTCTCGCTCGGGTTCATCCCCAACGGCTCCTTTTACGATCTCGCGTACGGCGATCCGCCGGAGGTCCTGACCGGCGTCTCCGTGCCCTCGGTGATCACGAAATACCGCGTGACCCAGGCCCCGGCGAGCGTGCTCGGCGCGGGCATCGAGCCGTTCGTCGCCGTCCTCCAGCACGACGTCGGCCTGCACGTGGTGTGGCCGGAGGGCCAGGCATCCGACGAGATCGAGATCCCCGACACGAACGTCCCGCCGTACGTTTGTCCCGCCACCACCGAGTACGATTCGCAGAACGGGACATGCCCGGCTCCCTGCCACGAGACCACGACAGGCATCGAGAACGGCGCCTTCGCGATCACGCGGACCGCGGACGGCAAGGTCTGGCTCGCCTGGATCGTGAGCCACCTCGATTACATGCGCGTCTACCAGAAGCAATGCTTCGACAGCGAATTCATGTGCATCTGCAGCGGCGTGGCCGAGGATGTGAAGACCACGAACGATCTCGTGATCGCGCGGTACGAGCCCGGAAACCTTGCCGTGGATCCCTTGCTCACGCTCCCGATCGACGCGCCGGCGGCCTACGATCTGTTCTCCGACCTGTGGACGGACGTGCGGCTGCTCGACATCCGCGCATTCGGGGCCGACGTGGCCGTGGGCGTGCGGCTCGAAGACGAAAAGGGGCTCAAGGTGCGTGTGCTTCGCATCCTGAACACGCCTTGAATCCGGCGCCGGGCGCTCAGGCCGTGTACCCGCCGTCGACCACGATCTCGGCGCCCGTCACGTACGAGCTCTCGTCCGAAGCGCACATCAAAATGGCCGCCGCGACCTCCCGCGGCGTCGCGAAGCGCTCGAACGGCGAGGTCTTCGCGAGCGCCGCGTAGGCGTCCCGCACGTCGCCGAGCTCCTTCACGAGCGCCTGGAAAAACGGCTGCTTCTCCCACATCGGCGTCTCCACGCCCGCGGGCAGCACGGCGTTCACCCGGATCCGGTGCGGCGCGCCTTCGAGCGCCGCCACCTTCGTCAGCATCACCACGGCGGCCTTGCTCGCGCAATACGCGCCCGCGCCCGCGCTCGCCTTCTTGCCCGAGGCGCTCGCCACATTGACGATGCTGCCCCCGCCTCCGCTGCGCATCACGCGGATCCCCCGCTGCGTGCCGAGAAAAACGCTGTCGAGGTTCACCGCGACGACGCGCCGGAAATCGGCGAGCGTGCTGTCGGCGAGCGTGCCGCTCGACGCGACGCCCGCGTTGTTCACCAGGATGTCGATCCTGCCCCAGCCCGCGAGCACGCGGTCCATGACCGACTCCCAGTCCGCCTCGTCCGTCGCGTCGAGCTCCAGCGCGAGCGCCTGGCCGCCGCGCGTCGCGATGCGCGTGGCCGCCGCCTCCGCCGCCGCGACGTCGATATCGGTGACGACCACCCGCGCGCCCTCCTCCGCGAAGAGCTCCGCCGTCGCCTGCCCGATGCCCGACCCCGCGCCCGTCACGAGCGCCACTTTGCCTGCGATGCGTCCTGCCATGGTGCCCCGAGCCATCATCCGCGGCCCCACGCGTCTCGTCAACCGCCGAGCATCCCGGGCACCCTCGCGGTACGCCCGGGACGCACGTTTCGTGCGCGCGATTCATCTCCCGGGCGCGCCTGTCTCGTGGCACCATGCCGCGTCATGACCGCCGCTCTCTCGTACACGCACGGCACGAGCGCGACGCCGCTGCTCGGCGAGACCATTGGGGAAAACCTGCGCCGCACGGCGTCGCGGTACCCGGATCGGGAGGCCCTCGTCGTCCGCGCGCAGGGCGTGCGGTGGACGTACGCCGAGCTGTGGGAGGCGACGACGCGCGTGGCGCGGGGCCTCGTCGCGTTCGGCGTGAAGCGGGGCGATCGCGTGGGGCTCTGGTCGCCGAACCGGTTCGAATGGGTCGTGCTCCAGTACGCCGCGGCGCGCGTCGGCGCCATTCTCGTGAACGTGAATCCCGCGTACAAGACGGCGGAACTCGAATACGCATTGCGGAAATCGGGCGTGTCGGTGCTGTTCGCGGCGCGCAGGTTCCGGACCACGAGTTACGTGGAGATGATCGCCGAGGTCCGCCCGCGCCTCGCCGAGCTCCGGCTCGTCCTGATCCTCGACGACGACTGGAAGATGATCGTCGAGGCGGGCGGGCACGTGAGCGACGACGCGCTCGCCGAGCGCGAGGCGGAGCTCTCGTTCGACGACCCGATCAACATCCAGTACACCTCGGGCACGACGGGGTTTCCCAAGGGCGCGACGCTCTCGCACCACAACGTGCTGAACAACGGGTTTTTCGTGGGCGAGGCCCTCGGCTACGGCCCGGACGATCGGGTCTGCATTCCCGTGCCGTTTTACCATTGCTTCGGCATGGTGATGGGAAACCTCGCGTGTACGTCGCACGGGTCGACGATGGTGATCCCGGGCGAGGCGTTCGATCCGCTCGCCGTGCTGGAAGCGGTCGAGGCCGAGAAGTGCACGTCGCTCTACGGCGTGCCGACGATGTTCATCGCGGAGCTCGATCATCCGCGGTTCAAGGAGTTCGACCTGCGCTCGCTCCGCACCGGGATCATGGCGGGCTCGCCGTGTCCGGTGGAGGTCATGCGGCGCGTGGTCTCGCAGATGCACATGCGCGAGGTGACGATCTGTTACGGGATGACCGAGACCTCGCCCGTCTCCACGCAAAGCGCGATGGACGATCCCGAGGACAAACGCGTCGGCACCGTGGGCCGCGTGCACCCGCACGTGGAGGTCAAGATCGTCGACCCGAAGACGGGCACGGTGCTGCCGCGCGGGGTCGCCGGCGAGCTCTGCACGCGCGGCTACAGCGTGATGCTCGGCTATTGGGGCGACGAGGAGGCCACGCGCGTGTCGATCGACGCGGGCCGCTGGATGCATACCGGGGATCTCGCGACGATCGACGCGGCGGGATACGTGAACATCGTCGGCCGCATCAAGGACATGATCATTCGCGGCGGAGAGAACGTGTATCCACGCGAGATCGAGGAGTACTTGCACCTCCACCCGCGCGTGAGCGAGGCGCAGGTGATCGGCGTACCGAGCGCGAAATACGGCGAGGAGATCATGGCCTGGATCCGGCCGAAGCCGGGCGACACGGTGAGCGAGGCCGAGCTCGTCGAGTTTTGCAAAGGGAAGATCGCGACCTTCAAGATCCCCCGGTACTGGAAGATCGTGGACGAGTTCCCCATGACGGTGACGGGGAAGGTGCAAAAGTTCCGGATGCGCGAGGTGGCCGTGGGCGAGCTCGGGCTCGAGCTCGTTTCGCGGGTCGAGACCGCCTGAGCCGCGGGGTCAGCCGCCGAGCTTCGCCCGGAGCTTGCTGATCGCGTCCTTGAGCTCCGTGTCCTCACGATAACAACACGGATCCCGTTTGGCCGAGCAGGGGGCGTCCTTCACGATCAAGAGCTCGTCGAGGGCGAGTCCGTCGCCCTCCTCGACCGCGCGGGCGAAGAGCGCGCGCTTGTCGGGACAAGCAGCCTTGCGCAGCTCGTACGCGACGCGCAACGCGGGCGTGGCGCGGTCCAGGATGCCCGGCTTTCCGAGGATGTCCTGGGCGCGGCGGCTCGCCTTCGTGCCGCCGCGGGTGCGCACCACGTGGAAGAGGACGTCGAGGCCGCCGCTGCCAAGCTCATTTTCGAGCGCGTCGAAGACCTGATCCGACTCGGTGAAGCTCGTCTCGAAGCCAATGCCGGCGACGACCGCGCCGACGTCGCCACGGAGCTCGCTGCCGGTGAGGCGCGAAGGATCGAGCTTCGCGAGCGCGAGAAAAGCCTTGGCCCCCGGCCGCCATTCCTTGCGGGAGGCCGCTCGCCGGAGGCGCTCGGCCCATTCCGTGGCGTCCGCGCCTTCGATGTCGGTCGGCACGCTCGCCGGGGCTGCCGCGCTCGTCGACGTCGGCTCGGCGCTCGCCGTGGGGGTTTCTTTGGGCTCGGACGATCCCCCGCGGAGGAGGACCACGACGAGCAGGAGCACCGCGAGCGCCGAGAGGCCCGAGGCGATCAGAATGAGCGAGCGCTTCGGGAGCTTCGTCGCAGGCGAGGCGGCCGCCTTCGCGGGCGGGGCCTCGGGGGCCTTCTCCGGCGCCTCGTCGAGCGCGCTCCCGAGCGCCTTGTCCGGGGCCTTCGCGGGCGCCGCGGCCGCCTCGTCGAGCGCCGCGAGCACCTCGTTCGCCGAGGCGAACCTTTGATCCGGCTGCCGCGCGAGGAGGCGCATCACGACGGCCTCGATCCGCGGCGGCACCTGGATCTCCGGCGCGCGCGCCCGCATCGGCGGCGGATCCTCGCTGCGGATCCTCTTCAGGTGGAGCCCCGGATCGTTCTCCTCGAACGGGCGTTTGCCCGTGAGCATCTCGTACATCACGACGCCGAGCGCATACAGATCCGAGCGCGCGTCGACGCCTTCCATGCCGCGCGCCGCCTCGGGCGCCATGTACGCGAACGTCCCCATGACCATGCCCACGCCCGTCAGGGCCGGGCTCGGCTTCGCGTTCCGCCCCTGGTCCGAGAGCAGCTCGACGCGCACCTTGGCGAGGCCAAAGTCGAGGAGTTTTACGGTCCCTCGGTTATCGACGAGGATGTTCTGCGGCTTCACGTCGCGGTGCACGATGCTCTTTTCGTGCACGGCCCCGAGGGCCATGGCGAGCTGCCGGCTGATGGAGAGGGCGCGATCGAGGGCGAGCGTCCCCTCGTCGATGAGGTCTTTCAGCGCCGTCCCCTCGACGAACTCCAGGATCAGGAACTGCGAGCCGTCGTCGAGCTTGCCGAAATCGGTGGCGGCGACGACGTTCGGGTGGCTCACGTGCGCGCCCGCGATGGCCTCGCGCTCGAACCGCACCGAGAGCTCGACCATGCGGGCCATGTCCGGCCGGAGGACCTTGATCGCCACGCGCTTGCGCAGGTGGACCTGCTCGCCGCGGTAGACCGCCCCCATGCCGCCGTGCCCGATGAGCTCGTGCACGACGTACCGATCCGAGATGAGCTTGCCCACGAGCGACGCGAGCTCGTCCTGGAGCAGCGAGCCGGGCCCCCGCTCCGAAAGCGCCGAGCTCGAGATCAGAAGGGCGCTCGGCTCGCCGTCCGCCGCGGCCGCCGGCTGCGCGCGCGGCACGGTGACGGCTTCGTCGAGGACCGAAGGGGAAGGCCCGTCCGGCGGCGTGGACTTCGACATGCGCCGAGACTACCTGAGGTCGAGCGGTCCGGACAATGGACGGCGAGCGGTCGGGATTCGTACGGCGCCGGAGGGATTTCAGGAGCCGTACTTGACGCTGCAGCCGTAGGCGCGGGTGTCGGGCGTGCGCACGGGCTTGCCGGCGGCGAGGTCTTCGAGGGCCACGTCGACGTGGTTCACGAGCTTGCCATCCTTCGGCGACTCGCCCTCGCCGTCGGGCGAGTTGTCGATGGCGCCGCGGTAGACGAGCGTGCCCTGCGCGTCGATCACGAACATGTGGGGGGTGTTCGTCGCGCCATACAGGTGCCCGACCTTGCCCGTCTCGTCGGCGAGCACGGGGTTTTCCATGCCAAACGCCTTTCGCCCCTCGGCGACGCGCTCCGCTCCGTGGCCCTGCTTGCCGGGCGCGCCCGAGTTGATCCCGAGCCAGACGACGCCCTTCTCGACGGCGCGCTTCGAATACCCCTTGAGCGATCCCTTCGTGTGGGAGGCCTTGACGAACGGGCACTCGGGGTTGAACCACTCGAGGACCACGATCTTGCCGCGGTAGTCGGCGAGGTGGTGCGTCTTGCCCTCGTAGTCGGTGAGCGTGAAATCGGGGGCGGGCTTGCCGATCTCGGCGCCCGCGGCCGGTTTGTCCGAGGCTGCCGCCGCCGCCGCGGAGGTTTTTCCTTCCGGGGCCTTCGCCTCCGGCGCCGGGGCAGGGGCTTCTTTGTTGCAGGCGAGGAGGAAGAGCGGAAGGAGCAGGACGTGACGTAGGGTCATGCGGGGCATCTTTCCACGCCCGGGCGGGGGGGCAAGGATGTCCGGAGGCGCTCTCTCCCGGGGAGCGCCATTTTTTCAGGGCTCTGGTGTAGAGTGATGATGACAACATGCCCTTGCCCCGGTTTTTTCCCGATCCAGTCCTGAACAACGTAGCGCTGACCGCTGCGGCCACCGCCATCCTGCTTCTCGCGCCGCTCGCGCTGGCCATCTTCTTGCGGTGGGTCGTGCGCCAGGCGACGCAGTCGGTTCGCTCGAAGTCCGTTGAGAGCGCTGCCGAGCAGGTCCAGAAGTCGCTGCGCCTCGTGGCGACGGTCCTTGCGCTGCTCGTCGTGGTGGGAGGCTGCGCGACGCTCGCCATTGCCATCATTCGGGACATCGATCTTCATCCGTGGGCGAACCGGTTCGTCGCATACACGAGCGTCCGCACGGGCCAGGACCTCCTCCACGGCGCGACGATCGTGGTCGCGGTCGCGGTCGGCTGGCTCGCGCTGCGCATCTTCTTCAAGTCGCTGCTCGATCGCATCCAAGCGAAGCTGCTCTCCGTCGCGGCGCTCGAGGGCCAGAAAGAGGAGATCCCGGTCCTGCGGCAGCGGGCCGCGAGCCTGGGGAGCGTCGCGTTCCTCTACGGCCTGCACCGCCTCGGCAGCGAATCGCTGGGGCTACCGTGGAGCGTCCACTGGCTGCTCGACACGATTCTCTACGTGCTCCTCGTGGTGTGCGCGGCGCGGACGCTCGCGGGGATCGGCGTCCTGAGCCTCGAAGGGATCGACAACGTGGGCGCGGCCCGCCTCGAGAAATCGGCGCTGCACGTCTACTACGCCGGCATCCGCAAGCTGCTGCCGCTCGCCAAGCGTACCCTGGAGGCCATCATCCACCTCGCGGCGGCGACGCTCATCGTGCGGCAGTTCCAGACGCTCGAGGCCTTCGCGCCTTATGGTCCGCGCATCATCCGGCTCCTCGGGACCTTCTTCGCGGCCCGCGTCTTCGTCGAGCTCGCGCGTGTGGTCCTGGTCGAGGCGTTCGCAGGCGAGAAGAGCGCGGAGGACGAGACCTCGAAGCACCGCGTGACGCTGGTCTATCTCCTCCAGAGCATCGTCACGTACGTCATCTATTTCGGCTCGGCGCTGATCATGATGGATCAGCTCGGCATCGACACGAAGCCGTTCCTGGCCGGCGCGGGCATCGTGGGGCTGGCGGTGGGGCTCGGCGCGCAGAAGCTCGTCAACGACATGGTGAGCGGCTTCTTCATCCTGTTCGAGGGGCACTTGCTCAAGGGCGATTACGTGCGCATCGGGGACTGCGAAGGGACGATCGACTCGGTCCAGCTCCGGGTCACGATGATCCGCGACGGCTTCGGCCGGATGTTCACGTTCCGGAATGGCGACATCGGCACGATCATCAATTTTTCACGCGAGTACGTGCACGCGGTCGTGGACGTGATCGTGGAGCTCCAGGCGAACCTGAACCAGGTATTCGAAGCGCTGGTGGAGGCCGGGAGGCGCCTCGGGGAGGCGCACCCCGATCGCGTCCTCGACAAGCTGGTCGTCCGTGGCGTGACGCAAATCGCGCAGAATGGCATCGTGGTTCGCGTCGCCGTCAAGCTCACGCCCGGGGATCCGGATCCCATGCCGCGGATCCTGCGCAAGTTCATCAAGGAGGTGTTTGACGAGCGAGGAATCCAGCTCGCGAATGCGACGCAGCTCGCCGTCGTGCTGACGAACGACGCCGCCGAGGCCGGTCGAGCGCCCGGGAAGCCGCGCCGCGCGGGGATCGAATTCGAGGCGCTGCCGCCCGCGCCCTGACGAACGGGCGCGCGCATGGGGCCGTTTCAGGTTCCGGTGGGCAGGAGCTCGCCGGGGCCGGTGCGCTCGGAGTCCGCCGGGCGGTGGGAGGCGAGCCACGCGCGGGCCTCCGCCTCGGTCGCGACGAACGTCACGGGGAAGGAGAAGCGGCTCGGCAGGATGTGGGCGCCGGCGGTGAGGACCATCGACATCGCAATACGAATCGGGAACGACGCACCGAAAATGGCGCCGGCGACGACCGGAATACGCTCGGTCGAGCCCCGCAAGAAGACCTGCCGCACGCGCTCGCCCGAGGTCTTGTACCGCGTGACGTCGAGCATCGAGAGCAGCGGGCCGTGCTTCCGACCGATCTCGTAGATCCGGTCGATGATCCCCTGGGCCTCGTCGACGGAGAGGGAGCCATCGAGCACGGTGCAGATCTGGTTTGGGGCCTCGAAACGCAAGCGGTGCGGCCCGAACCGCTCCTCGAATGACGACGATGTGCTCATGACGCGCCTCCCCGGTTCGACCGACTCCGCAATCCCCTTTGCAACGACCGATCCAGCCCCTTGCGCCCATGGTGAATCGAATCCTTTCATGGAGTTGTGGCGTCGGCCTTCGCGCGTCTGCCGTTGCACCGGGGAAACGGGCCCCCGCGGCCCTTGCGAGGATGCAATCAACGGCTTGACGCGACGCGTTGTTCTGGGTGATGGAAAACGGATGACAGGCACAGGGGCAGCGGCTTAGACATGCGATCCATGCGAACGGTCTTTGGGGTGAGCGTCATCTTTTTGTTGTGCTTCGCCGGATCGGCCTGTGGGGCGAAGGTCGTCGTGGATACACCCGGCGAGGGCGGGGGCAGCGGCGTCGGCGGCGGGAATTCGTCGAGCTCGGGGCCCTCGACGTGCACGTCCGGCGAGGTGGAGTCGTGTTATTCGGGTCCCGCGGGCGTGATCGGTGTGGGGGTTTGCCAGAGCGGCATTCGTATCTGCTCGGCGAGCGGTACGTTCGGGGCATGCCAGGGGGAGACGCTGCCGTCCACCGAGGTCTGCGGCAATGGCCTCGACGAGGATTGCAACGGCGCCGTGGACGACCCTGCGGTTTGCAATGGAAATTGCGTTGGTTGCGCCGAGTACACCTCGGATCCCTCCCTCGTCCTTTGCCCCAATTCCCAGGAGTTGTACAAGGAGCTCTTTGGTTGCCTCTGCGCCGGGACCTGCGCCGTCTCCTGCAGCGCGAACCTCTGCGTCGGCGCCGAGCCCGCGGCGTCGTGCATCACTTGCGCGACCGACGTGAACGGCTGCGGCAACGAGTTCGCTGCCTGCGTGAACGATATCTGATCCCGGCGCGCGCTCACGCTTCCGGTGTGAAGACGACGCGCATGCAACCGTCCCGTTTCTCCTTGAACGTGTCGTACGCCGCTTGCCCGTCCGCGAGGCGGGCGCGGTGGGTGAGGAGATAACTCGGGTCGATCTCGCCTTTTCGGATGTGCTCGAGCAGGCGCGGAATGTACCGCTGGCCGTGCTGCTGGCCCATCTTCAGCGTGAGCCCCTTGTTCATCGCGGCGCCCATGGGGAATTTGTCCACGAATCCGCCGTAGACGCCCATGATCGAGACGGTGCCGCCTTTGCGGCACGCGAGGATGGCCTGGCGCAGGACGGTCGGACGGTCGGTCTCCAGGCGAACGGCCTGCTTGACCCGATCGTACGCGTAGTCAATCCCCGTCCCGTGCGCCTCCATGCCGACGCAATCGATGCACGCGTCGGGGCCGCGGCCGCCGGTCATCTCGCGCAGCGCCTCACGCACGTCGACCTGCTCGTAATCGAGGATCTCCGCGCCCGCCCGGTCCCGAGCCATGGCGAGGCGCTCGGGGAAGCGGTCGATCGCGATGACGCGCTCGGCGCCGAGCAGGTAGGCGCTGAGGATGGCCATTTGCCCGACGCCGCCGCAGCCCCATACAGCCACGACGTCGCCGCGCTGGATGTTGCAGAGGTCGGCGCCCATGTACCCCGTGGGCAGGGCGTCCGAGGCGAAGAGGACACGCTCGTCGGGCAGGCCCTCGGGCACCTCGAATGCGTTCGTGTCGGCGAACGGCACGCGCACGTAGGTCGCGTGGCTGCCCGCGAAGCCGCCGAAGGCGTGCGAATAGCCATAGATGCCCGCGGTCGCGTAGCCGTAGAGTTTGTCGAGGAGCTCGGGCTTCGGGTTCGTGTTGTCGCAGAGCGAGTACTGCTCGGTCTGGCAGAAGAAGCAATGGCCGCAGCCGATGATCGAGTCGACGACGACCCGCATGCCGGGGCGGAGTTTTTTCACTTCGGTCGCGACCTCGACGACCTCGCCGATGAACTCGTGGCCGATGATGTCGCCTTGCCGCATCGTGGGCACGTATCCATCGAGCAGGTGCAGATCCGAGCCGCATACGCTCGACATGGTGACGCGCAGGATGGCGTCGTGCGGGCCGAGGATCTGGGGATCGGGGACGGTCTCGACCCCGACGCGGTTCACGCCTTGATAACAGAGCGCCTGCATGGTCATGTCTCCTTCGTCGTCCGGTTGTCTCGGCGCTAGGCCGCGTGCATCACAGGGAGGTGCCGCCCGGAGGGTTGTCCCTCGGTCGTGACGATTTCGCCGGCTTCGAGCAGCATCTTGAGGCGGCGCAGGCCGGCGCGGGCCCAGGCGTCCGGATCCGCGCCTGCCACGGCGGCGAGGGCGCGGAGCAAGATGCCACGCGTCTTCGAGAGCTCGAGCACGAGCCGGATCTCCGTCCCGCGCCCGCCGGGCGCATTCCCCAGGAGAATGGCGAGCCGCTCCGGCGGACCCTCCGCGTGGCCGAGCACGATCGCGCGGGCCTCGTGGTCGAGATCGATATGGGCCTCCCACGAGGAGCGCTCCCCATGGACCGCCGTCCATACCCGGATGCGTCCGTCGCCGAGGTCCTCCACGCGCTCGACGTGCGGCGCGAAATGGGGGACGTGGGCCGGATCCCGCAAAAAGGAGTAGACCTCGTTCGCGGGGCGGGCGACGGTGACACTGCGCTCGATGCGCGTGAACGTTTCGGTCTCGAGCAAGGGCATGTACGTGGGCTTCGGGGCCTTGCGGGAGCTCATGCCGAGGGCCGCATACGCAGGGCAATGGCCGCGGACGCCGCGATGGGCGAGCGCGCCGCCGACCGCGCCCGCGAGGAGGCCGAGCGCGCCCCGGCGCCAGAGGCCCCAGGCGACGAGGCCACTGCCGAGCGCCGCGGAGACGACACGCTCGCTCGGGCCCACGTTCAGCGGTTTCATCCTGCGCGCGCGCGCAGGAATGCCGTGGATGTCGTCGAGCTTGGGTGTATTGGATGGCATGCGGTCTCCTCTGGGGCGTCGGGTGCGAGGCAGAGAATGCAAGGAAGAGACCTCCTCCCGGCCGGGCGTGGTCGACGAAGGGAGCGGGATCCTCGGGATCGGGACTTGCAGCGAAATGGGGGCGGCGTCCTCGGCGGAAAATCGAGGGCGAGAGGAGCTCTGCAATGAACGACGGGAGGAGCGCGATGCGCAGATCTTTTCGTTTGGTGAGCGTGGCCGGCCTCTTCGCGGCGCTCGCGGTGGCGGGGTGCCAGGAGCGGGACCGCGGCGGGCAGGCCGGGGCCGAGGTGCGGAAGGGCGGCGAAGGGGCGGCGGTCCAGCAGCCGGCGACGCCTCCCCCCGGGGGGCAGCAGCTCGCGCAGCCCGCCGCGCCGGAGCCCATTCGTGATTTGACGATCGTGCTCGTGACGCCCGACCGCCCGACGCTCTTCAATCGGCAGTTCGACCTCGTCGGGGCGCAGGTGCAGCGGGTCTCGAACGATCGGGTCTTCTGGATTGGCCCGAACGCCGAGCGGGTCGTGCCGGTCTACCTGGACGACCAGGCCCGGAGCTCGCTGCAGCAGGGCCAGCACAAGCTGCAGAAGGGGGATCAGGTGGCGCTGGTGGGCGAGCTCCGGCAGGCGCCGAACGTGCAGCTCTTGCAGCAGCAGTGGGCGCTGTCCTCCCAGGAGGCCAATGAGCTGAGCGGCGGGCAGGTCTACCTGCTCGCGAATCGGATCCTCATTGGCGAGCAGCCAGGTCCGAAGAGCGGCCAGCCGCAGGGGACGCAAGGCGGCCAGCAGCAGGGCACGCAGGGCGGCCAGCACCAGGGCACGCAAGGTACGCAAGGCGGACGGACGGGCGGCCAGGGCCGCTGATACCTCCGCCGGATCGAATCCCATGGGCGCGCAGCGTGGGGCCTCCCGGAACTCCACGTTGCGCGCTGTTTTCGTTTCGCTGCACCATTTCCTCTTTCGTCGCGATGACGAAGGCGCGCGGCGCTGGCACGTCCGTAGCGAGAGCCAAGGACGAGGCCGCGCGAGCGCCTCGCCTGGTTTCGCGGGGGGAACGTGGAGCGACACGAAAGGCTGGAGCGGACGGCGGCGCTCTCCGCGCTCCGCTGGGGCGTGCGCCTCGCGTTCGCGGCCCTCGGGATCGGGATCGTGGGCGCGCTCGTGCGGCAGGTGGGCGCGGAGGCGCTTTGCCAGATTCTGCGCGACGCGGCGCCGTGGCTGCCGCTCGTCGTGGGGCTCGAAGCGGCGCGCATCGGGACGGACGCGCTCGCGACGTACGCGGCCTATGGTCCGGCCGCAGGGAAATGCCTGCCCGTTCGGGTCCTCGTGCGCGCGGCGCTCGTGGCGCGGGCCGTCTCGTCGATCGCGCCCGCCGGACGGACGGCGGCCGAGGCCACGAAGGCGGCCTTGCTCGCGCCGTGGGCAGGTCCGGCGGCGGCGACGGCGGCGGCCGCGACGGGGCAAGCCGTGACCCTCGTGAGCGGAGGGATCCTCTCGGTGCCTTGCGCGGCCGCGGCGTACGTGATTTCGGGGGCCTCGCCGATCACGATGGCGCTCGTCCTCCACGCCGGGCTGCTTATCACGGCCGGGACGGGCATCCGGGTGGCGATGCGCGCGCCGTGGCTCGGCGCGATCGCCGGGCGTTTGTCGCGGCGAGCGGGCGCGCATGTCCATGCCATGCAGGCGCGGGCCCGCGAGACGAGCCTCCTGCCGCCCGGGCCGATCGCCGCGATGCTCCTCGGCCGCGTGATCCAGGTCGCGCAATATGCAATCCTGGCTCGCGCGGTGGGCGCGGCGACGGGCGTTTCGCGCGCGCTCGTGGCCGAGGGGGCGAGCATGGTCGCGCTCGCCGTGGGCGCGTTCGTCCCCGCGCAGGTGGGCGTGAGTGAGGGGGCGTTCGCGTGGAGCGCCGACGTGCTCGGAGCGACGGTGCCCCAGGCCCTCGCCATCGCGCTGCTCGGGCACGCGCTCGAGGCCTTCTTCGTGGCGGTGGGCGCGCTCGTGCCACTTTTATGGAGAGCGCCCGCGCCGCCGGACGAGCAGCCCGAGCATTGAAATCAAAACGTGCAATCCCTTCGCGATAACGTCCAGGCCGGTCTTGCGACGAGGGGGAGGTGCGTGCAAAGGTTGCCCGCCTCATGCCGTTCGTCCCGCTTGTTTTCTCGCCCCGGAGGGCGCGCCGCCATCCCCGGCTCGCGGCCGTGTCCGTCCTCTTTCTCGCTCTCGCCGGCTGCGAGCTCGGCAGCGGGCGCGCGCGCGATTTGCGCGAGGCGTGGATGGATCCGGTCTACGCCGCCGTCGGCACGCCGCCCGCGCCGCTCGCGTCGGGTGATCGCGACGGCGATGGGCTCTCGGACGAGCGGGAGGCCGAGCTCGCACGCACGTTCGCTCCCATTGTCCTCCTCGACCGCGAGGATCGCGCGCGCCCGGCGTCGGTGCCGTGGGTCATGGAACGGTCCGATTTCGTGGAGGGCGCCGCGCGCGTGCGCCGCGCGCGCAGGGCGTTCGACGACGACGTGCGCCAAGGGAGCGAGCGCCCTGAGGACTGGGTGACCTACGTCGACGTCTATCCGCGGGCGAGCGGCGGGATTCACCTCGAATACTGGTTTTATTACCCGTACAACGACGGTCCGCTGATTTTCCAGCACGAGAGCGACTGGGAGCACATGACCGTGCGCCTCGACGAGGCGGGCCGCCCGCTCGGCGCGTATCTCGCCCGGCACGAGGACAACAATCCCGGGCCTTATTTCGCATGGTCCCGGCTCCGGAAGGAGGGGGAGCATCCCGTCGTTTTGTCCGCGCGCGGGACCCACGCGACGTATGCCGACCGCTCGGACCTCGCGTGGTTCGAATCGGCCGCCTCGTCGTGTGACGATCTCGCCGCGTGCGCCGATCGGCCGTGGCGGACGTGGGAGGGCGGCGGGCTCTCGCGGCTCGACGACGTGCCCGAGAGCGCGCTCGCGGGGCGGGCGTTTCGCTTCGACGGCCGCTGGGGCGCGGCCGGCTTTTGGCCGGGCACGAGCGCGCCGCGGGGCCCGATGTTCCAGTCGGGGCATTGCGCGGGCGGATTCGCCGCGTGCCGCAAGCCGATTGAAATGGCGAGCCTGCCCTGAACGTCCTGGTCGCGCGGCCGCCTCCCGACGGAAAAAAGAATGGAATGGGAGCGATAGTTCGCTCGTCCGCCCGGCGAGCGAACTTGTATACGCCGGTTCTCCGGGGTATCCTGAATCCCAATGCGATCCGGTGAGGTGCTGGACGATCGGTTCGTGCTCGGGAGGCGGGCCGGATCTGGAGGGATGGGGACGGTGTGGCGCGCCGTCGACCGGATCACGGGGGAGCCCGTGGCGCTCAAGGTCCTGCGTGACCCCGAGGGGGAGTCGGGCCCGCGTTTCCTGAAGGAGGCGCGTATCCTCTCGACGTTCGAGCACCCGCACGTCGTGCGTTACGTGGCGCATGGCATTGCCGCGTCGGGTGAACCTTATCTCGCGATGGAATGGCTCGAAGGCGAGAGCCTGCTCGCGCGCCTCGAACGGGGCGCGCTCGGCATCGAGGAGAGTTGGTCCCTCGCCCGCAACATCGCGGATGCGCTCGGCGCGGCGCACGCGCGGCGGATCGTCCACCGGGACGTCAAGCCGAGCAACTTGTTCCTCGTGGGCGGCGCGCCCGATCGCGTGAAGATCGTCGATTTCGGCATCGCGCAGAGCGGCGGGACGGACGCGCTCACCCGGACGGGCTCGATCCTGGGGACGCTGGGATACATGGCCCCGGAGCAGGCGCGCGGCGATCGCGAGGCCGACGCGCGGGCCGACGTGTTCGCCCTCGGGTGTGTCCTGTTCGAATGTTTGTCGGGAAAACCCGCGTTCCAGGGCGCGCACCCGATGGCCCTGCTCGCGAAGCTCCTGCTCGAAGATCCTCCGCGCCTTCGGGATCTGCGCCCGGACGCGCCCGAGCCGCTCGCGGCGCTCGTCCATCGTTTGTTGTCCAAGGATCCGGAGGTGCGCCCCGAGGACGGCGCGGCGGTGCGCGAGATGCTCGACCGCATCGACGCGACCGCGAGGCTGCCCGTCTCGACCGGCGAGCCTTGGCGGGCGTCGCTCACGGGCACGGAGCGGCGGCTCGTCTCGATCGTGGCGGTCTCGCCGCCGCTCGATCGCGAGGCGCCGCGGGACCTCGTGGCGGCGGTGCGGCGCGTGGCGCTGCCGCTCGGCGCGCGGGTCGAGGAGCTCTCGTCCGGCGCGGTCGTGGCCGTGCTGCTCGGCGAGGGCAGCGTGGTGGACCAAGCGGCGAACGCGGCGCGTTGCGCGACGTGGATGAAGCTCGCGGCGCCCGAGGCGGCCGTCGTCCTGGTGACCGGGCGCGGCGAGTCGACGAACCGCCTGCCCGTGGGCGAGGCGCTCGAACGCGCGGCGGCGCTGCTCGACGAGGCGCTCTCGGCGCAAGAGGACGGCGCGCCCGTCCGGATCGACGACAACACACGCGCGCTGCTCGACGCCCGCTTTGATCTGGTCGAGCAAGAGGGGCGGATCGCGCTGCGTGGCGAGCGCCGGACGGGGCAGGAGAGCCGCACCTTGCTCGGCCGGCCGAGCCCCTTCGTGGGCCGCGACCGCGAGCTTCGGAACGTCCTCGACCTCGTGGACGAGAGCTTCGACGAACGATGCCCCTCGGCCGTGCTGGTGACGGCGCCGCCGGGGATGGGCAAATCGCGCCTCCGGCAAGAGCTTTTGCGGGTGGTCAAGGAGCGCCACACGAACGTCGTGTGCACCTTCGCGCGGCCCGACGCGATCGGCGCCGGATCGGCCTTCTCGCTGCTCTCGGGCGCGCTGCGCGACATCCTGCAGATCTCGGCGGGCGAGCCGATCGAGGCGCAGCGCCGCAAGATCGAGCTGCTCGCGTCGGTCCTCGCCGACGAGGCGGAGCGACGCACGATCATGGAGTTCCTCGGCGAACTCGCGGGCGCGCCCTTCCCCGACGAGGGCAGGCCACGCCTGCGCGCGGCGCGTCAAAACCCGCAGCTCATGGCCGACCAGATCGAGGCGGCGTACCGCGCGCTCACGGCGGCGGTCGGGGCCACGCGGCCGATCCTCGTGGTGCTCGAGGATCTGCACTGGGGAGACGCGCCGTCGCTCAAGATCCTCGACGCCGCGCTGCGTGATCTCACGGATGTGCCGTTCGTCGTGCTCGCGTTCGCGCGACCCGCGGTGCACGAGGTCTTCCCGCGCCTGTGGGCGGGCCGGAACGTGCAGGAGATCCGGCTCGGACCGCTGCCACGGCGCGCCGCGACGGAGCTCGTGTCGGCCGTGCTCGGCGGCGACGTCGCGGCGGAGCGCGGCGCGGCGCTCGTGGAGCGCGCGGAAGGAAATGCGTTTTTCCTGGAAGAGCTCATCCGCGCGGTCGCGGACGGTCGGGGCGGAGAGCTGCCGGACACGGTGCTCGGCATGGTGGAGGCGCGCCTCTCCGCGCTCGCGCCCGAGTCGCGGCGGCTGCTCCGGGCCGCGAGCATCTTCGGCGAGGCGTTCTGGGAGAGCGGCCTCCGCGAGCTGCTCGGCGACGGCGAGCCGCTCGCCGGTTCGCTCGCGGAGCTCTGCGCGCGCGAGCTCGTCACGCGGCGGCTGCATTCGAGGTTCGCCGGACAGGAGGAGTACGCGTTCCGCCACGCGATCATCCGCGAGGGCGCGTACGCCATGCTCACCGATCAAGACCGGCACCTCGGCCACCGGCTCGCCGGGGCGTGGTTGAAGCGCGCCGGCGAGCCCGACGCGCTCGTCCTCGCCGAGCATTTCCAGCGCGGCCGCGACCCCGAGAACGCCGCGGCCCATTACCTCCGCGCCGGCGGCCAGTCGTTCGACCGCGACGACTTTTCCGGCGCGCTCCTCTGCGCGCAGCGCGGGATCTCCTGTGGCGCCTCGGGCGAGGTCCTCGGCAACTTGCAGGCGCTCTCGGCGATGGCGCATTGCTGGCGCTCGGAGCTCGACGCCGCGCACCGGGCGAGCGTCTCGGCGTTGCCGCTCGTCGCGCACGGCAGCCGCTGGGCGTGCTTGCTCCTCTTTCACGGCACGTGGGCCTCGCTCGTCGTCGGCGCGGAGGAGGATTTTCTCCGCATGGCCGGCCGATTCGTCCACTTCGAGCCCGAGCCCGACGCGCGCCGGGATTACCTGTTATGGGCCCCGCTCGCCGCCTCCTTGCTCACGTCGTACGGGCGTCGCGAGCTCTGCCGCGCCCTGCTCGACCGGGCCGAGCGGCTCGCTGCTTCGATGCCCGCGCTCGACCTCGACCTCGCCGGCTCCTTGGCGATCGGGCAGAGCGACGAGCTCCGCGCCTTCGAGCGCGCCCCGTTCCGCCAGCTCGAGCTCACGCGCCGGGCCGTCACCGCGTTCGAGGCCATCGGTGACGCGCGCAACCACATCACCGCGTTGAACCGGCTCGGCCAGGCCCTCGGCGAGATCGGCGAACGCGAGGCCGGTGAGCGCGCGTTGCGGGCCGCCGTCGATCACGCGCGCCGCATTCGTGGGCCGTTTGCGCTCCTGCAATCGGAGCTCCACCTCGCGGCGCTGCTCGTCGGCTTCGGCGAACCGGCGAAATGGGCCGAGGCGGAGAGCATCGCCGAGCGCGTGCTCGGGGCCGCGGGCGTGAGCGACGGATATCGCGGCTGGGCGCGTGGCCTTCGGGCGCAGATCCTGCTCCACCGCGGCGTGTACGAGGACGCCGTCCGCGAGGCGCGCGTGGCCCTCGCCCTTTGCCAGCGGGTCCCGCTGCGCAAGCTCTGGATCACCACGCTCCTCGTGCGTTGCCTTTTCCTTTTGCGAAAGGCGGACGAGGCGCGCGCGCTCGCCCGGGAGATCGGCGCTGCGCTCGGCAAGGACGGCGGTGGGTACGTCGAGATTGAGGCGCGGCTCGTTATGGCCGAGGCGTGTGCCGAGGAGGGCGAGATGGAAGAAGCCTCGCGGGCCCTGCGCGACGTGGTGCATCGGATCGAGGCCCGCGCCGCGGAGATCCCGGACGAGGCGCTGCGCTCGCATTACCTCCAGGCCGTGCCCGAGAACGTCCGCGCCCGCTCGCTCGCGACCGCGTGGCTCTGATCAGCGCGCCTTCGCGGGCCGCTTTTTCTTGGGCGGGGCGGGCTCGTTCGCCAGGGAAAACGCCGTCGCGGCGCGCAGCGCGTCGAAGAGCAGCACCTTCGCGAGCGCGACGATCTGCTCGATCGGCACGGATCTCCGCGCCACCCAGTCGATCGAGGCGGCCTCCACGAAGCCGATCCAGCCGCGCATCGTGGTGTGGACGAGCGGGCCCGTGGCTTCGGGGGGCAGGTCCGCGACGATGCGGCCGAGGAACGTCGCGCGCGTCTCCTCCAGCACCGCGGCGACCTCCGGATCCGAGCCGATTCCGCCCCGCATCAGGGCGACGTAGGCGGCCCCGCGTCGCTCCACGTACGCGAGGTACGTCCGCACGCCCTCTTCGACTTTCTCCTCGGGCGAGGCGTCCGGCGCCGTGCCGAGGGTCTCGTCGAGCAGCTCCTTCGACGCCGCGCGCAGGGCCGCCACGTAAAAATCGCGCTTCGTCGGGAAATAATGATAAAGCAGCCCCTTCGAGACCCCCGCGGCGCGCGCGATGTCGTCGATCGAGATCTCGTCGTAGGACCGCTCGCTGAAGATCGACAGGCCGAGCGCGAGGAGCTGGGCGCGGCGCTCGTCGACCTCGAGCCGCGCGCGCGGGGCGGGCCCTCGTTCGGCGTCCGCCGGGGGCCGCGCCGCCGGCCTCGGCCTTGCTCGGCTCTTCATGAGGCGAGCCTATACCTCCGGCGCCTCGGATGTTCAATCGTCGGCTTTCTTGTTGACTTCAGTTCAACAGGCGGTATCTTCGGATGCACTACTGAACCGGAGTCAACAGCCATGCAGCGCGCGCGCGTTTCGGGCTCGGTCAGCCCCATCGTCATCGTCGGCAGCGGCTTCGCGGGCCTGGCCATGGCGATCCGGCTCAAGCAGGCCGGCATCCACGATTTCATCCTCTTCGAGCAGGCGGGGCGCGTCGGCGGCACCTGGCGCGACAACCATTACCCCGGCGCGGCGTGCGACGTCGAATCGCACCTCTACTCGTTCTCGTTCGAGCCGAACCCGCGCTGGACGCGCAGCTTCGCGCCGCAGGCCGAGATTCTCGACTACCTCGAAGCCTGCGCCCGCAAGTACGGCTTGCTCCCCCACATTCGCCTGAACACCGAGGTCCGACGCGCCACGTTCGACGAGCGGGCAGGGGTTTGGCGGGTCGAGACGAGCGACGGCGGCACGACGATGGCGCGCGTGGTCGTCTCGGCCTGCGGCGGCCTCAACCGCCCCGCGCTCCCGGACATCCCCGGCCTCGGCGCGTTCGGCGGGAAAACCTTCCATTCGGCGCGCTGGGACGAACATGCGGATCTCGACGGCAAGACGGTGCCGGTCATCGGCACCGGGGCGAGCGCGATCCAGATCGTGCCAGCCATCGCGCCGAAGGTCGGGCGTCTCCACCTCTTTCAGCGCACGCCGCCGTGGATCCTGCCGAAACAAGACCGGGCGATCACGCCCCGCGAGCGCCAATGGTTCGCCCGTGTGCCGCTCCTCCAGCGGATGGCCCGCCTGCGGCAATACTGGTGGCACGAGCTCTTCGCGCTCGGGTTCGTCGCCGAGCCGCGCATCATGAAGCTCGCCGAGCGGCTCGCGCGGATGTACCTCGCGAAGAGTGTGCCCGATCCCGTGTTACGGGAAAAACTCACGCCGCGATATACGATGGGCTGCAAGCGCGTCCTGCTCTCGAACGATTATTACCCCGCGCTCCTTCGATCGAACGTCGAGCTCGTCACCGATCCCATCGAGGCGATCGAGGCGGAGGGCGTGCGGACGAGCGACGGGGGGGTCCGCGAGGTCGATACGCTCATCCTCGCGACCGGGTTCCAGGCGGCGGAGGCCGTCGCGCCGTTCGAGATTCGCGGGCGCGGCGGGCGTGATTTGAACGACGCGTGGCGCGACGGGCCCGAGGCGTATCTCGGGACGACGATCGCGGGGTTTCCCAATTTTTTCCTGATCGTCGGGCCCAACGTCGGCCTCGGCCACAGCTCGATGGTCTTCATGATCGAGTCCCAGGCGGCCTACGTCATGAGCTGCATCGAGGCGATGCGGGCGCGGCGCTGGAAGTTCGTCGACGTGCGGCCGGAGGCGCAGGCCGAGGAGAACCGCAAGCTCCAGGCGCGTTTTCCGCGCACGGTCTGGTCGACCGGATGCGTGAGCTGGTACCAGACCCGGAGCGGCAAGAACACCACGCTTTGGCCGGGCTTCACGTTCGAGTATCGCCTGCGGACGCGGCGCTTCGATCCCGCACCCTACGAGGTGGTCCCGATGGCGTGAGCGCCATTGACGGATCGGCGCGGGTCGGGTTTTCATGCGGGCACGAGATCACGAGACGAGGACGAGGAGAACTTCATGGGACTTCGATCATCGGGATGCAGCGTCATCACCGGGGCAGGGGGCGGCTTCGGCCGCGCGCTCGCGCTGGAGCTCGCGGCGCGCGGCGGGCGGCTCGTGCTCTCCGACATTCAGCCCGGCGCGGCGGAGGAGACGGCCCGCCTCGCCCGCGCCCGCGGCGTCGCCTCGGCCACGGCGCTCGGCTGCGACGTGACGAAAATCGAGGACGTGGAGGCGCTCGCGAACGCTTGCGAGGGCCCCGTCGACCTCCTGGTCAACAACGCCGGCGTCAGCAGCGGCGGGCTCGTCGGGGACCTCTCGCTCGCGGATTGGCGCTGGACGATCGAGGTCGATCTCTTCGGCGTGATCCACGGCTGCCACACCTTCGTTCCCCGCATGAAAAAGCAGGGCGCCGGCCACATCCTCAATGTCGCCTCCGCCGCAGGCCTTTTGTGCGCGCCGCGCATGGCCGCCTACAACGCCGCGAAGGCGGGCGTCATCGCGATCTCGGAGACCTTGGCCGTGGAGCTCGACGGCACGGGCGTGGGCGTGACCGTCCTCTGTCCGACGTTTTTCAAGACAGACATCGTGAATTCGGGTCGCTTCGCGGATCAAGAGACCCGCACCATGGCAGACCAGCTCATGGCGGGCGGGCGCCCGGTCGAGGAGGTGGTCCTCGCGGCGCTCGCGGCCGTGGAGCACGACGAGCTGTATGCGGTGCCCATGGCCGACGCGCGCTGGCTCTGGAGGATGAAGCGCGCGTTGCCGAGCTCGTTCCGCAAGCTCATCAGCTTCGGCGTGAATCTGCGGGCGAAGCGCTGAAGGCCCGCCCTCGATGGACGAGCTCGGCCTTCAGCGCAAACCTTCGAGATAAGAACCGAGCCCCCGCTCCTCGGACCAGGTGCGGAGTTTTTCCAGCGCCTTCGACTCGATCTGCCGAATTCGCTCGCGGCTCAGCGAGAACGAGCGGCCGATCTGCTCCAAGGTATGGTCGTCCTCGCCCGTCAGCCCATAACGGAGCCGCAGGACCTCACGCTCGCGGGGCGTGAGCGTCTCCAGCATCTCGCTCGTGGCCTCGCGCATGCGCGTCCGCGCGAGCGCCTCGTCGGGCGCGTCCGTCTCGCTCGCCAGGGTGTCGCCGAAGCGGAAATCGCCCTCATCGCCCATGGGCGCGTCGAGGCTGACCGGCATGAACGAGAGCGCGCGGACCGCCTGGACCTTGTCGAGCGGCACGCCCGAACTCTCCGCGATCTCCTCCTGCGAGGGCAATCGCGCGTTTTTCTGCGAGAGCGCCCGCTCCGCGCCGAGGACCCGCCGCCGGCTCGCCGTGAGGTGCACCGGCATGCGCACGTCCTTGCCTTGGTAGAGGAGCGCCCGCTCGATGGATTGCCGGATCCACCACGCCGCATACGTGCCGAACCGATACCCGCGTGAATAGTCGAACTTGTCGGCGGCCCGGATGAGGCCAAGGTTGCCCTCCTGCACGAGGTCGAGCAGGGGGACGCCGCGGTTCGAATAATGGCGCGCCGTCGCGACGACGAGGCGCAGGTTCGCCCGGACGAGCTCGCCCTTCTCGTGCGCCGCCCGCGCCCGCGCCTTTGCGGAGCGATCACGCGCCTCTTCGATGCGCGCCAGCTCCTCGGCGTGGGTGGCCTTCGCGCGGGCCACGAGCGCCTGATCGAGGCGCTCGACGAACGTCGGGTCGACCCGGAGCGCGTCGAAGGCATCCGCGAGATCCGTGGGCAGCGCGGCGTCGCTCTCCGGCCCTTCGGCGAGCGCGCGCGCCCGTTCGAGCGCGTCGACGAGGCGGCGCGTGCTGTCCGCCGCGTCCGGGGCCTCCCCGTTGAGGAGGAGATCCCGCGGGTTTGTCTGGCCAGACTGAATTTCCGCCGCCATCGCGGCGAGCGCGTGCACGCTCGCGGAGGAGCGTACGAGCGCGGACAGCGCGTCGCGCTCGGCGTCCACGATACGACGCCCGAGCTCGGCCTCGGCCTCGCGCGTGAGCGGCTGGCTTGCTTCGAGCCCCCGCAGATAGAGATCGGTCGCGTCCTGGATCGGAGCCGCGCGAGGCGCCGGGGGCGTGGGGGCCTTGCGCGTGCGCGGACGACGCGTGCGTGCGGGCTCCTTCGCGGGGCCCGCGATCCTGAGTTTGTTCAATGTGGTCTCCAGACCCGCGTCCTGCCCGGCGAAGACGCGGCGGAGGGTGGTGCTCGCCGGGATTGGGGAACATAAGCATCCCTCGCGCCTCCGAAAGGGGGGCGCACAAAAGAATCGCGGGCGAGGGAACCATCCCAGCCGTCGAATACGAATGATGTGCGGGCGTTCAGCCAGTCAGGAGCATGGCCACCATCACGGCCGAGGCGGTCTCGCCCCAGCCGGCGAACGTCTCGGGGATCCGGACGCTCACGAGCTCCATCGAACCCCCACAACGTAGCGACCCTTCGTAAATGTGCCCGCGCCGCGCGAGATCGAACCCGCAGAGGCCGACGGTCCCGGTGAGCGCCTCGGACCCGATCCAGAGATCGGTGATGCGTCCGCGGAGCAGCCCCTCGACGTGCTGCCGCTTCTCCACGCGCGTCACGCGGAGCCGCAGGGGCTCCGCGCCCCACAGCCCCTCGACCTCGGCGCCGCGGACGGAGGCGCTCAGCGTCTTGCCGAGCACGAGGCCGCGCAGGGCCTTGCCGTCGTCCTCGGCGTAGAGGCCGACGTTCACGACCGGCCCGATCGCCGTCCCCTCGCCGATCGTCGCGTGGACGACGTGCCCGCCCGAGCCCTGCAGGAAGAAGTCGTTCGGCCTCCCGGGCTCGTCGTAGAGCGCCTCCTGGGAGGGCATGTTCGGCTCCTCGTACCCGCAGGAGGCCGGCGCGAGGAGGGCGAGCGCGACGAAGGAGAGGGAGAGCCTGGGCATCACGGACCTCGGCGGAGGATAAGCCAAAGGGCGCGTCTCGCAACGGCCCAGCATCAGACGAACCCCGCCTCGCGCAGGAACGTCTCCTCCACGGCCGCGTAATCGAGGCTCACGTCGAGGCGCGCGAGGACCGAATAAAAGCCGAACTGCAGCCGGTTCATGAAGAGCATGCCGGGCGGGAGCTGCACGAAGTTGCCGTCCTTCTTGAACAGCACCTCGTTTTTCATCTCCTTGATGCCCTCGACCAGGCTCGCCGCGTACGCCCGCGTGATCCGGTAGGGCGAGCCGAAGATCGGCTCGAAGCAGCGGCGCGAGTACGCGACCGCCATTCGCTCGTAGACCCCGCCCTCCGTGAGCAGGATCTTCGTGGCGATCTCGCCGAACGCCTCTTCGTCCCGGCGCAAGGCCGCGAGGTGGAGGTTTCGCGCGAGCGTGAGCCGCTCGCCCTCGATGGGCTGCACGCAGCCGAAATCGAGGAAGATGATCGAGCCGTCGTCCTGGAACAGGTAATTGCCCGGGTGCGGGTCGGCGTTGAACATGCCGCCGACGAGGTTGCCCTTGAAGACGAACCGCCAGAGCGTGTCGGCATACCGCTCCCGGATCACGAGGTCCGCCTCGCAGGCCTCTTCCAGGGCTTTTCCGTGCACGAGCTCGCTCGTGAGCACGCGCTTGCTCGATCGTTCGAGGATGACCTCGGGAATACGGATCGCCGGATCACCTGCGTGCAGCGCCGTGAACGCGCGTTGCCTCCGGGCTTCGAGCTCGTAATCGAGCTCCTCCAGGAAGCGCGCCCGGAGCTCGGCGAGCACGGCCTTGGGCTCCAGGCGCTTCGGCCCGAGCACCGCGACCATGCCGCCGAGGACATCGGCATTCTCGAGGTCGCTCTCGACGGCCTTTTCGATGCCCGGGTGCTGCACCTTCACGGCGACCTCGCGCCCGTCGTCGAGCCGCGCGCGGTGCACCTGGCCGATCGAGGCGCTCGCGAACGGCTGCTCGTCCCATTCGGCGAAGAGTTTGTCGATCGGCGCCCCGAGGTCCTCCTCGACCCGCGCGCGGATGGCGGCGGGGGACGAGGTCGGCGCGGCGTTCCGGAGCTTGCGCATGGCCGTCTCGTAGGCCTCGCGTTGCCCCTCGGGGACCATGCCGTCCACGTAACTCGCCATCTGGCCGGCCTTGGCGGCGAGGCCACGCAGCGTGCCGAGCATCTCCGCGGCCTTGCTCGCGGCGGCGTCGGCGGCCGATGTCCCGCGGATCAAGCTCGCGCCCGTGCGCGCCCCGACGGCGGCGAGCCGCGCGAGCCTTCCCAGGCGTCCTTCCGGGATCTTTCGTTCGTCGGTCATCGGGGCGGAGGTGTGGGGCGCGGGCGGGGGTGGTTCAAGGTTTGTCGATCCACCGGCCGATATCGGGGATCTGGAGCTTCGAGAGGCGGTCGAGCAACGCGTCCATCGTATCGGCCGACGCGCAGAGCGGGCGGTGAATGGGGCGGATGAAGCCCTCGGTCATGGCGTGATCGAGGAACGCGACGAGGTGGTCGTAGTAGCCGCGCACGTTGAGCAGGCCGACCGGCTTCTTGTGATAGTTGAGCTGGGACCACGTCACGACCTCGAACACCTCCTCGAGCGTGCCCCAGCCGCCGGGCAGGGCGACGAAGGCGTCGGCCATGGAGGCCATCATGGTCTTGCGGGCGTGCATGCTATCGACGATGAAGAGCTCCGTCAGCCCCTCGTGCGCGAGCTCGCGGGCTTTGAGCTTCTCGGGGATCACGCCGTAAACCCGGCCGCCCTTCATGAGCGCGCCTTCGGCGACGGCGCCCATCATGCCGACGCGGCCGCCGCCGTAGACGAGGTCGATGCCGCGCTCGGCGAGGAAGGCGCCGGCTGCGCGGGCGGCGTCGAGGTAATGGGTCCCGACGCCGCCGGAGGACCCGCAGTAGACCGCGACGCGGCGGAAATAGGTGCGCGTGCTGTTCATGCCGCGGAACATAGTCCAGGGCGCCGGCCCTGGCATCCGGAAAATTCGGTAAGGGCGGAAAGTTGCTCCGCGTGTCGTTTCGCTACGGCCCGATGTGGGTGGCCGCGGCGCCGTCGACGATGCCCTTCACCCACTCGGACATGGGCGTTCCATCCACGTTGGTGTTGTAATAGCCGTTGCCGCCGAGATAGGTGTGGGTCGTGGCGCTCACGTAATAGCTGCTCCACGCGGGTGATTGCTGGAGGAAGCTCTCGCGGATCTCCTCGAGGCCCGCGGTGTATTCGGCGCCGGAGAGCGCCGTCGGGAAGAGGCCGTCGATGTTCTGGCAGTCGTTTTTCCCGTAGCCGTAAAACTGCGAGATCGTGTTGTCCTTGTCGGACGAGATGAGCCCGAGCGAGGCCTCGGGGTATTTCTTCCCGAGGAGCTTCCAGGCATTGGCGAGGCCGCCGCCGTTCGGGAGCGTGCATTCGACGCAGTCGGCGGGGAGCGTGTCCGGGAAGTTGTAGAGATCGCGCCAGCGCTTCTGGAGGCAGGGCGCCATGTAGGTGTCGCCCATCGGGGGGCCCGAGTCGTCGATCAGCGCGACGGGCGTGGGGCAAAACGCCTGCGCCACGCGGTCGTAATTGTAGAACGCGCCGAACCCGCCCGCGCTCACGCCGGTGAGCAGGACCTCGGTCACGTTCTTGAACGTGGGGATGATGCGCTTCAGGTAATGGCCGATGTTCGCGTACCCGACGAACTGCTGGCCCTTGGGGGAGAGCCCGCCCGGCACGTCGGCGCCCGGGGCATTGCCGGCGTGCACGTCGCCCGTGCAATAGGGGACGTAGACGAAGCTCCAGTCCTTCACGGCGTTTTCTTCCTCCACCGTGCTGAAGATGCCGTTCTTCCCGCCGCCGTTTTTCCAGTTGTCGAAGTTGTTCTGCCCGTAGGAGCTCGGGTTCAGGTTGCACGTCGTGCCGTTGAAGCACGCGCCGCCGCCCTCGAGGAAAATGACGAGCTTCGTCGATTGCGGGTTGATGCGGACGCCGAAGCCGGTGGAGCTGCCGCCCCGGCATTTCGCCTCGGGGACCGGCACCCACGTCCATTGCCCGGCCTGCGCCTCGACGGGCGCGCCGTCGAACGGCCCCTCGGGCGCGCACGCGGGCCCGCCGCCGCCGGAGCCGCCCGTCCCACCGGAGCCGCCCATTCCACCGGCGCCCGCCCCGGCGTCCCCGCCGGCGCCGCCGCTCCCGCCGTCTCCGCCCGTGCCGCCCATTCCGCCGCCGTCCCCGCCGGCGCCGCCCGAGCCGCCCACGGACGTGCCGCCGCTCGAGCTCGACGTGCTCGTGAAGAGTTGATCGGCATCGCCGTCTCCGCCGCCGCAGCCGGCCGCGGCGAGGAGCGAGACGAGAGGAATGGCAAGCGTGCTGGGTGAGAATCGAAGCGCTCTCATGGAGCCACGGTAAAGGATTGATCGCGCGCGCTCAACGCGGATCGTGGACGAACCGTTCGGGTGGAAGATTAAAAGCGGGGGTGGAAAGGGGCGGGGCGGCGTCCGTGGTGTGGAGCCCCGAAGGCCGTGCCCCTTGACCTCGCGCGCCCGACTTGCCTATCGTCTCGACCCTCGCATGGCGAACGCGCGCACGAGGGCCGGATCGAACCTGCTCCTCGACGAATACTGGGAGTCGGGGGACGACCGTTTCGTCGACGAGGTCCTCTCGCTCACGGCCGGCAAGAAGCTCAAATCGCTCGCCGAACGGTGGCTCAAGGACAGCCGGCCCTTCGCGCGCCGCACGCTGCTCGCGTACATCGCCGACGGCTGCGACAGGCCGCACCACCGGCCGCTCGTGAAGAGCCTCTTCAAGCTCGCCGAGAAGGCGCACGACGACGAGCTCCTCGGCCACTTCATGGTCGCCTTCGACAGGCTCGTGCAGCGCAAGCTCGTGGAGAAGTCGCGCTACGACGGGTCGAGCCAGCAGTCGCGCAAGGTGCGTGTCCTCGTGGGCACGGGCAACCACCCGGCCCACTTCGGGGGCCGCAACGACAGCGCGCCGCACTTCTCGAAGGCCACGCGCAACTACCTGCGCCGCCGCGTCCTGCGCTACTTCCGCGACGTCGGGCGCAAGGACCCCGTCCGGTACGGCAAGGCGATCCGCAAGGCGCTCGTGCTCTACCGCGACGATCATCTGGACAAACCCGAGCGCCTGCTCGACGCGTGGAGCTTGCTCCACGTGCTCTACCACGGCGCGGCCGCGCTCGATCGGCTCCCGGATGGCATCCGCGTCGCGAAGGATCACTCGCTCGCCGAGCTCGCCCCCGCGCCGCTCTGGCCCGAGGCGTGGCAGGGCTGCTTCGAGGACGTGCTCGCGCTCGTGACGAGCGCGAAGGGCCGCACGGTGCGCGTGTTCGCGGTGGAGCTCCTCAAGGCCGGGTACGCGCGTGAGCTCGGCGCGCTGACGATGGCGCGCCTGCGCCCGCTCATCGCGAACCCGAACGAAGAGGTGCAGATCTTCGCGGCCGATCTCCTGCGCACGGCCGAGGGCATTTCGAGCCTCACGGTGGCCGAGTGGCTGGAGCTGCTCCAGATCGACAACCCGACGGCGCTCGGCTTCCTCTGCGAGGCCATCAAGAAGCACGTCTCGCCCGCGCGGCTCACGCTCGATCAGTGCGTGGACCTCGCGTGTTCGCCGGTCGCGCCCGTCGCCGAGCTCGGGCTCGACTGGGCGATGACCAAGAAGGCGGCTGGGATCAAGGCGATCGAGGCGACGTTGCGCCTCGCGACGGCGCGCGCGCCGCGCGTGCGTGAGGCCGCGGCGAAGTGGGTCGTGTCGATCCTCTCGACCGCCAAGGAGGCGCGCATGACACACGTCCGGGATCTCGTGGACGCGCGCTACGACGACGTGCGCCGCGAGGCCCTGCAGCTCTTCGAGCGCGACGTGCGCTTCAAGGATGATCCGGCGCTCTGGTCGGCGCTCTCGGAGAGCCCCTACGACGACGTGCGCGCGTTCTTGCTCGCGCACCTCGTGCAGCGGGAGAAGGCGCTCGGTCCGGCGACGCTCGAGCGGATCTGGGCGACGACGATCCTCGCGGTGCACCGCGGCTCGAAGCAGAAGCGCACGGCGCTCTCGCAGATCGCGGCGCGTATCGTGGAACATCCGGCCGAGGCGGAGCCGCTCGTGGGGCTGCTCGGGTATGCGCTGCGCAGCGTGCGGCCGCCGGAGCGGCGCGCGGCGCTCGCGGCCGTCTCGCGCGCGGCGTTCCAGGCGCCGGCGCTTCGCAGCGCGATCGGGCGCAAGTTGCCGGAGCTCTCGCTTTTCCAGGAGGAGAGGGCGTGAACGTCGACCTCCGTTATCTGGGCAAGAGCGGCGTGCTCGGGGCGGCGCAGAGCCTGCTCGTGCGTTTTTCCCCGAACCTCGCGCGGCCGAAGACCTTCTTCGACGCCGAGCTCAAGGACGCGATCCGCTTTCGCGAGGCCATGAGCGCGCTGCACGACGTGGTCGTCGGCGACCTCAAGTTCCGGAAGAAAGACAAGACCGCGTACCAGGCGTGGAAGAAGGCCGAAGAAGAGCGCGAGGCGCAGCTCAAGGCGCAGCTCTTCGATCAGGCGAAGCGCGCCGAGCTCGCGCGGCTCGCGAAGGAGCCGATCCCGCCGAACCTCGATCGCGACTTCCGCAAGATGCATCGCCTCTACTGGGACGCGCGCGTCAAGTGGGCGAACGAGCTGGCGCGGCACGATCCGGAGCTCTTCCGCCACCTCGTGCCGTGCGACCCGGTCGTGACCGTCGCGCCCGACGTGGTCTTCTTCGAGTGTTTCTCCAAGGACGAGTCGAGCTACGGCTGTTTGTCCGTGGACCGCGACTCGTTCGTGGGCGCGCAGGAGGCGGGGCTCGGCACGACGAACGTCGATTACTCGATCGCGCTCTACGAGCATTTCCAGACGCTGCGGAGCTACCGGAAGACGCGCCTGTCCGTGGACCCGACCGGCTTCGACGTGAAGGTCGAGGGCGTGGCGGACTACCGCGAAGAGAAGATCGATCTGCCGCCCTCGTGGCTGCGTGGATTCGGTCAGATCCAGGCCTCGACGTGCCTGCCGAGCCGCCGCGTGGATCTGCCCGTCGAGGTCGTGTACGCGATCCTCGCGCATTTGAAGCGCCACCGCGAGAAGACCGGGCCGCGCAGCATCCGGTTCGTGCTCACGCCGGGCAAGGCGCCGAAGATCATCCTCGATCCGTGGGGGATCGAGATCCCGTCGCGCGGGCCGGTGTACGACGGCGGGCTCGAGATCGGCGGGAGCAGCGCGGGCGGCAAGCTGGGCCCGTATCGCTCGGCGCCCGCGGGTCGCGAGATCACCGAGGAGGTCAAGATCTGGGGCCGGCGGCGGCTCTTCGCGCTCGCCCGCGTCCTGCCGCTCACGGATCGCGTCGAGGTGCGGCTGCTCGGATCGGGCCTGCCGAGCATCTGGATCGCGCACATGGGCGACATGCGGCTCGTGCTCGCGCTGAGCGGGTGGACCACCAACGACTGGACGAGCGGCTCAGGGCTCGACCTGCTCGCGGGCGCGACCGAGCCGGATGCGCGCACGATGCTGCAGGCGGATCGGTTCCTCCAGAACGAGCAGCGCGCGACGTTGCCCGCGATCGCCGCGGCGACGGGTGCGTCCGAGGAGAGCCTCGTGCCCGCGCTGCACCTGCTCGCGAAGCGCGGACAGCTCATCTTCGACCACGCCGATCAGGTGTATCGCTACCGGCAGGTGATGCCCGCCGTGCTGAGCGAGGCCTTCCTCGGGCCGGAGCACCCGGAGCTCGTCGAGGGCCGCGCGATGGCCCGGAGCAACGCGGTGACGATCGATCGGGACGAGCTCCTCTCCGACGGCCGGCGCGCGGTCGTCGGCAAGGCGAAGGGCACGGCGTGCGAGGCGATCTTCGACGAGGACCTCGCGATCAAGAAGGCGAAGTGCTCGTGCTCGTACTTCTACAAGAGTGGCCTTCGGGCCGGGCCTTGCCGGCATTTGCTCGCGCTCAAGATGGTGCTCTCGAGCCGCGCCCTGCCGCAGGCGCCGAAGCCCGAGCCCGCGCCCGAGGCGCCGAAGGCGTCGAAGTGGTCGTCGGGCGAGAGCTTCCCGATCCCCCGCCAGATCCTCGACGACATCCGCAAGGTGGCGAACCGGAAAAACACCACGGTGTCGCGGGTGCTGGAGGAGGCGTGGGACGTGGCGATGCCGCGGATCCAGGCGGAGCGATCGTGGACCACGGCGCTCGCGCTCGCGGATGTCACGCTCGCGCGTTCCCTTGCCACACGTGTACCGGCGGACGCCGTGGAGGAGCGGCTCGCGCTCCCGCCCGACGTGCTCGCCGAGGTGAAGCGCGTCGCGGATCGGTTCCGCGCCGAGCGCGCATCCGTCCTCTGTCTGGCCTGGCTTCTGGGTAGGAAGTCGTTGTAGGAATGGTCTTGTCGTCTCGTTCGACGCGCTCGCGTCCAGCCTTGCAAGGAGGTCCGTCCGCCCGAGCCCACCATGCTGCGGCGTTCCGCCGTGGCGGAGTTCGTTCCCCCATGCGTCCCCGCGCCCGATGTTCTTTTGGCCCTAAAGCCCCCTACCAGCATCCACTCAGCGGACCCTTGGGTCTGGATGCCGGTAGGGGGCCTAGGGCCTCGGTGATCGGACGTGGTCCTAGGCGAGTAGTCGGGCGGACGGGCTTCCTTGGAGGGCTGGACGGCGCGTCGAACGGTGCATCAAGGGTCGCTCGCCCGAGCTCTCGGGCGATGCGCATCGCAACCTCGATCTAGCGGGAGTTGCCGTGGGCTTCTGGGACAAAGTCAAGTCCTTCATCGGCACCGGCAAACCCGGCGAGGGCGAGCCCGGGAAAAACGAGCCGGACGACAAACCGAAGGCGGCATCGGCTTCGACGACCTCGTCCTCATCGTCATCGTCGACCAAGTCGACGACGACGGGAGCTGCGACGGGGAGCGCGACGACCGCCGTCGCGACGTTTACCTCGACGAGCCCCGCGCCTGCGGCGAAGAAGAAGGACAAACCGAAGCCGAAGGACCCGTACGACACGTCGGGGATCCTCGGGTTGTCGGCGGACGAGATGCGCAAGCGCGCGCTCAAGATCAACCCGTACCAGACGGCGTGGATCGGGCGCGTGGACACGATCCCGCCGCAGAGCGACGAGCGCACGGCGCTGATCGATCGGGGCCTCATCCTGCGCGGTTTGCTCACGGAGGCGCAGATCGAGGAGATCCACCGCGTCGGTGATCTCTGGCTCAAGCACAACGAGGCCACGAGCCTGGCGTCCACCGTGGCCCGGAAGAAGGCCGACGAGGCGATCGAGGAGCTGCGCCGCCAGAAGGCCGAGCGCAAGGCGGAGAAGAAGCGCCTCGCGGCCGAGCGCAAGAAGAAGCACGCGGAAGCCGTCGCCAAGCGTCGCGCCGAAGACATCATCTTCCTCGGCCGCGGCGTGTCCGGCAGCCTCGGCGATCGGCGCGCGAACGTCGAGTCGTTGCAGAAGCAGGGGTTGCCCTTGCTCTCGACGCCGGCGGAGGTCGCGAAGGCGCTGGGCCTGCCGATCCCGCGTCTGCGCTGGCTCTGCTACCACAACGACGCGGTCGAGAAGCCGCATTACGTGTACTTCGAGGTACCCAAGCGCTCGGGCGGCATGCGCTTGCTCTCGGCGCCGCACGAGGCGCTCTCGAAGGCGCAGCAGTGGATCCTCCAGAACGTGCTCGCAAAGCTCTCGATCGAGGCCGAGGCACACGGGTTCGTGAAGGGCCGCTCGACGGTGACGAACGCGCGAGCCCACCTCGGCCGCGGGATCGTGGTGAACCTCGATCTCTCGGACTTCTTCCCGACGATCACGTTCGGCCGCGTGCGCGGGCTCTTCGAGTCGATCGGGTACTCGCCCGCAGTGGCCACGATCTTCGCGCTGCTCTGCACGGAGTCGCCGCGCCGGAAGGTCGTGTACGACGGGACGACATACTGGGTGGCCGTGGGCGAGCGGGGATTGCCGCAAGGCGCATGCACGAGCCCAGCAATCTCGAACCTGGTCGCGCGCAAGCTCGATCGGCGTCTCACAGGCATGACGCGCAAGATGGGCTGGACGTACACGCGGTACGCAGACGACCTCACATTCTCCGCGGCAAACGAGGTCGTGGACGACGGCAAGGGCGGCCAGAAGAAGGGTCGGGGCGACCTCGGAATCCTGCTCGCGCGGGTGCGGCACATCGTGCAAGAGGAGGGGTTTGCCATCAACCCGAAGAAGGGGCGCGTGCAGCACGCAGGCGGGCGGCAAGAGGTCACCGGGATCGTGGTGAACGACAAACTCGGGATGCCACGCGAGGAGGTCCGCAAGCTCCGCGCAATCCTGCACGCCGCAAAGAAGACCGGGCTCGCCGCGCAAAACCGCGAGAACATCCCCCACTTCGAAGCGTATCTGCAGGGGAAGATCGCCTACCTGAACATGGTCGACCCCGAGCGAGCGATGCAACTCGCAAAGGCATTCCTCGAAATTCCGCGCTGACACGCGAGGAAGCGCCGCACCCGGGGCGCTGCCCCGGACCCCGCAGGGGGCTGTCCGCCCCCTCGACCCCGGACCAGCGAGGCGCTGGACCCAGGGTTGAAAAACTGCGCGGAGCGCAGTTTTTCAAACAGGCCGACGAAGAACCCAGGGTGCCAGCCGAGCCAGCAGCGCGGCTGTCTTGGTGGGGAACGCCGCTGCCGGTCTTGACCGGGCCTGTTCGATGAACTGCGCATCGCGCAGTTCATCGAGCTTGGGTCCAGCCTCTGGCTGGTCCGGGTGCAGGGGCGGACAGCCCCTGCTGGGGCCTGGGGCAAAGCCCCAGCGAGGCGGCTTCGAGAGGAGACCGATGCACAGAGCCGTGATCCACCCCCGCTCCGCGACCGATAGCGGCCAGGTGACCCCGTCCCTCTCCCACTCCGCGTCCATCCCACACGAAGGACGCTCCGATCCTCCCCCGCGCTGCCCCCGTACCCACCAAGCCGAGCCGTGATCCTCCGGTGGTCACGCCATGTTCCCTGGCAGGACGCCCCGTCCCTCCCGTGGTCACGACGCGCGCGGGGCCAGGCGAGCCGTGATCCAAGCCCCTCGACGAAGCGCACGGGGCCAGGCGAGCCCTGTCCGCCCCGGGGCGCTGCCCCGGTCCCCGCGGGGGGCTGTCCGCCCCCTCGACCCCGGACCAGCGAGGCGCTGGACCCAGGGTTGAAAAACTGCGCGGTGCGCAGTTTTTCAAACAGGCCGACGAAGAACCCAGGGTGCCAGCCGAACCCGCCACGCGGCTGGTTTGGTTGGCAGGGTCGTTGCTGGTCTTGACCGGGCCTGTTCGATGAACTGCGCGGAGCGCAGTTCATCGAGCCTGGGTCCAGCCCCTGGCTGGTCCGGGTCCAGGGGTGGACAACCCCTGGTCGGGGTCCGGGGTGAAACCCCGGCGCAACGCCGTGCCGGCTCTACCGCCGGATCCGCACGATCGTGCTCTGGCCGAAGGCCTGCACGGCGCGCATGCCGTGCCAGCCTTCGGGCACGGTCGGGTCGGTCCAGTCGAAGACCCATTTGGCGTCGATCGGCGCCATGTTCACGCAGCCGCCGCTCTTTGGCTCGCCCCAGGCGTCGTGCCAGTAGGCGCCGTGCAGCGCGTGGGGGCCGCTGAAGTTCAGGACCCAGTTCACCTCGGCATGTACGAGGTTCTCGTCCGAGCTCGACACCATCGACGCCGTGCGGAACTTGCCGTCGACGCGGAAGAGGCCGACGGGCGTGGAGGCGGTCTTGAGCGGTTCGATGCCTGGGTACGGCACGCCGCCGCGGCCCGGGGAGATCATCGTCGCATAGACTGGGCGTAGGCCCTCGTAGGCGACGAGCGTGCCATTCAAGACGCGCACGTCGACCCATTTGCTCTTCGTCGGATCTTTGTCGGCGAGCCAGGGCGCCTCGGGGACGGCCTCGACGATCTGCGCGTCCTCGGCGAGGACGTAGATGCCGCTCTCCTTCGTCTCGACGAACGCCTTGCCGTCTTGCTCGATCCGCGTGCCGGTGAGGCCGACCCAGCCGAGCCGCGGGAACGTCTCGTCGGTCTGCACGAGCTTGCCTTCGGCTTCGCGTTTCCATTTCGGGCGTGGCTTCTGGCGGAAGAACGCGAGCGGGAGCTTCACGTCGTCGCCGAGCGACACGCCGTGGAACGTGGAGCGCGGGTAAGGCTTGAGGCGATCCTTCGGGAGGATCGCCTGGTCGGCCGTGAGGACGAACGTGCGACCGCCGGACTCGAAGGCCCGCACGAAGGCGATCGTCGAGCCGAGCTGGACGAACTTGCGGTTTTCCCGGACGAGCGGGCCAAAGGGCACGAGCTCGGGCGGGCCCTCGCCGGAGGGGGCGAGGTCGACGCCGACGAGGGCTTTGTCGATCGCGGCGATCGCGGCCGTGTCCCCTGCGGCGGCGCGTGCTTTTTCGACCTTGGCCTCGTGTTTTTCGAGGTCCCATTCCGCCTCGTGTTGCTCGGCGCGCGTGGGGATGTGGTCATAACGCGGAGCGCCAATGGATTCGCCGTACTGGTACGGCCAGGGCGAACTCACATCGGCTGCGTCGCGCCGCAGGATGACGATCGCCGGGTCTTTTTCGTCGATCGTCGCGGTGGCGCCTGCGCAGACGTAGCCGCGTGGTTCGACGGCGTACCAGGCGTCGCAGCCACCATACCCCTTGATGTGCGCGGCTTCGACGCTGCCGCCTTTGAGCGGCACGGAGCTGCCGAGCGCGAGGTATCCGATCCAGGCGCGGCTTGCGCCGGGCTCGGGGTGGATCCAGGCAAACCGCCCCTTCGACCAGATGCGCGGCGCAGCGGGCGCGGTTGTGGGCGCGGGAGCGGCGGCGGGCGCGGCTGTGGGCGCGGCGGCCGTCGCGGGGGCGGCGGC
>NZ_SSMQ01000027.1 GCF_005144585.1 Polyangium fumosum | reverse complement strand
AGTCTTCGGGAGGTCCCCCCGGCTCCGTCACCATCAGTCGCGGCCTGGAACGCCTAGCTCCCGCAGCAGAGATGCTGCGCGTCCTCAGGGAGAATGGGCTCGTAAGATGAGACCAGTGCTCAGGCCCCTGGCTGGTCCGGGTGCAGGGGCGGATAGCCCCTGCTGGGGCCTGGGGCAAAGCCCCAGCTCCGCGCCTCCCAAATGCACCCTCCTACTCGCGCGTGAACACCTCCGTGTGCTCGAGCCGGAGGTCACATCCGTTCGTGTACATGGGCGCCCGTGTATCGGCGAAGATCTGGCTGCGCCGCACGACGACACGTGTGCCTGGGCCCTCGCAGCGCACGCCGGAGCCGTGCGAATAGCGGCCGAGCTCGAGCCCATCGAGCACGACGCGCGCGCCGCCGCGCACGCTGAGCCCGCCCACGTCCTCTTCGGTGACCTGGGCGATCCCGCCCTCGCCGGCCGGGCCGTACACGGTGAACACCTCGCCGAGGCTCACGTGAAACGGCAAATAAAAGCCTGGCGCGACGCGGATCACCCTTTTGCCGTTGCCCAGCGCCGGAATGGCGTCCCGGATCTGGCAGAAGGGATCGTTCCTCACGCCTGTGGCGTTGTCGCATTCTTCGTAATGGGATACCACCTCGCGGCCCACATAAAGGACCTCCTTTTCGGGGATGCACCGGCCGCCCTGGTAAAGGTCGCACACGTTGCTCGCGCAGTGTGCGTGACGATTGCACGCTGCGCAGACTCCCTGGACGCAGCCGAGGCTGCCGGCGCAATCGGAGGCGTCCTCGCATCGTCGCGCGATCGCGGACACATCCTCGGCGAGGGATTCGGATTCTTCCGCGAGGAATTCGGGATCGGGGCCCGCGCAGGCGGGGAGAAGGGGAAAAACGAGGAGGTATTGCAGGTAGTTTCGAGGAGACATCGGGGGGGGCGGCTGGCAAGGTCCGCGCCGCGCCCCCTTTGCCCTTTAGCCCTCGGACTTGCCGACGGCCGACTTCCCCCGAACGGCGGCCCAGTAAAGCGCGCCTGCGATCGCGCCGAACGCGAGCACGCCCGAGAGGTTCGAGGCCGAAAAACGCGTGAACACGGTGGACAGGTCGAACTTGTGTTCCATCCCGACACCCGCGACGAGCGCCGCCACGAGGCCCGCGATCGCGCCGCCCGCGATGTAGCCCGAGCTGAGCAGCGTGCCTGGGCTGAACTCCTCATCGCTGCCTGCCTGCCCGCGCTTCCGGTCGACGAGCCACCGCACGAGGCCGCCGACGAAAATGGGCACGCTCGTCGAAATGGGCAGGTACACGCCGACTGCGAATGGCAGCGCTGCCACGCCGCAGAGCTCCATCACGATCGCCAGCATCACGCCGATGAGCACGAGGCTCCAGGGCAACTTGCGCGTGAGAATGCCGTCGATGATCAGCGCGAACAGGCTCGCCTTCGGGGCGTCGAGCTTCTTCACCTCGCGCAGCTCGTACACGAGCTTCCCGTCCTCGCCGAGGTACCGCCCCGCGTGCATCGCCCCGCCTTCGGCCACCTCGTAGACCGTGTACGATTTGCGATCCGGGCCGAGCATCGTGCCTTTGCTCGCCGCGTTCGCGGGCACGGCGGTGTCGCCTTCGAGCTTCTTCGGCTCGTGTGGCACGCGGCCGCCGATGCCCGGGTCGATCACGAACGCGACCTTCCCCGAGTCTTCGACCAGGTACTTTCCTTGCGGAATGGCCGCGCCCGAGTTCGGCTGGTAGGCGACGCGATAGTCCTTCCCGTCCGGGCCCTTCTCCACCTGCGCCGTGATCGACTCGACCGGAATGGGCACCTCGTACGTCTCGGCGGCCCGCGTCGTGTAGGACGCATTGAGGAAGAGCAGCGTGTATCCAATGACGAGCGCGCTCGTGACGACCCCGACGAGCAGGCCGATCTGCTGCCGCCGCGGCGTCGCGCCCACGAGATATCCCGTCTTCAAGTCCTGGCTCGTCGCCCCGCCGTTCGAGGCCGCGATGCATACGATCGCCGCCGTCGAGAGCGCCATTGCCCGGTGATCCACGCCCACCCAGCCCATCGCCAGGAAGAGCAGGCACGTGATGAGGAGCGTCGCCACTGTCATGCCCGAGATCGGGTTCGACGACGAGCCGATTTCGCCTGTGATCCGCGAGGAGACCGTCACGAAGATGAAGCCGAAGAGCATGATCAGGATCGCCGTGGGCAGCGAGATCCCGAGCGTGGGCGCGAGCCATATCGCGAGCAGGAGCGCGACGAGGCCATACACCACGAAATTGAACGGCAGGTCCTTCTCCGTGCGCGGCGTCGCCTTCTCGGCCTTGCCTGCGCGGAAGCTCTTGATGCCGCTCCGGAACGCCTTGACGATCGTGGGCAGCGCGCGGCCGAGGCTGATGAAGCCGCCCGTCGCCACCGCGCCCGCGCCGATGTAGAGCACGTACCGGCTGCGAATGTCGTTCGGCGACATGTCGCGGATGAGCGTCGTCGCCGGGAAAATCGGGCTGTCGATCTTGTCGCCGAAAAAAGCGATGAGCGGAATCAGGATGAGATACGCGAGCACGCCGCCCGCCATCGTGGTGCTCGCCGTCTTCGGGCCGATGATGTAACCGACGCCGAGCATCTCCGGCGTCAGCTCCCCTGCGATGCTCGCGCCCTTCCAGCTCGTGAACCGATAGGCGGGGTTCATGTTGAAGAGCTTCAGCGGGTCACCGAGGAGCTTGTAGAAAAAGCCGAGCCCGAAGCCTGCGAACACGGTCTTCGCGTTCGTGCCGCCCGTCTCGCCCACGATGAGCACGTCGGCGCAGGCCGTGCCCTCGGGGTATTTCAGTTTTCCGTGCTCCTCCACGATGAGCCCGTGCCGGAGCGGGATCATCATCAACACGCCGAGCAGGCCGCCGAGCACCGAGAGCAAAAGCACCCGGCCCGCCGCGAGGTCGTAGCCCATGAGCAAGAGCGAGGGCAGCGTGAATGCCACGCCCGCCGCGATCGACTCGCCCGCGGAGCCCGTCGTCTGGACGATGTTGTTCTCCAGGATCGTCGCGCGCCCGAAGAAGCGGAAGATCGTGATCGACATGACGGCGATCGGAATGGACGCCGAGACGGTCAAGCCGACCTTGAGCGCGAGGTATACCGAAGACGCGGCGAAGACGATGCCAAGCAGCGCGCCGAGCGCCACGGCGCGCACGGTGAGCTCGCGTGGGCTCTCGCGCGCGGGTACGTACGGCTCGTGGGGCGCATGCGAGGCCGAGGGCGCGGGGGCGGCGGCCTCGACTTCGGGGACCGGGGAGGGCGCGGACGCGGACATTGGCGCACCCTATCACAGAACCCGCGTTCCGATGTCTCGGCCTAACGCAAAGAAAGGTCCTCCTCCTGCAAGATGGCATTGATGCGGACGGCGGCGGCGGCCCCTTCGGCCTGCGCCACGCTGACGAGCTGGACGCGGGGCGAAGCGTCGCCGACGACGAAGACGCCCTCGGATTCCGTGCTCCCGTGGAACTCCGCCTCCGTCGTGCCGTCGCCGTTGATCTTGCAGCCGAGCTTCGTGGGCAGGTCCGAGCGCGGCACCTCGCCCGTCTTCAGGAAGATCGCCCGCCGCGGCACGACCTCGCCGTCGGAAAGCACGACCCGCGCGAGATCCTCGCCCTCGCCTTCGAGCCGCAGGATGGGCGCCTCCCGCAGGCCGATTCGATGATTTTCGAGCATACGCCTCTCGTCGTCGGTGAACGCGGACAGGCCGTGCGTGAAGACGAAGACGTCGTCGCTCCAGCGCAGGAGCGACAAGGCGGCGCGCGTCGCGCGGCGGGCGGGGCCGAGGACGCCCATCGGCTGGTCACGGCACTCCCAGCCGTCACAAATCGGGCAATGGTACACGCCGCGCCCATAATACGTGAGAATCCCCTCGATGGACGGGAGGACGTCGCGCATCCCCGTCGCGAGCACCACCTTGCGCGCCTCGACCCGGCCTCCATCCGCGAGGTCGGCCTCGAATCCATGGCCGCTCCGCCGGACGTCGCGGACCTCGACGTCGCGAATCGTGACGCCGTACCGCCGCGCCTCCTCGCGCCCCCGCCGCAAGAGCTCCGCCGGGGGCAAACCATCGTGCCCGAGCAGGCCGTGAATGCCTCGCGCGGGCGCATTGCGAGGGGTCCCGGCGTCGCAGACGAGCACGTTGCGGCGGCAGCGCCCAAGAATGAGCGCCGCCCCGAGCCCGGCCGGACCTCCGCCGACGATGAGCACGTCGAAACGTTCCACGCCTCGCCTCCCCTCGTTCAGCCGCCCCGAGGGGGAACGTGGCGCCGAGAGCGGCGCGCGGGAAGCCTAGCCAGGCGATCGGATGCAGGAATCAGGATCCGGGATCCTGGTACACCCTTGATCCAGGTGGATAAACGGAGACCCAGGTTTGCGTACGCGCCTGAGGCGTCGGAGCCTCAGGCCAGCTTACAGGCGACGGGCGCCGCGGAAGCGCTGCGGGTACGAGCCCGTCCCGTCCACGCCCGCGTTGAAGATCGACCAGCCGCCGGTGTTGCCCACGGTCGGGCCGTTCGCCTGCGAGCGGCTCGAAATGAAGCGGTAGTTCCCGCCGTTGTCGCGGCCCACGAACATGCCGACGTGGCTGATCGCGCCCGCATCCTTGCCGCAGAGCAGGGCCGTGGCGATCGTGTAGTTGCACTGCGAGTCGAAGAAGACGAGGTCTCCAGGCTCGATCGCAGCGAGCTCGGTCATCGTCGGCGCGCCCTGGAAGGGCGCAGCGCCCGCGGGCTGCGTGCGGAAGGGGACGACGATCCTGCCGGGGCCGGACCGGTACATGTCCTCGCTCGTGCGCGGCAGGTGCCCGGGGACCGACTTCAGGGAGAGGGGCAGGCTCGCGTCCGCGCCGTCATACGTGAAGTTCGCGCGGCTCCCCCACACGAGGCGCATGTAGCCCGAGCAGTCGAGCGCGCCTTCGAGGCCGAGGTCGGCCAGGATGCTCTTCGCGTCGATCGGGTCCCACGCGATGCCGAGGAAGTCGTGGAAATCGGCGCCGAGCGCGTACCGCGCGTCCTTCGAGCCGCCCTCCACGTAGTCGTACGAGATCGCGATCACGTCCTGCGTCCCGGCCTCGCAGTTCACGCCGCGGGCCGCATTCAGCCACGCCGAGAGCGTCTCCTCCGAGGTCTTCTCCGCGTCGAAGGGCTCGCTCAGCGTCCGCACCCACGTCGTCGTGGTGACCGAGCTCGCCGCCGTGCTCGCGCCGAGCGTGCGCGAAGGCCCCGCCATCCGCACGGAATACCCGCCGTGCGTGAACCACGCGACCGGCTCGCCGCCGATCGACGCGATCTTCGTCTCGCCCGACCTCGCGAACGAGAACGTCGCGACCTTCCCGCACGGCCCCGCGCTTTGCGCCTCGCCCCCGACCTCCACGACCGGCTCGTCGCCGGGCGGCGTCGTCGTCTCGTCCCCTCCCGTCTCCTCTCCTTCGTCGCCGCTCGTGATCTCGGTATCTTCGTCGCCGGCGTCGGCGTCGCCTCCACCTCCGAGGCAGCCGGTGAGGGTCGCGGCGATCGCGAGGCTGGGGAGGAGCGCGCCTGCAAAAGAGCGAAAGGCAGCCAAAATCGTGGCCATGGGGGGAACCTCCGAGGGTCGGGGTTGCGCGGCGCCGGGGATACCGGGCCTGCCGCCGGGGGAGGCGGCGTGGTTCGGCAACGATAAGCTGCAAGCGGTGTGCCGGCCGAATTTACGACGATCGGAACCGTCGCGAGGCCCGGAGCTAGGTGGGGCCTTCGGGGTCCCCTCCGGACCGCAGGGGGACCTGTGGCACGGGAGGCACAGTCGATATGAAAAAAAGTCCGGACCGCGCGCCCCCGTATCGCCATTGCAATTCTTATCGGGCGAGAAAAGTGCAATGCGAAGCGCGCCGCGCGCCGCGCCGACAGAGCGCCGTCAGAACCGTCGCGCGCCTCGGAACCGCTTCGGGTAGGTCCCGCTGACGCCGGTGGCGTTGTTGAAGACCGACCAGCCGCCCGTGTTTGCCACGGTGGGGCCGTTCGCCGTCGAGCGGGACGAGATGAAACGAGCGTTGTTCGCGGTGTCGCGACCGACGTAGATCCCGGTATGGCCGATCGAGGTCCAGTCGGTGCCGCAGGCGGGGGTCGACACGGAGTAATCGCAGCTCGAATCGAAAAATACGATATCACCAACCTCGATCGCCGCGAGCTCCGTGGCCGTGGGGGTCCCGTTGAAGGCCGTGGCGCCTGTCGGCTGGGTCCGGAACGGCACGATGATCTTGCCAGGTCCCGATTGATATTGATCCTTGCTCGACCGGGTGAGGGTGCCCGCGACGTACAGCGACATCGGGATCTTCGCCTCCACGCCGTTGTAGAGGAAGTTCGCGTGCTGGCCGAAGAGGAGCCGCAGGTACCCCGAACAATCGATCTTGCCGAGCTGCGTGGTGTCCGCGGCGATGATGTTCGCGTCGATCGGATCCCAGGCGAGGCCGAGGTAATCGTGGTAGTCCGCGCCGTTCGCGTACCCGGCGTCCTTCGACGCGCCCTCGATATACTGATAGGCGAGGCCGAGGATGTCCGACGTTCCCGTCACGCAATTGACAGCACGCGCTGCGTTGAGCCAGGCGCTGCGGGCCGTGGTCCCCATCGTGACCGGATCGAAGGGCGTGGCGAGGGTGCGAATCCACATCGTCGTCGTGACGGCCGGGACGCCGGTCACCCCGGCGGAGAGGGTCCGCGAGGGGCCGGTCATCCGGACCGTGTACGCGCCTTTCGTGAACCAGGCGACGGCCGTGCTGTTGATCGAAGCGGTCGTGACGTCCCCCGATGTCGTGTATTTGATCGTCGCCGCCACCGTACACGCCGCGCCCGCCTGGGGAGCCGAGCTGCCGCTGGCCTTTTTCCCTTTGGGATCCTCGGGCGCGTCTTCCGTCTCGATTTCTTTGACTTCGTCGTCGTCCTCGGGCGGGGCGCCGATCTGCGCGATATCGAGCGGCTCCTCCACGTCGAGGAGGCAGCCGGGGAGGCTCGCCGCGAGCGTCAAGCAAGGGAAAAAGATAGCGGAAACACGGAACATGGCCGGGCTCTTGGGCATGGACACACCTCACCTCCGGCACTGCGGAGACGTGCACGCCGGGTGGGGGAGCGGCGCCGGACGTCGTTGCACAGTGACCATCTCCAGCGTAACCCGACCGCTGGCGCGAACCTTCATTTTTGGCGCAGAATCGTACGAAGCCGTAAGTTTGGTGAGAAATGTCTCACTTCATGGGCGCATTCGAAACGCTCGGCGGATTCTCGTGGTCGCCGCTCGGCGCAGGATGGTATCCTGGAGGGTTCGCGTTTCGCCCATTTCGGGGGACGGAGCCGCCGCGGAAGGGAAAACGGCGCGCCGCGCCCCCGCGCCGTGGTACCGTTACCGGTTTTGGGATCCGTCGTCGAAGAGCGAGAGTTGCCTCTTCGGTCGCTGGAACGTGGTCGGCGCTTCGCGGGTGATCCGTTCCCGGTTCAGGCCGAGGCGCGCGCAATGGGCCTCGAACACCCGCTCGATCATGGCCCACCGGGGCCCGAGCCCCGAGAAGCGCGCCCCGAACGCGCTCTCGTTCATCTTGCCGCCGCGCATCTCCTGGATCGCATTGCGTACTTTCTGCGCCCGCAGCGGGTACGCCTCGGCGAGCCGCTCTTCGAAGACGGGCAGCACCTCGGCCGAGAGCCGAAGGGGCTGCATGAACGCCGCCTCCGCCCCCGCCTCCCGCGCGCGCTCGAGCAGCTCGGCGATGTCCGGATCGTTGAGCCCCGGAATGACAGGCGCAATGGCGATCCCGACCGGGACCCCCGCGTCGGCGAGGGCGCGCATCGCGCCGAAGCGCAAGCTCGTCTTGCTCGCCCAGGGCTCGATCTTGCGCCCGTCCTCGTCCCGGGCGAACGGAATGCTGAGAAACACATGCGCCCGCGCCCGCCGCGAGAGCTCCGCCAAGAGGCCCGCGTCCCGCGCCACGAGGCGGCTCTTCGTGATGATCGAGACCGGGTTCTGGAACGCGAGGCAAACGTCGAGACATTGACGCGTCAGCTCGTAGCTCGCTTCGAGCGGCTGATAACAATCCGTGTTGCCCGAGAGGACGATCCCGTCGCCGCGCCAGCTCGGCTTCTCGAAGGCCTCGCGGAGGAGGCGCGGCGCGTTCGTCTTCACCACGATCTTGCGATCGAAATCGGTGCCCGCGCCGAAGCCGAGGTACTGGTGGCTCGGGCGGGCATAACAATAAGCGCAGGCGTGGATGCAGCCGCGGTAGGGGTTCAGGCTGAAGCGGAAGGGCAGATCCGGGCTCTCGTTCTCGGAGAGGATCGAGCGGGCCTGCTCCTCGAAGACCTGGAGCGTCGCGTTCGGCGGCTCGTCGAGCCACTCCACCTCGGTCTTCGCCCAGGGGTTCGGCGGGTTCTGCACGGGGCGCACCATGCCGCGCATCCTAGCGCGAAGGCGCCAGCGTGTCTGCTCGGATGTTCAGTCAACCCAGCTCACGCGTACGCGCGGAGGAACGCGAGGAGCGGCGGGTTCACCTGATCGGCGTGGGTGAGGTTCGACGCGTGCGCCGCGCCCTTCACCGGGACGAAGTTCTTGCAGCCCGAGAGTTTGTCCGCGAGCAGGCGACCGCGCTCGATCGAAATCGCGAGGTCCGCGTCGCCGTGGAAGACAATCGCGGGCTGCTTGATCTCGCCGAGGCGATCGGTGATGTCGTCGCGCTCGATCAGGGCGAGCGTGGGGGCCACGAGGTCTTCGACCGGGACCTTTCGCCACATCGAGACCCAGGGCTCCCAGTGCTCGGGCGCGCCGAGGATGAGGCCGGCGATCGGGTGGACGATCGCATCGACCGGCCCCTGCTGCCGCCAGGCCTCCAGCAGGCCGCGGTGCGCGGCGAGCGTCTCGGCGTTGTCCACGCCGCCCTGCGAGTTGATGAGGACGAGGGCCTTCACGCGATCGGGCCACTTCAAGGCGGCGCGGAGCGTGAGGAAACCGCCCTGGGACATGCCGCCGATGACGGCGCGCTCGATGCCGAGGTGATCGAGGAGCCGAATGCAGTCCTCGACCGAATCCCAGTACGAGAAGCGCTTCCCGTCGCTCTGCGTGCGGCCGAAGCCGCGGGCGTCGAAGCGGATCACGCGGAACGCAGGCGCGAGGACCGCGACCTGCGGATCGAACATCGTGTGATCCATCAAGAAGCCGTGCGCGAGCACGACGGGCGGCCCTTCGCCGCCGGAGTCCTCGTAGAAAATCTTCTGGCCATTCAGATCGACGTGGGGCATGCGAGAAAGGAAACCGAAAGGGGCCTTGCGGTCAAGGTCCCCTTTCGGAGAGGAGGAGCGGGGACAAGGGAGACGCGATTCACGTCACGGCCGCCGGCGCGTCCGGCTTGCGTGCCTCCGCCCCCTCCTCCGCCAGGACCTTTTCGCGGCGGGCCAGGAAAAGGGCCACGCCGAGCCATAGGCCCGCGAGCGGGACCGCGATGAGCGAGACGCCCGAGGACGACAAACCCAGGGCGAGCAAGCCCGCGTGCGCCCACGCGCTCACGGCGTCGCCGCCGCGAAAGACCACGGTATCGATGAAGCTCTTCGCCTTGTATTTCGCTTCGCGGGGCAGGACGGTATAAAGCACCTCGCGCGCCGGGCGCTCGATCGCATATTGCGCCGCGCGGCGGAGGCCCTCGACCACGGCCACGACCGCGAGCGAGGGATAGACGGCGAGCGCCGAGAAGCCGAGGCCGGAGAGGACGGGGAGCACGGCGAGCGCCGCGGCGAGGCCGAGCCGCGTCATGAGCCGGCCCGTGAGGAAAAGCGAGAGCGCGGCGGAGACGACGTTCACGGCCGTGTCGTTCCAGGCGAAGAGGGCCGTGTGCGCCGCCGAATCCTGCGCTGCGCGGCGGACGAGATCCGTCTTCTGGAGATAAAGGAAGGTGTTCATCGTCGTCAGGAGCAAGATCGCGAGCGCGATGCCCGCGAGGTACGGCGACCCGACGATGAGCCGGATGCCCGCGAAGAGCGAACCACCAACGGGTTTGTCCGACGAGGCGCGCGCCGCCGGTGCGTCACGGGCGCCCGCGTAATGCTCGGCGCGCCGCGCGCAGAGGACACACGCTTCGAGCGTCACGGCCGCGAGGACGAGCAACCAGAAGAGGTGCGTTTGCCCGAGCCGCTTGCTCACGGCCGCCGTGACGAGCGGGCCCACGATCGCGCCCGCGCTGCCGCCCGCGGCGATGACGCCGAAGAGGCGCTTGCCCTGCTCGCTCGTGAAGACGTCGACGAGGAAGCTCCAGAGGACGGACACGACGAACAGGTTGTAGACGCTGGTCCAGACGAAAAAGACGCGGCCGAGGAGGGGGCGCGGCACGCCGAGGGACGCGAGCACGAAAAAGAGGAGGAGGTTTGCCGCAAAGAATCGGTGAACGACGGGGACGAGGCGGCGGCGCGAGAGGCGCGTGACGAGGGCGCCATAAAGCGGGACGGCGCAGAGCATCACCCCGAACGTCGCGGAGAAGAGCCACGGCAAGGCCTTCTCGCCGCCCGCGATGCCCATGGCGTCGCGGAGCGGGCGAATGAGGTAATACCCGAAGAGGAGCAGGAAGAAGTAGACGAACGACCACACGACGGCGCCGATCTCCTCGGGGCGCACGGCGACGACGCGCTGGACGAAGCGCAAGACGAACCCTCGCAGCATCGCGCGCATCATGCCCGAACGGCGCGCGATAGGTACGGGGAACGCCGGTTCTTTTTTTGCTTCACGCCTCCGCGAGCGCCGCGGCCGCGACCTCCGCGTCGACGAGCCGGCGTTTTCCCGAGGCGAAGACCTGCTCGGTCTCGGGGCCACGGCCCGCGATCACGACCACGTCGGACGGGCCCGCCTCCGCGATCGCCCCGCGGATCGCCTCGGCGCGGTCGAGGACGACACGGACGCCGGGGTGATCGCCGAGCCCGGCCCGGATCTCCTCGGCGATTGCCGCGGGATCCTCGCTTCGGGGGTTGTCGCTCGTGAGCACGATGCGATCGGCCCGCCGCGCGGCCTCGCCCATCGAGGCGCGTTTGCCGCGGTCCCGATCCCCGCCGGCGCCAAAGACCACGAACACCCGGCCCGCCACGAGGCCACGCGCCGTCGTGAGCGTACGGGCGAGCGCGTCGGGGGAATGCGCATCATCGACGACGGCGCGTGGTCCCGCGCCGAGGACCTGGAATCGGCCGGGCGGCGCAGGCACCTGGGCGATCGCGTCCGCCGCCTCTGCCGGGGGGACCCCCGCCTCGATCGCGGCCGCGAGCGCGGCGAGCGCATTCTCCAGGAACGGCTCGCCGATCGCGCGAATGCGTATTTCCTGCGGCATACCTCGGCCACGCGCCGTGGAAACGAGCCGGGCGTGTGTTCCCTCCCAGCCCACGGAGATCTCTTCGGCCACGAGATCGGGCCGGAGGACCGGCTTTCCCGGTGCACGTGAGGGGAGGCCGTACGTGACGGTGCGCGCGCCTCTCGCGACGACCTCGGCGAGCAGCTCCGAAGCGGGATCCCAGGCATTGAGGATCGCCGCGCCGCCCGCGGGCAGGTGCACGAAGAGCTGTGCTTTGCTCGCGAGGTAATGCTCGGGCGAGCCGTGCGCGTCGAGGTGATCCCGCGTCAGGTTCGTGAAGACCGCGAGGGAAATAGGCCACGCCTTCGCAAACCCAAGCGCGAGGGCCTCGCTCGTGGCCTCGACGGCGGCATGACGCGCGCCCTGTTCGAAGCCGCGGCGCATGGCGTCGAGGAAGATGTCGTGCGTCGTCGGAAACGGGAGCGGCTCGTCGTCGAGGAAGGCGCCGAGCGTGGTGACGCGGAGGACGGGCCGGGCGAGGCGGGCGAGCGCGGCCGCGAGGAAGGTCGTCGTCGTCGTCTTGCCGTTCGTGCCGGTCACGCCCACGGTGGTGATGCGGCGTGACCAGCGGGGCGGCGGCGGAAACATCACGCCGAGCGTAGCAGGCGAAAGCACGATCGAGGGGCGCGACTTGTTCTACGATGGCACCCGCGCCGCCATTCTGCCCGGCGTGATGGGAGACCTTCATGAAGACATCCTTGCTTGCGACCCTCCTCATCGGCGCGCCGCTCGCCGCGTTCCTCGCGCCGAACGACGCCCACGCGTGTGGCGGCTGCGTCGTGCCGCCCATGGTGAACACGATCGTGAACGCGCACCGGATGGCGCTCTCCGTCTCGCCCAAGCAGACGGTGTTATGGGACCAGATTCGGTACAACGGCGACCCCGAGAACTGGGGCTGGCTCTTGCCCGTGAAGCCCGGCGCGGTCGTCGAGGTCTCCACGGACGCCTGGTTCGAGACGCTCGACGCGGCGACGTCGACCACGGTGTTCGCGCCGCCGATCAGTTGCAACAATGGCCCCGATTTCGATTGCGGGTGCGTGCAGGCCGATGCCGCGGGGAGCGGGGGCGAGCTCGGGCCGGGCGGCGGGGGCGTGACCGTGGTGCACCGCGGCACGGTGGGGCCGTACCAGACCGTCACGCTGAGCACGGAGACGCCGGGCGTGCTCGACGATTGGCTGACGAGCGCGGGCTACGTGATCCCCGCGGAGACGGCGCCGGTCATCGACGCGTACGTCGCGGAGGGGTTCGATTTCATCGCGCTCCAGCTCCTGCCGGAGAAAGGCGTGAACGAGATGAAGCCGGTCCGCGTGGTGCAACCCGGCATCAGCCCGACGTTGCCGCTGCGCATGGTGGCCGTGGGGACAGGCGCGAACGTGGACATCACGTTGTTCCTGATCACCGAGGGGCGCTGGGGCGCGAAGAATTTCGAGAATGCGCTCGTCCCGGAGAGCCTCGTGTCGTGGGATTTCGCGACGAACGCCTCGAACTACGCGGCGCTGCGGGAGACGACGCTCGCGGCGAACGGCGGGGCCACGTGGATCACGACGTTCGCCAAGCCGCGAGCGCTGCTCGCGCCGATCCTGGGCGCGGTGCGGGGGAATGCGCAGATCGTCCTTTCGGCCGACGAATTCGGGTTCCCCACCCGCACGGCCAGTACGATCGCGGAGGGGTACATCGGCCAGGGCATGCTGAACGGGGAGACGACCGACCAGACGTGCGTCATGAATTTCAACACGTTCTCGGGTGATACCCGGATGGTCGTGGATCCGTGTCCGGCGGGCAAACCGTCGGACGATCCGTCCTGCGGGGTGGTCGGCGCGGGGGAGATCGACGCGCGGGTCTTCGAATGCGGCGAGAGCGACGAGCTCGTCGATTCGACGATGGACGACGTCGCGACTGCGCTGAATGGCCTGCACCCGGCGGACGTTTGGCTGACGCGGCTCGAAGCGAAGCTGCCGCGCGAGGCGCTCGCGAAGGACCTCGAGATCGAGCCGTCGGAGCTCCAGACCGAGGTGGAGCACGAGATCCGGGCGCGCTCGTCGAAGAACGTGGACACGATCTGCCCGTCCGGCGTGGTCGTGCTGCCGGGCAGCGGATCTGGATCCAACAAGGATCGCGGGACGTTCGTCGTCGTCCTCTCGACGCTCGGCGCGGGCCTGCTCTCCCTCGCGCGGCGGCGCCTGCGCGGCGCCCGTTCCCCCCTGCCCGCCTGACGCCGCGTTACTCCACCGAATACATGCAATAATCGATCGAGCAGCCCTCGGTCACGCAGGCGATCATGTTCTGGCGGTTTTTGCTGGTCACGGCCGAGAGCAACGCCTGGCAATCCTTCGTCGAGAGCCGCCCGCCGCAAGCCTTGACGGCGGGCGCGCACGCCGATTGCGTGGACGGCTCGATGCACGACGCCTTGCGCACGGCCGACATCCCACACTGGTTCGCGGCGTCGAAGCTGCAGATCGATTGCTTGCCGCTCTTCGCGAGCAGGCAATCGACCGCCTTCTCGGCCACGCTCGGCTTGAGCCCATGCGCGAGCTTGCCGCACATGTCGCGGGTGTCCGTGAAGCTCTCGCATTGAGGCCCCGGCGCGCGCAGGGTGCTGCACCCCTTGGGCGCGACGCCGTCGTCGTCACACGTGACGAGGTCCTCCAATCCTGTGACCCCCGTGCCGTCGAGCGTCGCGACGATGGCGCTCGGCTCGTCCGCGCCTGTCCCGCCCGGGGAGCCGGCGACCCCGCGGGGCACGGCGGACGCAGGTTTCTCCTCCTCGGGCAACGTGACGACCGGGGCCGCGACGACGGGATCCCCGGCCCCTGGCTGCGCGGCGCCGCCGCACGCGCCGGAGGCCATGGTCGCGGTGAGGAGAAGAAACCGGGAGCGGTCGATCTGCATGGCAGCGCGAGAACATCGGAGCGGCGCGCGGCCGTCAAGGGGGGAGGCGCGGGAGCGGTCAGAAGACGCTGCGGTCGAAAATCTGGGAACGGCGAGGGCGCGGGGCGAACGGGACGAGGTACGGGTGCGGCTCGCCTTCGGGCGGGCCCTTGGCATTCCGCGCGGCGTGCTCGCGGAAGATCTCGACGTCGCGCTCGATGTCCTTTCCAAGGCGCGGATCGCCGCCGAGGTAATCGCGGAAGAGGCCGAGGCGGAGCGTCGCGGCGAAGGCCGGATCGACGATGGCCACGTTGCACTCGCCCTCGTATTCGAAGCCGCGGTCGTTCACGTTGCAGCTCCCCACCATGACGAAGACGTCGTCGACGAGGAGGAGTTTTCCGTGATGGTCGATCTCCTGCACGCGGCGTTTGCCCCGGCCGTCGCGGCCCGCGCAGCGGAGCCCGTAGAGCTCGAAATCGGGGAGCGCCTCGCGGATCCGCTCGAAGCAGGCGTGGCTCCACGCGCCGCTGAAGGGGTGGTTCGCCTGCGCCTCGCTCGTGAGGACGAGGACCGCGAGGCGCGGGTTTTTCCAGGCCGCCTCGGCGATCGCTTCGCTCACGTAGGTGGATCGGAAGTATTGATCCTCGATGTAAAGGAGCCGGCGGGCCGCGGCGATGGCGCGCAGGTAGGCGTCGAGGATGCCGCGCTCGGCGTATGGCGCGGGCATGGTGCGGACGACCTGCACGGCGGAGCGTCCGGGCGCCTCGGGGAGCGCGGCGGGATCGGGCGGCGGGACGAACGTGGAGCGCTCGGCGTGCGGCGCGCCGCGTTCGACGAGGCGATTCCATCGCTCCCGGAAGTTCTCTTCGAGGTGGGCGACGCTTGGCCCCTCGATCCGCGCGACGAAATCGTGGCGCGGCGGGTGGTCCGCGACGCAGAGCCCTTCCTTGACGCGGGCGCGGTGCGCGCTCGGCCGCGTGAAGCGGCACCGGCTGGGCTCGAAGAGGCGGTGGTGGCGGGTGTCCCAATCGTTCTGGCGCATGTTCATGCCGCCGCAAAACCCGATGCGGCCGTCGACGACCACGGTCTTCTGGTGAAACGAGCCGATCTGCACCTCGCCGAGGAGGCGGTTTCCGAACGGATACCGCGCGCCGAAGAGCGGTCGCTCCGTGGGGTTTTTCTCGGTGAGGACCTCGAAACCATCCCCCGCGGTGAGCGCGACGCGGCGCGCCTCGCCGGGAAGGGGCAACATGGGCGGGTCCCAGAGGAGGAGCTGCACGAGGACGGACGCGCGGGCCCGGGATTCGAGGATGCGCTGGATGGTATAGGCCTCGCGCTCCGCCGGCTCCGCGAGCGGGTCGGGGCGCAGGAGCTCGAGCTCGGGCTCGTAGACCCACGTGGTGACGCGAATCGAGCGGCGCGCCGCGAGGAGCGCCTCGGCCACCGCGCGCCAGCCGTCTTCCCCGTCGACGAGCACGTCCACGCGATTGCCGAGCGTCGGCGGATATCCGAGGTGGGAAAACCATACGTAATCGAGGACGACGTGGGCAATGCTGCGACCCGGCGCGCACTCGACGCGCTCGACGCGGGAGCGCACGCCTTCGAGGCCGCTCATCGCGGCGAGCACGTTGCCGCATTTCCCGGGTGTCAGGAAAAGCGTGGTGCGGAGCGAGCGCAGCTCGAACGGCGAGGCTCCGGGCTCCACGATGAGCTCGTAATCGCCGCGGCGCGGCAAGACGACGCGGAACCGCCCCGGCGTGACCTCCTGCCCCACCACGGCCCCGCGCGGACCGAGCAGACGCACGGATGCCCCCTGGACAGGCGCGCTGTGAGGCGTCGTGACCAGGACTTCGAGCTCGGCCCGTTCCCTCGGCATACGCCCTCCCCTAAGGAAGGCCCTAGTACCAGGCGGGCAGACTCGAAAGCGTGCGTACGCGAGCGAAACCACGAATGGCTGCGTACGTACGTTCGCAAGAAACGGGAATGCTACCGTCCCGAAAAAAACCGGTAGTATGTGGAGACCGGAGGATCGACCTACCGATGAAGGCAGGGGAGCACCGCGCAGAAGCGCCGTCGATGACGAGGGACGAGTCCCTCGGGACGATCCCCCCAGGCTCGGGCGACGTGGCGACGGCCCCCGCCTGGCTCGACGAGCTGCTCGTCAGTGAACACCTGCACGTGGCTTTCCAGCCGATCGTGGATCTCGGCACGGGCGAGGTGATGGGGCGCGAAGTGCTCGGGCGCCTCGGCCCGGGCGCGTCGGAGGCCCACGCGCGTGGTGTGTCGGGGCCGCAGGCGCTCCTCGAGATGGCGCACTCGCATGGAAGGCTCGTGGCCGTGGATCGGCGCTTTCGCGAGATCGGGATCGAGACGCTCGCGCGTGTGGGATCCGAGGGCGTGTTTTTCCTGAACGTCGATCCGCGGGTGATCGACGATCCGGCGTTCAGCGCGGGTTTCACGCGGCGGCTCCTGGAGGAGCATGGGGTCGCGCCGACGCGCATCGTCCTGGAGCTGACGGAGTCGGGGGCGGTGCTCGACAGCGATCGGCTCGAGCGGATCGTGCGGCACTACGCGAGCCAAGGGTTTCGGATCGCGCTCGACGACGTGGGCGCGGGGTATGCGTCGCTGACGGCGCTCGTGCGCGTGCGGCCGCATTTCCTGAAGCTCGACAAGGCGATCGTGCGGCACCTCGCGGGGGATCCGCTGCGCGCGCACCTCGTGCGTTCCCTCGCGGATTTCGGGCGGCGCGCGGGGATCCAGGTGATCGCCGAGGGCATCGAGGACGAGCACGATCTGCAAGCGCTGCTCGCGTGCGGCGTGGAGCTTGGTCAGGGGTATCTGCTCGCGCGGCCTGCGCCGGAGCTCGGGCCGCTCCCGACGCCCGTGAAGGATCTCGTGCGGCGCGCGGCGAAGCAGGTGGAGCGGGATGGGCAGTCGAGCCCGCCGCCGCGCACGATCGCCGCGCTTCGTGGCTCGCATGCGTCGGTGTTGCCGGGGACGCCCGCGGGGGAGGTCGCGGGGTTGCTCCGGCGATCGACGGCGTTTACCGCGCTGCCCGTGGTGGACTGTGAGGGGCACGTGCTCGGGTTGGCGACGCGGGAGCGGCTGCTCGACGAGCTCGCGCACATGCGTCGTGGTGGCAGCCCGATCGTGGCGCTGATGGATCCGCATCCGTTGCGCGTGGACGAGGCGACGTCGCTGCCGGTCGCGTTGCGGCTGGCGACGTCGCGGGACGAGTCGCGCGTGTACGATCCGGTGATCGTGGAGCATCAGGGGCGGTACCTCGGCATCGTCACGGTGCAGGTGCTGATGCGGGCGATCGCGGACGGGGAGTTTTAGTCTCCCCTCGCAGGGGGGCGTCGCAGCGCACCCGATCCTGCGTGCACGCGTTGCAAACGCGGATCACCGCGTACCCGACCCCGCGTGCACGCGTTGCAAACGGGTCTTCGAACGTGCGTGTGCCGTCTGCACGCGTTGCAAACGGGTCTTCGAACGTGCGTGGTGCCGTCTGCACGCGTTGCAAACGGGTCTACGAACGTGCGTGTGCCGTCTGCACGCGTTGCAAACGGGTCTACGAACGTTCGTTCTGCCGTCTGCACGTGTTGCACACGGGTCCTCGAACGTAGGGTGTGACGTTTGCACGCGTTGCAGACACCTTTCGGAGCGCGCCGAGCGCCGTTTTCACGCGCCCCGTGAGCCCTTTCCCCGTCGCCCGTGTGGAATCCACCCCGAGGTCTTGCCACCGGCCCGTGCGCGCATGCGGGAGACGGCATGGCGTGACCGCTCGGGGCATAACGCGAGCTTCATCTCGCAGGGGATGTCAAGCCTTTCCTCGGTAGCTGAACACACATCATGCACGCTGGTGGGCCCGATCGCCATCCCTTCGCCTGGGGTGGCCATGACTTTGCGCCGTGTGCTTGCATCCCGTCGGTATGGCTCCTCGGGTGCGGCGCGGCGGGCGTGCTCGCGGTGGGGTGGGCCGCTGCCGCTGCCGCTGCCGCTTCCGCTTCCGCTTCCGCTTCCGCTTCCGCTTCCGCTTCCGCTTCCGCGACCGTTGCCGTTGCCGTTGCCGTTGCCGTTGCCGTTGCCGTTGCCGTTGCCGTTGCCGTTGCCGTTGGAAGGCGTGCCGCCCTGGCGGGGGGACGGCACGCCTCGGGTATTACCGACGTGTGAGGCGATGCAGGGTGGCTACGATACGGTCAAGCGTGTCGAGCAGGTTCTCGTCCGCTTTTTCGATGTAACCGAGCGCTTCTGCTACTTCCAGGCACGCGCGGACCTCTGCCGCCGAACCCATTGCCGTATACCATCGGGCTCGTTCGTTCCTTCCCTGCGAATACGCGCCCTCGTTCAGGTTCAGTGCAATACTCGTCGCCGCCCGCCGTAGCTGATCGCCGAGATTCGGATCCTTCGTTCCGACGCGTTCGATCACCGGCCGCAATGTCCTGAGCATCTCGATCGCCACGTCATAAATTCTGAGCGCCATTGTTTCCTCCGTATCCCCGACCGGGGACCCCGGACCCCGGCCCGCGCGCGGAGGAAGGCGAAAGGCTGCGAGGCGAAGCCTCGCACCGCGCGCAACCGCCCGGAGCCGCGCGCAGCGCGAAGCGCGAGCACGGCGAGGACGGTGAGCACGGCTCGGCCTTTCGCCTTCCGAGCACGCGGGCACAATCGACCTCCCCGGACGAAAACAAAGAACAACCGTCCCGAAAGCACCGGAAGCGGAAGCGGTCGCGGAAGCGGTCGCGGAAGCGGAAGCGGAAGCGGAAGCGGCAGCGGCAGCTACAACGTACTCTCGGGCCCGTAACAGGCCCCCACGAAGCCGCAATGCAGCTTGCGGCATCGATCCAGCGGGACGGCATCAAAACGATCGGCCCAGCGTGCCTCGGCGAAGCGCTCGCCGAGGGTCCTCAGCTCGTTCGAGAAGCGGTCATGCTCTGCGTTCGTGATGGTCCCGTCCTCCCCGTCCGACGCGAGAAAGATCGGCTCCGGCGAGGAACCTGCGAGAAACACGACCCCCGCGCGAATGCGCCGCTCCGGCTCGCGGCGATGCATGCTCAGCGCATACGCGTGGAGCTGGAACGCATACACCGAGAGGTCCGAGCGCGGACGCGAGAGCTTGTAGTCGATGACGTCAACGGTGCCATCGGGGCGAAAAACGACAAAATCGACGGCACCACGAAGACCGAGCGCACGCGCAGAGCCATCCGGCGCAGCGGAAAGGCCAATCGTGAGGACAAACGGCTCCTCGCGCAGCATGCGCAGGCCCTGATCGCGGATCCCCCGGGTGTAAGGGCCGTCGAGGAACGCTGCAATCCCCTCGGCAATGCGTGCGGCCTCGGGCATCTCGGGGCGGAGGCCCGCGAGCGCGAGACGACGGCGGACGTCGGCGACGTCGACGGAGCGGCCAAAGGCCTCGCGCGGCCAGCGTTCGAGGACGCCGTGGGCCGCGAGGCCACGGATACGCGGGTCGAGGTCAGCCTCCGTGTCGACCTCCACAACTTCGGCCGCAGGATCCCCAGGCAGCTCCACGTACCCGGTGCTGATCGGCTCATCGAAGCCCATGAGCTGGCGCAACCGGAAGCGGCGCGCGCAGCCCTGGAAAAGCGAGAGCGGGGTCGTGGCGATCGAGATCGTGCGCGTCGGCGGGCGCTCGGGCCAGGGCGGCGCGGGGCCTGTCGGGGAGACGGCGCCGTGGCGCGCCTCGCGGGGCTGCGCGTGGGGATCGGCAAGGAGGGCCGAGGCTTGCTCGCGGCGCGTGATTGCGTCCTTGATCGTGGCCTTCGTGAGGCCGTCTTTCAGGGACTCGAACGCGGAGCCGCCCTTCGCGCGCTTGCGGGATCCTTCCGGCGGATCGGGGACGCCAATCATGACGAGCGCGCGCTTGGGCCGCGTCATCGCGACGTACGTGAGCCGCTGCCGCTCGGCGAGCTCACGCGCGCGGGCAAGCTCGTCCGCTTTCGCCTGCGCTTCGGTGCGGAGCGCGTCGAGCACGGGCCGCTCGCCTCGTTCGAGCCGCGCGAGCATCACGTCGGAGAGCGGATCCGGGCGCGAGGCGTGGTGCCGCAGGATGAGCGTGGGCTTGGGGCCGCCGAGGGAGGCGATCTGGAGGCCCGAGGGCCGCGGCGCGACGCCTGCGTCGAGGTCGAGGACGATCACCACGGGGAAGTCGAGGCCCTTGCTCGCGTGGATCGTCATGAGGCGGACGGCGTCTTCCTCCTCGGCGAACGTGGTGTCGTCGCGCTCGTCGGAGTCGTCCCGCATGCGGCGGTCGAGCCAGCGGACGAAGCCGGGGAGCGAGCCGCCGCGGCGCCGCGCCACGCCGAGGAGGCGATCGACGTGGCCGATGCGCATCTCGGGGCGAGGCATGGAGGCGAAGACACGGTCGAGGTCGAAGGCCGCGACGGCTGCGCGGATCGCCTCGCCCGGGTGCAGGCGCAGGGCCGCGCGGCGTAGCTCGGTGAAGCGGCGGACGAAGTCTTCGAGGCGCGTACGATCCGCGGGGCCGAGCTTTTCCCACGCGGGCAAGGCCGGGAGCAGGCGCGGCGCGTCCGATCGTTCGAGGGGCAACGACAACCCGGTTTTCGGCGCGCCGAGCCACGCGAGCGCGGCGTCGGACAAACCGACCGCTGGGCCGCGCAGGACCGTGGCGAGCGCGAGGCGGTCGCGCCGATCGACGAGGAGGCGAAGGACCGCGGCGACGTCGCGGACCTCGGAGGTGTCGAAGAGGGCGCGGCCCGCGACGATGTGCGGGATGTCGATGCGGGCGAGCGCGAGCTCGAGGAGCGGGAGTGTCTTGCGGCGGCGCGCGAGGATGGCGATGTCGCGGAAGGCGCCCTCGCCGCTGCGAACGTACCGCGCGGTGAAGGCCGCGGCGACGAAGGCTTCGCGCATGGATCGCGTGGCGCCGCGGACGACGGGCTCGGCGTCGGGCGGGGAGGCGCCGTCGTCGTCGACGAGCACGACCTCGCCCGTGCCTGCGGCTTCCGCGACGGGGACGAGGCGATCGGCGGGGCCGTAGACGACCTCGAAGTCACGCGGGTGCGCGTCGCCCGGGGTGTGGAAGTCGTGGGCGGAGAAGGCGTTGACGAAGTCGAGGATCTTGCCGCCGCTGCGTCGGCTCTCGCGGAGGGCGACGAGGTCGGCGCGGGCTTCGTCGGCGCAGATCTCGGGCGCGAGGGCGAGGGCCTCGCGGGCAAGCGGGCCGCAGAGCTCGCCCGTGATGCGCGAGAAGACGGCGACGTCGGCGCCGCGGAAGCCGTAGATGGATTGCTTGCGGTCGCCGACGAGGAAGAGGCCGTGGGCGACGAGGTTTTCCGCGATGGGGGCGCGGCCGGGTGGGCGGTCGCTGTCCTCGCGCTCGCGGAGGAGGTAGACGATGTCGCGTTGCGCGCGGCTCGTGTCCTGGAACTCGTCGACGAGGAGCGCGTCGATGGAAGCGCGGACCTGCGCGGCGATCTCGGGGCGATCGCGGAGGCCGTCGCGGGCCATGCGGAGCATGTCGCCGAAGCTCAGGAGGCCTTCCTTGCGGCGGAGCGCGCCGAGGCGGGTGCGCGCGTCTTCGAGCAGGGCGACGATGCCACGTTCGCGCACGGCGAGCGCGGGGGCCTCGCGGAGGAGGGCGAGCAGGCCCGCGGCGCGGTCGGGGTTGCTGTCGCCGGGCAGCTCCTCGCGGAAGGCAGCGAACTCCTTGTCGGCGTCGCTCGTCTTGCCGCGCATGGCGACGGCGAAGAGCTCACGGAGTGGTTCTTCGGCCACGGCCGGGACGAGCTCGCCGGGGCTCGCCTGCGCGAGGGCGCGCGCGAGGACCTGCGCGGCGTCCTTGGTGCGTTGTCCGCCCGCGATGCAGGTGGCGACGATGGAGTCGAGCGAGGCGCGGAGGGAGCGGGCGCCGCCTTCGTGTTCGGCGAGCAGGAGCTCCGAGGGCAAGAGGCCTTCTTCGTCGAGGCGGTCGCAGAGGCTCGCGACCTGCTTGCGCGCGCCCCACACGCCGTTCGCGGCGGCGACGAGCGCGCGCGCGGCTTCGGCGCGGTCGCCGCCGGCCGAGAGCGCGGCCGAGAGCGCTTCGTCCACCGCGAGATCCGCGAGCGCCTGCGCCTCGTCTTCCTCGACCACGCGCGCCTGCGGATCCACGCCGAGCGCGAGCGCATGCGTCCGGACGATCTGCTGCGCGAGGCCGTGGAGCGTGTCGATACGCGCGCCCGCGGCGCGTCCGAGCGCGTCCGCCGCGCGGCGCTTGATCTCGGGGATGGACGGGGGATCGGCGAGGATCGCGCGCCGCGCCGCGATGAGCCCGGCGAGCTTGGGCTCGGGTCCTGCCTCGTCCCACGCGGCGATCTCGGAGAGCGCCGCTTGCACGCGGGTCGCGATCTCTTGCGCCGCGGCGCGCGAAAAGGTCGTCGCGACGATCCGCTCGGGCGGGATCGGCGCGGCGGGCTCGTCGCCCTCGGCGTGGCCCATCGAGGTGAGGCCGAGCGTGAGCAGCACGTAGAGCGCCGTGAGCCGGTACGTCTTGCCGGTGCCCGCGCTCGCGGCGACGACGATGTTGCGGCGGAAGGCGTAGAGGAGCGCGTCCTCGGGCGGAAGCGTGAGGCTCATCCGCCGCCCTCCTCGTCCGCCTCGCCCGGCACCACGGCCGGCCTGCGGCAGACGTCCCGCGCGTCACACCGATCGCAGAGATCGCCCTTCACGGGCCGCGGCTCGATCCGCCCGTCCCAGAGCGAGAGCACCACCTTGCGGGCCGTGCGCTCGGCGTCGAGGCGCTTGTCCGCGATGGCCTTTCGATCCGTGTCCTTGGCGGGCTTCGCGCTGATCTCGCCGCGCTTGTCCACCCCCAGGTAAAGCGCCTGCACCTCCTCGGCGCCCGTCGCCCGCGCCACGGCCGCGGCGTAGAGCGGCAGTTGCAGGTGCAAGGTTCCCTGCTCGCTCTTGCTCGGGATCTGCCCCGTCTTGTAGTCGACGACGCGCGCCGCGCTCTTGCCGCCGTCGCCTCGATCCACGCGGTCGATCTTGCCCTCGACGAAGACCGACGCCCCCGGCGCCGCGTCCCCCTCCCCTTCCCCCGGCATCGGCGCGATCGGGAGCGCGTCCCAAGGCGCCGCGACCGACGGGCCGAAGGGCTGCTCGGCGAGCGCAAAGGAATACCCTTGCTCTTCAAGGCCATGCGCGACGAAGCCAAGCGCGACGTCGACGGCCGCGATCAAGAGCTCACGCCGGAGCGGCGCCGCCTCCTTGTCCGCGCCGACCTCGCGCATCGCCGCATCACGCGCAGCTTCGAGCGCCTTTCTGCGGTTCGCGCGCCCGCCCGCCTCCCACGCCGCCCGGAACGCCGCCGCCGTGGCCGCGTGGACCTGCGTGCCCCGCTCGCGTGGATCCGCCGCTTCGAGCGCGTCCTCCTGGCGACGCGTACGCCACACGCGCCGAGCAAACCCCGCGAACGCGCAGCCCGCGGCCTTCTCGATGTGCGTGACCGCGATCGGGCGCCCGGGTGCGTCCCCGCCCACGCACGCGCGGAGGTGCGCGGCGAGCTCGGGATCGGCCACGTCGATCCGGCCCGTGAAGGGCCCCGCGTCCGCACGCGGATCCAGGAAGTACGCAAGACGCGCCCGCTCGATGGAGACACGATCCGCGATGAGCGGCGCCGGGAGCGAGCCCGCCGAGAGCGCGACGAGCTCCGCGCCGCGGGGATCGATCCGCGAGGCCGCCCGCGACACACGCGAGGAGGGCTCGACGCGCTCGGTGATCTTCGATCGAAGCGCGCGCGTGACGGTCGGGTGCGGTGCCGCCTCGTCGTCGGTGGTGCTGTACGAGAGCACGACGCGCCGCGCCCCGCCCATGGCCCACGCGAGTTCGGCGCGGCGGATCCGATCCCGCTCGCGCGCCGTGGGCGGCCGGGCCGAAGCCGGCAGCGTGGACCAGAGCCGCTCGTCGATGAGCCCGCCGTCCGACTCCGGCCCATACCCGCCGGGCCCGAGCCCCGTCACGAGGAGGACGTCGTACGGGATGCCACAAAGCTCGGAGGGCCGGGCAATACGGACGGCGCTGGCCCGGCTGCCGCCGCCGTCGGATCGACCTTGCGTCGCGCTCGCCCGACGCACCTCGGCATAAAGCTCCTCGACGCGGGCCGGCGTCGCTTCGAGGCCGAGCATGGCCGCCGCTTCGACGACGGCGCGTGTCGCGTCGCGAATGGCCCGCACCGCGGCTTGCCCCTCGCCAATGGCCCGGAGCGCGAGGGATCGGCCGCGGAGCGCCTCGACCCGGAGCGCCGCGCCGAGCTCGCCGATCGAGGGCCGGCCGAGATCGAGTTTGTCGCATAACGCGCCAAACCTCACCGCAATCTCGGCCCGGGTGGTTCCCTTCGCGAGGAGCGCGACGCTCTCCAGCATTCGCGTGAGCGCATCCGGCATCCAGGCCTCGTCTGTATCGCCCGCAGCTTCGATGACGGCGCGGAGATTCTCGACGAGCAGCGTGCCGGTCCGATCGACCTCGACGGGGACGTCGCGGAGCCTGTGCGCGAGCAATGCGGCCTTCGCCTCGGCGTCGCGCTCGGCGCGCTCGGAGACCCAGATGCCGGAATGGAGGCCGGGCGCGCGGAGGATATCGATGACACGTTCCCGGGTGACGGGCCCGGACGCGAGCGCAAAGAGGCCCAGCGCGGCGCGGCCCTCGGGCGAAGCGTCGGCCGAGGGGCCCCGGGGCTCGTGAAAAGGAATACGCGCATCGGAGAGGGCGGCGCGGAGCGGATCGAGGGTGCCGTCGTCGAGGGCGGGGACGACGATCGCAATGGATTCGGGCGGGACGCCGCTGCCGAGCGCGCTCAAGACCTCGGCCGCGACGGCGCGCGCTTCGCCCTCGGGGCCCGCGGCGCGCAAGACGAGGGAGGCGGCGCCGTCGCGGAGCGGGCTCCAATCGAGGGAAGGGCCAAACGCGAGCTCGGACCAGCGTTTTTCGAGGACGGTGGCGACAGAGCCGACGGCCTCTTCGTCGAGGTCCGTCGGTTCGAACAGGGATTCGCCCGAGAAAAGCGGCATGTCGACGACGAGGCCACGGCCGCCGGCCTCGCGCGCGCGGGCGTGCAAGGCTTCGAGCCAGGAGAGGTCGTCGGCCTCGAAGGAGACGAGGCCGGAGACGGTGACGTCGTACGCCGACATTTCCTGGAGGAGGGCGTCACAAGGGCCCCGTCGGAGGGCACGAGACAGGACGAACCCGGCGCTGCGCGGGTCGACGAGGCTTTTGCTCGCGAGGATTTCGTCGGCCCGGCGCATGACCTCGGCGAGGAGCGCGGCCTGGGGGCCCTCGGCCTGGAAGAGGTGGTCAGGCCGAACGCCCGCGCGCCGGAGGCGGCCGAGGGCAGAGTCGACGACATCGGCAAACGCGACGCGCTCGGCGGGTGCGTCGGGGAGATCCACGCCGGCGACGGGGCCGGCTTCGAGGGCGACGCGGGAGACGAGGCGGGTGACGGCGTTCGAGGCGAGGCCACAATCCGGCTCGACCATGGCGAGGGCGCCCTGCACGAAGGCGCGCAAGGTCCTGGCGCCACGAGCAGCTTGGCCCGGCGCAGCAAGAGCGAGCTCGACGTGGCGATCGGTGGGCGCGAGAAACAGGCGCGCCTTTTTGGCAGGGGGGGGATCGGGGGGCAAGAGGTTTCCCCGGGGGGAAGCGTCGGGCGGGTGAAACGGAGGACGGGGGTGGGGGGTTTGCCAGGGTTCGGGGGTAGGGTGGCAGGCTGTTGCCCGGAGCACGTCTCCATGCGCCGCTGTTGGCAACGGCACGCCCACTCGTCTAGAACTGCACCATGCAGACCGCCCCGATCGCGCTGCGCGAGCTCCAGCACTTCGTCAAGCAGTGCGACCCGAATCAGCCGCTGGATCCCGGCGATTCGCGGTATGTGGATCTCGACGCGGGTGCGCCGGTGCGCGGGGCGAGCGGCGCGCGTTGCATCGATCATATCGAGCGCACCATCGTCTTCAACGAGCCCACGTCACCGGTATGCCTGCTCTTCACGGGCTTCCCCGGCTCCGGCAAGACCACCGAGCTTCGCCGCCTGCAGAAGCGCCTGGAGGAGAACAAGCAGACGCCGTTCCACGTGCTGATGGTCGATTTTCAGGACTATCGCACCGATCCGACGCCGCTCTCGATCCTGGAGACGCTGCGCGTCCTCGCCTACGAGCTCGATCGCGCGGCGACGCGGGCGGAGGGACGAGATCCCGACCAGGAGCCGGGCTATCTGAAGCGTTTTTATGATTTCTTGAAGACGACGCAGATCGATTTGAAGGGCCTCGGCTTCGCGCAGCTTGGTGCGACGCTCATGTTCGAGGCGAAGGGGAACCACAGCTTCCGCAAGCAGCTCGAGGACGCGCTGGCGACGCGATTTCAGGTCTTCGTGCAGGACGCGCGGGAGGCCATGGCAGAGGCCGTGGTCCGGCTGCGCCGGGCAACACACGCACAGCAGATCGTGGTCCTCGTCGACGGGCTGGAGAAGGTCACGCCGCTGCGGGAGGAGGACCGGGAGACGCTGGAAGCGAGCGCGGAGACGGTGTTCGTCGAGCACGCGGCGCGGCTGCGATTGCCTTGCCACGTCGTGTACACGTTCCCGCTCTGGCTCCGATTTCGGCACACCCAGCTCGACAGCTTTTACCATCGCCCCGCTCAGATCTTGCCGATGATCAAGGTCGCGGATCCCGACGGCGGCACGTATGCGCCCGGTTATGCCAAGCTGACGGAGCTCGTGGGCAGGCGCCTCGAGCTGAAGGTGGTCTTCGGCGAGGACCGCAAGGAGACGCTGGACAAGCTCATCGCCGCTTCTGGCGGCTATACGCGTGATCTCCTCCGGATGGTGCGGGAGGTGCTCTGGAGCGCGCCTGCATTCCCGGTCGATCCGGAGACGATAAGGCAGATCATCGACCGCACGGCGGAGGGGTATGTCATGGCGATCCGGGACAACCACGCCGATCTGCTCAGCGAAATCGCCCGAACGCATGAGTTGCCGCATGGCGACGACGGGCGCGTCGCCGTCTTCGGGCGGCTGCTCCAGCTCTATCTCGTTCTCGCTTACCGCAATGGCAAGCCCTGGTACGATTTACACCCGCTCGTGCGTGACGCGCCGATCGTGAAAGCGCGGCTCGCGGGGACGAAGGCTTGAGCAAGGAGAGCCCTGCCGCGCTGCCCTCGTGGGCGGAGCCGTACCTCGACGATTTCGAGGGGATCCTCCGCGTCGTGGAGCTCTCGGGAGGGTTCGTCCTCTTGCCGGTGGAGGTGCTGGGCCCGGACCTCGGGCGGGCGCTCGCGGATTGGCTCGGGGCGAAGGGTCATCCGGCGCTCGTGTTTGCACCTCGGGACGACGAGGAATGGAGGTATCTCTCGACCCGGCTGCTCGAAGCGAAGCCCGAAGAGGGCGGCGTGGCCTTCGTGATCGCAGGGACCGAATGGCCGAAGGAGGGGGTGTCGCTCGCTTTTCGCCTGGTGAACGAGCGGCGGGACGCGATTTCGAAGCGGCTCGGATGTCCCTTGGTATGGTGCGGGACGCGGGAGTTCTTGCTCTCGACGGCGGAGCGGGCGCCGGATTTCTGGTCGGTGCGGGCGGTGGAGCGGAGGCTCCGGCTGCGCGAGCAAGAAGAGAGGACGCGGGAGGAGAAGAAGGCCGGGCCGGCGTCGAAGGACGATCTGCTGGAGGAGGCGCGGCGGCAGGGGGATCGGAAGAGCATTACGATCCTGACCGTCCGGCAGGTGAATCAGGTGCTATCGGCGGGCGAGATCGAGGAGGCAGGGGCGCTACTCGCAAAGGCGCCGGAGAGAATTGGAGACACGGATCCCGAGAGTTGGGGCGAGATCGAGCTCTTGCGGGCGGAGGTCGCGCGGCGGCTGGGGCGGGTGAAGGAAGCCTATATCCTGCTCCATCGGATGATCGGGACGTCTGGAATATCAAAAGCGCTCGAATGTCGCGCCAACATGCTCCTAGGGCGGGTACGGGAAACGGGGGGCGATTTCGAGTCGATCGCGGCAGCCGAATATTATCGAGAGGCTCAGGAGCTGGCTCAGGAAGCGGGCGACCACGCGCTGGTGCGCCTCGCATCGTATCGTCACGCGGCCGCCTGTCGGGCCATCGACGTGCTGGACGAATGGCAGATAGAAGAGAGGATTGGGATCCACGACAGACCGCTTGAGGCTCTCATCATGGCGCTCGTGGCCGCGGCAAAGGCGACGACCTTCGATCTTGCCGGGGCCCGAAAGACGTTTGCGGAGGCAATCCGACTCGCAGAGCGCGCGAAGGACGAGCCCACGATCCTCTTCGGCGGTGAGGTCGAGGAGGCGCTGGAAAAGGCAAGAGCCGTCATCGCCCCGTTCGACGGCAAGAAGGAGGCGCCCTCCCCTCCCCCCGCCCCGCCGACGACGGGTCCTACGACGACCAAGAGCAGCCACAGGTGGCTCGCGGCCGCAGCTCTGGCCCTGGTCTTCTTTGCGACCTGGGCCCTGTGGAGGTCCTACGCCTCCGTCGACGAGGCCCAATTCTGCTTCACCGACGGAGCTCTGATCCACTGCACGCGTAGCCTCGGCTCCTGCGAAGCGTTCCGCAAACAGGTCGGCCCCTCCGCCGGGCCGTGTCAGCACGTGACCCCGACCTTCCCCTGAGCTTTTTTGCTCTTTCCCCGGCCGCCCCGACCGGTATCCTCCCTCGCCATGGCCGACCACGACACCCCCCCCGACGAGGCGACCGACCTCGAAGCCTGGCAACTCGACATGCAACTCCGCGCTGCCGTTGCCGAAGGCCGGCCCGAGCTCGCCGCTCCGCTCGCGGAACGACTCTTCGAGATTCGCGACCAGCACCTCGGCGCGTTTCACCCCGACACCCTCACCGCCGCCACCACGGCGCTCACGCATTATAGCAAGCTCGCCCAATGGGCCCCCGCCCTGGGCCTGCTCGAACGCCTCCTCGACGCCCGCATGCTTCGCAGCGCCGAGGACCCTGCCGCGCTCGATATGCCCCTCCAGGCGCTCTCCGACCTCGCCCGGCTGCTCCGCCATGCCGGCGAGCTCGACAAGGCCCACCGCGCCGCGACGAAGGCCCTCGCGATCAGGCGCAAGATCCTCGGGGAAGAGCACCTCGAGGTGGCCTCGTCCTTCGCGCTCCTCGCCGACATCGAGCTCGAGCGCGGCGACCTCGACGGCGCCGCGGACGCCGCGCTCACGGCGTTCAAGATCCGAGGCGAGCACCTCACCACGCACGCCGCGGACGTCTATGCGGACACGCTCCGGATCGGCGACGTCTTCGTCGCAATGAAGGACTACGAGGAGGCGCGCAAGAGCTATCGGCTCGCCGTCGACATCACGGACCGCGCGCTCGACGGTGACCCCCGGAAGATGGGGGAGGCGCTCCTGCGTTACGGGCGCGCCGCGCTCGCCGAGGAGAAGCCGGAGCACGCCGAACGGCCGCTCGAGGGTGCGCTCGAGATGCTCGAAAAAGCGTCCGGGCCGAAGGACCTGTCCCTCATCGTCGTGCTGGACGAGCTCGGCAAGGCGTACCTCGCGCTGGACGATTGCGACGCCGCCGAAGCGACGTTCGAGCGCATGCGTGACGTCTATGCAGCGCACTACCCCCCCGAGAGCACCCATTGCGTGGTCGCGACGGTCCATCTCGCGGAGGTCGCGACGAAACGCGGAGCGCATGCGCGCGCGGCGGCGCTCTACGAAGAGGCGCTTGCCATCGCGGAGAAGGAGTTCGGCAAGGAGAGCCTGCGCCTCCAGGTGGTGCTCGACCGAGCGGCGGAGGCCCGGCTCGCGGAGGGCAACCTCCCACGCGCGAAGGAGCTCTCGACGTGGCTCTTGCGGCTGCTCGAGCCTCACCTCGCCGGCCCCGACGATCCGGTGCTCCTGCCGACGGTGCGCAGGCTGGTCGATATCGCGCTTCGGGAGAAGGCGGCCGGCGCAGAGGGCATCGACGTCGCGGAGGTCGAGCGGCTGCTCGGGTGGACCCTTCGGCTGATGGAGGCGGCGACGGCCAAGCTCAACGCGGAGACGGAGGAGCTCAAGGCGAAGCGCGCGCGGATGCAGGAGGAGGCGGCGGGGGAGGGGTCGGGCGAATGAAGGCCCAGGGGCCAAAACGGCCGCCGTGAAGGCTTCGTGAAAACCCCCAGCCCCGTCCGCAGCCCCCGGGAAGGCGGGGGCTGTTTCCCCACGCACAGACCCGAGCCTCGTGGACGGGGCTCGCCCGTTGCCAGAGGCGTCCGCGGGCGCTGCGGAGGGCGCTGACGACGGTTCAGCCGGTCGTTTGGCTCGCGGAAGGCTCCGGCTTCTCGTCGGCCTGGGCCGCGGTCTGCCCCGGTCTCCGCGCGGAAGGCTTCACCTGGGCGGCGAGGTCTCGGTCCCCTGCGACGAGGAGCAGGTGGCTCAGGAGCCCGGCGACGCCGCCGAACATGCCGTCGTAGCCTTCCATCGATTGTCGCTTGGCGATCTGCGTGGTCTGCGCCTCGCGCACCTCGCGCGCCACGGCCTCGATGCGCGTCTCCAGTGCCTCGCGCAGCCCTGCAAGGGTCGCCTTCACGTCGGCGGCATTGAGGGTCGCGCCTTTGACGCGCGACGGCGGCAGGGAGATCTCGGCGAGGTTTTTCTCAACGGTCCGCGAGAATCGCGCCAGGACAACCGGGTCCCGGGGGGTTTCGCTCGGCATGGTCCGCGCCGCCACGGCCGCCCCATAAAGACCCGTCAATACCTCGCGCTGCGTGACGAGCTCGGCATAAAGCTCCTCGAATGCCTGGTCGCGCGCCTTGCGAGCAGGTTCGTCATCGCCGAGCTCGGCCTCGTGCGCTTCGTCGGCCATGACCATTTGCTCTTTCGTCGCGCGGAGGGCGCGGGAGAAGAGGCGCACGAGGACAGCGACGTCGGGCATGGTCTCGCCGGCGGCCTGGGCGAGATAGGGGGAAAGGAGCGTGGTGAGCGCGGTATGGACGCGGTCCGCGTGGACTTCGGCGGCCATGGCGACCGCGTCGGCGCTCTTTTGGCGATCCGTGACTTGCTTCGAAGGCATACCCTCCCGTTTGTCCTCTCTCCCCCGCGGCGGGGAAGGTAACGGAAGGGGTGGCGGGTGGGAAGGGGGACCAGGTAAAAAGTCTTGTCATGAAGCGCTTCGTGCGTGTGGTCGTTTTTTGCCCATCACGTGAGCGGTGCCGCGGAGCCACGCGAGGGAGAGAGCGTTGCTCTCTCCTGGTCGACGCTCGAAGAGCTGAGCGGGCTCGCTTCGCTTCCTGGGCTCCTCGACGAGGTCGCCCTGCACGCGCAAACCAAGGGGCTATCGACTCATCGGGGATGAAACGGGGCCACCACCCTACCCCCGCACGTCAATCCGCTCCGGCTCCAGCACCACCCCGAGGTACGCCAGCGCCTCGCTCGGATCCGTGAACACCCCCGTCGGCCGCTCGTCCGCGCGCACCTGCCGCGTCACCTGCAGGATCCCCACCGCCGTCTGCACCAGCGTCGCGATCTTCTGGAACTCCCGCAAGAAGTGCTTTCGCAGTCGCCCGAACTCCGCCTCGAAGTCAGGGTCGTTCCGCGGCGGCGCCGGGCGCGCGTCGATGAGCAACATCGTCCGCGGACGCGAGACGTATCCGATCGCCGTCTCCATTTCGACGAACGTGTCCCGCAAGGTCTCGATGCTGGGGTACGAGACGCTCGTGCGGGTCACGATCAGGAGCTTTCGGGTCACGTCGTGCCGCACGACCATGTACGGGTTGCGGTAGACCTCCTTGGGCCCGCCGCGGCTCGACGGGATCATGGTCACGGAGCCGACTCCCGCGTGCACGTGACCATGTGGAGCGAAGAGCCCTCGAGCGGCTGGACCTCGACCGCACGGCCAAAACGCGAGCGCGAGACGAGCGCGCGGATCGCCGGGGCGTCGCGCGGGACGACGGCCCATTCGAGCAGGTGCTCCATCATCGGCAAATCCGTGAGGTCCGGGCCAAGCGCCGTCCATACGGCCCTCCCCGAAGGCGCGAGGTGGCCCCAGATCCAGTCGAGCAGCGCCACCGCGTCGTCGTCCGAGAGGTAATCGAAGAAGCAGAGCGCGTAGACCATGTGCTGCGGTCCAAGGAAGATCTCCGAGCCCGAGCCGGAGAGGCTCAAGGGCTCCGCGCAAAGGAACGTCATCGACGAGGCGTGCCCCGCCTCCGAGGCCAGGTGGTTGCCCCGGCGAAGCGCGTCCGGATCCGGGTCGATGCACGTCGCCGCGAGGACGCCCTCGCCCGCCTCGTCCATCGCATCGAGCAGCTCGTCGCCGCCGCCGCTCCCGATGCTCGTCACGAGGAACGAGCCAGGGCCCGCGTGCTCGGTGGCGCGACGGACGATCTCGGCGACCATCGCCTTGCGGCTGTCGCGGCGTGCCCGGCAGACAGCGCGATCGAGGAACCACCGGTCGACGAGCGGGCCGATGAGGCCGTCGCCCTCGGCATCCGCGTCGGCGATCGCGCGGCGCGTCTCGTCGTCCTCGGCGACACCGCCGGGTTTGTCGTAGAGGCGCGCGATCGTCGCGCTCGACATGAGCAGCGCGAAGCAGATGCGGAAGACGAAGCTGCCGACGCCCTCGCGCAAGCGGCTGATGTCCCGGAACGTGAGGAGGTCGTCGACGCTGATCGCGAGCAGCGCCTTCTCCGTGGTGTGCTCTTCGAGCAAGGCGACCACACGATCACACGAAGACGCGACCACGCGCGCCGCCGCATCCGACGCCATCCGGCGCGCCGCGAGCGACTCCTCGACGCGCTGGACTTCACGCAAGACGCCCGTGAGGCCGTCGACCAGGCTCGAAGGGACGTGCCGCGCCGAGAGCTGGCCGTAACGCGCCTTGTGCGAGCGCTGGCCGCGGAGCTTCGTGAGGCTGCCGCTCAAGGCGCGCACGCGGCGGGACAAACTCACCGCGAGCGAGCGATAGAAGCGGGCCGCGAGGTCGGGGTGCGCGGAGAGGAGGGCCTCGAGGTCGGCGTTGTCGATGCGGTTCAGGACGGCGTCGCCCTCGGCGACGACAGTGGCGCTCGCGCTGCGCCGTTCGAGGAAGGAGATCTCGCCGAGGATCTGCCCCGGGCCGAAGTAGCCGACCGTGACGCCGCCGGCGCGGACCGAGATGAAGCCCTCTTGCACGAGGAAGATCGCCTCGGGGCTCTGGCCCTCCCGGACGATGGTCTCGCCGCGCACGACGTGACGCCTCTGGCTCGAACGGAGCAGGAGCTCGATGTCCTGATCCCCCAGGAAACTCAGCTTGTCACGGAGCATGCGTCGGACCTCCCTGATCCCCCACGGTCGCCTTGCGGAAATCGAACGCCGCCGGGATGCCGGCGAGGCCGTTCTCGATGACCCTCTCCCAAGCTTCGAGCCCAAACCGATAGAGCGCGTCGCGGCTCTCGGGCACCCGGCGCTGGAAGGAGTTCATCATCATGTTCATCCCCCGGAGCACCGGCGCGACGTGGCGCCACGAGGTGCGCGGATACGCGAGCGTGTTCGCCAGGTCCTCGCCGACGAGGTGCCGCGACAGACCGTAGAGCAGATCCACGAGCCGCTGCGCCACCGCCTTCTGCGCCGGGCTCTTCGCGAGCTCGAGCGGCGCCTCCATGAGCGCCTTCACGAGCGCGCGCGAGTCGTCGTCCGGCGGATCCATCACCGCATGGATCAGCCGGATGAGGCGCAGGCCCTCGGCCTCCGTGGCCGCGCAGATCGTCGAATCGACGCCGCTGAGCAGGCCGCCGTAACGCCAGAGCTGGACGATGTCGTCGCGCTCGGCCTGGGGGACCTCGTAGCCGAGCTTGGACAGGCCCTCGATGAGGACGGACGAGAAGAGCACGTTCGTCCCGGCCATGTACGCCTGGTTCACGGGGATGCCCCAGCGCTCGTAGGGCCAGGATTTGCGCTGAAGCAGGAGCCTGCGCACCTGGGCGTGCATGAGCCGGACGCGGATCGTGATCTTGAAGCCCTCGGCGCCACGACGGAGGCCCCCCGGGCGGCACGTCTCCACGAGGAAACGCGCCGTCTCGGTGAGCCTGCGGGAGGCGCGCTGGACGAGGCGACCCGAGGCCGTGAGGGGCTTGGAACCATCCGGCGAGGCATAGGAGAGCGGGAGCGAGTAACAGGCGAGGACGACCGCGCCGAGCGGGCCGGTGCGTAACACGGCGCGGCCGCCGCGGTCGAGTTTGTCCCAGTCGAGCCAGAGCGGGATCTCGTCGATCTGCCGGAAGAACTGCACGAACGCGCGCGGCGGGCGGCGGACGCTGGTGATGCCCTCGTCGAGCGCCTGCTGGAGCATGCGGTTCGCCTGCGCAGGGCGAAGCTCGTTCAACACGGCGACGAGCTCGTCCGCAGGCGGGTCGCCGCGCATGAGGAAAGGCCCGAACGAGTCGACGGCCTCGCCGAAGCGCTCACGCGCCGCCGTTCGATCGACGTACCACGTCGGCACACGCGGCACGGCCGCGCCTTCAGGGATGTCGGGATGCAGCCTGGGGCTGTCGGTGCTCATGGCCGCCTCTCCTCTCCGACTCCTATCATGCCGGACGGACGCCACGGAATGCCCAAAGGCAGGTCATTGCCTCTTGCCACCCCACCCCGCGCGCCGCCCACGGCGTATCAGCGGATCGAGCGGGGAGGCCGCACCGGGTCGTCGTGCGAGGACCCCGGCGAGGATCCGCTCGGCGACGCGGCGACCCCGGCGGAGGTCTGCGAGGCCGGCGGGGTCGCCGTGGACGCGGGCGCACCCATCGAGGCGGGGCTCGACGCCGAGGACGGCGACGTGTGCGGCGGCTTCATGCTCTGCCGTAAGGCGCGATGGTACGCGAGCGTGAACTCCTGCCGATCGGTGTAGACCGTGAGCATTCCACCGAGCGCGAGGTTCGCGATCGAGACGCCCATGCTGACGATCTTCGAGCGGACGAGGATGTGGCTGCCCACAATCTTGCCGCGGATCCAGAAGATCCAATCCGTCAGCTTGAGGCGCGCATCGGAGTCGTAGCCGCTGAGCTCCCACCAATCGTTGAAGATGATGGGTTTCGCGCCCTGGCTGATCAGCTTGTCGATAGGGTGCGTGATTTTACTCACCACCTCTTTTTCGAGGTAACCGCTGACCTGCTCGTAGACGACGTCGTCGGTGACCTTGATACGCAGCTCCCCCCTACTCCAGCGGACGTGGTCTTCCGCACTGGAATGAGTTCGCGGGGGGCCTGCCGGGGGCATGCGCCACTGATACCGGAATCCAAGGCGGAAGGCCAGCTTCGGCCAGCATTTCCGCGTAGAACCCTCGGTTTTGCGGGGAGGAAGGTCGACTACCGCGGGCTCGAGATGGGCGCGCTGTCCGGCATCGCTTCGATGATCCGGCGGCGGCTGGCGCGGAGGAGGCGGCCGACACCGGGCTCGATGTTGGGGATTGCCGTGCCGATGAGGCGCGCGCGCTCGGCGAGACGCACGAGGCCCTCCGGACCGATGCGCAGGCGCGCCTTCGGCTCGATCACGCAGAGCATGCCCCGCGTGCGGCCCGCCGCGTCGAGCACCGGCGCTGCCGCGAAACCCCGCACGAGCCCCTCCATCACCGATACGTCGCCCTGGAAGAACGGATGCGCGAACGCGTCCGACACGACGAGCGTCTCCCCTGCCCCGAGCACGTGCCGGCCGATTCCCCCGAGCACCGGCCACCTGCGCGCATCCATCCCCACGGCCGAGATCAGAGCGCGGCCCTCCCCCTGGGCCACCATCGCGAGCGCCACCGACGCGTGCAGCTCCTCCGCGGCCGACCGGACGAACCAGTCGAGGCGTGGATCTCGCGGCCCTTCCTGCATCGAGCGGACGGAATGGACCGGCGTCGAGCGCGCGGCCTCCGAGAGCGGCGCCGGCAGCTCTGCGCCCTTCAGCAAGGCCTCGGCGAGGCTCCGGAGCGTGTCCGGCGAGGCGTTCCGAGGCAGGATGGCGCTGATGCCGAGGTGCTCGCGCAGCGCGCCGGCGAAGGCGCGGAGCTCGGGGAAGGGCGAGGTGACGATGACCTTCGCGCTGCGACCGCTGATGCGCGCGCGCAGCCAGTCGAGCACCTCGAACCCGTCGACGACCGGGAGCGAGAGCGACGTGATGAGGAGCGCCGGGGTGCCGAAGCGGCGGAGCAGCCAGATGGCGCGCTCGCCGTCCTGCGCCACGAGCGGGACGAGGCCGAGGGCGTCGACGACGGCGACCTGGGCGGCAGAGAGGATTGGATCGGTTTCGGCGACGAGGGCGAATGCGGACATGAGGTACCTCCTCCGGGGGGCGGGGGGTTCAGGGGATTCGCCACCAACTTAAACAATTCTTATGCCACGGCATGGGTGCGGTCGGGAAGGGCCCGATTGAGCAGATGACGCGCGAAGGTGGCGCGTGTCGCGCAAAGATCGCGCGCCGGAGGTCCGTCCCGCGCGAGCCGCGCTGATGCCTGGACATCGCACTGATGTCCGCGCCCCTCGCACGTCGCGCGATCACGGCAAATCCTGCGCGAAAAGGGGGCGCACGTTCTCCGGTCCCTCGTTGCGCGGGTTGTTGACGCGCGTGGAGACGGGCGTCACGACGAGGTCGGCGCCCACGCGCGCGGCGACCATCGCCTGGAGAACATCGGCGCGTTGCTCCTCGGGATCGAGCCAGGGGCCGTAGGCGTCCGCGGCGAGGATGACGGGCATGCGATCGTGCACGTCGGCCACGGCGGCGCGGGCCTCGGCCGTCAGGATGGTGAAGGTGTCGAGCGCGCTGCCCTCGGCGTTCTTCCAGCGCGCCCAGAGGCCGGCGAAGGCGAAGGGCTTCTCGTCCGGCATGTGGATGCGGCAAGGCTGCTTCTTGGCGGTGCCGAGCTTTTTCCACTCGTAGAAGCCGTCCGTGACGACGAGGCAACGCTTCGACTTGAAGCTCGATCGGTACGCGGGCTTCTCGGCGGCGGTCTCGACGCGGGCGTTGATCATGCGATCGCCGATCGAGATGTCCTTCGCCCACGAAGGGACGAGGCCCCAGCGGGCGAGCTCGATCGTGCGCGGCGCGCCGGGCGCGAGGACACGCACGACGGGCATGTCCTGGGTGGGCGCGACATTGAAGCGCGGCGAGAGGAGCGGGACGTCGAGGACCCCGAAAAGGGGGCCGAGGAGGTTCGGCGCTACGTTCGTCAGGGTGTATCGGCCACACATGGGAACATCCGAAAAACCGAGAGGCGGCGCGTCGGGTGTACGCGGCGAACCCCCGCCCGCGAGGACAGGCGCGCCGCGGGGCGTTCGTACCACAGGAAGGGGCGCGCGTGGGAAGGAGGATGCGAGGCCCCCGCGCGGCGAGCGCGCGTGTTGACAAGGGAGCGAGCGGCGGCGACGATGCCGCGGCCGATGGCGATCCACGCGCTCTCCCGTGACGATTTGCTCGTCCTCGTCGACGGCTTCCTCGACGCGTTCAACCGGAACGACCTCGACGCCGTGATGCATCATTTCACGGAGGACGCGCTCTACGTGACGTACAACGGCAAAGAGCACCGCGGCAAGGGGAAGATCCGCGCGGCATTCGAGCCGCAGTTCCGCGGAGAATTCGGCAAGATCTCATTCCTCGCGGAGGACCGGCTGCTCGACGAGGAGGCCGGCAAAGCAATGGTGCGCTGGACCTGCCGGCACGAGCTCGAAGGCGGGCAGGCGGCGCTGCCCGGGCTCGCCGAGGTGAGGAACCTGGTGTTTCGCGGGGTGGTTGGGCGGGTCTTCGCCTGGCAGGGGCTCGACGTGCTGCATTTCGAGGGGGGCAAGGTGCGGGAGAAGCGAACGTATTCACAGGCGCACGTGCCGCTCGGGCGCGGGGCGAGGTAGCAAAAACCCCTAGGACACGGGCGCCGCTTTCGCTACCGTCGGCGCGCTTTCCCGATGCTGGGACGACTCGATCGAACGTCTCTCCTCGCCGCGGCCCTCGCGCTCGGGGCCTGCACGCGCCCGGCGCCCGAGCCGGTGCATGCGAAGAGCAGCCCAACGCCGGCGCCGTCCCTCGGGCTCGACAAGCCGCTCGTGGGCGGGGCGCGGCTGTTTCATACGGCGATCGACGACGCGTTCTGGGTCTCGCACGAGGCGGATCGGGATCGGTTGGTCTCGGCGGGCGTGCGGTTCGAGCTCGCGCCGGAGAGCGGCGAGGTGCTGGCGGCGGCGTGGGACGTCGATCTGGCGCTCAAGAGTGATCCGCTCGTCGGGTCGCTCGTGGTGGCGCCGCACCTCGGCGGCGGGTTCGTGCACTGGAGCCGGACGCGGGTGTTCCGGTCGGACACGTTCACGGGGCCGATGCGGCCGGTCGCGCTCGGCGGGGCGCTCGGGGTCGGGGCCGTGCGCGGGGCGCGGAGCGGGCTCGACGTGGTGCTCGTGTTCGGAGAGGCGGGCACGGCCGCGCTGCGGAAGGGGAGCGACGCGCTGGAAGCGCCGAGCGAGGCGGGGCTCGCGGACTTCGCGGCGCTGGATGCGAAGCGCGCGGCGCGCGTGGACTTCCTCGGCCGGCTCGCCTCGACGGGGGACGGGGGCGCGACGTGGACCGACGCGGCCTCCGTCGCGGGCCTCGGGAGCAAGACGTTCCTGGTGCAGCCGGGCGCGCTCGCCGTGGACACGTGGCAAGGGCGGCTGCCGCTCGGCGCGGACGGGCGGTTCGGGCCGATGGACGGGGCGCAACACGGATCGAGCCACGGGCGCGGGTTCGAGCCGATCCTGCCCGGGTCGAGGGCGGACGATCGGAACGCGTGGTGGATCTGGCGGGATTCGCCGCCGATCCAGGCCGCGGTGCTCGGCGGGGCGAGGGTCGCGGCGGGGCGGGCGCTGGCGATGAGCCCGTCGGCCATGGCGGAGGTGGATCTCGCTCGGGCCTCGATCCTCCGCGCCGTGACGGACTTTCCGCAGCCGGGGCTCCTGTGCTCGGCGGTGGCGGGGCCCGAGGCGCCGTTCGTCGTGTGCGGCTGGGAGATGTACCAGGACACGACGTCGTACGTGATGCGCCTGCAAGACGGGGCGCTCCCGCCCGTGGTCGAGCGGGCCTTCAGCGAAGACGGCTACTTCGTGACCGACGACGCGGGCGCGATCGCGTTCGTGGGGCCGTGCAAGTACACGCCGCGGCTGCTCGATCCGAACGATCCGTCGCGCATGGACTTCGGCAGCGAGGTCCGGCCGGCGACGCGGATCTGCGTGCGGCGCGGGCCGGACGAATGGGTCGAGCACGCGATCGAGCTGCCGCCCGGGCAAGAGGTGTACGGCTGGGCGCCGCGGCGGGACGGGACGGCGGTGGCGCTCGTCGTCGATCCCCACACGGAGGGTTTGCCCGAGGCGAAACACGACACGTCGCGCGTGGTCGTGCAGGGCGGGGTGCGGATCGTGCGGGTGCCGGCCGAGGTCTCCGGCATGTTGTTCTCGCGCCCATCGTGGAGCCCGTACGGCATGTACGCGGGCAGCTTGCGCGGGCCGATCGGGCCGCTCGTGGAGCGGCGGTTCCAGGCGCGCGAGGACGGCTCGATCGAGGGCTGGGTGGCGGCGCCGAACGCGGGCGAGGTGAGCGGCATCTTCGCCGGGGTCGTCGTGGATCCGCAGGGGCGGGTGACGACGTTCCCGCTGCCGTCGCGGGTCCTCGGCATGAGCGTGACGGGCGACTTCGGCGTGGCGCTCACGCGGGACGGCGATCTGTACGAGACGATCGATCATGGCCGGAGCTTCCAAGCGGCGGGGCGGTCGCCGCTGCCGCCCGCGTCCTTCGGCGGGTTTTGCTCGGCGCTCGGGTGCGTGCTCGGCCCGGTGACGCGCCTCGGCTGGGGATCGACCGGCGCGGCGCCCGTGGTGCACCCGGCCGAGCCCTCCGAGGAGCCGGCGTCGAAGCCGCCCATGCGCCTCGTCTGCACGCCGAACGGCAAGCCGGAGATCATGCCGGACGCGGCGCTCGTGCCGGACAAGGGACGGCTGTCATGGCAAACGGGGCTCGGCGACATCGTCACGCTCGTGCGCGAGGTGGAGAACCTGCCCGGGGAGGAGGCGGGGCACGCGGGGTTGCCGCCCGAGCTCGTGCAGATGCTGCCGCCGGAGGTGCTCGCGCAGCTCCCGAAGGACGCGCTCCAGGCCATGCTGAAGAACATGCCGCAGGCCGACGCGGCCCCGCCGGCGCCGGGGAAGACCCCGCCGCGGAAGCCGAGGGCGGCGACGCTGCGCACGCATTCGCTCCTGATGCGGGCGCCGTTCGAGCCGGGTGCGTCGCCGCTGCGGATCGACGCGACAGGCGCGGACCTGGAAAACGTGCGGCGCATGGTGGTGACGCCGCTGCTGACGCCGAAAGGGGAGGTCGGGCTCCTGTTCGTGACGGACAAGCACGAGCTCGTGGTGACGCCCGAGCGGGTGGCGACGCTGCCGCTCTTCGAGCCCCGGCGCTACTCGGTGGCCGACACCGCGCCGGGCGGCGGGCTCCTGCTCGGGCCGGAGCGCGCGCTCGTGCTGGGCGAGATCCGTCGGCGCATGACGCTCGAGGAGCACGCGCAGGCGCCGCTGCGCCCGCCGGTCTTCGTGGGCCAGGAGCGCGACGCGGGCGGGCGCAGGCCGCTGACGCTGGCCCGGCGGGACGACGGGGCGATCGGGATCTTGCTGTGGGACGGGAGCCCGCCGCGCGTGGTCGCCGTCGCGGAGCTCGATCCGGCGACGTCGAGCCCGCGGCCGCGGACGCCGCTCGCGCCGTGGACGACCGCGACGCCGGCCGATGATCCACGCTGCAAGAAGGCCACAGGCTTTCGTGCGCTCGTCCCCATGGAGCCCTCGGCGTGGCTCGGGTTCGACAGCCGCGCGCTGCCGGGCGTGACCTTGCGCGGCTCGGGCGCGGCGCTCGTGCGCTGGACGGAGGAGCGGGTCTGCGTGGAGGCGATCGACGTCGGGGCCGAGCGCCGGCCCGACGACGTCACGCGCAGCGAGGGGAGCCTGATCGTGCGCTGGGAAGCTTCGGGCTCGAAGCGCCGCGGCGCCGTGCTCCAGGCGGGCGGGCTGCGGCAAGAACTCACCTGCAAGCTCGAACCGACGCCGCAGGAGCAAGCCCGATGAAGCGCGCCGCCCTCACGTCGGCCTGCGCGCTCCTCGTGGCCGCGGCGAGCTGCACGGGAGCGCGCCCCGCGCCGAACACGCCTCCGTCCGCGGAAGCCGCGCGCGGGGCGAAGGAGGACGGCAAGGCGTCGCCGCGGGCGCCTGCCCTCGGTCCACCGCGCTGGGTCGTGACGGGCGCGGCCGCGTGGATCGAGCGGACCGAGGCCGGGATCGATCGATCCCTCACGGGCGGCCGCCGCGTCGAGGCGCGCGGCGCCGACGTGATCGCGCGGGCCAAGGACACGGTCGATTTCGAGGGGGCGGCGGCGGCCCCGCCGTGGAGCGCCGCGCCGGCCGCGCCCGCGCGGTACGTGCTCTGGAGAGAGCGCGAGGTGTTCGGCGCGGCCACGTGGCTCGGCGAGGCCCGGCCCCTCGGGAAGCTGCCGGCGACCGTGCAAAACACGTTCGACTGGATCGACGGCGTCGGGCTCGTGACGGCGGCCGGCGTGTTCGTGGTGTCGCCCGCGGGAGGCCCGCCACGGAAGCTCGACCTGCCCGGCTTTGCCACGGGGCTCGCGGCCGACGCGCGCCGCGCGCTCGTGCTGACCGTGTTCGGCCACGCGCGCCTCACGACGGACGGCGGCGCGACCTACCGCGACGTGTCGGCGGAGCTCCCGGAGGCGACGGAGCTCGAGGTCCGCGGCGACGATCTGCACGTCCTGCTCCGGGGCGAGGAGAGCCGGCTCGTCGACGCGCGCGGCGCCCTCGTATCGGACCGCGCGCCGCAGGGCCCGAGGCGCCACGAGCCGCCGCCCGAGCTCGATGATTTCTGGCCCGAGGACGCCGCCCAGTCGCCCCTCGAAGCGGCGGCCGCGTATGGCATGCGCTGGTTCGAAGGGGACGCCCTCACCGTCACCGAGGACGCCGTCGCGCGCGTCGACCTGCGCACGGGCCGGGCGACCGCGCTCCTCGCGCTCGAGACGCCCGAGGACACGTGCGCGCCGCTCCGCGTGAAGGACGGCGCGCTGCTCGTCTGCGAGTCGCGCAACCGCGCCGCCGTGCTCGATCTGGCCAGCGGCGGGCGCATCGAGCGCACGTTCGACCTGCCGGACGCGCCGGCCTGGGATCGCTTCGTCGTCGCGGACGGCGAGGCGCTCGGCTTCGTCGGCCCGTGCGAGGGGCCCGCGCCGGGCTCGCCTGCCGACGTCGTCGCCTCGGCCTCGCCGACGAACGCCTCGAACCAACGGAGCCCGGTCTTCTGCGTGCGCAAGGGCCCGGGCGCGTGGGTCGAACACCGGCTCGCGCCCGCCGACGCGAGCGACGTCGTCGCCTGGATCCCGCGCGCCGAGGGCGCCGCCGTGGCCCTCGTGGCCCTCCCCGTCACGTTCGTCCACAACACGCCCCGCGTCACCGTGCGCGGCGCCCTCCGCGTCGTGCGCGTGGGCCGCAACGAGCCGCCGCTCGACATCACCACGTACAGCTCCGAGACGAACACGCTGCTCACGCGGGCGCTCCACGTCACGCCTGACGGCACCCTCGAGGGCTGGCTCCCCTCGGCGCACGGCCCATCGAACCTCGCGGCCGTGACCATCGACGCCGAGGGTCGCCCGCGGCAACACGCCCTGCCGGCGCAGACCGTCAGCCTCACGACCTCGGGCCGCTTCGGCCTCGCCCGCACCGAGACCGAGCGCCTCTTCGAGACCACGGACTACGGCCGTAGCTTCCGCCTCGTCGAGCCCCCGCCGAGCGGCGGATCGGCCGAGCCCATGTCGTGCAGCGAGATCGGCTGCCAGGTCGGCACGTTCGTGCGGATCGGCTGGAACGACGGCTCCACGCCGGCGCCCGAGGACACGGCCCCGCCCAAGCCGAACCCCGAGTACCAGCGCCCGATCCCCGAGCCGCCGCTCGTGCGCCTCGCCTGCCGGTACGCCGGCCCGGGCGAGGGCAAGCGCATCCCCGACTCGTTTGGCCTCGGCCACACGCAGACGCCGATCGCCCGCCTGACGCCGGGCCGCATCGGCTTCACGGGCGGGATGTTCATCCCCTGGAGCGGCCCGCAGCCCGGAGGCGCGACGGGCGACGCCGAGGTCGCCTACGTGCCCTTGCTCGACCTCGCAGCGCCCATCGTTCGCGCCACGATCCCGCTCTCGCGCCTCGGCCCCACCCCGTTCCATCCATACGAGATCCGGCTCGGCTACGTGCTCGACGGCACGAAGGTGCGCGCGGTGGCCACCGCGGGCATGGGCCGCTGTGCCGCCTCTCTCGTCGACGACGCCGGCCTGACCTTGCCGATCGGCGGGTGCATCGAGGATCCCGCGGTGGGCGTCGTGCACGGGAGCCGCGCCCTGCTCGTGAGCGGGACCGGCGACCGTCAGGCCGTCTCCACCGTGGAGCTGCCCCGCTCCGCGCCGACCCCGGGCCGCGCCGTCCTCCCCGGCGCGCGGCGCGAGCTCGGCTTGCTCCATCCGCCCGATGCCGCGAGCCGCTTCGACCTCGCCGCCGGCCTGCGCGGAAAGGACCCGGTCGTCGTCGCCGTCGACGCGGGCGGCGACGCCGTGCTCGCGCCGCTCGACCCGGATCGGGGCACGCTCGGCCCGGAGAAACGCCTCGTGTCCCTCGAAGGCCTCACCGCCGCCTCGGATCCTCGTTGCGCGCCGCAGCCCGACGACGCCCGCGTGGTCCTGCCCTTCGACACGGAGATCGGCCTCGCCCAGGGCATGCTCCACGGCATCGTCGCGAGTGGATCGGCGGGGTTCGCCGTCCTGCGCTGGTCGCCGGCCCGTGTTTGCCTCGAAGCCGTGGAGATCGCGGTCCGCGACGAGCGCCACGAGGTCGAGCTCGGCGCCTACGACCCGCCGGGCACCGTCCGCAAGCTCATCGCCCGCTTCGACGGCAAGGGCCCCGGCAAGGGCACGCTCGTGGTCCTCGGCTTCGGCACCGAGGTCCGCCAGCCGCTCACCTGCGAAGGCATCGTCCGATGAAAAAACGAGCCTTCCCCGCGGCCGCGTCCGTCGCCCTCGCCGCCTTCGCCGCCTGCTCCACGCCGCCCGCGCGCCCGAGCGCCTCCGCCCCGCCGCCCGCGCCGCTCCGCGCAACACCCGCCGCCACGCCCGAGCCCCTCCTCGGCCCGGCCCGGTACGTCCTCGCCGAGGGCGTCGGCGTCTCCTTCGACGAGGCTGGCCGCGCCTCCGCCTTGCCCCGCCCCGAGCCCGCCATCGCCTCCGGCAACCGCTTCCTCCTCGACGGCGGCCTCGTCCTCGCCGAGGCGCGTGGCCCCGAGACGCTGTACGGCTTCCGCTCCCTGCCCGCGCGCCTCGGCGGCGGCTACGTCTTCTGGTCGGACACGCGCACCTACCACGCCGACACCTTCCTCGGCGAGCTCCGCCCCCTCGCGCAGATCGCGGCCGAAGGCGGCGCGCGCCCCTGGCTCGACACCCTCGTCCTGCGCACCGACCTCGGCCTGCTCGAGCTCGACCCCCGCGCTCCGACCCCCACCGTCCGCCGCACCGACCTCGCGCGCTTCGCCGAGGCCTTTTCCCTCGACGGCAAGCACGGCGTCCGCCTCGACGCCTTTGGCCGCGCCGAGATCACCACCGACGGCGGCAAGACCTTCCGCGACCTCACCGCCGAGCGGGGCGTCCGCGTCTTCAACGTGGGGGAGGGCGCGTCGGGCAGGCTCCTCCTCTACCCAAACCGGGGGGGCTACCCCCCTACGCTCGCCCTCGACCCCGCCGCCGGCCTCGTCCCCTTCGTTGTTGCCCCGCAGAACGACCTCGGCGTCGGCATGACGCCCTACGCCGTCGACGACCCGCTCCCCACGAGCCGCCAGCTCGCCCCCTCCGAACTCGCGGGCGCCGTCTTCGCCGGGGCGCGCCTCCCGGGGGGCCGCGCCCTCGTCACGCGTGAACAGTCCGTCCGTGTCCTCGCCCTCGCCACGGGCCAGGTCCTCGACGATGCCTACTCCCTCGGCGTCGCCGAGCCCTACGCGCACTGCCAGCCCCTCACCCGCGGCGCCGATGTCCTGCTCGCGTGCACCCATCCGCATGGCGCCCATGTCCTCGCCCTCCGGGACGACCCCTCCGCGCCGCGCCTCGAAGCCACCTTCCCCGAGCCGTCCACCTTCATCGCCGGCCTCGGCGCGCGCTTCGCGTTCACGGGTCGATGCGGCGCGCTCGTCCCCACCGTCGCCGATTTCCGGGGCGCTCCGCCCGTCAGCGAGCCGCCCGTGCGGCTCTTCGGGCCCAGCGAGTCCACGACCGCGCCCCCCGAAGACCCGCCCGAGCCGCTCGACCCCACCCCCACCGACGACGCCTACGTCTGCGTCCGCGCCGCCGACGGCGCCTGGACCGAGCGACGCCTCACGGGCGAAGACGCGACCCACCTGTACCGGTTCCTCCCCGGCGACGACGGCACAGCCACCGCCCTCGTCCTCCGCGGCAAGGACACGAAACCCGCCTCGACCCCCGCGCCCGAGGGCATCCGCATCCTCCGCGTCGACCCCGACGACCCCGCCCTCGACGGCGCCCGCTTCCCGGCGGTCCTCACGCCCATGGAAGAGCCTCCCTACCGCTCGATCGACCGCGATTTCTGGCTCGACGAGAAAGACGGCTCCGTCCACGGCTGGATCGTCCTCCCGCCCGAAGGCGAGTCCGCCGAGGATGCCTTCGATCACGAGCCCCTCCCCCAGGGCCGCTCCGAGCGCATGCTCCCCGTCGCCTCGCGCCTCGGCGGCCGCTTCGCCGGCGTCCACATCCAGCCCGACGGCCGCGTGGAGGTCCATCCCCTCCCGCCCGGCGTCGTCGAGCTCCTCCGCGGCGGCCCCTTCGCCCTCGCCCGCGCCGACGCCGACGGCCTCGCCACCTACCACGAGACCACCGACGGCGGCCGCACCTTCCGCCCTGTCGCCCCGCCTCCCGTCGGCGAGCTCAGCGCCCCCTACGACGCCAACGTCGTCCAGGGCTGCTCCGAGCTCGGCTGCGCCCTCGGCGACGGCGTCGTCCGCCTCGGCTGGGGAGGCCCCGCGCCCGCGGCCCCGCCGCCCCCGCCGCCCGACCTCGCCCCCGCCCCCGCGCCGCCCGTCAAGCGCCTCGGCTCGCTCCCCCTCCGTTGCAGGCTCGCCGGCCCCCCCTCCCCGGTCGACGATTCCAAGAATGGCTATTACCTCCTCAATCCCTATTCGCTGAAGCACGACATTGGTTATGCCATCGGCCGGGTACGTGGAGGCATCTTGACGGCGGACGTGGGGCTCCCTTTCGATCCGAGCCCTCCGCGCACGCTCACCATCAAGGCCCCTGCCTTTGGCCTCCCTCCGCAGCGCAGCGACCTCGTCCCTGTCCTGCTCGGGGAAGGCGCCTCGCCCGTGGGCCTCTTCCTCAGCGCCAATCACCTTCGCTTCGACCTCGGCCTCCCGGGCGGCCTGGCAAGCCGCGCCGCCCTCCCCTTCGAGCACAACGGCGACCTCATCGTCGCCGCCGACCTCGGCCGCGGCGATCTCCTCACCCTTGAGCCCGACGGCGAGCTCGCCCTGCTCCGCGGCAGCCTGCGCCGCCCCTTCGCCCAGGTCGCCCGCATCCCCGACGTCCAGCGCCACCGCCTCGGCCTTGCGCGCCGCCGCGGCGATCCCGCCGCCGCTCGCCTTGCCGTGAGCGCCGTCTCCGGCACCTCCGGCGACATCCTCCTCGCCGACCTCGACCTCGCCCGCGCCGCCCTCGGCCCCGTGCGCGCCGCTGGCAGCCTCACGAACCTCGACCCTTCCCCGGCGTGCCGCCCCGACCCCGACGCCTACCGCCTCCTCGCCGAGGTCCTCGTCGACGTCCAGTTCGACCCGCCGCATCCCGCGTATGACGCCCCGAGCCTCGGGGCCACGGCCCTCGTCGCCGTCTCGGCCGGCCGCACCTGCCTGGAGGGGCTCGAGGTCCGGTCGTCCCCGAACAACACGACCCTCGTGGTCCGATTTCCGTCCCCCGGCGCATCCCTCGTGCGGGAGGCGGGCCGCAGCGACGCGGCCATTTGTTCGAGCCCGTGACCTACGCGGCCTTCGCCGCGGTCCGCGCCTTCGCGAACAGCTCGATCATCACCCGGTTGAAGGCGGGGATATCGTCCGGCTTGCGGCTCGTCACGAGCTGGTCGTCGTTCACCACCTCCTGATCGACCCACGACGCGCCCGCATTCACGAGATCCGTCCGCACGGACGGCCACGACGTGACCTGACGACCGCGCACCACGTCTGCCTCCACCAGCATCCAGGGCCCGTGGCAAATGGCCGCGATGGGCATGCCGGTATCGAAAAACGCGCGCACGAACTGAACGGCCGCCGGGTTCATCCGCAGCCTGTCCGGGTTGATCACCCCGCCCGGCAGCAGCAATGCATCGAAGTTCTCCGGCCGGGCATCCGCGAGCGACACGTCCACGCCAAACGAATCCCCCCACTGCTTGAACTTCCACCCGCGCACCTGCCCGCTCCCCGGCGATACGATCGCCGTTTGCGCGCCCGCCGCATCGAGCGCTCGCCGCGGCTCGGTCAGCTCGACCTGCTCGAAGCCATTCTCCACGAGAATCGCCACCCGCATCCCCGTCAGCTCGTTTGCCATGACAGCCTCCGTTCCACGCCCCCGCAAGCAAGGCGTCTGCCACGGGGGAGCTGCAGGCCGAGCCCCTCGGCCCGTCAGAGCTGGAAATCGCCCGCGGCCTCGGGCTGATAGGGGACGGCGAGCACGCAGAGCCGCCGGGGGCCGGACGTCGGCATCGGCCACGTGATGCTCTGCCCCACGGAGAGCCCGAGCAGCGCCGTTCCAATGGGCGAGAGCACGGACACGCGCCCCTCCTCGACGCGCGCGTCCCGCGGATACGTGATCACCACCTCGCGGCGTTTTTGCGTCCCCTCGTCCAGATAAAGCACCCGGCTGTTCATCGTCACCACGTCGGACGGCACGGCGGGCGGCGCGACGAGCTTCGCGCGCGCGAGCTCCCTGTCGAGCGCCTCTGCCGCCGCGCGCGAGGTGCCTTCGAGGTGCAGCTCGACCACCCGGCGAAGGCGTTCGGCATCCTGGGTCGTGATCACGAGGCTCGGAGCGATAGGAAACATGGGGCTTGGACCTCCCGGGGCACGAGATGCGGGTCATTCGTCCGGCGCGTCATCGCCCCCATCGGCGAACACCCCGACGAGCGACCGCAATCCGACGACACAAGATACGAACAGCCCGAGCTTCACGAAAAGCACGAGCTCGGAGCGCGTGAGAATGTACGAAAACCTCATCGTCCCCTCCGGATCGAAAGCGCGGACGAGCGGCATCACGACGCAAATGGAGAACGCCGAGGCACGGGCGAATGCGCATCGCGGACGACGCACGACCCAGGGCCGACGAAATCATCGGCGGATGCGCGCGGCTCGGCTACGGCGCCGCGGCTTCGGACGGAGGGCCCCGCGCCAGATCAGGCGCCCGCGCCTCGGCCCCCGAGCGCATCGGATCGAGCCGATCGGCCGCCTTCACGTGTTTCGCGCGGCTCATGCCACGCCCGAACATCAGCAGGCCTGGATCTGGAGGCTCGTTCACGTCGCAGCCGCTCACGGTTCGCGCAGCGGAGCTTGTCTCCGGGGTGTTCGTCATGGCGGCCGACGCTCGTCCATCACCTTCGGAGACGTAGGCGAGAAAGGCAAGCGTAAAGATTTCGCCGACGTTGTCGACGACCGCGCGGGCCGTGCTCGCGCGGATTCGTGGAGGATGACTGCGGACAGGCTGCCGCGACATCAGCCCATCGGCGGGGCCTTTGCGTTCTCGACGTGCCGATACGTCGCCGTCGCCACATAATGAAGGACCCTGCCGCAATCGCCCAGGCTGCACCGCCCCGCGCACGACTGCTGGCCCTCGAACATCGTCCGGCGCGACGCGAGGGCCGCGAGGATCTCGCTCGTCACGTCGTACCCTCCGTCTCGACACCGTGGCTCGGAGCACGACACCTCGAAGAGGGCGGGCGCCTGCGCGAGGACGACGCGCCGGATGTAGCGGGTCCCGCCCACGCTGCCGCCCCTCGGCGTCTCGTCGATCTCGATCTGGAGATCCGTCAAATCCGGAGCTCGTTCGAGGAGCTTGCCCGCGGCGTCTTCCCGCGCCATCCGCTGGTTCCGACGCTCCGTGCGCTCGAGGTTCTTGCGATAATTCATCGTCCTCCTTGATCGCGGTCACGATCGATCACACGCCACGCTTCTCGACGAGCTCGATCGTGGTTTCCTCGCGTCAGGCCAAGATACGTAAGATACCACAGCCGAAAGCATTTTGCTCACACGATTGTTCCGGACGTAGAGGACTCGGAAGGTTATGGTTCTCCGACCACGTCGAAACCCCGCGCGCCGGCTGCCCTCCTCGAATCGTCGTTGGACGGCAATGCATGGAATGCCAAGGTGGGCGGAAGGCGCTGACGAGCGAGCGCGCAGACGCAAAGGCCCCGAAGAGCCTCGATTCCTTGAATCTCACGGTGGAGGGGCCGCGCGGCGCGACCCCGGCGCCCTTCAACGAGCGATCGGCCGAAGCTGCTTTTTGACCTTCTTGATGAAGGTCTCCGTGCACTTGCCGTGCGTGGCCTCGTGCTCGGCGATCTCGCGCGTCAGCTTGGCCTTCGTGTCATTCGAGACGTGCGCGCTCGCCTGCACCTCGTTCGCGAGGGCGATGCCCGCGAGCGTCGCAGGCCCCTGGGCCTTCGGGGGGGCGGCGGCCTTGTTCGTCGCCCGGTAATGCGAGGGCTTCGTCTTCGTCACGTCACGCAGCCCGCCATCCTCGGACCTTCGCCCGGTCCCGTGGCAGCCCGGGCATCGCGTCTCGTTTCCGAAGGAGTTCGTGATACGGCCGTCGCCGCCGCAAATTCCGCAACTGTCGACCGCCATTCGTACCTCCGCGGCCCTGGGTCGTGGGCCCGGCCCCATCCATCGGGCCCCTCTTTCGAGGGCTGAAACGCACATCGGCGGCGCGTTGCGCGCCAGCTCGTCAGAGCCGCCGCGCCTTCGCGCCGCCGATCACGTTCGATCGATCAGTAGCGGCGACCGCCGCCGCCGCCGCGACCGCCGCCGCCGAAGCCGCCGCCACCACCACCACCGCCGAAGCCGCCGCCGCCCCCGCGCGGGGGACGCTCCTGCGCCTCGTTCACCTTGATCGAGCGCCCGTCGAGCATCAGCCCGTTGAGCTGCGCGATCGCGTTGTTCGCCGCCTGCGCGTTGGCCATGGTCACGAACGCGAAGCCGCGCGGCTGGCCCGTCTCGCGATCGGTGGGCATCGCCACCTCGCGAACATCGCCGGCCGCGGCGAAGGCGCTCTCGAGGGTGGCCTGGGTGGTGCTGAAGGAGAGATTTCCGACGTAGAGACGATTGCCCATGTTGCTTTCGTGGCTTCTCATGAGCGTCCGTGAAGGACGCCCCACGCCAACCGTTTCGAAGAAGCCTCAGGAGGCGAAACGGTGGCGCACCGAAACGCACGAAGACCCATCATGGGAACGTCGTCCGCCGCGGCGCACGTTGCGTCATCCAGTCTTCCGAGCGAGCGTCATTCTTCGGAAGAGGAGCGACGTGCCAAGTGGCCAGGGACGTTTTCGTGTACAGCGCACTTGTACCGCGCTTCGTCACGTTTCGCAAGCGTGCGAGCAGGGAAACGCGTTTGGACCTGTTCAGGACGGCCGCGCCTCACCCCTCCCCTCCACACCGGAGCCCTGCATCGTCTCCGCGGACGAACCCCTTCGGCTCCCGTCCCCGCCTCCACGCCTGCTCGTACTTCCCCCTTGACACCCCTGCGAACAGACGAACTCGTCCCTGACCGCGCGTGCGTGGTACCGTCGTGCCATGCATGACGTCCCTTCCTCCCCCAAGGATCACCTGCGCGCAGCGCGCCGCGCCGTGGCCCTGCTCGTCACCGGCTTTGCCATCGTCGCCTGCGGCGGGAACGCCAACTACCCCGACCGCCCTGACGTCACGACCGCGCAGGCTGCGTGGTGCGACGCCCTCGCCAAGTCCGAGGGCCCGGGCGGCGCCTGGGATCGCATGACCGAGTGCCGCTCGGCCTCCCCCAAGGCCTCCGCGGCGTACATCCGTGTCATGACGAAGTGCTACTTCGAGCGCGTCGAGGAGGCCAAACAGGCCGGGGATCCCGCCGCCGCCGACCGCGCGCTCCTCCTCTCCGAGTGCAACGAAAAGGCCCTCGTCGACCTCCCCATCAGCAGCCCCGGCGTCGACGAGGTCATCGACGCCCGCTGCAACCGCGCGACGCGCTGCGAGAAGGTCGAGTTTGCCGAGTGCAAGGCCGCCATGAAGCGCCTCGAGCCCGCGCAGCAGGCCATGTTCACCACCCGCTACAACGCCGCCGCGCTCCACGACATCGCCAGTTGCCTCGGCGGCGGCTGCGGCGACAACGAGGAGCAGGCCCAGGCCGATTGTTACAAGGGCGCCGAGGACAAGCTCCTCTGGTTCCCCTGATCTCTCGAACCTGAAACCTGATAGGTTGCCCCGCCATGAAATCAGCGCTCACAAACCAGCCACCGCCGCGTCGAGCGGCCCTCCTCCGCGCGCTCTTCGCCGCCCTCGCGCTCGCATTCGTGCTCTTCGCGCCGACCGACGCGCGCGCCGCCGGCACCGTCACCCTCGCCACGCGGGAGCCCGAGGAGGTCAACGGCAAGTGGAAGCTGAACTTCACGATCAACTACGGAGCGAAGCCGGACATCTCGTACATCCCGATGATCTTCAGCTTCACGCCCGTCGTGCTCTACGAGCGCTCGCTCACGGACCAGTCGCCTGAGCGCCCTCTCCTCACGCGGCTCCCGCTGAAGGGCCAGCCGAGCATCAACGAGAGCATGGACGTCGGCTTCTCCGACGCGAGCGGCAAAGTCTTCAACATCACGAAGTTCGACTTCGTGATCCGTCGTGACAAGGGCTTCGAGGCCGGCGAATACGACCTCAAGATCACCCGCCAGACCGACGGCGCCCAGATGGGCCAGACCATCAAGCTGATCCTCAAGGGCGACAACCCCATCGTCGACCGCCGCGCCATGGTCTTCGCGGGCGAAAAGAAGAAGAAGCCCGAAGAGAAAAAGGACGACGCCTCGGCCGAGAAAAAAGACGGCGAGGGCGAGCCTGCCGCCGGCGGCGAGACGCCCGCGGAGCCCGCCGCGACGGGCGAGACGCCCACCGAGGCGCCCCCTGCCGAGCCCCCCAAGCAAGGCGGCTGCGGATGCCGCGTCGCCGGCGTCCCCGCCCCCTCCTCCGGCGCGTCCCTCGCCGCCCTGCTCCTCGGCGCCGCCTTCGTCCTGCGCCGCAGGACCGCCCGCGGCTGAACCCCCCGCCTTCGCCCGAGAGCCCCTTCTTCCGAGCAACGCGGAAACCCGGGCGCATCCCCCTTTCCCGTCGGAAACTTGCCACTTCGCCCTGTAGAGCCTCTCCGCTGGGTGGTATCCTTGGCGCCACTCGCCCGCCAGGTACGGTCGGCGACCCAACGCGGAGAAGGGCATGCGCAGACGCTTCGCATTTCTTGGTTTCGTGAGCACGCTCGGCGTGGCGATGTTCGCCTACGGTTGCGGCGCCACCGGCGGAAACAGCAGCTCGGGCGGCGACGGTGGCGACGCTGGTGATTGGAGCAGCGGCAACGCACAGGGCGGACAGGGCGGCGACGGCGGCTGCTTGTTCAACTGCGGCTCGGGCGGCAATGGGGGCACGCCGAACGTCCAGCAGCTCATCATCGCGCCCCTGAACCCCACGCTGAACGTCGTCGACCTCAACAAGCCGACGCAGGTCTTCACGGTGAAGACCCAGGACGGCCAAGACGTGACGAACCAGGTCACGTGGGTCTACGAGCGGCCGGACATCGGTGACATCACCAGCGCCACCTTCGTGCCGACCGGCAACGTCGGCGGCACCGGCGTCCTCACGGCGAAGCTCAACATGGCCGAGGCGAGCACCAACGTCACGGTCAACGTCAAGAAGAACATCAACACCGCGGGCCTCGATCCTGCGCAGATGGCGGCCTTCGACACCCCCATCGGCCCCGACCCGGGCATGCAGATCGTCTACCCGTACCACGACACCGTCTTCCCGCTCGGCGTCCTCGCGCCCGAGGTCCAGTGGAACGGCGTCGGCGGCACCGAGACCTACCGCCTCAAGATCACCGAGAAGCACATGGAGTACGTCACGTACTTCCAGACGGGCGCACCGGCGCGGCATCTGATGAACCAGGCGGACTGGGAGTCCATCGGCGCCTCCGGCACGGGCGCGCAGAGCGACCCGATCATGGTGCAGCTCTCGCGCCTCGCGCCCGGCGGCGGCGCGTATGCGCCCACGAGCCAGGTCTGGCACGTCGCGCAGGGCCGCGTCCGCGGCGCCGTGTACTACTGGGAGCTGCCCGGCGTCTGCGGCGGCAACTCGAACGGCCGCATCCTCAAGATCAAGCCCGACTCCGCCACGCCCGAGGAGTTCTTCAACCCCGGCGGCTGCTGGGGCTGCCACACGGTCAGCCGCGACGGCAAGACCATGATGGCCACGCTCGACGGCAGCCTGCCCTTCCCGCAGATCACGATCGACCTCACGCAGGCCCCCGCCCAGTACGGCGCGATCCCGCCCGGCTCCGGCATCGGCGGCACCTTCAGCGCCTTCAACCACTCGAGCGACAAGATCCTCGTCAGCAACGACGCGGCCTCGAACCCGAGCAACTCCATCCTGCGGATCGTCAACGCCGCGGGCGGCGGCGTCCTCAACGCGAACGTCATGGGCAACGGCTGCGGCGAGCCTGCGTGGTCGCCCGACGGCAACAAGGTCGCGGCCATCTGCGGCCTCGGCGGCGGCGGCTGGGTCTTCGACGCGTCGAGCGGGTACCTCGCCACCGGCGACGTCGCGGCCGACGGCATCACGGTCGGCAACGTCCATCCCATCGTCCAGCAGGCCGGCAGCCCGGGCCGCCCGGCGTACCCGAGCTTCACCTCCGACAGCCAGTACATCGCGTTCGGCCGCCCCACGCAGGGCTCGCGCTCGACGGGCAACGGCGACCTCTGGCTCGTCAAGAACGACGGCGGCGAGCTGAAGAAGCTCGCCATCGCCTCCAGCGACAACAAGAGCTTTAACCCCGTCTTCGCGCCCCAGCGCGCCGGCGGGTATTACTGGCTCGTCTTCGTCTCGCGCCGCGACTACGGCAACACGCTGGTCAGCACGAACCGCCAGCAGCTCTGGATGACGGCAATCGACGACCCGCCGACGGCCGGGGATCCCTCGCATCCGCCCTTCTACATGCGCGGCCAGGAGGGCTGCGGCCTCTCCGAAAACGCGTACATGGCGCAGGAGCCCTGCAAGGAGCAGGGCCAGGGCTGCGTCACGGGCGCCGATTGCTGCGGCGGCCAGTGCGTCAAGGACCCGGCGAGCGGCGCGTACATCTGCGGCGAGCCCCCGCCCCCAGGCTCCTGCTCCGAGACCGGCAACGCCTGCACCACGAAGGCCGACTGCTGCAACCCGGTCGACGAGTGCATCGACGGCTTCTGCGCGCAAAAACCGCCGAAGTGAGCCGGGGCGCGGAGCTGGGGCGTTGCCCCAGACCCGAGGAGGGGGCTCTCCGCCCCCTCCACCCCGGACCAGCCAGGGGCTGGACCCAAGCTCGATGAACTGCGCGATGCGCAGTTCATCGAACAGGCCCGGTCAAGACCGGCAACGACCCTGCCACCCAAAACAGCCGCGCTGCTGGTTCTGCCGGCAATCCGGCTTTTCGTCGACCCGTTTGAAAAACTGCGCACCGCGCAGTTTTTCAACCCTGGGTCCAGCGCCTCGCTGGTCCGGGGTCGAGGGGGCGGACAGCCCCCCGCGGGGACCGGGGCAGCGCCCCGGCGCGGCGTGTCACGGTGCTGCGCATCGCGCGCGCCTGTTGCACCGGCTGTGCCCGTTTCGTCCTGGCGCGACCATTGCTTCTTCATGGGGACAGAGGGAGGGATCCCCATGAAAACAATGGCGATGGGTATGGCAATGGCGGCGGCAGGGCTGGTTGCGACGTCGGTGAACGCCCAGCCGCGTCCTTTGCCTCTGGGACCTGATGGAAGTGGGAGCGCGACGGGCATCGCGATCGGCGCCAAGCCGGCGTCGGAGCTCCTGGAGGGCTGCGCGGGCTTCGTGGGGGAGGAGGCCAATTTCGAGGTGCAAGTGGATACGGAGCGGCCGTCCCTGCGACTGCGGATCGAATCACCGCCGCCCTCCGACGCGGTGCTGGTCGTTCAGCTCCCCGATGGGTCGTACCGTTGCAACGACGACGCCAGCCCGCAGGATTTCCAGTCGCAGCTCGACATCGAGAACCCGGCCCTCGGCACGTACCGCGTGTGGATCGGCACGTTCACCAACCCGAGCTTCACGCTTTCCGTATCCTCCCCGCCGCGCGAAACGCCACCCCCCGAATCCTGATTCTCCCTGCCATGCTCGGCCCCTGAAAGGAAATGGCCCCGGCGCTGTCTCGGCGCTGGGGCCGGGGCCACGCCCTGTCGACAGCACGTCGACGGGGTCGCCTTCAGCCCCGACGTCCGATCGAGCAGGCACGGGGAGCAAGGCCATCCCGTCCATGCCCTGTCGACAGCTCCTCGGGGGGACCTGGCCCTCCCCCTTGCTTCACGAAGGGCCTTCGGGGAGGTCCTCATCATGAGCGATGTAGAAGACGCACTCGCTCTCGCAGCCCTCACGGCCAGCGCGATCCGGTCGGCTCTTCGGCGGCAGGCTACGTGAAGACGCGCCATTCCTCCGTTCGTTTCCACCAGAATTAGGCGGGGACCACGGCGGGAGGTGTGCTCCACTGCTAAATAGTGACTTCACTACCGGGGGACATCGAGCCATCCGTCGACGTGCAGCAGGAACATGTCTCTCCCCCCCAGCGGCTCCTGCCCAGCGCCGATAGCTCCGACCGTGTAACCACCGAGCACCACGTTGCCACACGCGTCGACAACCATGGCGGAAACATTGTCCTCGGCGGGGGTACCACCTTGCCAAACTGCTTCGAGATTCCCATTCGGATCGAAGCGAAGCGCGAATAGATCTTCAGCTCCCTGGATCTGGTAACCTTCAAATGAGCCCAAGGTAACTCCAGACACATAGATACGACCTTGAGCGTCAAAGCCGACGGAGGTAGGCCAGTCGGACTCCGAGGTGCCAACCTGTGCGATCCAGGCAATGCCACCGTCGGTCTTATCGATCTTTGCCAGGATCACGTCCTGCTGCCCGAAGGTCTTCTGTCCGAGCTTCAGGAACGTCGCACCGACGGCATAGAGTTCCTTCGTCGGCGAGATACCGACGGCAGTCATTTGATCCACAGAGATCGTCGATAGCATCAACCGCCACTCGACCGTGGAATCCAGGTTCATTCGCTCCACGAACGTACCCTTGGGCGAACCACCTTTCACGGACCCCACAAAGAAGGCCCCGATCCCGTCCGAAGCAACATCGAGCAAATAATCGGAGTAGATGGAGTCGCTATAGAATACGCTCGAACTCTCCACGTTGCCCTCTTCGGCCACATGGAAGCTGCCCATCAGCGAGTTTTCCCAGTCCAGCACCGCGTTCTGCTTGACAAAAATATCATCATACCCGGCCACCACCATGGTGTGGTCGTCGACAAACGCCGCGCGACGCGGGTGCTGGGGCCTCTCCGTACCGGTCTGATAAGCAGAAATAACATCACCATGAATCGAATCATGAACGACGACGGCGATGTCTTGCTGTCCGTTATTGACGAATCCCGGCATATCGGACGTCGTTCTGCCCAACGTAACGACCGCACCGCTCGACGGATGAAGCACGACACTCTCGCCCGTGTCCGTTCCCGCAGTGTCGACATGGCGCACCCATGCAGCGTTGCCCGACGCATCCAGCCTGGCGGTCACCATCCTCGCGTTGCCCGCTGGCATGATGTTGGTGACCCCAACGAGTCCCGCCTCGTATCCGGTGTAGTAGATGCTTGCGTCCGGACCCAGCGCCATCCCACTGAGTTCGTCGTCCAGGGCCGTGCCCATTTGCATCACGCCGCCCCATTTTATGCAAGGCGCGACCTCGTCTCCGCCGCTTCCTGAGGCCCCTCCAATCCCACCAGCTCCGCCTTGGTCGCCTCCGCCTTGGCCGCCTCCGCCTTCTGCGCCCCCGCCCGTGGTGGCAGCCGTCGAAGAACCGTCCGGATTGTTCTGCGTGGGCGCAGAGGCACAGCCTGTCCCTCCCAGATACACCCACACGAACAGCGCAAGGAGGGCGCTACGCATCGTTCCATCGCGCGATCTGGCGAAAATCATGGTTCGTTTCGCTCGGTCAAGGAGTGATTGCATTCGCGAGTTCACGCTGCTTTCGAGCGGGGATCGCGGTCGACAGGTATTCCACGAGCTGAGCAACCTTCGTCCCCCGCGCCTTGTCGACCAGGCCCGCCGCACGCTCGGGGGCGAACTCGTACAGAAGCGAGTAAAGCTCCATCTTGTTGCCGGATATCGATATTCGCATATCCATGCCCATACCATCCGGATAATTGTCAGCCAGAATCATCGCCTCGATCGTGGACAGAACCTCCTCTCGGCTGGGATTTTCCGCCCAAGCAACGGCGTCCCGAAGGAAATCGATTTCCATCAGACGCTTGGTATTGCCCTGCACCGTCTCGTGGATCTCCGGGGGGTGCAGCAGGTCCTTGCGCACCTTGTCGAGCATCCATTCGTCCGCGAGGAGTTCATGGTATTGCTCGCGTTCGATGGGATCGAGCAAGACGTGCTGCCGGAAGTAGTATATCTCGGCCAGCGCGGGGTCCTCTCGAACGACCTTCTCGACGAACTTGGGCGCCTCTTCGTCCTCCTCCGCGCGTTCCTCGACGATCTCGATGGCTTGCTTCACATGCGGCAACCGGGGTGGCGAGGCGGACTTCCTGGGACCGACGTCAACCCGAGCGTCCTTCTCCCTTGGCTTCTGCACTTCCTGCTCGACCGCCTCCACCGAGACCAGCGCCGGCGTCTGCCAAGGCCGAAGCGCAGCCATGAGACCGAGGGTCCCTACGCCCACAAGGACGACCAAGCGTCCGACCCATCGATTCGGTTCTTTTTTCTGCACGGTCGTTGCTCCTTACAAACCAAATGGAACCGATGCGCCGACCCGACCCGCGACCCCAGAGCGGAGTGAACGCGGGTCGGGCACGATGCGCGCACATCACTGCGGAATGACTTCCGCGGGCAACGACCGGAACATGATCACGCGGTTGATGTAGTCGACGTCCTCGTTCTGGAACGCGGACGAACCCACCAGATAGTTTTCGGCGACCAGCACATGCGTGATGCGCTCGCTCGTGGCGGGCTTGAGGTTGTACACCTTGCCGAAGTGCGTGGTGCGCGTGACCTTCGCGATGGGGTCGAGCTTCCCCTGCGCCGTCACGAGCTCGTCTCCCACCTTCAACGTCTTTGCCTGGACGATCCTGCCGTCGCTCTGAATGATGGGATGCTCGTCCGTGACGCGAAGCAGACCCCCCGAGGCCATCTCGATCTCGAAGATCACGTGCTCGGTGTCATAGAGCTCCGTCGTGTATGTCGCCACCTTGTTCGGCACGAGCTTGAAGTCGTCCAGCGTGGATCCTGCCGCGACCGTCATCACCTCCGGCATCAGCGAATCGATCGCTTCGCGAATCGCAACGTCTCCCTTCGGCATCCGAACCTTCTGCTCGGGCGTGTAGCAACTGGACGTACAATATCCGTTGACATAGAAGTCCGTGCGCACAGACCCCCCATTCCTCGTCGTGTAGAGGTTGCAGTCCGTCGTGCTGAGGTGCTCGTGCGGGAAGAGGGGTGAACCGAACTCCGGCGACGCATTCGTGCCGAAGGTGGGGTACATGGGCCTCGCGATAGCCTTGGTAGCGGGGCGTGTCCACTTCTGGAACCCGTACACGTCGAGGCTCGTGGAGGGCAGGCCATTCTGCCATTGCTTGCTCACATAGGTGTCGTTGATCTGATATTCGACACCTACCGAGGTATACGTTCTCAGGCTCCAGAAATTCGTGCTGCTGAAATCCTCGTAAAACTCGATGAGACTCTGGCCGTTGACCGAGAGGTAGCCCAGATCCTCTCGCTTGGCCGGATTGGCAGGCATGGGGCTACCAACGTTCTTGGTCAGGCCGCAATAACGAGCCCATTCAAGGCGTGCGCGAGCCTGAGCCGGATCCAGCAGGTCGTTGTTGCAACGCACGTTGATGTCCTGCGCCCCGGCGACCTGCGCCTGGAACAACCACCCAACCACCAACGCTGCTGTCGTGATCTTTTTCATGATGCAACCCCACGTCATACAAGGAGACATTCCACGCCACGTGCAGGGGCCGATGAGCCCGCTTCACTCTGTGCATCAAACCATAAGCATTGCGCGTGCCAGCCTCTCGATCGACCGGTTTGCCGCACGAATCGTTCCCCACTCCTTTCGCGCCTGTATAGATCTGCGCATTCTCTGGATACTTTTGCGCAACCTGCGCAAACCGTCGCTCCACAGGTCCACCATCAACCTCTTGACGCCCTCGCCGCCCCCCCATCGGGACGACGTCCTCCGCCTCCCTCCACTCGGTTTGAAGGAACTCCGGGTGGGGCGATCGGGTCGGTTGGGCAACTGTGCCCAGTACCCGTCGACGGAGTCCCCATCACCCCCGCGCCCTGTCGACAGCACGTCGAGGTAGTCGCCTTCACCCCCGCGCCCTGTCGACAGCACGTCAAGGTGGTCCCCTTCACTCCCGTGCCCCATCGACAGCACGTCGACGGGGTCACCTTCACCCCCGCGCCCCGTCGACAGCACATCGAGGTGGTCCCCTTCCTCCCCCATGCCCTGTCGACAGCGCATCGACGGAGTCGCCTTGCCCCCGACGTCCGATCGAGCAGGCACGGGGAGCAAGGCCTTCCCGTCCATGCCCTGTCGACAGCTCCTCGGGGGGATGCCCTTGCCTTCCCACGCCGTATGTCCACGAGGGCCCAGCCTCGGGACCCCACGAAACCGAGGGGACCTGGCCCTCCCCTTGCTTCACGAAGGGCTTCGGGGAGGTCCTCATCATGAGCGATGTAGAAGAGAGCCCCTTCGCGGGCCGCATCCACGGAATCGATCACCTCACGTTGCCCGTCGGGGATCTCGCCGTCGCCGAGCGTTTTTACGTCGGCCTCCTCGGCGCGAAGGTCCTCATGCGCGTCACGCCCGAGCTCCTCGCCTCGCTCGGCCGCAGCGACGACGTCGCGCGCAGCACGCACATCACGGTCGAGCTCGGCACGGCGCGCATCGACCTCTTCCCGCAAGGCCACGGATGGCCCTCCCCCACGCAGGACCACCCCCACCTCGCGTTCGCCGTCGCGCCCGAGGACATCGTCCCGATGAAGAACGCCCTCGAAGCGAACGGCGTGGCCACCGAGGGGCCACGAAGGCTCGGCCCGCCCGGACATGCGTCCCTTTATTTCTACGACCCCTTCGGCAATCACCTCGAGCTCACCTGCAGGGGCTTCACGGGCGAGCTCCCGATCGGCGCCCCCGACCTGCACGAGCTCGCGCGGCGCGCCGGCCGCGCCTGAGACGCGCGCCTCCCCGATCGACCGGCCGCACGCCGCGGGGAGCACGATCCGTCCGCTCTGCCATACTCCGCCCGTGCACCCCACCATCCTCCTCTTCGACATCGACGGCACGCTCATCGACACGGGCGGCGCGGGCCGTCGCTCCATGGACCGCGCCTTCGCGTGTGTCACCGGCCGGGCTGATGCGTGCGCGCACTTCTCCTTCGACGGCATGACCGACCGCGCCATCGTCCGCCGCGGCCTCGACGCCGTCGGCGCGAGCGTCGACGACACGGCGATCGATCGTGTCCTCGCCGCCTACCTCGAAGCCCTCGTCGCCGAGGTCGCCGCCTCCACCGGGTACATCACCCACCCCGGCATCAACCGCGTCCTCGATCACGCCGCCGATCGTCCCCACATCGCGCTCGGCCTCGGCACCGGCAATGTGCGGGACGGCGCCCGGATCAAGCTCGATCGCGCGAGCCTCTTCGATCGGTTCTCCTTCGGCGGCTTCGGCTGCGACCACGAGGACCGCGCGGCCTTGCTCGACGCGGGCGCCCGGCGCGGCGCCGAGCGGCTCGGCAAGGACCGGGACGATTGCCGCGTCGTCATCATCGGCGACACGCCCAAGGACATCGCGGCGGCCCGCGCCATCGGCGCCGAGTCGCTCGCGGTCGCGACGGGCAGGTTCGTCCCGGAAGCACTGCGCGAGGCCGGCGCCACGTTCGTCTGCGACAATCTTCTTTCGCCCGGCGCCTTCGCAATGCTCTTCCCGGACGCCTAGGTTCCGGACTATACCGGGCAGAACCTAGGAGCCCGGTGCATGAAACAACGCCCCTACGCCTCGATCGCCCTCGCCGCCCCGCTCACGCTCGCCGCCGCCGTCTTCGCGTGTAGCTCGGCGCCACCGCCGCCCACGCCGACCACGGCGGCGGCGGCGGCCACGCCCACGCCCGGGCAAACCCAGGCCCAGGCGGCCGCGGGCGAAACACCGCCGACGGCCGAGGAGGCGCAGGGGTTCACGGTCCGGGTCAACGACGACCTCAAGAAGCTCTGGACCGCCTCGGCGCGCGCGGCCTGGGTCAACAAGACGTACATCACGGACGATACGACGGCGATCTCGGCGGCGGCCGAGGAAGCCAACATGGAATACCTCGGCACGGCGATCACGGGCGCGACGCGCTTCGACGGCCTGACGCTCTCCGAGCCCGTGGCGCGCCAGCTCAAGCTGATCAAGCTCTCGACGACCCTGCCGGCCCCTGCGGACGCGAAGAAACGCGCCGAGCTCGCGCAGATCGCCGTCTCCATGGAGGCCGATTACGGCAAGGGCAAGTATTGCCCTGCGCGCCTCGGCGGCAAATGCCTGAACCTCGACGAGCTCTCCAACATCATGGGGAAGAGCCGCAAGTACGACGAGCTGCTCGACGCGTGGACGGGCTGGCATTCGATCGCGCCTCCGCTCCGCGAGCGGTACACGCGGTACGTCGAGCTCGGCAACGAGGGCGCGCGCTCGATTGGCTTCTCGGACGTGGGCGCGCTCTGGCGCTCCGGGTACGACATGACGCCCGAGGCGTTCGAGGCCGACACCGAGCGCCTCTGGAACCAGGTCAAACCCCTCTACGACGAGCTGCATTGCCTCGTCCGCTCGAAGCTCCGCAAGGTCTATGGCAAGGACAAGATCGGCGACAAGGCCCCGATCCCGGCGCACCTGCTCGGCAACATGTGGGCGCAGGACTGGTCGAACCTCTATGACCTCGTCACGCCCTACCCGAAGGAGGCGTCGCTCGACGTGACGAAGGCGCTCGTCGACAAGAAGGTCGACGCCGTCGAAATGGTCAAGATGGGCGAGCGGTTCTTCACCTCGCTCGGCCTCGATAACTTGCCGAAGACGTTCTGGGAGCGCTCCATGTTCGTGCGCCCGCGCGACCGCGACGTCGTCTGCCACGCGAGCGCCTGGGACGTCACCTACGGCGGCGACATTCGCATCAAGATGTGCATCGAGCCCAAGGAGGAGGATTTCATCACCATCCACCACGAGCTCGGGCACAACTACTACTATGCCTACTACTACACGTTGCCGGTCCTCTTCCAATCGGGCGCCAACGACGGCTTCCACGAGGGCATCGGCGACACGATCGCGCTCAGCGTGACGCCGGGGTATCTGAAGACGATCGGCCTGCTCAAGGACGCCCCGCAGAACCCGAAGGCCGAGACGAACTTCCTCATGAAGCAGGCGCTCGCGAAGATCGCGTTCCTGCCCTTCGGCAAGCTCATCGATCAATGGCGCTGGGACGTCTTCGCGGGCAAGACGCCGCCCGGCAAGTACAACGAGGCCTGGTGGAACCTGCGCCAGAAAACCCAGGGCGTCTCGGCGCCGGTCCCGCGCAGCGAAAAGGATTTCGACCCCGGCGCGAAGTTCCACGTCCCCGGCGGCACGCCGTACACGCGGTATTTCCTGGCGCACATCTATCAGTTCCAGTTCCACCGCGCGCTCTGCAAGGCGGCTGGCCACACGGGCCCGCTCCACACCTGCTCGATTTACGGCAACAAGGCGGCGGGCGACAAACTGAAGGCGATGCTGGCCATGGGCGCGAGCAAGCCCTGGCCGGAGGCGATGAAAGCCATCTCGGGCGAGACCCAGGGCGACGCGAGCGCGATCCTCGAATACTTCGAGCCCCTGCGGAAGTTCATCCGCGAGGAGAGCAAGGGCGAGACCTGCGGCTGGTGAAGGGGAAGGTTGGGGGACGGGCGCGGACCCGTCCCCCGGGGAGGGCTCAGAAAAGGAGCCCGCAGAGCTGATTGCCTGGGCAGCAGATGTCGAGCCCGCCCCCGACCTGGTCCGTGTGCGCGCAGACGCGCGACCCCTTGCTCGGGTAGTAATAGGCCCAGAAGAAGCACATCTCGTCGTTCGCCGACTCCCCGAAGCCCACCTGCTGGCTGCTCTGGTTGTCCCAGGAGCACGTGAACCGGAAGCCCCCGCCCTCGGGGACCTGGAACGGCGGATCGTGCACCACGGTCGGCGGCTCGCTCCAGAGCCATCCATCGACGTCGTACACCGTCGTATCCGCCCCGTTCTTCGACGGCGCCCACGACACGGTCACGTCCTTGCCCCACTGGTGCGTATGCCCGGTGATGCCGAAGAACTTCGAGCCCACGAGGTCCGCGGGCAGCGGCAGGAACGTCGGCCCGAGCGTCGCCTTCGTATGCGGCGCGATGTTGATGTCGGGGTTGCCGATGAAGAGGAAATCGGCCTCGTCCTTGAAGTCGGCTTCCTTCATCGTGTAGAACGTCGATGTCGCCGACACGTCGATCTCGGAGAGCGACGCATTGAGGTAATGCATTTCGAGCCGCACCATCTGGTTCGGCTGCATCGTGAACGCCACCCCGTCCGGCAGGGTCAGCGTGTCCTCGTGTTTTTGCGTGATCATCACCGGCGCGCCCTTCGACGGGTCCAGCGTGTCGGCGAAGGGCTGGCAATCGAACGGCTCGAGCTGCTCCACCGTATCGTTCGTCCGGTACACGATGAGGTGATGCGAGCCCGTCGGCAGCACGTTGCGAATCTCGTGGATGCGCTCGAGCGCGTCGTTGCCGAGCCGCTTCACCACGCATTGCGTGTGCTCGGTCCCCGGCGCCACCTTCACGGGGTCGAACGTCACGGTATACGACGTCGTCCCGCCCCCGCTGCCGCCGCTGCCGCCGCTTCCGCCGTTCCCACCGGTGCCGCCGCCCCCACTTCCTCCACTCCCGCCCGCCCCGCCGGGCCCGGCAGCACCCGCTCCGAGATCGACGTTCCCGGAGCTGGAGCAACCGACGATTGCCAAGGAAATTGCGACGAGGGGAAGAAGCATTCTCATGAGAATCTCGCTTTCGTCACGGCAAGGAGCGCGCGCAAAAGCGAGGATAGCCCGGGGCCGACGGCGGCGTCCATGCTTTTTCGCGCGGACGCACCGACTTCCGCAATGGTCACAATTTTAGATGAAAAGCCACTCTCCCGCGGAGGGTGAGGGCGTCGCTCCGTAAGGCTCAGCCCTGCGCCGCCCGGCGACGACGCCGGAAGGGCACGAGCAGGGCCGCGAAGAGCGCGCCGAAAAGGCCCGCCGAGGTCTTCGTGTCGCTCGCGCCCGCGACGGCGCAGTCGCAGCCGCCTTCGACAGCCGTGCCGTCGCCGCCGGCGCCCGCCGCGCCGCCGACGCCGCCGCCCTCGCCATTCGACTCGAACTTGCATGTCGCCGAACAGCCGTCGCCGTCCGTCGTGTTGCCGTCGTCGCAGTCCTCGCCCTCGGTCTCGACGTCATTGCCGCAGCCTGTCGCCGTGCAGTTCGTGTCGCAGCCGTCGCCGTCCACGTCGTTGCCGTCGTCGCATTCCTCGCCCTCGGTCCTCGTGCCGTTGCCACACGCCGTCGACTTGCAGGCCTTGTCGCAGCCGTCGCCGTCCACGTCGTTGCCGTCGTCGCATTCCTCGCCGAGCGTCACGATGCCGTTGCCACACGCCGTGACCGAGCAGTCCGAATCACAGCCGTCACCGTCGCTCTTGTTGCCGTCGTCGCAGGCCTCGCCCTCGTTGAGGATCGCATTGCCGCAGGCGGGCAGCTTGCAGTTCGAATCACAGCCGTCGCCGTCCGTCGTGTTGCCGTCGTCGCAGTCCTCGCCGAGCGTCACGATGCCGTTGCCGCAGAAGCTCGGCGTGCAATTCGAATCACACCCGTCGCCGTCGACCGTATTGCCGTCCTCGCAGATCTCGTCGGCCGTGAGCACGCCGTTGCCGCAGCCCGTCGCCGTGCAGTTCACGTCGCAGCCGTCCCCGCTCACGTCGTTGCCGTCGTCGCACGTCTCGCCGACGCCGACGAACCCGTTGCCGCAGGCCGGGTTGAAGCAATTGCCGTCACAGCCGTCCCCGCCCACGGTGTTGCCATCGTCGCAGAGCTCGCCGCCCGTCACGATGCCGTTGCCGCAGCCCGTCACCGTGCAGTTCGCGTCGCAGCCGTCGTCGCTCACGGTATTGCCGTCGTCGCACGCCTCGGCGCCGGCCTTCACGCCGTTGCCGCAGGCCGTCACCGTGCAGTTCGAATCGCAGCCGTCGTCGCTCACGGGATTGCCGTCGTCGCACGCCTCGCCCGCCGACACCACGCCATTGCCGCAGCCCGTCGGCTTGCAGTTCGAATCGCAGCCGTCGCCGCTCACGGTGTTGCCGTCGTCGCACGTCTCGCCGTTCGTCAGGACGCCGTTGCCGCAGGCCGTCACCGTGCAATTCGCGTCGCAGCCGTCGCCGCTCACGGCATTGCCGTCATCGCACGTCTCGCCGGCCGAGATCTCGGCGATGCTGTCGCCGCAAGTGCCGACGTCGAGCGTCATGACGATGTGCATGTTCCCATTGCCGAGCGACCCGAGCTCCGTGATGTCCTCCATGCCGACGCAGGCCGGCGCGCGGACGTACCCCGGCGCCGATTGGCCGGCCGAGTTCGAGCCGAAATAAAAGAACGCGCCGGTCGCTTGGCCATCCGGCACGAAGACCTCGACGACGATCTGATCCTGCGTATCGAACGAGAGGTTCGGGTTCAGGGGGACGGTCACCAGCGTCCCCTGCTGCGACGGGACCGTCACGGCGGTGGGCGAGCCGATCGGGACGAGATTCGCCACCGCGAGCGTCGAGGTGAGCGTGTAGAACTTGACGAGGATCTCCAGCGGGCCGTTGTACAGCGCGTCGACGCCGAACTGCACGCTGCGGATCCCGCTCGCGGGAATGCCCATGCCGTACAGATCGAACGCTCGATAATAGGAGGCCTGGGACGTGCCGGAGCTGTTGCCACACGCGGTCGAGATCCCAAGACCGGTCGAGTGGGGATCGGTGTTTTGCGTGATGGGCACGGCGTGGGCGCTGCTCGTCGCTCCGAGCAGCGCGCCGAACCACATCACCCCGAAGAACCCGCGCTTGATCATCGCATCCTCCACGCGCCCTCGATGGCTCGTCAAATAGAGGGGAGGAAACGATCATGAATCCGCCTCCGCGGCAAGAGCGGAGTCGCTCGCCTGGGCGAAATTTTTACCACGGGACGAACCCGACCGAGGCCTCAGCCCAGCGCCGCGCGCGCGGCGTGCTCGAGCTCCGTGCGTCTTGCCTGTACGCTGTCGAAGAGCGCGAGCTGTCCGCGGCCGCGCACCAGGTTATGCTCGCCCCGGGCCGGGAATCGCCGCGCGTCGAAGCCGAAATACGCCTCGCGCAGCGCGTCTGCGAGAAACCGCGCCGAGAGCTCCAGGCATATCGTCGCGAGCCCGTCCACGACCGCCCCCGCCTCCTCCGCCGACACGAGCCCCGCCCCCCGCGCGACCTCGCCATACCCCGCGAGCGCCGCGCCGAACGTGCCCGCGTCGATCGCCACGTGCGCCACGTCCTCGCCCGCCGGATTGCACCACGAGCGGAGCGCGTCGCCCATCTCGAAGGGCCAGATCATCCGGCCGAGGGTGTCCAGATCCACGAGGCACACCGCTTGTTCACCCTGGAACAAGAGGTTCGATATTTTGAGATCTCCATGCACGTGCCGAAGCGGGAGCTGGTCGAGATCCGGCAGCCGCGCGGCCTCGGCGAGCAGCCGCCGCGCGAGCGGCTCGACCTCGCCGAACAGCCGATGCCCCGCATGCGCGTCGAGCGCCGTCTCCAGCGTGGCGAGGTGTTTCTTCGTATCGTGCACCCCAGCCCGCACGTGCCGGTAGTCGTGCACGAGATCGGCGACGGCCGCGTGAAACCGCGCCACCATGCGGCCGGCCTCGCGCGCGAAGCTCGGGCCCGGCACGCGGTCATGGCTCTGCCCCTCCACGTACGAGAGCGCGCGCCAGGCCCGCCCCTCCTCGTCGTCGACCCATAAAGCGCCGTCGTCGGTGCGCAGAGGCCGCGGCGTCCAAAGGCCCTTGGCCGCGAGGTGCGCCGTCACGGCGTCGATGTCCTCGTTCACCACCCCCGCGAACACCGGGTGCAGCCGCTGCACGATGACCTTCCCCGCGCGCCCCTCGACGAGGAACGTGCGGTTGATGAGGCCCCCGCCGTGGGGCGCGTGGGGCCTTTGATCGAGGTCACGAAAGCGGGCGAGGATCCAGGAGGGAATCGTCTCCATCATCGGCGCGCGAGGATGCACCGAGAGACGTGTTTCGACAAGAACCGCGCTAGAGCGCGAGCGCTTGATCGAGATCCGCGATGAGATCCGCGGCCGCCTCGATCCCCACCGAGAGCCGGAGCAGATCCCTCGGCACCGGAGAATCCGGCCCTTCCACGCTCGCGCGATGCTCGATGAGGCTCTCGACTCCGCCGAGCGACGTCGCGCGTTTCCAGAGCGACACGCGTGATGCGACCCGCACCGCCGCCTCCTCGCCGCCCCGGATCCGCACCGACAGCATCCCGCCGAACCCCCCATCCATCTGCCGCGCCGCCACCACGTGCGTAGGGAACGAGGGCAGACCCGGGTACATCACGGAGAGCACCCGCGGATGCTGCTCCAGGTGCTCGGCGATCGCGAGCGCGCTCTTCGACGCCGCCCGCACCCGCAGGAACAAGGTCCGCATGCCTCGCACGAGCAGCCAGGCCTCGAAGGGCCCCGCGATGCTGCCGACCTGCGACCGCGTGGCGCGCACGCGCTCCCAGAAATCACCCGTCCGCGCCGCCGTCAAGGTGCCGGCGAGCACGTCGGAGTGACCATTCAGGTATTTCGTCGCCGAATGCATCACGAAATCCGCGCCGCACGCGAGCGGCCGCGTCAGGACCGGCGTCGCCGACGTCGAGTCCACGCAAACGAGCGCCCCCGCCGCATGCGCGATCCGCGACACCTCGGCGATGTCCGTCACGCACCAGAGCGGATTCGCGGGCGTCTCCACCCACACGAGCCGCGTCTTGTCCGGCTCGATCGCGGCCGCGACCTTCTCCGGGTTCGTCATGTCCACGACCGACGCCCGGAACCCGAACCGCTCTCCCGGGCCACAAATCCAGCTCCGCAAAGACCAGTACATCACCTCCGGTACGACGACGTGGTCGCCGGGCGAAAGGCTCAAAAAGACCGCGGTCGCCGCCGCCATTCCCGAGGCAAAGAGCATGCTCGATGCCCCGCCTTCGAGGGACGTCACGAGGGCCTCGGCCTGATCGAACGTGGGATTGTCCGATCGACCGTACACCCTGCCTGACCGGTATTGATTGTCCGGATCGCGCAGGAAGGTCGTCGATGGGTGAATCGGCGATACGATCGCCCGCGTCTCCGCGTCCACCCATCCGAGCGCCTGCGCCGCAATGCTCTCCGGGGCGAACGTTCGTCCTGTGGAATCGTGCCGCATGGGCCTCCTCGACGCCCCCACTCTACCCTGAATCTCCGAGGACGCCCGGCCTCTTTTCGTTTACGCTCCTCCCACGATGCCGCCCGGCCGTATTCCCGTCCCGTTGCTCGTAAGCCTCGCGCTCCTCGGTTTCGCCGGGAACTCCTTGCTTTGCCGCGCGGCCCTCGCCGACGGCGCCGCGCGCATCGATCCCGCCACGTTCACCACGGTGCGCCTCGCGTCGGGCGCGGCGACGCTCGTGCTCCTCCTCCTCGCCCGGGGTGCTCGCCCTCACGAGGGCACCTTTCGCTCGGCTTTCGCGCTCTTTGCTTATGCGGCGGGTTTTTCCCTCGCATATGTCCGTATGGGCGCCGGCATCGGCGCGCTGGTCCTCTTCGGGTGTGTCCAGACGACCATGCTCGGCGCGGGCCTTTTCCGGGGCGAACGCCCTTCCGCGAGCGGCTGGATCGGCCTCGCGCTCGCACTCGGCGGCCTGCTCGTCCTCGCCGCGCCGGGGGCCACCGCGCCCGATCCCGTGGGCGCCCTCCTCATGGCCACGGCGGGCGTCGCGTGGGGCATCTATTCTCTCCGGGGCCGCTCCGCCCAAAACCATTCAACGCTTGGGGGCTCCGCTCGGACAAGCCGAGCTGCGCCCCCAAACCCCCTCGTCGCGACCGCCGACAATTTCGTCCGCGCCGTCCCGCTCACCCTCGCGCTTTCCCTGGCGAGCGCGGTTTTCCTCGAAATCCCACGCGCCACGCCGCGGGGCCTCCTCCTCGCGATCGCGTCGGGCGCCCTCACCTCCGGGGTCGGTTATAGCCTCTGGTATGCGGCGCTCCCGCGCCTTACGGCCATTCGCGCGGCCGTCGTACAGCTCCTCGTCCCCGTCCTCGCGACGGCGGGCAGCGTGCTCCTCCTCGGCGAACGCCTCACGCCGCGCATCGTCCTCGCGGGCGCCATGCTCGCGGCGGGCGTGCTCCTCGCGTTGCGGAAGCCGAGGGCCGTCAAAGAAGCGTAACGTTCGCTCGGAAAAGCCTTTTCGACGACTGGTATGCCCCTTGCGAACCATGTCGTCGAAAGGATCCGGAAGCGATGTCCACGAAACCCCGAGACGCCTCCAAATACACGACCGACGCAAACGCGGCGGTGTGGAACACCCTCCCCTTCGACGACACGGCGGACTTCGAGGACGCGAGCCGCGGCTACATCGGGACGTGGGATCCTCCGCTCCAGATCACGAACGAGAAAGGCAAGACCGTCTGGACGCTCGCGCCTTATATGGATCAAACGCGCGACGCCCCGTGCCCGCCCACGGTGAACCCGAGCCTGTGGCGCCAGGCCAGGCTCAACACGATGAATGGCCTCTTCAAGGTCACCGAGGGGTTTTACCAGGTCCGCGCGTTCGACATGTCGAACATGACCATCATCGAGGGCGCCGAGGGCCTCATCCTCATCGATCCGCTGATCTCCTGCGAATGCGCCGCCGACGCGCTCCGCCTCTATCGCGAGCTCCGCAAGCGCCCCGACGTCAAGGTCAAGGCCGTCATTTACACGCACAGCCACGTGGACCATTTCGGCGGCGTGTGCGGCGTCGTCGATCCCGAGGACGTCCGCGCCAAACGGGTCGAAATCGTCGCCCCCGCGGACTTCCTCGAGCACGCCGTCAGCGAGAACGTATATGCGGGTGTCGCGATGATCCGCCGGGCGCAATACATGTACGGCCCTTACCTCGTGGCCGGTCCCCGGGGCCAGATCGATTCGGGCCTCGCCAAGGGCCAGTCCATCGGCCGGATCTCGATCATCGCGCCGACGAGGACCATCTCGCGGACAGGCGACACGATCGAGCTCGATGGGGTCCGCATCGAGTTCCACATGACGCCGGGCGCCGAAGCGCCGGCCGAGTTCGACTTCTATTTCCCGGATCACCGTGTGTTCTGCGCAGCGGAGAACGCCACACACACGATGCACAACATCCAGACGCTCCGCGGCGCGCGCGTCCGGGACGCGCTCGCATGGTCGAAATACCTCAACGAAGCGCTCGACCTCTTCGGGGACAAGACCGACGTGCTCTTCGCGCAACACCACTGGCCACGCTGGGGCCAGGAGAGGATCACCTCGTTCCTCTCCAAGCAGCGCGACATGTATCGTTACCTGAACGACCAGACGCTGCGAATGCTCAACAAGGGCTACACGGGCATCGAGATCGCCGAGGTCTTCGAGATGCCGCAAAGCATCGCCCGGGAATGGTTCAACCGCGGCTATTACGGCACGGTCAACCACAACGTGAAGGGCATTTACGACCGGTACATGGGCTGGTTCGACGGCAACCCGGCGCGCCTCCATCCGCTCCCGCCCGAGCGAAGCAGCTCGAAATACGTGGAGCTCATGGGCGGCGCCTCCAAGGTCCTCAAGGCGGCCGGCGCCGCGTTTGACAAAGGCGAATACCGCTGGGCGGCCGAGCTCCTCGACAAGGTGGTCTTCCACGATCCGACGAACACGAAAGCCAAAGACCTCCTGGCGAACACCCTCGAACAGCTCGGCTACCAGGCCGAGGCCGGGCCGTGGAGGAACTTCTACCTGATGGGCGCACAGGAGCTACGCGACGGCGTGACGATCCCGTCGGACGCGCCGTCCACCGACGCGAGCATGTTCTCCGCGATGACGCTCGACATGATCTTCGATTCGCTCGGCGCGCGCCTGCTGGGCCCCCAGGCGCGTGAGCGCATCCTCATGAACTGGAGTTTCACGGATACCGGCCAGCATTACGCGCTGGAGGTATCGAACGGGGCCCTGAGCTACGTGGCCCACGTGCGCGCCGGCGCGGACGTGACGGTGACGACGACGCGCAGCACGTTCGACGCGGTCCTGCTCGGACAGCTCTCGTTCCGCGACGCCGTCACGACGCAAAAGGCCCGGCTCGAAGGGAGCGTCGGCAAGTTCCTCGAATTCTTGCTGCTGCTCGACGACGGCGACCCCGCATTCCCCATCGTCACGCCGAGGCCGGACATCGAAGCCGCATGGAAGGGCAAGGACCGAAAACCTCCGAAGGACCCCGCCTCGCCCGAGGCCGACCTCGTCGAGCACGAGGAAATGAGCCGACTCCACCGTTTCCTCGCGGAGCTACCCAAGGGCTGTTGACCCCAATTCCCGTCAGAACGCCGGCTCCTTCTTCTGCGTCGCCATTTGCCGGATGCAATACGACAGCCCTTGCCGCAGGGTCCCGAGCGTCTTCAAGGACGAGAGATCCATTCCGATCGACACGATCGTCTGCGCCACGTTCGGCCGGATGCCCGTGACGACCCCGCACGCGCCGAGGAGCCCGATCGCGCGCACCATGCCGATGAGGTAGTTCGCCGTCGCCGTATCCACGACATCGACGCCGGTCAAATCGAGCAGCACGAAACGTGCGTTCGTGCGCGAGACCGCCGCGAGCAGATCGTTCATCACCCGCGCGGCGCGGCTCGAATCGATGATCCCCACGAGCGGCAGCGCGATCACGCCCTCCCATACCTCGAGCACCGGCGTCTCCAGGTTCCGGATCACGTCCTGCTGCCGCTCGATCACCTCGAGCTTCTGCGAAAGCTCGCGCTGCGCCTTTTGCGCCTCGGAGACGTCGATCGACATCCCGATCACGCCGGTCACCACGCCGTTCTCGTCCTTGACCGGCGTATACCAGCTCTCCCAAAAATGACCCGGCGTGGGCTCCGTGATCTTGCGGTGCGCCTCGCCCTGGAGCGCGCGGTTCAGCCACACGTTGACCTCGGGGGTATAGAGATCGTGAACGTTTTTCCCCGTCAGATCGCCCTCGCTCCGCGCGGCTCTCCCGTCGTGGAACCTCATGTACCCCTGAGGGTCGATGGCCCAGACGACGACGTCCAGGTTATCGAGCAGCGAGCGCAAAATGGCGGCCTCTGCAGCAGGTCCGCGGTCGACTCCACCACCGTCCATGCCACCCTCCGCCGGCCGAAAAGGCCGATCGAATTGTAATGGTCTCAGGGGGTACCATGGACATATACCCAGCGCCACGCCCCTGATGTGGCGAACCTGGCAAAGCAGTAAATGGACGTGGGCGTGTAGGAGCGAATGGATGGAGGCCCTACGCAAGGGCCTCCATGCCGTCGGGAGACGCCCTAAGGTCGCTACGCGGGCATCAATACTGCGGGTGCTTCTGAATGAGGCCCACGATCTCGAGCAGCTCGGGATCGCTTCCGCTCACGTTCGCCGCGCTCGCCAGCGCATACGCGTCGGCGAGGTTTTGCGCCGTCGGCGATTTCAGCGCCTCGGCGAACGCGACGATGGCCTTGGCCTTGGGCAGCCCCGCTTTTTGCGCCGCGAGCAGATCCCCCACCGTCGTCGTCACCTCGGTCTCCTGGTCGAGGTACGTGAGCGGCGTCTTCCAGCGCGCCCGCACGGTGATGGTATCGGTCGCGACGATCTGCGCCGGATCGCAGGCCTTCAGCACCTGATTGAAAATCATCGCGTCGCTCGGCGCGAGGTGCTGCGGCTCGACCTCCTCGGGATTCTCCGAATACTCCTCGCCGTAGAACTTGTGCATCTGGAAGTACCACGGCATCGTCAGCTCGACCTGCACGCCGCGCGCCGCGATCTCCATCGTCTCGTCGAACCGATCGACGAACATACGCGACGCCTCGCCGATGCTGTCGAGATAGACGTACGCGCCGCGCCCCTTGTCGGTCACGACGTCCATCAGCCGATCGTCATACGATCCGCCGGGCCCCGTGCCCACGCCGACCAGGTAAATGCCCTCCTTGTCGGCGTCCTTCGATTTCTGGCCGATGAAATCGGCGTCCGTCTGCCCCACGTTCGCCCCGCCGTCGCTGATCAGCACCACGCGGTTCAGCCGCCCCGGACCATAATTCAGCTCGGCGAGCTCATACCCTTTCACGAGCCCGCTGTGCAGGTCCGTCCCGCCGCTCGCCGTGAGCTCGTTCGCCAGGTACACGACCTCCGGGTCGTTTGGCCCCGTCACCACGTGGCCGGCCATCACCACGTTGTTGCTCGTGTTCCAGGTGACGGCATTGACGATGTCGCCCTCCTGGAGGCTCGCGGCGATGGCCTTCACCGCCGCCCGCTCGCGCTCGATGCCGGGGCCGCCCATCGAGCCCGAGGTATCGAGCACGAACGTCACCGTCATCGGGCGCCGCGGCTTGACGGCATCGTACGAGCGCACGGCGATCTGGAAATCGAACTCGTTCACCACCGCGGTATTCGCGAGCTCCGGGAAGAGCGCGAGCTTGCCCGCGGGCGGCGCGGCGTACTGGATTCGATAATAATTGAGGAACTCGTACGTGCGGATCTCCTGGGCCATGGGCTCGATGCCTTGGCCGAGCAGCTCGCGCACGTGGACGGGAGAGCCCATCGAATTGGAATCGTCGGCCGAGAGATAAAGGACGACGGGCTTCGACGAATCGAGCCCTTCACAGGTGAACTCCGGGGCGGCGGCGTCCGTGCCCGCATCCGGGCCTTGCGCGGGCGGCGCGGCCGGATCCGGCGCAGGCTCCCCCGGGAACTCGCCCGCGCCGCCCCCCCCACTGGAACCGCCGCCCCCATTGAATCCCCCCCCGGAGCCGCCCACGCCCACCGATCCCGCAGGCCCGTCTCCGGTCGACGACTCGTCGAACCCGCCCGTGCTGACCGAGTTGTCATCCACGGCAAGACAAGCGGCGATGCTCCCACCGAGCGAAGCCACCAACAAAGGAAGGAAGACGAGCGCGCGCATCGACCGTTGGTTCATGAAGACCTCCCGAAGCGAGGTGGCGAAGCCGAGCAAGCCGCATGCCCCGGCCGTGGGCACACGATTTCAGCATCGAAGCTCGTTTCTTTTCTCGCCGTCCCCGTGGCCCACGCTGGCACAAGGCCGGCGCCCCCGACCTACGGCGTCACGGCGCGCGTCGGTTCAGGCGCCAAGCTCGCGCCCGCGCTCCATGGTGCGGGCATTCTCGGGCACCCGCTCCAGAAAACTTTCCCGCATGGCGCCGTCCGTCATTCGATTCGCCCGCGCGAGCAGCCGGGTGCGCGCCTGGAACATCGCGGTCTTCCCGCTCGCCGCGCTCCCCGACGCGACCAGCGCCTCGGCATACACGAGCCGGAGGAGCGCCTCGCCCTCCTCCATGCCCCCGAGCGACGCAAAAAGCCCCATCGCCGCCCCTGCAATGCCGAGGCCCGACGGCCAGTTGCCCTGCGCGAGGAGCGCGCGCGCCCACGCCGCGAGCGCGAAGGCCCGGAGCGGCCCGATCGCCGCGAGCGCCTCGGCCGCGCTCTCGGCCTCGATCTCCGCCGCCTCCAGGTCGCCCCGCGCGAGCAAAAGCGCGGACAGGTAAATCCGCGCCCGCCCCTCCTGCCGCCGGTTCGATTGTTTCGCGAAATCGGCGATCGCCTCGCGCACGTGTTTCTCGGCCTCTTCGAGCGCCCCGCGCGCCGCCAGCGCGGGCCCTAGGTTCTGCTTCGCGAGCGCCGCCACGTTGGAAAGCCCGAGCCGCCGCGCCTCGCCCAGGAGCTCCACGAGATCCCGCTCCGCCTCGGCGAAAAGCCCGAGCTGAATCCGCGCGTGCGCCGCGTTCACCCGCCCCACGCACGCGTCCCGCCGGTTGCCCGTCGCGAGGAACGCCGGAATGCTCCGCTCGGTCGCGAGCAGCGACGCCGCCGGATCCCCCGCGCAGAGCGCCCGCGACGCATGCAATGCATAAAGCCGCGCCGCCACCCCCTGATCCCGCTCCGCGATCGGCCACGCCACCATGCCGAGCTGCCCGATGAGCTCCTCGGCCCCCGCGTGTTCCCCCGCGTGAAGCAACGACGCCGCCACGTGCGCCACCGCGCTCACCGCCGGCGCCGACGAACCCATCGCCTCCGCGCCCGGCGACCGCACCGCCTTCGCGAGATCCTCCAGCGCGTCCTTTTGCCCGAGCCGGACCAGCATCGACGCTGCCGTCGCCGCCGCCCCGTACCACGCCCCGCTGCCCCGCGGCAGCGCTTGCATCGCGCGCGCCGCGCGCGCCGACGCCTCGGCCGCCTCCCCGAGCCAGCGAAACGCCTCCGCCTGGATCCACGCGAGCTCCCCGCGCGCCTCGGCCGACGCGCCCCGCGCCCCCTTCTCGGCCCGCTCGATCGCCGCCCGGAAATCGTTCCCTTCGAGCGCCTGCTCCGCCGCCCGCCGGTACCACGTCGCCGCCCGCGCCGGCACGCCCCCGCGCTCGTAATGTTCTGCCAGGACAACTGCGTCCCGCTCCCCCGCCTCCTCCAGCCAGGCCCCCGCGAGCGCGTGCCCGAGCGCCCGATCCGCCTCCGTCAGCGCCGCATAGGCCGCCTCGCGCACGAGCGCATGCCGGAACGCAACCTCCTCCTGCGCGGGAAAACGGCTCTGCGCCCGCTTCACCACGAGCTCACGCGCGCAGAGATCCGCGAGCATCGGCGCGAGCGCGTCCTCGCGTAACCCCTCGCCGAGCAGCGCCGCGGCCCCGCCGCGCCAGAACACCTGCCCGAACACGCTCCCGGCCCGGAGCAGCCGCCGCGCCTCGGGGGCAAGCGCGATGAGCCGCGCCTCGACCATCGCCAGCACCGTCTCCGGCAGCTCCGCGGCCCGCCCGCTCTCCGCCGCGCGGATCAGCTCCTCCAGGTAAAACGCATTGCCCCCGGCCCGCTCCACGAGCCGCGCCACCATTGCATCCGGAATCCGGTCCCCGAGCACCTCCCGCACGAGCCGCTCGGCCGCTTTCTTCGAAAGCTCCTTCAGCCGGATCTCCTGCAAGGGCCGCCCTTCCCAGAGCCGCGGAAAGATCTCCGGCAAATCCGGCCGCGACAGCGCCAGCACGAAAATCGGCCGCTCGGGCAACGCGCGCAGCATCTCGTCGACGAGCTTGACCGTGGGCCGGTCGCCCCAATGCAGATCCTCGAGGATCAACATCGCCGGCCGCTCGTCCGTCTCGACGCGCAGCAAATCCTCCCACGCGGCCCGGATCTGATCCCCCATGAGCAGAGGATCCCGCCGCGCCGCGCGCAGCTCGATGCTCTCCTCGTCCACCGGCGCCACGCCCGCGAGCGGGCCGAGGAACATCATCGCGCGTTCGAGCGCCTTGCCCGCGAGGTGCCGCCCGAGCCGCGCGCGCAGCCGCTGCCGCTGCACGTCGAGCGGCATCCCCCCGGACAACCCCGCTTGCCCGCGCAGCATCTGTCCGACCAGCGCAAAGGGCGAATTCTGGCTCATCGGATCGCCCTGCCCCACCCATACGCCAATCGAATCACGTTGCTCGCGGACTTTTCGCAAAAGCTCGTGCCGGAGCCGGCTCTTGCCCATGCCCGGCGCCGCGAGGATCACCGCCGCGCGCGAGAGCGGCTCGTCGAAGCATTCGTCGACGAGCGCCATCAGGATCGCCATCTCGCTCTCGCGCCCGACGCAATGCGTGGGCCGCCCGAGCAACGTGCGCGCCGCCTCCGCCACGTCACGCTCGCCGCGCAGGTAGAGCCCCCCCTCGTCGCCGTCGACGTCGAACCGCACGTCGAGCAGCCCCGCCATCACGTCGTCGAGCCGGATCGGCGGCGCCTTCCCCGCGGCCGCCTTTTTCCCGAGCAGCCGCACGCCGCGCTCGATCACCGCGCCCATCGGCAGCCCCTCGGACGACACCTCCGCGCCCGCCACGAGCGCCATCGGCGCCTCCGGCAATGCCGCCCGCAAATCCAGCGCCGACCGCGCGGCCCGCGCCGCTTGATCCGTCGCCGCGCCCGTCGACAAAAGGCTCACCACGAGCGTTCCATCCGAAAGCGCGTCGAGCCGCCCGCCATACCGCTCGACAATCGCCTCCAGCGACCGCGCCCGCCCGCCCGCCTCGATGGCCGTCTCGGCCCCTGCGAGCTCGAGCGTCGGCGCGAAAACCTCGCTCTCCCCTGCCCGCGGCGCCCGCTCGCCCGCCGGCAATTTCGTGAGCACGAGCGAGACCACGCGCCGCTCCTTGCCCGTCAGCCCGCTCGGCCGCAGGCTCGCCTCGATCGCGTCCGTGTCCTCGATGATCCCGAGCGCCGCGATCTCCGCCGCCGCTGCGATCCCGTCCTTCGGCCGATCCTTCGGCGCCTTCGCCAGCATCCGCGCGACGAGCGCGTCGAGCGCCTCTGGCACCCCCGTCCGCAACGACGAGACCCGCGGCGCCTCCTCCAGCACCACCTTGAGCAACGCCGCGTGCATCTCCTCCGCCGCGAACGGCGGCCGCCCCGTCAGGCAATGAAAGAGCACGCAGCCGAGCGCGAACACGTCCGCCCGCGCGTCGATCCGCTTTGATCCCCGCGCCTGCTCCGGCGCCATGTACGCGGGGGTCCCGAGCACATACCCCGTGTGCGTCAGCGCCTCGCCCCCCTCGACCCGCGCGATCCCGAAATCGAGCAGACGCACATCCGTGGCGCTCTGCCCCACGAGAAAAATGTTCGCCGGCTTCAGATCCCGATGCACGATCCCCGCCGCGTGCGCGACGCCGAGCGCCTCGGCCACGCGCCGCGCCACGCCCACGCTCTCGGCGGCGTCGAGCCCTGTGCGCCGCAGCCGCTCGCCGAGCGTCTCGCCTTCCAGCCACTCGAGCGCGAGCCACGGCTCTCCCTCGGCGCCGAGCCCGTGCGCCATGTGCCGCACGATCCCTGGATGATCGAGCCCTTCGAGCAGCTCCGCCTCCCGCACGAAGCGTGTCTCGGTGTCCTGGTGGGCGTGGGCCCACAGCACCTTCAGCGCGACGATCCCGCCCGTCTTGCGGTCCTTCGCGCGAAACACCTTCCCCATGCCACCCGAGCCCGCCACTTTTTCGAGCTCGAACCGATCCGCGACGACGTCCCCGGGTTTCATGCTGGGAGCCCGACGGGTAGCGCGAAGCGCGGGAAAAGGCCAGATTTTCGAGCGGCCTGGGCGGCCATGAGCCGACTCAAGCCGGATCCACGAGCGAGACGATGACTCGTAGCACGGCATTCGGTATGGCGAGCGAGAGATACGCGACGAAGAGCTTCAGGGCGAGGCCGTGTTTCTTCGTGGTGAGCCACTTTGCCCCGATGCGGAGCAGGCACGTGAGAACCACCCCGCAGCCTGCGGCCTGGGCCAGGCCGTAAACGGGATCCATCCATCTCACCCCCGATTCAGGAATGGATGTAAAAAATTCGCTCGTCGTCCCCGACGATTGTGCCAGCCACACCAGCAGGGCGCCAAGGACGCAGAACGGAGCCGTGACGACCGTGAGGGGTGGGAGCGTCCCCAGGACGAGGTACACGCGCGCGTGATCGAGCTTGAGGGGTCCGCTCGCCCTGCGCCCTGCCCGATGGAGGACGAGGACCGCCGTGAGGAATACGGCGAGCATGGCGCAGGCGGGGCCCATCTCGCGGAGCACGATGACGCATGTGATCCACGGGGTGTTCTTCTGCGCATTGAAGAAGCCCAGCGCGTAGGCGGACCGGAGATACACCACACTGCCGAGAACCAGCCCGATCCCGGCGCCGACCGGAAACGACAACCTCACGATCCTGTCGTAGGGCGAGATCACGCCGGGGACGGGCGCGGCGGGCGGCGGCGCGGCGGGCGACGCGTACACCTGACCGAGGTCGAGTTGGTCGTCCATGTCTCTCGCCACGCACCCTACGCGACAGGTTTGTCGGGGTCAACGACCTCCGCGTTCGCCATCGCGTTCGCCTCGATCTCGGCGAGCTCCGCGCGCGTCGGCGAACGCAGTTGCTGGAGCGATGCGTCGCTGAGACTGGACCCCCGGCACGGCCATGAAGCGGGCACCTCTACAGCTCGATTGCGTTATCCACCTCGATCTCCACGCCAGGAAAACGGCTCGACAGATCGTCAGCAAGACTTTGTCGCGTGATGTCCTTGCAAAGGACTTCGAATACGGGTTCGGTGAGCTCGACGCCGTTTCGCTCCAGCGTCCAACATGCCCAGCGTACAAGGACTTGGTCGCCCGAGTTCGTGGTCTCCCACCTGGGTTCATCTGCGACGCTGATGCGCACCTTGCCATCGAATGGCGTGCGCGCGCTGAGCGCCTCGCGAATCCTTCGAACCAACGGCGATGCATCAACGGTTACGTCTTTCATGCTCTCTCATCGCTTGTTTGGGGGCGTCCACTCTGCGCCAAGCTCTTTGGGGCCCTTCGAACGATTACACGTACGGCATGCTGCATCGAGGTTCGAGTCCGTTGTTTGTCCACCTTTGACGAATGGCTTTCTGTGATCGATTTCGGCAGAATTAGGCTTCCCTGCCTGTCGTTCGAGAGGTGTGTCACAGTGGGTGCATCGTTCAACCCCATCCGGCCCCTTGGATCGCGCAAGAGCAGCCTCCCGTTGCTCCCTGGTTGGTGTTCTTACGCGAGGTGAAGCGCTCGCCGCTGGCGCCGGCTGCGTCCCCCCGGCCGCTGTTGACACCGGCTTCGTCGTCGTCGTGACCGTCGTCCCACGGGGCGGCGCCGCTGCCTTCGGCGGGCTCGCGGCCGGCGGACCCGGCAGCTTCGGCCGCCGCAAGAACCCGCCCGGTCCGCCCGCCGCGCTCGGCAGGAACACCGGCATGCTTCGTAACCTCTGCTGAGCCGCCCGCAGCGCCCTCGCCCCCGCAGTCTCCAGGGCCCCCGCTCCCATGGTGGCGAGCGTCAATGCCGTGTCCGCCAGGGCGTTCAGAATCGCGGCCTTCAGCTCGGCGTCCGCCCAGCCTCTGCCATACCCCTTGAGGAAGGCCTCCCACGCGATCCTGGCGAGCCGCTCGTCGTCGTACGTCGGCAGGTCGGGGATTGCATTCAGTTGTCTGGCCAGATCGGCCTGAATCTGCTCGGCGCGTTCGGGGGGGGCCTGCTGGAATAACTTCTTGAATTCTCCCTCCTTCCCCAACCCCACAAACAGGCGGTCAAAGGTCTTCGGCAGTTCATCCGCCTTGCCCAGCGTCGCCCCCCATTCGCGCCCGATCCGCTCCCCCGTGCGCCTCGCCTCCTCCTCGGCGTCCCTCCGCGCCAGGTTGACTTTCTGTTCCTCGTATGTATTCCCGGGCGGAGGCGGCGGACACGGCGCGCTCATCCCCGGCGCAGGGGCGGGCGTGGGCGTTTGCCCGAGGAGACGCGGATCGGGTGGCCTATTGCGAGACCTCTCGCAGGGCCTTATCGCCGACGTCCGCGTCTCGGTTCGGACGGTCGTACGCTTGGCCGGCGCGGCATCCGGCTCTTTTGCCGCAATCTTCTCCGGAGGCGGCGGCGGTGGCGGTGGCTTATCGCAGGGCAGATCCTGGTACGCGAGCCCGAGGAGCCTCCGGCTCTCGGGCGGCGCGTGGGGGTCATGGATGAAGACCGCCTTGACCGAAGGGTTTTCCAGAAGCTTTTCGAGCGGCTCGAATGCCGGTCGATGCACCCCGTCCCCGACCTCGTACCAGGTGCGCGCATGCGCGCCGACGCGGGGATGACGCCGGCAGACGCGAAATACGCTCTTGCCGTGTACCTCCTGCGCCCACGCCTCCGTCGGCACGCGCGTCGCCGCGCCGCACCCGAGGAGCCATACCGAAACGCCAAGCGCGACGAGCCCCAGCAGCCCAAGCCGAAAGAACCGCAGGGCCCCGACGATCCACAGACGCAGATGCAACGACGAAACGAACGCGCGGCGCGAAGTCATGGCGACGTCACCCTAGAAGATGGCGTGCAAGCCCACAAGGCTGCCGGCGTACGCTCCACGACCAACGACCCCGTCGACCTCCCCTCCCCGTGAAAACGGCGCTCGGCGCGCTCCGAAAGGTGTCTGCAACGCGTGCAAACGGCACGATCTACGTCGGAGACCCGTCTGCAACGCGTGCAGACGGCTCCATGTAGGGTCAAAGACCCGTTTGCAACGCGTGCAAGCGGCTCCATGTATGGTCAAAGACCCGTTTGCAACGCGTGCAAGCGGCTCCATGTATGGTCAAAGACCCGTTTGCAACGCGTGCAAACGGCTCCATGCACAGTCGAAGACCCGTTTGCAACGCGTGCACGCGGTGTCCGACGCGCTGCGATCCGCGTTTGCAACACGCGCGCGCGAGATCCGGTGCGCTACGACGCCCTCGAACGCCTCAAAGCTCGATCCCCGCGAGGATCGTCGCAATCCCCTGCACGACGAGGAACACCCCGCACACCACCGCGAACGCCACGGCCCCGCCCGTCCGCCGGAAGAGCTGCACTTGCCCCCCCACCGTCACGAGGCCCCGCATCTCCTCGGATCCACCGAGCTCCCAGCGCGCCCGGGCGTCCCTGTAAAACCCCTCCACGCGCTCTTGCTTGCGCGTCACCGCCGTGATCATCACGTCGGCCCCCTCCGGCACCACCGCCTCCTCCACCTCCACGTGCGTCGCGCCGGGCGGCACGAGATCCCGCGCCCACGGCGGCCACGAGGACGCGACCTCCTCCACACGCACGGCGCGCGAAACCCATTCGTCCCCGACCACCTCCGCGTCGCCGAGATCAACCACACACGTGCCGCTCTCGTCGCGGAGCGCCGCCCGCGACGCGCGCAGCACCGAGCGCTCCCCGAGCCGCTCCCGGCGCTTCCCTTCCCCGGAAAACCCTCGAATGCGGGTCCGCACGGCGACGCAGCCCTTCTGCGAGAGGCCGTCGATCGGCTCCTCCGCCGCCGAAATCCGCCCCGCGAGCTCGACCACGCCGGGCTCGATCTCCGCGATCCGCTTCGTCGGCCGCCGCCACACCTCGAGCACCAGCGCCGCCCCCTCGCGGGCGCGAAACACGAGCGCGCCCCCCGCGACCACCAATCCCGCGCCGAGCAACGTGACGATCATCGGAAGCTCCTCCGCGTGCGGCTCGCGAGCGAGAGCACCCCGAAGCCGGCCGCCGAAAGCACGACGAGCGAAAAAAGCCCGCCGACGAAAAGAAGCGCGCTCCCCCCGGTCCCGATACGCTCCTTGGCACGATCGAGCGGATGGATCGTCACGAAGTCCAGGCCGTCCCGGCAGGGCACCACATCATTCGTTTGCTTGCAACCGAGCACCGTCACCGGCATCCCCTCCGCGAGGACACGCTCCCGGTACACGGCCGCATCGCCCAGCGCGACGAGCTCCTTGCCACACGCCTCCCGGATCACGGACGGAATCGCGGTCCCCGTCGCCTCTTTCATCCCCCGGCCCGGCCCGTCGGCCGACGCGGAAAACCCGCCAAGCGCAATCCCCACCCGCGGATCGGCGCCGAAGAGCCATTTCGCGCTCTCCTCCTCGTCGATCCGCGCCCGCTCGTTCGTCCGGGCTAGCGAGAGCCGGAACGCGAACCCGTCGTTCCTCCGCACGGCCACGTCGTCGAAATGGCCCACCGCGCACAAAGCCTCGAAGGGGCCACCCTGCCAGGACGTGCGCCCGACGGCCCCGACCCACCCGGCGGCGGGCGCGCCGAGCGGCGACGTCGACGACGACTTGAGCAAGGCGAGCTCGCCGCGGAGCGCCACCGGCCCGTCGTCCGTCCTCCGCTCCTCGTGCGCCGCGAGCCGCGCGCCGAGCGTCGCGAACCGCAGAGACGCCCACAGAAAAAACAAGGCGCCGGCGAGGAGCGGCAGGAACGCGAGGCCAAAGAGCACCCGCGTTCGTCGCTTGGGCTCGAAGGAGAGCATCGGCCGCATGATAGCGTGGGCGCGGCACGGCCCCAACCAAAGACGTTACGGGAGCGCCGCCCACGCGGACGAATCCACCCGCGTGATGTAGATCGCCCCGCCTTTGCCATCGGGCTTGTAGACGGCGGCCTCGCCCCACGCGAGCGCGTCGAGCACGCCGCACTGGTGCCCAGAGTGGCCCACGAGGGCCCCATTCGTGCCCGGCGCGGGCGCCTCCGCCGCGAGCGCCATCGTCGCCGCGCAGCGACCCGCCTCGTCGTAGGCGAAGCCCGTGATGCCCTGGTTCTCCTCAACCATGGGGCCGAGGTTCATGAGCTCGGCGGTCCTCATGCACCGACAAAACTCGCTCGCGAGCACGCGCCCGAAGGGAAAGCCGCGGTCCTTGATGGCGATGCCCATCTGCTCGGCCTGGGAGACGCCCTGCGCATTGAGCTGTCGCGCCGTCGCGGTCACGCAGTTCGAATCGCAGCTCTTCCACCAGCCCGGCGACGACGTCTCGGCCGCCGTCCCGAGCTCGAACGCATCCTCGCAAACGTCCGCCGCCGCGTGCCGAAAGACCATGTTGTATCCACCGCCGACGAGCGCCTGCCCGAGCGTCACTTCGAGCTCCGCCGTCGCCGGCCCGCCGCCGCAGCTCCCCGGCGCGTCGCAGCCATACACGGCGTAATGGTACGTGCGAGGCGCCTCCTTCGTCGTAGCCACCAGATTGCGGAGCGGCTCGCTCGCCTTGGCCCCCGCGCCCTCGTACACCACGGTCGCCATCGGATCGTCCGGGCCGGAGGGCATCGTGTTTTCGACGCGGACGATCCTCGACGCGGGCTTGCTCGATGTCATCCACGAGAGCTCGACGTACCCCCCGGCGACGAGCGCGTTCAAATCACTCGGGTCGATCGCAGGCCCGCCGCCCGCGCCGCCCATACCGCCCGAGCCCGTCGACGCAGCGCTCCCGCTCGTGCGACCCGACGTCGTGTCGCCCGCTTTGCCCTCGTCCGTGCAGCCGGAAGCGGCGCCCCAAGAACCGACGATCAGCGACGTCACGACGAGAACCTTTTTCATCGATTTCTTTTTCTTTCTAGAGCCCCGCCCGCGGCCCGTCAACATCGTCATCGTCCCGGACACGCGCTCCTGCCCTGGCGGACCTTCCACGATTTCCGCAACCTCACGCGCACCGCGTCATCCAATGGATCGGCGCTCGCGAGCGATGCCCGGCGGCCCACGAGGACCCCGGACGCGTGCTCGCCGCGAGCGCCGTCCTTTTCGCCTCCAAGGCCCAACGCGGGAACGAACGATCATGCCGACGAACCTCGGCGGGGCCGCGCGCCTCGCTCTTTTGCCCCTCGCCCTGCTCGCGCTCGCCGCGAGCTGCGCCTCGGCGCCCGACGCCGAATGCACGGACGGACCCATTTGCGAGACGAGGGCCACCGGCGAACGTTACGTGGTGCCACGCTGCGTCCCCGCCTGGAACGACGGACCCGTGCCCGCCGACTGCGGCGTCTTCGTCTCCACGCTCGGCGACGACGAAGGCCCCGGCACCCAGGACAAACCTTTCCGCACCCTCGCCCACGCCGCCTCGGTCGCCGGCACCGAACAGCCGATCTATGCCTGCGCCGAGGACTTCTCCGAGCGCCTGGTCCTGCCCGCCGGCGCGAGCCTCTTCGGCGGCCTCGATTGCCGCGAAGGGTTCCGCTGGAGAGACAAATCCCAGAAGACCCGCCTCTATGGCGCGCCCGACGAGATCCCGCTCGTGCTCGCCCCCGGCCCGCGCGTGAGCCGCATCGAGGATGTCACCGTCTTCGCCGCCGCCGCGACCCGCCCCGGCGGCTCGTCCATCGCCCTGCTCGTCGATCACACGCACGTCGAGCTCCGGCGCTGCGACCTGCGCGCCGGCGCAGGCGCGGACGGCGAGGACGGCACGAACCTGCCCTACGATCCTGAACTCGAAGGATCCAACGGCCACGACGGCCAGGCGGCCTGCGTCGCCGCGCCCGACCTCGGGACCCCGGGCGGCGCGCGCGTCGAGCGCATGTGCGAAGGCGGCAGCGTCACCGTGGGCGGCCAGGGCGGCGACGGCGGCGCGATCGAGCCGGTCTCGTTGCAATCGACCCCCGGAAAGGCGGGCGAGATCGGCGCGCCCGCCGTGGCGAGCTTCGGCCAAGGCGGCGCGGGCGACGCGGGCGCGGGCTGGAGCTGCGCGGCCGGAAAAGGCGCGCCCGGCAATCAGGGATCCCGGGGCATTCCCGGCACGGGCGCCGCGGGCTTCGGCCGCCTCGACGCGGCAGGGTATTTCGGCATCACCGGCGGCACCGGCGGCCATGGTTTGCCCGGCCAAGGCGGCGGCGGCGCCGGGGGCGCGCGGGGCGCGGCCTCGATTTGCACCAATGCGATGCCCGGGGCCGGCGCGAGCGGCGGCAGCGGCGGCACGGGCGGCTGCGGCGGCAGCGGTGGCAAAGGCGGGGGGCCCGGCGGCGCGAGCATCGGCATCGCCAGCGTCGAATCGTCGATCGTGATCTGGGACGGACGCGTCGCGGCCGATCGGGGCGGACGCGGCGGCCAGGGCGCCGATGGCCAGCCCGGCGGCAAAGGGGGCCTCGGCGGCAAGGGCGGCGCTGGCAAAGGCCTCTCCGCGCCCGACGCTTGCGAGGGCGGCGAGGGCGGGAGCGGCGGCAAAGGGGGCCCCGGCGGCGGCGGCCTCGGCGGACCTTCCGTCGTGATCGCCCACATCGGCGCCGAGCCCGAGCTCCGCGGCATGGTCTCGCTCGCCACGGGCAAACCCGGCGACGGCGGCAAGGGCGGCGACGGCGACGTCGCGGGCAACCGCGGCGCCCCCGGCATTGGCGCGCCCATCCGCCGCTTCTGACGCGCCGCGCTTGACGGCCGCGCGCGCTCGCGGCACCGTCCCGGAAATCGTGAAAGGGTCATCCATCGCCGTCGTCACCGGCGGCAGCGCGGGGATCGGGCGCGCCGTCCTCGAACGGTTCGTCCGTGCGGGCGCGCGCGGCGTGAACCTCGCGCGGCGCCCGAGTGGCCTCCCGGGCGTCGTGGATCTTTCCGTGGATCTCGCCGATCCCGCCTGGGAAAACGACCTCCCGCCGCGCCTCTTGCCCCTGCTCGACGGCGCCGAGCCGATTTGCCTCGTCCACAATGCCGCGGTCCTCCGGGAGGACACGGCGACGAACCTGACGGCCGCCGCGCTCCGCTCCGTCCTCGAATTGAACGTCGTCGCCCCGGCCGCGCTCAATCGGCTCCTCGACGCCCGCCTCGTGCCGGGCTCCTCGATCGTCTACATCGGCTCGACCCTCTCCGAAATCGGCGTCCCGGGCAAGGCCTCGTATGTCACCTCCAAGCACGCGATCCTCGGCCTCATGCGGGCGACGTGCCAGGACCTCGCGGGCCGCGGCGTCACCACGGTCGCGGTTTGTCCTGGATTCACCGACACCGAAATGCTCCGCGCGCACCTCGGCCACGATGCGGCGCGCCTCGACGTCGTCCGGGAGCGCTCCACGTTCGGGCGCCTCATCGACCCCGAGGAAATCGCCGACGTCGTCGCCTTCTGCGCGCGCACGCCGGTCCTGCATGGCGCCGTGATCCACGCAAACCTCGGGCAGAAGGCGAGCTAGGGCATGAGCGCGCTCGCCGTACGCCTCGCCGGGATCACCGAGGGCCTCCCCCGGGCCTTCTGGACGCTCTGGGCCGGCATGCTCGTCAACCGGGCGGGGAGCTTCGTCGTCCCGCTCCTTTTCGTGTACCTCACGCAGCAGCGTGGCCTCGACCTGCCCACCGCGGGCCTCATCGCCTCGCTCTTCGGCGCCGGCTCTCTCGCGGGTACGATGCTCGGCGGCGCGCTCTCCGATCGCCTCGGCCGCCGCGCCACGATGCTCCTCGCGCTCGTCATGAGCTCCGTCTTCATGCTCGGGCTCGGCTTCGCGCGTGAAATCTGGCAGCTCGCCGCGGCCACGGTCCTCCTCGGCTTCTTCGCGGACATGTTCCGCCCCGCGAGCCAGGCCCTCATCGCCGACGTCGTGCCACCCGAGCACCGCGTGAAGGCGTTTTCCCTGCAATACTGGGCCGTCAATCTCGGATACGCGTTCGCCGCGATCCTCGGCGGCTTCATGGCGAAGCGGAGCTTCCTCGCGCTCTTCGTCGGCGATGCGCTCACGACGCTGATCCTCGCCGCCATGATCTTTCGCTCCGTGCCCGAGAGCCGCCCGACCGACGCGCGGAACGACAAGCGCGGCAGCGTGCTCACGCCTTTCCTCGACGGAAAATACATCCCCTTCCTCGCGTGCAACCTCGCGCTCACGCTCGTCTTTTTCCAGCACCTCTCGGCCATGCCGGAGGACATGCGCCAAAAAGGGCTCACGACCGAGCATTATGGCATCACGGTCGCCACGAATTGCTTGCTCATCGTGCTCGCCCAGCCCCTCGTCACGCGCTGGGTGAAGGGCGTCCCGCGCGGCGTCCTCCTCGCGACGGCCTCCACGCTGACGGGCCTCGGCTTCGGGGCCATGGCGCTCGCCTCCACGCTCCCGGCGTACATGGCCACCGTCGCCGTGTGGACCTTCGGCGAGATCCTCTTCGCGCCCGTCAACGCGAGCATCGTCGCCGACCTCTCCCCGCCGCACCTCCGCGGCCGATACCAGGGCGCGTTTTCCCTCTGCTTCAGCTTCGGCGCAATGGGCGCCCCCACGATCAGCACGCGCCTCCTGCCGAAGACGGGCCTCTCGGTCTTCTGGCTCCTCTGCCTCGTGCTTTGTGTCGTCGTCGCGGCCTTCCAGCTCGCCTGGGGCAAGAGCCTGCCCTCCCCCGACGCCAAGGACAAACCCTGACGCGCGCGGACCTCGGCGAACAGGCGCCCGGAAAAATGTGACACGGGTGCGCTGCCTCGCTGTAGCATGGGGCTCCCCCCGAACGCGAGGTCCCCCGTGCTCCGACGACTCCTCTTCCCCATCGCTGGAATCGGCCTCTCCCTGTTCACGATCGCCTGCGGCGGAGGCGCGCAGACGACGGGTCCGCAGACGGCCGCGGGCGTGGACGCGCCGACGACGAAGGCAAAGAAGGCCTCGTCGGATCCGAACCACGGCCGCGACAAGGAGCACCCGGTCCCCCGCTGCGGGCCGGTCGATAGCTACGCGTTCGTCTCGGAGTACACGTGCGAGGACGGCTCGCAGCCGCTCGGCGCCGATCCACGAAAAGGGCAGCGGGCGCGCTCGGGCAACGTCGGCGCGAACCACACGGGGCACATCATCGATCGGTACGTCGTCGCGTGCCCGGAGGGCGAGGTCGAGATCTTCGTCGACATGTACGGCTGTGAAGCCGCCGAACAGCGGCTCGACCAGTCGCGGGAGGCGGAAAACCCCTTTGGCCCGCCGGGCGAGCCGCTTCCGCGCGCGCGCCTTTTGGCGATCGCCACCATCTTCAAGAAGATGGCCCAGGCGCCGCTCTCGGAGGCGAGCCGCGAGCACCTCGGCAACGCGGTCGAGTGGGCCTCCGCGAGCCCTGACGTCGAGGTGACGCTTTGCCCGTGGTTCCGCGATTACATCGACGGCCCGAACCCGAAGAGCCGCTCCGGCGCGGCGACGATCCTCCTCGCCTTCACGATCGTCGGCGTCGCGGCGCACCAGATCGAGAACCCGCGCTCCGATCCGATGACCGCCCAGGTCGTGGGCTTGCGGACGGCCATCGGCGTGTATCGGGAGCTCCGGGACAACGGCAGCTTCCGCCCCGTGCCCGTCCTCGAAAAGCTCGACAAGGTCGAGTCCGAGGGCAAACTCGCGGACTGGTTCACCAAGAACGCGGATTGTGGTCCCTGATCAATCGATCCGCTCGAGCAGCGCCGCCGCTCCGAGCCCGCCCGCCGCGCAGATCCCCAAGAGCGCCGTCTGCTTGTCCAAACGAATGAGCTCGTTCGCCATCGTCGTCACCATGCGTGCGCCCGTCGCGCCGAACGGGTGACCGAGCGCGATCGACCCGCCGTGCACGTTGAGCCGCGCCGGATCCACCTCACCCACGGCCGCCGCTTTCCCGAGCCGCTCCCGCGCGAACGCCGCGCTGCCGAGCATCTTCAAGACGCAGAGCACCTGCGCCGCGAACGCCTCGTGCAGGTCCACGAGGTCGATCTCCGCGAGCGAACGCCCGGCCCGGTCGAGCACCTTCGGAATGGCGAGCGCCGGCCCCATGAGCAATTGATCCGCCGGATCGACGCCCACGTACGCCCACGAAGAAAACGCCGCCCGCGGCCGATACCCGAGCGCCCGCGCCTTCTCCTCGCTCATCAAGAGCACCGCCGCCGCGCCGTCCGTCAACGGGCTCGCGTTGCCCGCCGTCACCGTGCCGTCCTTCGCGAACACCGGCCGGAGCTTCGCGAGTTTTTCCTCGCTCGTATCCGCGCGCACGAGCCCATCGGCGTGCACCCATTTTCCTTCGCTCGTCTCGACGGGCGTCACCTCCTCGTCGAAGCGCCCCGACGCCATCGCCGCCGCCGCGCGGTGGTGCGAGCGCGCCGCGAACGCGTCCTGCGACGCGCGGGAGATCTCGTTTCGCCGCGCCATCTTCTCGGCCGCCTCGCCCATCACCTCGCCCGTCGTCCGCTCGGCGATCTTCGGCCGCGTCGGCAGGATGTCCGTGAACGGCGCGAGTTTCCCCATGGCCCCGAGGATCGCCTTGGGATCCGCCTTCCCCAGCGCCACCGGCGCGAGCGCGTGCACCACCTTTTGCGGCAGCTTGATCTCCGCGTTGCTCGTCGAATCGCTCCCGCCCGCGATCACGATGTCCGCCTCGCCGCGCTCGATCGCCGCGGCCGCGAGCGTCACCGCTTGCAGCCCCGACGCGCACGCCCGCGTCACGGTCATCGCCTCGCACGCCGGATCGAGCTCGAGGTCCAGGGCGATCTCGCGCCCCACGTTCGGCGCCGTCCCCGGCAGGATGACCCCGCCCCACACAATGGACTCGACGTCACGCCGCCCGAGGTTTGCCTTCGCCAAGAGCCCCCGCGCCGCGGCCACGCCGAGCGCGATCGTATCGAGCTTCGTGAAATCCGTGAATGCCTTGACGAACGGCGTGCGCAGCCCGTCCACGACCACCGCCCGCCGCCCCGTTTTTCCGGTCAACCCCATGTTCCCTCACGCGCCGATGAGCGCGCCTCCGCAGACCCGCACCGTCCGCCCCGTGATCCCCGCGGCCCCCGGGCTCGCGAGGAACGTGATGACCTCGGCCACGTCCTCGGGCAAACCACCTTGCCCGAGCGCGGCGAGGCGCCGCCCTGCTTCACGCACGGCCACCGGGATCGCCGCCGTCAGCCGCGTCTCGATGAACCCCGGCGCGACCGCATTCACCGTGATCCCCCGCTCGGCCAAGACCGGCGCGAGCCCCGCGACGAGCCCGAGGATCCCCGCCTTCGAGGCCGCATAGGCCGATTGCCCGACGTTGCCCGCGATCCCCGCGATCGACGACAGGCACACGACACGCCCGCCTTCCCGAAGCAATGGTTCGAGCGCCTCGTGGGTCCGGACGACCGCGCCGAGGTTCACGGCGAGCACCTCGTCCCATTGCTTCTCGCTCATGCGCCCGATCGTCTTGTCCCGCGTGATCCCCGCGTTGTGCACGACGACATCGAGCCCGCCGAGCGCCCGCACCACGTCCGCGATCCTCGCCGGCGCATCGTCCGCCCCGAGATCCACGAGCAGCGCCGTGCCATGAATCGAGCGCGCGAGCTGGCTCGTCGGCCCGTCGTCGCCGGGTCTGTCGAGACAGACGACGTGCGCCCCTTCCTCGGCGAGCCGCCGCGCCGTCGCCGCGCCGATGCCGCGCGCCGCGCCCGTCACGACCGCGACCTTCTTTTCGAGCGGCCGCACGAACGGAGGTTTGTCGCCCAGGGCCTTCGTCCGCGCATCGACGACGAACGGCTGCGCCGTGACGAACGCCGACCGCGACGAAAGCAAGAATCGGAGCACCGGCCCGAGGCGCGCCTCGGCGCCCTTCTCCACGCGCACGAGGTTCGCCGTCGCGCCCCCGCGGCCGATCTCCTTCGCCACGCTCCGGACGAACCCTTCGAGCGCGGCTTGCGCGGCCGACGCCGCGGCCCCCTTCTCGCTCGGCCTCCCGATCACGAGCACGCGGCCCGATTTCGCGAGGCGAGGGACCAGCGGGTGAAACGTCTCGTAGAGCGCGCGAAGCCCTGCGACGTCCCGGAGCCCCGTCGCGTCGAAGACCACGCCCGCGACACGCTCGTTGTCCCCGAGCGCCGCGAGCGCACGCGCGGGCCTGCCGTAGGCTTCTCCCGGCGCGGCAAACGCGGCCGCGATCGCATCCGAGCCCGTCCCATACGCATTCGCGCCCGCCGACGCGAGCGTCTCGGCGATCTCGGGCAAAAGCTCCGCGCCCGGAGGCGCGCCCACGACCATGCACAAGTCCGCGAGGGGCCTCTCCCGCCACGGTCCCCGCGCGCGCCGCAGAGGCACGGGCAGCGGAATGGGCAACCCGAGCGCATGCACGACCTTCCGCGCCTGGGCGTTCTTTCCGATCTGAAGTAACACGTCGCTCATGGCCTGATCTCCGCTTCGAAACGACCTTCGAGGTAACTGCCGCCGCCATTCGCGTCCCCCACCCAGATCCCGGAGGACGAATCCACGTACACGCCGGCCCGCGCGGGCAGGACGAGCGGGCGCGTGAATCGCACGTCGATCGTCGAAAGCCGGCTCGGATCCCCCGCGAGCCGCGCCCGGTTCAAGGCCTCCATCGCCCGCGCCAGCGTCGAGAACCCGTGCAGGATGCACGACCGGAAGCCCGCCGCGCGCGCGTACGGCGCGATCCAGTGGATCGGATTGAAATCCCCGGTGAGCTTGGCGAAATCGAGGCCCGCGCTCTCCGGGATGCGGGAAAACGCGATCTCCCGCGCCTCGGCCGGCACCGTCGGCCGCGCCTTCTTCTCCTTGCCTTCGCGTTTCTCGAGCGGAATGAACGTGCGCATCTCGGCCACGAGCGCCATGCCGGCGCTCTCCGTGCCCGTCTCGATGACCTGCGTGACGAGCGCCCGGTGGCCATCGTCGTCCACGCGATCGATCCGGGCGCGCACGCGGAGCGGCTCGTTCGCGGGCAACATCGCGCGTTGCTCGATCCGACAGCCCGCGTTCACCACGCGGCTCAGCGGATATGGCAGCACCGCGAGCGCCCGCGCCGCGAGGGGAAATCCCCATTGCGGGAACATGTGCGCCGGCAGCCGCCCGCGATACCACGCCGGATCGCCGCCCACGTGACGCACGTAATCCCGCACGAGGTCCGCGGGTCGCGGCGGGAGCTCCGCTTCGAGCCACCCACCCCGCTCCGGATCGATCCCGCTCGCCGGCCGGCGCATCACCGACGCGAGCACCGCCTGCCCCATTCCTCGCAGCACCGGGAGCTGCGAGAGCACGTGTTTCGTCGATACACCCATGGGTCTCACTCCGCGGCGACGGCCTGCTTTTCGGCTTCGGGCGCGAGCATCGCGAGGATACGCCCGCCCGTCGTGGTGATTTCCTCGTGGAGCGCGCGCGCCCGGAGCTCGGCCCGATCGAGGTACCGCTCGGCGAGCTCCCGCCGCCCCGGATGTCGTTTCGCCTGCGCGACGAGGATCTCCGCAATGGCCTCGTCCGCGAGCAGCCGGATCAGCCGCTCGGCGTGCAACATCGCGAGCGAGAAATCACGCTTCGGATCCCAGCCCTTCGTGAGCGCGTCACGCCAGCCCGCGAACGGCACGACCGAGAGCGTCCGCAGCTTGCCCGCCGCCGTGCGCGCGAGCAGGTGCTGCTGGGCCGAGAGCGAATACCCCTGCACCCGCGCGAGGCGCCGATCGAGCTCGTCTTTCCCGGTCAATGCAGAGAGCCGCGCGTCCGCGATCCGCGCGAGGAAATCACGCGGCCGCTTGATGGCGCCGATCAGCGTGTCCTTCATGGCCATGAGCGCCTGGATCTGGCTCGTCCCCTCGTAAATGGGCATCACGAGCGCGTCGCGCAGGAGCTTCTCCGCGCCGTACTCCTTCGTGTAGCCGACGCCCCCGTGGATCTGAATCGCGCGCCGGGCGATCTCCACGGCCTTCTCCGCGGCCAGGTATTTGAGCAGCGGCGTGAGCCTGCGCGAGCGCGCGCGCCATTTCGGCAGATCACGCGAGACACGCGCACGCTCGGCCGGGGCGAGCCCCGCCGAGAAGCGCTCGAAGAGCACGAGCTTCTGCGCCATCTCCTCGCTGTATGCGGCTTCCACCGCGAGCGCCCGGAGCCCCTGGATGTCCGTGCGCATCTCGTCGAGGGAATCGGCGATCATCTCGTGCCGCGCGATGGGCTTGCCCATCGAACGCCGCTCCTCGGCATACGCCTTCGCCAAACGATACGCGCCCTCCGCGAGGCCGATGCTCTCGAACCCCACGCCGAGGCGCGCGTTGTTCATCAGCACGAGCATGTACTTGAAGCCCTCGCCGCGCTTGCCGATGAGCTCACCAGGCACGTTGTCGAACGACAGCGCCGCCGTCACCGAGCCGTGATGGCCGAGTTTTTCCTCGACCCGGTCGATCGTCACGTACCGCTTGCGCGTCCCGTCCGGCAAATCGTCATACGCTTTGACGAGGAACATCGAGAGCCCGCCGAGCCCGGTGAACGGATCGTCCAGGTCCTTCGCCGCCTCGGTCCGCGCGATGACGAAATGGTACTTTCCGTGGCCCGACGTGATGAAAATCTTCTGGCCCGAAAGATACCAGCGCCCATCGGGCCCGAGCTCCGCACGCGTGCGCAGCGCCGCCATGTCGCTGCCTGCGTTCGGCTCCGTGATGTCCATGCAGCCCCAGGCGTCGCCGCGGGCGATCTCCTCGATCGCCTCGGCGAAACGCGTGGAATCGATCCGCCCGCGGGACGGGTCGAGCACCGTCGATCCCTCGTGGATCGAATACACGAGCATGGCCATCGCCATCCCGCCGTGGAACGAGTGATGCGTCATCACCGAGACATCGGCGCGCGCGATCATCTCTCCGGAGAGGTAATACAGAAGCAACGGCGCATTCAGTCCGCCGAGCTCGCGCGGCAGGCAAAGCCTGTGCAGCTCCGCCGCCTTGATCGCGTCGAAGATCTGGTTCATCGCCGGACCCGCGATCGCCTCGCCGCCTTCGAGGTGCGTGTCCTCGCGGTCGATCGCGGCGGCGCGCGTGGCGATCTGCTCGGCCGCGAGCGCGCCCGTGGATTCGGCCACTTCGCGATAGAAGGCCACGGCCTCCTGGGGCGTCTTGAAGCCGTCCTCGGTTCGATAACCGAGCTCGGTCACCTCGACGAGCGGAGCCCAGTCGACGCCTTCCTCGAAATGGAACCGCAGGTCGTCGTTGTCGGTGAAGAAATTGGCCATGGATTCACCTTTTCGGAGGGGCCCCGCCGCGCGGCCGGGCGGGGGTGAACAAGCTCGCGCGCGCGATCCGGGCGAGCTCCTTGTCGCTGCGGGCGCGCGCCTCGTCGTCGAGCGCCCCTTGCATCACGGACGCGGTCGCGACCGCGGAGATGACGAAAAGCATCACGTGCACCACGTACGTCTCCGGATCGACGTCGGCGTGGTGTTTTCCCGCGGCCTGCCCCGAGCGAATGTACCCCGCGACCGCTTCGAGCCACGGACGCACCGGCCCTCGCAAGAGCTTCCGCATCTCGGCGGGCCGATCGAGCGCCTCGCGCAGCACGACCCGCGCGCGATCTGGATCCGCGGCGAAAAACGCCGAAAGCTCGCCGAACACCGCCTCGAATCGATCCTCGCTCGCCGCCGCCGCGAGCAAGAGCCGCGGCAGCGTATCGTTCCAGTGGGCGAGGATCGCGTCGAGGACCGCCCGGCGCAGGTGCTCCTTCGACGGGAAATGATGCAGCACCGCCTGTTTCGTCAGCGAGACCTCGTCGGCCACGGCCTGCACGCTGGTCGCGTCGAAGCCCTGCGCCGCGAAGAGGCGCGTCGCCGCGGCGACAATGGCGCGCGGCACGTCGGGGTCGGAAGAACGGGCGAGAACCATCCGGTCAGGAGTTCCCTACCAGTTGGTAAGCCGTTGGTCAAGCGGCGTCTGCCGTCCCGCGTCATGGAGCCGCCGCGCCGGGTCGGACGTACGTCTGCCAGCCCATCGACCGCCGTCCCGCGAAGCCGCGAAATGGATGGCACGACGCGTAACATTCGTGCTACCAGCTCTGGACGGGATTTCGCTTGCGCCCGCGCCTCTTTCTCCCTCCGACCCTCTTCCTCCTGGCATCGCTCGTCGTTTTGCCCGCGCGCGCACACGACGAGGTCACGCCGCCGGTGCCGAAGCGCCAGCCTGCGCCCGCGTGGCCCGATGGGCGCGCCGAGGCGCACGACGTCATCGTCCCGCTTTTGATCACGGTCGGCCCCGACGGCCGCGCCGTGGCGATCGAGATCGAGGCGAGCGTCTCGCCGGCCTTCGACGCCGAGGCGATCCGCGCCGCGGCGCAGTGGACATTCGAGCCCGCGCGCCAGAGCGGCACGGCCGTGAAGGCGCGGATCCGGATGATCGCACGATTCGAGGGCAAGGCGGAGGTTCCCCCGGACAAACCGGCGAACCAACCGGCGCCCGGCCTCCTGGATCCACCCCCGCATCCGCATCCGCACCCTCCGCCGCCGCCTGCTCCGCCTCCGATTGCCGTGACCGTCCGTGGCGAGGGGCCGCCGCGCAGCGCCTCCGAAATCGTCCAGAAGCGCGACGTCCTCACGGCGGCCCCGCACCGCACGGCGAGTGATCTTCTGCGCGTCGTGCCCGGCGTCTTCACCACGCAGCACGGCGGGCAGGGCAAGGCGCATCAGATCTTTTTGCGCGGCTTCGACGCGGCGCACGGGCAGGACATCGAGCTCCGCGTCGCAGGCGCGCCCGTGAACGAGGTCTCGAACGTCCACGGCCAGGGATATGCCGACCTGCATTTCGTGATGCCCGAGGTCGTGAAGAGCGTCCGCGCCAAGGCCGGGCCCTACGACCCGAGGCAAGGCGATTTCGCGATCGCAGGGACCATCGAAATGGATCTCGGTCTGGCCGAGACAGGTTTTTCCGCGTCCCTCGGCCTCGGCACCTACGGCGAGCGACGCCTCTTCCTCGCCTATCGGCCCGCGGGCACGACCGAAGCGACGTTCGGGGCCTTCGAGGCGCAAAGCACCGACGGATTCGGCCCCTCCCGCGCCGCGCGCCGCGCCTCGGCGATCGCCCAGCACGTCATTCCCCTCGGCGCGACCCTCTCGGCCCGCGTCATGGCCTCGGCCTATGCAGCGCGCTTCTCCTCGGCGGGCGTCCTCCGCCTGGACGACGTCGAGCGTGGCCTCGTCGATCGATTCGCGACCTACGACGCGCGCCAGGGCGGCGATTCGACGCGTCTCCAGGTCGTGCTTTCCCTCGACCACGACGACGAAGACGGCAAAGCGCGCTTCTCCTTCACGCCCTACATCACCCTGCGTGGCCTCCGGCTCCGCGCGAACTACACGGGATTCCTCCTCGACCCGATCGACGGCGATTCGCAGCAGCAGATCCACGAGGCGACGACGTTCGGCGTGTCCACCCATTACCACCGCAAGACGCCGCTCTTCTCCCCGGAAGACGCCCTCGAAATCGGCGTCCAGGCCCGCGGCGACCTGATCGAGCAATCCCAGCGCCGGCTCTCGGTCATCACGGATCGCGTGATGGACACCCTCGTCGACGCCCGCGTCCGCGCGGCCGACGTCGCCGGCTACGTCGACGCCTCGCTCCGGCCGCTCCGCCGCGTGGTGATCCGCGGCGGCGTGCGCGTCGACGGGCTCTTTTATGGCGTCACGGACCTCGCCGCGGGCGAAGGCGCGGGCACCGCACGCGCGGCCATGGGCGCGCGCGTGGGAGGAAAAGCGACGGTCGACGTCACCTTGCTCCCGGGCCTGCACGCGGTCGCGAGTTATGGCGACGGTTTTCGTTCTCCGCAGGCCCGGACCCTCGGCGACGGCGAACGCACGCCCTTCACGACCGTGCGCTCCTTCGAGGCCGGCCTTCGTTATGCCGACGGCGAGCGCACGCGGGCGAACCTCGCTGTCTTTCACACCCGCCTCTCCGACGACCTCGTCTTCGACGAAAAGGCGACCGCCTACGAACGCGTCTCCGCCACGCAGCGCACGGGCTTTGCGCTCGATTTCGTCCTCCGCCCACGCGCGTGGATCGTCGAGAGCGGCAGCGTCACGTACACCCGCGCATCCTTCACAGCGGGCCCCGATATCGGCACGCTCGTCCCCTACACGCCCCAGCTCGTCGCGCGCACCGACGTCGCGCTCACGCCTCGCCTCGCACGCCTCTTCGGTCGTGATCTCGTGGGCAAGATCGGCGTGGGCCTCGCGTACCTCGGCGTCCGGCCCCTGCGCTTCGCCGAGTTTGGCCGGGACATCTTCCTCGCCGACGCCACGCTCGGCGCCAGGCTCCGCGAGGTCGAGATCGAAATCGACGTTTACAACCTGCTCGACGCGAAATGGTACGACGGCCAGTTCACCTACGCATCGAGCTTCACCCGCGGCGCGGCGCTCTCGCTCGTGCCGCTCAACCACGTGACGGTGGGCGCGCCGCTCACCTTGATGGGCACCTTGTCCCTCCACATCTAGCAGCGAGCAACAGATGAAGCGCTCGATGGTTCGTATGGGTCTCTCCTCCGCCGCCGGTGTTTTCCTGGTCGGCCTCTCCCTCGCCGCGGGCGCGCTCGCCTCCGCCTGCGGACCCGCCGAGACCACGAGCGGCAAGCGCGTCGCTTTGCAGACGCGTATCGTCGCCGACGACGGGATCGACGCGCCGTTCGTCAATGCCTACGGTTGGTCGATCCGCCTCTCGCTCGCCGCCGTCTCCGTCGGCCCTCTCTATTACTTCAATGGCGCGCCGATCTTCTCGGCCTCCGCCGCGCCTCTGCCCCCACGCGACCGCTTCGCGCGATTCCTCGGCCTCGGCCTGGCCCACGCGCACCCCGGCCATTACCAGGCCGGCGACGCGATGGGGCAGGTGCTCGTCTCGTCCTCGGTCGACCTCGCGCAAGGCCCCGCGGACCTCCCGCCCGGCGACGGCGTGACGGGCCTCTATCGCTCCGGGCGCTTCTCCTACGAGCCCGCGCCCGTGGGCGATGCGAAGGACACGCTCGCGGGGCACGTCGTCGTGCTCGAAGGCGAGGCGCAAAAGGACACGCTGACGCGAATCTTCCGTGTCGAGGCCGACGCTGCCGACGTCCTCGACGCCTATGGCGAGCCGCGCCTCGAAGGGTGCGCCTTCGAAGGCGCGCCCGACGTGCAAAACGACGGGACCATCACGATCCACGTCGCGCCGAGCGTATGGCTCGATCAGGCCGAATTCGACGCGGTTCCGGAGAGCACGGACGGTTCGCCCGTGGTCCTGCCGCGGGACGGCGTGGCCTTCCGTGCGATCACGCGCGGCTTCAAAAAAGGGGCCGCTGTGACCTTCGACTATTCGACACCTTGAGGAGAAAACACATGAAGACTCTGTTTGGCATCACGCACCTTTGCCTCGCCGCCGCGCTCCTCGCCGGCTGCGGCGCCGACGAGACCGCGGGCACGGGGGACGTGGTGTTCACGACCTGGGGCGAGGGGTACATCGAGGAGGAGATCCCCGCGTCCGCATTCGAAGACGGCTGGGCGATCAAATTCTCGAAGTTTCTCGTCGTCCTCGGCGGCGTGCGCATCGCCGACGATTCCAACGCTCCTGGCCTCGAGGTCACCACCACGAAGCTCGTCGATCACGTAGCCCCGGGGGTCAAGCCGCTCGCCACGTTCGCGAATCTCGAGCCCAAGCCCTGGACGAAGGTGAGCTTCGAGATTCGCCCCGCGGCGGGCGATACCGAGCTCGGCGACGGCGCGACCGCGGCCGACCTCGACGCGATGAAGCAAGGCAAATACGCCATCTGGGCCGAGGGCGAGGCCACGCAGGGCGCCGTGAAAAAGACGTTCCGCTGGGGCTTCGGCGTGCCCACGATGTACGCCGAATGCAAGGGCGAGAAGGACGGCCGCGAGACGCACGGGGTCCTCGTCACGAACGGCGGCACCGACAACGTCGAGATCACGATCCACGGCGATCACCTGTTCTACGACGACCTGCAATCGCCGAACGCGAAGCTGCGCTTCAACGCCCTCGCCTCGGCCGACACGGACAACGACGGCGAAATCACGCTCGCCGAGCTCACCGCAAAAAAACTCGTGGACATCGATCCCGCCGACGGCGCCTATGGCACGGGCGCGGTCGACGTGAACGACCTCGGCGCGTTCGTCACGGACCTGTCCCGCACCGTGGGGCATTTCCGCGGCGAAGGCGAGTGTATCGCGACCGATCCGAAATGACCCTTTCCCCCTGACGGAAAAGGGCACCCCCGCGACCACGGAGTGACGATTTTCGTCACCGGAACCTTGACGCATCCCGGCATACGCCGGCCCTCCGCTCCGCATTTTGGCATCGAAGCCCAGGATCCAGAGCGATGCGTGCATGGCACGTCACGTGCTTGTCGCGCGCTCCCCAGGGGAGCGAAGAACATGAAGCGGCGGAGGGAAGGGCGAGGCTTCACCCTGGTCGAGCTGATGATCGTGGTCGCCATCGTCGGCGTCCTGGCATCCCTCGCCATCTTCGGCGTGCGGCGTTATCTCGCCGCGGCGAAGGTCGGCGAGGCCAAGCAGACCATCGGCGCCATTGCACGTGCCATTGCGATGCTCACCGAACGCTCGGTGAAGAGCGAGGTCCTCCCCCTCGGCGGCCTCTCGGAGTCGAGCCTCACGACCTGGTGCCCCGAATGCGGCGGCACCATGCTCTGCGTCACGCCGCAGAGCGTCCCCGCGGCCCGGAAATACCAGCCCGAGAACTTGAACGGCAAGGACTTCGACCAGTGTTGCTGGCGCTGCGTCCGCTTCGGCCTCGATGACCCCACGTATTACCAGTATCGGTATTCCGTGGGTCAGGCCTATCTCGGACCGCCCCTCGGCGGGCCCGACCCCGGCACCACGGGCGTCGAGATCGCCGCCGTGGGCGACCTCGACGGCGACGCGTCCACGAGCATCTTGACCCTGACCGGCACGCGCGAAGCCCCCACGGGTCAGTTCCGCTTCTCCACGCAGGTCTTCGTGTCGAACGAGCACGAGTGAGAATCACGCCGCCCGCGGCGTCTCCACCTCCACCGGCCAGGCCGCCGCAGGCGCCGCGCGCAGCGCAATCGCGAGCACCTCGTCGAGCGTCTCGACGAAGTGGAAATGCAGCGACCGCAGCACCTCCTCCGGGAGATCTTCGAGCTCGGCCTCGTTGTCCCGCGGCAGGATGATCTCGGGAATGCCCGCCCGGTGCGCGCCGAGCACCTTTTCCTTCACGCCGCCGATCGGCAAGACCCGCCCGCGCAGCGTGATTTCCCCGGTCATCGCGACGTCCCGCCGGACCCGTTTGCCCGAGAGCGCCGACACGATCGCCGTCGCCATCGTCACGCCCGCGCTCGGCCCGTCCTTTGGAATCGCGCCGGCGGGCACGTGGACGTGGATGTCCCGCCCCTCCAGCCGCTCGCGCGGCACGCCGAGCGCCGCGCCGTGCTCGCGCGCATACGTGAGCGCCGCGCGCCCGCTCTCTTTCATGACGTCGCCGAGCTGCCCCGTCAGCACGAGCTCGCCCTTGCCGGGCACGATGCTCGCCTCGACGTGCATGATGTCGCCCCCCTCCTGCGTGTAATACATGCCCGTGGCGACGCCGAGCTCGTCTCGATCGAGCGCGGTCGTGGGCCGCATCCGCGGGCGCCGGAGGAGCGCGCGGACGTCCGCCACCGTGTCGACCCGCACCCGCTGCGCCGCGCCCGTCGCAATCCGATGGGCCGCTTTCCGCGCCAGGGAGCCGATGGCCCGTTCGAGCTGCCGCACGCCCGCCTCGTGCGTGTAGCTCGTGATGATGTCGAGCAGCGCCACGTCCGACACCACGAGCTGCTCCTCTTCGAGCGCGCACTCGCGCTGCTGCCGCGGCAAGAGGTATCGACGAGCGATCTCGAGCTTTTCGATCTCCGTGTATCCGGGGAACGTGATCGTCTCCATGCGATCGAGCAGCGGCGCGGGGATGCCCTCGCGCAGGTTCGCGGTGCACACGAAGAGCACCTCCGAGAGATCGAAGGGCAAACCCAGGTAATGGTCGACGAACGTCACGTTTTGCGCCGGATCGAGCACCTCGAGAAGCGCCGCCGCCGGATCACCCTGGTACGAGACGCCGAGTTTGTCGATCTCGTCCAGTGTGAAGACGGGGTTTTTCGAGCCCACGCGCCGCATGCCCTGGAGGATGCGGCCCGGCATCGCGCCGACGTACGTGCGCCGGTGCCCGCGAATGTCGGCCTCGTCGCGCGCGCCGCCGAGCGAGACGCGGATGTATTTGCGCCCCATCGCCCGCGCAATGCTCTCCGCGATGCTCGTCTTTCCCGTGCCGGGCGGCCCGAGGAAGAGCAGGATCGGCCCGCGCGCGGCCCGCTGCGCCCGCTCGGGCGCCGAGATCTGTCCCTTCAGGCGCAATTTGATCACGCTGAGCAGCTCGAGCACCCGGTCCTTCACGTCGCCGAGGCCGTAATGGTCCTCGTCGAGGATCCGTCGCGCCATTTCGAGATCGACGTGGTCGTCCGTCCGCCGACTCCACGGCAAATCGCCGACCCATTCGAGCCAGCTCGTCACGACCTGCGCCTCGGGCGAGGTCTCGCGGCTCATCCGCCGCAGCCGCCCGAGCTCGCGGCGCACCTCCTCGCGCACCTCGATCGGCAGGTCCGCCGCGTCGATCTTCTTCTCCAGCCGATCCGCGATGCCCGCCTCGTCCTCCTCGCCGAGCTCTTTCTGGATCGCCTTGAGCTGCTCGCGCAGGTAAAGCTCGCGCTGCCGCTCGCCGAGCTCCTCCTGCACCGTCGTCCGGATTTTCTCCTGCGTCTCGGCGATCCCGATCTGCCGGTGCAAATGCACGGTGAGCGCGCGCAGCCGCTCGACGGTCCGGAGCGTCTCCAAAAGCCCTTGTTTCTCGGCCACCGGGAGGTCGAGGTAAAACGCGACGTGATTCGCGAGCGCGCTCGGGTCCTCCACGCCGCCGAGGAACTGCTCGAGCGCCTCTTTCGGCGCCCCGCGGCGCTTGCCGTACTCGATCGCCCGCTCGCGCACCTCACGGGCGAGCGCGAGCACGACCGCCTCCTCGCCCGGGCGCCGAGGCAGATCCGCGAGCTCCACACAAGCGGCGCGCAGGATCCCGTCCTCGGTGACATAACGCAGCGCCGTGGCACGGCGCTCGCACTGCAAGACGAGCGAGAGCCCCGTCCCCAGCCGCTGGACCTGGGCGATCCGCCCGATCACGCCGACCGCGAACAGACTGCTCTCCGTCGGCTCCTCGGAGGTGTCACGCTGGGCGACGGCGAAGACGCGCTTGTCCTCCCCGTCGGCGCGCAGCGCTATCTCGACCGCTCGCAGGGTCTTCAGCCTTCCTGCGGTGATCGGCGTCGCGAGACCGGGAAACAGCACGGTGTCGCGCAGCGGGAGGACGGGCAAGGTGAACCGTTCGGCCATCATTTCCCCCGGGATTCGGTGGTCCAATCGATGTCTGCGAGGGCCGTGCCATCGGGGACGTCACCGATCGTCCACCGAGAAGCGCGCCGACACGCCTCCGCCGCGCGCCCGTACGCCGCGCGGAGCACGGACCGGGCGCGCGGTCGCGGGCGGACGGTGATAGGGTTCGTCGCGCCATGTCCATCGAGATTCGCCTCCTCAGCCCCGAGCATGCGGACGAGTTTGCCCACCCCATCCGGACTGCTTTTGGTCTCGCGCCCTCCCCGGAGCGCACGGAACGATCCCGAAAACTGACGGAGCTCGTCACGCGGATCGGGGCCTATGACGGGAGCACGATCGTCGGCAGCGCCGGGGCGTTCGCCTTCGACTTCACCACGCCGGGCGGCGGTACGGTCCCGACCTCGGGCCTGACGATGGTTTCGGTGATCCCGACGCACCGGAGGCAAGGCATCCTGCGCAAGCTCATCGAGCGGCAGTTCGCGGACGCGCGGGAGCGCGGGCAGCCCCTCGCGGCGTTATGGGCGACCGAGGCGTCGATCTACGGCCGTTTCGGGTATGGACTCGCGGCCTTCGCGGGCGACGTGTCGATCGAGCGTGATCGCTCCGCATTCGTGGGCTCGCCCGTTCCTTTCGAGGCGCGCTTCGTGACCGAGGAAGAGGCGCACGAGCGGATCCCGCCGATCTACGAGCGCGCGCGCCGCGCCGCGCCGTGCATGCCCTCGCGCTCGCCCATGTGGTGGAGCACGCGGAGGCTGCTCGACGCGGAGTCGATGCGGGCCGGATCGGGGCCGCTGCAGCGCGTGGTGTTTCAGATCGACGGCCGCGACGAGGGATATGCGCTTTATCGCGTCCGCCTCGAACACGTGGAGCCGCAGATCCCGACCACGGTCGTGACGGTGCAGGAGGCGATGGGCGCGACGCCCGCGGGCACGCGCGCCGTGTGGCGGTACCTCTGCGACATCGACCTCGCGACGCGGATCAACGCCACGTGTTTGCCCCCGGATCACCCGCTCTTCCTCTTGCTCGCCGAGCCGCGGCGGATGCATTACCGCACGTACGACTCGGTGTGGGTCCGCCTCGTGGACGTACCCGCGGCGCTCGCGGCGCGCAGGTATGGCGCGGAGGGCACGATCGTGATCGAGGTCGACGATCCCTTCTGCCCGTGGAACACGGGTCGATATCGGCTCGACGCGGGCACCTCGCGCGCGGCGCGGACCGAGGAGCCTTGTGATTTGCGGGTCTCGGCCGCAGCGCTCGGCTCGGCGTACCTCGGGGGATTTTCGTTCTCCCGCCTCGCGGAGGTCGGCGGCGTCGAGGCCAGGACCGAAGGCGCGCTCGAACGCGCCGATCGGATGTTCGTCGCCCCGCGCCACCCGTATTGCCCCGAGATTTTCTGATTATTGCTGCATTTCCGGCGGCGGCCCCGGCGGCCTCGGGCCCCGGGGGCCCGGGGGCCGGAGCCCCTTGGGCAAACGTGGCCTCGGCCCTTCCTCCGGCTTTCCGTTCAGCGGCCCCCGGCGCGGGCCTTTCCTCACGCCCTCTTCGTTCGGGTCCTCGGCGCGGGACATCGGCGCCTCGTCCTCGGCCTCGCCCTCGCCGCCGCCGGCCCGATCCTCGGCTTCGGCGTTCTTGTCGTCGGCATCGGCGTCGAAGGCGAGCCGCTGCGAGAGCGGCATCTCGGGCAGCTCGAGCAGCGCGCCGTCCGCGAGGAACGGCAGGATGTTGATGTACGCGTTCATCGCGTGACAAACCGAGTCTGTCCGGACGTACCGTTCCCGCACGCTCCAGAACACGCCGCCCGCGGCGGCCTTCGGGTTCTTCACCACGAAATCGTTCTCGGGGCCGTAGGTGTATTGCATGATCTGCCGGACGGCGGCGACCACGGCGTCCTTGTAGCCGTCGCAGTTCTCCTTGCCCTTGTCCCGGCAGAACATGAACACCTCGCTCATGACCTCGGCGAGCCAGCCCGTGCCGCTGCTCGAAAGCGAGCCCTTCCAGCGCCCGTGCCGGTAGGCGTCCTCGGGCCGCTTCCACTGCCGCCCGAGCAGATCACGCGAGCAACGGAAGACCAGGTCCTCGATGCGTTTGTCGCCGGTGGACTTGGCGAAATCGAGCAGCGAGAGGACGAGCCACGAGCTCGAGATCGGGTTCGGCTTGCGGTACTCGTCGCCGACGTAGCAGCCGTTCTTTTCGACCTTCTGCGCGAGGAACATCGCCGTCGTCGCGGCGGCGTCGAGGTACTTCGTGTCCTTCGTCGCGCGGTGCAAGCGCGAGAGCGCCGAGAGGACCTGCCCGGTATAAAGCGTCGACTCCTTCGCCTGCACGGACCAGGGCCCGCCCTCGTGCTGGCTCAACGACGCGCGCACCGCGCCCGTGGGGAGCTGCATCGAAATGAGCCAATCCCCGGCTTTGCGCGCGGCATCCATGTACTTCGTTTCCTTCGTCAGCGCGTGCAGCTCGAGCAACGTGAAGACCGTCTTCGATGCCGTGCCGACGACCAGCTTTCGCTCGGGTTTGCCGCGCTTGAGGTCGAGCGTGTAGAAGAACCCGCCCGCGGTGTGGTCGCGCTCGTCGCGGCTCTGCATCGAAAGGAGGAATTCGGCCGCTTTCTTCGTCTGGTCGAGCAGGCCCTTGTCCTTCTTCATCGCGTGGAGCTTGAGCAGCGTGAAGCCCGTCGAGGCCGTGTAAATGGTGTGGAGCTCGGGCTCGAAGGTGTCGGCCGGGGCGTAATAGTACTTGTGCGCCCCCTTGTGCTCGGCGTCGAGCACGCGCAGGAGATACGCCTGCCCCTCGTCGATGCGCTTCGTGAGCAGCGCTTTGTCGAACGATCGGAGCGGGACGAGGCCGTGATCGAGCTCGAGCCCCTTGTCCCCGTGTTCGAGGATCGACATGCCGTGGTCCGGCAGCTCGATGGCGAGCCGCGTCGTGCCGAGCGCGTCTTTCGTCCCGCCGCCCGCCGCCACGGCGCGCCGCGTGGCTTCCTTGAGCGCCACGCAGAGCGACGCATCCGAGGATTCCCCGCGCGCCACCTGCACGCCTTCGCGATACCCCCACACGACCGCGCGAAATTGTTTCGAGGACGTCACGGGGATGTCACACGCGACGCTCTCCCCTTCCTTTTCAATCGCCGCGATCTTTCTCGCGAAGCCGAGCACGCGATCCCGAAAGACCTGGTTGTCGAGGGGCGCGCCGGGGTTATCGGGGCCGATGATCTTCGGGTCCGGCACCTTCGGCAGGTTCTCGGCGATCTTCGCGTCGAAGCGATCGTCATGCAGGTCCGGCCCACGGGCGCGCGCCTTCTTCTTGTCGGACGCCGGCGCCGCGCTCGCCGCGCCGCTCGGGGCCGGCGACGCCTCGCTCCCCTTCGCGCCGTCGCGCTGGCAGCCCGCTAGGCCGAACCATGACAGGGCCGCCGCGGAGGCAAGCGCCGAAAACCAGGCGATCGAAATGGGGCTTTTTTGCCGCATGGAATGGTCCTGAAGGGAACTCCGACCCTTACCAAGGATCACGGACCTGCGCAAGGCAGCACGAATTCGTCGCAGGCGCTCCCACGTCCCCCGGGGACGGAGCCGCCGCCGGACGCATCGGTGTATCGTGCTCGTACGAACCGGCGGTATTTTGCCATTGACGCAGCGCACGGCATCCCTGTGCGACATGTATGCACATCAGCGCTTGCAAGCATGACACGTGGGCGCCTTGACACCCCCCGGATGCATCGGTTAGGTAGGAAGACTTTTATTCCTTCATCTTGTGTGAAGGACGAAGGGAGCGAATCGATGCGCAGCTTTTTGAATCGTGGTCCCACGGCACGAACGACGGGTCTCTTGACCGCGCTCTTGTTCGTGGCTGGGCAGGGATGCGCCACGAATACGGGTGACGGGGAAGAGAATCCGGCCGAGAGCAAGGAGGCCGCAAAGGGACCGACCTCGTTCCTCTCGGCCGATCGGCCGAACTACCAGTTCACCTGGGGCGAAGAGGAAGAGGAGGAGGAGGAGGAAGAAGAGGAGGAGGAAGAAGAGGAGCAGGAGCTCGAGGAGGGCGACATCTTCCGTGTCATGAACAATGGCACCCTCCTGAACCTCAACTGGTATCGCGGTCTGCAGGTGATCGACGTCAGTGACGTCACCGAGCCCAAGATCGTCGGCCAGCTTCAGGTGGGCGGCTCGCCGGTCGAGATGTACGTCGACGGGACGCGCGCGATCCTCTTGATGAACGACTGGTACGGCTACAAGGGTAGGCCGAACAGCCTCGAGGTCGACAGCAAGTCGGGCAGCACGGTCATGCTCGTCGACATCTCGACGCCGTCGAAGCCCGTGGTGCTCTCGCAGTACGCCGTGCCGGGCTACATCCAGACGAGCCGTTACGCGAACGGCGCGACGCAGGACGCGCTCTTCGTCGCCTCGAGCTACTACAACTGGTTCATCAACGACCAGGGCTACTGGGAGTGGATCCTCGGCAGCACCGTGAAGAGCTTCGACGTCGGCCAGACGGCCATGACGGAGAAGAGCGAGCTGCCCCTCGGCGGCTACGTCTCGGCCATCCACGCGGAGAATGAAGTGCTCCTCGTGGCGCGCGAGAAGGACTGGTGGTCGTCGCACCAGAGCGACGTCGCGGTCATCGACATCTCCGACAACAGCGGCACGATGGTCAAGCGTGACGAGGTCACGGTGAACGGCTACGTCCGGTCGCAATTCCACATGGACTACCGGAACGACCAGCTCCGGATCTTCTCGGGCCCGCAATGGGGTTGGGGCCAGCATAGCTACCTCCAGACGTTCGACGCGACGAACCTCGACAACGTCACGCCGATCGACACCGTGCCCTTCGGCGCGGACATGAACCTCTTCGCCGCGGTCTTCCTCGACGATCGGGCGTTCGCCGTGACGTACCGGAATTACGATCCGTTCCACGCCTTCTCGATCGACGCGAACGGTCACGCCGAGGAGAAGAGCGAGTTCATCGTCTCCGGCTGGAACGACTTCTTCCGGCCCGCGTTCAACAACACGCGCCTCGTCGGCATCGGCGTCGACGATCAGAACGGCCGCAAGCTCGCCGTCAGCCTCTACAACATCACGGACCTCGAGAACCCGAACCCGCTGCTCGCGCGCGAAGAGGTGGCGGGCGAGGACCACGGCTGGAACTGGTCCGAGGCGAACTGGGATCACCGCGCGTTCAGCGTGCTCCACAACGCGGTGAACGTGACGGCGCCGACGGGCGAGACCGAGACGGGCCTCGTGCTCCTGCCCTTCGCCGGCTACAAGTACGTGAACGGCTCCTATTCGTACGAGTCCGCCGTCCAGATCTTCACGTTCTCGGAGTCGACGATCACGCGTCGCGGCATCATGAACCATCCCGACGCGGTCCGTCGCACGTTCAAGCTCGACGCGACGAACGGGGCGAACCTCTCCGAGACGCAGCTCCGCATCTGGGATCAATCGAACCTCGACGCGCCCCAGAAGGTCGGTGAGCTCGGCGTGGCGCCGGATTACACGAAGGTCTGGGTCTACGACAATTATCGCGCGCGCCTGCGCGGCCCGGACAACTCAGATTACTGGTACTGGTACTCTCCGGACGCGAAGGCGAAGGTCGACATCATCCGGAACAACGAGCCCGTCGACACCGGCACGCCCGTGGCGACGATCGAGGTCCCGGCGAACGCGAGTTACTACCAGGTGGACGATCTGCTCGTCGCCGTCCATGGCAAGTGGACCACCTGGCCTACCTTCGAGACGACCATCGAGGTCTGGGACCTCTCGAACCCGAAGAAGCCGGCCAAGGCGGGTCAGCTCGTCACGACGGAGCTGCCGTCCGGCTACTACTATTACGGCGACTATTACGGCAACGTCAACGTCGTCGGGAAGAAGTCGCTCGGGTTCGTCGAGACAAGCACCGTCCAGAGCGACCCGGTCTCGATGGAATATTGCTATGCGTACACGTACTACTGGTCGACGTCCTGCAGGGGCCAGGAGGGCTGCACGTACTTCACAGGCTCGCGCGACTGCCGGACGATCAACGGCCAGACCGAGTACTGCAGCGGTGGCTTCGCGCAGTGCACCGATCACGCGAACGCGGAGACGACCTGCGTCCCGGCCGATTGGTCACAGGTAGAGGCAGCACAGCAGGGCTACTCGTATTGCTACGGGACCGAGTACGAGGCGGCGCTCTTCCGCACGAAGGCGCAGCTCAAGCTCGTGAATCTCTCGAACCCCAACCACCCGACACTCCTCGCGCCGATCGACCTGACGCCCGGGCAGAACGAGGAGTTCGTCACGGCGAGCGGGCACGACGACGACATCTACGTCACCGTCAAGAAACCAGCATCCGCGCCCGGCGACACGCGCACCTACGCACAGTACTTCTTGAAGGAGATCGACCTGAAGAAGCCCGCGCAGCCGAAGGTCGGGGCCGCGATCAACGTGCCCGGCACGCTCCTCTCGAAGGACGGCTCGACGATCTTCACGCGCGATCCCGTCTGGGGCCAGCAGGACATCATCGAGACGGCCGTCTCGAAGCTGAAACTCCAGGGCAACAAGGCCGAGCTCGAGAACAAGCACCATTTCGCGGACCGGACCGTGAACGCGCTGTTCATCGACAAGGGCGGCAGGCCGGTCGTGTCGCACAACCTCGTGTGGGAGCCCTACAGCTACTACACGAGCCACAATGACCGGTTCAGCATCCTCAAGCCGAAGAGCGGCAACAACAATACGTTCGAGGTCCTGTCGAACGTGAAGCGTCCGTCGGGCGCGAGCTTGATCAGCGTGGCCGAGCGCCGCGCCTTCTTCTCGCTGAACAGCGGCGTTCTCATGGCAGACCTGGACAATCCGGCGATGCCGACGTCCACGGCATTCTTCCCGGGTCAGAACTGGTACTACAGCGTCGCGCCGGTCATCGACGACGACGAGGTGCTGATCGCGGCGGGTCGTTACGGCGTGCACGAGGCCGATCTCGACACGCACAACCTGCTGACGACCGGCGATTAATCTGTCCCGCCCAATACAGCGCTCGCGAGCCCGAAAGGGTTCGCGAGCGTCCCCCCGCCGGGCCCCCCCGGACGCACCCCGACGTTGACACCCCCTGCCTCGTGGCCTCATGATGCGCCGCGACGCACTCATCCATCCACGCGTCGGAAATTGTATGAGCAAACGCAAAGAGCTGTCGTACAAATGGGTCATCATCGGCGGCGGCGTCATCATCTCGCTCTACTTCGTGATGCGCCTCCTGCTGCTCGGCGGGGTCGAGACCTCGATCGTCGCGAGCTTTGGCCCTGAGAAGGGCGGCCTCGTCCTCGCCGGCATCGTGGCGTTCGTCTCGTACTTCGTCGGCGGCATCCTCATCGGCATCTTCAGCCCCGGGGAGACGGTCAAAGAGCCCGCCCTCGCGACGTTCATGGCGATCCTGCCGAACGCCATGCACACGGTCCTCTGGCACCTGCAGTACAGCTATCCCCTCGGCGGCGCCCTGGTCGGCCTTCTGACCACGTTCGTCATCGGCATCCTCATGGCCGTCGCAGGCGCATGGATCGGCGAAAAGGTCCAGGGCCGGACCGTCGAAAAGCTGCGCGAGGATGGCGAGCTCCCGCCGCCGAAACCCTCGAACGACAGCAACTGAGTCGCGCCTCTCGCCCCTCCCTCCATTTTCCCTTCCCCCCTCACGACGCTCGCGATCCACGAACCAATCTCGTGGTATCCTGGGGCCATCGTGACCGTCATCGCTGAGGGACAGCTCATCGCCGGCAAAATCCGCCTCGAGCGCCCGCTCGCACGGGGCGGCATGGGCGCGGTGTGGATCGCCCACCACCTCAAGCTCGACCGGGCCGTCGCCGTGAAGTTCATGGAGCCGGCCCTCGCCGCCTCCGAGACGGCGCGCGCGCGCTTCGAACGGGAAGCGCGCGCCGCCGCGCAAATCCAGAGCGCGCACGTCGTCGAGGTGCACGACTACGGTGTCGAGGGAGAAACGCCCTACATCGTGATGGAGCTGCTCCGCGGCGAAGACCTCGCCGCGCGCCTGGACAAACGCGGCAAGCTCGACCTCGCCGAGGCCATCCGCATCACGCAGCCGATCTGCAAGGCCCTCCGCCGCGCGCACGAGCTCGGCCTCGTCCACCGCGACCTCAAGCCCGGCAACGTGTTCCTCGCCCGTCAAGACGATGACGAGACCATCAAGCTGCTCGACTTCGGCATCGCGAAGGCCGTGTCGCCGGGCACGCCGCAGTCGGGCGACGTCACGCGATCGGGCAACCTCGTCGGCTCGCCGCTCTACATGAGCCCCGAGCAGATCCGCAAATCCAAGGAGGTCGACCACCGCAGCGATCTCTGGTCGCTCGGCGTGATCCTCTACCAGATGCTCACGGGCAGGACGCCGTTCATCGAGGACGAGGTCGGCGCGGTGCTCGTGGCGATCTGCACCGATCCGATCGCAAAGCCCTCGACGCTCGCGCCCGCGCTCGGCCCCGAGGTCGATCGCTTCTTCGACCGCGCCCTCGCCCGGGATCCGGCGCAACGCTTCCAGAGCTCGCGTGAGCTCTTCGAAGCCCTCGAAGCGCTCACCACGAAGCCCGCCTCCGAGGGGAAGGGCGCCGTGGTCACGAAGCCCGACACGAGCGCCGCGCTCGACGCGACCGCCGAGCTTTCGAGCCCGTCGCCGCGCGGCGCCGCGAAGACCACCGCCGTCGCGCTCGCCGAGACGATGGCCGCGCCCGAGGGTTCGGGCACGCTCACGCTCTCGCCCTCGGGCCGGACGCAGGACGACGAGAGCCCCACGAAAAAAGACAAGCAACGGAGGTTCGCTGCCGCGGGGATCGGCGCGCTCGCGCTCTGCGCGCTCGGGTGGGTGTTCCTCGGCCCGACCGTGACGGCCGAGGAGGCGCGCGTGGACGGCCCGGGCAGCCCGACGTTGCCCCTGCCGCCGCCCGTGACCGAGCCCGAGGCGCCCGCGCCGCCGCCCACGCCCACGCCCGAGGCCGTCCCGAAAGTGACGCCCGAGGCGCTCGCCGAGGTGGACGCGCAGAAACGAACGCCCACCGAAGCGCCGGTCCGGAACGACAAACCTGTCGTCCCTGCCAAACCCGCGACCCCGAAGACGGGCGCGGACGGCAAACCCGAGCAAGCGCCGGCCCCGACGACGATCGAGGACGACGAGCTGCTCGGCCTGTCGAAGCCGGCCACGCCGCCCTCCCCGCGATGAATCGAGGCCGCCGGGTCTCCCTCGCCGGAGCCGTGCTCTCGGCGGCGCTCGTCTTCCCCTCCTCGTCCCGCGCGGACGAACCGCCGGCGGCCGAGCCGACGACCACGCCGCCCCCGGAGCCCACCGAGGAAGAGGTGCGCGAGGAAAAACGCGCTGTCGCCCTCGAAAAAGGCCGCCGCGCGATGCAGCTCTTCCGCGCGGGCCAGTACGTCGAGGCGTATCCGCTCTTCCGCGACGCCGACGAGCAATTCCACACGCCGCAGCTCGTGCTTTACATGGCGCGTTGCCAAGACAAACGCGGCAAGCTGCTCGAAGCGCGCGCGCTGTACGAGCGGACGCTGACCGAGCCGCTGCCGGGAGCGCCGTCGGAGTCGCTGCTGCGCGCGCGGCAGGCGGCGGCCGCGGAGATCGGCCCTGTGCGCCTGCGCATCCCGACGCTCGCCGTCGACGTGCGCGGCCCGCCGCCCGCGGAGGTAACGTTGTTCGTGGACGGCGAGCTCTGGCCGATGGACGAGCCGCGCGAACTCGATCCGGGCAAACACGAGGTCGAGGCGCTCGCGCGGAGCGGCGCGCGCACGACGCGCGAGGTGGAGCTGCCCGAGGGGCGGAGCGTGTCGATCGTCCTGCGCCTCGGCCTCTTCGCGAAGGGCGTGGAGCGGACGATCGAGCCCGCGCCGCTCGAGCCTGCGAGGCCGACGTGGAGCCTCGTGGCCGCGAGCGGGCTCTTTTCGATCGGGGCGCTCGCGCTGGTGACCGGCGTGGTGATGGGCGGGCTCACGCTCGATCGGCGTGGGATGCTCGAAACGGAGTGCGTGCAGCAGCGGTGCACGCCCGCGGGTTTTGGGGCGTACGAGCAGACGAAGACGTTTGCGTCGGCGTCGAACCTGGGCTTCGGCGCGGCGGCGATCGCCGCGGCGGCGGGCGTCTCGGTGCTGCTCTTCGCGCCGAGCACAAAGCCCGCGGCCGCGCGCGGGGCGCGCGTGGAGCTCGACGTCCGCGGCGGCTTCATGGCCGTGCGAGGCGTGTTTTGAGGTGGATCAAGCTCGCCTCGTTCGGCGCGGCCGTGGGGCTCTTCGGCTGCGAGACGTTCATCTCGCTCGGGGAAGATTACACGCAGCAATGCACCACGCTGACGACGGTGTACTTGGACGCGGACAAGGACGGCGAGGGGAACAAGAACGAGCCGCGCACCTGGTGCGGGGAGCCCCCGGCCGGCTACGTGACGAACACGCTCGATTGCAACGACGACAGCGCGGACGTGAACACGCGCGCAACGTCGGATGACCAGTGCGACGGAATCGATCAAGACTGCGACGGGAAGACCGACGAGGATTTTCCCGTCCTCGACTGCACGATCCCGATCTCGGACACGGAGTCCTGCCAGGGGCGCACGAAATGCGAAGGGGCGGACGTGCTCTGCTTCGCGCGTTATTTCCTGGACCGCGACGGCGACGGGATTGGCAAGGAGGAGCGCCTCGTCGATACGGCCGGGAGCTGCGCGGAGCCCCCGGTCGTGGCGGGAGGCGTATGGGTCGCGGAAGGAAACGATTGCGACGACGACGCGCCCACGATCCACCCGAACGCCGTGGAGCTCTGCGACGAGGTGGATCAGAACTGCAACGGGACCGTGGGCCGGGTCTACCTGCGACAAACCTTTTCGGCGGGCGTGCTGAACGAGGGAGCGACGGGGGAGCGGTGGGTCTCCGGGACGAACAGCGGGTTCGTGCAGGCGGCGCCGGGCGACGGGGTATGCAAGGGCCCGGACGACGACGTCACGGACACGGACGACGGGAAGGTCGTGGGGGTCGGGCTCGGGGCGTGTGTCCCGCCTGGGACCTCGGGCGAGCTCGAATCGCCGATCATGGATACGACGGGCGCGCTCGATTTGCGGCTCGTGTTCCACGAATGGGTCGACTTCACCCCGGAAGGGGCGCGCGGTGCCCCTCCGACCGTGATGCTCGCGGTGCAACAAGGATCCACGCGAACGACGCTGTCTACCCTGGTGCGACCCGGGCCCACGAGCGCGCAACCGACCCCGGGCTGGGCCGAGGTGGAGTTCCGGCTCAACACGGTCACGGGCTCGAACACGTCGCTCGTGTGGTCCTACGAAAGCGGCGACGCGGAGGGCTGGGGTGGATACGCGATCGACGACGTCCTGCTCGTGGATGAAGTCTGCGAAGGCGCGCCCTGATCATTTGCACGTCGTGCCTTGGGGCGGGACCTTCAGATCGACGAGGTAATCGGTGGTCGCCTGGTCGATGCAGGTATTTCCCCGAAGAAACGAGACGTGCCCCGGTCCTTCGCGCGTGAGCAGGACCCCGGAGGAGAGCTGCGCGGCGAGCGAGACCGCCCAAGGATACGGCGTCGCCGGATCCCCGGTGGAGCCCACGACGAGGATCGGCGGCGCGCCGTCCGCGGAGATCGGCGCATTCGAGCGCCAGGCCGAAAACGCCCAGCGCGCGGAGGGCAGCGCCGTGGCGGGCAAATAGATGCCGATGCGCGGCGCCTTCACCTGGAGCTCGGTCGTCAGGGCTTGATAGACCTGGGGATCGGCGGGGAATGCGAGGTCGACCGAGGTGACCCCGTAATAGACCTCGAACGACGTGCCATACGTGCCGTCCGCGCTCCGGGCGACGTACGCGTCGGAAAATTCGAGCAGGCCCGAGCCGTCCCCCGCGGCCGCGAGCGCGAGCGCCTGGGCGAGGAATTTCCATTGCGATTTGTTGTAGAGCGGCTGCGACACGCCGTAGAGGAGTTCGCCGGGCCCGAGCGTGCGCGTGCCGCCCGGCGGCGCAGGCAGCGGAGAGGCCTCGACCGCGGCCTTCACGGCGTCGTACGCGGCCCAGGGATCGCCGCCCGAATGAAACGCGCATGAGGTCTTCGCCGCGCAATCGGCGAGGAACGCTTCGAGCTCGCCCTCGAAGCCGAGGGCCTGCCCCTTGATGAACGCATCCCCGGAGACTGTCGGATCGATCGCGCCGTCGAGCACGAGCGCGCGCACGCGCTCGGGAAAGGCCTCGGCGTAGACCGCCCCGAGAAACGTTCCATACGAAAAACCGATGTAGGTGAGCTTCTCGTCGCCGAGGGCCTCGCGGAGGAGATCCATGTCGCGGGCGATGTGGTTCGTCCCGACGAAGGACAACAGATCGCCGCTCCGCGCCTTGCAAGCGGCCGCGAACGCATCCGCGCCGGCGAGCAACGCGGCGCGCTCCGCGTCGTCGTCGGGGGTCGGATCGAGCCCGATGAGGGGGCCGAGGTCGTCGACGCAATCGATCGTGGGCGTGCTCCCGGCCTGGCCACGTGGATCAAAGCCGACGAGGTCGAACCGATCCTTGAGGGCCTGCGGCAAGATGATCTGCGCCGCGCGCGCCCAGCCGACGCCGGATCCGCCGGGGCCGCCGGGATTGACGAGCAAGGAGCCGATACGCGAGGACGGAACCGCCGCCGGGCGGCGCACGAGGGGAAGGGAAAAGGTCCTTCCGTCCGGCGCGTCGTGATTGACGGGCACAGAGAACGTGGCGCATTCGAAGCCGCCCCCGCAGTCCTCCCAGGAAATGGGAGGAACGTCGGGCGCGGGACCGGGATCGGGATCAGCGCCACAGCCGAGAACGAGGGGGGACACGAGAAACGAGAAGGCCCCGAAGAGGCGCCGCGTGGTCGTCACCATGACGAGGTTCATGGTACCGCGATTCGAACGCGGGGAGGTTCTAGCTCGCAGGCCGCAACCGAGCGCGCCCGCCGAGCGTGTCGAGGTCGTGCAAGCAAAGCCGGGACGGCGGGACCGCCTCGCGGGCGAGATCGGCGACACGCGCGTGGTGCGTGAAAAAGAGGACCTGCGTCTTCTGTGAGAGATCGCCGAGGATGGAGAGCGCGGCGCGGGAGCGCGCGTCGTCGAAATTGACGAGGATGTCGTCGAGGACGAACGGAATGGGTTCGTTGTGCTCGAAATGGCGCTCCAGGCTCGCCATGCGGAGCGCAAAAAAGAGCTGATCACGCGTGCCGTCGCTGAGGCCCTCGACGCCGACACGTTCGCCCGAGGTGCGGACGCATTTCAAGACGGGGCGGCTCTCGTCGCCCTCGTCGTCGCCGCGAATTTCCAGGAACGAGCCCAGGGTGAGCCGCCGGAAGAGCTCCGAAGCCCGCCGCACGATGGGCCCCTGGTGCCGCTCGCGGTAATGCTTGATCTCGTCTTCGAGCAGACGAAACGCGAGCCGCGCCCGCGCATACTCCTCAACGAGCACGCCCATCGACGCGAGGTGGCCCTCCGCCTCGGCCGCGGCCTGCGCGGCGCCGTCCCCGCCGTCGACACGCCCGCGGCGCTCTTCGAGCTTGCCGATCTCCTGCTCGACCTTGGCCTTGGCGTCGTTCTTCGCCTGGATCTGCTCGTCCAGCGAGGAGAGCTCCGTCGCGACGTCGTCCCCCGAGAGCCCCTGGCACTCCGCGACGAGGGCCTCGATGCCGAGCCCCTCGCCGAGGTCGAGGAGCTGGCGCTCGATCGGGGCGAGGCGCGCCTTGAGCGCGCGGACCTCCTTCGAGCGATCCTCGGCCTCCCCGAGCTCCGCGAGGTTTTCCGCACGCGCGGCCGACTGGAGGGCGGTGAGCTCGTTCTCCGCGGCCTTGCGGCGGAGGATCACGTCTTCGAGCTCGCGCCGCTTCTCGTCGAGCTTCTGCGCGTCCTTTTGCCGCGCAATCTCGTCCTTCTCGGCCGCGAGGAAGCGCTCGACGACGAGGTTCGCCGCGTGCTCGATCGGCGCGTCCACGAGGTCGGTCGCGGCGGCGCGGGTGATCTCGACGACGCGATCCGCGAAGAGCCGCGCGTCCCGCTCGATGCCCTCGATGCGGCGCCGCCGGTCCCGCGCGTCGGCGCAGCGTTTTTCGAGGTCGCTCCGGAGCGCGAGCACCTCCTCCGCCTCGACCGTGCCCGTCGCCTCCGGCAGGTCCACCCCCGCCATCGCCTCGGCCCACTGCGCCGACCACGCGGCATGCTCCGCGCGCCGCCGCTCCAAGAGGGCCTTGCACTGCGCGACCTGATCCTTCGCGCGCCCGAGATCACGCTCGTGCGCCTCGCGATCCTTCTGCGCCTTCGCTTCCCGCTCGCAGACGGCGCGCGCCCGCTCCATGAGCGCAGGCAAGCCCCTCACGGCGAGCCCGAGCGGCCGGAGGAGCGCGCCGAGCGTCTCCTCGTGATCCGCCGCGAGCGCGCGATCCGCGGCGAGCAACGCCTCGGCCTCCGCCCACCGCCGCCGATCCTCGACGAGCCGCTCGTACTGCCCGAGAAACCCCTTCATCTCCGCGGGAGAGAGCGGCGCGAGGGAGCTCGCCTTCCACTGCTCTTGCCACTGCCGCCCGAGCTCGTCCCGCGCGGCTTCGAGGGATTGGCGCTCCGCGTCGAGCTCGGCGATCTCCCGGAGGAGCCCTTGCTGCTCCAAGGATCGCTGCGAGACCTTCGCCACCCGGTCCGCCTCGCGGAACAGGCTCGCCGCGAGATCGTCCGCGTGCCGCACGCTCGCCTCGTAGGCGAACACCGCCTCGACGCCGGGGCGCGGAGGTGCGCTGCGGAAGGCCGCGATGTCGTCGGCGGCTCCATGCGCGTGCGCGTGCTCCGCCGGGAGCAGCGCGCGGCGAAGCTCGATCCAGGCCGCGTCCCGACCGCTCCGCGCCGAGGCCCAGTCCGCCTCCGTGGGCACCGCGCCGCCGCGGCGGATCTGCTCGAGCTCCCGTTCGAGCGCCGAGAGCTTGCGCTTGCGATCCGCGAGCGTCTGCCCGAGCGATCGCAGCTCCTCGTCCTTCACGCCGAGCCCGCGTTCGAAGCGCTCGATCGTCTCGCGCGCCGGCATGGGCAGGTTGCCGATCTTGTCGAACGGCACGTCGAAGAGCGAGAGCGCGGCGCGCCCGGCCTGCACGCGCTGCCCGAGGCTCTCGGCCGCCCGCGCGCGCTCCTGGATGCGCTTGTCGAGGTCCCCTTCGCGCCGCGCGACGTCGAGCCCATGCGCGAGCGCCTCCACGTCCGCGGGCGGAGGCAAGGCCGCGCCGCGCCGCTTCTCGTCGTCGAGCCGCTCCTCGGCGGCGCCGAGCGCGCTCTCCGCGCTCTTCGCGGCCGCGTCGAGCTCGACCTTCTGCTTGACGAGCGAGCGCACGCGCGTGCTCGCGACGGCGGAGAGCCGCCACGCCTCGGCCTCCTCGACGGAGATGTCCCGACGGCCGAGCCGAGCGCAGAGCCCGCGGGCTTCGTCCTCGACCTGCCGCAGCTCGCCGCGCAGCCGGGTCGCGTCGATGCTCGCCTTCTTGTGGCTCCCGAGCTCGCCCTGCACCTGCCGCACGAGCGCGCCCTTTTGCAGGAGCGCCGTGGGGACCGCGAGCACGGCGAGCTTCCCTTCGAGCTCGCGCACGTCCTCGCGGAGTTTTTCCTCCCGGGGGCCGGCTTCGTGGATGATGGCCTGCGTGCGGCGGCGATCCTCGGCCGCCGTCTCGGGCAGGACCACGACGTCGCGCCGGACGTCGAGCGCCGCGAGCACCTCGGCGCGCTCGGCGAGGGGGCGGAGCGCCTGCTTGACGCGCTGGAGGCGGCGCATGCGGCGACCGAGATCGACGAGCTCGGCCGCGATCCGCGACGTCTCGGCGCGGCGATCGCCGAGCTGCTTGTTGATGTCCTCGAAGTCGCGCGCCGACTGCGAGAGCTCCTGCGCGCGCTTCTTCGCCTCCTTGAACTTGTCGATCGCGTCGTTGAGCTTCCTCTTCTTGCCGCGCGGCAGGTAGATCTCGTCCGCGCGCCCCCCGAGCTTGCGCAGGAGCGAGGCGACCGTCTGACCGAGCCCCGCGCCGAAGAGGCTCTCGCCGAGATCCCCCTGCCCCTCGACGAGCTCGCGCCCGCCCTTCACGAGGCCGTCGTGCGAGAGCCCGAACATCGTCTCGAACTGCGCCCGCTCGATGCTGCCGAGGAGCTTCCGCAAGAGCGCCTCATCGAGGGGTTGTCCCGCGGGATCGAGCAGCGTCTCCTTGCGGCCCTTGCGCCGGACGATCGCGAGCTCGGAGCCGTCCTCGTAGCCGATGCGGCCGCTGATGCGCAGCTCGGACATCTTGTGCCGGTGGTCGTCGCTCGTGCGCTCGGGGATGCCGAAGAGCAGGCCGCCGACGGCGCGCAGCGTCGTGCTCTTGCCCGCCTCGTTCGAGCCGACGACGAGGTGGAACGCGCGTGCAGGGGACGAAAAGTCGAGCGCGAGATCCGAGAACGGACCCCAGCGCAGAAGCTCGAGCGAGAGGATCTTCAAGCCTCGTCTCCCTCTCCGGAGAGCTGCGGCAGGAGGTAGTCCGGCAGCTCGTCGACGATGCGCCGGAGGACCGAGAGATCGGTGATCTTCGCGGCCGCGTCGCCCTGGAAGAACTCCTGCGGGAGCTTGCCGACGATGTCCGTGAGCTCCTTGCCGAGCTTGTCGAGCGCGTCGTCGTCGTCGCGGAGGAAGCGCAGCGTCTTCAGGAGCCCGCCGATGGGGTTGTCGTTCTGGGCGAGCGCGTCGAGGTCGGCCGGCGTGCGCGTGCGCAGCTCGACCTTCTCGATCCACGCCTCGCCGAGGTCGTTCGCGAGGCCGCGGATCTCCCCGCGCCAGTGGCCGACGTCCCGCACGAGCGCGGCGTGCGCGCGGCTCGCGCCGGTGAGGACGATGCGGGCGCAGACGACGCGGCCGTCGGCGGCCTCGACCTCGTTCGAAAGCGCGGCGCGGCACAACTCGAGGACGTCGTCGGGTGAGCGCGCGGCCGAGGCGTCGACCTGGCAGACGGCCCAGCGCGCGACGTCGAGGACGCGGTGCTCGACCGATTTCACGCGCCCGTCCTCGACCGTGACCAGGCTCGCGCCCTTGGGCCCCGTCTCACGCGCGTGGCGGCCCTGCAAATTGCCGGGGAACACAATCCAGGGCTTCTCGTGCAAGACCTCGCGCGCGTGCACGTGCCCGAGGGCCCAGTAGTCGTAGCCCTTCTGGACGAGGGTCTCGACGCGGCACGGCGCATACGGCGCGTGCCCCTCGCGCCCCTCGGCGGCGGTGTGGAGCAGCCCGATGTTGAAGGAGTCCGAGCGCGGCGCGGGGTAGGTCAGCGCGAGATCCTCGGTCGTCTCGGCGCGCGCGTAGCCGCGGCCGTGCACGGCGACGCCGATGTCGTCGAGGGGCACGGTCTCCGCGCGGGACGTCGACAGCTCGTGCACGCCCTCGGGCAAACGGAGGATCTTGCTCTTCGCGTCGTGGTTGCCGCGGACGATGTACACGCGGATGCCGGCCTCGCGAAGGCGCGCCATCTGCCGGACGAAGAAGAGGCCCGTGTTGTAGTCGGTCCAGTCGCCGTCGTAGAGGTCGCCGGCGATGAGGAGGAAATCGACGGCCTCGGCGATGCACGCCTCGACGAGCGCTTCGAGCGCCCGCCGCGTCGCGCCGCGGAGTCTGTCCGCGGGCGCCCCCTCGTATCGATCCAGCCCGCGCAGAGGACTGTCGAGGTGGATGTCCGCCGCGTGAAAGAACTTCATCAGGGGCCGCGGAGTCTACCCGCGGCGCCCCGCCTGGTCGATCGATTTACTCGACGGCTTGCGCCTGCTCGATCGCGTCTTCACGCCGATCGCGCAGGTTCACCGCGAGCACCTTCTTCCGCACCCGCACCGCCTCCGGCGTGACCTCGACGAGTTCGTCGGCGTCGATCCACTCCATCGCGGTCTCGATCGTGAGCAGCCTCGGGCTCGCGAGCAAGACGTTCTCGTCCTTGCCGTGGTTGCGGATGTTGGAGAGCTTCTTCTCCTTGATGACGTTGCAGTCCGTATCGTTCGGGCGGTTGTGCTCGCCGCAGATCATGCCCTCGTACACCTCGACGCCGGGCACGATGAAAAACGTGCCGCGCGGCTGCAGGTGGTGGAGCGCGTAGGGCGTCGCGACGCCCATGCGATCCGCCACGATGGCGCCCGTGGGCCTGCGCATCATGGGCCCGCCCCACGGCGTCCAGCCGTCGAACATGGTGTTGAGCAAGCCCGTGCCGCGCGTCGACGTGAGGAACTCGCCGCGGAAGCCGATGAGCCCGCGCGACGGGACCTGGAACTCCAGGCGCGCCCGGCCAAACCCGGGGTTCGTCATCTTCACCATGCGCCCGCGCCGCGTCGAGAGACGCTCGGTCACGATGCCGACGTACGTCTCCGGGACGTCGATCACGACGAGCTCGACGGGCTCCATGGCCTGACCATCGATCTCGCGCGTCACGACCTCGGGGTTCGAGAGCTGCATCTCGTAGCCCTCGCGCCGCATCGTCTCGACGAGGATCGCGAGCTGGAGCTCGCCGCGGCCGAGCACGAGGAACGTGTCGGGCGAGTCGGTCGGCTCGACGCGGATCGCCAGGTTCTTCCGCGCCTCGCGCTCCAGCCGATCCTTGAGCTGGCGGCTCGTCAAGAACTTCGACTGCTTGCTCTTGCCCGCGAACGGCGAGGTGTTGACGCCGATCTTCATCTTGATCGTCGGCTCCTCGACGACGATCCGCTCGAGGGCCTCGGGGCGCTGGGGGTCGGCGATCGTGTCGCCGATGTTCACGTCGAGACCCGCGATGGCCACGACCTCGCCCACCTGCGCGCTGTCCGCGTTGACGCGCTTCAGGCCCTCGAACGTGAAGAGCGCCTTCACCGAGCCCTTCGTGACCTTGCCGTTCTCGCCGAGGACCACGACGTCGCCGGCCTGCCGGATGCTGCCGCGCACGATGCGCCCGACCGCGAGCCTGCCGACGTAGTCGTCGTGCGTCGTGTTGCAGACGATGACCTGGAGCGGCTCCTCGGGGTCACCCTCGGGCGCGGGGACACGCGCGAGCACCGTCTCGAAGAGCGGCACGAGGTTCGTCAGCTCGTCCTCGAGCTCGCGCTTGCACTGGCCGAGCTTGCCGATCGCGTAGACCATGGGGAAATCGGTCTGCGCGTCGCTCGCGCCGAGATCACAGAAGAGATCGAAGACCTCGGAGAGGACCTCGTGCGGCCGCGCGTCCTGGCGGTCGATCTTGTTGATGACGACGATGAGCGGGAAGCCGCGCTCCAGGCACTTCGAGAGCACGAAGCGCGTCTGCGGCAGCGGCCCCTCGGCCGCGTCGACGAGCAGGAGCGCGCCGTCGGCCATCATGAGGGTGCGCTCGACCTCGCCGCCGAAGTCGGAGTGTCCCGGGGTGTCGACGATGTTGATCTTGACGCCCTTCCAGCGGACGCTCGTGTTCTTCGCAAGGATGGTGATTCCTCGCTCGCGCTCGAGGTCGTTCGAGTCCATCACGCGCTCGGCAACCACCTCGTTGTCGCGGAAAGCGCCCGCCTGGCGGAGCATGTGATCGACGAGCGTTGTCTTACCGTGGTCGACGTGGGCCACGATGGCGATGTTGCGGAGATCCTTGCGGGCCATTTTTCGGGGCCGCTCCTAGCACGCGCTTCGTGACGAGGCGAGCAAACCCGGCGGGACGCGTCCCCGCGACGACCTGGCAGAACGCGGGCTTTTCCGGCATCGTGCACGCCGAAAAAAATGTTGGATCTGAACGTCTTTCGGCACCTCGCCGAGGAGCTCATCCCCTTCAACAAGTGGCTCGGGGTCAAGGCCTTGCACCTCGCGCGTGGCCACGTGACGCTCTCGATTCCGTGGCGCGAGGAGCTCATCGGAGACCCCATCCGGCAAGCGCTGCACGGGGGCTTGATCAGCACGCTCGCCGACACGGCGGGCGGGCTCTGCGTCTGGACCGAGATCGAAAATCCGTCGCTCAGCCGCGTCTCCACCGTGGATCTGCGCGTCGATTACCTCCGGCCTGGGCGCCGCGAGATGCTGATCGGCGACGCCACCACGGTGCGGGTCGGCGCGAAGCTCGGCTGGGCCGATGTCCGCCTCTACCACCCGAGCGCCGCGTCCGAGCTCGTGGCCACGGCCCGCGGCGTCTACGCGCTGAAGACCCCGAAGCAGCCCCACCGAGACGCCTGACGAGCAGGCATCCTCTTGGCCATCGGCGGGCGGGCGAGGGTATCCTCGTCCCATGCGACCTTTGACCATGGCGCTCGTCGCCTGCCTCTCGGGCGCCGCATGCGCGACCGTAGCCGGGCAAGCCTGGGTGCAAGGTGAAGGCGAGCCCGCGCGCGACGCCGAGCATCGGGGTTGGTCGGAGACGCGTAACGCGCGGGCCGGGTTTCTCGGCCAGGAGAGCGCGCCCGTTCGAACGACGCTCGCGCCGCCCGACACCACGCCCGCGCCCGCGCCTGCGCCCGCGTCGAGCGCCGAGGAGGTCGTGACCATCACGGCGCAAGGCTCAGCCACGGGGCCGGCCGCAGCGTTCCGCAACGGCGAGCGCTTCCGCAACACGTACTACGACTTCCCGAAGGAAGACGCGGGCCCGAAGAACGCGACGATCTACGACGCGAGCTGCAAGCCGCTCACGAACGTCACGCAAGACTTCCACGACCGCGTCTGCGTGCAGGGCAGCGGCCGCCTCTCGACCGGCGAGACCGTGAGCTTCGCCAAACGCGACTGCGATTGCGCCTCGGTCTGCCCTCGCACAAGCCAGAAGATCTGCTTCGAACGGCTCGACCCCGCGCGCTTCCCCACGGGCCGCGGCGCCCTCGGCAAGGCCATCACGCCGCTGCGCTCGGTGGCCGTGGACTCGTCGGTGATCCCGCTCGGGACCGTGCTCTTCATCCCCGAGTTCAAGGGCGTGAGCCTGCCCGAAGGCGGGCGACACGACGGATGCTTCGTCGCCGAGGATCGCGGCATGAAGGTCGTGGGGCGTCAGATCGACGTCTTCACCGGTGATCCCGCCGCGACGATCCGCTTGAACGCGCTCGTGCCCTCGAACCGCGGCGTACGTGTCTACGCAGACGATGCGCGCTGCCGCTCGCTCGTCGCCCGCGGGCCCTGACGAAGCCCTTTGCGGCCGCGCCGTCGGTTTCCAGACGCCCGCGAAATCCACATGGTCACCGGAGTGCCCCGTTGCGCCCTCGTGCGCACCCTGGCACGCTTCGGCCGAGTCGCCGCTCATGGCTGCTTCGCCCCCTGCCCCCACGACCGGAATGCCCTTCGTCGTCCCTCCGGGGCTCGTACCGACGGCGGAAGCCCACCTGGTGCAGACGCCGCTCCTGCACCTCTACGTGTACCTGCTCGACAAGGTCCTCTCGGGGACGCTCGTGCTGACCACGAAGACGGGCGCGCGCGCCGCGGTGTCGTTCGAAGACGGGACGCCGACGCGCGTGATGGACGTCGCGGGCACCCGCTACGCCGAACGGATGCCGCTCGAGCGGGCGATGATCAAGCTGTGCGAGCTCGAGCCCGAGACACGGTACGCGTTTTACGCGGGGCAAGACCTGCTCGCGGAGCGGGGCGCCGAGGTGCCGCGCGTCGAGCCGCTCGCGGTGATCATGGCCGGCGCCCGCGCGTTCGTCGGGGCGCCGCAGGCCGAGGCGACGCTCGGCAGGATCGAAGACGTCCCGATGGGGATCGCGACCGGGGCTGCGCCGGAGCGGTTCCGCCTGACCCCCGAGGAGCGCGCGCTCGTCGAGCGGCTGCGCAAGCAACGCACGACGCTCGCCGACCTCGCCAGGACGAGCGGCGTGCCCCCGCGCATCGTGCGCGGCGTCGTGTACGGCATGACGATCACGCGGCACCTCGATTTCGGCGGCTCCACGCGCCCGCCCGTCGGGCTCGAGCGAGTCGCCGCCGCGCGCGCCGCGATGGTCTCCGACCCCCAAGGGTGGCGACCGACGACAGGCACGACGGGCCTGCTCATGGACCAGACCGGGCTGCGGCCGCGGGACGTGGTCGCGCGCGCGGGGGACACCTCGACCGCGCCGCTCCAGGCCGTCCGGCGTGAGGGCACCGGGCCCCTCCAGGCCGTGCAACGTGCGTCCGACATGACCGGGCCCATGCCCCAGGTCCCGCCGCAGGCCGCGCCCCCGAACAACGAGAAGCGCCGCGCCGAGGTCGAAGCCAAGCTCGCCGCCGCGCCGAACGAGGACCACTTCCAGATGCTCGGCGTCCCGCGCGAGACGACGTCGATCGACGTCCGGAACGCCTACTTCAAGCTCGCGCTCCTCTACCACCCGGACAAGCTCCCCAAGGACCTGCACGACCTCAAGCCTCGGGTGGCGCGCCTCTTCGCGGCCATCAACGCGGCCTACGAGGCGCTGAAGGACGACACGGGGCGCGCCCAGTACCTCGCCTCGCTCGACGCCGGCACGGTCGACGAGCAGGCCAAGGTCGAGCGCGTGGTGAATGCGGCGCTCGAATTCGAGAAGGCCGAGGTCTTCCTGCGCAAGAACGACCTCGCCGCCTGCGAGGCCTGCGTCCGGCGCGCCGTCTCCGCCGATCCGGAGCAGCCTGCCTATACGGCGCTCCTCGCGTGGGTGGTGGCGAGCCGCAGGCCGCTCCCGCCGGTGCCCGAGGAGGGCAAGACGAACAACGTCTACGACGACTGCATCACGCAGCTCGACGGCGTGCTCAAGGTCGAGCCCGATTACGAGAAGGCCCTGCTTTACCGCGCCAGGCTGCTCAAGCTCGCCGGGCGTATCCACCAGGCCTACCGGGACTTCAAGCGCGTCACGGTGGTCAGCCCGAAGAACATCGAGGCCACGCGCGAGGTGCGTCTCTACGAAATGAGGCACCCGCCGGAGGACGACGGGCCCGGCTCGAACCCCGCAGGCCGCGGGCTGCTCGGCAAGCTCTTCCCCAAGAAGCGTTGAGCGTCCGGGGCCCCTGGGCGTTCAGCCGCCCGGGCAGGTGACGAGAACGCCGCCGCTCGACTCGATCTCGCAGGAGAACTGCACGCACGGGTCGCTCAAGCACTCACACTTCGGCGTGTCGCCGCACGCGACGGGGATCGGCTCGCAGTGGTAGGCGTCGGGCTCGCCTCCGACGTCCGACGTGGTCCGCTGGCAATACTCCGCGGCCTTGTTGCAGAAGCCATGGCCGCAAGAGAAGTGCTCGGCCGACGGCGGCTCGCAATTGCCGAGGTCCGAGACGTCGAGGCCCGCCTGGGCGGCGTCGCAGGGATTGCCATACACCGTGCCGTTGCACGCGCAGGTCGGGAAATACACGTCCGGACACGCGGGCGGGCGTGGTTTGCAAATGCCTGTGAGGTCGGTATCGCCACACCGATCATTGGGGTAGTCGCACCACTCGTCGAGGCCACACACGGTCCCGGCGAACCCTCCACACGGCGTGCCGCTGCTGGCCCCGCCGCCGCCGCCCATCCCACCGCCGCTGGACGCCGATCCGCCGCTGCCCCCCTGCCCACAGGATCCAGCGCCGCAGCCGCCGCCCCCGCCCATACCACCCGAGCCGCCCGCGCCCCCGCCGCCCGAGCCACTGTTCGAATCGACGAACGATATGGCGCAACCACCGAGCAGGAAAACGGACAACGAAGCAACGCCCAACCAACCATGCAAAGCCAATCGCATCACGGCCTCCAGACACGCCCTTCAGCAAGCGTAATGCCACAGCGTATCACGTTCGTTCGAGGCCCACCGCGAATGCAAAGACAGGCCGCGGTGTCGCGACGTTGGCCCAGGCTGCGCCAAAACGATCAGCGCGCTGCGGCGACGGAGGTCCCGAGCGCCCGCAGCGCGCGGCACACCGTCTCGTCCCGGCAAGGACCGACACGCCCGCCATGCAGCGCCCACGGGACCTCGCGCACGAGCCCAGGATCCCGCACGTCAGGGCCACGCCAAGGCTCGAGCGCCTGCGCGACCCGCGCCTCCCGCTCCGTCGTCGCCGGGAGCGACAACGTGATCTGCGGCGATATGCCGACCTTCTGGACCGGCGCGCCATCCGGCAAAGAAAAGAGCAATGTCGTCACACGAAGGACACCCGCGCGCGCCTCGTCGTCGAGGTATTCCTGCGCGCATCCTTTGCCATACGTGCGGTCTCCAATGACCACGCCGCGTCGATAACTGCCGATCGCCCCCGCGATCATCTCCGCCGCGCTCGCCGTGTCGCCGTCCACGAGCACCGCGAGCGGACCCGAATACGATTCCTCCGCGGGTACGTCAGGCGCGCGCTCGACCTCGACGCCGCCATCCCGCCGGCGCATCGGAAAGAGCGCCGCGCCGGGGAGGAAATGGCCGAGCGCCGCCATCGCGCCGTCCGTCGAGCCCCCGCCGTTCGCGCGCAGGTCGAGGAGCACGCCGCGCATGTCGTGCTCCGCGCGGACCCGCGCGAGCGCCGCCCCGACCCGATCGCCGAGGTCGTCGGGGACATCCGCGATCGTGACGATGGCGACGCGCCCCTCCGCATACCGAACGGCGTCGAACGGCAGCGTCGGGGGTTCGGCCGGAGGCGCCGGGCCTTCGCGCGCGGGCACGGGCAGAGGCGTGACGACGAGCTCCAGGGGCTCTCCGACGTGCGGGCGGAGGATCGTCACGGACGCCGGCGGGCCATGCGGCGCCCCTTCGATGAGCGCGGTTTGCTCGGCCTGCTCGCCGCTCATGCCCGTGAGCGGCACGCCCCGCACGGAGAGCACGACGTCCCCGTCGAGGAGCGGCGCGAGCGCGCCCCGATCGATCCGGATGCCGAGCGCCGTCCGCGTCATCTCCGACCAGAGGCGCAGCGGTGGGTTCGTCTCCAGGTCGAGGTCGTAGATCGAGATCTCCTCGTCGAGCGGCGCCCACGCGCCATGCGCGTCGAGCTGGGGCACGTACGCGCGCACCGCGGCCGCGAGGACGACCCGGCCCCACGCCTCGGCCGTGAGATCCGGGAAGAGCCGCTGGCCCGCCACCGTGACGAAAGGATCAAGCGCGGCGCCGTACGCGGCCCGCGCAGCGCCGACCTCGCGCCCGAGCTCCCGCGCGAGCTCGCGGCCATTCCGCGTGCTCGGCCCGTCCTCGAAGGGCGACGTGGTCACCGTGCGCCAGACCTCGGCGGGCGAACGATGCGGCGCGCTGCCCTCGGGGCGGCCCTCGCGCAGGCCCTCGTCGAAGGACGCGCGCAGCGTCTTCATCCAGGTCGCGAGCGACGCGCCGATGACGTCCGCCGCGGCACACGGGCGCCACGGCGCGGATTCGAGCTCCAGCAGGAGCCGCTCGCCTTCGCGACGGACGAGCGGCGCGACGGGCGCGTCGGGCGCGAGGGACCAGAGCCCGTGGGGGTCGAGCCAATCGACGACCCCATCGGCAAACTTTGCGGCTTCGAGGTCGGCGACCGGCGCCGCGAGGTTCGTGCGGACCTGCGCGACGATGCTGCGCGCCGCCTCGCAGGAGAGCGCCGCGGGCGCGCCCGTTGGAAGGACGAGGCCGCCCTCCGAAGGCGCGCCGCACTCCGCGCCGAGGTCCTCTTCGTCCGCGACGTCGAGCGTGCGGAGCGACCAGAGCGCGATGCCGCGCGCCGCGGTTTTTGGAGGCTCGGCCGGCCGCTGCGCTGCGATCGCGAGGATGGCGGTGGCGGCCGCGAAGTACCACGCTCTGGTTGCGAGACGCCTGCCCACGTGTGCCTGGAGAGGATGTACCACGCCCGAGGCGCGGGAGTAAAAACGGCGTGTGAACATCTCGAAGAACGAGGCGAGCCCGTGACGCCCAGGGCCCCGGGGCGCCTCCCGCGATTCACGCAACCGTTTCGCGCCCCCAGGGCAGTCCGTGACGTTTGCGCGAAACGAGATCGCCTGATTTCACGAAAGAGCCTGATTCCCGCACGGCATCGGCCCTGCATTGGCGAGCCGCGCGCCTTCCCCATCCCGCCGTCGAGGAGGCGGCGGGAACGCCCCGGGGGCGCGAGGAGTCCTCATGGCCGTGAGCCGAAGTCCTGCCGCCTTCGCCCACGCTCCGCGCCAGCGCGAGCTCGACAAGCGCGAGCCTTTGACGCCCGAGTCGGAGCGTGACCTCGCCGAGCGCTTCCGGAACGGGGACCGCGACGCGGGTCGCCGCATCGTGGAGGCCTGCCTGCCCTTCGTGATGACCATCGCCCTCGAGTACCGGCGCTGGGGCATCCCCATCGAGGACCTCGTCCAGGAAGGCAACATCGGCCTCTTGAAGGCGGCCGAGCGCTTCGACCCGTCCCGCGGCTGTCGGCTCGTGACCTACGCCGCGTACTGGATCCGCGCCGAGATCCGCGAGCACGTGGCGCGCGGCTACCGGATCGTGCGGCTCGGCTCGTCGAAGAGCGAGCGGCGCGTCCTGCGCCTCTACCGCCGCACGCACGAGCGGGATCCGGACGTCCTCGCGGAGCAGAGCGGGCTGCCGCGGGAGCGCGTGATGGCGCTCTTGCCGCTGCTCATGTCGCGTGACGTGAGCCTGGACAAGAAGAACCCCGAAGGCGACGCGCCGCTCGATCGGCTCGCCTCGCCGCTCCCCTCGCCCGAGGATCAAGCCAGCGAAGGCGAGCAGCAGCGGCAGGTCGCCACGGCGCTGCGGCAGATCGTCACGGAGCTGTCGCCGCGCGAGCAGAAAATCGCGAAGGCCCGCTGGCTCAGCGAGGACCCCGCGACGCTCGAAGAGCTCGGCGCCGACTTCGGCGTGAGCAAGGAGCGCGTGCGGCAGATCGAGGAGCGCGCGAAAAAGCGCGTCCGCGCGCGGCTCACGGAGCTCCTGCACTAGCCTCGAAGCGTCGCGCCGCCGAACACGTGTTGTCGAACGTCGACGGCGCTTGTTCGGCCGCGGAGCAGGTGCCTCCGACAGGCGCCCCCCCGAGGGACGATGCCCGCCCTCCTGACGTCAGGTCTCGACGCTGGCCGTTCGCCTCCGCGACAACACCCATCCACGGCTGACAGTCCATGTTCGGCAGCCCAACGAGGACCTGCCGCCGTCGCCGGCCCGTGTTCGTCGGCTCGACCTTCCCCCCGGAACATGCATGGCCACGTGTCCGGCGGCGAGACACCTGCCCTGACGCGCCGACGCCCCTCGTCCCGCTGCGTGCCCGATGCCCTCGGGCGTGGACGTGGCTTGTCGCAGCGCGGGACAGACGAGGGCGAGGGCCGATGTCGCCTGTCGAGGTCGTGCAGGACGAGGAGCGCCTCCGGACGCCGCGTGGACCGGCGCCCGTGGTCCCTCAGATCTCGATGACCATGCCTTCTTTGGCGGCGATCGTGTTCGGGAAGAGCTCACGCGCGCGGCGTTCCTTCTCGCGAACCATCGCGTCGGTCTGGCTCGGGTCGTGGTGGTGCAGGATGAGCTGCTTGACGCCCGCGGCCGTCGCGAGCTCGCAGCCTGCGACGAACGTCGCGTGACCCCAACCCGTCTTGGGTCCGCCGCCGACCTCGCCCGCGTACTCCTCCGGCGTGTACATCGCGTCGAAGATCAGGACGTCCGCGCCCTGCGCGAGCTTGCGGAGCTTCGGATCCACGATCGCGTAGTGCTCCGAGTCCGTGACGTAGACGAGCGACTTGCCCTCGTGGTCGATGCGGTACGCGTAGACGCCGTTCGGGTGGTTGCCGCGCGCGTTCGAGACGCGCACGTCTTGCTTGCGCCCGATGGTCACGACCTCGCCCTCGTAGAGGTCGCGGAAGGTCATGTTCGCGCCCATCTCCGAGAGGTGGACGGGGAAGCTCGGGTAGTCCATCTGGCCCGCGAGCGTCTCCTCGAGCGTGCGCGAGACGTTGAGGCCGCCGAAGAGGTGGATCGTGTTCTTGCGGACGAAGGCAGGCGTGAAGAACGGGAAGCCCTGGATGTGATCCCAGTGGACGTGGCTGAAGAACATCCACGCCTCGATCGGCATCTCCCGGAGGAGGCTCTGCCCGAGAAGACGCAGACCCGTGCCCCCGTCCAGGATGATCAGCGTCTCGCCGGCCCGCACTTCGTAGCAGCTCGTGTTGCCGCCGAACTCGACCGTGTCGGGTCCGGGGGTGGGGATGCTTCCGCGGACACCCCACATCTTGAGTCGCATCCTGATCGCCCTTCCGGCCCCCGCCCTTGGTCCGATTCCCCGTGATAAATGCCTTCCGGGCGCAACGTCAAGCGAGAGGTGGCCCTTACGTGACTTTCTGGCGAGCGGCGTCGGTTCGGCTATCGTCGGCCCGATGCCGGAGCGCGCAGATGCCATCGTGGTCCTCGGATGCCGCGTGCTGCCGTCGGGTCGGCTCACGACCGCGGCTTCACGTCGCGCTGCAAAGGCCGCAGAAGCGTATCTCGCGGGTGTCGCGCCCCACATCGTGACGAGCGGCGGGCGTCGCTGGGGCGCGCAGATCGAAGCGGAAGCCTTGCGCCGCGCGCTGGTCCGTGCGGGGGTGCCGGAGCAGGCGGTGACGACGGAGCTCTGGTCGCTCACGACGCACGAAAACGCTGTGTTCTCGGCCGAGATCCTGCGTCGGCGCGGCGCGCGGCGCGTGCTCGTCGTGACGTGCGTCTGGCACGTGGAGCGCGCGATCCGGGACTTCCGCGGCGTGGGCGTCGACGCGTGGCCGCTGCCGTCCGAGGGCGTGCGCGTCGGGGCCCTCCGGCGCGTGTACCGGCGCGGGCACGAGCTCGCCTGCACGTGGCTCGATCAACGCGCGCTCCGGCGCGCGCACGCGCTCGTTCGCGCCGTGCCGAGGCCCGATCCCCGTGGCTCCGGCGCGCCGAGCGCCGAGGAGAACACGCGATGAAGGTGCAGGGGGCGAGGCGAAGCCGCGCAGGCGTCGTGATCGGCGTCGTCGCCGCGCTCGGCGCGTGCAATCGCGGAGCGCCCACGACGTCGAGCGACGCAGGATCCGACGCGGGGAGCGACGCGGCGGTCGTCGTGGACGAGGCGAAGCAGCGGCAAGAAGCGCTGCTCGTCGCGGAGCATCGGCGCGCGGCCGCCGAGATCACGAGCTCGGATCAGCAGAGCCGTGACGTGCTCGTGCGGCGCGCCGCGGCCCGCGCGCTCGCGCGGATCGGCGGCGAAGGCGCGCAGCCGGGGCTCTTGCGCGCGCTCGCGGACGAGGATCCGGAGGTCGTCACGTGGGCGGCGTACGGGCTCGGTTCGTCGTGCACGTCGGGCGACAAGGCGACGGTCGCGGCGCTCGTGGCGCGCTCGCTCTCGATCGGCGACGCGATGGGCGCCGCGCCCGCGAAGGGATCCCCGCCCGTCGAGGGGCGCGCGAGCCCGACGTTGGATCCACGCGTGACGATCGCGCGGGCCATCGGCCGCTGCGGGGCGGAGCAGAGCGAGCCGACGCTGGTCGCGTGGCTCTCGGGCACGGAGATCCAAGCCTCGGCCGCGGCGTTCGCGCTGGGGGATCTCGCCATGGGGAAGGAGCGGCTGCGCGAGGAGACGCTCGCGGCGCTGCTCAACCTCGCGGCCGGCAGCGCGTCGTCGCCGCCCGCGCCCGAGGGTTTGTTCCCCATCGGCCGGCTCGAAAACGTGCCGAACACGGTGATGACGCGCCTGCGGGAGGTCGCCGGCGCGCGCCTCGCGGAGCCCGGTCCGTACAGGATCTTCGCCGTCCGCGCGCTCGGCCGCGCAGGCCCGGAGGCCGCGGCGGATCTCGGACGCGTGCTCGCCGGGGCGACGCTCTTCACGGCAGCCGAACGCGCGGAGGCCGCGCGCGCGCTCCGTCGGCTCGGCGCGGCGGGACAAACGATGCTCGCGTCCACGTTGCCCGCGCTCGTGCCGCCGGGCGGCGCCGTCGCGTTGACCGCGCTCGGCGAGGAGATCGGCGTCCTTCTGGCCACGCTCGACGCGCTCGAACCGACGAACAAGGCGAAGAAGTGGCTGAAGGATCTGGCCACGATGGAGCCGCCGCCCTCGGCGCCGGTGACGGTGCTGCGGCGCCTGTCCTGGATCCGGTGCAGCGCGGCGACGGCGCTCGCGGGCGCCGACGTGCGGGATCCGCTTCTCACGCGGTGTGACGTGACGGCCGCGCTCGCGGCGGGCGAAGGCGCGGACGCGGGGGCGAAGGCGCCGGGGCAGCCGGGATCGATCGGCGCGCGGGCGATGGTGAAGGTGCTGGATCGCGCGCCGATCGAGGGTTCGCGGCGCGCCGTGTTCCTCACGCACGCGAAGGGCGGGGATCTGCGCGCGCGTGAGGCCGCGATCGAGCTCCTCCCGAAGCACGAAGAGCTCGCCGAGGAGGCCGAGCCGCTGCTCGAAGCCGCGCTCGCCGCCCCGGAGCCGGGCCTCGTGTCGACGGCGGCCGGGGTGATCGCGCAGAAGCCGAACCTCGCGGCCGAGCCCGAGAAGCGCAAGAAGAAGCCCAAGAAGAAGAAGGACGAGGAGGAGCAGGCCGCGGAGGAGCCGTCCCTGCGCGCGCCTTCGCCCGCGATCGTGAAGGCCCTCGTGGCGGCGCTCGGGCGCGCCGACGTGGAGAACGATCCGGAGCACGTCAGCTCGATGATCGAGGCCGCAGGCGCGCTCGGCTTGAAGGAGACGTTGCCGCGGCTCGAAGAGCTCTGCCGTTCGTCGTGGCCGGAGCTGCGCAAGCGCGCGGCGAAGGCGATCGGGCTCGTCTCGGGCAAGCCGGAGACGCCGTCGTGCCAGGCGCCGCCGGGCGGAGGGCCAAAGCCGCCCGAGCTCGACGCGCGCGCCACGGGCAAGGTGACGCTCACGCTGGAGACCGACGTCGGCGAAGCGTCCCTCGTGCTCGACGCCGATGTCGCGCCCGTGGCCGTCACGCGTGTCGTCGACCTCGCGCGCGCCGGGTACTACGACGGGATGGTCGTGCACCGCGTGGTGCCGGGCTTCGTCACGCAGCTCGGCGCGCCCTTCGGCGACGGCTACGGCGGGCCGGCGGGCAAGGCGCCGCTGCGCTGCGAGACCTCACCGATCGCGTTTGATCCGCTCACGGTCGGCGTCGCGCTCGCGGGCCGCGACACCGGGTCGAGCCAGATCTTCGTGACCCACGCGAGGCAGCCGCACCTCGACGGCCAGTACGCGTGGATCGGCCGCGCGACGGGGCCGTGGAGCTCGTTCGTCGACGGAGACCTCGTGCACAAGGTCTCCGTCAAACCCTGACGAACGGTGCCAGAGCGCCGAAGAGGCGCTCTGCTCGATCGCGCAGCGAGCGAGCCTCGGGGGGTGAATCGGCCGGGCTTTGCCTGGCCGAGAGGGGGACGCGAGGCGTCCCCCTCGGGACTAAGACTGCGGGTGGTGCTTCTTCTTTTTGCCGTTCTTGCGGCGTAGCTCGTCGCCGCCTTCGCCGTGGCCCACCTGGAAGATGTGGAACCGGCCGCCCCGCGCGAGCACGTCGGCCGGCTTCGGCCGCTCGCGCGCAAGCTCCATGAACCGCTGCTGCGAGCGCACCGTGGCCGCGCCCGTGGGCGTCGCGACGCGCGTGTAACTGCCGTCGGCGTTGAGGGCCCACGTCTTCGCCGTGTCGGCCGCGAGCGTCGCGAGCATGTCCTCGGCGCGGGTGCGCGCGGCCGGATCGAGCAGCGGCACGAGCACCTCCACGCGGCGGTGGAAGTTCCGCGGCATCCAGTCCGCGCTGGAGAAATAAAACTCCTCGGCGCCGCCGTTCGCGAAACGGAAGACGCGCTTGTGCTCGAGGAACCGGTCGATGAGCGCGCGCACCTGGATCCGCTCCGAGAGCCCCGGGATCCCGGGCCGGAGGCAGCAGATGCCGCGGACGAAGAGCCGGATGTCGACGCCGTGCTGGCTCGCCGTGTAGAGCGCGTCGATCACGTCCACGTCCACGAGCGCGTTCATCTGCGCCACGATCTCGGCCTTCCGGCCCGCGCGCGCGTGCTCCGTCTCGCGCGCGATGAGCCCGAGGATCGCCTCGTGCAGCCCGAGCGGCGCCACCACGAGCCGGTTCCACCTCGGCGGCGCGCTGTAGCCCGTGAGCAGGTTGAAGAGCGAGGTCACGTCCTCGCCGATCTCGCGGTTCGCCGTGAAGAGGCCGAAGTCCGTGTAGAGGCGCGCCGTGTGCGGGTTGTAGTTGCCCGTCGAGAGGTGCACGTACCGCCGGAGTTTGTCCTTCTCCCGACGCACCACGAGCAGCGCCTTCACGTGCGTCTTCAGCCCGAGCAGGCCGTAGATCACCTGCGCGCCGCTCTGCTCCAAGGTCCGCGCCCACTGGATGTTCGAGGCCTCGTCGAAGCGCGCCTTGAGCTCGACGATCGCCGTCACCTGCTTGCCGTTCTCCGCGGCCCGCGCGAGCGCCTTCACGATCGGCGAGTCGCCGCCGGTGCGGTAGAGCGTCTGCTTGATCGCGAGCACGTTCGGGTCATCGGCCGCGCGCGAGATGAACTCGACCACCGGATCAAACGAGTCGTACGGGTGGTGGAGCGGCACGTCCCGCTCGCGGATCACCGCGAAGGGATCCTCCACGTCGCGCAGCGCGACCGGCACCTGCGGCGTGAAGCTCTCGTCGCGCAGATGCCGATCGTCCTCGCCCACCACGGAGACGAGATCGACGATGCTGAGCGGTCCCGAGACGCGGTAGACGTCGAGGTTCGGATCGATGCCGAGCGCGCGGCAGAGGCGCTGCACGCTCGCGCCCACGCCGCCCCCGACGCCGATCTCCACGCGCACCGCGTTGCCACGATCACGGCGACGAAGCTCGGCCTGGATCGTCTCCAGGAGATCCTCGCCCTCCTCCTCGTCGATCTCGAGATCCCAGTTGCGCGTGACGCGAAACGGGTACGTGCCGCGGAGGCGCGAGACCGGGAAGAACTCTTTGACGTGGCGCGCGATCACGTCCTCCAGGAGGACGAACGCCCGGCCGCAGCCGTCGACGCGCACGCGCATGAGGCGGCTCAGCATCGGCGGCACCTGGATCACGCCGAACCCGGGCTCCTCGCCCTCGTGCTCGCGGCTGAACATGATGCCGAGGTTGATGCTCTTGTTGCGCAGGTGCGGGAACGGGTGGCCGGGATCGATCGCGAGCGGCGTGAGGATCGGGAAGATGTCCGTGCGGAAGCGCTCGTCGAGCACCGCGAGCTCGGCCGCGTCGAGCTCCTCGGGCCGCACGATCCGCACGCCGACCCGGTGCAGCGCCGGCAGCATCTCCGTGTTCCAGAGCCGGTAGGCGCTGTCGAAGAGCGCGTGCGCCCGCGCGCTGATCGCGAGGAGCTGCTCCTGCGGCTTCATGCCGTCGGGCGGGACCTCGGTGATCGTGCGGTGCGTCTGGGCCTGCAGGCCCGCGACGCGCACCATGAAGAACTCGTCGAGGTTCGAGAAGAAGATGCCGAGGAACTTCAGCCGTTCGAAGAGCGGCACCTCCATCGAGGCAGCCTCGGAGAGGACACGGGCGTTGAACTCGAGCCACGAGAGCTCGCGGTTCAAATACTGCGTCGGATCCGAGTCGCCCGCGGCCGGGAGCAGGGACGAATGGCGAGCAGCGGCATCGGGCGTGGAAGGTGTCTCGAACGTCACGATGATTTCAGTCTAGCCTACCCGATCGCTGGGGGTCAGTTGATCGAGCCGAAGAGAAGCGAGGGCCGTGGAGGTCGCCTGCCTCCTTGTGACCTGCGCTTTCTGCTAGCGTGGCGCGCCATGGAGATCTGGCGCGCTCCCCTGGAGTTCCGGCGTGCGTGTGACGAGGCGCGACAGCGCGGCGCGCGCGTCGGCCTCGTCCCCACGATGGGCGCCCTGCACCGCGGCCACCAGGCGCTCATCGAAGAGGCCCGCAAGCGCGCCGATTTCGTCGTCGTCTCGATCTTCGTGAACCCCACGCAGTTCGGCCCGAACGAGGACTTCTCCCGCTACCCGCGGGACCTCGAAGGCGACGCGAAGAAGTGCGCGGAGGCCGGGGCGCACGGCATCTTCGCGCCCGCGCCCGCCGACATGTACCCGCCCGGCGACGAGACACGCGTGCACGTCGGCGCCACGGCCGCGGGCCTCTGCGGCGTGCACCGGCCCGGCCACTTCGAAGGCGTGGCCACGGTCGTCACGAAATTGTTCGCGCTCGTAGGACCTTCGATCGCGCTCTTCGGCCGCAAGGACTACCAGCAGCTCAAGGTGATCGAGCGTTTTACGCGCGACCTCTTCCTGCCCGTCGAGGTCCTCGGCGTGCGGACCGTGCGCGAGCCGGACGGGCTCGCGATGTCGTCGCGCAACGCGTACCTCTCGGCCGAGGCCCGCGCGCAGGCGCTCGCCATCCCGCGGGGATTGTCGGCCGCGGCGCGCGCGTTCGCCGCGGGGGAGCGCCGCGCCGGCATGCTCACCGCGCTCGCGCGCGGGCACATCACGCCCGTCGCGAGCGCGATCGACTACGTGGACGTGGCCGACGCGGAGACGCTCGCCGTGCTCGGCCCCGAGGAGCACACGCCGGATCGCGTGTTGCTCGCGGTCGCGGCCCGCATCGGCGGCGCGCGGCTCATCGACAACCTGGTGCTCGGCGAGGATCCGAGCCCACTCGGGCCCGACGGATCGAAGGAAGGAGACGAGGAACGCCATGGGTGAAGCCGAGGACGGAAACGACGGCCTGTTCGTCGTCTTCGAGGGCATCGACGGCGCGGGGACGACGACACAGGCCGTGCGCTACGGCTCGTTCTTGCGCGGCCGGCGAAGGCTCGCGCACGTGACACGCGAGCCGAGCGGCGGGCCGATGGGCTCGCTCCTCCGGCTCGTGCTCACCCAGCGCGTGAACCTGCCGTCGAGGCACCGCGACTCCACGATGGCGCTGCTCTTCGCGGCCGACCGGCTCGATCACATCGAGACCGAGGTCGCGCCGCACCTGCGCGACGGGTACGTGGTCATCTCGGATCGTTACGAGCTTTCGAGCATCATCTACCAGTCGATCGGGATCGAGGACGAGGGCGCGCGCGCCGACATGATCGCCTGGATCCGCCACTGCAACCGCCACGCCCTCAAGCCGGACATCACGGTCGTCGTGGACGTCGATCCGGAGGTCGCCGCGCAACGCAGGCGGGCCCGCGGCGGCGCGAGCGAGCTCTTCGAGGAGCCGGAGCTCCAGGCCCGCCTCGCCCGTGCGTACCTCGAGGCCGACAAGATCATCGGCGGCGATCGGCTCGTGCACGTGGATGGCAACGGCGACGTCGACGCCGTCACCGCCGCGATCATCCGCGCCCTCGAGCCCTACGTGCGCGAGGGGCCCTGATCACGTCACGAGGTTGATAGCGAGCTGCGCATGACGCTCACCGGACACGCGCATCACTTCCTCTCCCGGCTCGACCGGCTCTCGGTGCCGCACCTCGACATCGCCCTCTCGCTGTATCGCGACGTTGGTCTCCTCCGGCACATCCTCGACACCGCGCGTGTCCCGGAGGGCATGGAACGTGTGGCCGTGTCGCTCGCGGATCCCGAGAACGGGCCCTTCCTCGTCGTCACGCGCGACGGCAAGTTCGTCACGTGCCTTGGCGAGGGGATGAGCGCCAAGAACCTCCACGTGGTCACCCGCGAGCGGCTCGACGCGATCACGAGCCGGGTCGCGATGTGGCGCGAGCGCAGCGAGCGAGCCCTCTCCGTGCAGGGCAACGCGGGCGAGTTCATGCGCGCCCTCTACGAGCGAGGACCTTGGTTCACCCGCGAGCAGTTCCAGGCCATCGCCGCGCTGCAACCGTTCCTGGCGATCCACCTCTTGCGCTGGCTCATCGAGGAGTTCCAGGAGGTCCATAACATGCGCGAGCGCCTCCTCCGCGAGATGCCGAAGAGCGGGAAGTTGCATCGGAGGTTCGACGAGCTCTTGCACCTGTTCTGGTGTCGGGTCTGGACGATCGGGCACCTGTCGGTGCTCGCCGCGATGGACGGCAAGACGCCCTATGAGCACCTGACGGAGATCGCGCGGGCCCCCGTCGCGACGATCAACTACTCGTGGTTCAGCGTCTCGCAGATGCTCGTCGGCAACGCGCTCCGCGGCATCTGGGGCGCGGCGCGCATCGGCAAGGATCTGCTCTCGGTCTACAAGAGGGAATGCGACGCGGCCGTGACCCTCCACGAGCTCATCGACGCCGCGTTCACGCTCACCGTGATGGGTTGCCGTCACGCGCGCTTGCGGGCGGAGATCAAAAAGGCGCTCTCGCCGAACGGCCTCTCGCCGACGACACCGGACTTCGTCGTGTCCGTCCGCGAGCTCATGCTGCAAGTCCTCGACGCCGAGGACACCCACGGCCCGACGGGCGCCCTCCATCAGCACGGCAGGGCCGGCGCGGAGCTCGCGGTCGCCTTCTCGAAGCGCCTCCCCCCGACGTCGGCCTACCATTTCAAGGACATCGAGGAGGTGCCGCCGGAGATCGCGTATCGCACCCTGCTGCTCGACGCGACGGACTTCGTGAACCACCGCGAGGTGATCCCGACGATGACCCTTGCGCTCCAGTGGCTCTCGCATGCGACGCCCGACGATCTCTACCTGCCCGCCGATTACATCGCCGCCATCCGCACCCCTTACGACCCGCGCCAGGTGCTCGCTCTCCTCCGCGACGACCGCAGCACCAAGAAGGCCATTCTCGCGGAGGCGGCCAAGACCAGGCAGGCCGGCCCCACCCGCAGCGCGCCGTGCCCGTGCGGGAGCGGGAAGAAGTACAAGCGCTGCTGCGGCGAGCGCGAGCGATAACGCGCCTCCTCCCCGGCGCCTCTCCCTCCGCTTCCTCCGCTTTGCGCCTCGATCCTTGACCCTCTCCATGTCGGTCCGGCAACCTCCAGCCTGTGCAGGTCCTCCGACGCGGCCTCGGCGCGCTCCTCGTCCTCGGGCTCGTTGTCCCCTCGTCGCCCGTGCTCGCGCGAGAATGCGAGCGCAAGACGCCCATCCGTTACATCGGCATTTGCGCGCATCCGCACGGCCCGGCGCACGATGAATGGACCTACGATTTCTCGGGCAATCCTGTGCTCGGCCCCGCGGCACGGCAGCTCGTCACCTGCCACGACGTCCTGCCGCTCTTCGTCTTCGACCCACGCGCGGACCTGAAGAATCGTGCATGGATTCCCATCCAGTTCCACGACAAGGCATGGACCTGCGAGCCGCCGCCTCCGCCCAAGCAGAAGCCTGCGCCTCCGCCCGCGCCCGCGAAGAAGCAGGACCCACCGCCGAAGGAGAAGGCGGACGGCGACGAGGGCGGCGGCGGCAAGGGCGGGGGCGGAGGCGGAGGCGGCGGGGACGATTCCGACAGCATCGAGAAGCGCGTCGAGAAGCATCGTATCCGCCGCGAGAGCCCGCCGGACAGGGAATCGACGCCCCAGGACCCGCGCTCGAAGGACATGGTTTTGCCGAAGGAAGGGGTCCTGAGCAAGGAGGGCGTATTGCCCCCGCGTGATGAGGTGCATCCGCCGAAGTGCGTCGACGAATCCTGTACGCTGGTGGATCGGGGTGGCGCGCTGCCGGAGCACGCCTTTCGGTCGGGGGCGCCGGTGATGAGCGTGGGCTCTTGTCGGCAGACGGAGGGAGGGTGCAAGGGCGACGGGACGGGCAAAGGCAAGGCCCTGACGCCGCTCGAACGGATGGTCCGCGAGCTCGCGATAGCGTCGGCGATGCTGAACGGCGAGTTCAATCACGACCTCGCGCGCAAGGACGGCAAGCGGTTCGGTATCATCGGGGGCGACGACGAGGACGGCGTCGACAACGCCATCGTGCAGGCGGCGGCGGCGATCACGCAGGTCGCCTCGGCGGTGCTCGTCGGGCAGGCCGAGAAGTTCGCCAAGAAGCTGGAGGAGGCCTGCGCGAAGAAGGCGCCGCTGATCCTGCAAGGGGCCGAGGAGATTTCGGCGGAGACGGCGGAGCTCCTCGCCAAGAAGTACGGCGTGGACATCGCGGCCGCGCTGGAGCAGAACGGGGCGATCGGCGCGTACGACGTGATGAAGAAGTTCACCGATGGGCTCGGTGGAGCGTACCAGGCGCATCACCTCCTGGAGAAGGCGATGGGAGGAGAGCTGAGGCTGACGGCAAAGCAGCTTGATAAGATACCGTCGGTGATCTTGACAGAGGCGCAGCACAAGGAGATCACGAAGCTGCTGAACGCGAAGCGGCCTGCGCGTAAGACCCGCGAAGCCCTATGGCAGATGTATGAAGAGGTCTACGAGCCCTTCCCCCATTGGTTGAAAGCCATCAAGCCATACTTCGGAAGGTAAATATCCCACCGAGGTAAACATGTGGACAGAAGCGCGGATCATTCTGATCAACAACCGCATTCCCGGAGGACCCGAGGCAATCCTTGGTCCCGCAGGGTGTGGTCCGGATGTGGCAGTCCTCGATCAAGAGGGGAATTTTACCACCGTTACTCTCGACGAGAGGGACGAACGCCTGGCGCTCCTCCAGACCCTCCTCAAGGAGCGGGGGCTCCGCTGTTCCGTGCGCCGTCGCGACCGTTTCACCGACGAGGAGCTCCAATCCGCGCGCCTGCTCGTCGTGGAATACGACACCAACGCCACGGTCTTTGCGGGGCCCATGATGGGCACGACGTACGATATGTCCGACGCCTGCCCTCGGTGCGGCGCCGGCGCCCGGCAGACGTCCGCAATCTTCATCGACGGCGAATTCCTCCCCAGATTGGAAGGCCGGCGCGCGGCCACGACGTCGCACGACGACGTGCTCGTGGACGAGAAGCTCGCCGCAGCGCTCGCGCAGAGCGGCGCGACGGGGCTCTCGTTCCGGGACGTCTTCGCGGCGTTCGAGGAGCGGGGCTTCCGGATCCCATGGCGTCAGCTCTGCGCCGCGCACACGATGCCGCCGATGTCGCCCCGATCCACCGGGATCGAGGTCTCCGAGCCTTGCCCGTGCGGGCGGAGTTGCTTCGGTGGCAAGGAGGAGATTCCTTTCCGCCTCGCCTACCGCGCCGCGGACCTCGCCGACATCCACGACGTGAACGTCACCTGGGAATGGTACGGCATCGCGGGATTCACCGGCGACCTCTCCGCGTCCGTCCTCCCGTACCCCCTCTTCCTCGTCACCCCCAAGGTCCGCCGCATCTTCCAGGCCGCAGGCGTCACCGGCTTCGACTGGATCCCCATCCGCGTCGTGGATGGCTGACCGTGGCCTGCCTGCCCCAGCCACGCTTTACGCTCCGCGGATTCCTTGGTACACCACCCGGAATCAGGAGAAACCGTTTTCATGGACATGCCCACCCAAGACACCCCTCCGGAGGGGTATCTCCCGAAGAGCGCCTACGCGACGGGGCGCGTCGCCGCGGACAAGAAGACCGCCGGGCTCGAAGCGCCGCTGCTCGTGGTGCACGGCGACCTGAAAACGGCGCTGCGCGAGCGTGACGACCTGGAGGAGGAGCGGCAGCGCAAGAGCGCGATCCTCGACGCGCGCGACGGCGATTGCGACGCCGACGTCGAGGGCTTCGAACTCCAGCTCCTCGGCGCCGTCCGGAAGAACCGCGAGCACCCCAAATACCGCCGCTACTTCAAGACCGGCCTGCGCGACGTCACGACCGCCGAGCCCCGCAAGGAGGAGCCCGAGCAGGTGGCGCAGATGCTCGACGCAATGGCGGAAGACAAGGACGACCCCGAGATCGGCGAGATCGTCACGTCCTGGGAGCCGAAGCTCACCGCCTCGCGCGCGAACGTCGTGGCCGCCGACGCAGACCTCTCCGAGACCGAGAAGGCGCTCGCCTTCCTGAACGAGAAACGTATCCCCGCGCTCATGGCGGCGTGGCGCGAGGCGTACAAGAAGCTCGAAGGCGTGCTCACGACGGTCTACGCGTCCACCCCGAAGATGGTGGATCGGTTCTTCAAGCCCTTCCGCAAGCGGCGGAAAGACACGAAGCAGAACGAGACCCCCTGAACCTGCTCGGCGCGCCCGAGCGCGGCTCCACGCACGCCGTCCTCCTCCACACGAACGCCCGAGCCCCTCGCCCCCACACCGTCCCTCGGGAAGGAAGGCGCAGAGACGCCGCTCGCGTCGGCGTCCCTGGGGACGGCGAGGCAGAGGGCGCCTTCGCCGCGCCCCTCCCTCGGGAACGAGGGCGCGGAGCCTGCGGAGGCGCGCCCGTCGCCGTGGACGGAGGGGCCCAAGGCCCCTTCGTCACGCCCGTCCCTGGGGAAGGGCTACACGGAGGGACCTCGGGCGTCGCCTTCCATGGGGAAGGGGGCCAGGCAAGCGCGTTCACGCCGTCCGGCGCTCGTCAAGGCGTGTGACAGACGGCCTCGATGTTGTTCCCGTCCGGATCCAGCACGAAGGCCCCGTAATAATTCGGGTGGTACATGGGGCGGAGCCCGGGCGGGCCGTTGTCCTTGCCTCCGGCGCGGATCGCGGCCTCGTAAAACGCGTCGACCGTCTTGCGATCCGCGGCGAGGAACGCGACGTGCTGGCGGAAGACCCCTTCGCCCGCGCCGAGCCAGAAATCGGGTTTGCCCTTCTCTCCGAGCCCGACCACGCCGGGGAACTCCATCATCACCGCATAACCAAGGGGCGCGAGAGCGGCCGCGTAAAACGCCTTGCCCTTCTCCAGATCACGAACGCCGATCGAGATATGATCAATCATTGGTAAATCCTACCTTGTTCTGCGCGACCATCCGCGCATGGTTCTGGCAAGACTCCCGTTCAAACCGTGCGTGCGGATTTCCCGCACACGGCTTACCGGTGGTCTCTCGGGCAGCGGCATCATG